>NZ_WLYI01000035.1 GCF_009707515.1 Pseudomonas karstica | reverse complement strand
GATTGCAGCCGCCTGCAACAACAATGGCAAGTCGTTCAACCGCAATGGCGCGAAGCATTGCGCGAGTGTCTTGCGAAGCAGCACTAGGCATAATGCGCCTGTACCCACAGGCGCATGTTTCCATCCCTTCCGCAAAGCTCTCGCTAGCGCAACCGCCAACTCAACCAGCGCGGTCAAACCATCGATGGGCTTTTGGAAATCCACGGGTTTGGGGTCGAGGTAAACTTTTTCGACTTGGCCAGCTCGACCAGATTAACGAGCGCTCTCGCCTTCCAACCGAACATTTTTCTTGGCCCTGATCCATCCGGTCAGTGCGCCGACACTCCTCATTGCAGGATTTTCTATAAATTTGAAAGTTAAACCGCATACAAATATCAGAATAGGGGTAATTAACACGACCACCCCCCAATACTGAAGGGGTGTCAGTTGGCTGGCACTTACACTTCCAAACACAAACTTGAAAGTCACAAATAATAAAATCCCATGAAGCAGGTAAATGCTATATGCCATTTCACCCATAGCACGTGATACTTTTATCCCGAGCAGACCGAAGAGGCTATTCCCTCCAGCGACGAGGCAAAAGACAAGCACCAACAACAGCCGCGGTGCACTTTTCTCATAGATTGTTGGATAGAACGCCACGGTGAACGCAAGAACCCCAACCACAATACATGTTGCCCATTTTGAAACGGCAAAAGCAGTAAAGCGATCGTAGCGAACCAGAAAGGCCGCGCCCGCCCCGCCTAAAAACAACCAACCAAAATCAAGTCTATAACCATACGAATTAAATATATATACCGCCAATGCCGTTAAAAATAAATACTTGATAGGTGGACGGTGCCCCGTAACCAGTGCAATAACTGGGAGAAACAGATAGAAGAACCACTCATAAGGTAACGTCCAAGTCACTCCGGCAATAATGTACCTTGTCCCTAACAGGCCGTTTAAATCAGGGTCGCCAAAAACCCTAAAGCCGATCCACTTCAAGCCCTCTATCAAAATTTTCTCCACAGGTTGCGCCGGCCCGTTCTTAGTGAGCACCCATACAATCAAAAACAATAGAGCCATGGAAAACAAATAAAGAGGCGTCAATCTCAAAAAACGAGAGACATATAAACGAAGCCAGTCGACACCGTGCTCACGTTCATCCAACAACTTATTAAAAAAAGAAAACCCGTAATCATGAAAAATAGAGCAACACCCATTTGACCGAAATGCACAAAAAGCCTAGAGGGAGGTAAAGCCCAAACGCCTGATTGCAAATAGTAATACCATATACACGAGTGATGAAGAAACACAAAAAAAGCAAGATACCCTCGTAAACCATCGATAGTTACAAATCGACCTTGAGACGAAGGGGTTATCAGCTTATTCACGATTAAGTGAGTCGATAACAACGCAACCATAACTGCTATTAATGCAGCAAATGCACTTATTATTTCCACTTGAGCATGTACTTCCTGAGACATTCGAAAAAGCCATCATATAATAACTGATTTATTTTGGTAGAGCATGTCCTCCATGACGTCGTTGCAGGGCAATCGAACCCTATGCATCAACGTATAACAGCGTACGGTTCATGGAGCGGTTACACTCAGGCCAACCTCTGGCGTCTTGCCTTTATAGGCCATGGCCATGGAACGGTGTCGAACAGGGCTACAATGAAACCAGTGACCAAGCCCGTTACTCAAAGCAGCTAATACCGTGGGAAAACTCTCCCACGGCAATCTGCCTCAAGGAGAGCCTTATGCCGTGGTATGCGTGGTTGATTATGGCGGTCGCGATCGGTTCGATCGTCGGCGGATTGTTGATGCTGCGTGACAGCGCCAACAAAGTGGAATTGACCGACGAACAGCGCAAGCGCGTGGCCGAACGCAACGCCCAGGCCGATGCCAAGGACGCACAGGATCGCTGAGTAGGTTATTCCCATGCCGCCTTGGCAATATGCAGCCCGTGCTGGCCGTTGTAGGCCGCACGCTCGGGCTGGCTCCAGCCTTTGAGCAACGCTTCTTCCAAGCGATAGATCTCAACCCCCAGCGGACGACACACCGTCAATGGATCCTGTGCCTCAGGCCCCCACATCGGCAGCGACAAATCCCCACCCGGGCACGTCGATAGCGCACACAGCAGATCAATCTCGGCAAAAAACTCCAGGTAGTCGCCCTTCTGCGCCGGGCAGGCTTTCATGAAATACATATCGTCGTGATTGAGTCCCGTGCACTGGAAGATATTCAGCACGTCATGCACATCGAACTCCGTCAGCCCATGGGGTAACACCGCCCGCGTCAGGTTTGAATGGCAATGGTGGTGGAAGTCCTCACCAGTGAGCATCTTGTTCACATAAGGGTCGCAACGGGTGCCAAGCAGATCATGCAGACGCCCACCATGCTCATCAATGCCATAACCAGCCAGGCTGTCATCCGTAATGGTCACCAGCGGCCGCAGGAACGGTAGATTCGACCAGAGCCGGTCGTGGGTACTGACATGAGCCCCCTGCAACTGCCGGGTACGCGCCGCCCACAAGCGCTCGCGGGGGTCATTGGCATTCCACACGTTGAAATCACCCACCTGCGGGCCCACCGGCGTGGTCACCCGGAATACATGCCCGGCCGGAACCTTCCAGGCCCGCCCCGTGCGGATCGGCACATCGAACTGCTCAATCAGCGTGCGCTGATCAACCGCATCACGAACCCGCTCGTAAAACCCCTTGTCGACCTGCAACGCCGAGCCCTTACTGACCTGATACGCGGCGGGATAGTCTTTGTACATAGTGAAATCCTCCATCAGCGGTAGGTAGGCGATCGGGGCCGCCAAAGACAATGTGATATTCACCGTCACATTAATCTGAAAACGCAGAAACAGCAGAGGGAAAAAAGGCCGGTCAGTGACCGGCCCCAGGCTGACTATAACTGCAGGTTTATTTGACCTCCAGCCTCTCGCGATTCTTCTCCAGAAGCGCCTTGCCAATCCCCTTCACTTCCAGCAATTCATCCACCGCCGTAAATGACCCATTGGACTCACGGTAAGCAATGATTGCCTTGGCCTTGGCTGCACCAATACCGAACAGATCGCGCTGGAGGGTCCCGGCGTTGGCACTATTGAGATTGACCTTGATGGAGGTTTGCTCAGCCTGGGCCATCTGGGCGGCGATGGGCGTGGGAGACTCCGGTTTGGCAGAGGGTGCAGCGGTGACAGCCAGTGACAGACTGGTGAGGACGGCAAAAACCAGGGAAGAGAAACAGGATTTACGCATTAAGGACGCTCCATGACATCAGTGAGAAAAGCAGCTTTTCCGAAGCTGCTTTTCAAACTTAGGTGATGCACGGGGATAGTCAAAAATGGCTGCGTTACAGGGTGTGAACTCAGGGTTCGAGACGGCGTTGCTGGTAGATCCAGTCGACGATTTCACTGTCTGGCGCATAACCGCTGACGGTATCGCGCAGCAGTTGGCGAACCCGGTTGTAGTCATCCTGCTCCACGGCCGCAAGCAGCTCTGTGAGCTTGGCCTTGAGTACCTCCCAGCCCAGGTGATCTTCGTTAGCACTCATGATCATCGGGTGTTGGGTGGCGACAACGTTGTCACCGATCAGCAACTCTTCGTAAAGCTTTTCACCAGGGCGCAGACCGCTGAATTCGATGGAGATGTCGCCATGGGGGTTCTTGTCGGAGCGAATACTCAGGCCTGATAGATGAATCATCTTCTCAGCCAATTCGACGATTTTTACCGGTTCGCCCATGTCCAGTACAAATACATCACCGCCCAGCCCCATGGAACCCGCTTGAATGACCAACTGAGCCGCTTCCGGGATGGTCATGAAATAACGGGTTATTTTTGGATGAGTTACCGTCAGCGGCCCACCGGATTTGATCTGCTTGTGGAACAACGGTATCACCGAGCCGGACGAGCCCAGCACATTGCCAAAGCGGACCATGGTGAAGCGGGTTTTATTGACCCGTGACACGTTGGACTTGTCGCCAAACAAGATGGGGGCCAGTTCACGGCTGAGCGCCTGGAGCGTCAACTCTGCCAGACGTTTAGTGCTGCCCATCACATTAGTCGGGCGCACGGCTTTGTCGGTAGAGATGAGCACAAAGTTTGCAACGCCTGTCTGAAGCGCGGCCTGGGCTGTGTTCAGCGTACCAATGACATTGTTCAGCACACCTTCGGCGATATTGTGCTCGACCATCGGGACATGCTTGTAAGCGGCGGCGTGGTAGACGGTATCTACATGCCAGGTATTCATCACGTCCAGCAACTTGGACTGATTGCGAACCGAGCCCAGTATCGGCAACAGCTTTACGGGCAACGATTCACGAGTGATGCGCTGCTCAAGCTCGGACAAGATACTGTAGAGGTTGAACTCGCTGTGATCGAAGAGCAGCAGCGTAGTTGGACGCAGGGCCAGAATCTGTCGGCAAAGCTCGGACCCGATAGAGCCGCCTGCCCCCGTTACCATGACGCTTTGGCCCTTGATGCAATGCTCCAGCAACTCGTCTTGTGCCGGTACCGCATCGCGCCCCAGCAAGTCGGCGATATCAACTTCCTGGATGTCGTCTACCTTGACCCGGCCGCTGGCCAGGTCCATGAAACCGGGAACACTGCGTACATGCAACGGAAAGCCTTCCAGGAACCCGAGGACTTCCCGACGGCGCCCACGATTGGATGAAGGAATAGCGAGCAGAATCTCTTGAGCGCCGGTGGTATCGATCATTCGCTGGATATGCTTGGGCTTGTAAACATGCAAGCCGGCAATAACGCGGTCAGAGATACTCAGGTCGTCGTCGATAAAGGCCACTGGGCGCATCAAACGCCCCATGCGCAGGGCGGCCACCAGTTGGTTGCCCGCCGAGCCGGCACCGTAAATGGCGACGCGTGGCAGGCCATCGTCGTGATTGGTGAAAGGGACATGTTGCGTCGCATAGAACCAATCCCCCAGGAAATACTGGCGCATGGCTAAACGCAGGCCGCCGACCATGATCAGGCTCAACCACCAGTAGTTGAAAATGATCGAGCGCGGGACCACAGCTTGATGATTGCTGTACCAGTAGACGATAACCCCGAGTATCAAGGACGACAGGCTCACGGCCTTGATAATGGCAATCAGCGCGTCATTACCAAAATAGCGCATGACAGCGCGATACATGCCAAAACGTATAAACAAAGGAATCGCAACAACGGGAGCCGCCAGGAACAGCCACAAATGACCACGAAACGGGTTGATCATGTCATCAATGCCCAGACGTACGACAAAGGCCAGCCAAAGCGCCGCCCAGACAACAAAAACGTCAGTAAACACCTGAAGCAGTCGTTTTTTACGACGCGGTAATCCCACCAAGGAAGCCCGTATTTTTTCCATAACGCCGTCGGCCACCGAATGCTGCTCCCATAATTTATTATCCCGCGCCCATTCTACGTCGCTTGGCACATTATGGCTTATAAAAAGTCGTCAGCTTAGCTCGACAAGCATTGCGGCCGCGGCTTCCAGCTCGCTAGCGCTGAACTTTAACGCCAGAGCAATTAACGGTGCATAGGCCAGAACCAGCCCACAGGCGCCACGAGCCCTGACAAGACTACCCACGCAGCGATAGGCAACAACCAAAGTAGGTTAATGGCCGCAACTGCCAGAATCACGCGCCTGCCCCCCCCAGTCAAATTATTTCGCGGTGGGGGTAAAAAGCGGGGTACTGCTCGGTTTTTTTTGAAGTGATTACTCTTGAGTAGCCAGTGTCATCACCTCGCCAAGTACCGTGCACGTCTTATCGATTTCAGAGCGAGTCACCGTTGGGTGAACCAGAAACATCAGGCTGGTTTCGCCGAGTTCCTTTGCAATAGCCAAGCGGTTTTCCGGGCGCCAGCCAGTGCCGTCAAAGGCTTTTTCCAGATAGACCTCAGAGCAAGACCCCGAAAACACAGGGACTCCCATAGCAGAAATCTCAGACATAATACGGTCACGGCTCCATTCGGGCTTGAGCTGTTCAGGTTCTACAAATACGTAGCATTTATACGCAGCATGAACGCTACCCTCAGGGAGCAATGGCACACGTAATCCCGACAATTGACGAGCGCAACTCCATATTCTCTCGGAGTTAGCCAGGCGAGAAGCATGCCAGTCCGTCATTCGCTCAAGTTGAATTCGACCAACTACGGCCTGAACCTCAAGCATTCTCCAGTTAGTCCCGAAGCTTTCGTGCAACCATCGGAAACCCGGGGGGTGTTCCCGCTCATAAACGGCTTCCCAGCTTTTCCCATGATCTTTAAACGACCACATATCCGACCACAACTTGCGATCGTTCGTCGTAACCATCCCACCTTCACCGCCGGTCGTCATGATTTTGTCCTGACAAAAAGACCAAGCACCGACATGACCGATCGACCCCACAGGACGGCCCTTGTATAAAGCTCCGTGAGCCTGAGCACAATCTTCGATGACCTTGAGATCATACTCATCAGCCAGGGCCATGATCGGATCCATATCGCAAGGCCAACCGGCCAAATGCACACAGATAACCGCGCGGGTATGAGGTGTCAGGACAGCTCGGATCGTTTGGGCCGTGATGTTCTGCGACTCTCGATCAACTTCAGCGAAAACCGGAATAGCCCCAGCATTGACAATGCTGGACACAGAGGCCAGAAAGGTACGTGGAGTGACAATCACCTCATCACCGATACCAATACCCAAGGCTTTCAGAGCAAGATCCAGAGCAACGGTACCGTTGGCAAGCCCTATGGCGTAGTGCGTGCTTGTCCAGGCTGCAAATTCCTTTTCGAATTCTCGCCCTTGCGTGCCAGTCCAGTAGTTAACCTTATTGGACAGAATTACATCACGTACAGCATTGGCCTCTTCTTCAGTGAAGGAGGGCCAAGGAGAAAATGGTGAGTTCAACACAGCCAGTACCCGTCAATATTCATCCGAAAAATAAAGGGTTTGTTAACACACACCCTCATTAACTAATTAAACCACAAGGCAAATTATCACCGACGCGTCAAGAGCGGTTCAGTATTTTAGCCGGTACGCCTGCAACAGTGACCGTGTCTGGGACGTCAGCAATCACTACCGCACCCGCGCCAATCGTTACCCGCGCACCAATTCGAACCATCTGACGCACACTCGCCCCTATGCCGATCCAGCTCAAATCCTGTACAGATACGCCGCCAGCAAGCCGGGCCCCGGGACTGACATGTACGTACGATCCCATTTGGCAATCATGATCAACGCTACATCCTGTATTGAGAATGACGCCCTCGCCGATGTTAGCATCCGCATTCACTACAACTCCGGCAAATACAACTGAGCCTTCACCAATCGTGGCATACCGGCTGAACGTTGCGTCGGGATGTAGCAAGCTAATCAATTTCGCACCTGAGGCTTTCAACTGATCCAATTTAGTCTTACGAACTGAATTGTTGCCAATGGCCACAATTACACCATCAAATTCATGCGCTCTGGCTAAAAGCGTTGCAGTATCGCCCACGACGTCCCAGGCACCATTTCGGAGTTGGCCAGGCCAGGCGTCGTCAAAAAACTCAACCCGGTCCCATCCACAGCACTCAGCTGTATCGGCTACGACTTTACCGTGGCCGCTAGCACCGAGAACTGCCAGACGGATCATGACTTTGTCCCTTTAAACTTCGCTGCTGTAACTTCACCTTCGGCACTGATTCCGTCGCGCACCAAAACCTTCTTGACGGTGAGCAAAATGACTTTGATATCCAGCCACAGAGATTGATTGTCGACGTACCAGACATCCAATTCGAACTTTTCTTCCCACCCCAGCGAATTCCGTCCGTTTACTTGTGCCCATCCTGTCACTCCAGGACGAGACTCATGACGTCTGTACTGTTCCCGGTTATAAAGGGGTAGGTACTCCATCAGCAATGGGCGCGGCCCCACCAGGCTCATGTCGCCTTTCAACACATTCCATAACTCGGGCAACTCATCAAGGCTACTGGAGCGCAAAAAGCTGCCAAAAGGTGTCATCCGTTCGGAGTCAGGCAATGGATTACCCATTGCATCGTGTGCATCTCGCATTGTACGAAATTTGATCATTTCGAAAGGTTTACCGTCTTTACCCGGCCGAACCTGGCGAAACAGAACCGGCGAACCTAACTTCTTGCGAATTTGCCAGGCAACCACAGCAATGATGGGTGCAAGCAATAGCAACCCGAGAGCCGATGCGAAAAAGTCAAAAGTGCGCTTGATCATTTGGGGTGCCCTTCCAGCCAATCAACAAATCGATCTGCCAATTTTCGACGGTCAAACTCTCGCACAGCCAATTCCCGCCCTCGCAAGCCTTTGGCCTTCAGATCATTACGAGCATCTGCTGCCTCTACTAATGCGTCGGCAAAAAGCGATGGACTATCAGGGGGTACAACAAAGCCACAATCTTCTTTGGAGATCATTTCCGCCAGCCAACCCGGATAGTTGTTCAAAACGGGTAAGCCTGCAGCTATATAGTCGAAAAATTTATTAGGCGAGGTACCGTAATAAAATGCAGGAATATTAGCCAATACTTGCAACCCAAGATCAGCACTCGCCATCAAACCGGAGAGTTTTTCTTTGTTAACTGGATCATGAAATATCACATTATCCAGCCCTTCTTTCGTTGCACGCGCCTCAAGCCCAGGCTTCAACTTTCCCTGTCCAATCAACAACAATTTTATGTCATCACGTTTACGAAACTTCAACTCTTTGGCCGCATCCAACACAGCATCCAGCTTGTTGGCTACTCCATGCGTACCAGCGAAGACTGCGAGAAGGTGATCCTTTTCGATACCCACCGGCAACCAAGGCTCAACAGGAACACTGAATATATCAAGATCACAGCCATTAGGGATCATGGCTATACGTTCGCGATCAACGCCTCGGAGGGCAATACCGTCCACAATGCCAGGCGATAATCCGATGACTCGATGGGCTGAGCGATAGCTGGCCCACTCAAGCAACGACATGGCTGAAAGAATCAGGGGGTTGCGAATGACACCCATAGCCTTGGGTAACTCAGGCCACAAATCGCGAACCTCAAAAATGAAAGGTTTTCTGCGAAACCAGCGAGCGAAGATGCCTGGAATGCCGGCAGTCAATGGCGTCGTGGTAGCAAAAACCAAGTCATAGGGTTCTGTCAGTGCCAGACCTATACTACGAATAGCGAACTTCAGAAAACTGAGCGCACGAGCCAACAGGCCATCGCTGTTAGAGTACGCTAGGTCAAACTCGATGATTTCGATACCATCGACAACTCCTTTACGCTTGCCACCTAAAAACGGGCTGTCCAGGCCTGTCTTTCCGCCGCCATAGCTTCCACAAACCATGGTTACCTGATGGCCTCTGGCAATCAAGCGCCGTGCCATCTCATAGGACCTAATCCCGGTGGCGCCTTGCGGAGTGGAGAAATGCTGATGAAAATAAAGAACTTTCATAACTACCAGTTATACTCCGTAATCAAAACACCCGACGAAGCCACTTCAACTTCGAGTACCGGAACTTCAGTCTTCTGTAAATAATAACGAGACTCCCAGCCTTGAACAAGTTCGACTCGTACGATTGGTATATTGCCAGTCACTGACAAGCGATGCAAACCATTAGTCAACACACCGTCATCAAGCTGCCAGTTTCCCGGCTGTAAACGCCAACGCAGTATTGCGCATTGTTTAAATCCGGAAAGTTCGTCCCTGACCTGCAATCCGGCATCAGTTAATTTAACGTGACGCGCATGAATACAACCTTCACCATCAATGTAAGTTGCTCCGCAGGATGCTAGATCAGGCAGATCAATAACACGTTCAACTTTATGTGACCGAAGCCAATTACCGAACAGAAACCGACTCAGGCGAGGCATCTGGTCGCGGCCATCAAACTGGACAGTGTTATGGCTTGCAGTTCCCGGAAAATATTTCAACCACTGGGCAGTGGTATTATAACTATAGGTGCCTGCATCCCGAAGCAAATTAACTCCAGCACGCCACAAATCTACATGCAGGGCATCAGCCTGACTTGGACGAAAACGAAACCGTGGATAACGCAATACTAAAAAAGTTTGTTCCCTGCGCAATAAAGCATACCCACCTTTATCAAACAGTTGAGTGCTCGGCGGCTCAACAACAGCTGAGGGAATAGCCAGTTGCAGCCAAGCAAATGGCAAATTCCAGAGCCCTTCCGCAGCGTATGCTCGTTTATTAAAAAACAACGCCATGGACAACTGAACCGACGGCCTGAAATCGCGGTAGTCAGTGTCCGTCAGTGGCAACAAGCGAGCCCCGTCGTTTGCGCCTATATTTGGAGCGTCACCTGTTTGCTCATCAACCAGTGAATAAAGCCAATTCGCTGCAGCCTGCACTCTGGACTGAAACATACTGGAGAACGCGGCCAGCCCGAGCTTTATTCTCCACGTCTCTACCATCGAAAACGTGTCGAGCATGACTCGATGATAATTAATGGAGTACTGGCTAAAACTGCCGTCACTTTCAATCAAGCGTGCAGCACGGTTTTCAAGCCACCTACGCCCCAAGCGTTGCCAGCGCTTACCCTCTGGATAACCACATTGCGCCAACCAACTGCCGCCGACAAACAACGCAGCAGCTTCAGAGGTTCCGTGATTGTTATCTTGAGCCATCGCGTAACTCAATGTCGGCTCAATGCGCTTGAGGTGTAATAGAATCAGATCGACAAGCGCTTGCAATGGATTTGCAAATTGCTCAAGAACTACCGCTGTCATTGCCAGGTGCAGTACTCGGATAGAAGCCTCTTGGCCACACTTCCAGTTAGGACCGAAATATGGCGGATTCTGCTCACACCAATCAGCCAACCACCTGTTTAGATGTCCAACACCTAAAGCCTTGTCGCTAAGAGATTTTTGCGCGAAGGCCAACGTCCAGTCGAAGCGTGAAGCCTCCCAGATATTCTTGATATCACCCACACCAGCATCGAAATCAGGAATACGCCACCACTCCTGCCCGGGGTTTGGCACTCGAACTCCATTAAGAGGATTCAAATGCCAGTCTGGGGGAGCGTCCATAATGGGACATACCCAGTATCCGAAATATCGGACCTGGGTATTCCACTGAGATGTATAAGGCAATGCACAGGCCTGCCTGGTGCTTTCGGCGAAAAAAGGGCCGACTGGGGCGACCGCCTCAAGCCGTCTGACCGGGTTCAGGCCTGTTTTGACACCAACCCGGTAAGTCAGCACACGAGCAAGATTACCAATCCCGAGTGCAACTGCGGTTTTAGCTTTAACAATAAGTAGACTCATTGCTCACGTAAAATCCGTGCCGCTTCGATACTTGCCCGTGCCACTTCGAATATCTCATCAGCCGCGATGGGCGTAGCGATTCCAGTCGCCACCGCGGAGAGGAACGCCGAGGCACATTCACCCTGCCCTTTGTTCTGTTTCCAGAGATTTAGCTTGCTGAAACCAGGCCAGCCGAAACCTTTGAGCTTGCGGAAATTATCCAGTTGCAGCACCCGGCCAGCAGTAAAAACCTCGACTCTTTCTTTTGGAAAGCTAGATGAGCCATTTGCCAAATAAAGAATAGTACCAAAAGACCCATCTTCAAAGCCGAGGGTAATTGCCGCTTTGTCTTCAGTAATTGCGACCGCAGGCGTATCCCCCATTCTTCTTGCTTGAATCGAAACAATCTTACTACCAGCCAAAAAGCGCATTAAATCAATGAAATGACAAGCTTCACCAATTATGCGTCCACCACCGACAAGACTATCTTGAGTCCAATGATCCGAAGGGATAGCTCCAGCATTCATCGTCATAATGAAAGACTTTGGCTCTTTTACAGCCGCCAGCAGAGATTTAATTTTTTGAACTTGTGGAGAAAAACGCCGATTGAAGCCGACCATCAAATGAGGCTGTAGCCCTCGTTCAACAGCATTCTGATAGGCTTTTTCAATCAACTCCAATTCTTCGAGTTCAATAGCCAATGGTTTTTCTACAAAAACATGCTTATCCGCGTCCAACGCTTGAGCGACAAAACGTGCATGACTATCGTGTCGCGTAACAATTGCCACTGTATTAATACTGCTTTCATCCAGCATCGCCTTGATATCAGTTGAGGCTTGCGCAAAACCTGCTTTACTGCCGTGTATTACACCGTTAATACCGCCTGCGGTAACAATCGTATGAAACTGCGCCCCCGCGGCCTTGAATGCAGGGATAAGCATTCTTGATGCATAATTACCAGCGCCGATGAACCCCATGACCGGACGCTGAGCGTTAAACGTCGCTGCACTTGAAAGCGGTACCTGGCGTATGGCACGTTCGGCAGCCTCAGAGGTGTACAACAGCAGCATCCCCAGGCCGGACTTATCCTGAGTCAGGGCGGCATAAGCGTCTGGCGCATCCTCGAATGCGAAGCGATGAGTAATCAGCGACTTAACTTCCAACTGCCCGCTGTCGAGCATATCCAATACTGCTTCGAAGTTACGCTGCTGCGTCCAGCGCACGAAGCCCAAAGGGTAATCCTGACCCTGCTCTTCATACTCGGGATCATAACGCCCAGGCCCATAGGAGCAAGACACTTGGAAGCTCAATTCTTTCTCATAGAAATCAGCGCGATTGAGTTCAAGACCGGTCACCCCCACCAGGATGATTCGCCCACGCTTACGGCTCATTCGCGCTGCCTGGGTCACCGGGTCGTTGGATTTGGTCGATGCAGTAATGATCACTCCATCGACACCCTGGCCACGGCTGAAGGCCATACCTGCTGCCACCGGGTCTTCGCCTTTACCGGGGTTACAAATCTGTGCGCCATACTGGCGAGCGAGCTCAAGTTTCGCTTCATCAAAGTCGATCGCCAGCACCCGGCAGCCATGCGCCCGCAGCAACTGTACAGTGAGCAAGCCAATCAGGCCCACACCAGTGACTACAAAGGCCTCGCCCAGTGTGGGCTGCGCCAGACGAATTCCCTGCAAGCCAATGCTAGCCACCACCACAAACGCCGCCGACTCATCATCGACAGTGTCGGGAATACGGACACAAAGGTTTTTCGCCACCTTGACTACGTCGGCATGAGGGCCATTGGAAACTACTCGATCACCAGCCTTAAGACCCTCTACCCCACCTCCAACCTCGGCCACCACACCAACATTGCAGTAGCCAAGAGGAAGTGGCTGGCCAAGCTTGGACTGCACCGCTTCAACCGTAGTCATCAGGCCATCAGTCTTGACCTTCTCCAACACCATCCTGACCTTTTCCGGCTGCTGGCGAGCCTTGTCCAGATAGGATGCCTTGCCGAAACCGACGAGCATCCGCTCAGTGCCTGCCGATATAAGCGAAACACTGCTGTTAATGATCACGTATTCACGAGATATCTGCGGCGCGGGGGCAACCGTTATAGTTGTGCCGCCCTTGGCCATGTCTTGAAGAATCTGCTTCATACCACCCTCAACGCAAAAATATTATTCACAACCCAAGCGATAAACTTCGGTATAAAGATCACTTCCCCTGTTATCGCTTGAATAAGCAAACAGGGTGTTATCACGGGCGACCCCGCGGGGAAAAAGGTTTGGACTTCTGATCCGGAGACTCGGTGTCCATCCAAAACATAAAGTAAACGCGTGATCGGTAGTCCTAAATACACGAACTATTGATGTCGAGCAACGGCTCGGACACCCATTCGCCGTCACAACAAGCCTGAAACCTGATGGCGTTGTAGGCAATCTGCGTATCCGTTGCATATAGCAGTCCCTGCCCCCTCGGGAACGCGACACAAGTGCGATACGCCTGTTCGAAGATGTAGAGCTTGGCGCCATAAGAAAAAAGTATGCTCCCTGAAAAAGGCTCCTGCTCCAGCCGTGACGCTAGGGCCTGTCTCTTAGAAAATGAGTATAGAGGTAATCGTATGACTTCTTATGCTCGCCGCAAATGAAATCCAATTTTACCTGCGATGTAGAGGCGTGCTCCTTATCAAAAACCCGCACGCCAGGGACATGTTCGATGCTCAAACCATGTCTGCGCAACTGTTCGGCAACAAACACCTCTTCCCCAAACAAAAAACGCGGGTAGTCAACGTCCGCGCCCTTGGCAAAGTAACGCTGGGTGAACACCATGAACGAACCATGGGCTCCGTACATCGGCGGCGGACGGACCGTCGTCGTGGCTGACAGCCCACGGTTGCGCTGCTGCGCACGAGAACGCGCTCGCTCGCGCAAGCGAGCCAGTTTGAGGTACCAGCGGAACAGCACAACGTTCGAGCATACCAAGCGCATAAAGTTGATCTTACGCACCTTGGGGCGACGCATCATTTTCGGGTTCAGATCGCGACCATCTCTGTCGGAAAAAATACCTGGGGCGACCAGCCCTACGTCACCACCCACCGGATGAGCCAGTAGGGTTGCAAAGAAATCTTCGGCAACAACCAGATCAACGTTGCATACCACAACGAAATCATAGCCTTCGACCCCATGAGGTTGACTGGCAAGAGCCTTATTAAAGGCCGGAAAATAGCCAACATTATCGTTTTTTTGATATTTAAATGAGAACGCGTACTGCCGGGAAGCAATATCCATCGCTGGAGCGATTGTTGAGTTATCAGCGAGGATGACATCAAGCGCCAAACCTGGAGTGGCACGAAAAGCAAGATCAACGGAGGCTAGAAAACGCTGGGCATCCTCGTGGGCGTTATAACACACTGAAACAATGCAAATTTTCACTCGAAACCTCGACTAAACCCTAACCTTCATTAAAACAAGCAACAAAACCCACTGAACTATAAAAACCAATGGAATCGTCAACCAACTCATAGAGCTAATTATATAAGTTTGATAACTTATAGCAACGAAGTAAACAAAAAACAAAACTGCAAACATACTATTGCGATGGCATAGCAGCCGCCAGTAACCAAAATTACAAAACAACCCAACAACAAATGCAAAAAACAAACTCCCTAGCAAACCAAAGTCATTAATAAGCCCTCGGAAAACTGTAAACAGATTCCCTTTAACAAAATCTCCATAAGCATAGTACTCATCATAAATCCCCATAGGGACACTACGATCATCACCTGCTAACTGGAAAAGCGACATAAATGTGTAAAAACCCATAGTCAAAGTGTCATGCTTATAATTCATTAAGGATTCTCCCAAATAGCGCTCAGAGAACCAGTCTGAAAATGCGGGCAAATGCACAGAAGAATACGTTACCAAATAGAACCTGAGGCGATTCAGTATTAAAGCCGTATCACCAAGTTGATAGACTCCACGAGATAAGAAAGAAGCTATCACTAAGGGAAACACCAACAACCCATATAGGGTCAAACTACGAATTCCCTTATAATTTAGCAGCGTATAATTTTTATTATAAATTCTGGTAACAAGCACACTTCCGAGAAAAAGGAAAACAGAGAAGAAAAGCAATCCCTTGGCACTTTGCAAAAACATGACAAGCAGTGCCGGAAGAAACGCAAATAGCAAAAGTTTTAATTTACCCTTTGCAGCACCACGCGAACCGTATACCAACCCTCCAAAGACTGCGGTGTAATAACTGCATTGCAGGCCGAGCTGTGCATAGATAGTGGGGATAATTTCGCCAGAGTACCGTTTCCCGGCATAGACTCCTCCCACAGCAATAGGATCAGCCAGGAGCTGCTCAATCGAAACTCCTTGTTGTAGGACACCAAGGAAAGTCATTAACACTGCAAAGCCTGCCGCCCCGTAAAAAGCACCAACCATCAACGGCCTATTAAAATAATAATCCGCAGAAAGCTTATTTTCGTTACGAGCTAAAGCAGTGCGCCAAGGAAATAGAAAGCATGATAGGGAAAAAGCAAAACAAAACGACAATATATATAAAATTGCAAACGGACTAACTGGCGCTTCGAAGGCAGCCAAAAGAGGAAAAACCGTATAAAAAAACCAAAAAAGTAGAAGTATGGAGACAGGATTCAGCCAAACGCTAAAAATCTTTCTTGCCCCCCAAGCCCCCAACAAAAACAAAAAAGCCAGGAAAATATTTATTACTTTGAAAATCAAAAACTCATCCATGCTTTGGCTTCCGCAGATACTTCCATACAAATGAAATCAACAACAATATCTCTGCCAAAACAAAGGCAAGCGCTGCCCCAAAGGCATCAAAAAAATAGGATACCGTTAGTGAAAACAGAAAAATTGATGTTCCTACAGCAAATACAGTAGTAGCAAAATAGGATTGCGCACCTATCAATGTCAACCCAACAGCTCCGAACATCGCGTTGGCGACACCAAAGATAACCGCTGGTGCCATCAAGGCAATAAGTATAATGACCTCGTCACTAAATCCTGGCAAGAAGCCTAAGATGTGGCTTGTATAGATCGCAAGCACGCCAATCGGTAGTACAAAAAACATCAAGCAAATCTGAATACGTGTACTTTTCCAGATCAGATCAAAAGCCTGCAAGTTGGTTTTATGCTCCAGCGCCAATAACGACCAAGCCTTCACAGCCTTTGGCATGAATAGTTGATTGAGAGGTCGCGCCAAGGCCTGAATACTTTTCACCACCTTCTCAGCCACCGCATAGGTGGAAACTGCAGCAGTATTAGAAACACCGGTCAAGATCAGAACATTTGCGCCTCGAAAGAGTACTACTGATATATTGCCAAAAAATAAGTGCCTCCCTTCGCCAAGTAAAGAAATTATTGCCTTAGCACTGGCGGACCTCATGCTCCCTACTCCGAAACGGCAAAGCAAAAAGATAAAAGCCGCGATGCCAGATGCCAGAAAACTACCAGCCAAGATCATCGATGCTAGTAAAATATCTTCCGCACCATCAACAAAAAAATAGATCGCCAACACCGCACAAAAGCGTGAAATCAGAACAAACGCTGCTAGCAGGCCGTTACTTTCAATAGCTTGAAAATAATAGTTGCACTGAAGAATCATGCCCAGCACGAAACACAACCAAGCCAACAGGACCGTCAAACTACCGTCAGCAAATACATGATAGGCGCCAGCCAATGGCAGGGCAGATACCACAAACAGTGCGATGCGTGTCCCGAGAATATTGAAAAAACACTCAGCTTCCGCCGATGCACCGCCCTGCTTTCTGGCCTCGATAATAGAATGCACGCCACTGGTATCGAAACTGTAAAGGCATACCGTCAATACATAGAACGCCATAGCTTCGGCTACAACCAACTCGGCAAACGCGTCTTTGCCCAGCACTGTCAGCAAAAAAGGAAAGACCAACAGGGGAAACAAAGCGTTGGCACCTTGTATCGACACCAGCGATAAACCGTTGATCAGATTTGCGTTAACGCGCACTAGAGTCTCTCCCCATGAGATTCCAGTGCCTGGTGAGCAAACCTTCACAAACTCCGCTGTAGTCAACAGCAAAGACGCCCCGCTCAACCATAACGAGGCCAGCCAAGACTGACTGAGTCAATTTCATGTCGAAGCTTCCCTCAATATTCCAGGCAGATGCTTAAGTGCGGCCAGGATTTTAACGCTTGGCGATCACCCTGCTTGCATACCACCACCTGCCTACAGCGCACAGAGCTTTGACTGCGCGGCAACACCAGCAAACTCGCGGTCAAGCCGACCAGACACCA
The DNA here is from genome assembly GCF_009707515.1 of Pseudomonas karstica. Lineage (GTDB taxonomy): Bacteria > Pseudomonadota > Gammaproteobacteria > Pseudomonadales > Pseudomonadaceae > Aquipseudomonas > Aquipseudomonas karstica. Next base: position 36,446 of record NZ_WLYI01000035.1, on the reverse strand, counting down.
CGCGTATCAACGACTTTATGCGAGGTCAGAATACTGGGCGGGATTTTTTTGAAGGTCTTGTGATCAACCAGAAGCACGATCACGTTGGCATCAGCGATTGCCGACTCAGTACTCACCAACTTGAGCTGACCGGCCAGTTGATTCGGCAACTCCTCGATATTGGGCTCAACCGCAATCACCGGACCTGGGTGAGTGGCAAGTATTTTCTGGGTGATCGCAAGTGCTGGGCTCTCGCGCAGGTCGTCAATATCGGGTTTGAATGCCAAGCCCAAGCAGGCAATGGTCACCTCGCGAGCTGTCTTGTGCGGGTTAGCCTGGAGAAACTCGGCAACCGCCAGCTTGGTCTTTTCCAGCACCCATTCCGGCTTACTGTCATTGACCTCACGCGCCGTCCGAATCAAACGGGCTTCGTCCGGCGTCTTGCTAACAATGAACCAAGGATCAACCGCGATGCAATGCCCACCGACACCAGGCCCTGGCTGCAGGATATTGACCCGCGGATGGCGGTTGGCCAAACGAATCAACTCCCAAACATTTATCTCCAGCTTGTCACATATCATCGACAGCTCGTTGGCAAATGCTATGTTGGTATCGCGAAAGCTGTTTTCGGTCAGCTTGCACATTTCCGCTGTTCGGGCGTTGGTGATGACGCATTCACCTTCGACGAATATCTGATAGAGCGATACTGCCGCCGCAGAACACTTTGGTGTCATACCTCCAATTACGCGGTCATTCTGAACCAACTCACGCAGCACGTGGCCCGGGAGCACCCGCTCGGGGCAGTGAGCAATACGAATATCGGAATCTTCGCCACAGTTCTGAGGAAAGCTCAAGTCCGGACGCGCGGCTGCTAGCCAGGCCGACATCTGTTCGGTTGCCCCTACAGGAGAGGTGGACTCAAGAATCACCAAGTCACCTTTCTTCAGCACCGGGGCAATGGCCTTACTGGCCGACTCGATGTACCCAAGATCTGGAGTGTAATCCTCGTTGAAGGGTGTCGGAACGGCGATCAAAAATGCATCAGCCGGTTCCGGCACCATCGTCGCGCGCAGATAACCATTAGTCACTGCGGCGTGCACCACCATGTCAAGGTCGGGCTCAACAATATGAATACTGCCTTTATTGATGATGGCTACCGCATTCGGGTTGACGTCTACACCAATGACCTGCTTCTTGCGCGAGGCAAATACGGCCGCAGTAGGAAGACCAATATAGCCAAGGCCGATAACGGAAATAGTTTGAAACGACATGATGTTCCTTACAACGGTTTGAACTGGGAAAGAAAGGGCCAATTCCAACATGTTTCGCCCGAGGCCGAAACAGCCGCAGGCTGCCTGATTAGCGTTTGGTTCGCTTATTTATGCAATGTCAGCAAAGTTTCCAGGATTCGCTTGCACGCGTCCCCCTCACCGTACGGATTATGCGCATAGCTCATGCTCGCGTATGCGGCAGGGTCTTCCAGAAGCCGATTAAGCTCCTCGACGATGCGCTCCGTTTGTGTGCCCACCAGTTTTACTGTTCCAGCGGCAACAGCCTCCGGCCGTTCAGTGGTGTCTCGCATGACCAGTACCGGCTTACCCAGCGACGGCGCCTCTTCCTGGATACCACCCGAATCGGTAAGGATGATATACGAGCGGCTCATCATATAAACGAAGGGCAGATACTCCAGCGGCTCAATCAAGTGAACGTTGTTGATCCCCGTCAGCAGCCGATTAACCGGCTCGCGCACATTAGGATTCAGATGTACGGGGTAGACGATATCTACCTCGGGGTGAGCTGTAGCTACTTCCATCAGCGCCTGACAGATCCGCTCGAAGCCGCCGCCGAAACTCTCTCGTCGGTGACCTGTCACCAAAATCAACTTGCGATCCGGGTTAAGAAAAGACGCTGGCGCGGCAGCCTGGCCCCTGAGACTGTCATCCTGATCAAGCCGACTGACCACATCCAGCAAGGCATCGATGACCGTGTTACCGGTAATTACGATCCTGCCGGGGTCGATACCTTCGCGCAACAGGTTGGCCTGAGAGGTCGATGTTGGCGCAAAATGCAGGTTAGCCAAAGCTCCGGTTAACTTGCGGTTACCCTCTTCGGGCCAAGGTGAATAGAGGTTACCGGTACGCAAACCTGCCTCTACATGTGCCACCGGGATCTGCTGATAGTACGCGGCAAGGCTTGCGGCAAAAGTTGTAGCGGTATCGCCATGAACCAAGACGACATCCGGCTGAAACTCAGCAAATATGTTTTTCATACCCTGCAAGATCGACGTAGTGACGTCCGTCAGATCTTGACCAGCCTTCATAATATTCAAATCATAGTCGGGTTCTATGGCAAATAACCCCAAAACCTGGTCCAACATTTCACGGTGCTGGCCAGTAACGCAGACCTTGGCCTCGAAGCGCTCATCAGCCGCGAGTGCAAGGGCTAGCGGAGCCATCTTGATCGCCTCGGGACGAGTACCAAAAACACACAATGTCTTCACACCAATAACTCCATATTAGAAACTCAAGTGTATCCTGGCTTGGCACCCCTCAAGGCTGCCTTACCCAGAGCACCCGGTGCGGTAGGCATCACTGCACAGCAACCGCACTGAACAAGCCTGCCTTCCCAAGGCTTAGCGACCCGCATCTACCCCAGATTTGTGATCGACTCACCTACGTAAAATTGTTCAGCCACGTCAATACGCTACTGTGGGCCATGAAAACAGAACAACAATGCCGGTATTGCACTGAGAAAATTCGTTTAACCTGTAACAACTCCTGTACCGACCTACACCCTATAGCAGGATGCCACCAGGGCACCCGCTGACTTCACTGACGTAATTGAGCGACCAGTCACAAGACGCCGACAGAGCGCAGTCGCCAGTCGAACAAACAATTTAATGAGACTCTGCTGCCTCTTTCAGAAGCCATCTCAATTACGATGACTTGAGGCTGCGACCAGCATAAAAATGAGCATAACACACACGTCGCACAATCCCTCAAAGCCCCCTCCATGAGTACAATACCTACTACAGGGTCAAGCCCACGCAAAGAGTAACTCTTCCCCGAACTCAGGGCTCAGCAGAAGTACATTTTACTGTGGGCAGGATCAATGCGGGAGCTTCAACCTCACACATCAGCGGCGATCATCCAACCGATCGCTGGAACCATTAAAGGCAGGAGCCTCCAGCGCCACAGGAACAGTTGAAAGAGCCATCTTTTCGCCACTACTCTTTCTCAGGGAGAAAAAGTAACGCGAAACCGCAAGCCCCATACCCAGAATGCCACCCAGTAACATACCCAGCGCTATAATCAGCACCTTTCGAGGCTTGATAGGGGCCAAAGGTTCCAGGGCAAGCCTGTCAATGGTGACGAGCTTAATACGGCTTGTATCGACATTCAGATGACGCAACCGAGCTTCTTCCGCGCGCAGGGGCTCTACATCACGCAGGAAGAGATCTTCATTTTTCCGTTGATTCAGCACTTCAATCTGGCGGTTCGCCTCGAGCATTTGAAGCTCCTTGCCAATCTGCGCAATCCGCACCTCGGTGAAGTCATCGGACTTGCGCCGCGATAACGCTGACTTTTCAGCCTCCAGCGCCTCTACACCCATGAAGTACAAGGGAATCTGCTGATTATTGATTTCCGTGCGCATCATACTTGAGGAGCCGCCGCGATCGGACTCGCCCAATGAGGAAGGGGTTGTTGGCTTTCTAATACCCAGCGACCCGGCGATGCCAATGGCTTCGTTCAGCTGTGCCATGCGGTTCACGCGCCGGGTCTTCAATTGCGCCCGAATCGCCTTCAGCTCATCTTGCAATTGAGCGCGACGTATCGTGTCGGCCTCCGTCAAAGAAGCAATTTTCGCTTCTTTTGTATTGTCATAGCTGGCTCGAGCGGCATCTAGCTTGCCTTCAATCTCACTCAGCCTATTTTTGACAATTACTTCCATATCCTGGGCAATTTGCTGCCGCTCAAGCGTAATCGCGTAAGCAATGAGACCGTTAAGGATCGCAACACCGTCCATTCCTTTCGGGTAATTCATCGACAGCTTAATGTAAGCACTCAGGGAGTCGGCTTTTTTGGCGTCCGGGAGTACGAGCTTGATCGAGTCGGCATTGAACTCTTCAAAACTTTGCTCCAACGTCCGGCCCGGACGTTCAAACTCTTCGAACAACTTTCGATTTTCACGAAAATACCCAAGGCGGGTGTCGTACGACTCCAGAGAAGCCCCCACTTTCTTCAAGGCAGCACTTGGCGGCAACTTATAGATGTCGGAACGGTTCAGGGCATCGAGTTCATTGATTGCAGCAGGCCTGAGAACACTGCTGACATGGTATTCAGGAGTAGCGACAAAAGCATAAACGGCCGCAGCAAGGCCAACGCCGGCAGCAGCCAGCATAACGAGCCATTTCTGCTGCCATACAGCCTGAGTCAGCGCAAAAACGTCGATTTCATCGGAAGGGGAAACTGGGGGCACGCGGAAGCTACTACTCACAACAAAAACCTGCCTTCAAAGAGAAACTGCGGGCTCGTTATGCAGACGATTTTGTGGGTTTCTTGTACTTATAAGGTCAGCCAGCAAAGCCGAGCGTCGCTGCCGGGCTTTGGGCACACAAAATGCCTGTTATCGAGAACAAATAGCATTTTGCCACCTATTTATTACATTACAAGACTTGACATATCTGTAAGGCAATTCCTACATGCATAGGGTTAAACCCTACATAAGAACCAGGGGGCACCTTACCCTGAGATTTTCAGGACGCAGACCATGCCGCGGGCAAAAAACCTGAATTTACTGCGCAGGGTTTAAACATCGCCAGGCGACAAACGGTCTCCCCTCAAGAGCCCCGCAGGCCGGATCAGCCTTGTGATACGTGCTTGGTGCGCGCTTTCCGGGTGATTAGCACGCCCAGAAATGGCCCTACAAGCATGCCAATGATCAACGACAGCGTAACAAACACCGACACCGGCATCTGCGGCGTAGACCACCCCAGGAACGACAGGGCGACGTCCTGCTGGTTTTCCAGTACAAATGCCAGGATCGCCAGGGCGGCGACCAGCACTGTCAGTACCAGGGCAACGCGCTTAATACCGCGCATAGGTTTCTCCTATCCAAAAAACACTCAGACGCCGTCTTCTTCGTCTTCGTTCACTCGGTCCCGCAATTCCTTGCCCGGCTTGAAGTGGGGCACGAATTTTCCGTCCAGGCTGACGGATTGGCCGGTTTTCGGGTTGCGACCCACGCGAGGGGCGCGGTAGTGCAACGAAAAACTGCCAAACCCACGGATTTCGATACGATCACCAGTGGCCAGGCACTGTGACATTTGTTCAAGCATGGTCTTGATGGCCAGCTCTACATCCTTGGATGAAAGCAGCCCTTGATGGGTGACAATTCGTTCGATCAACTCCGACTTCGTCATATTTTTCCCTTCTTTTTCAAGCAGCTAGGAAAAGTGCTTCGAAGGTTTTAGCATGACCCGAGACGTTTGAACAGCCCGAGTATTGACTTATCTTGCATAAGTTGAAGGCTGGACCAGAAAGCTGAAGCTTTTGATGCCGCCTCTTCAGGGCCCGCAGGAGAAGCGCGAAGTCACGCACCCACAGATAGAGCCTGCCACAGCCAATCGTCGAACAAGGCGATCAGGGGCCCGCAGAAGGCACGAGAACCATGTCCGGCCTGTGAGAACGAAATTGCGGGCACAAAAAAGGGCGACCGAAGTCGCCCTTTTTTTAGCCTTACAGAACTTAGTTCTGTTTAGCCATTGCTTCGCGCAGCAGTGCAGCCATGGTGGTCTCACCAGGTGCAGCAGCTTCCGGAGCCGATTTCAGGCTCTGGATGGCTTCTTTCTCTTCAGCATCATCTTTCGACTTGATGGAGAGTTGGATTACGCGGCTCTTACGATCAACGCTGATGATCTTGGCTTCTACTTCTTCGCCAACTTTCAGAACGTTGCGCGCGTCTTCAACGCGGTCACGGCTGATTTCGGAGGCTTTCAGAGTCGCTTCGATATCGTCGAGCAGAGTGATGATGGCGCCTTTAGCGTCAACTTCTTTCACGATGCCCTTAACGATTGCGCCTTTGTCGTTCTCTTGAACGTACTCGGAGAACGGATCGCTTTCCAGTTGCTTGATACCCAGGGAGATGCGCTCGCGCTCTGGGTCAACCGACAGGATAACGGTGTCCAGCTCGTCGCCCTTCTTGAAGCGACGAACAGCTTCTTCGCCCACTTCGTTCCAGGAGATGTCGGACAGGTGAACCAGACCGTCGATGCCGCCGTCCAGACCAATGAAGATACCGAAATCGGTGATCGACTTGATGGTGCCGGAGATTTTATCGCCCTTGTTGAACTGGCCAGAGAAATCTTCCCATGGGTTAGATTTGCACTGCTTGATGCCCAGGGAAATACGACGACGCTCTTCGTCGATGTCCAGAACCATAACTTCCACTTCGTCGCCGACTTGTACGACTTTCGAAGGGTGGATGTTTTTGTTGGTCCAGTCCATTTCGGAAACGTGTACCAGGCCTTCAACGCCTTCTTCCAGCTCAGCGAAGCAGCCGTAGTCGGTCAGGTTGGTTACACGCGCGGTAACGCGAGTGCTTTCTGGGTAACGAGCCTTGATAGCGACCCATGGATCTTCGCCCAGCTGCTTCAAGCCCAGGGAGACACGGTTGCGCTCACGATCGTACTTCAGGACCTTGACATCGATCTCGTCGCCAACGTTGACGATTTCCGATGGATGCTTGATACGCTTCCAAGCCATGTCGGTAATGTGCAGCAGGCCATCGACGCCACCCAGATCGACGAATGCGCCGTAATCGGTGAGGTTCTTGACGATACCTTTGACTTGTTGGCCTTCCTGCAGGGATTCCAGCAGAGCTTCACGCTCGGCGGAGTTCTCTGCTTCCAGGACGCTGCGACGGGAAACGACAACGTTGTTGCGCTTCTGGTCGAGCTTGATGACCTTGAATTCGAGCTCTTTGCCTTCCAGGTGCGTGGTGTCGCGCACTGGGCGAACGTCGACCAAAGAACCTGGCAGGAACGCACGGATGCCGTTAACGTCGACAGTGAAGCCGCCTTTAACCTTACCGTTGATAACGCCCTTGACCACTTCTTCAGCTGCGAAGGCTGCTTCCAGAACAATCCAGCATTCAGCGCGCTTGGCTTTTTCACGGGAGAGCTTGGTTTCACCGAAGCCGTCTTCAACCGAGTCCAGCGCAACGTGAACTTCGTCACCGACATTGATAGTCAGGTCGCCAGCGTCGTTGTAGAACTGCTCAAGCGGGATGAGTGCTTCAGACTTCAGACCAGCGTGAACGGTTACCCAGCGAGCTTGGTAATCGATATCAACGATAACACCGGTGATGATGGAGCCAGCCTGAAGGTTCAGGGTTTTTAGGCTTTCTTCAAAGAGTTCCGCAAAGCTTTCGCTCATTTTAATTCCTGTTGATAAGGGCGAAGAATACGCCCATCTGCCACACCCCAGACGGTGTGGGTTACGTTCATATAAGAGAAGACACACAGGACTGGGACTGGTCCCCTGCGCGCCTTCTGAGTCACCCGGCGATATCGCGAATGGCGATTTCACTCAAGATGCGTTCCAACACCTGCTCGATGGACAACTCCGTGGAATCCAGCTGTATAGCGTCAGCCGCCGGTTTGAGCGGGGCTACAGCACGCTGGGTGTCACGCTCATCGCGTGCACGGATCTCATCTAGCAGACTCGACAGACTAACACCATCGACTTTGCCCTTCAACTGCAAGTAACGGCGGCGGGCTCGCTCCTCGGCGCTGGCGGTCAGGAAAATCTTCAAGGGAGCCTCGGGAAACACCACCGTGCCCATGTCTCGACCATCAGCCACAAGGCCCGGCGGCTCCTGGAATGCCCGCTGGCGCTGCAACAGGGCATCGCGCACTGCCGGCAACGCCGCGACCTGGGAAGCCCAGGCCCCAACCTGTTCATTGCGCAAATCATCGGTCACATCATCCCCTTCAAGGATGATGCGCTGGGGATGACCTTCCGTCGCCCCGAGGAACTGGACGTCAAGGTGAGCGGCCAGCAACTTGAGGGACTCTTCGTTGGTCAGGTCGACGCCATGGTTACGCGCTGCAAATGCCAGCAGGCGGTACAGCGCCCCGGAATCCAGCAGGCACCAGCCCAGGCGCTTGGCCAGGAGGCCGGCAATAGTGCCCTTGCCCGAGCCACTTGGCCCGTCGATGGTAATCACCGGTGCTTTAATATTCACAATTGAGCCTCTTGGGCAACACGGATGCCGACGTGGGCACACAGTGTAAGAAAATTTGGAAAAGATGTAGCAACGTTGGCACAGTCATGGATACGAACAGGCGCCTCGGCCCGCAGGGCAGCCACGCTGAACGCCATGGCAATCCGGTGATCGCCATGGGCATGGACTTCGCCACCCCCTATCGCTCCACCGTCAATGATAATCCCATCAGGTGTCGGTTCACACTTCACGCCCAGCGCCAGCAGGCCGTCAGCCATGACCTGGATCCGATCGGATTCCTTGACCCGCAACTCTTGCGCGCCACGCAACACCGTTCGGCCCTTGGCGCATGCCGCGGCCACAAACAACACGGGAAATTCGTCGATAGCCAGGGGAACCAGTGCCTCGGGAATCTCGATCCCCTTCAGCGCAGCCGCCCGGACATGTAAATCGGCCACAGGCTCGCCGCCCACCACCCGCTGATTCTCCAAGGTGATGTCAGCGCCCATCAGCCGCAAAATATCGATCACGCCGGTGCGGGTCGGGTTGATGCCCACATGTTCAAGCACCAGGTCCGAGCCCTCGGCAATCGAGGCGGCCACCAAGAAGAACGCCGAAGAGGAAATATCCCCCGGCACTTCGACATGAGTCGCCAGGAGCGCATGACCTGGCTCGATAGAAGCCGTAGCGCCAGAGACCTCCACCGGGCAGCCAAAACCACGCAACATCCGCTCAGTATGGTCACGGGTAGGTGCAGGTTCGGTAACCGCCGTTTTACCTTCGGCATACAGGCCGGCCAATAACAGGCAGGATTTGACCTGGGCACTGGCCATCGGCAGCTTGTAGGCCAGCCCTTTAAGCACCTGGCCACCCCGAATGGTCAATGGCGGACGCCCTTGCGGCCCAGTTTCGATCACCGCGCCCATTTCCCGCAATGGCTTGGCCACGCGACTCATCGGGCGCCTGGACAACGACGCATCGCCCGTCAAGACGCTGTCGAAGCTCTGCGCCGCCAACAAACCGGCCAGCAATCGCATGGATGTGCCGGAGTTGCCGAGATAGATCGGCCCCGGCGGCGGCTTCAAGCCGTGCAGGCCGACGCCGTGAATCGTGACGCGCCCATGGTGGGGCCCCTCGATCACGACGCCCATGTCACGAAAGGCCTGCAAGGTCGCCAGGGCATCTTCGCCCTCAAGGAAACCTTCAACCTCGGTAATGCCGTCTGCCAGGGAGCCGAGCATGATCGAGCGATGGGAAATCGATTTATCCCCCGGCACCCGGATACGCCCGCTCAGGCGCCCGCCCGGGCTGGCGAGAAAAACCAGGTCGTGGGCATTCACGGACGCGTCCACATAGGCTCGACGCGCCAGAATCTTGCTGAAATGCTCGCGCGCTACCCGCGCACGGGTGAACACGCCCAACAATTGATGCCCATCTGCGGCATCGACCGCGTCGCGCAAGGCGTCGAGATCGCTGCGAAAGGTATCCAGGGTGCGCAACACCGCCTCGCGATTGGCCAGGAAGATGTCGTGCCACATCACCGGGTCGCTGCCGGCGATACGGGTGAAATCGCGGAAACCACCGGCGGCGTAACGGAAAATCTCGAGGTTCTCGTTGCGCTTGGCCAAAGAGTCCACCAAGCCAAACGCCAGTAAATGCGGCAAATGGCTGGTCGCCGCCAACACTTCATCGTGCCGCTCGACCTGCATATGCTCGACATCCGCCCCCAGCTCACGCCAAAGCCGATCAACCACTGCCAATGCTGCGGGATCGGTTTCATCCAGCGGCGTCAGAATCACCTTGTGCCGACGGAACAGCTGCGTGTTGGACGCCTCTACCCCGCTCTGTTCAGACCCGGCGATCGGATGCCCCGGCACGAACCGCGCCGGCATGCCACCAAAGGCCAGCCGCGCCGCGCGCACCACATTACCCTTGGCGCTGCCGACGTCAGTCAGGATTGCCTGGCCCAGATCCATGCTGGCCAACACTGCCAACAACTTCTCCATGGCCAGGATCGGCACCGCCAACTGAATGACATCGGCGCCCTGACAGGCCACTGCCAGATCCGCTTCACAGCGGTCAACAACCCCCAACTCAACCGCCAACTGGCGCGATTGCGGGTCCAGGTCCACGCCGACTACTTCGCCGCACAGGCCACTTTCCCGCAGGCCCTTGGCGAAGGACCCACCGATCAATCCCAGGCCGACCACCACCAGGCGACCGATCATGGGCACAGCAGGCTGCGATACAGTGACATCAATCACGAGCCAGAACCTTGGCCAACGCCTCAAGGAAGCGGCTGTTTTGCGCCGGCAAGCCAATGGTGATGCGCAGGTGATTCGGCATGCCGTAGTTGGCCACCGGCCGCACGATCACGCCTTCGCTTAACAGCCCCTGGAATACCGGTGCAGCCACCCGCCCCAGGTCGACACAAATGAAGTTGCCCTTGGAAGGAATCCAGCCCAGGCCCAACTCGCGAAAACCTTGTTGCAACTCAAGCATGCCGCTTTCGTTGATGCGACGGCTTTCAGCCAGGTACTCGGCATCCTGCACCGCCGCGCACGCCGCCGCCAGGGCCAGGCTGTTGACGTTGAATGGCTGGCGCACGCGGTTCAATACATCGGCGACGACTGCGGTCGACAGGCCATAGCCAACCCGCAACGACGCCAGGCCATAGGCCTTGGAGAAAGTCCGCGAGACCAGCAGGTTCGGATAAGCCGCGAGAAAATCCAGGCCATCCGGCAGGTCACTGCCTTCGGCGTACTCGATGTAAGCCTCGTCCAGCACCACCAGTACGTGCTCCGGAACGTCTTGCAGGAAGTCGTCCAGCGCCTGCACACCAAACCAGGTGCCGGTAGGGTTGTTCGGGTTGGCGATAAACACTACGCGCGTCTGAGCATCGATGGCCGCCAGCATGGCCGGCAGGTCGTGACCCCAGTCCTTCGCCGGAATAACCCGCGCCTGGGCTCCGACCGCCTGGGTGACGATCGGGTAGACCGCAAAGGCGTGCTCACTGAACACCGCGTTCAGGCCAGGCGCCAGGTAAGCACGGGCCACCAGTTCGAGAATGTCGTTGGAACCGTTGCCCAAAGTGACCTGGTCCAGCTCCACTCGGCAGCTTTCTGCCAGCAGGGATTTGAGGGCAAAGCCGTTGCCGTCGGGGTAACGGGTCAGCTCGGCCAGCTCTTCACGAATCGCCGCCAGTACCTTGGGGCTTGGGCCCAGGGGGTTTTCATTACTGGCCAGCTTGACGATCTTTGCAGGGTCCAGGTTCAGCTCACGAGCCAACTCGTCCACAGGTTTGCCCGGAACGTAAGGCGAGAGTTGTTGCACGCCCGGTTGCGCCAGGGCGAGGAAGTTGCCACTCATATTAAAGCCTCACAAAACCGCTTTCGGGTAAGAGCCCAGCACCTTGAGTGCAACGGCTTCCTGACTGATTTTCTCCAGCACGCTCTTGACCAGCGGGTCACGGTGATGGCCGACGAAGTCGATAAAGAACACATACGTCCACTTACCACTGCGCGAAGGACGCGTCTCGATGCGCGTCAGGTCAATCCCGTTGTCGTGGAACGGCACCAGCAACTCGTGGAGCGCGCCGGGCTTGTTGCTCATGGAGACGATGATCGACGTTTTGTCGTCGCCGGTCGGCGGCACTTCCTGGCTGCCGATCATCAGGAAGCGCGTGGAGTTGTCCGGACGGTCTTCGATTTTTTCAGCCAGGCGCGTCAAGCCGTACAAGCCGGCAGCCATGTCACCGGCGATCGCAGCCGAATTCCACTCACCCTTGACCCGCTTCGCCGCCTCGGCGTTGCTGGACACCGCCACGCGCTCGACATTCGGGTAATGGGCGTCCAGCCACTTGCGGCACTGGGCCAGGGACTGGGCATGGGAATAGATACGGCTGATGCTGTCGGTCTTGGTGTTCTCACCCACCAGCAAGTGGTGGTGGATACGCAGCTCGACTTCGCCACAGATCACCATGTCGTGCTCAAGGAAGCTGTCGAGGGTGTGGTTGACCGCGCCTTCGGTGGAGTTTTCCACCGGCACCACGCCAAAGTTCACCGCACCGGCAGCTACTTCACGGAAGACTTCATCGATTGCGGCCATCGGCTTGCTGATCACAGCATGACCAAAGTGCTTCATGGCTGCGGCCTGGGTGAAGGTACCTTCAGGGCCCAGATAGGCCACTTTCAATGGCTGCTCCAGGGCCAGGCACGACGACATGATTTCGCGGAACAACCGCGCCATCTCTTCGTTGCCCAGTGGCCCCTGGTTGCGCTCCATCACTCGCTTGAGCACCTGGGCCTCACGCTCCGGACGGTAGAACACCGGTACTTCGCCTTCAGCCAGGGAAGCCATTTTCACCCGCGCCACTTCCTGGGCGCAGCGCGCGCGCTCACTGATCAGTTCCAGGACTTTCTCGTCCAGGCTGTCAATACGCACGCGCAGGGCCTTGAGTTCTTGCTCAGACATTAGCCGTGTTCCTTTTCAAACTCTGCCATGTAGGCCACCAACGCCTTGACGGCATTGAGGTCGACGGCGTTATAGATGGAAGCGCGCATGCCGCCTACCGAGCGGTGACCCTTGAGATTCAACAGCCCACGCTCCTCGGCGCCCACCAAAAATGGCTTGTCCAGACGGTCGTCCGCCAGGCGGAACGGCACGTTCATCCACGAGCGATCCGTCAGGTTGATCGGGTTGCTGTACAGGCCACTGGCGTCGATGAAGTCATAAAGCGTGCGCTTTTTCTCTTCGTTGAGCTTGCCCATGGCGGCCACACCGCCCTGCTCTTTCAGCCACTCGAACACCAGGCCAGACAAATACCAGGCCAGGGTTGGCGGAGTGTTGTACATCGAACCGTTGTCGGCTGCGACCTTGTAGTTGAGCATGGTCGGGCACAGCGAGCGGGCGCGACCCAGCAGGTCTTCACGGATGATATTGACCAGGATGCCGCTCGGGCCGATGTTCTTCTGGGCGCCGGCGTAGATCATGCCGTAGCGGGATACATCGATAGGCCGCGAGAGGATGTCCGAAGACATGTCGCACACCAGCGGGACGTCACCGACCTCAGGCACCCAATCGAACTCCAGGCCGCCGATGGTCTCGTTCTGCACGTAGTGCACGTAGGCCGCATTCGCAGACAGCTTCCATTCGTTCTGACCTGGAATCGCGAAGTAGTCGTAAGGCTTGGCAGTACCGGCAACATTGATGTGGCCGTAGCGCGAAGCTTCTTCAATGGCCTTCTGCGACCAGATACCGGTATCGATATAGTCGGCAGTACCCTCTTCTGGAAGCAAGTTCAGCGGCAACTGGGCGAACTGCTGGCTCGCGCCACCCTGCAGGAACAGCACTTTGTAGTCGGACGGGATGCCCAGCAAGTCGCGCAGGTCCTGCTCGGCCTTGGTGGAAATGGACACGAACTCATCGCTGCGATGGCTCATTTCCATCACGGAGAGGCCTTTTCCATGCCAGTCGAGGAGTTCACCCTGCGCACGCTGCAGGACTGCTTCAGGAAGCGCCGCGGGACCGGCACAGAAGTTATAGGCTCTCTTGCTCACATCCAATCTCTCTGGTCTGGTGGGTCTGCAATCAATATCATCAACGCACTAGGGCGCGGATTTTGTGGGAGCTAGCTTGCCTGCGATAGGCATGGGTATCTACGCATCTCTTGAGTCCGGCGAAAACCTGTAGCCGCTGCCGAGGCACGAGGCTGCGATGGGTTGCGAAGCGACCCCTGAGGGGGCCCTGCGGACCCCATCGCAGCCTCGTGCCTCGGCAGCGGCTACAAGTAAACAGCGTCCATGCAAGCCAGGCCTATTTCACAAGGGACAAACAACAAGGGGGCGAATCTTCATCCGCCCCCTTGTGTGTCCGCTTATTCCTGCGGTTCTTCTTCGCCTGCGGCAGCGTCGAGGGTTGGCTCCTCGACGTTGTCATCGCTACCGGCGATCACCTCGCCCTCAAGCTCCTCGCCTTCCAGCTCTTCGCCTTCGACTTCCGATGGTTCCTGGACACGTTCCAGGCCCACCAGGGTTTCGTCGCTGGCCAGCTTGATCAAGGTCACGCCCTGGGTGTTACGACCCAGGCTCGACACTTCACCAACCCGGGTACGTACCAGGGTGCCCTGGTCGGAAATCAGCATGATCTCCTCGCCATCCAGCACCTGGACCGCACCGACCAGACGGCCGTTGCGATCGTTGCTGACCATGGCGATAACGCCTTGGCCGCCACGCTTGTACTCAGGGAACTCGCTGATAGCCGTACGCTTGCCATAACCACGGGCCGAAGCCGTGAGGATCTGGCTGCCTTCTTCGGGGATGAGCATCGAAATCAGCTTCTGCCCTTCCGGCAGACGCATGCCTCGCACACCGCGGGCGGTACGGCCCATGGCACGCACGTCGGATTCCTTGAAGCGGGTCACCTTGCCGCCGTCGGAGAACAGCATGACTTCACGCTCGCCATCGGTGATGGCCGCGCTGATCAATACGTCGCCTTCGTCCAGCTCCAGGGCGATCAGGCCCACGCTGCGTTGACGGCTGAAGGATTCCAGCGGGGTCTTCTTCACGGTGCCTTTGGCGGTAGCCATGAAGATGAAGTGACCTTCGGTGTATTCATCCACCGGCAGCATGGTGGTGATGTATTCATCACTGTCCAGCGGCAGCAGGTTGACCAACGGACGACCACGGGCAGCGCGGGATGCTTCCGGGATTTCGTAGGTTTTCAGCCAGTACACCTTGCCCTTGCTGGAGAACAGCAGCAGCGTGGTGTGGCTGTTGGCAACCAGCAGGTGAGCAATGTAGTCCTCATCCTTGACGCCGGTCGCCGATTTACCTTTGCCGCCACGACGCTGGGCCTGGTACGCAGCCAGCGGCTGGGTCTTGGCATAACCACCGTGGGAGATGGTCACCACGCGCTCTTCTTCCGGGATCATGTCACCCAGGGTCAGGTCGAGACGGGCATCCAGGATTTCAGTGCGGCGCACATCGCCGTATTCGGCACGGATCAATTCCAGTTCTTCGCGGATCACTTCCATCAGGCGCACGGCGCTGTTGAGGATGCGGATCAGCTCGCCGATCTGGTTGAGGATCTCCTGGTACTCGGCCAGCAGCTTCTCGTGCTCAAGGCCGGTAAGACGGTGCAGACGCAGTTCCAGGATGGCCTGGGCCTGCTCCGGCGACAGGAAGTACTTGCCATCGCGCAGGCCGTATTGCGGGTCCAGGGTCTCTGGGCGGCACGAATCAGCACCGGCGCGTTCAACCATCGCCACTACGGCGCTGGATTCCCACGGCATATTGATCAGCGCTTCCTTGGCTTCCGACGGAGTCGGCGAGGCCTTGATCAGGGCGATAACCGGGTCGATGTTCGACAGCGCAACCGCCTGGCCTTCCAGGATGTGCCCACGTTCACGGGCTTTGCGCAGTTCGAACACGGTACGGCGGGTGACCACTTCGCGGCGGTGACGCACGAAAGCTTCCAGCAGATCCTTGAGGTTGAGGATCCGTGGGCGGCCGTCGATCAGCGCTACAACGTTGATACCAAACACGCTTTGCAGCTGGGTCTGGGCGTAGAGGTTGTTGAGGATCACCTCAGGCACTTCGCCACGACGCAGTTCGATCACGACGCGCATACCGTCCTTGTCGGACTCGTCGCGCAGTTCGGTGATGCCTTCAAGTTTCTTCTCTTTAACCAGCTCGGCGATCTTTTCGATCAGACGCGCCTTGTTCAACTGGTAAGGAAGTTCGGTGATGACGATCTGTTGACGGCCACCGACCTTGTCGATGTCTTCGATCATCGAGCGGGCCCGCATGTAGATGCGGCCGCGACCGGTGCGGTAGGCTTCGATGATGCCGGCGCGACCGTTGATGATCGCGGCAGTCGGGAAGTCCGGACCCGGGATGTATTGCATCAGCTCATCGACGGTCAACTCGGGGTTGTCGATGAGGGCCAGGCAACCGTCGATGACTTCACCGAGGTTGTGTGGCGGGATGTTGGTGGCCATGCCCACGGCGATACCGCTGGAGCCGTTGACCAACAAGTTGGGAATACGGGTCGGCATGACCGCAGGGATCATTTCGGTGCCGTCGTAGTTCGGCACCCAGTCCACGGTTTCTTTGTGCAGGTCAGCCAGCAGCTCGTGCGCCAGTTTGGTCATGCGCACTTCGGTGTATCGCATGGCCGCCGCGTTGTCGCCGTCGACCGAACCGAAGTTGCCCTGGCCGTCTACCAGCAGGTAGCGCAGGGAAAATGGCTGGGCCATCCGAACGATGGTGTCGTACACCGCAGTATCACCGTGAGGGTGATACTTACCGATCACGTCACCGACAACACGGGCAGATTTCTTGTACGGCTTGTTCCAGTCGTTACTCAGCTCGCTCATCGCGAACAGCACACGCCGGTGCACGGGCTTCAAGCCATCGCGCGCATCAGGCAGTGCCCGACCGACAATTACGCTCATCGCGTAGTCGAGGTAGGACTGTTTCAGCTCGTCTTCGATATTGACCGGGAGGATTTCTTTGGCCAGTTCGCCCATGAGAAGCCTGATTCCTTTTTCGGGTGAAACCTCGTCACATCCATATGGGACGAACGAAGCTCGCCGCCGCCGGCATGATGCCTGGCAACGACTTACGACAAATCAACGAGTTATGACACGGATCTGCGCATTAAGGGCCGCCCCTTGGGGTGACCCTGGAAACCGCCGAATGGTATCACAATCGCCGCCACGCACCTATCCCCCTGATGTGCATGGAGCGTAGTAAGTTGACGGGTGACAGGCTTGGCGGCGACGAGAGAGGCTCAGAGGCCATTGACAGTTGAATTCAAGGTTCATTTTTACTCGAATACCCAATGAACCAGGCCACTCAACTCCAAATCGTATTAGGTGCTATGGGCGTGCGCACTGCAGAAGCCGTTAATGCCATATCGACCTGGGCATCGCCTATTGGCCCGGCGAACCAAAACCCACTGACGGGAAGCGTGATGGTGATCGCCTGGCCGGGCCTGGCGTCCTTGATGCGAACACCAAAGGCGCCTGTAAGATCAGCAAGCCCCGGAACCCCGGAAACCGTGTTCATATGATCTGACCCGACCCATGCCACCCACTTTCCACCATCAACGGCACGATAAGTTTCAATTTGCCGAACAGCGAAATAATTCATTTCCTCAAGTCGCGTGGACATTTCTATGTGAGCAGCCATGGTGAGCGGGTCCCTGTGCAAGGTCAAAGCATCATCATCCAGGCCGCGCACGCGGATCCCACAGCTTCTGGCCTTCGCAGCCACGATATGCCGTGAATCACCAGAGCTTCGAGCAGCGGTAATCGGTGCAGCGGTGGCATGGCTGCCCTCGATGTAGAGCGTGCGAACGCCTCGATCGTAAAGCACCTGCATCTTCTTCTGGAAGAAGGTAATACTGGCGATTTGGTTATGCGCCTCCCCAAGCACCATGCCATCCGCCTTGGCAAACACCTGCTCAATCAGATCATCCAGGGTTGCCGAGGGCGCCAGCGAGAGCGGCTCAGGCCTTGGCGGCTTAACGACACTCTTGTAGAAACGCTGCCAATCCCTTTTAAACCAGGCGCCATGGAAGGTACCGGTCGATTCCGGAAGATCAAAAGCCAGATGGTTTCCAGCCCTATAGTCGGCAGACGACAAAAACTCCTCTTCAGGCAGGTCCACGGCCGACCTTGAACTTCCCCTCCCCCCACCCCGAAGCGCCACAGGGCGCCATTGGCCATATCCGCCATATTGCAGAAAGCCGACCTCGATACGGCTGCGCCCATCGATGATACTTACCGTCAGTTCGTCGCCCTCATACAGCTTGAAATCACCTTTGATCCGATACACCGTCGCCCGCCCATCAGCGCTCAGCGGACGAATCAGGTAGTCGCCGGCTGCGGTGCGGTAAATCCCTTTGCTGTTGGGCTCCAGCCCTCGCAACAGCGCAGCCGCCTCACCCTGCGGCACCGCCGCGCTGCGCCACCCTGGCGGAACAAACGAGGTCAGCGCCAGCGGTGCGGGAACCTCGAAGAGCGCCGAATGAGCCGTTACCGTCGAGCTCGCCGCAAAGGGAGAGACGGACAAGGGCTTGACACCCAGCAAAACAGGCTGGCCGATGACATCACCTGCCACCTCCATGCTCACCACACGTCTGGCGCCGGGCCCCCAACGCAGGATCAGCCCAGGAATAACCAGCCCCCGGGTACGAAATGTGCGGACCATGTTGTGTGAAAGGCGCCGCCAGATTCCCAAGGCCCCAGTTGCCCAATGTGCCGCCCAAGGGAGCATGTCCAATAAATTCCCAGCCACCTCAATACCGAACATCACTTTGTTGAAGGTGGACTGGCGGGCGACTTGCGCGTTGCTCACCGAGCCTCGATCGGCCAACTCCATCTGCCGCATGACTTGCATGTAATACAGGCCTTGCAGCAAGGATGCCAGACAGGGTACGAGACTGACTGTCATCACCGGCAGCCCAGCCGGATCAGGCCCGGTAGGTGGCAGTACTGACGCGATACTTTTGAGAAAGACAGAGTCAGTCAGTAATAACCGCATTTCTCGAGTGAGCCACGGTGCGCGTGTAATGCCCTCGCCTTTGACCACAATCCGCTGCATCAGGTACGCCCGCCATGCCGGGCTCTTCAGCAGTGCCAGCAACGCTGCCTCGTCAGGCAGCTCACGTAGATTCATGCCATCCGGCGCATCGGGTGCGTAGAGTACCCTTTGCGCATCTTCATCCGTGCAGATGACGAGAAGCCCCAGCACCAACTGACCTCCGCCAACTTCAGGGGCCTCTTTGGGCGTACCCAGAACCAGAAAGTTCGCAACCACGGCCTTGCCTTCCACCAGGGGCCTGCCCTGCGGCGCCCAGGATGCCAGCACGGCGCTAACCCATTGCTCCCCGCGCTTGCGGGCCGGGTCATCGGCCAAAGGGGTTGGGTAAACAGCCGGGTCAAGACGGGCGAGCCGTGCCTCATATTCCAGAGTGGCGCTCTGAGCCGACATCCAGGCTTGTGCCCGTTGCGCGGCTTCCTGCGACTGGGCGGGCGGCGCGAATTTTATCTTGAGCACTCCTGATCGGTAGCTGTCACCGGCATTGATGTCCTTGACCCACTGCTCAAGCTGCTCCCGCGAAAGCACCAACGCCTCACCGCTGCTGTTAAACACCCGGCTGCCATCTGCGTAGATCAGTGGTGCCTCGAGGGTTTCACGGGAGGTCCAGGAGAGACTCTGATGCCAGGGCTCGACGTTTTTCAAGGCCAGCTCAGTCAGACTCACCCGCTCCACATAGCCTCGCTCAACCGGTTGTGTTACGCCTGGCGCAGGCGAGTAAGTCAGCCTTACGTGCTCGGTTTTGACAACCACCACTTTGTCCGGGTCGATCCGTTGCGCGGCGCTGGCGGGCAGGCCTTTGGCCTGAAGGAATGTCTGCAGCTTGTTACGCAGAGCTTGCCGCGCATACTCGGCGAGGCTTGGGATTCCCTCGAGCCAAACGGCCAACTGGCGATTTTTGCTTTGCGCAGCCAGCTCCAAGCGCTGCAACACCCGCCGCGCATCCGCAGCCAGCGCTTTTTGCCAGGCCGGCAAGGCTTGGTCTTCCAGATGCCGGTTACGTGCCACAAACGCGCCAGCGATATCCAGTTGAGGGGCCAGGTCAATCCGCTGATCCGGCACGCCAACCTGTAACAGTTCAGCGCTGGCGAGCAGCGAGTTCAGTTCCTGCTGCTGCGTTGTCAACAAGGAATGAATGCTATCAGCGACAAAATCGCAGGCTACCTCGGCCAGTTCGAAGCGCTCGGATTCCCCCCACATCCCGGCCTTTGCAGTTCGCGCCTTCACCGGCAGGCTGCGAGCAAGCAAGACGCCGGACGGCCCCGCTTGATTGAGACGCTGAATGATTGCGCCGTATAAAGCGGCGCGATCGGCGTACTCTTCAAACCCTTCACCGGGCGTCCACAGAATCAGCGGCGTTCTGTGGATCCTCTCCGCGTCGCCACTCAGAATGAACACGCCCGCGAATCGAGTACCGTCAGCCAGCGACAAGGCGTAAACCTGCGGGCGCGGCGTACCGCGATACGCTAACTCCCGCGCAGCCTGGGTGGGATACTGCAAGAGGCGGTCAATCAATGCCCTGCTCAACGGCTGCAATGTGCCATCCAGCGCCCGCAACGCCGCTTCGATAGCCAGCGCCTGCTTACGCGCGCGAATCAGCAGTTCATACCGTAGCCCTTGATCCCCCTGGGGGGCGTTCCAGAACTCGCTCACCAAGGTCGGCAATTGAGCTTTCAGCACCGCAACCAGATCGTTCAGCGTACCGACCGGATGGAGCTTGTAGTGCTCATTCAAGCTATCGGGCTCAACATAAAAAGCCCCATCGCCATGCAGGTCCTGATTGACGTCATCCTCCTGACTCGCCAGTAATTGCGTCAACAGCGCCTCCAGCGTTTCGCTGGACTGACACTGCTGCACTCCCTGTTCATCGACACGCGTGCGAGTGAAGTAAATTTCTGCCGGACGGATCTGCTCAGTGACAGCACCAAACATGTTCTTGAGTTGCAGCTGAAAAAAACGCTCCACCTGCGGCTTGCCGGCCAGCAACTTGGCGATTAGCGTATTGAGGGCGCTCATCTGGCGCACAAGGTTTTTTTGCTGATCTTCCAGCGATACCCCCACTAAAGGCAGGGCCGGCAGAGTGTCGGGACGAAGCGGCCTGCTGGCCAGATCTCTGGGCAAGCCTTGCGCCAGAGCCAATACCGCCGGCAGGCGAACGCTCACATCGGGTTTGAGCGCCTCCAGCACCGTGATCACGTTGCTTTGCTGCTGCGCCAACTGCTCATTCAGAAACCGCTCCATCAAAGACTCTGCCGCCTCGGGGAAAAGCCTGACAGCTACCCAAACCGCGCGTCCAGCTCGGCGCAGGGCGAGCACCCGGTCAAAATCCGCAACCGCCACGTTGCCCAAAACTCCGTCACGGCCCCCATCGGTGATCCACCGTAAGTTCAGTTCATTGAGCATCTCGAAATACGATACAAACTCCTCCAGCCCTCGCTGCGGCGTATACAACAACACGGGGTTCAGGCTGTTTAGCCCGCCGGTGGTCAACATGAAGGCTGCGGTCAAATCAATATCCGCATCTGCCCCTTTGATCACCAGACGATACAGGCCCATTGCAGGACTTTCGGGCAGCTCGGGCGCATCCGGCTGAATCAGAGCCCGCACGAGCGCCAATCCATGCGCAGTGATGCCTTGAGTCGAATCCGCGAGGTTATCGGCCCTGCGCAGTGCCGCCTCCCTGGCCAACGCATCGCAGCGATGTTGCAGCAAAACTTCGCGCCGGGTACGGCTGCTGTCCGCAACGGCAGGTGCACGCCAGAACTCACTCAGGCGCAGCCGGTAACACTCTGACAAGCGCGTGAGACATTCACTCACCACGCCCACGAAGCGTTGCAGCTCAATTTCGACTAGCACGCCATCAGCGGTGCAAAAAGCCAGTGTTTGAGCAGCCACAGGAAACCGCCCGCTGGCCAATGCCTGTTGAAACAACTGTGTCAAAGACTGCTGCGGCGCACCCGTCACCGGTTCACGCGGCAGGTAAACCGTATCCGGATCGATATTTTGGCCACTGAATGTGCTGGAAAGTGCCTGCTTGAGCAACTCTTCAGCCAGCTGCGCCAGGCTCGGTTGCCGGGCCAGTAGCTGTTGGCTGGAGGCAACAGCTTTTTGCAATTGCCCAAGATGCCAGGCCCGGCTGGGCTCTGGGAGTACGCCGATTAGATCATTGGCATCAATGGGCGGGACAGATAAGGAGATAAACATGCTGGTAGACATAGGCAAGTGCCCTGAAAGTGCCCAAGGGGTCACTTCCACACCTGTGATCAGATGCAGAGTGAGAGTGTCCCCTGAGCCTGCCAAACAGGCTCACTCAACTTGCCATACACTTATCTCAGCCTTGCGCCGAACACGAAAAAACAGCTGGCGCAGCGCCATTAATGCAAACGTTTACGGCACATCAATTGCGCCAGTTTCGCCGTATCTGGCCGCTCGACAATGCCCTTTTCCGTGACAATCACATCAATCAAGTCCGCCGGCGTCACGTCAAATACCGGGTTGAATACATCAACATCGGCCACGAGCCGCTTGCCACCGACTTCCAGCAACTCTCGGGCCTCACGCTCTTCGAGGGGGATTTCATCGCCACTGGCCAGCATCATGTCGATGGTGGAGCTTGGCGCCACCACCATAAAACGCACACCGTGATGCATGGCACATACGGCCAGTTGATAGGTGCCGATCTTGCTGGCCACGTCACCATTGGCGGCGATGCAATCGGCCCCCACAATGACCCAGGTAACGCCCTTGGTCTTGAGAATATGGGCGCCAGCCGAATCGGCATTCACCGTCACCGCAATGCCCTCGTTGGCCAGTTCCCACGCCGTCAGCCGCGAACCTTGCAACCAGGGACGGGTTTCGTTGACATAAACCTGCTGCACCATGCCTTCCAGGAACGCGCCGCGAATGACTCCCAGCGCCGTGCCAAAGCCGCCGCCCGCCAAGGCACCGGCATTGCAATGGGTAAGGATTGCCTGGGGATTGCCCTGGTGCTTGCGGATCAGGTCGACGCCCAATTGGGCCATGGTCAGGTTGGCTTCGCGATCACTGCTGTGGATCGCCACCGCTTCGGCCTCCAGCACCGCCAGCGGGTCGGCATGCGCCTTGAGACGGTCCAGACGATCACGCATGCGCTTCATGGCCCAGAAAAGATTCGACGCGGTCGGACGGGACTCGGCCAGTAGGGCGTAGTCTTCTTCCCACGCTGCCTGCCAGTCACCGCCCTCGGCGAACCGCGCACGGGCCGCCAGGACCAAACCATAGGCAGCACTGATACCAATGGCCGGCGCGCCACGCACCACCATCGAACGAATAGCCTCGGCCACGCCCGCCGCACTGGTGCAGGCGATCCACGTCTCCTCGAACGGCAACATGCGCTGATCAAGCAGATACAGGGCGCCATCACGCCAATCGATGGCCTTCACCTTCTCCGCAGCCAACAGTCGGTCGCGCATCCTTAACCCCGCACTCATGAACAAAAGCCGCCGATTATAGCGATCCGCCAGCCAAGACGCTCGGGTATACTTCGCCCTCCTTAATAACAGCTTTGGACGACGCGCACGATGACACCACTTGCCGCCCCGCTCGACTTATTGCTCCTGCCAACCTGGCTGGTACCGGTCGAGCCCGCTGGCGTGGTCCTCAAAGAGCACGGCCTGGGTATCCGCGACGGGCGCATTGCCTTTATCGGGCCACGGGCACAAGCCCTGAAACTGGTGGCCACGCAAGTCCGCGAATTGCCGGGCATGCTGCTCAGCCCCGGCCTGATCAACGCCCATGGCCACGCGGCCATGACTTTGTTTCGCGGCCTGGCCGACGACCTGCCGCTGATGACCTGGCTGGAAAACCACATCTGGCCCGCCGAGGCCAAGTGGGTTGATGAAGCCTTCGTCCGTGATGGCACCGACCTGGCCATCGCCGAGCAAATCAAGGGCGGCATCACCTGTTTTTCGGACATGTACTTCTTTGCAAAAGTGGCCAGCGAGCGAGTGCACAACAGCGGTATTCGCGCGCAGATCGCCATCCCGATCCTGGATTTCCCGATTCCCGGCGCCAGCAGTGCCGACGAAGCCATTCGCCAAGGCGTCGAGCTGTTTGGCGACCTCAAGCATCACCCACGGATCAACATCGCCTTCGGGCCCCATGCGCCCTATACCGTCAGCGATGCACACCTGGAAAAAGTCCGGGTGATCGCCGAAGAGCTGGACGCCGGCATCCATATGCATGTCCACGAAACCGCCTTCGAAGTGCAACAGTCGCTGGAACAACACGGTGAACGCCCACTGGCCCGTATTGGCCGCCTGGGTTTGCTGGGGCCGCGCTTCCAGGCGGTTCACATGACCCAAATCAGCGATGACGACCTGGCTTTACTGGTAGAAAGTAATAGCAGTGTCATCCACTGCCCGGAATCGAACCTGAAACTGGCCAGCGGCTTCTGCCCGGTGGAACGTCTGTGGCAAGCCGGCGTCAATGTGGCAGTAGGCACCGACGGCGCCGCCAGTAACAATGACCTCGATCTGCTGGGTGAAACTCGCACGGCCGCCCTGTTGGCCAAGGCCGTTGCAGGCTCGGCCACTGCACTGGACGCCCATCGCGCCTTGCGCATGGCCACGCTCAACGGCGCCAGGGCCATGGGCCTTGAAAGCGAAATCGGCTCGCTGGAAATAGGCAAGGCCGCGGACATAGTGGCTTTCGACCTGTCGGGCCTGGCACAACAACCGATCTACGACCCGGTCTCACAGCTTATATATGCCACCGGACGTGATTGTGTGAAACACCTTTGGGTCGACGGCAAGCAATTGCTCGACGACCGGCAGTTGACCCGCATGGATGAACAACAGTTGTGCGCCACGGCCATTGCCTGGGGTCAACGCATCAGCGGGCACACCGAATAACGCCAGCCCTGAGCCCTGCTGCAGGACTGGCAAACCGTTTTATCAGTTTTAGAGGATGCCCCATGAGCAACGTCGACCACGCTGAAATCGCCAAATTCGAAGCCCTGGCCCATCGCTGGTGGGACCGCGAAAGAGAGTTCAAACCTTTGCACGACATCAACCCGTTACGGGTCAACTGGATCGACGAGCGGGTCAATCTGGCAGGCAAGAAGGTGCTGGATGTGGGCTGCGGCGGCGGTATTCTCAGCGAAGCCATGGCCCAGCGCGGCGCAACCGTGATGGGTATCGACATGGGTGAAGCACCGCTGGCGGTGGCCCAGTTGCATCAGTTGGAGTCGGGGGTCAGCGTCGAGTACCGGCAGATCACCGCCGAAGACCTGGCCGAGGAAATGCCCGAGCAATTCGACGTGGTCACTTGCCTGGAAATGCTCGAGCATGTACCCGACCCTTCGTCGGTGATCCGTGCCTGCTTTCACATGGTCAAGCCTGGCGGCCAAGTGTTCTTCTCCACCATCAATCGCAACCCGAAGGCTTACCTGTTCGCGATCATCGGCGCCGAATACATCATGAAGCTGCTGCCGCGTGGCACCCATGACTTCAAGAAATTCATCCGCCCCTCCGAACTGGGCGCCTGGAGCCGCCAGGCCGGCCTGACCGTCAAGGACATCATCGGCCTGACCTACAACCCGCTGACCAAGCACTACAAGCTGGCCAACGATGTTGACGTCAACTACATGATCCAGACCCTGCGCGAGGAGTAAGCCTGTGAAGTTGCGAGCAGTTCTTTTCGACATGGACGGGACCCTGCTGGACACCGCTCCAGACTTTATCGCCATTTGCCAGGCCATGCGCGCCGAGCGCGGCCTGGCGCCGATCAACGACCAGCAGATCCGTGATGAAATTTCCGGCGGTGCCCGGGCAATGGTGGCCGCGACCTTTTCCATGGACCCGGAGTCGCCGGGCTTTGAAGAACTGCGCCAGGAGTTCCTCGAGCGTTATCTCAAGGGCTGTGCGATCCACAGCAAGCTGTTCGATGGCATGAGTGAGTTGCTGGAGGATATCGAAAGTTCCAAACTCATCTGGGGCGTGGTCACCAACAAGCCGCTGCGCTTCGCCGAACCGATCATGCAGCAGTTGGGCCTGGCCGAGCGTTCGGCGCTGCTGATCTGCCCGGACCATGTAAAGAACAGCAAGCCGGACCCGGAACCGCTGATCCTGGCTTGCAAGATGCTCGACCTGGACCCGGCCAGTGTGCTGTTTGTCGGTGACGACCTACGGGATATCGAGTCGGGCCGCGACGCCGGCACCCGCACCGCTGCCGTCACTTATGGCTATATTCACCCGGACGACAACCCACGCCATTGGGGTGCGGATGTGGTGGTAGACCACCCGCTGGAACTGCGCAAGGTGCTGGATAACGCGCTGTGCAGTTGCTGATACCTGCATTCATTTGTTGAGGTTTTTTATGTTTGATTACTCCGCACGTCCAGAGCTGCTCAAAAACCGGGTCATCCTGGTGACCGGGGCCGGTCGCGGGATTGGCGCGGCGGCGGCGAAAACCTATGCCGCCCATGGTGCCACTGTGCTGCTGCTGGGCAAGACCGAGGCCAACCTGGGCCAGGTCTATGACGAAATCGAAGCGGCCGGCCATGCACAACCGGTGGTGATTCCGTTCAACCTCGAGACCGCCCTGCCCCACCAGTACGATGAACTGGCGGCCATGATCGAGAAGGAGTTCGGCCACCTTGACGGCTTGCTGCACAACGCTTCAATCATTGGCCCACGCACGCCTGTCGAGCAGTTGTCCGGTGAAAATTTCATGCGGGTGATGCACGTCAACGTCAATGCCATGTTCATGCTCACCAGCACGCTGTTACCGCTGCTCAAACTGTCCCAGGACGCCTCGGTGGTGTTCACCTCCAGCAGCGTCGGGCGCAAGGGCCGCGCTTATTGGGGCGCCTACGGCGTATCCAAGTTTGCCACCGAAGGCCTGATGCAGACACTGGCCGACGAACTCGACAACGTTGCGCCAGTGCGTGCCAACAGCATCAACCCTGGCGGGACCCGCACCAGCATGCGCGCCCAGGCTTACCCCGGTGAAAACCCGAACGACAACCCGACACCCGAAGAAATCATGCCGGTGTACCTGTACTTGATGGGACCGGACAGCAGCGGCATCAATGGCCAGGCGTTCGACGCACAATAAACCTGCACCTCACGCCAGCAGATAGCGGGGTAGCCCTACCCCGCTATCTGCTGTATCAGGCTTCGCTGGCAACCAGCGCCGGATGCTCCCGCACGGCGGGCGCCTTCTCCAGTTGCATGCAGCGCTCCAGGAACAGATACATGTAGTCATAGCTCTTGCACACAGCCTGGCGCAGTTCGACCTGCAGAGCCTTGCTCGGGTTCATCCCGGCCAGGGTGCAGATGATTTCCAATGCTTCCCACGGGTGGGCATCATCGTACTGGGCGTGCATCTTCAGCCATTTCATCGCGCGTTTTCGATCTTCCTCGGGGAAAGCCGCCGCGTAGACACCCGTGGAGCACACCACCGCGGACCATTCTCCAGTGGCGCCCTCAATGGCGTAGTTGGTGGCCGCAATCGCAACAATCAAGGAGTCGGCAGAACTGGTGTGCCAACACCAATGACTCAGTGCGTGCAACTCGGGCGGTACGTCCTGCGCGTGCAACTCTTCCAGGCTGACGCCGTGGGCACGTGCCCAATGCACCCAATAGTCAGCGTGGTTCAGTTCTACGCGAATATTGCGCATCAACCAGCGCCGCGCCATATCCTCCCCCGGATGCCGGGCGAATTTGGTCTTGGTGAGGTTCTGTGCCATGTACAAGGCAAACTGTTCAACCACCGGCCACCCACCAATCAGGTAGTGGCGCATGGTCTTGGCGCTGAGCTTGTTATCGCGCATGCGCTGGTACAGTTCGTGTTCGACAACCCGACGCTTGCTCTCGCTACAGTCCTGGATCAGTTGTTGTGCCCAGGCGGGGTAACTGGAGGCTTCCATAAGCGGGCCGGTTCTGTTGAATGTGTCGATCACTGTCGAGCTCCTTTTGATGTGTGATTGTACAGACCAGCAGATGTTTCAGCGGAACGTGCCAGGCGCCTTGAATAACAGAGGCTGCGGTCGCGCAGGTCGACACTGCAAGCTGTCAAAGGTAAACAACTGCGGGCGCTCAATCAGGTATCCCTGAGCGTAGTCCACACCAATTTCAAGCAAGGCTTGTTCAATTTGTGGTGTTTCGACGAATTCGGCAATTGTGCGTTTACCCATGACATGACCGATGTGATTGATCACTTCGACCATAGCGCGGTTAATCGGGTCGTCCAGCATATCCTTTACGAAACTTCCATCGATCTTCAGGAAGTCTACAGGTAAATGTTTAAGATATGCGAATGAGGACATTCCGGCGCAGAAGTCATCCAATGAAAAATGGCAACCCAACTCCTTGAGTTCATTAATAAAATTAATTGCACTTGGCAAATTTGAGATAGCACTTGTTTCAGTAATTTCAAAACAAATCATTTCCGCAGGAATATTATAAGCCTTGAACTTATCCCGTAGAAAACCTAGAAAGTGCTCATCGCCAATAGTAATACCTGACAGATTTATCGCACATATGGCCATGGGCCGGCCTGGGCGCTCGAGCATGCACCGGGCAATAATCTTAAATACATTCTCGACCACCCAACGATCCAGAGAAGTCATCAGGCCGTAACGTTCAGCGGCAGGGATGAAACTGTCGGGCAAAATGATTCGACCGGCCTCGTCATGCAGGCGCAACAGGATCTCGATGTGACCATGACCCTGCTCGGTATCCCCCAGGGGTGCGATTTCCTGGGCGTAAAGGCAAAAACGGTTTTCTTCCAGGGCCATGTGCAGGCGCTGGACCCAGGCCATTTCGCAGAAACGCAGGGACAATTCCGAATCATCGGGATGATAGACCTGCACCCGGTTGCGACCCTTTTCCTTGGCCATATAGCAGGCCATGTCGGCGGCCCGCAACGAAGTCTCCAGGGTGGTCGGGGTTTGCGAAATATGCACCAGGCCAATACTGATAGTGGTCACTAAGGGCCGGCCCTTCCAGACAAAATGCAGGTTTTGCACGGTATGACGCAGGCTTTCGGCGATTTTTTCCGCCACCGGGGCCGGGCAATTCTCCAGCAGGATGCCAAACTCATCACCGCCCAGGCGGGCCAGGGTGTCGCCTTCGCGTAGGTCCGATTGCAATAATGCGCAGATATGCCGCAACAGCTCATCACCCGCCGCATGCCCGCAGGTGTCGTTGACCAACTTGAACTGATCCAGGTCGAGAAACATCAACGCATGACACCCTGTTTGCTGGCGTGCAACGTTTTTCAGCACGTGTTCCAAGCGGTACTCAAACTCGCGACGGTTGGCCAGGCCAGTCAAGGCATCATGGGTCGCCTGCCAGGACAGGTTGGCGATGTACTTGCGCTCCTGGGTCATGTCGTGAAGCACCAGTACCGCACCGCTGACCCTGTCGGCACTGCGGATCGGCGCGCCCACCAGGGTGACGGAAACGGTACTGCCGTCCACCCGCTGAATCAGCTTTGAGTGCTCACTGCCGCCACTGAGCTGGCCATCAAGAATGTGCTCGATCAAGGTAAAACCATCGGACTGGGTATTCTCATCCAACACCCTGAACAAAGCCCCCAGCGGCAACCCCTGGGCCTGGGCGGTTTTCCAATGGGTCAGGCTCTCGGCTGCCGGGTTCATATAGGTAATAGCACCGTCGACATCCGTGGTGATCACACCATCGCCGATAGATTCCAGGGTAATTTGTGCCCGTTCTTTCTCCAGTTGCAAGGCATCGGCAAAGGCATGTCGCTGAGCCAGCAACTTGTGAGTGCGCAACAGCGCCAAGGCGATCAAACCCAGTGCAGTGGCCAGGTTAGTGACCAGCAGCAGGCGTAAAATCATTCGCGAGCCTTCGCCCAGGGCAACACTGAAAGCCTTGGCGGCTGGTGTCACGCTGTCGTTGATGGCGAAAATACGCGCCTTCCAACGGCTCACATCACCACGGCTTACCTGATTGCCAGCAACCGCCCGGTGCATCTGCTGCGCCAGGTCATCCAGTTGCAGCAGATAGCCATCTCCCACCGCCCATAACTTGATGGCTTTTTCCAGATAGCTGAAATGACGGAAATTGAGGTACAGCCAGATCAGGCTGGAGACGTCATCACGATGGTTGCCGCCCTTGAGAATACCCAGGCGCGCGGCGGCCAGGTCCGGTGTCGAACGATCCAGTGCCACGCGCAGCTCATGACCACCCTGGGGCACGGCAATGGCGTTCTGATATTTGAGGAAGGTGGCTTCGTCGCGATTATCGGCATACAGCGTCAGATAATAAATCGCGTCTTTCTGGCCCTTGGACCACAGGCTCTCGCCTGCCACATACCCGCGCACCGCTGAAAGCGCGTAGAGACTGACGCCACCCAGCAATGCCTGGAACAGTACGACGGCGATAAATGGCCAGACAATTCCCAGCAATCGGGGTGTTCCGAGCGTCCGTTTTTGCTTCATGAGGTCCCTTGCACATGCACAGCTAAATACGCACGCGAATGAAACACGCTCCTGCGAACACAGCCTAAGCTAAATCAACGCACTTGCTGCAAGTGTCCGTAAAGCTTTGCGTACAGCCCGCCGTCGGCGATCAACTGCTGATGGTCGCCATCCTCGGCAACATGGCCACCATCGAACACCAGCACCCGGTCAGCCTGCTTCACCGCCGACAGGCGGTGGGCGATGATCAGTGTAGTACGCCCACTGAGAAACCGCGCCAGGGCCTGGTGCAGGTTGTACTCGGTGGCGGCGTCCAGGGCCGAGGTAGCTTCATCGAGTATGACCACTTTCGGCTCAGCCAATACCATGCGCGCGATAGCCAGGCGCTGACGCTGCCCACCGGAAAAACGCACCCCGGAACGCCCGACTACACTGTCCAGGCCCAAGGGCAGGGCCTTGACCGTGGCGTCCAGTTGGGCAATTTCCAGTGCTTGCCAGCAGGCTTGATCGCTGCGTTCGCGCCCCATGGTCAGGTTGGCCCGCACGGTATCGTTGAACAACGCCGGGTGCTGCAGTACAACCGCCACGTTCTCACGGATCGTCGAAAGGCCAATTTCTTGCTGGCTCGCACCGCCGAAGCGAATGGTCCCTGAGTGCGGTGTATAGAGCCCCAGCAGCAGTTGCACCAGGGTACTTTTACCGCCACCGCTGGCGCCGACGATAGCCACCTTCTCACCTGGCGCAATGACCAGGTCGAGATGCTCCAGTACCCACTCTTCGCCGTAGCCGAAGCCCAGGCCCCGCACCTCGATCCCTACGGTTTCACGGCCGACAAAGGGGTCGACGCCACCGGCATACTGCGGCTCGTCGGCCCGGGCCAGCAGCTCGTTGATCCGCGTCAGTGCCCCGCCTGCCGCGTAGTAGGCGTACTGCAGGTTCAGCAGTTGTTCCACCGGGCCGATCATGAACCACAGGTAACTGAACACCGCGAGCATCTGGCCGATCGACAGGTCGGAAAACAGCACCGTAAGCATCGCTGCCGCACGAAAGATGTCGATACCGAACTGGAACAGCAAGCCACTGGCGCGGCTGGACGCATCGCTTTTCCATTGGGAGTTGACCGCGAAATTGCGCACTTCCTGGGCACGCAGCCCCAAGCGCCCGAGGAAAAATCCCTGGCGGTTGCTGGCGCGCACTTCCTGGATCGCATCGAGGGTTTCAGTCAAGGCCTGGGTAAACCGTGAGGTGCTGTCGTTTTCCAGTTTCTTCAGGTGCTTGACTCGCTTGCCCAACTGCACCGTGGCGTAAATCACCAACGGGTTGAACAACAGGATCAACAGCGCCAGTTGCCAATGCATCCACATCAGAATTGCGGAGGTGCCCACCAGGGTCAGCATGGCCACCAGGAAACGGCTCAGGGTTTCACCGACAAATTTGTCCACCGTGTCCAGGTCGGTGACCAGATGAGTGGTCACGGTGCCACTGCCCAGGCTTTCATATTCGCCGAGGGAGATCCGCTTGAGCCGCTCGATCAGCCGTACCCGGATGCGATAGACAATGTCCTTGGCGAGCCGCGCAAACAACCGGGCCTGCAGCACGTTGAATACCAGCGCACCGCAGCGCAGCACCAGGGTCACCAGCAGCATCAGGCCGATATAACCCGCCGCTTTCTGCCAGACCAGTGGCAGCGCGTGGTTCATCACCTTCAGCGCAGCATCGCCATGGCCCAGCAGCACTTCGTCCACCAGCAAGGGCAACAACAGGGGAATAGGTACACTGCACAGCGTCGCCAGCACGGCGACGCCGTTGGCGATCCACAGGGACTTCTTGTGGCGCAGGGCCAGGCGACGAACTTGCGCCCAGGTCAACCGATCGACATGCCGAGACTGCTCATTGCACTGCTCAGGCACAGGCAGCGCGCTCCAGCCAGCGACCAAGCAAAGGAGACAACTCGGACAGCGGCTGGTAGCCGTTTGTCAGCAGGGCCAACTGACCATCACGCTCGGCCAGCAACGTGGGGAATCCGGCAATTCCCAGGTCCTGGACCCAGGTAAAATCGGCGGCAGTGGCCGCGTGCTGTTCGGCCCGGTCAAAGGCTTCGGCAAACTCGATGCGCGGTACACCGGCGGTCTCGGCCAATTCCACCAACACGCTGGCCTGGGTGACATCCCGGCCTTGCACATAAAACGCATGCTGGATCAGGCCCAA
This sequence comes from Pseudomonas karstica, assembly GCF_009707515.1. Lineage (GTDB taxonomy): Bacteria > Pseudomonadota > Gammaproteobacteria > Pseudomonadales > Pseudomonadaceae > Aquipseudomonas > Aquipseudomonas karstica. The sequence goes on along the minus strand of NZ_WLYI01000035.1, from coordinate 3,995 downwards.
CAGTGTCCAGGCGCAATCCGGGGCCAGGCTTCGGGCCGTGACCAGGGCGCGACAGGCCGGCTCGGTGTCGTAGACAAAACCGTCGGGCAAGGCCCCGTCCAGCTTGAAGGGTTGGCCGGTCGCTTCGGTGACCGCTTGCCAATGCTCAAGGATATAGCGTCGGGTCGTCGGCTCCAGTGCCGCACCACTGCCGGTGCGCAAACCGCCCGCCACCAGGTGCAACTCGACGCCGGCGGCCTGCGCCTGCTCCACCAGTGCCTCGGCCACCGGCGCGAAGCCCCAGCACCAGGAACACATCGGGTCCATTACATAGAGCAGGCGCGCAGACATGGCTCAGGCCTCGGAGGATGGTTGCTTGTAGTTGTAGCCAATCGGGTGCGGCATATTGCGGGCCTTGGCCAGCTCAATCTGCTTTTGCCGGTCGATGGCACTGCGGCGGGTTTTCTCTGAGAGCTTATCCCAACAGTGCGGGCAACTGATGCCAGCCACGTAATGCTCGGACGCGCGGTCTTGCACGCTGATCGGTGTGCGACAGGCATGGCATTGATCGTAGTCGCCTTCGCTCAAATCATGGCGCACGGTGACGCGATTGTCGAAAACAAAACAGTCGCCCTGCCATTTGGTTTCTTCCTGGGGTACCTCTTCAAGGTACTTCAGGATGCCACCCTTGAGGTGGTACACCTCGTCGTAACCTTCGCCGAGCATATAGCTCGAGGCTTTTTCGCAACGAATGCCGCCGGTACAGAACATGGCGACTTTTTTGTGCTTGGCCGGGTCGAAGTTGGCTTTGATGTAGTCGGGAAACTCGCGAAAGCTGGTAGTTTTCGGGTCGATGGCGCCTTCAAAGGTGCCGATCGACACTTCGTAGTCGTTGCGGGTGTCGATCAGCAGTACTTCGGGGTCGCTGATCAGCGCATTCCAGTCTTGCGGGTCGACATAGGTACCGACTTTCTTGCTGGGGTCGACGCCTTCGACGCCCAGGGTCACGATCTCTTTCTTGAGCTTGACCTTGGTGCGGTAGAACGGCTGCTCATCGCAGTACGACTCTTTGTGGTCGATGTCGTCCATGCGCGGGTCGTTCTTGAGCCAGGCCATCAGGCCATCAATGCCTTCGCGGCTACCGGAAACAGTGCCATTGATGCCTTCTTCGGCGATCAGCAAGGTGCCTTTGATGCCGTTGTCGACCATCGCCTTGAGCAGGGGCTCGCGCAGGGCGACGTAATCTTCGAGGGTGACGAACTTATACAGTGCCGCCACGACAATCGGGTGCGTCATGGGTGTCTCTCCAGGTGGCTACCCTCGTAAAGGGTGAACCGGATAAAAGCAGCGGCAAGCTTTTAGCTACAAGCGGCAAGCAAGACGCAAAAAAAACGCGCCGGTGAACGGCGCGTTACGGAGTGTAGCAAGAAGGCAGCTATGAGCGCTAAGCTTCAAGCGGCAAGAGAGGAGCAGTTCGTCTCAATCTTGCAGCGTGCAGCTGAAAACTTGTAGCTGCTTCAATGCCCGCCGGCGCAGGTCGGCGAGGCCGGGGCTGCGTCGATTTGCGCCCATTCCTCAGGCGTGTAGGTATGCAGCGCCAGCGCATGAAACTCGTTCATCAGGTCACCCAGGGTGGCGTAGACCTTCTGGTGGCGCTTGACGCGGTTGAGCCCCTCGAACTGCTGGCTGACCAGCACGGCCTTGAAGTGGGTCTGCAACCCACGGCTGTGCATATGGCTTTCATCCAGCACGCTCAAGTGTTCCGGGTTCAGGGCGACAAGTGCCGTTTCGATACGCTGTTGCATGGTCATTCCTGGCTCCACTTACTTCTTCGCAGGCGCTGCGGCTTTTTTGGCCGGGGCCAGTTCGTTGGTCATGTCTTCCAGCAGTTTGTTCACTACCGGTACTGCGCTTTCCAGCTTGGCCTGGGTCATCTGGGCCGATTGCTGGGTCAGCTGGGGCATTTTTTCCAGGACTTTCTTGCCCAGGGGCGACCGGTAGAACGCAACCAGGTCCTTGAGTTCGGACTCGCTGAAGTTAGTGGTGTAGAGCTTGACCATGTCAGGCTTGAGCTTGTTCCAGCCGATAGCCTGGTCCAGGGCCACGTTGGCCTTGGCCTGGTAGCTGTCCAGCACGCTTTGCTTGGTAGCTGGCGCCTTGGTTTGCTCGAAACGCTGGGCGAACATTTGCTGCACTTGCATGTACACCGGGGTTCCCAGCTTGTCGGCATGGGCCAGGGTCAGGAAGGCTTCGGCACTGGCGTTGTGGCTGGCGGTGTCGGCAAAAACCTGGCCACTGGCACAGACCAGAGCAACCGCGGTACAGATGGCACGAAGGCGAGTCATCGAGTTTCCTTTTCTAGCAGGCGAGGTAAGACCCCAAGGGCGCCCATTCTGCGCCTAAAAAACCTCGCCGCTCAACCCTACCCCACATAGAGCCTGCTTTTGCACGGCCTTACCAGACAAATACACCGCAGGGGAACCCCTTGCGGCGTTCACGGCCTAAACTGCGCAATCATGTCTTGGAAGGAGTGTGCCCGATGAGCCGTATCGAAACTGACAGCCTGGGAGAAGTGCAAGTCCCGGAAGATGCTTACTGGGGTGCTCAGACCCAACGCTCGCTGGTCAACTTCGCCATTGGCGAGCAACGCATGCCCTTGGCGGTGTTGCACGCCCTGGCCTTGATCAAGAAGGCCGCCGCGCGGGTCAACAACCGCAACGGCGACCTGCCCGCCGACATCGCCCGGCTGATCGAGCAAGCCGCCGACGAAGTACTCGACGGCCAGCACGACGACCAATTCCCCCTGGTGGTCTGGCAGACGGGCAGCGGCACCCAGAGCAACATGAACGCCAACGAAGTAATCGCCGGGCGTGCCAATGAGCTGTCGGGCAAGCCCCGTGGCGGCAAGGCCCCGGTGCATCCCAACGATCATGTCAACTGCTCCCAGAGCTCCAACGACTGTTTCCCCACCGCCATGAACATTGCCGCTGTCCAGGCAGTGAACCTGCACTTGTTGCCGGCGATCAACGAGCTGTCCGGCGGCCTGGCAGAGTTGTCGGCGCGACATATAAAGCTGGTGAAGACCGGCCGTACCCATATGATGGACGCCACGCCGATCACCTTCGGCCAGGAAATCTCGGCGTTTATCGCGCAGTTGGATTATGCCGTACGGGCGATTCGCAGCGCCCTGCCCGCCGTCTGCGAACTGGCCCAGGGCGGTACTGCCGTCGGTACCGGACTCAATGCTCCCCATGGTTTTGGCGAAGCGATGGCCTCGGAGCTGGCGGCGCTGTCGGGCCTGCCGTTTGTCACCGCCCCCAACAAATTTGCCGCCCTGGCCGGCCATGAACCGCTGACCACCTTGTCGGGCGCCCTAAAAACCCTGGCGGTGGCCCTGATGAAAATCGCCAACGACCTGCGCCTGTTGGGTTCCGGCCCACGTGCCGGGCTTGCCGAAGTCAAGTTACCGGCCAATGAGCCCGGCAGCTCGATCATGCCCGGCAAGGTCAACCCGACCCAGTGCGAGGCGTTATCGATGCTTGCTTGCCAGGTGATGGGCAATGACGTGACCATCGGTTTTGCTGCCAGCCAAGGCCATTTGCAATTGAACGTGTACAAGCCGGTGATCATCCATAACCTGCTTGAGTCGATTCGTTTGCTGGCCGACGGGTGCAGCAACTTCCAGCAGCATTGCATCGCAGGGCTGGAGCCTGACGCCGGGCAAATGGCCGAACACCTGGAGCGTGGCCTGATGCTGGTGACAGCGCTGAACCCGCATATCGGCTACGACAAATCGGCGGAGATTGCCAAGAAGGCCTATGCCGAAGGGCTGACGTTGCGGGAGGCCGCGTTGGGGCTGGGTTATCTGAGCGATGAAGAATTTGACGCATGGGTGAAGCCGCAAAGCATGGTGTAGTTGTAGATGTGTGCTACAGGGATCACCGATCACCTGTAGCCGCTGGCGTAGCCTGCGATCGGCTGCGCAGCAGTCGTTTGGGCCTTGAGATTGCTGAAGT
>NZ_WLYI01000034.1 GCF_009707515.1 Pseudomonas karstica | reverse complement strand
TTTTTGATCTTCGGCGCCCCGTTAAACCACGCTGGCCGAACGCAGGTATTACGCAGTGGGTAAACCGGCAGGACGCCGGTTTAGCCGTGTTGGGCCATGGATGGCCCGTCGCGGCGGCCCACGGAGTAATGCCTGCGATCGGGCATGCCGAGCCTGGGCGAGGCACCAAGTGGTGGGGCAAGAGCCCTTTGCTTACTTTGGGGCTTTTCCAAAGTGAGTCGCTGTAAAAGCGAAACCATAAGCAGCCGTTACCAAAAAACGGATATGTCCCCAAAACCACCCATAAAGATGTTTTGACTTGCGCCACCTTAAACACCACACCCACTGGCCGGCATTCCCCCTGTACGCCTGTGTTTGTTCAAACCAGCCTCAGCCTTTGCTCTGTTCACAAGACCCTGCGCCCTTGCCGAACAGCACCCAGAGGATCAATCCCAGCAACGGCATAAAGATGATCAGTACCAACCACAATCCCTTGTTCTCCCAGAGACTATTGCTGCGCAGCACATGATTGATCGCCCACAGCTCCAGCAACACCAACAGCACGGCCAAGCCAATCCAGACATATTCTATTTGCATGATTCACCTCCTGAGGTCGTATGCATTAGGTCAAGCCTCGCGCGCGAGGGTTCACTAAAAATGCACAGCCAACACCAAGACCTTCCAGACTCCTCTTCGTAAACCTTCCTCGACGTCAGATTGGGCCGCCCCTCACGACACATTGTCCTGGTTGCGATCAAACTGCTCCCGGGAATGCCTGAACTCTTCAGCATTTTCCACAACCCAGGTCCACAACGGAATCATATGCACCAACAACTGCTTGCCCAGCCCTGACAGCTCATAGTCGACCTTGGGCGGTACTTCCTGATAGTCGTGGCGCAGCACCAGGCCGTCACGTTCCAGTTGGCGCAGGGTACGCGTTAGCATCCGTTGGGTGACGCCCTCCATGCGCCGGCCGATCTCGGCATGGCGCAGTCGTCCGTTGACACCCAGCACATGCACGATGCCCAACGACCAGCGGTTTCCCGCATGGCTCAGTACGTCGCGCTTGAGCCCGTCGTCATCAGCACTGAGAGCCTCGCAGGCCGCCTGCGAGCGCCTGATAATCTCGTCGTTATCCATCTTGTTCTCCCGGTATCACTGGTGTGCCTTCTTATGTGCCGTCGGTAATTCTGCAAGCATGCCATGACTTTCACCTGGCAACCGACTCCAACGGAGAACCCTATGACTTCGACTCTGAACCCGTCCATTCTCGTCCTCGGCGCCGGCGAACTCGGCATGGCTGTACTGCGGGAAGTAGCCGTCATGGCTGCGTCTAGTGACGTGCGAGTCAGCGTGTTACTACGCCCGGCCACTCTGCAATCCAGCGCCGCCGACAAACAAAAGGAACTGGGCGAATTGCGTGCCTTGGGTGTTGAGTTGCTGGCAGGCGACTTGGTGAACGACTCCCAGCCCACCCTCGCCGCATTGTTTGCGCCGTTTGACACGGTGATCAGTTGCATTGGCTTTGCCGCCGGCCCCGGTACCCAGCGCAAATTGGCCCGCGCCGCCATCGAGGGCGGGGTGAAACGCTTTGTGCCCTGGCAGTTCGGCGTGGATTACGACGTGATCGGCCGTGGCAGCGCCCAGGACCTGTTCGATGAACAACTGGATGTACGCGACCTGCTGCGCGGTCAACAAAACACGCAGTGGATCATCATTTCGACGGGCATGTTCACCAGCTTCCTGTTCGAACCGTCCTTCGCCGTGGTGGACCTGGCGCAAGACACCGTGCATGCGCTGGGTGACTGGGACACCACCGTCACCGTCACCACGCCTGAGGACATCGGCCGGCTGACAGCCCAGGTGGTGTTTGCCGACCCGCGGATTGCTAACCAGGTGGTCTACACCGCCGGCGACACCCTGACTTATGGCCAACTGGCAGATACCGTCGACGCAGTCCTGGGGCGCAGGGTGAAGCGGATTCGCTGGTCGGTGCCGCAGTTGCAGGCCGACCTGGCAGAACAACCCGAGGACGGCCTCAGGAAATACCGCGTGGTGTTTGCCCAAGGCCGCGGCGTGGCCTGGGACCTGGCCAGCACTTTTAATGCCCAACGACAGATCGCCGTAACCAGTGTCGCCGACTGGATCGGCCATAACCTCAAGGCGCCGCAAGGCCGGTAAGGTTTTTCCAAGCTCTACCCGCAGATCATTCCAAGTGCAGGCACCTGTGGCAGATCGTCGCAGATTACGTAGCGTGTGCTCAGGGTTGGTAGACTGTGTGCTCTCCTCGTTCACGCCTTTTCAAAGCCTGATTGGCAATCTCGCGAGCTCCAGGCGCTTCACAGGATGCACAGTTGATGAGTACGTTATTCACCCGCCGCAAAGTCATCCAGGGCATGGGTCTGCTGGGCCTGGGCCTGCTGAGCGGCTGTGACAACAGCCCCAGGCTGAACTTCAAGTACGGCAAGGACCTGAGCGACAAGATCATGGGCCGTACCTTCAAGCTCAAGAACACCGAGGGCGAAACCGTCACCCTCAGCTCCTTCCGTGGCTTGATGCCAGTGGTGTTCTTCGGCTTCACCCAATGCCCGGCCGTTTGCCCCACCACGCTGGCCCGCATGGCCCAGGCCAAGAAACTGATGGGCCGCGACGGTGAGATCATGCAGGTGATCTTCATTACCCTGGACCCTGAGCGGGACACGCCCCAGGTGCTTGATGCCTACGTCAAGGCCTTCGACCCCAGCTTCGAAGCGTTGTACGGCACCCCGGAAGAAATCGCCGTGGCCGCCAAGGAGTTCGGGATCTTTTATGAAAAGATCCCCAGCGGCGACAGCTACACCCTGTCCCACACCGCCACCAGCTTTGTGTTCGACACCCGCAGCAACCTGCGCCTGGGCCTGTCGGCATCCCTTAACGCCAAAGAGTGCGCAGAAGACCTGCTCACCGTCATGGAGGTCTGCTAATGACTGCCGTTCAAACCCTCAAGCACATTGCCCTCGGCCTTTCCCTGCTGGGCCTGGCCGCCCATGCCAGCGCCCAGGCCCAGGTCAGCGACGCCTGGGTACGCGCCACGGTGCCAGGCCAGCCTTCCAGCGGCGCATTCATGACCGTCACCGCCGACAGCGACAGCAAGTTGCTGAGCGTGGCCTCACCGGTGGCCAAGACCGTGCAGATCCATGAAATGAGCATGAAGGATGATGTGATGCGCATGGGCCCGGTGGATTCGGTCGCGTTGCCTGCCGACAAAGCGGTGAAACTCGACCCTGAGGGTTATCACGTGATGCTCATCGACCTGACCAGCCAGATCAAGGAAGGTGACCAGGTGCCGCTGACCCTGACGGTGGAAAACGCCAAGGGCGAGAAACAGACCATCGAGATCAAGGCTGCAGCCCGTGCCTTGAACGGTATGGACCACAGCAAGATGCACTGATCATTTGACTAATGGGGTGTGGCAAGCGGGCTCGCCACACCCCATGGTCAATGTCGCCAAAGCATATTTAAAACATCTGTAATCAACACTTTCTATATATTTTCAATCTACAAACCAACTCGTTAGCCTGCTCAGGCCCGACGCGCCTACCTGTCGCCGTCCGGCCACACAACTCTAAAAATAAGCAGCAGACAACGGGAATAACAATGAATAAATCCCCTCTTGCCCTGGGCCTGACCTCGGCCACCCTCGGGTTGACCCTCGCCTTCCCCTCCTTCGCCGAAGCCGACTTTTTTGAAGACAGCAAGGCCAATCTGGAATTTCGCAACTTCTACTTCAACAGCGATTACCATCAGGACGGCGCCAACCAATCCAAGCGCGACGAGTGGGCCCAAGGGCTGATTCTCAACTATCAATCAGGTTTTACTGAAGGCACGGTTGGGTTTGGCCTCGATGCCGTAGGTTTGCTGGGCCTCAAGCTGGATTCCGGCCCTGATCGGCAAAACAGCGGCCTGCTGCCCGTCGGTAATGACAAGGCGCCGGACAGCTACAGCCGCCTGGGCGCCACCGCCAAGGCCCGGATTTCCAAGAGCGTGCTGAAAGTCGGGACCTTGATGCCCAAACTGCCAACCGTGCTGCCCAACGATAGCCGCCTGCTGCCACAAACCTTTCGCGGTACGCAACTGACCAGCCAGGACATCTCCGGCCTGACCCTTGATGCCGGGCGCCTGACCAGCAATACCTTGCGCAATGTCAGTGGCCACGACGATATCGAGGTCGCCGGCAAAGGCATCAAGGGCGCCGTGCCCAGTGATAAATTCGACTTCGCCAGTGCCAACTACAAGTGGAGCAAAAACCTGGCCACCGGTTATCACTACGCCAGCCTGGAAAACAACTACAAACAACATATCTTTAACCTGGCACACACCCTGCGCCTGGGTAAATCCCAGTCGTTGAAGACCGACCTGCGCTATGCCGACTCCAACAAAGACGGCAACACCAACATCGACAACCAGGCCTTCGGCGCGCGCCTCACTTACAGCATCCACGGCCACTCCTTCGGCGCGGCCTACCAACAGATGAAAGGCACTACCGGCTTCCCCCATCTGGACGGCACCAATTCCTACCTCGTCAACTATGTGATGATCTCTCCGGACTTCGCCAACCCCGAGGAAAAGTCCTGGCAAGCCCGCTATGACTACGACTTCGCCGCCATTGGCCTGCCCGGCCTGACTTTCATGACCCGCTACCTCAAAGGCGACAACTTCGAACGCAGTCGAGGCGTGGAAGGCACCGAGTGGGAACGCAACACTGACCTTGGCTATGTGTTCCAGAGCGGCGCGCTGAAGAACCTGGAAGTGAAATGGCGCAACGGTTCCTATCGCAGTAATGGCAAGGGCAATGACATCGACCAGCACCGTTTCATCGTCAGCTACACCCTGCCCCTGTTGTAATCCTTCCCGGAGCGTTGTCTATGAATACCAAGAAAACCTTGATCCACCTGGCAGTGGCTTTCGCCCTGTTCAGCGCTTACGGCGCTTACGCTGCCGACACTGGCGAGTTGCCCTGCAACACCACCGAACAGTGCGCGGCCCAAGCGGCGAAAGTCGGTGCTTCAGTGGACACCTCGCAGTCAACCCGCAAGGCCAAGGGTGATCCCACACAAACCCAATTCGCCTGGTTGAACCGCATCAACAAGGCCTCGATCGTGATGCTCACCGAAGAAGGCATCGTCACACCGCAGATGGGCCAAAAGATCGCCGGCGGCGTGCGCTATGCCATTGACCAGGCCGACCAGCCCGGCGGCAAACGCCCCAGCGATGTGCTGCAACTGGAAAAAATCATGACCAACAAGATTGGTCCCGAAGCCTCGCTGATCCACTCTGGCCGAAGCCGCCAGGACATGCTCGCGACCTTCCGCCTGGCCAAGCTGCGCACTCAGGTACTGGCCTACAGCGACGCATTGAACACTACCCGCCAACGCATCCTGGCCCTGGCGCAGAAGAACATCGACACCCTGGTTCCGGCTTATACCAACGGCGTGCAGGCCATGCCCATCAGCTACGCCCATTACCTGCTGGCCTACGAGGCGGCATTTGAGCGAGATGGTCAGCGCATTCGCGAGCTCTACAATCGTCTCAACCTCAGCCCCATGGGCACGGCGGTGCTGGCGAACTCCGCATACCCGCTCAACCGTGAACGCCTGGCCGACTTGCTGGGTTTTGATGGCGTACGGGAAAACTCTTTGGATTCAAGCCAGGTATCCACCTACGACATCCCGATTGAGGCAGCAAACCTGGCCTCATCCTCGGCGATTCGCATTGGCGCTATGATTGGTGATATCCATACCCAGTACCATCAGATCCGTCCTTGGCTGTTGCTGGACGAAAAGTCCACCTACACCAGCAGCGCGATGCCACAGAAACGTAATCCTGGGTTGTTGATGCGTACTCGCGAGTCGGCATCGGATGTGGTCGGGCTGGCCCAGACCGTGACTTTGCGCGCCCATAACGTCACCACCGGCATGACCGACTACAAGTTCGCCTTTGACTCCCTCGGGCTGTTCGACTCCACCGGCAAGATGTTCAAGGGCATGGATGCAGTGCTCGACGCGCTGCAAATCAACCCACAACGGGCGCTGGAAGAGCTGGAGTCGGAATGGACCACCTCGATGGAGCTGGCGGACACCCTGGAGCGCCAGTTCAAAGTGCCGTTCCGGATAGGTCACAGCTTTGCCTCGCTGATCGTCACCGAAGCTCGCAGCAATGGCACCACGCCGAAAACCTTCCCGTATGCCGATGCACAGAAACTGTATCGCCAAGCGGCGGACAAGTACCAGTGGACGCCCAATACCTTGCCATTGGATGAGGCAGGATTCCGGGCGGCGCTGTCGCCGACCACTATGGTCAAGACCCGCAAAGGCACAGGTGGGCCACAGCCGGAAGAGGTCAAGCGGATGTTGGCTGAAGCGCACAAATCCCTGGAAGCTGATCAGAAATGGCTGACAGAACGCAGCGACAAGCTGAAGGACGCCCAAGACAAACTGGATAAGGCCTTCGACAAACTGGCGAATAGCAAAGGCTGACAATCTCACAGGAGCAGTGGGTCGACGCTCGATTGCATCGCGATGCACCCGAGAGCACCGCGAGCAAGCACTAGGTGACCCCCTCGCTCCTGCAGACCTTACGATCAAGGGACTTCTGCCAGCTGCAAATTGCCAGGCACGCCACACAGTTGCCCAGCACATTGGTCAACGATCGACACTTCATCAGCCGCTCCACCCCCAGCAGCAAACCCACCCCTTCAATCGGAATCCATTGCAGGATGTTCAAGGTGGCAATCAGGGTAAACAGTGCCGAACCCGCCACGCTGGTGGACCCCAGCGAGGTAAACAAGCAAATCAGCAGCACCGCCAGTAACTCCGGCGTGCCCATACTCACACCGCCCAAATGCGCCAGAAACATGATCGCGGTGGTCAGGTAAAGATTGCTGCCAGTTAAATTGAAGGTATAACCGGTGGTCAGCACCAAGCGCACTAACTGGCGATCACACCCCAGCGCTTCAAGTTTGCCGACAAACCCGGGAAGTGCCGCCACAGACGACCCAGTAAAGACCACCAACAACAACTCTTCCTTCAAATAAACAATCAGGCGCGACAACCGAATTCCGACCAGCCGAGTGACGGTGGCAAATACCACAACAACAAACAATGCACAAATCAGATAAATAACAACAATAAACTTTAGCAGGGGCAAAACAGACCCCATTCCATATTTACCTATCACAAAAGCCATCGCACCAAACGCCGCCAGTGGTGCAAACTTCAAAAGAATGCGTAACAGTACAAAGAGTACCTCCAACGACGACTCCATCCAGGCCAGGCATTTGTTGCCGAGCCGGCCGCCACGGCCCAGCAGCAACCCGCCTATCACCGCCAACACCATGACCTGCAATACCAGGCTTTGGGTAAAAACCCCATAGGCGTTGGATAAAACCGGCATCCAGGAAAGCTCATGCACGCGAGTTTGCAGCGCTGATGTCGGTGTCTGCCCAGCGAACCCCGGCGACGACACTTGTGCATGATCAAGATTGAACAGCAGCCCTGCGACCAACCCAGCCATCAGCGCACACAGGGACATCAGTTGAAAATACAACACGATCCGGCCTACAACCCGGCTATGTCTTTGTTCGCGCCGAATACCGGCGACACCGGTACAGACCAATGCGAATAATAGAAACGGCATCAGCAAACTGACCAACTTGATGAAGCCGTCACTGAACAACTTCATGTCCATCCCCATTTCCGGGCAGACCAAACCTAACGTCATGCCCAACGCAATGGCAATCAAAAGAGGCAAGCTTCCTTTCTTGGCGTATTGGGGCATGAGTACTCCTCAGTGTTTTTATTTATTGTTATTGTCGTGCCCCATAACTTTCGGCATATTGATCACCCAGACGCATCCAGCCCGCCGATAATAAAGTTTTGCCAGGGGATATACCACCATGGAACTTCGCCATTTACGTTATTTCATCATGGTGGCCGAAGAGCGACATTTCACCCGCGCCGCCGCCCGCTTAAACATGCAGCAGCCGCCCCTCAGCCAACAGATTCGCGCGCTGGAGCACGAACTGGGGTTCGAGTTGTTCAAGCGCCATCCCAAGGGCGTCGACCTCACCGCCGGCGGGCTGGTGTTTCTCGACGAAGCGCGGATCATCCTGGCCCGGGTCGAACAAGGCTCCCTCAAGGCCTCGCGCGTCGCCCAAGGCATCGAAGGCACCCTGGTCATCGGCTTCACCAGCTCCGCCGCCGCCCACCCGTTGATCCCGCGCATCATCCGCGCTTACCGCGAGCATTATCCGAGCGTCGAGTTATCGGTCAAGGAAGGCAGCGCACGGGAAATCACCGAACAGGCGTTGGAAAAACACATCGACATCGGCATCCTCCGGGCCCCGGTCAGCAACCATCAAAGCCTGACCTTCCACCGCCTGCTCAACGAAGAAATGCTGCTCACCTTGCCCATCGGCCATCGCTTACTCAAAGGGCCTGACCCTTTGATCCGCATGAACACCCTCAAGGACGAACGCTTCATCCTCGTCCGTCGCCCCGGCGCGCCGGGCATGTACGCTAACCTGATCAAGGCCTGCCAGAACGCCGGCTTTGAACCGAAAATCGCCTTTGAAGTGGAACGCATGCTGACCAACGTCAGCCTGGTGGCGGCGGGAGAAGGCATCTCGGTGGTGCCCGCGTCCATGCGCGACGTGCACCGCGAGAGCGTAGCGTACTGCCGGATCCACGATGCGCGGCCAAGGTTGCTGGCGCCGATTACGCTGGTGCGGCGTACGTTTAATCCTTCGGCGCCGTTGCAGAACTTTATTGAATTGGCGCGGGGGTTGGCTGGGGTTTATCGAAAGGGCTGAGAAAACTAATTACCTCTATGTCATGACGAAGCGAATCCTGATGTAGGAGCGGGCTTGCTCGCGAAAATCGTGAACGATAACGCTGGGCAATTGGATACTCCCAGGCGTCCTTGAATACATCGCGACCTCCAGTAAGTCGGCAACACCCCCGAGCCGCTCTGCATCAGTTATTTATGCTCACTTCCCAGCTTAATAATATTTTATTAATACCCCCGCGCCCCATAGCCTTGAAGTCATGCCCGAGCTGAATCCAATCGTTGTTCAGAAGGATAGAGACATGACTGTTGAAACAATAAAAATAGACACGCTGGTGGTGGGTGCCGGCCAGGCTGGCGTGGCCATGAGTGAACACCTGAGCAAGCTGGGCGTGCCGCACCTGGTGCTGGAGCGCAGCCGCATCGCCGAGCGCTGGCGCACCGGGCGTTGGGATTCGCTGGTGGCCAATGGGCCGGCCTGGCACGACCGCTTTCCCGGCCTGGAATTTGATGACGTCTGCCCCGACGGCTTTGCGCCCAAAGAACGGGTGGCGGATTATTTTGAAGCCTACGCCCGCAAGTTCAATGCGCCGATTCGCACGGGTGTGGACGTAACCCGTGTTGAACGCAATGTCGCTCGCCCAGGCTTCACCGTACACACCAGCGAAGGCGTAATCGAAGCCAACCGCGTGGTGGCCGCGACCGGGCCGTTCCAGAAGCCAGTGATTCCGGCGATTGCCCCCAAGGATGTACCACTTCACCAGATCCATTCAGCGGATTACCGCAACCCAGGGCAACTGCCTGAAGGCGCCGTACTGGTGGTCGGTGCCGGCTCTTCCGGGGTGCAGATCGCTGATGAATTACAGCGCAGCGGCAAACAGGTGTACCTGTCGGTCGGCGCCCACGACCGCCCTCCACGCGCTTATCGCAACCGTGATTTCTGCTGGTGGCTGGGGGTGTTGGGTGAGTGGGACCAAGCGGCGATGAAGCCCGGCCGCGAGCACGTAACCATTGCCGTCAGCGGCGCACAGGGCGGCAAGACCATTGATTTTCGTGAGCTGACCCAACAAGGCATGACCCTGGTAGGCCTGACCCAGGCCTTCAACGGTACCGTGGCCAGCTTTCAGCCAAACCTGGTGGAGAACCTGGCCCGTGGCGATGAAAACTACCTCGCCCTGCTGGATGCGGCAGACGCCTATATCGAGCGCAATGGCCTGGACCTGCCCCTGGAGCCACAAGCCCGTCGCGTATTCCCCGACCCGGACTGCGTGACAAACCCGATCCTTGAACTGGACCTGGCCAAGGCCGGCGTCACCTCGATCATCTGGGCCACCGGTTTTGCCGTGGATTACCGCTGGCTGAACGTCGATGCCTTCGACGCCAACGGCAAGCCGCAACACCAGCGCGGCGTGTCCAGCGAAGCCGGGATCTACTTCCTCGGTTTGCCCTGGCAATCCCGGCGCGGCTCGTCGTTTATCTGGGGCGTCTGGCACGACGCCAAGCACGTGGCCGACCACATCGCCACCCAGCGTAAATACCTTGATTACCGCGAAGCCACCCCTGTCGCCCGCACATCCACAGTCAGCGCCTGATTTTCCTGGAGTCCCCCGATGCCTACTCACACGCGTATTCGCATGTTCAACACCCAGCAAACCTACCCGAACCAGAGCCTGGACAACGACCTGTGCCAGGCCGTTCGCGCCGGCAACACGGTCTACGTTCGTGGCCAGGTGGGTACCGACTTTGACGGCAAACTGGTCGGCTTAGGTGACCCACAGGCCCAGGCCGAACAAGCCATGCGCAACGTCAAGCAACTGCTGGAAGAAGCCGGCAGCGACCTGAGCCACATCGTCAAGACCACCACTTACCTGATCGACCCGCGCTACCGCGAACCGGTGTACCAGGAAGTCGGCAAGTGGCTCAAGGGCGTGTTCCCGATCTCCACCGGCTTGGTAGTGTCGGCCTTGGGCCAGCCGCAGTGGTTGATGGAAATTGATGTGATTGCCGTCATCCCCGAGTAATAACAGGAGGCAAGACATGACCTTTTCAATTGTCGGCCGTTGCCCGGAAACGGGTCAACTTGGTATCGCCATCAGCTCATCCAGTATCGCCGTAGGTGCTCGCTGCCCCTGGCTGCGGCCCGGTGTGGGTGCCGTCGCGACCCAGAACATCACGCTGCCCGCCCTTGGGCCGCAAGTACTCGACCAGTTGGAGCAAGGCCTTTCACCCTCTGATGCAGTGGACAAGGTCCTGACCCGCAACGGCTACAGCCAGTACCGACAACTGACGGCGATTGATCATCTGGGGCGCACCGTGCAGTTCAGCGGCAGTGAAACCCTGGGAACCCACAACGCGGTGGCGGGCGAACAGTGCATCGCCGCCGGCAACATGCTGGCAGACCACTCGGTGATCGCTGCCATGGTCATGGCTTTTGAAAATAGCGAAGGCCAACTGGCCGACCGCCTGCTGGCCGCCATGCATGCCGCCATCGCCGCGGGGGGCGAAGCCGGGCCTGTACATTCAGCCGCGCTGGTGGTGGTGGGTGAACTGACCTGGCCGATCATCAACCTGCGGGTGGATTGGGCCGACCACGACCCGATTGGCCAACTGCAAACGCTGTGGGAAGCCTACCGGCCGCAAGTCCAGGACTACATCGACCGCGCCCTGGCGCCCGACAAGTCTCCCGGCTACGGTGTGGCCGGAGACGAGCGATGAGCACCAGTCGCGATTTACTCAAGACGCTGGTGGAATTTGATACCACCAGTCGCGAATCCAACCTGCGACTGATCGAGTTTGTCCGTGACTACCTCCAGGGCTTCGGCGTGGTCAGCGAACTGGTCTACAACGACGAGCACAGCAAGGCCAATCTGTTCGCCACTATCGGTCCGGCAGATCGGCCGGGCATCGTGCTGTCGGGGCACACCGACGTAGTGCCGGTGGATGGCCAGCCATGGACCGTGCCGGCGTTTGAGCTGACCGAGCGCGACGGCAAGCTTTACGGTCGCGGCACGGCAGACATGAAAGGCTACATCGCCTGCGTGCTCGCCCTGGTGCCGTCCCTGGTGGCCGCGTCGTTGCGGATGCCGGTGCATATTGCGCTGTCCTACGACGAAGAAGTGGGCTGCCTCGGGGTGCGTTCGCTGCTCAAGGTGCTGCAACAACGGCCGGTGAAACCAATGCTGTGCATCATCGGCGAGCCCACCGAATTGAAGCCGGTGCTGGGCCATAAGGGCAAGCTGGCAATGCGTTGTGATGTGCATGGCGAGGCCTGTCATTCGGCCTATGCGCCGTATGGCGTAAATGCCATTGAATACGCCGCCGAGTTGATCGGTGAGCTGGGGCGGATTGGCCAGCGCCTCAAGGAGCATCAGGATGCGCGGTTTGATCCACCGTACACCACCGTGCAAACCGGGGTAATCAGCGGCGGCAAGGCGTTGAATATCGTCCCCGCCGATTGCCGTTTCGACTTTGAAGTCCGCGCCCTGCCCTCCCAGGATCCGGCCATGGTGGCACAAGAGCTGAAGTCCTACACCGAACAGCAGGTATTACCGCGTATGCTCGCTACCAGTAAACAAAGTGCGATTCGCTTCAGCGAATTGTCGGCATACCCCGGCTTGGTTACGGATGAGCGCAGCCAGGCGGCGGAGCTGATCGCGGCGTTTTCCGGCTCTAGGGAGTTCGGCACTGTGGCCTTTGGTACCGAGGGTGGGCTGTTTGATGCGGTTGGGATTCCCACTGTGGTGTGCGGGCCTGGCAGCATGGACCAGGGGCATAAGCCGGATGAGTTTGTCAGCGTGGCGCAGTTGGATGGGTGTGATGAGATGCTGCGGCGGATGCAGATGTCGATTTGCCTCTGAGTCCCACGCTGGATTTTGGAACCTGTTCAGCTTGCGGAACCACACAAAAGCCGACTTTTCAGACATGAACGATGAGTCCAGGCACTAAGTGGTCCCCTGACTGCTTCATTTTTTCCAAAACAGGTCTTCAGTATGAGAGTAGAAAACACTCATTCACCCTACATCAGCTCGAGCATGAAAGAGGCATTTTCCAGTGGAAAGAACCCGTTCGATACGGGTGGACTGAGAGCCATGAGACAAGAGGACATTGCGCCCTATGCTAACGCACGCTTCACCCCGAATTATGGGGCTCCGACCTATGAGGTCGCCCAGCAGGCCTCAGGCGAAATCCATGGCGGCTGGAGCGTCAAAAACAACGCTATTAACAATAAAAAATTTCCGTTTATCAGCTTGAAACGCAACCCGCCCGTGGAAGAAGAGAAGTCTGTTGGCGATAAATTTCACATTAGCGTGAATCCAAAGGATATGCCCAAGGCATTCGAAATCATCAGCAGGCTGATTAACGCAGAAGAAAGCCCGCTCAATAGCTGGAAAGCTACCGATACAAGCCGTGTTGATCCCCGAGACACCCGAATCTCGTTAGGCGCCCAATTTACCCTCTATCCCAAACCGGACCGTGCAGATGGCACCTACAGCCCCGAATACATGGGAAAAACACAGGCCTTGATCACCACCATCGAGCAAGAGTTGCAGGCAGCAGGCATTGGTCAGAGCGACAACAAACCCGCCTCCGATGTCTCAGCGCCGCAGTGGCACTATGCGTCTTATCGTAATGAGTTCAGAAGCGACCGAGAGGGTTCGCCCAGTCAAAGCGCCTCATTGAAAGAGGAGCCTTTTTTCAAGCTCATGTCCTCTGCGCAGTAAACACGCCCGGGGCCGCCAACCAAGCGAGTACCTGCAAGCGGTACTAGCCCAACAAACGCGCCAACTCCTCTCGGCAATAATCCACAAACAACTGCACCGGTTTGGTCAACGGTGCCCGCCGCAACCACACCGCAGAGAGACCTGAGCCGGTCACCGTCTCTGCCAACGGCACGCACACCAGTTTCTGCCCATCATAGGTGTATTCGCAAAATGGTTTGGTCACCAGAATCGAAAAGCCAAACCCGCGCCCCACCATGCCTCGCACCATCTCGATGGACGGCGAACTGAATGCGATATTCGGCGTCAGCCCGCGCTCCTCGAAAATGCTCACGAAGTAAGTTCGGCTGGGCAGCACGTCCAACAAAATCATCGGTTCCAGCACCAGGTCCGCCAATGACACCTTGGCCTGTCGGGCAAATCGATGATCCGCCGGCAACAAGGCATACGGCTGCTGCGGCGGCATCAGCGGTACCGTCTCGATAGCACCGCCCAAGTCATGCTCAAACAGCATCGCCACATCAATACTGCCGGCGGTCAGTGCCTGGACCAACTCCTGCTGCTCGCCGTCGCGCATCCGTATCTCGACCCCTGGCCAGCGCGCCTTGAAGCCGGCGATCAGGCGCGGTAAGTACAACGGCGCCACCGTCTCGAAACAACCGATATCGATCTGCCCCGCCACCACGTCATTGTCCGCCAGGGCGTTCTGCTCGAACTCGTGGGCCACCCGCAGCAGTTCCAAGGCCTTGCGATAAAACCGAGCGCCACTGGGCGTCAGCGACACGCCTTGAGCGTGATGGCGGATGAACAGCTGCACGCCGAAACTCTCTTCCAGGTGCTTGATGGCCGTCGACACCGAAGGTTGCGCGATGTACAGCTTGCGCGACGCCTGTGCGACGCTGCCGCACTCGGCGGTGGTTACAAAATACTTGAGCTGACGCAAGTTGTAGGCAGCCATGGGCACCTCGAAAAAACGTGAATTTGGCCCCAAACAAGTGCAAGAAAAAGCGGCTTTTTTGGTGGTTTTATTGACATGCAACATACCGGAGCAAAAAACACCTCGAGATATTTTTTTTAAGGTCTGAAGCAACAAACTTACTAATTTACCTGCCAGTAACCATTGCACATGATCACTCCAACAACAAAAGCGTCGCCCACGCGGCGCACAGCGAAGTACGTCCACGTACTCACCTTGCCTTGGAGTTCGTCATGGTCAGCACTGCAACATCCTGCGCACCGCTTATCGAAAAACACACGATCGGCTACGTGCCCCCGGAAGATCGCCACGGAAAGGTAAGAGACCTGTTCACCCTCTGGTTCGGCGGCAACATCGCACCGTTGCCCATCGTCACCGGCGCACTGGGGGTGCAACTGTTCCACCTGAACCTGATCTGGGGCATCGTGGCCATCCTCGTCGGCCACCTGATCGGCGGCGTACTCATGGCCCTGCACTCAGCCCAGGGTCCGCAAATGGGTATCCCGCAAATGATCCAGAGCCGTGCTCAGTTCGGCTCCCTTGGCGCGCTGTTGGTGGTGGTGATCGCTGGCGTCATGTATATCGGTTTCTTCGCCTCCAACATCGTCCTCGCCGGCAAATCCCTGCACGGCGTAGTCGACAGCGTCCCGGTCCCCGTAGGCATTGTCATTGGCGCCATTGGCTCGGGGATCATCGGCATCATCGGCTACCGCTTCATCCACGTGCTCAACCGTATCGGCACCTGGGTACTGGGCGCGGGCATCGTGCTGGGTTTCGGCTATATCTTCACCCACGTGCAGACCACCGACTTCCTCACACGCGGCAGCTTCAATATCTCCGGATGGCTGGCGACTGTGTCCCTGGCAGCGCTGTGGCAAATCGCCTTTGCACCCTACGTCTCGGATTACTCACGCTATCTGCCGGCCGACGTGCCTGTCGCCTCGACCTTCTGGACTACCTACCTCGGCTCGGCCCTGGGTTCCAGCCTGTCCTTCATCTTCGGCGCCGTCGCCGTCCTCGCCACCCCGGTGGGCATGGACACCATGGACGCCGTCAAACTCGCCACCGGGGCCATAGGACCGCTGATGCTGGTGCTGTTCCTGCTCAGCGTGATCAGCCACAACGCCCTCAACCTCTACGGCGCAGTGCTGTCGATCATCACCCTGGTGCAGACCTTTGCCTACCGCTGGATCCCGACAGCCAAGAGCCGCGCGGTGATCTCGATCATTGTCCTGGCAGCGTGTTCGATTGCGGCGGTATTTGCCTCGCAGGACTTTATCGGCCACTTCGTCGATATGGTATTGGTGCTGCTGGTAGTCCTGGTGCCATGGACGGCAATCAACTTGATCGACTTCTATGCCATCCATAAGGGCAAGTACGACATTGCCTCGATCTTCCGGGTCGATGGCGGGATTTACGGACGCTACAACCCGCAGGCATTGCTGGCGTATACGATCGGGATTGTGGTGCAGGTTCCGTTTATGAACACGCCACTGTATGTCGGGCCTATTTCCGAACACATCAATGGCGCGGACCTGTCCTGGGTGGTGGGGTTACTGGTGACTTCGCCGCTGTATTTCTGGTTGGCCAGTCGTGACAGTGCGTATAAACGACGGATGGATGGAGGGAAATTGGTGGGTGGGGTTTAAGTAAACGTCACGCCTTACCGAGTTAGGCTTGCCGGCCGTACTACCAGACCTGGATAAATGTGCGGCCACGTGCCCCTTTTCAATCGCGCAAAACCCGCTAGGATCGTGTACTCGTTCCTTTTAAGCCGGTCATCTCAATGCCCACCCTACACTTTCGCAACGCGGTCCCCGCAGACGCCACCCGCTGCTACCATATCGAAACCAGTGCCTACGAAGGCGATGAAGCCGCCACCCTGGAAAAGATCGCCACGCGTATCGCCCTATACCCGCAAGGCTTCCTGATCCTGGAAGTCGACGGCGAGGTTATCGGCTTCATCAACAGCGGTTGCGCCCAGGAAGTCGTCATGTCCGATGAGTCGTTCAAAGAGTTGGTGGGCCATTCGCCGGATGCGCCCAACGTGGTGATCATGTCGGTGGTGGTTGATCCCGATCACCAGGGCAAGGGTTACTCAACACAATTGATGGAAGCGTTTGTTCAGCGCATGCAGGGCATGGGCAAGAAAACCATCCACCTGATGTGCAAGGACCATCATGTCGAGTTGTACAAGCGGATGGGCTATGGCTACGTTCAGCCATCTGCGTCGGACCATGGCGGTATGGCCTGGCATGAGATGGTGATGGATATCCAGGCTCTGGATACTGAGGGGCGCTCGTAATGACCTGGTTTTCAGACCCTGACGCTGTCGCCCGCTACGCCGAAGGCCCCGTGAGATTGGTGCCTGGTTTTGATTCCCTGCAACGCATGACAACACTGCTGCTGCAGGAAAGCCTACCGGCTACGGGCAACGTGCTGGTGCTTGGCGCGGGCGGTGGCCTGGAGTTGAAGAGGTTTGCCGAGCACGCGCCTGGGTGGCGGTTCGTCGGGGTTGATCCGTCCGCCGAGATGCTGAAGCTGGCGCAGGCCACCTTGGGCGCGCAGGCCTCAAGAGTCGAGCTGCATGAAGGCTATATCGACACCGCGCCGCCAGGCCCGTTTGGTGCGGCGACCTGCCTGCTGACCTTGCATTTCATCCCGGCCGAAGAGCGCCTGAAGACCCTGAAGGCGCTATGGTGCCGCCTGGTACCAGGCGCACCGCTGATTGTGGCTCACCACAGTTTCCCCCAGTCGCCTGGGGAAAAAGCCCGTTGGTTGAAACGTTATGCTGCCTATGCCGTGGACTCAGGCGTGCCCGTCTCAGACGCTGAGCGGGCGATTACAGCCATCAGCGCCCAACTACCGGTGCTGTCGCCCGAAGATGACGAAGCGCTGCTGCGGGCGGCAGGGTTCGAATCGGTCGAGCTGTTTTATGCCGGGTTCAGTTTCAAAGGCTGGATCGCTTACAAACCGGCCTAACCTTGTGGAAAGTCCGTCATGTAGCAGACGGGAGAACTCGCGTCGGCCCGACGATCCAGCTCTTCTTCCAACCAGTGGGCGAGGACCACGGCGTTATTTGCCAACGGGTCCTTGGCGGAGTAGATCAGCGTAAGGGTGCCGGCTTGAGCGATATCCAGCAGTTTCCACCAGGAGGAAGGCCGCGCCGTCAGTTCCTTGCGGTAAGCGCTTTCAAATTGCACAAAGCTCAACGCCCCGGACTTGAAGGCCTTGCGCAGTTCGGTGGAAGGCGCTACTTCAGGCAGCCACTCGTCCAGTACCAACGTATCTTTGCGGCAACCCCGCGGCCACAGGCGGTCCACCAGAATGCGCCTGCCGTCATCCGGGCTGGCGGTTGCATAGGCGCGTTTGCACTGAATCATGGCCGTTGGCTCTTTGACTGAAGGGACCTTGCAAGCATAGCTTCACCCATTTCCCGAGTGGCACTGCCGCAGGCCATCAATGCTCCAGAACCGTACGCGGGCCTCTGACGGGAACACCCTGGCTTCTTGCCTGCCCCCACTGACCCTAAGGATCCACCATGCTTATTGTTTTCAGCGGCCTCCCCGGCACCGGCAAAACGACCATCGCCTCGGCGCTGGCCCGCCGGATAAACGCCGTGTATCTGCGCATCGACAGCATTGAGCAAGCGATCCGGGATGCCGGGGCTCTTGTGCAGGAAGTGGGAACCAGTGGCTACAGGATTGCCAATGCGCTGGCATTGAGCAATCTGGGACTGGGCCACCGGGTCATCGTTGATTGCGTCAATCCGGTGTTTGAAAGCCGTGACGACTGGAGCAAAGTGGCCAGGCACGCAGGTGTACCTTTGGTCAATATCGAGGTGACTTGCTCCGATAAGGCGCAACACCGTCGAAGAGTAGAGACTCGCACTGGCGACATCCCCGGCCTGGTCCCACCCACTTGGCAGTCAGTCATGGCCCATACGTATGAACCGTGGGCGGATGCACCGTTTAGCATCGACACGGCGCAAGTGTCACCGACTGAAGCCGTGGCAATGATTGCCAAGGCTTTTTTACCCGACGCACCTCAAAGCACACTTCCCAACGCCTTGAACAAAGCAGGATCGCGCCCGTAAATATCCGGCGCATACAACAGCGCCCCCTGGCTATCCACCTGCACTGTCCAGTACCCCAGCAATACCGGCACCGGCGTGGCCAGCCTGAACTCGTGGGTCGCGCCAGTCGCTATCAACTCATCGGTACGCGCGCGCTCTGCCGGGCCCACCAGTAAATCGCGCAGATGCAGCGGCTCTTCAACCCTCACGCAACCCGAACTGAACGCCCGCGGGCCCTTGGAAAACAATTGCTGGCTGGGCGTGTCATGCAGGTAAACCGAGTATGGGTTAGGGAAACGCAGCACGATCCTGCCGAGAGGATTTCTCGGGCCAGCCCCCTGGCGCAGGAGAATATTGCCAGGGCGGGACCAGTCGACTTGCTCAGGGGCCAGCGGGTTACCTTTGCTGTCCAGCACTTGCAGGTTCTGCTGGCGCAGGTATTCAGGGTTCAAGCGAATGGCCGGCAGTTTATCCTCGCGCAGGATAGTCGGCGGTATGGTCCAGGTTGGATTTAACGTCAGCCGCGTGATCACAGACTTCAATAACGGCGTCTGGCGCTCGGCTCGCCCCACTTGCAGGCGCGTCTGCCATACCGGCACACCTCCCTGGTAAAAGCTCAGTTGGGCAGCCGCCACGTTGACCAGTACACCTTCGGGCTCCAGGTCCTGGGCCAGCCAGCGGAAGCGTTCGAGGTTGACACGCAGTTGCTCGCGACGCACTGCAGGGCTGACATTGAACTCTGCCAAGGTGCCTGGGCCGATCACACCATCGGCTTGCAAGGAATGGCCCTGCTGGAAGGCCTTGACCGCGTTGACCAGTTCTACACGGTATTTCTTACTGGTGCCGGCAGGCGCGCTGGCCAGATAGCCGCCATTGAACAGTCGCCGCGCCAGTTCCGGCACGCGTGAGTCCTCCATGCCTGGGCGCAGCAACGGACCACTGGCGAGCGCCTCCCAATGAGCCAGCGGCTGCAAGCGCAGGGCGGCATAGGCCTTGCGCAGGCTACGATACAGCTGCGCATCCGGGCGGGCTTGATCGAATGCCTTGGCCATGTCCTGCAGCCCCACCGCCGCTATCGCCACCACCTCGGCGTCCGGGTCTCGCGTCGGCGGCTGGGAGTGCCAGAGGGGTTCGAAACGGGCTTGTTGCAAGCGACCGTAGTGCAAGTCCTGCAACGCTTGCAGATAGTGCTGGCTGATGCCGATATCGGTGCAAAGCACGTTGCCGGTGGTCGCGTCCACAGGCAGAGGGTAGTGAGCCGGGTCCAGGCCGTCATCGGCCAATAGCTGCAGCTGGGCTTGCAAGGCTGATCGGCGCTCGTTGCCAGCCCAAAGCGCAACATTGCCCTGCTGCTGGTAAAAAAGCTGCAATCGCCGCTCACCCGGGGCATCCACCTGCCCCGCCAAACCTGGGCAAACACTCGACAATTGCGCAAGTGCCAGCTGTACTGGAGATGGCGGCTCTATGACCGGGTCTTCGGCCATGGCGACCAATGGTGCAACGAGCAGGCAAATGCTCAAGTAACATGCGTGTTTTTTGAACAATGAATTTGCTCCATTCCATCGGGGAGATGCTCTGTACATGCTGAATTTTTACGCCCGCCTCGGCTTGATCGCCATCCCCCTGCTCGCGCTCTGTAATCACACGCTCGCCAGCAACAACCCTCCTACTCTGTATAGCAGCCTGGCCCGTACGGCTCCAGAACTCAATCCCGTTGTTCTGAAAAGAGCCTTGAGCGCCATGCAGTGCGCCGTCGGCAACGGCCTTGAACGCTCCGAACGCCTGGCCGTGATCGACTATTCAATGCCCTCGACCGCTCGTCGCCTGTGGATCTTCGACCTGAGTAAAAAAAGCCTGGTCCTGCGCGACCTGGTGGCCCACGGGCAAAATTCCGGGGAAAACTTCGCCACCCAATTCTCCAACCTTGAGGGCAGCTATCAGTCCAGCCTGGGGTTGTTCCGTACCCAGGAAAGCTATGAAGGCGCCCATGGCTATTCGTTGCGCATGGACGGCCTGGAGCCAGGTTTCAATGACCGGGCCCGGGACCGGGCCATTGTGATCCACGCCGCCGATTACGTAAGCCCGTTGTGGAGCAAGCGCGAAGGGCGGATCGGCCGTAGCCAGGGCTGCCCTGCCGTACGGCCACAAGTGGCGCGCCAAGTGGTGGACAAACTCAAGGGTGGCCAGTTCATGTTCTCCTGGTACCCCGACCAACGCTGGCTGAAGTCCTCGGCTTATCTCAACTGCAAGCCACAGCAGATGGCCAGTGCCGGTTGAGGTAGTATCTTGTCAGCCGAGCCTGACAAGAGAGAACCTCACATGCTTTTACATCAGTCAACGTGGATCGAGATCGAGCAGTTCCTGCAGCGCAGCCGCACCGTGGTGATTCCCATCGGTTCCAACGAGCAACACGGCCCCACCGGTTTGCTGGGCACCGATTGGATGTGCCCGGAAATCATCGCCCATGTGGCGCAGAAAAATGCCGATATCCTGATCGGCCCGACCTTCAATATCGGCATGGCGCAGCACCACCTCGGTTTTGCCGGGACGATTTCCCTGCGCCCCTCGACCTTTATTGCGGCCATTGGTGATTGGGTGCGCTCACTGGCGGGCCATGGCTTCGAGAAAATCCTGTTTCTCAATGGCCATGGGGGCAATATCGCTTCGATTGAAGCGGCATTTTCCGAGCTCTACGCCGAAGCCAGCTTTGCCCGGCGCCCGGCGGGGTTCGCACTGAAGTTGGTCAATTGGTGGGACCTGGAAGGTGTTGGCGAACTGGCACACCGGCAGTTCCCCACGGGCCATGGCAGCCATGCCACGCCGTCGGAGATCGCCGTCACCCAATGGGCTTATCCCGACGCGATCAAGTCGGCAGACTACTCGCCGCAAATCGCCAACACCGGCCCGATCCGCGAAGCCAAAGACTTTCGTGCGCGCTTCCCGGACGGTCGCATGGGTTCGGACCCGGCCTTGGCGACCCCGGAAAAAGGCGGTGAGTTGGTAGCGCTGGCGGCAAAAGGCCTGGCGCAAGCCGTCGATACCTTCAGCCGAGAACCAAAACAAAACTAGCGGTTGAGCGAATAGCGTCGGGCTGACGGCCCCTATAAAAACCTATAAGGAACACTCCATGAAGCACCACCAGAAAACCTTCGACCGAATCCGTGAAGCTGTGTTGCCGGAGTTTCGCGAACGGGTCGCCGACTATCTGGTTGAGTATGAAAACGTGCTGCAGGAGCAGGCCGCAGATTCTCACCAGGTATCTGCCAGCGCCCAGCAATTGCGGGGTTATTTGCGCGGACTGAACACAACCCGGGTATTGGGTATGGCCGACTGGGAGGACCTGGATCGCCGGGTTGTGCAGGCATGGCTGACTACTGCGCGGGCCGCTGCCGATTGACCCATTCCTGTACCGATGGCCGCTGCCATTGGCGCTGTGCATAGATCACCAACGCGGCAGGCACACTGTCACCGTTGAGGATCAGCCGGTTGAGCATCAAGGCCAGGTCGACATCAACGATCGACCACTGGTCAAACAGGTGCTCGCGATTGTCGGCCAGCAAGGCTTGCGCGACGCCGATCAATTTGCGCGCCGCCGCCTGCGCCTCGTCTGACAACGGCGCCGACTTGACGCCGTAAAACACCACCAGGGTGGAACGTTCCTGGCGAATCGCCAACAAGTCACTGCGCAACCAGGCCTGGACTTGCCGCGCCCTCGCCCGCTGCCGTGGGTCTGTTGGGTACACCGGAGCCTGGGGGTACAGCTCTTCCAGGTATTCGCTAATCGCCGAGGACTCCGACAAGGCAAAGTCACCGTCCACCAGCGTGGGCACCCTCTGGGTCAACGACAGATGAGCAAAGCCTTCAGCGTTGTGCTCACACGCCTCCAGATCCAGCGTGAGCACTTCAAACTCAAGGTTCTTTTCGCGCAAGGCCACAAAGACCGACATCGCATAGGGGCTGGTGAATTGAGCATCAACGTACAGGCGTAACGGGCGGTTATTCACGGCGCGATCTCCAGAGGTGCTTTTTTGTAGGAGCGAGCTTGCTCGCGAAGAACTCATAGGCGACGCGTTTATCCAGGATGCGCACGTTATCGTTGAAGTTTTTCACGAGCAAGAACCAGGCTTTCACCCCTCGCTCCTACAGGGGTCGATATTCGCTTAACTGAACGGCATTGGAATTCTGATGAGGGCACTCCTGGTTGGAGCTCGATTCAGAGGCTTAGCCCGAAAAGCCCCCCTCTTCCAAAAAAACACGCTCCTCAGCGGTCGTCGTCCTCGCTAAAACTCCGTTGCGATGGGGAAAGCGTCCAAACCGCTCAATGATGTCGGCATGTTCTTTAGCCCATCTGTAAGTGTTAGCGTCGAGCGCCTGGTTCAAAGCCAGGGAGCGTTGCTGGTCCTCAACGTTTTCCGAGTGCTCCAGCGGTAAATAGCAGAACGGTTTTAGAGAGGCTTCGATCTGCTTGTCCATCCCGGCATCGATCATCCTGCCTGCGTACAACCGCGCCAGTGGATCAGTGGCGAACATGTGGGCAGTGCCGCGAAAGGCGTTGCGTGGGTACTGGTCAAGCAACAGAAGCAAGGCCAGTGCCCCTTGCGGGCTGTCCATCCAATGTTCCAGCTCCCCCCTGGCCGCCTGGAAGTGGGCAGCATGGAAAGTGTCGCGAAACTCGGTATCGAATGCCTCGTCCTTCTTGAACCAACGCGCTGGGCCGGCGTGCTTCCAGAAGGTGATGACGGACTGGGGGCTTAACGTATTGGCCACGATCAAATCCTTGGGCGAGTGAGCAAAGAGTAGCCCATACAATACTTAAACCCAGGGAAGATCAATTCAAACCAAGTGACGCTGCAGCTCTTCGATCACACCACCGGTGCAGCCAATCGAGCATTACAAAATGATCAGGCGTCGTAAGGACGACAGTCTTGTCGAGGTCTCGCTTACCCTGACTTTTCAACTAGACTCCCCCAGGATTCAACGCAGTGACCACCGCCCTGAGGCGCTGAACGATAAGGAGCCACCGTGTCCATTACCGCACCCCTCGCCTACCGAAGCACACCAGGCCCGCTTCACGCGACCTTGCTTGCCGGAACCGTACCGCTGTTTCTCGGCGCCTTGCTCAGTGATATTGCCTACTTCAATACTTACCAGATTCAGTGGAGCAACTTCGCCTCCTGGCTGATTGCCGGCGGGCTGGTTTTTTGCGGGTTGGCGTTGTTATTCGCGCTCGTCAATCTGCTCCGGGCAGACCACAAGACAGGGCGACCCGTGATGTACTTCCTGCTATTGCTAGCCACCTGGGCACTCGGACTCATAAACGCCTTCGAGCATGCGAAAGACGCCTTGGCCTCCATGCCCTTGGGCCTGATTCTGTCAGTCATCGTGACCTTGTTGAGCTGTGTCGCGACGTGGACAGGGCTTACCAATCTGCGTTCGGGAGGTGCCCAATGAGACCATCGAGCGCATTGACTGTTTTAAGCATGGCGCTGTTTTTGAGTGCATGCGGTGGCGAAGCGGACAGTACCCAGGCCCACGGCCCAGACCCGAAAATGCCGGCCCCCCAGAGTAGCCTGCTGCCTAGCATGAAGATTGCCGAACCCGTGGCGTGGGGCGATCAAAAGCCCACGGTTCCCCAGGGTTACAGCGTCACGGCGATTGCGACCGATCTGAAAATTCCGCGCCAGACCCTCGTCCTGCCCAATGGCGATATCCTCGTGGCGGAAGGCCGTGGGGGCAGTGCCGCGAAGCTCAAACCCAAAGATGTGATTGCAAGCGTTATCAAGGCGCAAGGCAACACCAAGGTCAAAGGCGGCAATCGCCTGACGCTGCTGCGAGATGCTGACGGCGACGGCACCTACGAGTTGAAGACCGTATTTGCCGAAAACCTCAACGCGCCTTACGGCTTGGCCTTCGCCGACGGCAAGCTGTATGTGGCCAACCAGGATGCATTGGTGCGCTTCGATTATGAAGAGGGCCAGACCAAAGCCAGCGGCCAGCCGACCAAGGTCACCGACCTGCCTGCCGAGATCAATCATCACTGGACCAAGTCGCTGGCCATCAGCGCCGATGGGCGCTTGCTGTATGTCGGTATCGGTTCCAACAGCAATATCACCGAGCGCGGCATGGAGGTTGAAATCGATCGGGCCATGGTGTGGCAGGTCGACGCCGCGACCGGTGCCCACAAACCTTATGCAACCGGCCTGCGCAACCCGACGGCGTTGACGATTGAACCTGAATCAGGCCAGCTGTGGACGGTGGTCAACGAACGCGACGAACTGGGGCCGGATCTGGTCCCGGACTACCTGACCTCGGTGCGCGAAGGTGGGTTTTACGGCTGGCCCTATAGCTATTGGGGCCAGAACGTCGACCCACGCGCGCAACCGCAGAACCCGGACAAGGTGGCTGCCGCGATCAAGCCGGATTACAGCCTGGGGTCACACGTCGCGGCGCTCGGCGTCGACTTTTCCATACCGGCCATGGGCGGCCAGTACACCGAAGGGGTGTTCGTCGGCGAACATGGCAGTTGGAACCGTGATAAGCCGGTGGGCTACAAAGTGATCTTCGTGCCGTTCAGCAACGGTCGCCCCGTGGGTGAACCCGTTGATTTCGCCACGGGTTTTCGTGGTGCCGATGGTAAAACCCGCGGCCGGCCTGTCGGTGTGACCGTCGATCCACGTGGCGCCCTGATTATCGCGGACGACCTCGCAAACACCGTGTGGAGGGTGACGCGTAACCGCTAGGTCCGTAATCTCACGGCGGATCCGGCGTTGCTGATCCGCCCTGCCCGGCCAGCCCTCCTGAAGCAAGAAGGTGTAGGTGTGTATCGACCTGATCACCTACCTTGGGTGAGAGCGGGCGAACCCATTGATCACGATATACAGCAGCGGGCCTATCGACACGAATATCGCCGTTATCAGCAAATAAGGGACAATGGAAGCAAACGACCTGCCGCGCCCACGTGCATCCCGGTACATCCACACACAGGCCATGGCCGCAAGCACATACAGGTCGATGACCACCTGGGCAGTGTCCGGGCGCGACATGAGTTCGAGGCCGAAGGCAATGAGGCTTTGCTCCGCCAGCACCAACGTGTACGCCGTGTACAGGGAAAAACCCAGCAACGTGGCGAGGGCGATATAGGGTCGTTTCATGCTCTCCTCCCTGGAGACAAAAAGTTGCAGATCGAACAGTCGTTAAGCCACACCCTCCCCTGTAGGAGCGAGGGGGACGCCTAGTTCTTGCTCGCGAAGGTCGTCAACAATGACACGGGAAACCATGAGAGGTAAATCGCTCCTGATTTCCTAGCCTGAAGGTTGTTGTTTATCTACCCCGACAATCGGCTTGTAGAGCCTTTCAGCTGTCAAGTCGGCAGCATTATGAATGCCCCCATCCATGCTCAGGCCGTTTTGCATGTCAACCAAGCACTCCAGAAAAGGCTGCTGAAGAAACGCGTAGCATCCCCGAATCCGGCGTCATGCAGCAGCTTTTGAACCGCCACCTCGGAATGTGGAGGGTCAGCGCCTTGGAGGATTTTCCCAAGCTTGACCTTTACTTCATCCGGGCTGGCACCATGCTGCCGCCACCGTTGCCCCCAGGCGGCAAGTAATAACGGTTGACTGGCATAAGCATATTGATTCCCCGCGACAATCAGCGGCGCGCCCGGCTTTAGATGAGCCCGGATGGATCGTAGGACTTGTCGCTTGGCATCATCCCCATCGAGATGATGAAGTACACCGATCAAGGTGGCTGCGTCGTATGACTCATCTGCGGCCAGGTCTTCAACATACCCATGATGCATGCTCGTTTTTTCAAGCAGGTTGCTTGCCTCTAACTGCTGCGTCGCGGCCTCCAGCATCGGCTCGGATGGATCTACGGCAGTGAAACGCCAACTCGGCGCAAGCGTTGCCATCGCAATAATCTCCTGCGCCGTGCCACCAGCGCCGACGACAAGCACCTTCGCCGAGCATGTATTGCCGAGGCTTGCCGCCAGCATGCACGCAGCAAGATCCTGGCAGGCATCATACCCGGCTAATGCGATACGGCTCTGTCGCCCATACTCATTGGCCCGTGAGGTATCAAACTTTTCAGCTACGTTGAGAGAGGATGATTTCAAGGTCGTTCTCCATGTCCTCAAACCAAGCTACGCCTCACCCTGCGATAAGAAAAATTCATTAATTTTATGCCCTGCATTCCTGCAAGGAATGCAGGATGAGGGACGCAAACAGACGAGCTGTTTCGAACGCTTGCCCGCTCGTGGCAATCGTGCATGATCGTACAAGAGCCATTCACTGGCCTTCGCTATGCTTAACGCGCCTATCTCACCGAGGACTCATCATGAGCCAGCCCCACGAAATCAGCCTGCAAGCGATCAACCTGATGCATAAAGCCTCGAGTCTGGACCAGCAGTGGAGCCCCCGGGTGGTTGCTGAAATGAACGACTACCAGTTCAAGGTCGTGCGCATCGAAGGCGACTTCATCTGGCATTCCCATGCGGACACCGACGAGGCGTTTTTGGTGCTTGAAGGGGAACTGCGCATTGACCTTGCCCATGGCAGTGTGACGGTCAGACCCGGCGAGCTGTACGTTGTCCCAAAGGGTGTCGAGCACAAAACATTCGCAGAGCCCGAGGCGAAGCTGATGATGATCGAGCCACGTGGAGTGCTCAATACCGGCAATGAAGGCGGTGAACGCACGGCGCCGAATGATATCTGGATCTAGAAGACAGGCTGGGCAGGCCCGGCCTTGAGTATTGCGCTCAATGGATCGCGGCGTTGGCGCCCTGCTGGTATTCCCGTGGTGTACAGCCGAACTCACGACGGAACACCGTGTGCAGGTATTGCGCCGATTTGAATCCGCAATTCTGGGCGATGTCGGCAATTGCCGAGTCAGTGTTTTCCAGTCCGCTGGCGGCCGCTGCCAGTTTGAAGCGCAAGATCTCGTCGTGCACGCTGCAACCCCGCGCCTTGCGAAAGTGCGACTCCAGCGATGAGCGCGACACGCCTACGTATCCCGCTACTTGCGCAGTCTTGATGCCCTGACAGGCGTATTGGCGAATGAAGAGCAGCGCCTGCATGACGTAGGGGTTGCCCAATGGTTGATGCAGGCTTGAAGCTTGCACGTTGATCGCATCAGGGGGGATCAACAACTGCGTGCCTGTGGACGGCATACCATGCAGCATTTGATGGAGCAGGCGCGCGGCAGTCCGACCCATGGTTTCGGTGCCTTGAATCACCGAACTGAGGGGTACCCGCGTCAGGGTGCGGGTCAGTGGGTCGTTGTCGATGCCAATCAACGCCACCTGCTCCGGCACGGCAATCCCGGCGGTCAGGCAGGCTTGCAGCAACTGCCGGGCACGCGCGTCGCTGACGGCGATGATGCCGATGGGTTTGGGCAGGCTTTGCAGCCAGGCGATCTGCTGTTCGACAGCGCTGTCCCAAAGCGGTGCACTGGTGCCCATGCCGCGGTAGACCTCAGCGTGCAAGCCATCGCGCTGCAGCAGGCGGCGAAAAGCTTTTTCCCGCTCCTGCGCCCAGCGATTGGCCTGTGCCTCAGGCAGGCTGAAGCAGGCAAAGCGCGTCAACCCGGCCTCGATCAGGTGTTCGTACGCCAACTTCATCAAGGCGTCATTGTCGGTGGCGACATAGGGAATGCCTTTGGGATAGGCGCGCTCATCCTGATAAGACCCACCCACCGCCACGACTGGCAACTTGATCCCGGCCAGCGCCTCGCCGATCAACGGGTCGTCGAAGTCGGCAATGATCCCATCGCCCTGCCAGCGCTCGATCCCTTTCAAGCGACAGAGGAAATCCTCCTCAAGGAACAAGTCCCAGGACGCGCGGGTGCTGCTCAGGTAGTTGCCGATACCGCTGATGATGCCGCGGTCGTAGATCTTGCTGCCGTTGAACAGCAGCGCAATGCGGTGAACGGGGGGTACGGTTTTCATTATTTTTTACCCTGGGCCGATGAGCACAGACTAGGCGCCGTAGCGACAGATCTCAATACTCAAAAACGAACTGCGCGTTGGTGATTTTCATAATCAACAGCCTCAGGGCCGTTGCTAGTATCGGGACACCGCCAAGAACAACAAGGAAATCGTCAATGCCGTACTTCCCCGCTGTCGACAAGATTCTCTACGAAGGCCCCGCCAGCGACTCGCCCCTCGCCTTCCGCCACTACGACGCCAATAAGCTCATTCTTGGCAAACCGATGCGCGAGCACCTGCGCATGGCTGCCTGCTATTGGCACACCTTCGTCTGGCCAGGGGCTGACATGTTCGGAGTCGGTACCTTCAAGCGCCCGTGGCAACTCGCCGGGGACCCGATGGAGCTGGCCATTGGCAAGGCCGAAGCAGCCTTCGAGTTCTTCTCCAAACTGGGCATCGACTACTACAGTTTCCACGACACGGATGTGGCCCCGGAAGGCAACTCGCTGAAGGAGTACCGCAACCACTTCGCGCAGATGATCGACCACCTGGAACGTCATCAGGAGCAGACCGGGATCAAGCTGCTGTGGGGCACCGCCAACTGCTTCAGCAACCCACGCTTTGCCGCAGGAGCCGCCAGCAACCCGGACCCGGAAGTGTTTGCGTATGCCGCCGCCCAAGTGTTCAGCGCCATGAACGCCACCCAACGCCTCAAGGGCGCCAACTACGTACTGTGGGGCGGTCGTGAAGGCTACGAAACCCTACTCAATACCGACCTGAAGCGCGAACGCGAACAACTGGGCCGCTTCATGGGCATGGTGGTCGAGCACAAGCACAAGATCGGTTTCAAAGGCGACCTGCTGATCGAACCCAAGCCCCAGGAGCCAACCAAACACCAATACGATTACGACAGCGCCACGGTCTTCGGCTTCCTGCATCAGTTCGGCCTGGAGAACGAAATCAAGGTCAACATCGAGGCCAATCATGCAACCCTGGCCGGGCACAGCTTTCATCACGAGATCGCTACGGCCGTATCGTTGGGGATCTTCGGCAGCATCGACGCCAACCGCGGCGATCCGCAGAACGGCTGGGACACCGACCAGTTCCCCAATAGCGTCGAGGAGATGACCCTGGCCACCTATGAAATCCTCAAGGCCGGGGGGTTCAACAACGGCGGCTTCAACTTCGACTCCAAGGTGCGCCGCCAGAGCCTGGACGACGTCGATCTGTTTCACGGCCATGTCGCTGCAATGGACGTCCTCGCCCTGGCCCTGGAGCGCGCAGCATTAATGGTGCAGACCGATCGACTGCAGCAGTTCAAGGATCAACGCTACGCCGGATGGCAGCAGCCGTTCGGCCAGGCAGTGTTGGCGGGTGAGTTCAGCCTCGGATCCCTGGCCGAGCATGCCTTCGCCAACGAGTTGAACCCCCTGGCCGTCAGCGGGAGACAGGAAATGCTCGAGGGTGTGGTCAACCGGTTTATCTTCTCCTGACAGTAGGCAAGCCTCGGCGGCGCGGTGACATTCTCGCGACAAATCCATGCGCGCGGCGCCTTGGGACCCTCTACAGTTCTACCGGCATCATGCTCATCGTCAGGCAGTGTCTCTCAAACAACAATAAAAGGACGCACCACCATGAACACACTAAAACGCACGCTACTCGCCAGTGCCCTGGCCCTGCTGGCGCTTCCGGTCATGGCCGATTCCGCCCACCCGAAAATCGGTTTTTCCATCGATGACCTGCGCCTGGAACGCTGGTCACGCGACCGTGATTACTTCGTTGCGGCGGCGGAAAAGCTGGACGCCAAAGTCTACGTACAGTCAGCCGACGCCAACGAGCAGAAGCAAATTTCGCAGATCGAAAACCTCATCTCCCGTGGTGTCGATGTGATCGTCATCGTGCCATTCAATGCCACCGTACTGACCAACGCCGTCGCCGAAGCCAAGAAGGCCGGGATCAAGGTGGTGTCTTATGACCGACTGATCCTGAACGCCGATATCGACGCCTACATTTCCTTCGATAACGAAAAGGTCGGCGAGATGCAGGCAACTGGCGTGCTACAAGCGGCGCCCAAGGGCAACTACTTTTTGCTCGGTGGCGCCCCCACGGACAACAACGCCAAGGTCCTGCGCGAAGGTCAGATGAAAGTGCTGCAACCGGCCATCGACAAGGGTGATATCAAGATTGTCGGCCAGCAGTGGGTGAAGGAATGGAACCCCACCGAAGCCCTGAGCATCGTTGAAAATGCCCTGACCCGGAACGACAACAAGATCGATGGCATCGTTGCCTCCAACGACGCCACCGCAGGCGGTGCCATCCAGGCGCTGGCCGCGCAGAAAATGGCCGGCAAAGTGCCGGTCTCGGGTCAGGATGCAGACCTGGCGGCGGTCAAGCGGGTGATCGATGGCACCCAGACCATGACCGTCTACAAACCACTGAAACTGATCGCTACCGAAGCCGCCAAGCTCTCGGTGCAACTGGCGCGTAACGAGAAACCCACCTACAGCTCGCAATACGACAATGGCAGCAAAAAAGTCGACACCATCCTGCTCACCCCGACCCCACTGACCAAGGACAACATCGACCTGCTGGAAAAGGACGGGTTTTATACCAAGGAACAGATGGCCGGGAAGTAATCCTTCGATAAATCTCCGTGTCCACCCCTGTAGGAGCGAGCTTGCTCGCGAAGAACCTCAACGATAACGCGTGCATCCTGGATAAACGCGTAGTCTATGAGTTCTTCGCGAGCAAGCTCGCTCCTACAGGGGGGTGGCCCGTCCAGCCTGTTGTGAGCGCCTGCCATGCCCGACTACCTGCTGCAAATGAACGGTATCGTCAAAACCTTCGGTGGTGTCAAAGCCCTGAATGGTATCGACATCAAGGTCAAGCCTGGCGAATGCGTCGGCCTGTGCGGCGAGAACGGCGCGGGTAAATCCACGCTGATGAAAGTCCTGTCGGCGGTCTATCCCTACGGCACCTGGGACGGTGAAGTGCTCTGGGACGGCCAGCCGCTCAAGGCGCATTCGATCAGCGAAACCGAAGCCGCCGGGATCGTGATCATTCACCAGGAATTGACCCTGGTCCCCGACCTGTCGGTGGCCGAAAACATCTTCATGGGCCACGAGTTGACGTTGCCCGGCGGGCGCATGAATTACCCGGCGATGATCCACCGCGCCGAAACCCTGATGCGTGAACTCAAAGTGCCGGACATGAACGTATCGCTACCGGTTTCACAGTACGGCGGTGGCTACCAGCAACTGGTGGAAATCGCCAAGGCGCTGAACAAGCAAGCGCGCCTGCTGATCCTCGATGAGCCCTCCTCGGCCCTGACCCGCTCGGAAATCGAGGTGCTGCTGGACATCATTCGCGACCTCAAGGCCAAGGGCGTTGCCTGCGTGTATATCTCCCACAAGCTCGATGAAGTGGCCGCCGTGTGCGACACCATTTCAGTGATCCGCGATGGCAAACACATCGCCACGACTGCCATGGCGGACATGGACATTCCAAAGATCATCACTCAAATGGTCGGCCGGGAAATGAGCAACCTCTACCCCACCGAACCCCACGACATCGGCGAGGTGATTTTCGAAGCGCGCCACATCACCTGCTATGACGTCGACAACCCCAAGCGCAAACGGGTCGACGATATTTCGTTCGTCCTCAAGCGAGGGGAAATCCTTGGCATCGCGGGGCTGGTTGGCGCCGGTCGCACGGAGCTGGTATCGGCGCTGTTCGGCGCCTACCCCGGCCGCTACGAAGGTGAAGTGTGGCTGGACGGCCAACCGATCGACACACGCACGCCCCTCAAGTCGATCCGTGCCGGCCTGTGCATGGTTCCTGAAGACCGCAAGCGCCAGGGCATCATCCCAGACCTTGGGGTCGGCCAGAACATCACCCTGGCGGTGCTGGACAACTACTCGAAGATGACCCGCATCGACGCCGAAGCCGAACTGGGCAGCATCGACCGGGAGATCTCGCGCATGCACCTCAAGACCGCGAGCCCGTTCCTGCCGATCACCAGCCTCTCCGGCGGTAATCAGCAAAAAGCCGTGCTGGCTAAGATGCTGCTGACCCAACCCCGGGTGCTGATTCTCGATGAGCCCACCCGCGGTGTAGATGTCGGCGCCAAGTACGAGATCTACAAGCTGATGGGGGCGCTGGCGGCCGAAGGTGTATCGATCATCATGGTGTCCTCGGAGCTGGCCGAAGTGCTGGGGGTTTCCGACCGCGTACTGGTGATTGGCGAAGGCCAGTTGTGCGGCGACTTCGTCAACCAGGGACTCACCCAGGAACAGGTGCTCGCCGCCGCGCTCAGCCATCCCGATGGCCATAACCATAATGATCGGAAGACCGCGTAGATGAATCAGGTCAAACAATTCTTCAGCCGCTACAAAATGCTCGCGCTGGTGATCGCCGTGGCGATGATCTGGCTGTTCTTCAGTTGGCAAACCGACGGCGGGTTCCTGACCCCGCGCAACCTCTCCAACCTGCTGCG
Organism: Pseudomonas karstica; assembly: GCF_009707515.1. Taxonomy (GTDB): domain Bacteria; phylum Pseudomonadota; class Gammaproteobacteria; order Pseudomonadales; family Pseudomonadaceae; genus Aquipseudomonas; species Aquipseudomonas karstica. Next base: position 28,676 of record NZ_WLYI01000034.1, on the reverse strand, counting down.
GCAGATGTCCATCACCGGGATTCTCGCCTGCGGCATGGTGCTGGTGATCATCAGCGGCGAGATCGATTTGTCGGTGGGTTCATTGCTTGGCCTGCTGGGTGGCCTGGCGGCGATTCTCGACGTGGTCTATCACATCCCGCTGCTGGCGAACCTGAGCCTGGTGGCCTTGTGCGGCTTGTTGATTGGTTTGGGCAACGGCTACATGACGGCCTACCTGCGCATCCCCTCGTTCATTGTCGGCCTGGGCGGCATGCTGGCATTTCGCGGCATTTTGTTGGGGGTTACCGGCGGCACCACCATTGCCCCGGTATCAACGGAGTTGGTCTACGTCGGCCAGGGTTATTTGCCGCACACGGTTGGGACAGGGCTTGGCGTACTGCTGTTCGCCTTGACACTGTTCCTGACCTGGAAGCAGCGCCGCAATCGTGCACTTCATGGCCTGGCGGCACACTCATTGGGTCGTGACGCATTGCGCGTGGTATTGATCGGCGCAGTGCTGGCCGGGTTCGTCTATACCCTCAACAGCTACGATGGCATCCCGGTTCCGGTGCTGCTTCTGCTGGTCCTGCTCGGCGTGTTCAGCTACGTGACCAGCCAGACCGTGTTTGGACGACGGATATACTCCGTGGGCAGCAACATGGAAGCCACGCGGCTGTCCGGCATCAACGTGCAGGCGGTGAAGCTGTGGATCTTCGGCATCATGGGTGTGATGTGCGCCCTCGCCGGCGTGGTCAACACCGCGCGCCTGGCCGCAGGCTCGCCCTCGGCCGGAAGCATGGGCGAACTCGACGCCATCGCCGCCTGCTTCATCGGCGGTACCTCCATGCGCGGTGGCTCCGGTACGGTTTACGGCGCCCTCCTCGGCGCACTGGTCATCACCAGCCTGGACAACGGCATGTCCATGCTCGACGTCGACAGCTACTGGCAGATGATTGTCAAAGGCAGCATTCTGGTACTGGCCGTATGGGTGGATGTGAGCACTCGGACCGGGCGACGTTGATCTCGGCACACCGTGCCAGGGGAGACGGGCCTTTAACTATTGGTCCTGATAGGAATAGGCAATGCTCGAAGACAAACCGGCATAGGTGAGCGATTTTTCGATAGATAACATGGCCGCGTACCCACTTATTGGAACTCGCCATGAACAGCAGAAAAACCTTATTCATCACAGGAGTGAGCAGTGGCTTGGGCAATGCACTGGCGCAAGAAGCGCTTGCCGCTGGCCATCGTGTCATCGGCACCGTGCGCAGTGAAGCCGCCTTGCAGGCCTTTCAGGCGCTCAGCGCGGATCGGGCCCATGGAGTGATTCTGGATGTCACTGACTTCACCCGGATCGATAGCGTAGTAGCGGCTATTGAAGCCAGCCACGGCCCGGTCGATGTGTTGGTCAACAACGCAGGCTACGGCCATGAGGGCATCTTCGAAGAGTCGCCGCTGGCACAGATGCGTCACCAATTGGAGGTCAATGTGTTCGGTGCGGTAGCGGTGACCAAAGCTTTCGTGCCTTATTTTCGCAAGCGCCGTGCCGGTCACATCCTCAATATTACCTCCATGGGGGGCACCATCACGATGCCGGGTATCGCGTACTACTGCGCGAGCAAGTTTGCTCTCGAAGGTATTTCCGATACGCTGAGCCAAGAACTGCGGCCTTTCAACATCTTCGTGACCGCCGTGGCCCCTGGCTCGTTTCGCACTGACTGGGCCGGTCGTTCGATGCAGCGCACCCCACGCAGCATCGCCGACTATGACGCCAGCTTCGACCCCGTGCGCAAGGCGCGCGAAGAGAAGAACGGCAAACAGCTTGGCAACCCGCAGAAGGCAGCGCAGGCGATGCTGCAGGTTATTGCCAGCCCGACACCACCGGCCCACTTGTTATTGGGCAGTGATGCCCTGAGCCTGGTACGTGACAAACTGAACCGCGCGGCCAGTGAGATTGATCAGTGGGAAGCGTTGACCCGCTCAACCGACGGTTGAGCGGCAAGCAAAAGGGACGTCAATGACTCAGGCCGATCCACGCACCTCGCGCATGGTGCATTTGATGGAAAAACTCGCACCGCTGGAGGGCTACAACCTCAGCGCACTGGAGGACATCCGTTTTTTGCGTTCGAACCGGCCACTGACGCGCACGCCGGTGCTGTATGACCCGGGTATCGTGATCCTGTGCCAAGGGCGCAAGCGTGGCTACCTGGGTGATGAGGTCTACGTTTACGACGCCCAGCACTACCTGGTGGTGTCCGTCCCCGTTCCTTTCACCATGGAGACCGACGCCAGCGAGGCGCGGCCCATGCTGGCGGTCTACATGCGCCTCGACATGCAACTGGCCAGCGAGTTGATGCTGCAAATGGATGAAACGCTCGGGCCGAGTGATGCCCGGCCCAAGGGCATGTATGCCTCGCCGATGGACGATTTGCTGCGCGCCTCGACACTGCGTTTTCTCGAAACGATGAGCAATGCGGGCGAAGCGCAAATACTCGGGCCGTCGCTGGTGCGGGAAATCTATTACCGCATCCTGGCCGGTGAGCAAGGTGGCTCGATGCGCGCAGCGCTCAATCGCCAGGGACATTTCGCCAAGGTGACGCGCGCGATCCGCAAGATCCATAGTTGCTACCAGCAGCGTTTGGATGTCGAGTCACTTGCCCACGAAGCAAGCATGAGCGTGCCCAACTTTCACCTGCACTTTCGTAACGTGACGGACTCCTCTCCAATGCAGTACTTGAAGTCGACGCGCTTGCACCAGGCTCGATTATTGATGCTGCGCAACGCCATGACGGCTTCGACGGCAGCGTTCAACGTAGGCTATGAAAGCGCCTCGCAATTCAGCCGCGAGTTCAAGCGTTTCTTTGGCCGAACGCCCCAGGCAGAGATCGAATGGATGAAGGCGACCTATGCATTGCCTGCGCCGTCCACGCCTTCTATCTATGTCTCGTCGCATTAGTGATGAACCGGCCGAAAAACCCTGCGATCGGCTGCACAGCAGTCGTGTGGGTCCTGAAATTGCTGAAGGTCCTGCGGCCCTTATCGCAGCCTCGTGCCTCGACAGCGGCTACAGAGGCCGATCCCTGATGAGGCTCTAATCGTTCTTCAAAAACAAGCAAGTCATACGATCTCTTGCGAATAAACTTCTTGATAGCAAAATCTGCGCCCGGCCTATCACTAGCCACCGCATGCAACAACCCCCTTAAAAATAAACAAAAAAAGCCATTCATGGAAAAACAAGCGCTTGCCCCTTTAAGTCAAACACGATACAAATCCTACTCATGTCGTACGACAACATAACAAAAACATAATTTCATTCCTGACGGTGGCACCCACTGTCTGAGACCCTGCCATGACTCGCCCGACCGCCACACCAGCCTCCCTTCCTCCATTCCCTCGCCACTTCGCCGTGTTGATTCTGCTGTGCATGGGCTGCGCCTTCGCTGGCAACCATGTCGCCGCTCGCGTGGCGTTCGATGATGGCGCCGGAGTGTTGCTGGCGATTCTGATGCGCTCGGGAGGCACCTTGTTGGTGCTGGCCGCGCTGGTGCTGTGGCAACGCCAGAACCTGCGCCTGCCACAGGGCGCATGGCGTTGGCAGTTGCTGCTGGGGTTGCTGATCGCCACCCAAAGCCTATGCCTGTATTCCGCGGTCGCTCGGGTGCCGGTAGCGCTGGCGTTGCTGGTGGCCAACGTTTTCCCCATCCTGCTGGCGCTGCTCACCTGGGCATTGGGCGGGCCGCGGCCGACCCTGCGCACCGCCATGCTGATGGGGCTGATTCTGGTTGGGCTGGTGTTTGTGCTGGACGTGCCAGGACGCCTGTCATCCAACACCAGCATCGGTCCGCAATGGCTGCTGGGCGTCGCCCTGGCCTTCTGTGCCGCCACGGTATTCGCCGGCGCGCTATGGATCACCGACCACAAATTATCCCAGGTACGCGGTTCGGTCCGCAGCTTGCTGACGATCTTCATCGTCTTCAGCAGCATCAACCTCGCAGGCCTGACCGGCGCCCTTCCGGGAGGCCTGAATCTACCGGCAACCAGCACTGGCTGGCTGGCACTCGCCACGTTGGTGGTGCTCTATGGGACGGGGTTTATCGTGCTATTTATTTCAGTACCACGCCTGGACATGCCGCGTAATGCGCCAGTCATGAACATTGAGCCGCTGGCGACGTTGTTGATGGGCTGGATCGTGCTGGATCAGATGCTCAGCGCCGGGCAGGTGTTTGGCGGGGTAATCGTCGTTGCGGGGATTGTGCTACTGACCTATCGCAAGACCAACCGTGCGCCGGGCAAGCCCATCACCGACGGGAAGCCTTCTATCGCGCAAGTGCCAGAGCGAGACTGACCAAGCGCCCCCGGCATACCGTCCTGCAGGGTCTGCGGGGGCACTTGCCAAGGTGAGTCGACCTATCAGCCTTCACTGCGCAATTCCTCTTTAAGCCACTCAACCAGCAAGCGCACCTCCATCCGATCGTCCCCGCCCTGCTGTCTAAATACTGATATCGCATCAGATAAGGGGACACTTTCCGCGCAAGGTCTCACCAGCGCACCGTTTTCAATAAGCCTCCCGGCGGTTCGGCGCCACCCCAATGCAATCCCGTACCCTTCAACGGCGGCCTGGAGCATCAAGGGGTAACTATCAAACACAGGGCCCTCAGGATAACCATCCAATGTCTGCCCACACGCCTGCAGCCAGCTGTCCCACTCCATCAAGTGAGGTGGCGTGGCGTAATGGTGCAAGAGCGTGTGGAGACGAAGATCACTGAGACTAAGTAACGGTGACCCAGCCAGGTAATCGGGGCTGCACACTGGAAACACCTCATCAGTGGCGGTGAACGCCAGGACATGCAAACCGCTGGGACGCCCAGTGCTTTGTAAGGCCACATCAAAATGCTCATTAAACTCAGTCAATGGCCGGGTGGATGTCGCGACTTGGATCTCGATTTCCGGGTGTTGCTGATGGAACGTCGAAAGGCGCGGCATTAGCCAATAGAACGCTTCGCATAACTGACACAGTAAAACCACACGGTTCTTGCGAGGTGATTGACGAAGCGTGGCGGCGCTGTCGCTGATACTTTGCAATGCGCTGCTTACCACGCGTCCTAGCTCGCGGCCCTCCTGTGTCAGGAAGACTGCGCGGTTGCGGCGACAAAAAAGCTTCAATCCAAGGTTATCTTCAAGCCCGCGGATCTGGCGGCTGATCGCGGCTTGCGTGATGTGCAATTCATCAGCGGCCCTGGAAAAGCTTTCCAGTCGAGCAGCCGCTTCAAAGGGCAGCAAACTGGCAAGCGGCGGCAATGTCTTCCCTAGCATATTCATAATCAGCGGTTATGTATCCAAGACCGAGAACTCGTTTGTAGCATACCTCTGACGCTGTGCAACATGGGCTGAATACCTCGCGGATATCCCTGATGCCCACTCTTCACTCAAACATCATCGCAGGAGTGGCCCTTGCCGTAGTCGCGACACTGAGCTGGGCCCTGAACTTCGTGGCACCCTACGTCACCGGCGCCTACTCCCTCTACGATTTGCTGATCGTTCGGTTCCTGATGGCCGGCACGCTGGGTGCGGGAGTAGTGGTGCTCTACCGATCTCACCTTCGGCTCCTGCGTCGCAACCAGCAGCTCCTCGCCGCAAGCCTGGGTGTCATTGGATACCTTGGGTACAGCACCTGCATTGCCGCAGGTGTGTTTTTTGGCGGGCCAGTACTGACGCCAGCGTTTATTGGCATGGTGCCGGTCTTGCTGGCGCTACTCAGCAACGCTACAAAAAAAACCATTCAATGGCGCAGACTGAGCATACCGCTGACTTTTTTGACTGGTGGGCTTTTACTGTCAAACATCAGCAGTCTCCAGCAACCCACCACAGGCGGCAGTTCATGGCTGGCAGGGTTGGTTTTTTCGATCAGTGCCGTTGCCTTGTGGCTGGTGTTCAGTTTGCTGAACCAGAATGCCCTGGGGAAACTCCCGCTCAATGCGTCAGGTATCTGGACTGGCCTCATGATGACGGGTGCCGGAATAGGCACCTTGTGCTTGCTACCGGTTGTACAAGCGCTCGACCTTCTCACGCTGCCCACTCTTGGCCTCAGTGTTTCCCTTGCAGGGCATTTGTACCTCTGGAGCTTCGTTATTGCGCTGATGTCTTCATTCGTAGGGGCCTGGGCATGGAACGCAGCGTCCCGTCGCCTTCCCATGGTACTTTGCGGGCAACTGATCGCCCTTGAGTCGCTGTTCGCCACCCTGCTCGGTTTATTGTTTCACGGCCGGCTGCCAACATTGTTAGAAGCGTCAGGTCTTGCTGCCGTTCTCACAGGAGTGGTTATGGCTGTTCGTATCATCCTGACGTCAATCGATACACGCATGCACCGTGAAGGGTAGATAGCGCGGCTGCAGACCGGTGCGCAAACGCCTACACCCAGCCCTCAAGGCGCATGGTCGCGCGCACCAGGCGTTGCTCCTCCTGTTCGATCTCCTTGAGGTTGTCGCGAATGCTGTGAATGTGTTCGCGCGCAGCGCGCTGAGCTTGTTCTGGCAGGCGTTCGATGACCGCGTGATAGAGCCGTGTGTGCTGGCGGTCGATCTGGCGTTTTTGCAGGGGCCGATGGTAGAGATTGTTGACCGAGGCGAACACCGTGCTAAGCATCAAATCGGTCAACGACTGCAGGGTATGCAGCAACACAGGATTGTGCGAGGCCTCGCAGACCGCCAGGTGGAAGGCGTGGTCAAGACGGGCATGCTCGCGTGGCTCAACAGGCACTGCCTGGCTGTGGGCGGCGAGCATTTCTTCGTAGCGTCGCGTCAGCAGGACGAAGTCGGCATCGGTTCCGCGCAAGGCGGCCAAGCGTGCGGATTCGGCTTCCAGCAGCGCGCGCACCTCCAGCAGGTCAAAGAGGGTACGGGGCTGCGAATTGAACAGGTGCATCAGCGGGCTGGCATCGCGGGTCCCGTTCAGCGTGGCAACCCGCGAGTCGCGACCCTGAGTGGTCTCGATAATACCGCGCCCACGTAGCACCTTCAGCCCTTCGCGCAGGGCCGAGCGGGATATCCCCAGCTTCTCGCACAGGCGGCGCTCCGAAGGCAGTGCCTGGCCGACCTTGAGCACGCCATCGACGATCAATTGCTCAATCCGTTCGGCAACTACATCACTGACCTGGCGGCGAACGCCGAGTGTCTTTTCGAGCATGCTAAGCGCCTCGGGTAACTGGTAGTACCAGTTTTAACTGGTGGGTCATGGCCCTCTCAATATAGCTACCAACTCCTTTATTTGTAAGGCTCTTGTCAGATACTGACTGAGTACCGGCCAAAACAAACTGGTCATACCAGTTTGCAAGTCGATAGACGGCAGTCGTCCAAAGCTCTACATATAACCCATAACAAGCGGACCGGCTCGCTACCGGTGCTGCACAAAACAACAACGTCAGCGAGAAAGCCTGCCATGAGTATTCTGTACGACGAGCGCGTTGATGGGCCGCTGCCCAAGGTCGATAAGGCAGCCCTGCTGGCTGAGTTGCGTGAGCAGCTTGCTGACATGGAAGTGCTGCACACCCAGGAAGACCTCAAACCCTACGAGTGCGACGGGCTTAGCGCCTACACCACCACACCGATGCTGGTGGTATTGCCTGAGCGCATTGAGCAAGTCGAGCGGCTGCTCAAGCTCTGTTATCAACGCAGTGTGCCAGTGGTAGCACGTGGGGCCGGGACCGGCTTGTCAGGCGGTGCGTTGCCGCTGGTCCAGGGCATTTTGCTGGTGATGGCGCGTTTCAAGCACATCCTTGAGGTCAATCCAGAGGGGCGTTTTGCCCGAGTCCAACCTGGGGTTCGCAACCTGGCCATCTCTCAGGCGGCCGCCCCTTATGACCTGTATTACGCACCGGACCCGTCCTCGCAGATCGCCTGTTCGATCGGCGGTAATGTCGCCGAGAATGCCGGTGGCGTGCACTGCCTGAAATATGGCCTGACCGTGCACAACCTGCTTAAGGTAGAAATCCTTACTGTTGAAGGCGAGCGCATGACGCTGGGCAGCGATGCCCTGGACTCACCCGGCTTCGACCTGCTCGCCTTGTTCACTGGTTCCGAAGGCATGCTTGGGATCATTACCGAAGTCACGGTCAAGCTGCTGCCCAAACCGCAGGTGGCCAAGGTGTTGCTGGCCAGCTTTGACTCGGTGGAGAAAGCCGGGCGGGCGGTCGGTGAAATCATTGCGGCCGGCATCATCCCGGGCGGCCTGGAGATGATGGACAACCTGGCCATTCGCGCCGCCGAAGACTTTATTCACGCTGGCTACCCGGTGGACGCCGAGGCCATCCTGCTGTGCGAGCTGGACGGTGTGGAAGCTGACGTGCATGACGAGTGCGAGCGTGTCAGCGCGGTGCTGGGCAAGGCCGGTGCCACCGAAGTGCGCATGGCCCGCGATGAGGTTGAGCGCGTCAAGTTTTGGGCTGGACGCAAGAACGCCTTCCCGGCCGTAGGGCGTATCTCGCCGGACTACTACTGCATGGATGGCACCATCCCGCGTCGCGCACTGCCCGGTGTGCTCAGGGGCATCAGTGAGTTGTCCGAGGAGTTCGGCTTGCGTGTGGCCAACGTGTTCCATGCCGGTGACGGCAACATGCACCCCCTGATTTTGTTTGATGCCAACCAGCCCGGAGAGCTGGAACGTGCCGAGTCGCTGGGCGGCAAGATCCTCGAACTTTGCGTCAAGGTTGGCGGCAGCATCACTGGCGAACACGGCGTGGGTCGCGAAAAGATCAATCAAATGTGTGCTCAGTTCAACAGCGACGAGCTGACCCTGTTCCACGCAGTGAAAGCAGCCTTCGATCCGAGGGGCTTGCTCAACCCTGGCAAGAACATTCCGACCCTGCACCGCTGCGCCGAATTCGGTGCCATGCATGTGCACCACGGCAAGCTGCCTTTTCCTGAACTGGAGCGTTTCTAATGCTTATGCAGCATGACTGCGACGCCAGTGCGGCACTGCTGGAACAAGTCAATCACGCCCTCAACAGTTCAACTGCATTGCGCATTCAAGGTGGCAACAGCAAGACTTTTCTGGGCCGCAAGGTCGAAGGCGAAGTGCTCGATACCCGTACTCATCGCGGCATCGTCAGCTACGACCCGACCGAGCTGGTGATCACCGCCCGCGCCGGCACGCCGCTCTCGGAGTTAGAGGCGGCGCTGGACGCGGCCGGGCAGATGCTCACCTGTGAACCTGCACAATCCGGTGGCGCCGCGACCCTCGGCGGAATGGTTGCTGCTGGCCTGTCGGGCCCGCGCCGGCCCTGGTCTGGCGCGGTTCGTGACCTGGTCCTGGGCACTCGCTTGATCACGGGTACGGGCAAGCACCTGCGTTTTGGTGGCGAGGTGATGAAGAACGTTGCCGGCTACGACCTGTCGCGCCTGTTGGCCGGTAGTTTTGGCTGCCTGGGGGTGATTACCGAGGTATCGCTCAAAGTGCTGCCCAAGCCGCGCCAGTGCCTCAGTCTGCGCCTGGAGATGGACGCCGCCTTGGCCCTGCGCAAACTCGCCGAGTGGGGCCAGCAGCCCATTCCGCTGAGCGCCGCCAGCCATGATGGCCAGTCTTTGCACCTGCGCTTGGAAGGCGGTGAAGGCTCGGTGGCGGCGGCCCGCGAGCGCCTCGGTGGTGAGCTGCTTGAGAGCACGTACTGGGCTGACCTGCGTGAGCAGCGCCTGGGTTTCTTCGCGGACCCGCGACCACTATGGCGGTTGTCGGTGCCGACCAACACCGGCGTGCTGGCGCTGCCCGGCGTACAACTGATCGATTGGGGTGGCGCCCAGCGCTGGCTGAAGTCCGATGCCGATGTCGCGCTGATCCGCCAGGTCGCCGCCGAAGCCGCAGGCCACGCCACCTGCTTCACTGCCGGCCACTGCGACAGCCCGTTCCATCCGCTGGCCGCGCCGTTGCTGCGCTACCACCGACAGCTGAAAACCCAGCTCGACCCCCAGGGCATTTTCAACCCTGGCCGTATGTATTGTGAGGTGTAGCCGTGCAGACCAACCTGAGCGAACAGGCCAAGCAACTGCCGCGCGCCGAGGAAGCCGAACGCATCTTGCGCAGCTGTGTGCATTGCGGCTTCTGCAACGCTACCTGCCCGACCTACCAACTCATTGGCGACGAGTTGGACGGCCCGCGCGGGCGTATTTACCTGATCAAGCAAGTGCTGGAAGGTAACGAAGTCACGGCCAAGACCCAACTGCACCTGGACCGTTGCCTGAGCTGCCGTAACTGTGAAACCACCTGCCCGTCGGGCGTGCAGTACCACAATTTATTGGATATCGGCCGCGCTGTCGTCGACGCCGCCGTGCCGCGCCCGCTGGCTCAACGCGTATTGCGTGAAAGCCTGCGGGCGGTGGTGCCGCACGCGAGTCTGTTCAAAGGATTGGCCCAAATCGGCCAGGTTTTCCGCCCGCTGTTGCCAGCCAGCCTCAAGACCAAATTACCGCGCACTGCAAGTGCCGCCAAGCCACGCCCCGAACCACATCATGCACGCCGTGTGCTGATGCTTGAGGGCTGCGTGCAGCCTGGCCTGGCACCCAACACCAACGCCGCCACGGCACGGGTGCTCGACCGCCTCGGGATCAGCGTCACCCCGATCCATGAAGCCGGTTGTTGCGGTGCGGTGGACTACCACCTCAACGCCCAAGAGCAAGGCTTGCAGCGTGCGCGACAGAACATTGATGCCTGGTGGCCCGCCATCGAACAGGGCGCCGAGGCCATCGTGCAGACTGCCAGCGGTTGCGGCGCCTTCGTCAAGGATTACGGCCACCTGCTGGCGCAGGACCCAGCCTATGCCGAGAAGGCCAGGCGCGTCAGTACGCTGGCCAAAGACCTGGTTGAGGTGTTCAACGCCGAACCTCTGGAGCAGCTCGGCGTGCACGCCGACAAACGCTTGGCTTTCCATTGCCCCTGCACTCTGCAGCATGCACAGAAGCTCGGGGGCGCAGTAGAGAGCGTGCTCGCGCGCCTCGGTTTTGGCTTGACTGCTGTGCCCGACAGCCACCTGTGTTGCGGCTCGGCCGGGACCTATTCGTTAACCCAGCCGGAGCTGTCCAAGCAGCTGCGAGACAACAAACTCAATGCCCTGGAAAGCGGTAAGCCGCAGGTGATTGTCACCGCCAACATCGGCTGCCAAACACACCTCAACGGCGCCGGTCGCACCCCTGTGCGGCACTGGATCGAACTCGTCGAAGAAGCCCTGAACTAACCGGAGAACACCATGCTTAGCAAAGCCGTATTGAGCCAGACCGACGTCAGCAAAATGCTCGCCGCAGCCCGCAGCGAAGCCGAGAAAAACCACTGGGCTGTGACCATCAGCGTGGTCGACGACGGCGGTCACCCGCTGGCCCTGGAGCGCCTCGACGGCTGCGCACCGATCGCGGCCTACATTGCCAGCGAGAAGGCACGCAGCGCCGCCATCGGGCGTCGCGAAACCAAAGGCTATGAAGACATGGTCAATGGCGGGCGTAGCGCGTTCCTGTCCGCTCCGCTGCTGACCTCGTTGGAAGGGGGGGTGCCGGTGATTGTTGATGGCCAGGTGATCGGCGCAGTGGGCGTTTCCGGGGTCAAGGCCGATCAAGACGCACAAGTGGCCAAAGCCGGCGTCGCCGCACTGAGCTGATTCCAATAACGAGGCGGTTCCGCCGTGATCCGCGCTTGCGCCCAGCGCCGCACCTGTAGTGTTTTTTGGAGAGTGAAAATGACTGACCGCGTGAACTGCCAGCGCCTGCAAGTGGCTACCAACCTGCAACGTTTCGTCGACGAGGAAGTGCTGCCCGGCAGCGGTATTCAGCGCGAGGCGTTCTGGGCCGGTTTCGACGCTCTGGTGCATGACCTGGCACCGCACAATCGTGCACTGCTGGCCGAACGTGATGCCCTGCAAGCAAAGCTGGACACCTGGCACCGCGAGCATCCAGGCCCGGTTAGCGACATGCCGGCCTACCGCGACTTCCTCGAGTCCATTGGCTACCTGTTACCGCAGCCAGACAGCGTGCAGGCCAGCACCGCCAACGTCGACAGCGAGATCACCCGCCAGGCCGGTCCACAACTGGTGGTGCCGATGATGAATGCGCGCTACGCGCTGAACGCGGCCAACGCGCGCTGGGGCTCTTTGTACGATGCGTTGTACGGCACCGATGCCATCCCTGAAGAAGGCGGTGCACAGAAGGGCCCAGGCTACAACCCAGTGCGGGGCGACAAGGTCATCACCTTCGCCCGTGCCCTCCTCGACCAGGCAGCGCCGCTGGTCAGTGGCTCGCATGCCGGCTCGGTCAATTACCGGGTGAGTGAAGGTCAGCTCCAGGTGACCCTGGCCAACGGCACCCAAACCGGCCTGGCCCAGGCCGGCAAGTTTGTCGGCTACCAGGGCCAGGCCAGCGCGCCAACAGCCGTGCTGCTGAAGAACAACGGCCTGCATGTGGAAATCCAGATCGATGCCAGCAGCCAGATTGGCGCCACCGATACTGCAGGGGTCAAGGACCTGCTGGTTGAGTCCGCGCTGTCGACCATTCTCGACTGCGAAGACTCCGTTGCGGCGGTCGATGCTGGCGATAAGGTGCTGATCTATCGTAACTGGCTCGGCCTGATGAAGGGAGATCTCAGTGAAGCGCTGGAAAAAGGCGGCAAGCAAATCGTGCGCCGTCTCAACCCGGACCGCGAGTACACCGCTGCCGCCGGTGGCGAGTTGAAGTTGCATGGCCGCTCGCTGCTGTTTGTGCGTAACGTCGGCCATCTGATGGGCAACCCGGCGATCCTCGACAGCGAAGGCCGCGAAATCCCCGAAGGCATTCTCGACGGCGTGCTGACCAGCCTGATCGCCCTGCATGACCTCCAGCGCCACGGTAACTCGCGTACCGCCAGCGTCTATATCGTCAAGCCGAAAATGCACGGCCCGGCTGAAGTGGCATTTGCCGATCTGCTGTTCACGCGCATCGAGGACCTGCTGCAACTGCCACCTCACACCCTGAAGATGGGCATCATGGACGAGGAGCGCCGTACCAGTATCAACCTCAAGGCGTGCATTGCCAGCGCGGGTGCGCGGGTGGCCTTTATCAACACCGGCTTTCTCGACCGTACCGGTGATGAGATGCACAGCGCCATGGAGGCCGGCGCCATGCTGCGCAAGGGCGACATGAAGAGCAGCGCCTGGATCCAGGCCTATGAACGCAACAACGTGCTGGTTGGCCTGAGCTGCGGCCTGCGTGGCCGGGCGCAGATCGGTAAGGGCATGTGGGCCATGCCAGACCTGATGGCCTCCATGCTCGAGCAGAAGATCGCTCACCCCAAGGCCGGCGCCAACACGGCCTGGGTACCCTCGCCAACCGCCGCCACGTTGCATGCCTTGCATTACCACCAGGTGGATGTGCAGGCGGTGCAACGCGAGTTGGAAGCCATCGACCTGAACAGCCAGCGCGACAACCTGCTCAATGACCTGCTCAGCGTGCCGGTGGCTGCCGAGCCGAACTGGAGCGCCAGCCAGGTCCAGGAAGAACTGGACAATAACTGCCAGGGCATCCTCGGTTATGTGGTGCGCTGGGTCGAGCAAGGCGTCGGTTGCTCCAAAGTGCCGGATATCCACAACGTCGGCCTGATGGAAGACCGCGCAACCCTGCGTATCTCCAGCCAACACATCGCTAACTGGCTGCACCACAAGGTGGTCAGCGAGGCTCAGGTGCGCGCGAGCCTTGAGCGTATGGCCAAGGTAGTCGACCAGCAAAACGCGGGCGATCCGTTGTACCGAGCGATGGCTCGCGATTATGCCGCCTCGATGGCGTTCCAGGCCGCCTGCGACTTGGTGTTCAAGGGCCGCGAGCAACCCAGCGGCTATACCGAGCCGTTGCTGCACGCCTGGCGTTTACGTTTCAAGCAGCGGGCCTGAGCAAGGCCCAGGGACTCTCGAGCATGAGCGCGGCGATGGGTGATCCCTGTCGACGCGACTCGCGGAGCACATGTGCTCTCGATACGTGGCACCGGACACCCCGGAAAACTGTGGTTCACAACAATAAAAAGGAACCAAACCATGAGTCAAACACTGCTGTCCATCTTGGCATTCGTGCCGCTGGTACTGGCGGGCGTGTTACTGATCGGCTTTCGCTGGCCAGCCAAATACGCCATGCCGGTGGTCTTCGTGCTTACGGCACTGATCGGCCTCGCGGCCTGGGGCATGACGTTCAATCGGGTCCTGGCCTCCACGCTGCAGGGCCTCATCCTCACGGCGGCGATCCTGTGGATCATCTTCGGGGCTATTCTGCTGCTCAACACGCTTAAGCATTCCGGCGGCATCAGCTCTATTCGCCGCGGCTTTGCCAATATCAGTCCTGACCGTCGGGTCCAGGCGCTGATCGTAGCCTGGCTGTTCGGCTGCTTCATCGAGGGCGCTTCCGGCTTCGGCACACCTGCCGCGGTGGTCGCTCCGCTAATGGTTGCCTTGGGCTTCCCGGCCATGGCCGCGGTTGTACTCGGCATGCTGGTGCAGTCCACGCCGGTCTCTTTTGGTGCCGTCGGCGCACCCATGGTGGTCGGAGTCGCAGGTGGCCTTGACCAGACCGGTATCGGTGCGCAACTGGCCGCAGTCGGCAGCCACTGGGACGTGTTTTTCCATCTGATCTTCTCACGGGTGGCGATCATCCATGCCCTCTGTGGGATTCTCATGCCGCTGATCATGATCAGCATCATGACCCGCTTCTTCGGCAAGAACCAATCCTGGCGCGAAGGTCTGGTAATGGCGCCGTTTGCGATCTTCACCGGGCTCGCCTTTGTCATTCCTTACGCGGCCGCCGGCGTGTTCCTCGGCCCGGAATTCCCCTCGATGATTGGTGCCTTGGTGGGCCTGAGCATTGTGATCCCTGCTGCCAAAGCCGGCTTCCTGCTGCCTAAGACCACCTGGGATTTTGCCCCGGCCAGCGAGTGGCCAGTCGAGTGGATGGGCAAGATCGAGATGAAACTCGACGATATGGCCGGCAAGAAGGCGATTTCCGTACCCATGGCCTGGGCACCCTATGTGCTGCTGGCCGTGCTGTTGGTGCTGTCACGCAACATTGCGCCACTGAAGGCCTGGCTGCTGTCGCTGAGCCTCGGCGCGAAAGACATTCTGGGTGAGACGGGCGTGTCCGCCAGCCTGGAAGTGCTCTACCTGCCTGGCGGCCTGCTCTGCGTGGTTTCGCTGATGACCTTCTTCCTTCACCGCATGCGCGCCCGCGAGCTGGTGGCAGCCGTGAGCGAGTCGAGCAAAACCTTGCTGGGCGCGGGTTTCGTGTTGATCTTCACCATCCCCATGGTGCGTATCCTGATTAACTCAGGGGTTAACGCGTCGGAGTTGGTGTCGATGCCGGTGGCGATGGCGCGCCTGGTCGCAGACAGTGTCGGCGGTGTGTATCCGTTTTTCGCTCCGGCAGTGGGAGCACTGGGTGCGTTCATTGCCGGCTCCAACACCGTGTCCAACCTGATGCTGGCGCAGTTCCAGTTCAACACCGCAGAACTGTTGGGCCTCTCCGGCGCGTTGATGGTAGCGTTGCAATCGGTGGGTGCGGCGGCCGGTAACATGATCGCCATTCACAACGTGGTAGCAGCATCGGCGACGGTCGGCCTGCTGGGTCGCGAAGGAATCACCCTGCGCAAGACCATACTGCCAACGCTGTACTACATCATCCTGGCCGGTATCATCGGCATGATTAGCTTCTATCTCCTGGGCATCAGCGACCCGCTGCAAAAGGTCTCCTGAAACCTGCCGGCTGCCCGCCAACTGGCGGGCAGCCCCTGCCCTCCCCCACGCTCGAACCGTAGAGCAGCCGATGTGACCGCCGGGGCATTACCACGACGAATTCGAACCCACTTGGCAAACCTGGAATTTTTGCTTTCGTGATAACTCCCAACTGGCGTTCACGGGCATGCTTACTCATGAAATTGCCGAAGGTCCTGCGGCCCTTATCGCAGCCTCGTGCCTCGGCAGCGGCTACACAAGCGATCTCCTGTCGCCGCTGGCGTAGCCTGCGATTGGCTGCGCAGCAGTCGCCTGGGGTTTGAAATTGCCGAAGGTCCTTCGGCCCTTATCGCAGCCTCGTGCCTCGGCAGCGGCTACACAAGCGATCTCCTGTCGCCGCTGGCGTAGCCTGCGATCGGCTGCGCAGCAGTCGCCTGGGGTTTGAAATTGCCGAAGGTCCTGCGGCCCTTATCGCAACCTCGTGCCTCGGCAGCGGCTACACAAACGATCTCCTGTAGCCGCTGGCGTAGCCTGCGATCGGCTGCGCAGCAGTCGTTTGGGGCTTTGAGATTGCTGAAGGTCCTGCGGCCTTTATCGCAACCTCGTGCCTCGCCAGCGGCTACACAAGCGATCTCCTGTAGCCGCTGGCGCAGCCTGCGATCGGCTGCGCAGCAGTCGCCTGGACCTTGATTGCCGAAGGTCCTTCACCTTCCCCAACCCACGGTTTACGACCGATATAAACAATAGCGTGGGCTCGATAAAGCTTTCGAGCCGAGTTGCACGGCCCATCCCGGTAACATCTTGACTTACTTCCATAAGAATAAGGATGAGCAGATGCGACTGGGTTGGTATTCCGATCTGACATCCACCGAGAAACGCACCTACTGGGCGTGTTTCGGTGGATTTACCCTCGACTCGATGGATTCGACCATCTTCGCCCTGATGATGCCAGTGTTGCTGACGGCGCTGAGCCTGAGCAAGTCCGACGCCGGGTTGCTGGGGTCGGTATCGTTGATTGGCAGCGCCCTGGGTGGTTGGGGAGCCGGGATGCTGGCGGATCGTTATGGCCGCATCAAAGTGATGCAGGGCACGGTGTTGTGGGTTGCGATCTTCACTTGCATGGGTGCGTTTTGCACCGGCTTCTGGAGTTTTTTGCCGGTGCGTTTTCTGCAAGGCATCGGTTACGGTGGTGAAGCAGTCGTGGGTGCAGTACTGATCAGCGAAGCCATCAAGCCCGCGTTGCGCGGCCGGGTGGCCGCCTCGGTACAGAGCGGGTATGCGGTAGGTTATGCCATCTCGTTGGCTACCATGCCGGTGCTGTTCAGCTTCTTGCCAGACGACATCGCCTGGCGGGCATTTTTCGCGATCGGCTTGTTGCCAGCGTTGCTGATCTGGTTTATCCGGCGCCTGGTACCGGAATCCGCCGCGTTCAATCAGACGCGCAAACTGGGCAAGAGCATCGACCTGAAGGCGATTTTTGCCACCGAGCATCGTCGCGTCACCCTTATCAGTACCGTGCTGGCGAGTGGAATTTTTGGTGGCGCGTACATCATGATCACCTGGCTACCGACCTACATGCGCACCGTGCTGAACCTGCCTATCGCATCCACCTCGGGTTATCTGGCGGTGACTATCGTTGGCTCGCTGCTCGGGCCGTTCATCTATGGCCTGATCAGTGACCGAATAGGCCGGGGCCGGGCGTTCATGTTGTTTCTGGTGTGTCAGGCGCTTGTGGTCTCGGTCTACATGTTTGCCGACATCAGCATGAATGTGATCCTGGGATTGGGCCTGTTGCTTGGCGCTTTTCAGGGCGGGCTGGCCTCGGGTTTGCCCCTGACGTTTTCGGAACTTTACCCCACTCGTATCCGGGCCAACGGCGCAGGGTTCTGTACCAGTTTTGGTCGTGGCTTCGGTTCGATCATGCCGGCAGCAGTTGGTTTTGCCTCGATACACATAAGCCTGCCTGTGGCCATGGGTTCCTTTGCCATCGGTTCCTATCTGATCGGCTTCCTGGCCGCATTGTGTCTGCCGGAAGCAACCGGGGTGGATCTGACCGCTGTCGAAGCTTCGGCGCCGACACCTGTCGGGTTGGCTGATGTGGGGATGAAGGAAAGATATAGCACTCCAGGCTGAACGCATTATCCCGGGGTGGAGGTTCGTGCCACCGATAATAAAAATAATGCCGAGAACCGCATGAAACTACTCGCAAAACTATACATCCAGGTACTCATCGCCATGGCGCTGGCAATAGCGCTCGGGCTACTGGCCCCTGACATCGCGATAAAAATGAAGCCTCTGGGCACCGCCTTCATCGCATTGCTGAAGATGCTGCTGGGGCCCATCATTTTTTTCACTGTGGTTCATGGTATTGCCCACATCGGCGATTTCCGTCGCCTCGGACGGATCGGCATTAAAACCTTGATCTACTTTGAAGTGGTCAGCAGCCTGGCGATGGTGGTGGGTTTTACCGTGGTGTCCCTGGTGCGACCTGGTGACGGGCTGCATGCGCGGATGGGCGATGAATTGGCTGCCGGACAGGCCGCGACGGTCAATGCGGCGATGTCCGGTGGCAGCTTCAGCCTTGAGCATTTCTTCCTGTCGATCATCCCCAAGACCCTGGCGTCAGCCTTCGTCGAGGGCGACATCCTGCCGGTGCTGTTTGTTTCGGTACTGGTCGGCCTGGCGCTGGCTCAGTGTGCCAAGCCAGACTGGGTGGGCATGCGCCTGCTTACCGAAGGTCAGACCGTGACGTTCAAGTTGCTTTCTTACATCATGCGCCTTTCGCCTATTGGGGCCTTTGGCGCGATGGCGGCGGCGGTGGGCGGCTTCGGGTCCCAGACGCTCCTTTACCTGCTGCGCTATATCCTCACGTATTACGCCAGTGTGCTGATTTTCATCTTCCTGATACTGGGCAGCGTAGCGGCGCTGGCCGGCTTTTCGATCATCAAGATTCTGCGCGTCATCAAAGAGGAAGCGATTGTCGCCATGGGCACCGCGTCCAGCGAGGCGGCGTTTCCAAAACTGGTCACCAAGCTCACCCAGGCTGGCTGCGATGAAGCCGTGGTGGGGTTCGTTCTGCCGGCCGGATATAGCTTCAATATCGATGGTGCCTGTTTGTACATGGCCTGCGGTTTGGGGTTTCTCGCCCAGGCCACGGATACCAGCCTGTCGTTTGGGCAGCAGTTGAGCCTGCTCGGGGTAATGCTCCTGACCTCCAAGGGCGGCGCGGGCGCGGCAGGTGGCGCGGTGATCAAGCTGGCGGCGACTCTTGAGTCAGTACGCGTATTGCCACTGGGCGCGCTGGGCCTGTTATTTGGTATTGATCGAGTGCTGGCCATCGCCACATCGACCACCAATGTTATTGGCAACAGCGTCGCTGTATTTGTGATCTGCCGCTGGGAAAACCTGTTCGATCGCGCGCGCTTCGATGCTTATCTGAACCCCACTGAACCGAAGGCCTGCACAACGCGCCAAGCCTTGGAGGAAACAGCCAAATGACTGCAAACAACCCATGTAACTGTGTTGCACTGATCGGCTTCGGCGAGGCCGGCGGGATCATTGGCCAGGACCTGGCCGCCCAAGGCGTCAGGGTGCGCGTCTATGACCGGCTGCTGGATGATCCGGCGCGGCGCGACACCCTCCTGGCCAAGGCTGCCAGCGCCAAGGTTGAGGTATATGAATCGGCGGCCGAAGCGATACTGGGCGCGCAACTGGTGATATCGGCAGTGACTGCCGGGTCGGCGCAGGTGGTCGCCTGGGAACTGGCCGACTGCCTGTTGCCAGGCCAGTTTTTCATGGACATCAACTCAGTCGCACCCACCACCAAGCAGGCTTCCCGTGATGCCTTGTTGCCCAGCGGGGCAAATTACATCGACGCGGCGGTGATGGCTCCGGTTCCGCCGCAACGCTTACAGACGCCCATTTTGCTGGGCGGCGCTCAAGCGCTTGCATTGGTGCAGTTGCTTGAACCGCTGGGTTTCAACGTTAAGGTGGTAGCGGACAGGATTGGCATCGCGTCGGCGATCAAGATGTGCCGCAGCGTGATGATTAAAGGTCTGGAAGCACTCACCACCGAATGTCTGTCGACGGCTCGGCAATATGGGGCCGAAGAACTGGTTCTGGCTTCACTGCACAAAAGCTTTCCCGAGATGGGCTGGAATGCGCGGCAACCGCATTATCTGATTAGTCGCGTGGCTGAACACGGCCGTAGACGGGCCGAGGAAATGGAAGAAGTCGCCAAGACCGCCGCCGATGTCGGTATCACGCCGAACATGAGCCAGGCGATTGTCGCCACACAACGGGGATTGGTGGAAAGCATGGTCGAGCGAGGAGTGATCTACAGCGAACCCTTCGATTGGCAGGTACTGGTGGACACGCTTTACCCAGCCAAACAGCACCGAAGATAAGCCGACTCATGACCAGTGATCTATTCGGCGGCGGGCAAACAGCCTTTCAGAGCAGCCTGGTCAGCGCTGCCTACCTCCTGCGCCACCTGCCGAATCTTCTCGATGAGGGCTTCGGCGGCGGGGGAATGCAGGCCGTTGGTGCGGTAAATCAGGCCGATTGCCCGGCGAGTATCCTGTAGCTGCAGATCCAGGCGCTGCAGTTCACCCGAGGCGATTTCGTATTCCAGTTGATGCTCGGAGACGATCGCCAGCATGTGCGAACGCATCAGCAAGCCCCGAATGATCGCCATGTCGCCGGTTTCCACAACCGGCTCTGGTGGCTTACGACCCAATTGCTCGAAATGCGCTTCAAGCAACAACCGAGCCGGCGTGTCGGCACGCGGCAACACCCAACGGGCACTGCTCAAGTCATCCAGCGTGACGGGCCGGTCCAGCCAGGGGTGACCGCGCCCACCAAGAATCACCATCTCCTCGGTGAGCAATTTTTCCCCGTGCAGGTCACTGGCGTAGTCTTGTGCCCGCAATGCACCGAACACGAAGTCCACGTCACCGGCGCGCAACTCCAAAGCCAGCAGGTTGAATGGGCTTTCGTTGGTGGCCACACGCACGCCGGGATGTTCGGCCAGCAGGCGCACGAAGGCTTCCGGCAGGATGCGCGTTCGACCCAGGGGCAGCGCACCTACGGTGACCAATCCTTGCAGTGAACCTTTGATCAGTGCCGCATCGGCGCGAATATGGCGCAGTTCGTTCAAGGCACGGCGCACCGGATAGAGGATTTCATTGCTGGCCCGGGTGGGCTGCAAGCCTCTTGCGGTTCTTTCGAACAAAACCTTGCCGGCACCGTTTTCGAGCACCTTCAACGCGGCGCTGATGGCTGGCTGAGTGAGGTTGAAAGATCGGGCAGCGGTCTGCATGTGCTGGGTTTCACACAGCTTGACGAAAATCTGCAGACGCCGTGTCTGCAACAGATAAAGCGGCTCGTGAGGCGCATGACCGAGCAATGCCGGGATCGACTCCAGCTCTGCCATCACCCGACGGGCCCTCGGCAAAATGGCTTTGCCATAGGGCGTGAGTAGCATGCCGCTGGCGTGGCGCTCAAAGAGCGGCATGTCAAGGCTTACCTCAAGGTCACGGATCGCACGAGTCACCACCGACTGCGCACGCAGCAAGACTTCGCAGGCTCGCGACACGCTGCCGTGTTCGGCAATGCGGATGAACGCGCGAATCTGCATCAGGTGAGGAAGCGCTGTGTCTGGCATCTTGGTCTCTGGTCAGCCTATAAATAAAACGTATAAGGTCACCAGCCTTACGCATTAGTCCGCCTGGGGCAAGCCTTTCACCTTTATGGAAATGATTAAAGGCACTGGCACTACGGGCCTGGGAGGAACCACAGAGGTCGAAGACTATCCTCAAGCCAGCGAAAGACACCTTCTGGATCGACTATGCGGGGTATTTTCAGGGGGAAAAGGGACCAAATTTATTTATCGATCGAAAAAAGTAGACCCATTCACGAAAAACAAATCTGATCCCTTATTTATTGTTAGTGGGGTTGGTTTTTCCGGGAGACGTGCACCAGCGACGACGTTGCCAAGAAGCAGGATTGTGCTGTTCCCATACTCGGTGCAGTAGTACCATTCTGAGACTAGCTGTGTTGCTAAATGGGGACACCTACTTGGATATCGAAGAGCTACAGACATTCGTAGAAGTTGCTGATGCAGGGGGAGTTTCGCCTGCGGCGCTCCGGCTCGGGGTATCGAAATCAATCGTCAGTCGCAGGCTCACCAGGCTTGAAGCGGACCTTGGCATCCAGCTGCTTGCACGAACCACCCGCGGGGCAGCGCTCACTGAAGCCGGGGCCACGTTCCGCGACTATGCAGCCAGGGTCTGCGCCGAGATTGACGTAGCCAGGGAAACGATCCTGCCCGCTGGCGCCCTTCGCGGCCGTTTGCGCATTGCCGTGCCACTTTCTTTCGGCCCGACTCACTTCGCTCCCATGCTCGCGGAAATGGCGCGGCGCCACCCCCAGCTACATATTCAGACCTGCTATAGCGATCGCTTCGTTGATCTGATTGCCGAGGGTTTCGATTGTGCGATACGGGTTGGTTATCTTCAGGACTCAAACTTGATCGCAAGGTGCATCGGCCCGATTTATGTGTCACTCGTCGCGAGTCCGGACTATGTAAAGGCACACGGGTCACCCGAGTCGCCGGAGGAGCTCGCCGCCCATGAGGCCCTTATGCAGGGCACCGAAGCCTGGCAATTCATGGATGGCGACAAGACCATCACGGTTCGTCCGCAGGGCCGCTTCAAGGCCGACAACGGCACAGCTCTGGTCGCTGCCGCAACCGAAGGACTCGGGATCGCGTACCTGCCAGATTGCCTTACCTATGAACAGGTGACTTCGGGGGCGCTTGTGCCGATCATGACTCGGTATCCACCCCCCTCGGCAGGCGCATATGTCGTACGCCCGCCAGGTCAGCATCCCGCACGGAAGATACGAATCCTCACAGAACTTCTGATCGAGTCTTTCGGACAGTCTCCCTACTTTGCGGGACCTGCCAGTATCTGATCGAACAGCTGCTTCGCTTCACGGTTGAACCGCACTTGGTGCAGGGCACGCCTTGCGGACTCCCCGGCTGGGCGCACACCTCAGCTCCAGTCCACGCCGTATTTCATCGAAGCGACACATGGGTTCAATGGTATTCAGTTCAGTTGCAGGGGTACGTTCACCCGCCTACCAGGCCAAAATCCGACCTTTAGAGGACGCGACGGATTATGACTTCTTCTCTCGGCTCTGCAGAAATTGAACGGTCATCCCTGAGAGGGCACGGGTCCCGGTCACTAGCGCGCTTTCATCGACAAAAAAACTCGGGTTGTGGTTAGGCGCGACGGTTGCCGGATCCTGGCCATTCGGCGTTACGCCGAGGAAGAAATACAGGCCAGGGACTTGGCGGGCGAAAAACGAGAAGTCCTCCGAGGCTCCGACCAGCGCGGCAGGCGCCACTTTGCCTGAGGCCGCCCGTCCAAGCACTGGAGCCATTTGTGCCACGAGTTTTTCGTCGTTTATCGTGGTGCCGTAGGCCGGGACCACAGAAACATCCGCCTTGGCCCCGGCGCTTTCGGCAATTTTCTGTGCGCTGAGCTTTATGTCGCGACCAACCTGCGCACGGACGTTCTCGTCGTAGGTACGAATCGTGCCTGCCATTTCTACCTGTTGCGGCACAATGTTAGGGGCACTGCCGCCCTGAATCATGCCCACGGTGACAACCGCTGGCGATTGGGTCAGGTTAGTCTTTCGGCTGACCACGGTCTGCAGCCCGCTAATGACCTGGGCAGCCGTCACCACCGGATCGATGGTGTTCCAGGGCATACCGCCATGGCCCTGCTTGCCGGTGACTGTGATGTTCAAATCATCGCTGCTGGCGGTGGTCGCGCCAGCGCGCCAGCTGAGTTCACCGGAGCGCCCGGGCATGACGTGCACGGCGAAAATCGCGTCGGGCTTAAGTGTCTTGAACAGCCCTTCCTCTAACATCAACTGCGCGCCCCAGAGCTTATTCTGACCGGGCATGACCAGGCTTGATCCCTCTTCCGAGGGCTGGAAAATGAACATCACTTTACCCGGCAGGTTTTCACGCATACCGGCCAGCACTTCGGCCGTGGCCATCAGCATGGCAGTGTGGGCATCGTGGCCACAGGCGTGCATGACATCCACCTCTTTGCCACGGTAGGTGCTGCGAGCCTTGGAAGCAAACGCGAGGCCCTCCGATTCCTTCACGGGCAGTGCATCCATGTCTGCTCGCAGGGCCACGGTCGGACCAGGTTTGCCGCCTTCTAAAATGCCGACCACACCGGTATGCGCGATGCCGGTGCGAACCTCAAGTCCGAGTTTGCGCAGGTGATCAGCCACCAGCCCCGCCGTGCGCGTTTCTTGATCACCGAGTTCCGGGTGTTGGTGTATGTCGCGACGCCATTCAATCAACTTCTGCTCAACAGCTGCAGCGCGGCTATACGCCTGCTCCTCAAGTGAGCTGGATGGTTGTGCCTGTGCGGCGCCCGCGAAACCCAGCAGTAATCCTGCCAGTAACGGTGAAGGTTTGAATGGCATCGCTTCTACTCCTGAAACACCTGCAACCGCCTGTCTTGGCCGCTGCCCGGCGCCAGCCTAATTGATGGGGATAGCAGATGCCAGCCGTGCACGGGCACCCTGCCCGGCCAATCGTAACTGGACGTCTCACCACCCTATCTGCACTTGGTAGGCAGGAATGGCAATGTCCAGCGAAGAGATATGCACTGACTCGGGGAAAATATGAAGTGATGCTGATACCTATTTTTTACACCGGGCAGGCCATCGATTTATGCCATCGATCATTGGTGAGCGTCGGCTTTGCGTTGTCGACTGGTGCCCTTGGTGACAGGCAGAAACCGGCCCAGAAGCTGCCGATCAGGATGTCCACCAAGTTGCCCGATAGTGGCCTTTGGAGGCTTGTTTTGTGGCTGCTATCCCTGCATCAGCTCGGTTCGGCAAATACCATCTGCTTACGCCAACTTATCCAGCCGACCACAAGTGACCATGTTGCCACGACGAGTGGTGGCACAGCCTGCCCGTATTCGCCGTGGATGATGACGGTCGCGAGGGCGGCAAACATGACAGTGCAGCCCAGAACCGAACCTAACAGGCGACTCGGCGCCCGGAAAAGAAGAATGGCAGCAGTGAGCTCCAGCACTCCGGTCACGAAATGGAACCAGTGCGGGTACCCCCATTTCAGGTATTCCTCGTAGATAGATCCCAGGGCGAAGATGTTACTGAGTGAACCCACAACGAAGAAAGCGGCAAGAGCTAGGGGTAAGACTTGGCGCCAGGAAACTTTAGACATTTGTCCTACCTTAGATGATGAGTTGCTGCCGAGGAATGGTGTGACTGCCTGACCGACAGGCTGACTCTCTGCCAGAATCGTGATGGGGATGCGGATTTACGCTGTAGCGGCCTTCTGGGCCGCCGCGAAGACATCAAGGGCGGACGTCGCGCCTGGGACGTGCTCCGAACCCTCCACCCCGAGGTCCATCCAGCCTGAGTTGACGGCGTCAAACATCGCTTCGGCTGGCCCCGTCTGGCCCTTCGGAATACCAAACTGCTCGAACGCCGCCGACCATCCGGCCCGAGGGATGGCAAAAGCTTTGACGTCGACCTTCAGAACTTCACCCAATTGTGTCGCTACTTCATCCGCGCTGACCATCGAACCAAGCTCGATGACCCGATGCTTCAACCATGCCGGCCCGGTCAGAAGCGCTGCGACCTTGGCGCCGATATCATCAGTTGCGACCATGGTCGATTTCCGATCTGTCGGGTTGTGATAGACGGGAAACCTGCCACCCTGAGCAACCTGTAGGCCGTAGAGGAAGTTTTCGAAAAAACCGCCGGCGCGCACATAGGCTATCGGTAGTTTCAAGTCGCGAAATCCTTCCTCCAGAAGCGACAGGGCCGTGATCATCCCCAACCCGCTGGTTCTGTTCGCACCCATTGATGAGAGTGCTACCACCCGAGGCGGTGCTGCCTGGGCAAGCGCACCGACGTAGTTGGCAATCACAGCCTTCGCTTCTTTGTAGTCAGGCGAAGGTGCCCATTGCGCTGGCAACATGACAAACGCGCCTTCGACATTTCTAAGCGCCATCTCAATGGCTGCCGGATCACTCCAGTCACCGTCTACTAGTTGCACGCCTTCGTCGGCCCATTTCGCCGCCTTTCCAGGATTGCGGACGAGCGCGCGTACTTCTTTGCCTTGCGCTAAAAGATGTTTTGCCGTTGCGCCGCCAACTTTTCCCGTAATTCCCATGACTAAAAACATGAGCGCTCTCCTGATCTCTAGGGTTTTTGTACGTAAAGGCCAACTAACACGCAGGAACTCTTACCGATACGCTTTAGTTGGAGTAAGTGATTCCAAGCCATCGCCCCACTCAATCGTCAGACGGCGAAACGGCTCCGAGCGTGATCCGCCTGTATGCCGGAGGCCGTGACGAGAAACCGGGCGCAAACAGATGGGAACATGGAGACTCCGTGAACGTGAGGCTTATTTCTTGGGGTAGGTCTACTATAGAGACCGCTGCCACGTGCCGTAAGGAGGCAGTTTTTTGTAACCATCAGATTTCGAGGAATTGCGCATGAGCAACGCATTGAGGGCGATCGAAAGATTCAGCCAATATCCACTGGGCGAGTCCCAATCCGTGCACTGCCCGGTTCGAGACGTGCTCGACCGTATCGGCGACAAATGGAGCATGCTCATGATCATGGCTCTCGCGATGCGACCGCACCGCTTCAGCGAGCTTCACCGCGCTGTCCATGATATTTCCAAGCGCATGCTCACCCAGACCTTGCGCGATTTGGAGCGTGATGGACTGATCACCCGCCATGTTTTTCCGACCAAACCGCCGGGAGTTGAATATCGGTTGGCCCCGCTGGGCCTATCGCTGCTGGAACCGATGGCGAGCCTCATCGATTGGGCGGATCGTTGCTATGGCGACATTCATGTCGCACGTGCCCGCTTTGACGGCGCGCCCGGTGATGCCCTGCGTCAGGCTTCTGCTGCTCGATCGGAGGTGCTGTCTGACAGCACCAACCGGCAGGGGTGACCAACTCAGACCGGCACGCTGTTCACTCCCAACCAGCACCCGCTTGCGACCCTAAGCACCTGAATACCCCCTCTTCAATCCCGGGACTGATGCAATGAACCCCAGAGTTAGTTTGATCACCTTGGCCGTCGATGACCTCAACCGAGCGGTACGTTTTTACCAGGAGGGTCTCGGTTTACCGACAGCGGGAATCATCGGTGAAGCGTTCGAAAATGGCGCTGTAGCCTTCTTTGAGATGCAGCAGGGTTTTCGACTGGCCCTCTGGCCGCGGGCCAGCCTTGCTGCCGACGCCGGGTTGCCGCTTAGCGTTGCATCTTCTACAGGCGTTTGCCTGGCACACAATGTAGCGTCCAAAGCTGAAGTAGACCTGGTCATGGCTGAGGTTAAAGCCGCGGGTGGCACTATCGTCAAGCCAGCGAAAGACACCTTCTGGGGTGGGTATGCGGGTTACTTTCAGGATCTCGACATGCACCTTTGGGAAGTGGCCTGGAATCCGGAAATGTTGCCATAGCCAAGGTTGCAAGGTTGCTGGTGCCGCTTGCGGCATGCTCGATGTGCCATGCAGCGAAGATCAGTAGATTCTCAACGCCCGTAGAGCGTTTGCACAAGGTCTTGGGCGACGTGGCTTACCGCAAGGAGCGGGCACAAACTTGAGCACTGATCACCCGTTGCAAATGCGAAGGAAGACGCACCTTGTGAGGGTCAGCGTTAATACCCTCACAAAATACGCCTCGTGCAAATTCAGGTAAAGGTGGCTCCCCGAGTGTTCACAAACAGTCCATAAATAGAATGGCTGCCGGCCATGAACAGGCGGTTGCCTTCCCGGCCTCCAAAACACAGGTTGGGGCAACGCTCGGGCAATGAAATGTGGCCGATGGCTTTGCCTTCGGGGTTGAACACTCGTACGCCATCGAGTTTTTCAAGGTCGGCCTTGGGGTCACCGTTACCGCCCCAACCACACCAGAGGTTGCCACTCTCGTCACACTTCATGCCATCGATAGCAGCGTAATCCAGGCCTTCGATGTGCTTGCGGCGTGTGCCGAGGGTGCCATCGTCATTAACACTGATCGCCCAGATAATCCGGTTGGGTTTGGCGCGCCCTTCTACCACGTAGAGGGTCTTTTCATCCGGGGAAAAGCACAGGCCATTGGGCCCATTGAGGTCGTCAATCACACGGCTGACCTGGCCATTGTCACCGTCGATGCGATAAACGCCATGGGGCTGGGTAGGCGTGACTTTGTGCCCCTCATAGTTGTTGCCGGTCTGGAAAGGTGGGTCGCTGAACCATATTGAACCATCGCGCTTGCACACGATGTCGTTGGGCGAATTGAAAGGCTTGCCGTCAAAGCTGTCTGCCAACACGGTGATGCTGGCGTTGTGTTCGGTGCGGGTAATACGGCGCCCTTCACTGGATGTGGTGGAACCTTCACAGACCAATAACCGGCCCTGACGGTCGCGGCACATGCCGTTGGAGAAGTTCGAGTTCTCCCGGTACACCGACAAGCTGTCGGTCACTTCATCCCAGCGCATGATGCGGTTATTGGGAATGTCACTGACCAACAGGTAACGCCCATCGCCCACCCAGACCGGGCCCTCTGCCCAGCGCAAGCCGGTGGCGAGCCTTTCCACGCTGGCATTGAACAACCTGAGGTCCAGAAAGCTGTCATCAAGCACCTTGATCAGTGGATCCGGATAGCGTTGGGTCAACGGCTCGGCCTGGGCCAGCCGAGGCAGGTTGCCCAGTAGCGCGACCGTCGCCGATGCGGCCAGGGTTCGCTTGAGAAACACCCTGCGGCTGTTGTCCGCCGAGGGGGCTGAAGGGGCAAAACTCATGGTGGGTCTCCATTATTTATTGTTAGATGGGGACGCCATTTTTAACTTGTGATGAGACATCATACAAGATCATTTATTTACAAATACTCATGCTTTAGCGAGTCAGTAGAAATTTCACTTTCCTT
>NZ_WLYI01000033.1 GCF_009707515.1 Pseudomonas karstica | reverse complement strand
CGCAAACACCCCATGGCTACGGTGCAACGAGAGATCAGCAGAGGGCGCCGAGTACTTTTCGGCGTTTTCCACCGTCCAGACAGGACTGTTAAAGCCGTGATTGTTTTTCAACAACGACACGACCCACTGATTGATATCCATACACGCTCCATCTTTTATTGCCCACGGCGCAGGCGCGCCCTGTTTGACCTGAAGACTAAGTCGGGAGCATGATTCTGTATATTTGAATAACCCGCACCACTAATCCTCAAAAGAGGAACCATGACCAAGCAACTGAATATCGACCTGTTGCGTACCTTCCATGCCGTCGCCCGCTTGCGACGCTTCAACGAAGCGGCAAACCACGTGCATCGCAGCGCCTCAACTGTCACCACTCAGATTCAAAAGCTGGAAGACCTGGTAGGCCAGCGCCTGTTCAGTCGGAACAACCAGGGGGTGGAGTTGACGATGTATGGAAAAAAACTATTGAGCGAAACGACTGACTTTCTTAAAAGTCATGATCGCCTGCTAGCGTCGCTCACCCCCCAACGCATGCAGGGCAAGATTCGCTTGGGCCTTCCGGATTCGTATGCTCCGGCATTCATGCGCGATTTCCTGCCGCAGCTCATCGCCGACAACCCGCTGCTTGAGCTGGAAGTTGAAGCCCGGTCCAGCGGCGAGCTGTTCACCATGTTCAGCCGGGAGCAAATCGACTTGGCGCTGATCGTCAGCGCACAACCGCTGGAACAAGGGGAACGTTTGGGTTCAATACAGCCGGTGTGGGTGGTCTCAGATCGTTTCAAAGCGCCTGAACACGCGCCACTGCCTATTGCCGTGCAATTGACGGGGTGCCCCTATCGCGCATCCGCCATCCGAGCGCTGAAGGAGCATGGGGTTTACTACCGGATTCTGCTTGAGAGCGCGAGCGCCACAGCGGTGGACGCGGCAGTCATGTGCGGTTTGGCGGTAGGCGTGATCGAAGAAAGCCGGATAACTGCTGAACTGACCAAAGTCATTCCAGGAGCGCAACTGCCTGAGCTGCCGCGGCACCCTATTTATTTGCTGTCCGACAGTGGTAATCACTTGGCGCTGCATCTGCATGAGCAGGTCAAAAAGGGCTTCAGTATCTGAACCCCCACGCGCAAAAAAGCCCGCTGACCGTCACCGGTTCAGCGGGCTTTTGGCATTAGGTTGGCCCTGACTCAGGACCACGCCAAACGCTTACAGCGCAATATCAGCAGCCGGTTTGCTCGGCTCGGCCGCAGGCTTTGCAGCTTCGCTCGCTTGTGGAGCAGGCATCTGAGGGATGGCTGGCGGAGGCGTCAGTTGCAAGATCTTGGCGGTGTAGGCCCATTCTTGCGCAACACGCTCAGGATTGCCGTTCAATTGAGTGCCATAGCTTGGCACAATCTGATGCAGCTTCGCCTGCCACTCAGGGGAAGCAACCTTGTCCTTGAACACTTTCTGCAGCACGTTCAGCATGATCGGAGCCGCGGTGGACGCGCCTGGCGATGCACCCAACAGGCCGGCGAGGCTGTTGTCAGCAGAACTGACCACTTCAGTGCCGAGCTTCAGGACGCCGCCCTTCTCTTCATCACGCTTGATGATCTGCACACGCTGGCCGGCTTGCCACAGGCGCCAGTCTTCTTTCTTGGCGTTCGGGAAGTATTCTTGCAGCGCCTTGAAACGGTCGTCGTCCGACAGCATCAGTTGACCTGCGAGGTACTCAACCAACGGGTACTGCTCGATGCCTACCTTGGTCATCGGCCAGATGTTGTGGGTGGTAGTGCTGGTCAGCAGGTCGAAGTACGAACCTTCTTTCAGGAACTTGGTGGAGAAGGTAGCGAATGGGCCAAACAGGATCACGCGCTTGCCATCCAGCACACGGGTGTCCAGGTGCGGAACCGACATCGGTGGCGCACCCACGGAGGCTTTGCCGTAGGCCTTGGCCAGATGCTGCTCGGCCACGGTTGGGTTTTCAGTCACCAGGAACGAACCGCCAACCGGGAAACCGGCGTATTCACGGGCTTCCGCAATACCCGACTTCTGCAACAGGTGCAGTGCACCGCCACCTGCGCCGATGAACACGAACTTGGCGTCGGTTTCGGACTTGGTGCCGTCTTTCAGGTTCTTGTAGCTGACACGCCAGGAGCCGTCGGCGTTCTTGGTGATGTCCTGCACTTCGCTCGACAGTTTCAGGTCGAACTTCGGCGTGGTCTGCAGGTGAGCAACGAACTGGCGGGTGATCTCGCCGAAATTCACGTCGGTACCCAGCGGAGACCAGGTTGCCGCGATTTTTTGGGTCGGGTCACGCCCTTCCATCATCAGCGGCACCCATTGCTTGATCCGAGCTGGGTCTTCGGAATACTCCATGCCGGCGAACAGCGGGCTCGCCTGCAGCGCGTCATAACGCTTCTTGAGGAACTTGATGTTGTCATCGCCCCACACAAAACTCATGTGCGGCGTAGAGTTGATGAACGAACGCGGGTTTTTCAGCACGCCCTGCTGGACCTGCCAGGACCAGAACTGACGGGAGATCTGGAATGCTTCGTTGATTTCGACCGCCTTGGGGATCTCAACGTTGCCGTTCTTGTCTTCCGGGGTGTAGTTCAACTCAGCCAGGGCCGAGTGACCGGTACCGGCGTTGTTCCAGCCGTTGGAGCTTTCTTCGGCGACGCCGTCCAGGCGCTCGACCATCTCCATCGACCAATCCGGTTGCAGCTCATTGAGCCACACACCCAGGGTCGCACTCATGATGCCGCCGCCAATCAGCAGTACATCGACTTTCTTTGCCTCTTGCGCCTGAACGGACGCGATCCCCATCGACAAAGCCAGCCCCAGTAGAGCCGTGTTCATTTTTTTAAACATCAAGTAGCACCTATGATAAAACGCCATCCACCCCAGTGCCTTCTCATGGGAAAACCCTCGTTACGCCAGGCAACGCCATACGGTTTTCCACACTCACAAGGTCTACAGGGTGGGCACACAAGGCCGACGTATCAGCCTCAGTTTTATGTCCTTCTGCGCTGACTTCTTATCATTATTGGCTTCAGCTACCTCGGCGACATCATCCGGCCGCGCGTGTTCGGATGCACGCACGAGAGAAAGGTTAGACCAAGATGGCGCGCAGAATATCATGGACGAGTGGAATGGGGCGTCTGTTATGGACTCGGTGGTAGGGTCAGCGCCGCGCCCGATAACAAAACACCCACGATCATTACGAGATTGAAGAGCCTTTTTTGCTCTATTTGCCCCAGCACGAATTTCCGTTTTCAAGACCAGAAAACAACACAGACACAGCACGGAAACATTTTTAAACAATCTCCCACAACAATAGTTGTACGACGTCGTACCTACTGTGGTCGACTGCGGGCGTTCTCACAAAAAAAATAACCGGAGATACCCGCTATGACCAGCATCCCTTCCGTAGAAGGCCAGGCTGCGGCGCCCCCACAAAATCGATTCGCTCGAATACTCAAGCTGCTGGGTCCTGGCATCATCGCCGTGCTGTCCTGGTTAGGCGCCGGTGATCTGATCACCTCTTCCGTGGCCGGCGCCAATTACGGCTACGCGATGATGTGGGTACTGGCCGTGTCTCTGCTCTTGAGATACCTGATCGTCAACATCATCGCGCGCTTCCAGCTGTGCAATAACCAGGGCATGACCATCCTGCAAGGCTATGCGCAACTGAACCCGTTTTTCGCCTGGTTTATGCTCGTTTATGCCCTGCTGATGGGGCACTTGATGAACGCCTACATGATCAAGGGCGCGGGTGAATCGTTGGCGATGTTGCTGAGCATCGACAATCCGCTGCTGTGTTCTTTCGCGGTGGTCATCGCTGTGTGGATGCTGGTCGGGCGTAATATCTACTCGATGATCGAAGGCGTGATGAAGGTACTGCTGGCGATCATGACCCTGGCGTTTATTGCTTTGGCGGTAATGTCCGGGCCTGATGTGGCCGGCATTGTGAAAGGCACCATCGGCTTCAGCATTCCGCCCGATGAAGGCGTACATGGCGCCTTGCTTGTCGCGGTATCGGTCATTGGCGCCGTGGCAGGTTCGATTGCCAATTTCGTGCATCCTTATGTGATGCGCCAAAAAGGTTGGATCGGTCCGCAACATAAACGTATTCAACGTAACGACTTGCTGTTTGCTGTGTTTGTCGGGATTGTCATTAACCTGGCTATCTGGATCGTCGGCGCGGAAATCCTGCGGCCCAACGGCATCGAAGTGGAAACCTTGGCTGACTTGGGCAAGGCGCTGGAAATCTACTTCGGCCCGATCGGTTGGTACGTGTTCTTCATCGGCGTATTCGCGACCTTGTTTGCCAGTATTTCAGGCAAGACCACTGCCTTCCCGATGCTGATTACCGATGCTTTCCAACACGTTCGCCCCAAGCGTCGCGATAAGTACGGCAAAGAGTTTCACCATGATCCAATGCACAAATGGTTCATGCTGTTTATTCTCGTAACGCCATTGATCTGGTCATTGCCTGGCATGCCAGACTTCGTGACCCTGACCATTGGTGTCAGTGCGCTGAACATCATTGGCTTGCCGGTGATTTCCCTGGGCCTGCTGATCATGTCCAACCAGAAGTCGTTGCTGGATAAGAAATATCGCAACAACCTGTTTGAAAACATCGCCCTGCTCTTTGCGACAGGCCTTGCGTTGTGGGTTGCCTTTCAACTAGGCGTCGATTTGTTCATCTGACAACGAGCCGCCGAGGGAGCGTCAGGTTCCCTCGGCGGGCGAACTCATGGTTCTCCCACAACAGTTCCAGATGAGCTTTCGCCAGGGTAATACATGGGCGCGACAAGATTTGAACGGCTGACGCCCCCAGTCGTTTTTACCGTGGACCTTCCAGCTTGTAGCCTATGCCGTGAACGGTGTGCAACAAATGGACATTGAAGGACTTGTCTATTGTTTTGCGCAGCGTGTAGATGTTGGTCCGCAAGCTGTCAGAGTCGGGTGTATTGCTGCCCCAGAGGGCTTGCTCGAACTCTTTGCGTTTCACAACCGAGGGGCTTTTGCGCATGAGTATCTCGAGCAGTACTAGATGGGTCGGATTGAGCTTGAGTAGCTTTCCTTCCCGTTTGACTTCCAGCGAGTCCAGGTCGTAGGTCAAGTTATGTATCTGGAGTATGTGCTTCTTAAAACCAGTGGAGCGCCATGCAACGGCTTCAACGCGAGCAAATAGTTCGGACAACGCGAAAGGTTTGACGATGTAATCATCGGCGCCGACGCTGAACCCAGTCAGGCGGTCATCCAGTTGGTCCCGGGCGGTGAGTATCAATATGGGGACTTGCTGCTTGCTGTTTTCCCGGATGCTTTTGCAGACCAGGTTACCGTTCATCCCGGGTAGCATCAGGTCCAGAATAATCGCGTCATAGTTGCCTGTCATCGCAAGATGAAGTCCAGTCAATCCATCCAGGGCACCCGTCACTTCACAATCTTTGAGCGTGAGATACTCCGAAATATTGGCCAGGATATCTTTATGGTCTTCGATAACGAGTATGCGCATGGTCCCCTCTTTTTTCACTGTGCATCGGCTACTACGCTATCAGTGGCGCCCATCCTGCAACCGGCAAACATATCCAGCGCGGGGTCGTAGACTTTGGTCTGGACCTTCAACAAGCCAAGCATCGAGTGGAACAGGTTGTCTTGGCTCAAAGGCGCGTTGCGAGTGTTTTGCAGGCACGTGGTATTAACAGAAAAGGACTGCTGATAACTATCAGACAACCAGACTAACAACGGGACATGCTTTTGTTGCTCGGGTGCGAGCATATAAGGCGTGCCGTGCAGGAACAGGTTGTACTCCCCCAGAGACTCACCATGATCCGAGAGGTAAATCATTGCGGTATCGACTTTATTTTGATTGCTGCGCAAGATATCAATCAAGCTGGCCAATACATGGTCGGTATAGAGCAGGGTATTGTCGTAGCCATTGACAATACTTTCCCGGCTGCAATTGTCCAGTGCATTGCTTTTACACACCGGTGTGAATTTTTCAAATGCCTTTGGATAACGCTTGAAGTATTCCGGGCCGTGACTGCCCATCTGGTGCAGTACCAATACCGTGTCTTTATCGAGTTGATCAATGTAATGCTGCAATCCCTTCAGCAGGATTTCATCCCGGCATTCGTTGTTGGCGCACACATCGGGATCTTTCGACTTGCTGACATCCTCCAGGGTCACTCGGTCGCAAGTGCCCTTGCAGCCGGACTGATTGTCCCGCCAAACCACTTCGAGGCCCGCATGCTTGAGCACATCGAGCAAGCCTTCCTGACTTTTTGCAGTGGCCGCATCATAATTTTTGCGCCCCATATTGGAAAACATGCAGGGCACCGATACAGCGGTTTCGGTACCGCAGGAGTGAACGTCGCTAAAGGCAATCACACCCGGCTCTTTGCTCAATTGCGGGGTCGTGTCGCGGTTGTAGCCCAGGATGCCGAAATTTTCCGCCCGTGCACTTTCGCCCACCACCAGTACGGTAAGGGATTTGTGCGGGAATTGCGCCCGATCGCTGACCAGCCTCGCGTCTTCACCTATTTTCATGAAAGGCTTCTGCGCGGTGACCACTTGTTCACGCAGATAGCCGAATGATGCACCGATATAGTTGCTCGGCACGATCATTAGACGCAATTCATGGTGGTTTCGAAACAGTGACGACAAGCCTTGGTAATTAAGCAACCCAATTGCGCCGAGGGCGGCGGTGCAACCAACACCGACCAACACCTTGCTGAGCAAGGCGCGCTGAAAACGTCGGTAATGGATGGGGGTTTTCCACAGCAGGAATGAAGGCAGCAGGCCTAACAGCACGATATATACAAAAAGTTTAGGGGAGAGCAGGCCCCCTACCTCGGTAGCATTGGTTTCTGCGAAGTTACGTAACATGCCACTGTCTATGACCACACCGTAGCAATTCATGAAGTATGCGACCCCAGCGCTGACCATGAACAAGCTCATCAGCACAGGCTTTAGTGTTTGGCGAAAGGACAATAGAGTCAGCACAATATTAAAAGCGAAAAATATCATGGCGCCAAACGCGAGACGCAATAACACACCCATGCTGTTGGTGCCTGTAATAGTAAACAGATGCTGCCAAAGCGTTACATTGAATCCAAGCAATAAGAATCCACTGGCGAGAGCAGTCGTAACTTCGGGGCGTACGGGTTTGATTTTAAGCATGTATTTCTACTTGAAAAGTTAGGGAGGCGCTCAGGCGGCTGGGCGTGACATCTCCAATGGCGCAGACTCTAGGCAGCGACTCATCAAATTCTCGTGAAAAATATGCAAATAAAAGGTGGGCCGCAGGGCGAGCTTTTTAGAGACTGACTTAAAAAGACAACGGAGGAGTAAAACACGCATTCCGACTAATTTTTCACACTGTTTTCACCGACCAACCACGCCGCTTATTTTATCGTCCTGTCACGGGTGTGGTGAAGTTCGGTAATCAAGTCGGGGTAGCACACCGTTGTATATTTCAAGGAGCGTTGCCGTGATCCACACTGTGATAAATGAGTCGATAATTTCCAGAAGCGCATCTCGAAGACTTGCTTTCAATAACTTATCTATCGTACTGATCACGGCCAGCATTACGCTTCTAGCGATAGTCGGTTGGTTATGGACCGCGACGTCTATTGTCGACTTGGGCATCGCCTCCAACCTGAGCAAGTCAACACTTTATGCGCAGTGGGCAAAAGGAGACGTTGTGCTGATGATCAGGCATGCCGAACGATGTGACCGCTCCAGTAACCCATGCCTTGGCAGCGCTGATGGCATCACTGTAAGCGGCAGTCATTCAGCAATGGCCGTTAGCGCCGGCTTGAGGCAGTTGGGGCTTGAGAACGCCCGAATGATCACCAGCCCGTCGACTCGCACTCGGCAGACGGCTGATTTAATACTTGGACGGGCCGTGCAGGTCCAGGGCTGGCTCGGTGACTGCGACAGCGGCTTCAAGGACGCCGTATTGGCGCATAAAAAATCGACAGAGAACCTAGTCCTGATTACCCACAGTGGTTGCATCGACCAATTTGAACGCAAGATGGGTGTACTTGCCTGGGAGCGTTCCAGCGCCTACACCGAAGCCTTGTTCGTCAAAGTGGATGGCACACACGCACCGAGAATCCTCGGTTCGATGGACGCCACCCAATGGAAAAACCTCAACGTTGAGCAATTGAATTGATGAACGTGGCCCGTGGTCGTTTTGACTTTTATCGCGGTAATCTCGGTCTGCCAGTACTGTTGGCTTTGGTGACGTTCATGGCTTTCGACATGACCGACCTGGACCGCTTATTCAGTAACCTGTTCTATGACCCTGTCGCTGGAGTCTTCCCAATAGGCGAGAGTCATCTTTTTGAAAAAATTACCCACAAGTGGACCCGGATCGTTCCGGATTGGACGGGTGAGCTGGCGATCATCGGGGCGCTGTTGTCGTTTGTCTGGCCGTGCCTTGAAAAATACCGGGAAACACAGTTCGCCAGGCGCGTTGTTCATTCGCGATTGGCGACACCACTGAGCTTCTTGCGCCGCCACAGGCTTGATTTTTTCTTCGTCATCGTCGCCTTTGCCCTGAGTACTGGCGTGATTCATTACCTGAAGAGTCATACCAGCGTTTATTGCCCGGTGGAAACAACGCTTTATGGTGGCGCTGAAGTCCGTAAGGAATGGTTCGAGAATTTCACCCTATGGCGCGAAGCCGGAGCTGGGCGATGCTGGCCTGGTGGCCATGCTTCAAGCGCGTTCAGCCTGTTCGCCTTGTACTTCATTGCGCGACGCTATCGTTGGCAGTATTCCAATCTGTTGCTGGCTGGCGTGATCGTCCTGGGCCTTGTCTATGGCACAACACGTGTACTGCAAGGCTGGCACTATTTTTCGCACACCCTCTGGGCCGGTATTTTCGTGTGGCTGAGCACGTTGCTGGTAGCGCTGTGCTTTTACGGTCGTGCAACGCTGCAACAACCTATCCGAAGGGGCGCAAACTCACCCCGAGCAGGTGATGACGCGTCGAATCGTTGCGCTGAGGCATCGCCTGCCAGTTCGCCGGATTGAGTCTGTTTCGGTAACCGGGCACTTAACAAACATTCAGTATGCATTGCACCTGCAATCCAATAAACGGAGCCTGTCCATGGCTATCGCACTACCGCTTCGCGTGTCGCGTCCTTTTGACTTTCGCCTCGCGCTAGGCATCCCGATCGCACTGATGGGATTGATGCTGCTTCTCGACCCTACCGCCGTGGATTTTTCCATTGCCCACCTGTTCTATACGCCGGGGGCAGGTTTTATTGGTCGCCAAAGTTTCTGGCTGGAGGACATCCTGCATGATCGCGCTAAGCAAGCCGTGATCCTGCTGAGTGTCCTGATCATCATCGGCTTCCTGGTAAGCCTGCGTTCCCTAAGGCTCCTTCAATGGCGTCGGCCGCTGGGTTATGTGGTCCTGGCGATGGCGCTGACCACTTCGATCGTTACGCCCCTCAAGGCGCTGACCGCGGTGCATTGCCCGTGGAGCCTGAGCGAGTTCGGCGGTAGCGAAACCTATACGCCGTTATTAAGCCCGCGTGCGGAAACCCTCAAGCCCGGCCGCTGCTGGCCGGGCGGTCATGCTTCAACCGGCTTCTCGCTGCTGGCCTTGTTCTTCGCTTTGCGCGACAGCCATCCGCGAGGTGCGCGAATCGCCCTTGGGATAGCCCTTGGGCTGGGCACGATCTTCTCCGTGGGCAGGATGCTTCAAGGTGCTCACTTTCTCTCCCACAACCTCTGGACCCTATTATTTGATTGGGTGATTTGTGTGCTCTGTTACCGCTGGATACTCTATCGGCCCGGGCCCCAGGCGGTGATCACTCAACATGATGCACGGGAGTGAGAAACGGGGCTTGTAGGGGTCTAATGAAGCGGACACCCATTTAGACGAGAATGCTCGCCAGATCGAAGTGTCTGATGAGCAAACTCAGGGCTAGACAGTCATCTATTATCTTTCCGACTTTATCCACAAGACACCCGCAATAATTGCCATGAAAACGCCCATCCAAAAATATGACCATAGGCCGAAATTGACCGTACCCTCAATTCTGGCGATTGTCATATCTTTCGAAATTATCTGCTCTCCATTGATCTTTAGCTCTACAAGTTTTCGGGATGTACCAAATGGAAAGCGCGCTTGTTCATACCAAGAAACAGTCGCTGCGCCCCTGGGCAAATTGGGCAGCAATTTGTCGGGAATACATTGACTGTATCCTCCTAGGCCAGTAGCACATGTGAATGCAAACTCTCCAACGCTGTTTGATATAGTTGTAACAGTATCCCTCCCCACTAACGCCGTTGAAATTTCTCCAGTTTCTGAATTAAGCTCATTCGGAACTTTTCCATTCTGAACCAAAAACCAACAACCCACCACAGTAAAACAGGTATAACCAACAACAATAATCAGCGCACTCACTCTAAAATTACGAGCTCTGTCTTCACGCCCTATCAATACACTCATCACTACCTCACGACAGCGCCATGACGAATTCGTCCATGGTCAAATAATAACTATTGGCTGATTCATCGAATTTTAAATATTTATCTATATGATATTTGAAGCCTGCTAGATACCTGAATAGACTAAGAGTCATTTGCCAGAGTAGCCATTGAAAAAAATGTGAGCATCCGCTACTCCTAATCGTCCATTTTCTACGGAGAAATTTATAAAAATTTAGCTAGGTAATAGGCAATAGCAAAAAAATAACCAAAAAAAGGGCAGCTTTATTAAATTTTGACAGCCCCAACAGCTTCAGCCTTCCCATCCTCGCCAGCCCATTCCTGTTAAACTCCCTGCCCTTCGCCTTCTCCATCTCAGATCCTAATGCCCTCACACACAGCTCCAACGCAAGCTTTCTCCCGCCGCTTCTCCGTCGCACCCATGATGGATTGGACGGACAGACACTGCCGCTTCTTCCTGCGTCTGCTCTCCAAACATACCCTCCTCTACACCGAAATGGTTACCACCGGCGCGATCCTTCATGGTGATCACGAGCGGTTCCTGCGCCACAACGAAGCCGAGCACCCGCTTGCCTTGCAGTTGGGCGGTAGTGTTCCGGCAGACTTGGCCGCTTGTGCCCGCATGGCTCAGGACGCCGGTTACGACGAGGTGAACCTTAACGTCGGCTGCCCCAGTGACCGGGTGCAGAACAATATGATTGGCGCCTGCCTCATGGCACACCCGGCCCTGGTTGCTGAGTGTGTGAAGGCCATGCGTGATGCGGTGTCGATTCCGGTAACGGTGAAGCACCGCATCGGGATCAATGGTCGGGACAGTTATGCCCAATTGTGTGATTTCGTCGGCCAGGTAAAGGACGCAGGCTGCACCAGTTTTACCGTGCATGCGCGGATTGCGATTCTGGAGGGGTTGTCACCGAAAGAGAATCGGGACATTCCACCGTTGCGTTATGAGGTGGCCGCGCAGTTGAAGCAGGACTTCCCGGAGCTGGAGATTATTCTCAACGGCGGGATCAAGACGCTTGAACAGTGCGAGGAGCATCTGCAGGTGTTTGACGGGGTGATGTTGGGGCGCGAGGCTTATCACAACCCCTATGTGCTGGCGCAGGTGGATCAACGGCTGTTTGGGAGTACGGCGCCGGTGATCAGCCGGGCTGAGGCGCTGGCGCAGTTGCGGCCCTATATAGCCGAGCACCTGGCCACCGGCGGCTCGATGCATCACATCACGCGCCACGTGCTGGGGCTGGGGACCGGTTTCCCGGGGGCACGCAAGTTTCGGCAGTTGTTGTCGGTGGATATTCACAAGGCCAGTGATCCGTTGGCGTTGTTGGATAAGGCTGGGGAGTTGCTGGAGGGGCGGTAACCTTGTGTCACCCAGGTTGAACCTGTCCCGCCTTTTGCCCTCCTATTTACCAGCAAGGCCCGCCATTCAAACGACTGTTTTCAGGTAGTTGCAGCTGCGGGCCATTGAACGTACATGCGCCCTTGAGTGGCTGTCAGCCCTCGGGTAATGTCATCAGACCCATAGGACAGAGCACGCCCATGACTTCCAAGCTGGAACAACTCAAACAAATCACCACCGTCGTTGCCGATACCGGCGACTTTGAAGCTATCGCTCGCGTCAAACCGGTGGATGCCACCACCAACCCGTCTCTGCTGCTCAAGGCCGCATCGATACCCGCCTATGCAAAGCTGCTGGACGAGTGCGTTGCCGATTGCAACGGCGATGTCGGCCTGGCCAGTGACCGTTTTGCGGTAGCGGTAGGTCAAGAAATTCTGAAAGTGGTCCCTGGCCGCATTTCCACCGAGGTGGATGCCCGCCTGTCATTCGACACCGATGCGGTGCTTAAGCGCGCGCATCGCCTGATCGACCTGTACGAAAAGGCTGGCATCGGCCGTGACCGCGTGCTGATCAAGATCGCCTCCACCTGGGAGGGCATCCGTGCCGCCGAGCAACTGGAAAAAGAAGGCATCCAGACCAACCTGACGCTGCTGTTCTCCTTCGCCCAGGCCGTGGCGTGCGCCGAAGCTGGCGTGTTCCTGATTTCGCCGTTCGTGGGTCGCATCTACGACTGGTACAAGAAGGCCAACGGCACAGACTACACCGGCGCCGATGATCCAGGCGTGCACTCGGTGACGCGCATCTACAACTACTATAAGGCCAATGGCTACAAGACCGTGGTAATGGGCGCGAGCTTCCGCAACCTGAGCCAGATAGAGCAGTTGGCCGGCTGTGATCGCCTGACCATCAGCCCTGACCTGCTGGAAAAACTGGCGGCCGATAATGGCAAGCTGGAGCGCAAGTTGGCACCTGGCCATGCCGGCGAAGCCCGTGTGCACATGACCGAGGCGCAGTTCCGTTGGGAGTCCAACGAGGATGCGATGGCCACCGAGAAGCTGGCCGAGGGCATTCGTCAATTTGCCCGCGA
This sequence comes from Pseudomonas karstica, assembly GCF_009707515.1. Taxonomy (GTDB): domain Bacteria; phylum Pseudomonadota; class Gammaproteobacteria; order Pseudomonadales; family Pseudomonadaceae; genus Aquipseudomonas; species Aquipseudomonas karstica. The sequence continues at coordinate 63,517 of NZ_WLYI01000033.1, read as the reverse complement.
CCAGGAAAAACTCGAAGCGCTACTGACCGCCAAGCTCTAAAACCGGCAACAGCAAAAAGGGCAGCACCTGTGAAGGTGCTGCCCTTTTTTATGCCGAAAAATGTGGTATCTCGGCACTTGCTCTGGGCTCGTTAATGCCGCTCGAGCGCATTCACCAGGTCGTGGAACGCCTCGCGGTTGGAGTCGTTCAAGCCCATCAGGATCTTGTGGGCTTCCAGCACCTTGATCCGTACCACTTCCTCGGACTGATCCTGGGACGGTAGATCGGTCAGGCATTCCGGGCATGGGATCGGCCGATCAACGATGTTGAACACTTGATCAAAACCCATGGACTGCAGGAGCCGGGTAATGTCTTCGTGGGTGGTGACAACGGTTGGCAGCAATCCGATCTTCTGCCGAGACAGAATGGACAACTTGGCCAACAGCCCAAGGGTGGTGCTATCGATGCTGCGGGTTTCGGTCAGATCGATCACGATCGCCGAAAAGTTCAGCGCTGTGAAGATCCGCTCAATCGTGGCATCCAGCGCCGAACATAAGGTCAGGCGCACTTCACCGACAAACTTCAGGACGAAGGTCCCGTCTTGCTCGGCGAACTGGATTCTTCCGGTACTCATCAAAGATTCCTGCTCAACACCAATAGGGCGATATCATCCGGCATCTCCCCTAGCGTGGCCAATCCAAAAACCTGCCGCAGGCCATCCAGGCTGCCGCCCGCCGACCTGACCCGTTGGGGCAAGGCGGCCTCTTTCTCTTTGAGTGTAGGTTCTGGCAAAAGGTCCAGGATGCCATCGGACATCAGCGTCAGGCTGAAGGTCGGTGGCAGTTCCAGCACGTGGTCTTCGTAGGTGGCTTCGTTGAACAAGCCCACAGGCAGACCACGCCCTTCCAGATAACGCACACTGTCCGGAGTGTACAAAACCGGCAATGGCAGGTGACCGCCAATGCTGTAGGTCAAAAGACCGGTTTCTTCATCAATCACGCCGCCCACCATCGTCACGTGCTTGCCCAGCTTGCAGCTGATCAGGCCCCGATTGATGTGGCCCAGCACTTGCGAGGGAGTGAACTCTGGCAAGGTGCCGTTGCGTTTGGATTCGAACAACAGCCGTGTAGTCATGAATTTCAACAACACGGTCACGAATGCCGAGGAGGCGCCATGGCCGGAGACATCGGCCAGGTAGAACGCGACACGCCGCTCATCTACGCGGAAGTAGTCGACAAAATCACCCGACAGATACAACGACGGAATGATCTGATGGGCAAACTGGAACTCGTCGATGCTCCAGGGGCTGACCGGCAGCATGTTCATCTGCACTTGGCGACCGGCGTTCTGGTCTTCCTGAAGCAGGTTCAGGCTGGCTTCGAGTTCGCGGTTGGCGGTTTCCAGTTTTTCACGATAACGCTGGTTTTCCACCAGCAGCCGTGAACGATCCAGGGCTCGGCGCACCGAATGCTCCAGCACCGCCAGGTCTTCCAAGGGTTTGATCAGGTAATCGGCTGCGCCCAGGCGCAAGGCCTCGACGGCATCGTTCATCACCCCGGCACCGGACACGACAATCACTGGCGTCTGCGGGGCAATGTCGGTCACTTGGCGGATCAGCTCGAGGCCGCCCACCTGAGGCATGCGCAGGTCGCAGATCACAAGGTCGGGCTTATCGCGCTCGAACACCTGAAGACCCTGGAGGCCATTGCCGGCCTGCAGGACGCTGAAGCCACTGTCTTCCAAATAGGCCGCGAGACTCGCGCGTACTACTTCGTCGTCATCGATTATCAGCAGCGTGGCACTGGTTTTTTGCATGTGGGCAAACGGCGCCAGAATTAGGTTGGTGTAGGCAGCCAGGCAAAGGTCGGGCTCACACTACTGGATTCGCTTTCTAGCCTCTCTGTCCTACAAAGTACGTGCTTTTTGCCCACGCACAAAAGTAAAACCAGAGGTGCCCTTCTAAGGCGCAGACGGTACTCCCATCCGTCAGGGGTTTCAAGCTCATGCCGATGGTCGCCGGGCGTCTTTACGTCGCAAATTACCGGGAGTTATAAGAACGACCAAAACCCCAACACAATGTAAGGATGGATCCTGTGAGCAGGAACGAGCAGGACTAAGCACAAAAGCGCGATTTCATGCGCATGCACACCGATATGGACAAGGGATAAAGACGGCGCCCCAGCATGGGCCTGTAAAGCTCTCAAGACGCATTGAAATCAATACACACAAAAAAGGCGGCCCCGAAGGCCGCCTTTTTCATTCAAGGTATGCCCCTTAAAAGTCGTCCACAACCTTGCCATCTTTGACCCTGAACTCGCGGTTCTGCAGGTAGGCGTTGCGGATGAAGGTGTACTTGTCGCCATTGATCAGCTTCTCGGCCGACAGCAGGCTGGCGCGGGTATCGACGAGGTCGAGGCCCATGAGGCTGTTGCGCCATGGAATGTCGTGCATGTAGCCATAGGGTTCAGTGAAGCTGTCGACGTATTTGGACGGTGCATCACGCAGAGTACTTGGCCCCAGCAACGGCAGCATCACGTAAGGACCGCTGCCTACACCCCAATAACCGAGGGTCTGGCCAAAGTCTTCGTCACTGCGTTGCAGCCCCATTTTGGTGCCAACGTCAATAAAACCCAACACGCCGAACGTGGTGTTCATCAGCAAACGGGCAGTATCAACGCCCGCCGCATGCGGCTTGAGTTGCAGCACGTTATTGGCCAGGTTGCCGACGTCACCGATGTTACGGAAGAAATTATGGACACCGTCTTCAACAAATTGCGGGGTAATGAACTGGTAGCCCTGGGCCAATGGCTTAAGCGCATAGGTGTCAAGAGTGTCATTGAAGGTGAAGACCGGTCGGTTGATGACTTCCCATGGATCATCTTCCGAAGCCGCCTGGGCAACGAAAGGTACCAGCAGGGCACCGGCACACACGGATAACTGAACGAGGTAATGGCTCCAGCGCATAGCTTGAACTCCTTGAATGGTCTGTCATGGGCGCTATGCCCTGAATGAGGCATCCAGTATATGACGGAAGTGTCAGATTAGGCAGCCCGAAGGAAATGTCATTCATGGAATTTGCAAAACTCCTACAACTAAAATCGACTGTCATCTGTCTGTCATCGCCTTCGGATAGCGTTACAGCTATTTTCAAGGATGACGAAATGCCCCAAGCCAAGACTGTTGCCGCCTGCGCCCCGTCCTTGAGCGCTGTACTGTTCGGCCTGAGTGGCTGCCTGGTGGACTTTGGTTCCCAGGCCCGCAACACCATCACGCCCTCCTCCAGTACACGCGCCACGCCCGGTGCCCTGAAGATCCTGCGCCACCTGGAAGAGCAAGGCACTCCCTGTGCCTGGCTAGACGAACTGCCGAGCGCTATTTCCACGCCCTTGGCCGCCGACCTGCCACGCTGGGTCAAGGCCACCTCCGCTGCAGTTTCCCGCTGGCCGGCGCCTCACGCCTGCTGGCAGGCCTTGATGGAGTTGAACATCGAGCGCCTGGAAGGCTGCGTATTGGTCAGTGGCGAGCCGCGCCTGCTGCAATCGGGGCTCAATGCAGGGTTGTGGACGATCGGCCTGGCGTCCTGCGGTTCGCTGTGCGGGCTCTCGCCCGAGCAATGGCAAGCGCTGGACGAGCGAGAACGGGAACACAAGCGTGCCAAGGCGACAGTCGCGCTATATGGGTTGGGCGTACATTCGGTGATCGACCACCTGGGCGAACTGGAAACGTGTCTGGCGGACATCAGCCTGCGCCAGCTCAAAGGCGAGAAGCCCTGATCGAGATCATGCACAACCGGCGCCAGTGGATTAATCTACAGGTCAGCCCGTAGACCTTTCCCGGTGTGCCGCGGTCTATGCCAGTGCCTATCGATAAAAGGAAGAACGCCATGCCTGCCCGCGAACTGCAAGAACAGATCAATACTTTGCGCGAGCAATTGGAGCAGAATCCGCCGCTGTCGGAAGCCGAGCGCGAAAATCTGCAGGACTTGATGCAGCAGATTCAATCGCAAATGGAGCTGGAAAAAGCTGTAGCTCCAGACAGCAGCCTCGCCGACGGCGTCAACCTCGCAGTCGAGCGTTTTGAGCTGGAGCACCCAGCAATTGCCGGAACCTTGCGCAATATCGTGCAGACCCTGGGCAATATCGGGATCTGATACACCGCTTCCCTGTAGGAGCGAGCTTGCTCGCGAAGAACGAATCGACACCGCAGGCTGACTGACACGCTGCGTTATCGTTGACGTTTTTCGCGAGCAAGCTCGCTCCTACAGAGGCAGATTACTGGCGGGCCAGGCGCAGGTTCTGGAACTCCATCACCTCGGTGCTGCGGTACGGGTTGATATCCAACCCACCACGACGCACATAACGCGCATACACCGTCAACTTCTCAGGTTTCAATAACCGTTGCAGGTCCAGGAAGATCCGCTCCACGCACTGCTCATGAAAGTCCGAGTGCTGACGGAAACTCACCAGGTACTCCAACAGACTCGCATGATCCAGCGCTGCGCCACGGTACTCCACTGCCACGCTGCCCCAATCGGGCTGGCTGGTCACCGGGCAGTTGGATTTGAGCAGATGACTGTGAACACTCTCCTCGATTACCCGGGACTCATCACAACGCAGCAATTCAGGGCGCGGGTGCTCGTAGTTGCTGACGCTGATGTCCAGGTCATCAATGCATATGCCCGGCATCGATACCACGCCTTCGGCCTCAACGTCGGCCAGGCTGCAGACTCGCACACTGACCGGCTTGCCAGCGGCCGCGCTCAAGTCGGCATGCAAGGTCGCCTCCAGGTTTTGCACACTGGCAAACGATGTCTGGTTCAGCGAGTTGAGGTACAGCTTGAAGGACTTTGACTCAATGATATTCGGCGAATCAGCCGGGATACTGAACTCACCGATAGCCACCACCGGCTTGCCGGACGGCAATAACCATGACAGTTCGAAGCAGTTCCAGAAATCCACGCCTTTATACGGCAGGGTCTCGGCGCTCAGGCCCAGCTCGGCCCATTTGGCAGCGCGCGGAATCGGGAACAGCAACGATGGGGTGTAGGTACAGATGTATTCACTGGACTTGCCCAGCGGCGAATGTTCGGCTGCGGGATGCATGGCGGAAACCTGGCTAAATAAACCCCGTCATTCTACCAGCGTTTGCACCCGCCTTGCGTCTCGGCGCTTATTGACTGACGGTCAGTTTGCCCACCATGCCTGCCTGATAGTGCCCAGGGATGTTGCAGGCAAACTCCAGCGCGCCAGCCTTGCCGAAGGTCCAGGTCAGTTCGGCGGTTTTGCCCGGCTCCACCAGCACACTGTTGGGGTCGTCATGTTTCATGGCACCCATATCGCCGTGGTCCATGGTGCTGTGGTCCATACCGTCCTTCTTCATGCCGGTGGCGGTGAGCATCCCGCCAGCCTGCATCTTGAGCATTTCCTGCTGATGGCTGACGTGCATTGCCGCATCGCCCAGGTTGAACTCGTGAAGCAACTGACCCTTGTTGACCAACACAAAGCGCACGGTCTCGCCGGCTTTTACATCCAGGGATTCGGGAGAAAAGGAAATGTCTTGCAGCACCACTTCCACGGTACGGGTGGCCTTGGCGGCAGGCGCTGCCTCCCCGAAGCTGAACGTTTCACCCGGGGAGGCCAATACTGGAAAGCTCAGTACCAGCAAGCCGCCAGCCAACAAGCAGGATTTACGCAAAAACATGTTCACTCTCCAGAGGGTTTCGAATCAGCCTGTGGGAAACTCTAATAATCCGACGCTGCCAGCCACCTGACGGCTAGATTACAACTTTGTCAGGTTGGACTTGCACCCTGAAGCCCAGGGTATAAAGCCCATTGTTACCCGTTGCCACGAGCCGCCCATGAAACTGCTAATCGTCGAAGACCAACCGAAAACCGGCCATTACCTGCGCCAGGGCCTGAGCGAAGCCGGGTTCAACACCGAACTGGTAGCCGATGGCACCACTGGTCAGCATTTGGCACTGACCGGCGACTACGACTTGTTGATTCTCGATGTGATGCTGCCGGGGCGTAATGGCTGGCAGATTCTCCAGGCCGTGCGCAGTGCCGGCATGGACATGCCGGTGCTGTTCCTGACCGCACGGGATGCCGTGGAAGACCGGGTCCATGGCCTGGAACTGGGAGCCGATGATTATCTGGTCAAGCCCTTTGCTTTTTCCGAACTGCTGGCCAGGGTACGTAGCCTGTTACGCCGTGGTAACAACATGCCCCTGGAGACCAGCCTGCAACTGGCCGATCTGCGCCTGGACCTGATTCGCCGTCGTGTGGAGCGCAATGGCCAACGTATCGACCTGACCGCCAAGGAGTTCGCCCTGCTGGAAATGCTCCTGCGGCGCCAGGGCGAGGTGCTGCCCAAGTCGCTGATCGCGTCCCAGGTCTGGGACATGAACTTCGACAGCGACACTAACATCATTGAAGTGGCGATCCGCCGCCTGCGCCTGAAAGTCGATGACGGCTTCCCTCACAAGCTGATTCATACCGTACGCGGCATGGGTTATGTGCTTGAAGAGCGCTTTTGCTGATGAAACGAATATCCCTGGCCAGCCGCGTGGCGCTGCTGTTTGCTGCCTGTACCGCGGTGGTGTCGTTATTGGCGGGCGTGCTGTTCAATCGTGCCAGCGAAACGCACTTTATCGAGCTGGACCAGCAATTGCTCGACGGCAAGCTGGTAGCTCTGCGCAGTACCTTGCAAGGCGCCAATACACCCACGTTGTTTACCCAACGTGAAAGCACACTGCGCGAAGAACTGAGCCGCCAGCCGGATCTCATCTTGCGGGTCAGCGCGGCGAATGGTCAGCACTGGTTCGACGGGGCTTCGGGCATCCACTTACCTTCCGGCGCCGGCCTGCACAGCCTGCAAAACGCCGGCACCGATTACCGCGTGTACAACGCGCCTTTGGTGCCCGGCAAAACGGATTCCCCGCAACTCAGCCTGATGCTCGACATCACCCACCACCAGCATTTCCTGCAACGCATGCAGCGCCTAATCTGGTTGACGGTTGGCCTCTCGGCCCTGGCCACTGCGCTACTCGGCGCCTGGGCCGCCCGCAGTGGCTTGCGACCGCTGCGCCGCATGAGCGAGGTGGCCGCCAGCGTATCTGTGCACTCCCTGACCCAGCGCCTGCCCCAAGAGCAGATGCCTGCGGAGCTGGCGGAATTGGCCCAGGCATTCAATGCCATGCTCGGCCGACTGGATGACGCCTTCCAACGGCTTTCGGCATTTTCCGCCGATATCGCCCATGAGCTGCGCACACCATTATCCAACCTGTTGACCCACACCCAAGTCACCCTCACCCGCCCACGGGCGCTGGAAGATTATCGCGAAGCGCTGCACAGCAATTTGGAAGAGCTGCAATGGATGGCGCAACTGGTCAATGACATGTTGTACCTGGCCAAGGCCGATCATGGCCTGTTGGTACCCAAGCGCGAACCATTGGCGCTGGCGGATGAGGTGGATGCATTGTTGGAGTTCTTCGCTCCGCTGGCCGAAGACGCCCGGGTAAACATGTCCCGAGAAGGTCAGGCCGACACCCTCGGCGACCGCAGCATGTTGCGCCGCGCACTGTCCAACCTGCTGGATAACGCATTGCGGTTCACCCCGCAAGGTGGAGAACTCAGCGTAAGGATTACCGAAGAGGCTCATCACCTGAAGCTGAGCGTGGAAAACACCGGGGAAGGTATTCCAGTTGCGTTGCTGCCAAGGTTGTTTGATCGATTCTACCGGGCGGATCCGGCGCGGCATGAAGGTAGCAGTGAGCATGCGGGACTGGGGCTGGCGATTACCCAGTCGATTGTACGGGCTCATGGGGGGACGATTCGGTGTGAACCGAAGATGGGGTGGACAAGGTTTGTGATCGAGTTGCCAAAGGAAGGTTAATGATTATTCCCACGCTCCGCGTCCGATCTTGTGACGCGGAGCATGGGAACAATCAGGTCAGGAGTATCTCAGGGCATGCGCAGGTTCAATCTTCGCCGCCCGATACGCAGGGTAGATCGTCGCCAAAAAGCTCAACACAAACCCGGCCGTGCAAATCAGCAGCACATCCCCGCCCTGGAGCTCCGAAGGCAGGTTGCTGACAAAGTACACGTCCGAACTGAAGATATGCTGCCCGGTGACCCGCTCCAGCCAACCCACCAACTCACTGACATTCAGTGCCGCAATCACACCCAGTATGCCGCCAATCAAGGTACCCACAACCCCGATCACCGTGCCCTGAACCATGAAGATCGCCATGATCTGCCGTGGCGTGGCGCCGATGGTACGCAGGATCGCGATGTCTGCGCCCTTGTCGTTCACCACCATGATCAAGGTGGCGATGATGTTGAACGCAGCGACCGCGACGATCATCAGCAACAACAGGCCGATCATGGTCTTTTCCATCTTCATTGCGCTGAACAGGCTACCCTGGGTGTGGGTCCAGTCGTCCGCCCTATAGTCCGCGCCCAGACCGCTGGCGATGTCCGCCGAAACCTTCGGCGCCGCGTACAAGTCCTTCACCGCCAGGCGCACGCTTTGCACCTGGTTCGGCTGCCAGTGCTGCATCTCGGCGGCGTCGGCAACGTGGATCAACGCCATGGAGCCATCCAGTTCGGCCCCCACCTTGAACACACCCACCACATTCAAACGCCGCATGCGCGGGGTGATACCGCCGGGCGCGGTGCTGATTTCCGGCACGATCAGGGTCAGTTTATCGCCAACATTCAGGCGGAAACGCCGCGCGGTGATCTCACCGATCACCACGCCAAACTCTCCGGGTTTCAGGTCTTCAAGGCTGCCCTGGACTATATGCTGGGCGACGATGGACACCTTGCCCTCTTGGGCCGGGTCAATACCGCTGATCTGGATCGGCTGCATCGAGCCCTTGTAGGACAGCATGCCCTCCATCTCTGTGAATGGCACGGCAGCGGTGACGGCGGGATTTTTCAGCGCTGCGGCAGCTACAGGCCGCCAATCGCTGATCGGGTTGACACCGACGATAGTGGCGTGGGGCACCATGCCGAGAATGCGTGAGCTCATTTCTCGCTGGAAACCGTTCATCACCGACAACACCACAATCATCGACAGTACGCCCAGGGCGAGGCCGATCATCGAGGTCATCGAAATAAACGAAACAAAACGGTTGCGGCGCTTGGCGCGGGTATAGCGCGTGCCGATGAAAATCGATAACGGTCTGAACATTCGCGGGCACCGTTGAAAAAATAGAAACCCGGGCGCAGGTGCCCGGGCTTGAAACACGTCAGATGGCGACTAAATGACCTTCCTGCAGGTGCAGCACACGGTCCATCTGCCGGGCCATGCTCATGTCATGGGTCACCACCAGGAACGCCGTGCGCATCTGGGTACTCAACTCCAGCATCAAGTCCTTGATGCCTTGGGCGGTATGGGAGTCGAGGTTGCCGGTAGGCTCGTCGAGCATCACCAGGCCCGGATTGTTGACCAGGGCCCGGGCAATGGCCACTCGCTGGCGCTCGCCACCGGACAATTCAGCCGGCTTGTGCTCCAGGCGATGGCCAAGGCCGACTCGCTCCAGCAACGCCGTAGCCCGCTGACGCGCCTCAGGTATGGCGGTCTTGCCGATCAACAGCGGCATGCAGACGTTTTCCAGGGCCGTGAACTCCGCCAGCAAGTGATGGAACTGGTATACAAAACCCAGGGACCGGTTGCGCAACTGGCCGCGGGCTTTCTCGCCCAGGGCCGACAGTTCTTCACCGGCCAGCCAGACACTGCCCTGGGACGGCGTATCAAGGCCACCCAACAGGTTGAGCAAGGTACTTTTGCCGGAGCCCGAACTGCCGACGATCGCCACACGCTCGCCCGGATGCAGTTCCAACTGCAGGTTGGACAGCACAACCACGGACTCCGGGCCTTCCTCGTAGGATTTGCCCAGGTCGCGGCAACTCAGGATTGCTTTTTCACTCATGCCGATTCACTCATAACGTAAAGCCTGCGCCGGCTGGGTGCGTGCCGCGCGCCAGGCTGGATACAGGGTGGCAAGGAAACTCAGGACCAACGCCGCGGCGCCGACCATCAACACGTCCTGGCTCTGCACCTGAGACGGCAAGTAGTCGATGAAATAAACGTCGGAATTAAGAAACTTGTGGCCAATCAGCACTTCCAGGCCGGCAATCGCGGCGCTGACGTTCAGCGCGGCGAAAATCCCCACGACGGTACCAATCAAGGTACCCACCACACCAATCACTGTGCCCTGGACCATGAAGATCGCCATGATCTGCCCCGGCGTGGCGCCGAGCGTGCGCAGGATAGCGATGTCGCCCTTCTTGTCATTTACCACCATTACCAGAGTGGAGATGATGTTGAAGGCGGCGACAGCGACGATCAGCAGCAGCAGCAGGCCGATCATGGCTTTTTCCATGCGAATCGCCTGGTACAGGTTGCCGTGGGTACGGGTCCAGTCGCGGGCGTAGTACTGGGTTTCTCCCAAGTGCTGGGCGATCTCCCATGAAGTACGTGGCGCATCGAACAAGTCGTTGAATTTCAGGCGCAGGCCCTGCACCTGATCCGGCTTCCAACGATGCAGGCGGGCCAGGTCGGTGAGGTTGGTCAGTCCCAGGTAACCGTCGATCTCACCGGCGCCGACGTGAAACACACCGACCACGGTGAAGCGTTTCATGCGCGGAAACATCCCCGCCGGGGTCACCGTAACTTCCGGAGCGACGAAGGTCAGCTTGTCGCCGATGCCCACCCCGAGCTTGGCCGCGGCCTTATCGCCGATCACGATGCCAAAGCTGCCGGGCGACAAGTCGTCCAGTTTGCCCTGCTGCATGAAATTATCGATGATCGAGACGTTGCGTTCGACGGCCGGGTCGATGGCATTGAGCAGGATTTTCTGCACCTTGCCATTATGGGTCAACAGACCTTGCATCTGGGTAAAGGGCGCAACCGCCAGGACCTTGGGGTTCTGCTTGACCTTGGCGGCCAGGCTTTGCCAATCGCTGATGGGCTCACCAGACTCGATGGTCGCGTGGGGCACCATGCCCAGCACGCGGGTGCGCATCTCATGATCGAAGCCGTTCATCACCGAGAGCACGACGATCATCACAACTACGCCAAGGGCGAGTCCGATCATCGAGGTCAAGGAAATGAATGACACAAAATGATTGCGGCGCTTTGCACGGGTATAACGCGTGCCAATAAATACGAAGAGAGGTCTGAACATGTCGGGGCTTGTTCGGAGGAAAAGAAGACGTCCTTGTGGCGGGGTCAGGTAAGCAGCTTTACACTCAGACCATCACCGCTGCCTTGGGTTCGCCATGTCGACATTAGATGAAGAAGATCGCCGCGAATACTACCGTATCGAGGACATGATCGCACTGGAAATTAGCCCTCTGTCCGGCCCGGAAGCGGCGAGCAAGGAAGTGTTGCTGGATGATTCGCCACTCTTCAATCTGCTCAGTGAATTACACCTGAGTGAATTCGAATCCCAGCACCTGCTGCGCCAGATCGGTGAGCGAGACCGAACCCTGGCCGCCTTCCTCAAAGTCCAGAACAAGCGGATCGACCTGCTCAGCCAGATCATGGCGCAAAGCTTGCTGAGCGAGATCGGCACACCCCAACCGGTGATCATTTCCGAAGGCGGCATCGAATTCCAGCACCCAAGCGCCGTGGCACCCGGCAGCCAGTTGGCGGTCAAACTGGTGTTGATGCCCCAGGCGCTGGGCCTGTTGTTACGAGCCAAGGTTACCCATTGCAATGCCCGAGGCGACGGTTTTGAACTCAGTACCGAGTTCGAAGCCATGACCGACGCCCAACGCCAGTTGCTGGCGCGCCATATCCTGCAGAAGCAGGCTCAGGAACGGCGTCTGGCACGGGAACAAAGCGAAGCCCAAGACACTTGAATACGATCATTGAATGGCCTGTTGTGCCATCCACCCCGCCAGGACACCTGGCGTAAAGGAGCAACTGTGACCCTGATTTACGGCCACCGCGGTGCCAAAGGCGAGGCACCAGAGAACACCCTGACCAGCTTTCAGGAATGCCTCAAGCACGGCGTTCGTCGCTGCGAACTGGACTTGCACCTGTCCATGGACGGCGAGTTGATGGTCATCCACGACCCGACCCTCAAGCGTACCGTCGACCGTCGCGGCAAGGTCGTCGAGTATTCAGCGGCGGACCTTGTGAAGATGGACGCACGCAAGAGCGGACCGGGCTGGGTTAATCCTTGCCCAATTCCACGCCTGGAAGAGCTGTTTGAAAAGTGCGACTTCGATCACTGGCAACTGGAGGTCAAAAGCGCCTCACGCACCCGCGCCGCCACCACCGTCCTGGCGATTCGGGAAATGGCCGTAAGGTTCGGCATCATGGATAAGGTCACTGTGACCTCAAGCTCGCGGGAGGTATTGAAAGCCGCCGTCGAACTCACCCCGGACCTGTCGCGGGGCCTGGTCGCCGAATACGCCTGGCTCGATCCGCTGAAGGTCGCGCAAAACTACGGCTGTGAGATTCTGGCGTTGAACTGGACGTTGTGCACCCCTGAGCGCCTGGAAAAAGCCCAGCGCCAAGGACTGCACGTGTCGGTGTGGACAGTCAACGAACCTGCGCTGATGCGCAGGCTCGCCGACTTCGGCGTAGATAGCCTGATTACAGACTTTCCCGGTTTGGCCACTGCCACTCTCGGGAATTACTGAAATCGGTCTCCCCGGCCGGCTCAGGCCACCGGCCGGAGCCGCTCAAAAAAGCCGGTTGAGGCCGTCGTAGGCCGCTACCCGATAGGCTTCAGCCATGGTCGGGTAGTTGAAGGTGGTGTTGACGAAATACTTGAGGGTATTTTGCTCACCCGGCTGGTTCATGATGGCCTGGCCAATATGCACGATCTCCGAGGCCTGGTAGCCGAAGCAATGCACACCGAGAACTTCCAGGGTCTCGCGATGAAACAGAATCTTCAGCATGCCTTGCGGCTCACCGGCAATCTGCGCACGCGCCATGCTCTTGAAGAACGCCTTGCCCACTTCGTAAGGCACTTTGGCCTTGGTCAACTCATGCTCGTTCTTGCCAATGGAACTGATCTCGGGAATGGTATAGATCCCGGTCGGTACATCATTCACGTAGCGCCAGCTGCCATTGTCGACAATGCTCCCAGCGGCCGAACGCCCCTGGTCGTGAGCGGCACTGGCCAGGCTTGGCCAGCCAATCACGTCGCCAGCACCGTAAATGTTGGTCACGCCGGTGCGATAGTTCTCGTCCACCTCGATCTGGCCGCGACTGTTGACCTTGACCCCGATGTTTTCCAGGCCCAGCTTGTCGGTGTTGCCGGTACGGCCATTGCACCAGAGCAAGGCGTCGGCCTTGATCTTCTTGCCGGACTTGAGGTGCAGGATCACCCCGTTGTCCAGGCCTTCAACGCGATCGTATTCCTCGTTGTGGCGCACGGTGATGTTGTTGTTGCTGAAGTGGTAGCTCAACGCCTGGGAAATTTCCGAGTCGAGGAAGCTGAGTAACTGGTCGCGGTTATCCACCAACTCCACCAGTACCCCCAGGCCACTGAAGATCGAGGCATATTCGCAGCCGATCACACCGGCGCCATAGATGATCAGTTTGCGCGGGGTGTGGCCCAGGCTGAGGATGGTGTCGCTATCGTAGATACGCGGGTGGTGGAAATCGATATCGGCTGGGCGATACGGGCGCGAGCCGGTGGCGATGATGATGTGCTTGGCCACCAGTTTTTCGACCACGCCATTGGCGCAGACCACTTCGACGGTTTGCTCGTCGGCGAAGCTGCCGGTGCCGAAGAACAGGTCGACACGGTTGCGGGCATAGAAGCCCGTACGCGAGGCAACCTGTTTGGAAATGACTTTTTCAGCGCTCTTGAGCACGTCCGGGAACGAGAACCAGCGCGGCTCACCAATGGCCCGAAACATCGGGTTGGTGTTGAACTGCATGATCTGGCGCACCGAGTGACGCAAGGCCTTGGACGGGATGGTGCCCAGGTGGGTGCAGTTACCGCCGACCTGGCGACGGCTATCGACCATCGCCACCTTGCGCCCAGCTTTGGCGGCGTTCATCGCCGCACCTTCTCCAGCCGGGCCGGAACCCAGTACCACTACGTCGTAGTTGTAGACAGCCATGCGTACTCCTCAGAACAGGCCAGGACGCACGGTTGGGCGCCTGGCTAAATCATGCCGCGGCCAGCGGTCATGAAGGATCAAATGGGCTCAGGTGTATGAACCGGGGCACAGTCTATATAAGCCTCAACGCCGCGCACATTAACCCTTGGTCGCGTCGTAGGCCAGTTTTGCCTTTACTACATAGCGTTCGTTACGGTTTCACCGCCGTCAATTGCTCAAAAGCCTTGTTACTCCGTGTGACGAAGCCTGTCCCCTCGCGCATCACAAAAAAAGCCGCAACCTGGTGCTTTTCTGCGTATTCCCAGCCTTGCTCAGGCCCGAGGATCAGTAGCAACGTCGATAATCCGTCAGCCATCAGCGCCGACGGCTGCAACACCGTCACCGATGCCAATGGGTGAGTGATCGGCGCTCCCGTGCGCGCATCGAGGGTATGGGAGTAACGCTGACCATCCTGCTGGAAATAATTGCGATAGTCACCTGATGTGGATACGCCGAAGCCATTCACGCCGATGATCCGCTCGGCCACCTGTTGATCATCCCGGGGCTCTTCCAGGGCGATGCGCCAGAGTGAGCCATCGGGTTTTCGACCTGCGGCCTTGAGTTCGCCGGTGACTTCCCCAAGGTAGCTCTGAATACCCAACCGGGTCAGCTGCGCAGCAATGCGGTCAACCGCGTAGCCAGCAGCGATGCTATTGAAGTCGACTTCAACGGCGGCGTCCTTGCACAACTGCTGGCCCTCGATGCGTAGATGAGCGTGGCCGACACGCTGGCGCACCTGCTCAAGGGTTACGGCGTCCGGGACTTTTATCTCACGAGCCTGCGGGCCGAATCCCCAGAGATTCAGCAGCGGCTCGACCGTCAGGTCGAAAGCCCCATTGCTGGCCTCGGCCAACCGCTCTCCCGTGCGCACCAGGTGCAGGATCGACTCCGGCATCGGCTGGCAACTGTTGGCGGGCAGGTCATTGAAACGCTCTATATCGGAGTCCCCGCGATAGGTCGACATTTGTCGGTCGACCTCAGCCAGTACCCCCTCAACCTGACGCTGAACTTCATCCGGGCCAGGTACTCCAGGCGTGCGCACGTATTTGATCGAATAGGTGCTGCCCATGGTCGGGCCGCCAAAGCTTTCCAGCGAGTCACCGTCACAACCGGCCAACGCCGCGAACCCGCACACTATCACCACCTGCCGCAGACTACCCATAGGCAACAAAACCTTATTGCTGTCAAAACCTGACCTGTAGGCAAGTACCTTCCAGGGACGGCCATTATGCGGGATCCCTTCATCCATCATTCACTGCTGGTCTTTTCCACAGCAGCAACTTCTGCAGAGGCAGCCCCTGATAGACCCCACACACAAAAACGCCCCGACATCTCGGGGCGCTTTCTTTACAACTGACGCTTAGCGCGGAAACGCTGGCGGGTTGACCCCGGCCATGTCTTCCATCACGCGAACCACCTGGCAGCTGTAACCGAATTCGTTGTCGTACCAGACGTACAGGACAACACGGTTATCGTTGCAGATGGTGGCTTCGGCATCGACCACACCGGCGTGGCGTGAACCCACGAAGTCGGTGGAAACCACTTCCTGCGAGTTGACGAAGTCGATTTGCTTATGCAGATCGGAGTGCAGCGCCATGTAGCGCAGGTACTCGTTCATCTCTTCACGGGTGGCTGGCTTCTCAAGGTTCAGGTTGAGAATGGCCATCGACACGTTTGGCGTCGGTACACGGATCGCGTTGCCGGTCAGCTTGCCGGCCAGCTCAGGCAGGGCCTTGGCAGCAGCGGTGGCAGCACCGGTCTCGGTGATCACCATATTCAGCGCGGCGCTACGGCCACGGCGATCGCCCTTGTGGAAGTTGTCGATCAGGTTCTGGTCGTTGGTGTACGAGTGAACGGTTTCGACGTGGCCGTTGATGATGCCGAACTTGTCGTTCACCGCCTTGAGCACCGGCACAATGGCGTTGGTGGTGCAGGAAGCGGCGGACACGATCTTGTCGTCAGCAGTGATTTCAGCGTGGTTGATACCGTGAACGATGTTCTTCAACTTGCCTTTGCCAGGCGCAGTCAGGACAACACGGTCGATACCCGGGCAGGCCAAGTGCTGGCCCAGGCCGTCGGCATCACGCCATACACCGGTATTGTCCACCAGCAGGGCGTCCTTGATGCCGTACTGGGTGTAGTCCACCTCGGTCGGGTTCTTCGCGTAGATCACCTGGATCAGGTTACCGTTGGCGGTAATGGTGCTGTTTTCTTCGTCGATGGTGATGGTGCCATTGAACGAACCATGTACCGAGTCGCGACGCAGCAGGCTGGCGCGCTTGGTCAGGTCATTCTCGGCGCCTTTGCGCACAACGATGGCACGCAGGCGCAAGCCGTCGCCACCACCGGTTTTTTCGATCAGGATGCGCGCCAACAGACGGCCGATACGACCAAAGCCGTACAGCACAACGTCGGTGCCTTTGCGCGCGGAAGCGTTTTGCTGGCCAACGACTTCGGCCATTTCTTCACGGACGAACTGCTCGGCAGTGCGGCCATTGCCCTGGGCCTTGAATTTAACGGCCAACTTGCCCAGGTCCACCGAGGCCGCGCCGAGCTTGAGCTCGCTCATGGCCTTGAGCAGGGGGAATGTTTCGTGGACGGAGAGTTCGACATCGTCGGACTGACGATGGCGAGCAAAGCGATGAGCCTTGAGAATCGCGATGACTGACTGGTTGATCAGGCTGCGGCCATAGATCGAGCTCACCACATTGTTATTGCGGTATAGCTGGCCGATAAGCGGAATCATCGCTTCCGCGAGTGCTTCACGGTCGATCCATTCACCAAGACACTGGTCGGGCTTCTGAGTCACGGGAACCTTCCACATGTAGGGGCTGAAAAAAGGGGCTACATTATGCCGCCCGACCGCCCTCGGAGCAATGCGCGCCCCGCAACAAAAAGCCCTTGGCAAAAAATACCGCCCCGCCGCAGCCCAGTAAATACGCGGGTTCCAGAAGGCCACTAGTGGAACGCACAGACCGACTTGTCCGTAACCCTCCGAAATATCCGCGCAAAACCACACTACATATTGAGTCAAAAGGCGCCTTTGTTTGTCTTAGCCACTACATTTCCTGCAAACCGTAATAGGCACAGTCAGCAACTGACAGGCGGCACCTTGGACCGTTACAATTACCGACTTTGTCGCAACGCTTGGAGCTCAACCTTCCGTGCCCGTTCTGCGTCTACCGCAACTCCCTGCCGAGGCAGGTAAACAGCACTGGGACAATTTGCCCGGTGCCGCCCTGAGCCTGGCCATTGCCGAGGCTGCCAGCGCAGCCAAGCGCTTTACCCTGCTATTAACCGCCGACAGCCAAAGTGCCGAGCGGCTGGAACAGGAGCTGAGCTTCTTCGCCCCCGATTTGCCGGTGCTGCATTTCCCGGATTGGGAAACCCTGCCCTACGATCTGTTTTCGCCGCACCAGGACATCATCTCCCAGCGCATCGCCAGCCTGTACCGCCTACCGGAACTGGCCCACGGCGTGCTGGTGGTACCGATCACCACCGCCCTGCACCGCCTGGCACCGACCAAATTCCTGCTGGGCAGCAGCCTGGTGCTGGATATCGGCCAGAAGCTCGACGTGGAACAGATGCGCACCCGGCTTGAGGCCAGTGGCTACCGCTGTGTCGACACCGTGTACGAGCACGGTGAGTTCGCCGTGCGCGGGGCCTTGATCGACCTGTTCCCGATGGGCAGCAAACTGCCGTACCGGATCGATCTGTTCGACGACGAAATCGAAACCCTGCGCACCTTCGACCCGGAAAACCAGCGCTCCATCGACAAGGTCGAGTCGGTCAAGCTGTTGCCAGCCCGGGAATTCCCACTACAAAAAGATGCGGTCACCCGCTTCAAGGCGCGTTTTCGCGAGCGCTTTGATGTGGACTTCCGTCGCTGCCCGATCTTCCAGGACTTGAGCAGCGGGATCACCCCCGCCGGTATCGAGTACTACCTGCCGCTGTTCTTCGACGAAACCTCTACCCTGTTCGATTACTTGCCCCAGGACACCCAGGTGTTCTCCCTGCCCGGCATCGAACAGGCGGCGGAAAACTTCTGGAATGACGTGCGCAACCGTTATGAAGAACGCCGCGTCGACCCAGCCCGGCCTTTATTGCCGCCCGCCGAACTGTTCCTGCCGGTGGAAGACTGCTTCGCCCGCCTGAAAAACTGGCCGCGCGTGGTTGCCAGCCAGCAGGATATGGAGACCAGCGCCGGTCGCAAGCGTTTTGCGGCGCAAGCGTTGCCCAATCTCGCCATCGAAGCTAAGGCCAACCAGCCGCTGCAAGCGCTGTCGAACTTCCTCGGCGACTTCCCGGGTCGCGTGCTGTTCACCGCCGAATCCGCCGGCCGCCGCGAAGTGCTGCTGGAACTGCTCGAACGCCTGAAACTGCGACCGAAAACCGTCGACAGTTGGCCGGACTTCGTCGCCAGCAAGGATCGCCTGGCGATCACCATCGCGCCACTGGACGAAGGCCTGCTGCTGGATGACCCGGCCCTGGCGCTGATTGCCGAAAGCCCGTTGTTCGGTCAGCGCGTCATGCAGCGTCGCCGCCGCGAAAAACGCGCCGACGCCAACAATGATGCCGTGATCAAGAACCTCACCGAGTTGCGCGAAGGCGCGCCGGTGGTGCATATCGACCATGGCGTGGGCCGCTACCTGGGCCTCGCCACCCTGGAAATCGACAACCAGGTCGCCGAATTCCTCACCATGGAATACGCCGAGGGCGCCAAGCTCTACGTGCCGGTCGCCAACCTGCACCTGATCGCCCGCTACACTGGCAGCGACGACGCCCTGGCGCCATTGCACCGGCTGGGCTCCGAGACCTGGCAGAAGGCCAAGCGCAAGGCCGCCGAACAGGTGCGCGACGTCGCCGCCGAACTGCTGGATATCTACGCCCGCCGCGCGGCCCGGGAAGGTTATGCCTTCGCCGACCCGAAAGCCGATTACGCGACCTTCAGCGCCGGCTTCGCTTTTGAGGAAACCCCAGACCAGCAAACCACCATCGACGCCGTGCGCGCCGATATGCTGGCGCCCAAGCCAATGGACCGCCTGGTCTGCGGCGACGTCGGTTTCGGCAAGACCGAAGTGGCCATGCGCGCCGCCTTTATTGCCGTGCACGGTGGCCGGCAGGTGGCGATCCTCGTACCCACCACCCTGCTCGCCCAGCAGCACTACAACAGCTTTCGCGACCGCTTTGCCGACTGGCCGGTGACCGTGGAAGTGATGAGCCGCTTCAAGTCGACCAAGGAAGTAAATGCGGCCGTCGCCGACCTGGCAGAAGGCAAGATCGACATCGTCATCGGCACCCACAAGCTGCTGTCGGATGATGTGAAGATCAAGAACCTGGGCCTGGTGATCATCGACGAAGAACATCGCTTCGGGGTCCGCCAGAAGGAACAACTCAAGGCGCTGCGCAGTGAAGTCGACATCCTCACCCTCACCGCCACGCCGATTCCGCGCACCTTGAACATGGCGGTGTCGGGCATGCGCGACCTGTCGATCATCGCCACCCCGCCGGCGCGGCGTTTGTCGGTACGCACCTTCGTCATGGAGCAGAACAAGAGCACGATCAAAGAAGCGTTGCTGCGGGAGTTGCTGCGCGGCGGCCAGGTCTACTACCTGCACAACGACGTGAAGAGCATCGAGAAGTGCGCCGCCGAATTGGCCGAACTGGTGCCAGAAGCACGAATTGGCATCGGCCACGGGCAAATGCGCGAGCGCGAACTCGAACAGGTCATGAGTGATTTCTATCACAAACGCTTCAACGTACTGATCGCCTCGACCATCATCGAGACCGGCATCGACGTGCCGAGCGCCAACACCATCATCATCGAGCGGGCCGACAAGTTCGGCCTGGCGCAACTGCACCAATTGCGCGGCCGGGTCGGGCGCAGTCACCACCAGGCCTACGCCTACCTGCTGACACCGCCGCGCCAACAGATTACTTCTGACGCTGAAAAGCGCCTGGAAGCCATCGCCAACACCCAGGACCTGGGCGCCGGTTTCGTGCTCGCCACCAACGACCTGGAAATCCGTGGTGCCGGCGAGCTACTGGGCGACGGTCAGAGCGGGCAGATCCAGGCCGTGGGCTTCACCCTTTACATGGAAATGCTCGAACGGGCGGTGAAAGCCATCCGCAAAGGCGAGCAGCCCAACCTCGACCAACCCCTGGGCGGTGGCCCGGAAATCAACCTGCGCTTGCCGGCATTGATTCCTGAAGACTACCTGCCGGATGTCCATGCGCGACTGATTCTGTACAAGCGTATTGCCTCGGCGACCAACGAAGAGGGCCTGAAGGACCTGCAAGTGGAGATGATCGACCGCTTTGGCCTGTTGCCGGAACCGACCAAGAACCTGGTGCGCCTGACCCTGCTCAAATTGCAGGCCGAGCAACTGGGGATCAAGAAAGTGGACGCAGGCCCGCAAGGAGGGCGTATTGAATTCGAAGCACAGACCCCGGTGGACCCGCTGGTGCTGATCAAGCTGATTCAAGGCCAACCCAACCGCTACAAGTTCGAAGGCGCTACGCTGTTCAAGTTCATGGTTGCGATGGAACGGGCCGAAGAACGCTTTAATACATTGGAGGCGCTGTTTGAACGCCTCCTTCCAAAATCTGCTTGAAGGACGCCCCATGCGCCTGTTTCGCATTCTGAGCCTGTTGTTGGTGGTCATCGCACCTTCGGCATTTGCCGATAGCCTGTATCAGGTAGAAATGATCCTGATCCGGCAGAATGCCGAACCGCTGATCAACAGCCGAGCGGCCCCGGAAGACTGGGCCGCCGGTGCGTCTCGCCTGGACAATGACAAAGTGAGTCCGCCGCGGCTGAATAACATCGTCGACAAGCTCAGCGCCGACAATAATTACACCGTGTTGCTGCACAAGGCCTGGGAGCAGAACCTCGGCGAGCAACCGGTCAAGTTGGCCATCAGCGACGGCCAGGAGCAGTTCGGCCAGTTTCCCATCGAGGGCACCCTGAGCCTGCAACTGGGGCGCTTTACCGATATCGATGCGCAACTCTGGATCAACCAGTTCGATAGCAACGGCAGTGTCATCGCCAGCGAACACCTGAGTCAGACAGACGTGCGCACCAAGAACAACCAGCTCAACTACCTGGACGGCGGCCATCTCGCCCTGCTGATCAAGATCACCTCGCTGACCGCCAAGCCGCCCAGTGCGCCACCGCCCGACCTTCAGGACTGATCCTGCGCCATGGCCCTGACGTCGTCGCTGACCAAACCCCTGGCTCCCTCCTGGGCCAACCGCTTCAAAGAGCAAAGCCTGGAGCGCGGCCGGCGCTACGCCCTGGAAAACCGCGTGCGGATCGTCGAGTCTGGCGACAGTACGATCATCGCCAGTTGTGAAGGCTCGGGCAGCAACGTCTACCGTCAGACCATCGAATTGCGCGAGTCAGCCAAGGGCACCTTGATCCTGGTAGACAGCCGCTGCACCTGCCCCGTACACACGAACTGCAAACACATCGCGGCGGTATTGCTCAAGGTCCAGGAAACCCTGGCCTACCCGGCCGCGGCCAAGGACTCCGACCTGCTGGAGAAGCTCCAGGCGGTGCTGGACAATCGCGTGATCTTGCCGCAAGTGGTGCTGGACGACGTGCAACCGGTACCCCGTTTGTGGCTGGCGAGTATAGAGTTCAGCGCGTTTGAACCGCGCAACGGCAAGATGCAGCGCTACATCCAGCATCGGGCTGCCCTATCGTTCAACTACCAAGGCAACTACGTCAGCGGCCAGAAGAACGCCGACATCATTGTGCGCCAGGAAACCCAGAGCCTGCGGATCAAGCGCCACCCCGAGGTGGAGCAACAGTTTCGCGAACAACTGCGCCTGCTGGGCTTCAAGATCGCCACCCGCCAGAGCAAGGCCCTGCCGGAAAGCGCCGGCGAGTTGTTTGAGATGGTCAATGACAGCGCCTGGCTGAATTTCACCCTGAATGCCTCACCCGGGTTATGCGCCCAGGGCTGGGAGTTGCAGATCGATGAAGATTTCGGCTTCGACCTGACGGCCGTGGACGACTGGTATGCCACCGTCGATGAAGTCCCGGAGCGCGACTGGTTTGACCTGGAATTGGGCATCATCGTCAACGGTGAACGGCTGAGCCTGTTACCGATCCTGTTAAACCTGATGCGCTCCCACACCGAAATCCTCAACCCGGAAAAACTGGCCCGCCGTCGCGATGACGAACTGATTCTGGTAAACATCCCGGCACGGCCCAACGGCGGCCACGGCCCCTTGCAAGTCGCCCTGCCCTACGGCCGACTGAAACCGGTGCTGGCCACCCTCGGCGAGTTCTACCTGCAAGACCCCGGCACCACTACGCTGCGCCTGAGCAAGGCCGATGCGATCCGCCTCAATCCGCTGGAAGACTTGCCACTGCAATGGGAAGGTGGCGAGCAGATCCGCAACTTCGCCCAACGCCTGCGGGACATCAAGAACTTCACCGCCACCGCGCCCGAAGGCCTGAATGCAACCTTGCGCCCCTATCAGTTGGAAGGCTTGAGCTGGATGCAGTCCCTGCGGCAACTGGAAGTCGGCGGGATTCTCGCGGACGACATGGGCCTGGGGAAAACCCTGCAAACCCTGGCGCATGTTCTCAGCGAAAAAATCGCCGGGCGCCTGGATCGACCCTGCATGGTGGTGATGCCCACCAGCCTGATCCCCAACTGGCTCGACGAGGCCGCCCACTTCACGCCGCAGCTCAAGGTTCTGGCGTTATATGGCGCCGGACGCAAGAAGCATTTCGAGCACCTGCAGGATTACGACCTGTTGCTCACCACTTACGCCTTGCTCCCCAAGGACATCGAGGCACTGGCTGCCCTACCCTTGCATGTGCTGATCCTCGACGAAGCCCAGTACATCAAGAACCCTACCAGCAAGGCCGCCCAGGCCGCCCGCGAGCTGAATGCCCGCCAGCGCCTGTGCCTTTCAGGTACACCACTGGAAAACCATTTGGGCGAGTTGTGGTCGCTGTTCCACTTCCTGTTGCCGGGTTGGCTGGGTGACGTGAAAAGCTTTAACCGTGATTACCGCGTACCCATCGAAAAGCGCGCCAGTGATGTACGATTGCAGCACCTCAATGGTCGGATAAAACCCTTTCTGCTACGTCGCACCAAGGAACAGGTGGCGACTGAATTGCCACCCAAGACCGAGATCATCCACTGGGTCGACCTCAACGAAGCCCAGCGTGATGTATATGAAACCATGCGCCTGGCCATGGACAAGAAAGTCCGCGACGAGATCACTCGCAAGGGCGTGGCCCGCAGCCAGATCATTATTCTGGAAGCGCTGCTCAAGTTGCGCCAGGTGTGCTGTGACTTGCGCCTGGTCAATGATGCAACCTTACCCACACGGGGTAGCAGTTCTGGCAAACTCGACAGCCTGATGGAAATGCTCGAGGAACTGTTTGCCGAAGGGCGGCGGATCCTGCTGTTTTCCCAGTTCACCTCGATGCTGAGCCTGATCGAGGCTGAGCTGAAGCAGCGCGGCGTCGCCTACGCACTACTGACTGGCCAGACTCGGGACCGGCGCACGCCGGTGAAAGACTTCCAGAGCGGCACACTGCAGATCTTCCTGATCAGCCTCAAGGCGGGTGGCGTCGGGCTTAACCTGACGGAAGCCGACACGGTGATCCATTACGATCCGTGGTGGAACCCGGCCACGGAAAACCAGGCCACCGATCGTGCCTACAGGATTGGTCAAGAGAAGCCGGTGTTCGTCTACAAGATGATCGCCCGGGGCACGGTGGAAGAGAAAATCCAGCACTTGCAGAAGGAGAAATCCGATCTGGCGGCGGGTGTGCTGGATGGACGGACCACAGGGGATTGGCAACTGGGCAACGATGATATCGAGGCACTGTTTGCGCCGCTGCCCAATAAGCAGGAAAAACGCTAGCGGCCCTCGTCAGGCCGCCACCACTGTACTCAGTCGATCAACTGAGCCTCTCGCAGCGCACCCAGGGCCATCAGCCAACGCGGATCCTGTTTGTATTCGGTAGAAACAATCACTTGCCCGCGCATCCGCGCAATACGTGCCGACGGCGTGACTTTCATGCGCTGGGCAGCGCTCAGGGCCAACTCGGCGCCAGCGCGGTCGTTACACACCAGGCCCATGTCGCAACCGGCCGTCAGGGCCGCTTCGATACGACTGGCGGCATCGCCCACTACGTGAGCACCGGCCATGGACAGGTCATCACTGAAAATCACCCCGTCGAACTGCAACTCACCCCGCAGGATGTCCTGCAACCAGCGGCGGGAAAAACCGGCGGGCTGCGAATCAACCTGCGGATAAATGACGTGGGCCGGCATTACGGCTGCCAGTTGTTTACTCAAGCGAGCGAACGGAACCAGGTCATTGGCGCGAATCTGTTCCAAGCTGCGCTCATCATTGGGAATCGCGACATGGGAGTCCGCCTCGGCCCAGCCATGGCCCGGGAAGTGCTTGCCGGTGGCCGCCATGCCGGCACGGTTCATACCACGGATAAAAGCACCGGCCAGCAAGGCGGCGCGCTCGGGGTCACCTTCAAAGGAACGGCTGCCCACCACTGCACTGCGCTGGTAATCCAGGTCCAGTACAGGGGCAAAACTCAGGTCCAGGCCAACTGCCAGGACTTCGGTGGCCATGATCCAACCGCACTGCTCAGACAGGTATTCGGCATTGGGATTATCCGCCAAGGCGCGCATCGCCGGCAGGCGTACAAACCCCTGGCGCAAGCGTTGGACACGACCGCCCTCTTGGTCAACTGCCAGCAGCAGGTCCGGGCGCACGGCACGAATGGCCGCGCTCAACTCACGCACCTGTCGCGGATGCTCGATGTTGCGTGCAAAAACAATCAGGCCACCCACTTCGGGCTGACGCAACAAGTGACGATCTTCAGCTGTCAGCCAAGTACCGGCGACGTCCACCATCAAAGAGCCTTGCAGGGCCGCAGTCATAAACCTTCCTTAAATAGCGCGCAACCCGAAACACTCACGAGGTCGCACCGCCAGGATCAAACCTGGCAATGGACGCTCAGCAAGCGCAAAGGGGTGTGGATAAACATCTGAAATCGGCATGGGCGGCTAGCTTAGCGGATGCCGGCGGTCGCGCCCACCCGCAAGCGGTTAAACCTTGGCAGCAGCCGGCACGGACTTGCTACGTGGGCGCAACTGCGCAGCGGCCATGGCCTGATCGGTAACGCCCGTCTCGGCACGCATGCCGGCAGCCAGGAACGGCACCATCAGGCGCATCACCTGCTCAATGGAGGTATTGACGCCAAAATCGGTCTCGGCAATCGCCCGCAAGGCCTTGATCCCGGACATGCTGAATGCCGCGGCGCCGAGCATGAAGTGCACACGCCAAAACAATTCGATGGGCGGGATACGCGGCGCAGCTTCATTGACCAGCAGCATGTACCGGCGGAACACCTTGCCGTACATGTCTTCCAGGTAGCGGCGCAAATGGCCCTGGCTCTGGCTGAACGCGAGCCCCAGAAGACGCATGAAAATCGACAGGTCGTTGCCACTGCGCGGCTGGACGACCAAGGCTTGTTCGACCAGCATTTCCAGCAAGTCTTCCAGGCTGGGCTTGTTCTCTGGCCTGGCCTGGCGACGCTCCAGTTCACGATCGAGGCTGATGCAGAACGGCCCCAGGAAGCGCGAGAACACCGCCTGGATCAGGGCTTTTTTCGAACCGAAATGGTAGTTCACTGCCGCCAGGTTGACCCCGGCCTTGCTGGTGATCAGCCGCAATGAAGTTTCAGCAAATCCTTTTTCCGCGAACAATTGCTCCGCAGCATCGAGAATGCGTTCAACGGTTTCCGACTGGGCCATGGCTACTCCGCCTGACAAACACTTGTTTGAAACATACGTTTCACCTTGTGTCTTGTCAAGCCTGCGAGTCCGTTTCCGGCTGGGCAGTCATTAATTTCAGCGCTATTTAATCACATCTACCAGCGTCTGTAGGCAGCGCTATCTCGAGCTCGTCGGATGCTTGATCGATGACCGTCCAGCGGAGCATGCAAAAACGGTGATTGCCAAGCGCAGTCCACTGTATATAATCCCAGTCACTGTATAAAAAGACAGAGCGATCAACATGCTAAAACTGACGCCACGCCAAGCTGAAATTCTGGCCTTTATCAAGCGCTGCCTCGATGACAACGGCTACCCGCCGACCCGGGCGGAAATTGCGCTGGAACTGGGGTTCAAGTCACCCAATGCTGCCGAAGAACACCTGAAGGCCCTCGCCCGCAAAGGCGCAATCGAGATGACCCCAGGCGCTTCACGAGGCATCCGCATCCCCGGTTTCGAGGCCAAGGCCGACGAATCGACACTACCGATCATTGGCCGTGTCGCTGCCGGCGCGCCGATCCTGGCACAGCAGCACGTCGAGGAGTCCTGCAACATCAACCCGACGTTCTTCCACCCTCGTGCCGACTACCTGTTACGGGTACATGGCATGAGCATGAAGGATGTCGGCATCTTCGACGGTGACCTGCTGGCCGTCCATACCACTCGAGAAGCCCGTAATGGCCAGATCGTCGTTGCCCGTATCGGCGATGAAGTGACGGTCAAGCGTTTCAAGCGCGAAGGCAGCAAGGTCTGGCTCCTGGCCGAAAACCCGGAGTTCGCACCCATTGAAGTCAACCTGAAAGATCAGGACCTGGTGATTGAAGGCTTGAGCGTCGGCGTTATTCGCCGCTAACGGAGGCATCATGCAGTTTCCCCATACCCCCCAACACACACAGCTACCTCTGTTTGAAGCCTTCATGATGGCGCAGCCCCTGGCGCCAATCCTCGAGGAAACGGTGGAGGCGCCCTGGAGCGTTGAACCTGAAGCGTTCAGCGAACTGTCGTTGCGCGGTACTGCCGGAAGCTGCCTGAACCTGCTGGCGCCGATTCTTCGCGAGCTGAGCGAGGAGCAGGACGCACGCTGGCTGACATTGATCGCCCCACCCGCCCACCTGACCCAGACCTGGTTGCGGGATGCGGGCCTTAATCGCGAGCGTATCTTGTTGCTGCAACCTCGCGGTTTTCAAAGTGCTCAACAACTGACCTGCGAAGCCTTGCGCCTGGGCCGCAGCCATACGGTGGTCAGTTGGCTGGACCCTCTGAGCACAACGGCCAGGCAGCAACTGATCAGCGCGGCACGGGCTGGCGGCGCACAAAGCCTGAACATTCGTTTGGGGTAAATTCTGGGGGCAACGCTGAACAAAGCGTTACCTGGACGCAACAAAACATCGTCCGATTGCAGCTCACCGGCTTTGTGTCGGGGCCTGCACGGGCGCGAAGCTTCTCTAGAATTGAGAAGACGGTCTATAAATTTAAATTTGCAAAAAACCGACAAACGGACTTAATGAAGAATCCGTGGGCCGTCGTCTTTCTCCGATTCGCCTTCAGCGAGGCGCCCCGCCATCTGTACACCGACGCTCAACATGGCCTTGGCCACTTCCACGTGCTGACCTTGCAGGAACGCCTTGGCGTCCTCGGAAAAGTCCAAAATCACTAGAGAACCCTCGTCCTCGGCCCGGCGCAGCTCAATTCGGCCGTCGGGCAATTCAACAATTTCCAGAAAGGACGTTGGCATAAAAGTCTGTTCTCCACGAAAGGCCAGGATTATATCAGTCTTGTGGCGAGCAGGCTTGTTGTGGCGAGCAGCCTTACCGCATCAAGCGTCAGCGTTTGCGCTGGATGATCATTGGTCTATCGAACGCACGCGGCTCAGCACTCGTTCAGCCCATCCCGGAACCGAATCGCCAACTTCTTCAGCTCCTGGCGCCAGCTCTCCAACTCTTTGCGGCCCAGCGGCTCCGGCCCCTCTTCCAGGCCCACTGCCACGATCAGCGGCTGGGTCACGTCGCCCTTGGGTTTATGGGGCATCCGTGGTGGCTGGAACATCTCCGAGTGGGCCACCAACAAACGCGCCAACCAACTGCCCGGGCTCTGAGCCATTTCCACCAACTCAGCTAATTGCGGAATGGCTGTGGATTCCAGCACTTCACGGGTGAGGAGCATTTCCACTCGAGGCGCACCGGCTTGAGGCAATCGATAAAACCCGGCGATTTCATGACACAAACCCAGTAAGGCGCCATAGAGGTGGAACAGCGCCGACTCACGCCCAGCCTGCACCAGCGCGATCGCGTTCATCTCCTTCCCTTCCTCGGCGCGGCCGAGGGCTTCCAGGGACAAACCCGCGAAATAAATTTTCTGATTGGTACGGGTATAGAGTTCGTTGGCCATGACGGCAGTCTCCACAACGACATAGGCGTGATGCTAGGAACAGTGTCACGGATCACATAAGTCCACTGCAAGCCCAAAACAAAGGCCGCCTGTGAAGGCGGCCTTTGGGTCAAACGGGTAACGGGATCAAGCGCCCTGGCGCTTGTCCTCGACCTTCCACTTGCCACCGTCGTAGAACGCCTTCCAACCGGTAGGCTTGCCCTCGACCTCGGTCTGCACATACTGCTCCTTGGTCTTGCGGCTGTAGCGGATCACCGCTGGGCGGCCGTCCGGATCCTTCTTCGGTGCTTCGCAGAGGAAGTGGTACTTCGGATCGATCTCCTCTTTGTGGGGCACGATCTCGATCACCAATGGTGCACGGGTCTCACGGTTTTTCGGGAACTGGCTGGCGGCCAGGAACAGGCCCGAAGCGCCGTCACGCAGGATGTAGGTGTCGTTGACCTTCTCGCACTTGAGCTCAGGCATCTTCACCGGGTCCATCTTCGGCGGCGCCGCGTCACCACTTTTCAGCAATTTGCGGGTGTTCTTGCAGGTGGCGTTGGTGCACCCGAAGAACTTGCCGAACCGGCCGGTCTTGAGCTGCATCTCGCTGCCGCACTTGTCGCATTCCAGGCTCGGACCTTCATAGCCTTTGATACGGTAGGTGCCTTCTTCGATCTCGTAGCCCGAGCAATCCGGGTTGTTACCGCAAATGTGCAGCTTGTGCTTCTCGTCCAGCAGGTAGGCGTCCATCGCCGTGCTGCAGATCGGGCAGCGATGCTTGCCACGCAGCACCAGAGACTCGGATTCACCCTCGTCATCGGCCGCGATCTCATCACCAGGCACCAGGTTGACCGTGGCCTTGCAGCGCTCTTTCGGCGGCAGGCTGTAGCCCGAGCAGCCGAGGAACACGCCGGTGGACGCGGTACGGATCTGCATCGGCCGTCCACAGGTAAGGCACGCAATATCCGTCATTACCGGCTGGTTGGCGCGCATGCCGCTTTCAGGGCTTTCAGCTACTTCGAGTTTCTTCTTGAAGTCGCCATAAAACTCGTCGAGCACGTTTTTCCAGTCGCGTTCACCCTGGGCCACGTCATCGAGGTGCTCCTCCATACCAGCGGTGAAGCCGTAGTCCATCAGGTTGGAGAAACTCTCCGACAGACGCTCGGTGACGATATCGCCCATTTTTTCCGAGTAGAAACGACGGTTATGCAGGGCAACATAACCACGGTCCTGAATGGTGGAGATGATAGCCGCATAGGTCGAAGGCCGGCCGATACCACGTTTCTCCATCTCCTTGACCAGGCTGGCTTCCGAATAACGGGCCGGCGGCTTGGTGAAGTGCTGGGACGGGTCCAGCTTGATCAGCTTCAGTGAATCGCCCTGTGCCATGTCCGGCAATACATCGTCATCGCCCGGCTTGGCGATTTGTGGCATGACGCGAGTGTAGCCGTCGAACTTGAGGATACGGCCCTTGGCGCGCAACTCGAAGTCCCCGGCACCCACACTGACAGTGGTGGACAGGTATTGCGCCGGCAGCATCTGGCAGGCGAGGAATTGGCGCCAGATCAGCTCGTAAAGGCGCTCAGCGTCGCGCTCCATGCCACTGAGCTTGCTTGGGTCGGTATTGGCATCAGAAGGACGAATCGCTTCGTGAGCCTCCTGTGCGCCTTCCTTGCTGCTATAGACATTCGGCTTTTCTGGCAGGTACTTCTTGCCGAACTCGCCCTCAATATAAGTACGCGCCATCTCGACCGCGTCCACCGACAGGTTGGTGGAGTCAGTACGCATATACGTGATGTAACCCGCCTCATACAGACGCTGGGCCATCATCATGGTCTTCTTCACCCCGAAGCCCAGGCGGTTACTCGCGGCCTGTTGCAGGGTAGAGGTGATGAACGGTGCCGACGGCTTGCTGCTGGTGGGCTTGTCTTCACGCTTGACGATGCTGTAGCTGGAAGACTTGAGCTTCTCCAGCGCAGCCATGGCCTGGGCTTCGTTGAGCGGCTTGAAGGCCTCGCCTTTCTCGCGGGCCACGTCAAAGCGCACGGTTGCGCCCTTGGCTGTGCCGAGGTCGGCGTGGACTTCCCAGTACTCTTCGGGGTTGAACGCGCGGATCTCGCGCTCACGCTCCACCACCAACTTCACGGCAACCGATTGCACACGGCCAGCGGACAGCCCACGAGCGATCTTCGCCCACAGCAGCGGAGAAACCATGTAGCCCACGACGCGATCGAGGAAGCGCCGGGCCTGTTGAGCGTTGACGCGGTCGATGTCCAACTCGCCCGGCTTGGAGAATGCTTCCTGAATCGCCTTCTTGGTGATTTCGTTGAACACCACGCGCTTGTAGCGGCTGTCGTCACCGCCGATGGCTTCGCGCAGGTGCCAGGCAATGGCTTCCCCCTCGCGATCCAAGTCGGTTGCGAGATAGATGGTGTCAGCATCTTTGGCAAGCCGGCGCAGCTCTTCGATGACCTTTTCCTTGCCCGGGAGGATCTCGTACTTGGCTTTCCAGCCATGATCGGGATCGACACCCATGCGCGAGACCAACTGCTTGCGCGCTTTCTCTTTAGGCGTGAGCACCGGACCTTCGCCCGCAGCCGCCTTGCCGCGCTTGGCGGCAGGCTCCTTGCTGGCGCTAGCCGAACCGCTGGTGGGCAGGTCTCGGATATGGCCGATACTCGACTTCACCACGTACTCGTTACCCAAGTACTTGTTGATGGTCTTGGCCTTAGCCGGGGATTCCACAATGACCAGCGATTTGCCCATGGATCGGAAAATTCCTGAATTCGAGAAGTGAAAGGCAGTTGGCGCCTGACGCGGCAACGCTATATATAGTGGCAACAAGGTGAGGTCAAGCGCAGCATTCTGCGCAACCTACCTTTATCGCGCTGAAAAAAGGCTGGGTTCGACCTGGATCAAAGCAAAGCGCGGGACCTGTTCACCGTCAACTTCGACGCTCTCCAGGAACATGCTCAAGGGACGCACCCAAAAGCCGTAATCGCCATACAGTGCTTGGTAAAACACCACTTGCTCTTCAGTCTCGGAATGCCGCGCCACATTAAAAACGCGGTACTGCGGACCTTTATAATGCTGGTAGAGCCCTGGTTCGACTTTCATGCTCCAACCCTCTTACAAATTTTGTTAAAAAAAAATATAAAAAAATTCCAAAAAACAAAAACCGGGGCACTGGGCCCCGGCTTCCGTCAACCGAATGCTTAGATGCGTTCGAAGACGGTGGAGATGCCTTGGCCAAGGCCAATGCACATGGTGGCTACCCCAAGATTGCCGCCATTTTGCTTCATCACGTTAAGCAACGTGCCGGAGATACGTGCGCCGGAGCAACCGAATGGGTGTCCCAGAGCAATCGCGCCGCCGTGCAGGTTAACCTTCTCGTTCATCTTGTCGAGTACTTTCAAATCTTTCAGCACTGGCAGGGCCTGTGCGGCGAAAGCTTCGTTGAGTTCGAAGAAGTCGATATCGGAGATGGTCAGGCCCGCGCGCTTCAATGCTTTTTGTGTGGCCGGTACTGGACCATAGCCCATGATCGCCGGATCCACACCCGCCACGGCCATCGAACGAATCACCGCCATCGGCTGGATGCCCAGGTCCTGGGCACGCTGGGCCGACATCACGATCATGCACGAAGCACCATCGGTGATCTGCGACGACGTACCGGCTGTCACGGTGCCGCCCTTGGGATTGAAGGCCGGCTTGAGGGCCGCCAAACTTTCCAGGGTGGTGTCCGGACGAATGGTTTCGTCGTAGTCGAACAGTTTCAGGAAACCGTTCTCGTCGTAGCCGTTCATCGGGATGATCTCATCCTTGAACTTACCTTCCAGGGTTGCCTTGTGGGCAAGCTGGTGGGAGCGCAGGCCAAAGGCATCCTGGGCTTCGCGGGTGATGCCGTGCATCTTGCCGAGCATTTCCGCGGTCAGGCCCATCATGCCCGAGGCTTTCGCCGCGTACAGGGACATGTGCGGGTTCGGGTCGACACCGTGCATCATGCTGACGTGACCCATGTGTTCTACGCCACCGACCACGAACACATCACCGTTGCCGGTCATGATTGCTTGTGCGGCAGTGTGCAGCGCGCTCATGGACGAGCCACACAGGCGGCTGACGGTCTGGCCGGCTGCAGTGTGCGGGATCTGGGTCATCAACGACGCCATGCGGGCGATGTTCCAGCCCTGCTCCAGGGTCTGGTTCACGCAGCCCCAGACCACGTCTTCGACTTCGTTAGGGTCGACCTTGACGTTGCGCTCCAGCAATTTGCTGATCAGGTGTGCCGACATGTCTTCGGCACGGGTGTTGCGGTGCATGCCGCCCTTGGAGCGGCCCATCGGAGTACGACCGAAGTCGACAATCACGACGTCTCTTGGATTCAAGCTCATAAATATTCTCGCTCTAGTCGTCTGGGCACTTAACCGAAGAAGCTCTGGCCGTTCTTGGCCATCTCACGCAGCTTCGCAGTCGGGTGGTACAACGGGCCCAAATCAGCGTATTGATCAGCCAGGGCAACGAACTCGGCCACACCGATGGAATCAATGTAACGCAGCGCACCACCACGGAATGGAGGGAAACCAATACCGTACACCAGGCCCATATCGGCTTCGGCAGCGGTTTCGACGATGCCGTCTTCCAGGCAGCGCACGGTTTCCAGGCACAGGGCGATCATCATCCAGTTGATGATGTCCTCGTCGGACACCTCACGCTGTTCGTAGACGATCGGCTTGAGCACTTCCAGCACCGACGGGTCGGCGACTTTCTTCTGCTTGCCCTTCTTGTCGGTCTCGTAGGCATAGAAGCCCTTGCCATTCTTTTGGCCCAGGCGCTTGGCTTCGTAGAGCGCGTCGACAGCCGAACGGCGGTCGTCTTTCATGCGGTCCGGAAAACCTTCAGCCATCACGTCACGACCATGATGGCCAGTGTCGATACCGACTACGTCCATCAGGTACGCCGGGCCCATTGGCCAGCCGAATTTCTCCATGACCTTGTCGATACGGACGAAGTCCACACCGGCGCTCACCAGCTTGGCGAAACCGCCGAAGTATGGGAACAACACGCGGTTAACCAGGAAACCCGGGCAGTCGTTGACCACGATCGGGTTCTTGCCCATTTTCTTGGCGTAGGCCACGGTGGTGGCGACTGCCAGTTCACTGGACTTCTCGCCGCGGATCACTTCCACCAACGGCATCATGTGCACCGGGTTGAAGAAGTGCATGCCGACGAAGTTTTCCGGACGCTTGAGGGCCTTGGCCAGCAAGGTGATGGAAATGGTCGAGGTGTTCGATGCCAGGATGGTGTCGTCTTTGACCTGGGCTTCTACTTCAGCCAATACCGCCTGCTTGACTTTCGGGTTCTCGACAACCGCTTCGACTACCAGGTCGACATGACCGAAATCGCCGTAGGACAAGGTAGGACGAATACCATTGAGTATTTCAGCCATTTTCGCTGCGGTCATGCGACCTTTATCAACGCGGCCCACCAGCAATTTCGCTGCTTCTGCCAAGCCCTGCTCGATACCATGCTCGTTGATATCCTTCATCAGGATCGGCGTGCCTTTGGACGCCGACTGATAGGCGATACCGCCACCCATGATACCGGCACCGAGTACGGCAGCCTGCTTCACGTCCTTGGCGATTTCGTCGTAGGCCTTGGCCTTTTTCTTCAGTTCCTGATCGTTCAGGAATAGACCGATCAAGCTCTGTGCAGCAGAGGTCTTGGCCAGCTTGACGAAACCGGCTGCTTCAACTTCCAGCGCCTTGTCGCGACCGAAATTCGCGGCTTTCTGGATGGTCTTGATCGCTTCAACCGGCGCCGGGTAGTTCGGGCCGGCCTGGCCGGCCACGAAGCCCTTGGCGGTTTCGAACGACATCATTTGTTCGATGGCGTTGAGCTTGAGTTTTTCCAGCTTCGGCTGACGCTTGGCCTTGTAGTCAAACTCACCGTTGATGGCGCCTTTGATCAGGCTCAGTGCCGCTTCTGCCAGCTTCTCGGGAGCAACCACGGCATCGACAGCACCAACTTTCAGCGCGTCTTCAGCACGGTTTTCCTTGCCCGCAGCGATCCACTCGATGGCATTGTCGGCACCAATGATGCGCGGCAAGCGCACGGTACCGCCGAAGCCTGGGTAGATGCCCAGCTTGACTTCCGGCAGGCCGATCTTCGCGGTGCTGGCCATGACGCGGAAGTCCGCGGCCAGGCACATTTCCAGACCGCCGCCCAGCGCAATGCCATTGATTGCGGCAACGGTCGGTACGTTGAGGTCTTCAAAATCGCTGAAAATCTTGTTGGCTTCAAGGTTACCAGCCACAAGTTCCGCATCGGGCAGCTTGAAGTTGTCGACGAATTCGGTGATATCGGCGCCAACGATGAACACGTCCTTGCCACTGGAAACGATCACGCCTTTGACCGATGCATCGGCTTTGATAGTGTTTACGGCCTGACGCAGTTCGTTCAGGGTTAGACGGTTGAACTTGTTGACGGACTCACCCTTGAGGTCGAATTTCAATTCGACGATGCCACTTTCAAGAGCCTTAACCGTGATGGCTTTACCTTCGTAAATCATCAACTGATCTCCACGATATGGAAGCTGAACAGTACACGTTGGACGCTGGCCATAGGTTCAGCAGGGACGTTTACCGTCGATGCTAACGCCAATCCGCCAGGCACACCCGTCAACGCGATAGTCGGGATTCTGTAAGAGCGGCCTGAAATACAAACGCTCAATTCATACGCCCGTTTGATTTGGGTATGCCACCTTCATTCAATTCAGAGCAATTGTCAATCGCCCGAAAGCGCAGGCAAAACGCGACTTTTCAGTCATTTCGTAACCTGTGCTACACACCAACGAATTGCCAATGCCTAACCATTCACCAGATCAATAATTCAAAAGTCTACGCAAAAGCCTGTACAGGCCAAGATATCCGGCTAGGCTGGGGCAACCTTAGCAGGGAAGTATGAACGCGAGGATGAACATCCCGCGTGATAGAGCGACTTGGCTACTGACGAATTACCGGCCTGCCTGGCCAACTCCAGCCCGATGTTGATATCGGGCTTTTTATTGCCTGCACTTTGCTTTTCTGTAGGAGCGAGCTTGCTCGCGAAAAGCGTGAGGGCCCCGCGCTCAACCTGAATGCCCGCGTTATCGTTGACGACTTTCGCGAGCAAGGGCTGGGGGGGCGCGCCTCGCTCCTACAAAATGGGACTGCGTCACGCCAGAGCCTTGAGCACCGCATTGATGTCCTGCAAAACACTCACCTTGCCCTTCTCGCCCCAGTACAACGTGATCATTTGCTTGTCCGCCTCGACCTTGTAGACGTTGGCCGGCAGCGTTGCAAAATGCGGCAACAACTTTTCATCGTCGCAGATTTCCTGCCACTGATTCACCCAGATCCCTGGCTCCAATTGCCAATAACTCCAGCATTGAGGTAGGTTGCCCCGCCGTGGACGGTGATACTGCGCACAAGGGCTCGGCGGCTCCTGCTTGAGCCAGTGCGGCCACTCCTGGGGCGCCAGTTGCATGGCCAGGCCGATGCGGCGCGCCTCCATGCGCAGGGCCATGCGCCCGCTCTGATGGCGCGAGGGACGCAGCCATGCCAGAGGGCTCAAGACCACTACAAGGATTGACACCACTATCCAGACCGTCATATGTGTACTCCCGAATTTCTTGATGAGCGGATTTGACCTGACGCAACCCCATCCGCCTGAAAGCAGCCATACTGAACTTATTGCAGTCTCCTGGAGGAACGCCCCATGTCATACGAACATATTCTGGTCGCCGTAGATCTGACCGAAGAGTGCGATCCAGTCATCAAGCGAGCGCGGGCTTTCGCAGTCGCCAGCAACGCAAAACTGTCACTGGTGCACATCGTCGAGCCAATGGCCATGGCCTTTGGTGGCGACGTCCCCATGGATCTTTCCCAGTTGCAACAACAACAGTTTGATCAGGCCAAAGAGCGCCTTGAACGATTGATCCTCAAATACCCTGAAGTAACCAAGGAAAACTCTCACCTCACTTACGGCCAGCCCCGCCAGGAAATCCACCATCTGGCCAAGGAGCAGCATTGCGACCTGATCGTGGTCGGCAGTCACGGCCGCCACGGCCTGGCGCTGCTGCTGGGCTCTACCGCCAATGATGTGCTGCACGGCGCACCCTGCGATGTGCTGGCCGTGAAACTGGTCAAAGACACCAGCAAGTAGTACCGATATGAAAAGCCCGGCACTCACATCCGTGAGGCCGGGCTTTTTATTGCGCTTGAATCACTCAGGCATCCAGTTCGGCCCAACGCTCAACCAATACATCCAGTTCTTTGTTCAACTGCTCAAGGGACGCAATGACCTTGGCGGTTTCGGCCGCAGGACGCTGATAGAAGCCCGCGTCGGCCATTTCAGCCTCAACGGCGGCGATCTGCTGTTCCTTGGCGTCGATCTCACCCGGCAGCGCTTCCAACTCACGTTGCAGCTTGTAGCTGAGTTTTTTCTTTGCCGCGGGCGCTTCCTGCGTTGGGGCAGGTGTTGCAACCGGCGCAACCACCGCCGAGTTCAAGTCAGCCTTGCCGGACTTGCTTTCAGTCACGCCCAGCAGGCGCGGCGAGCCGCCCTGACGCAGCCAGTCCTGATAGCCACCGACGTATTCACGCACCTTGCCTTCACCTTCGAAGACCAGGGTGCTGGTGACCACGTTGTCGAGGAATGCCCGGTCGTGACTGACCATCAGCACAGTGCCATTGAAGGTCAGCAAGACCTCTTCCAGCAGTTCCAGGGTTTCCACGTCGAGGTCGTTGGTCGGTTCGTCGAGCACCAGCAGGTTGGCCGGCTTGCTGAACAGCTTGGCCAGCAGCAGGCGCGCACGTTCACCACCGGATAATGCCTTGACCGGCGTACGTGCACGTTGCGGGCTGAACAGGAAGTCGCCCAGGTAGCTCAGCACGTGGCGGCTCTGGCCGTCGATGTCGATAAAGTCGCGACCTTCGGCAACGTTGTCGATCACGGTTTTTTCCAGGTCCAACTGGTGACGCAACTGATCGAAGTAGGCCACGTCGATGCGCGTGCCCTCTTCCACTGTGCCGCTGGTCGGTTGCAGGCCATTGAGCATCAGCTTGAGCAAGGTGGTCTTGCCGGTACCGTTGGCGCCCAGCAGGCCGATGCGGTCGCCGCGCTGCAGGACCATGGAGAAGTCCTTGATCAGGAACGGGCCACCTGGGTGAGCGAAGCTCACGTCTTCCAGAACCATCACCTGCTTGCCCGACTTATCGGCGGTATCCAGCTGAATGTTGGCCTTGCCGGTGCGCTCACGACGCTCGCTACGCTCGTTGCGCAGGGCTTTCAGGGCACGTACACGGCCTTCGTTACGGGTGCGACGCGCCTTGATGCCCTGTCGGATCCAGACTTCTTCCTGGGCCAGCTTCTTGTCGAACAGCGCATTGGCGGTATCTTCAGCTGCCAGAGACGCTTCTTTGTGTACCAGGAAGCTGGCGTAGTCGCCGTTCCAGTCGATCAGGCCGCCGCGATCCAACTCCAGGATGCGGGTAGCGAGATTTTGCAGGAACGAACGGTCGTGCGTGATGAACAGCACGGCGCCCTGGAAGTCCTTGAGGGCTTCTTCGAGCCAGGCGATGGCGCCAATGTCCAGGTGGTTGGTTGGCTCGTCGAGCAGCAGCAGGTCCGGCTCGGAAACCAGGGCCTGGGCCAGCAGGACACGACGACGCCAGCCGCCGGACAATTCGGCGAGGGTCTTGTCAGCCGGCAGTTGCAGGCGGCTGAGGGTGCTGTCGACCAATTGCTGCAGGCGCCAGCCGTCACGGGCTTCGAGGTCGTGCTGAACGTGCATCAACTTGTCCAGGTCAGCGTCGGTGACGATGTTCTGGCTCAGGTGGTGGTATTGCGCGAGCAACTCACCCACACCGTCCAGGCCTTCGGCAACCACGTCGAACACTGTCCGCTCGTCGGCCACCGGCAACTCTTGCGGCAATTCGCCAATCTTGAGGCCCGGCGCACGCCAGACAGAGCCTTCATCGGGCTTCTGATCGCCCTTGACCAGCTTCATCATGCTGGATTTGCCGGTGCCGTTACGGCCGATGATGCACACCCGCTCACCACGGGCGATCTGCCAGGACACCTTGTCCAACAACGGCATAGCGCCGAAAGCAAGGGACACATCGCTGAATTTGAGCAGGGTCATGAGCTTCTCCAAAAACTGGGCGCGCATTCTACCTGACTTAGGGCCTGAGGCGGCCGGCATTTTCGCGGCCGACACGTTCTGTAGGACATTTCTGCTGAACTTGAGCGAAGCGACCGGCAAAGCTTTCACCCACTGTGGGCAAAAGGCTAAGCTAGGGGCAATCAGTGTCGGCGAGGCCGGCACTAGCCCTGATTCCTCTGCACGGACGTCTCATGCGCAGTCGCCTTTTCAACTTTTTATCTTGCCTGCTTCTTTCCGCCACCGCCGCTCAGTCCGCACAGGCCGTGGATCTGACCACCCAACGCCAATATTACGATCAAGCCAAACGGGCCTTGGCCAAGGGTGATACCGGTCCCTATATGCAATATAGCCAGGCCTTGGCCGACTATCCGCTGACGCCGTACCTGGCTTACGACGAGCTGACCGCCCGCTTGAAGTCCGCCAGTAACGCGGAAATCGAACAGTTCCTCGCAAAAAACGGCGACCTGCCCCAGGCCAATTGGATGAAATTGCGCTGGTTGCGCTGGCTGGCCGAGCGTGGCGACTGGAAAACCTTTGAAAAGTACTACGACGCAAAACTCAACTTCGTCGAACTGGACTGCCTTCATGGCCAGTACCAGTTGAGCCACAACCTCAAGGCCGAGGGCTACAAAACCGCCGAAAAGCTGTGGATGAGCGGTAAATCCCAACCCGCCGCCTGCGATGCCACCTTTGGCCAATGGGCCGCTGATGGCCAACTGACCGAACAAAAAATCTGGGCCCGCACCAAGCTGGCTGCCGAAGCGCGCAACTACGCACTGGCCAATAGCCTGGTGAAAACCTTGCCAACTCTCGGCCCCCAAGGCCGCCTGATGGTGGATGTGGCGCAAAAACCCGCCATGCTCAGTGATCCATCACGCTTCCTGCCGGCTACCGAGGCGATGTCCGATGCCGTCGGCCTCGGTCTTCGACGCCTGGCCCGCCAGGATCCTGACAAGGCCATGGCCCTGCTGGACGGTTATGCCGCCAGCATGCACTTCTCCCGCGACGAAAAAGTGTCCATAGCCCGGGAAATCGGCCTGACCCTGGCGCGACGTTTCGATCCTCGCGCCCTGGACGTGATGACCAAGTACGACCCGCAACTGCGAGACAACACAGTGTCCGAGTGGCGTCTGCGCCTGTTGCTGCGCCTGGCCCGCTGGGAAGATGCCTACCAACTGACCCGCAAGCTGCCTGAGGATCTGGCCACCACCAACCGTTGGCGCTACTGGCAGGCCCGTAGCCTGGAACTGGCAGAACCGAAAAACCCACAAGCCCTGGTGTTATATAAAAGTCTGGCGAAAGAACGGGACTTCTACGGTTTCCTGGCGGCGGACCGCTCCCTGGCCCCTTATCAGTTGAACAATAAGCCGCTGGTATTGAGTCCGGCGCTGGTCAACAAGGTGCGTAACACCCCAGGCGTGCGCCGCGCCCTGGAGTTCTATGCCCGTGGCCAGATCGTCGACGGTCGCCGTGAGTGGTACCACGTCAGCCGCCACTTCAACCGTGATGAGATGGTCGCCCAGGCCAAACTGGCCTACGACATGAAATGGTATTTCCCGGCGATCCGCACCATCAGCCAGGCGAAATACTGGGACGACCTGAACATCCGCTTTCCCATGGCTCACCGCGACACTCTGGTGCGCGAAGCCAAGGTCCGTGGCCTGCATTCAAGCTGGGTGTTTGCCATTACTCGCCAAGAGAGCGCCTTCATGGACGACGCCCGCTCCGGCGCCGGAGCCACCGGCCTGATGCAATTGATGCCAGCCACCGCCAAGGAGACTGCGCGTAAGTTCAACATCCCGCTCGCCTCGCCTGCACAAGTGTTGAACCCGGACAAAAACATCCGACTGGGTGCCGCGTACCTGAGCCAGGTCCACAGCCAGTTCAACGGCAACCGCGTGCTCGCCTCCGCAGCTTACAACGCTGGCCCGGGCCGCGTGCGCCAATGGTTGCGCGGTGCTGATCACCTGAGTTTCGACGTATGGGTGGAAAGCATCCCCTTCGACGAAACCCGCCAATATGTGCAGAACGTGCTGTCTTATTCTGTGATCTATGGGCAGAAGCTCAATGCGCCACAACCGCTGGTGGATTGGCATGAGCGGTATTTCGATGATCAGTAGAAGGAGCCGCTCGAAGCTCCAAGCTTGAAGCTGCAAGTGAAAAAATGCCCGCATTGTGAAATGCGGGCATTTTTTAGGGTTGCATATGCCCGTCACTGAACTGCAGCGCCGCCAACCGCGCATACAGCGGGTTACTGTCGATCAACTGCTGATGCGTGCCCACCGCCACCAGCTTGCCTTGGTCCATCACCGCGATCCGATCAGCGTTTTTAACCGTGGCCAGGCGGTGAGCAATCACCAAGGTGGTGCGACCCTGCATCAACTGCGGCAAGGCTTGCTGGATCAGGTGCTCGCTCTGGGCGTCGAGGGCGCTGGTGGCTTCGTCCAGCAGCAGGATCGGTGCGTCCACCAACAAGGCCCTCGCAATAGCCAGGCGCTGGCGCTGACCACCGGAGAGCCCCATGCCACCATCGCCCAGGTGAGTTTGGTAGCCGTCGGGCATTTGCAGGATGAAGTCGTGAGCGTGAGCAATGCGTGCAGCCTCTTCGACTTGGGCAAAGGTGGCCGAGGGATTGCCGTAGCGAATGTTTTCTTCAACGCTGCCGAAGAACAGCGCCGGGCTCTGGGACACGAGTGCGAAACAGCGACGCAGGTCCAGCGGATCAAGTTC
Organism: Pseudomonas karstica; assembly: GCF_009707515.1. Classification (GTDB taxonomy): domain Bacteria; phylum Pseudomonadota; class Gammaproteobacteria; order Pseudomonadales; family Pseudomonadaceae; genus Aquipseudomonas; species Aquipseudomonas karstica. Next base: position 22,264 of record NZ_WLYI01000033.1, on the reverse strand, counting down.
GGTCAGGGCGTGCCCTTCCAGAAGGACGCGACCTTGCTGCGGATCGTAGAAACGCAGCAGCAGATCAAAAACCGTCGATTTGCCAGCACCTGACGGACCGACCAACGCAAGGGTTTCGCCCGCATTGATCGTCAGGCTCAAGCCATCGATGGCGTAGCGATCTGGACGCGACGGGTAGGAAAAGTGCAGGTCCTGCAGCTCCAATTGGCCGCTGACCCGCTCCGGCAACATGACCGTACCACTGGCCGGCGCCTGAATCTCATTGTTTGACTGCAACAGCTCAGCAATCCGTTCGGCCGCCCCAGCCGCCCGCTGGAGCTCGCCGATCACTTCGCTCAGGGTGCCAAAGGCACTGCCAACGATCAGGCTGTAAAACACAAACGCCGCCAGTTCGCCGCCAGAAATGCGCCCGGCAATCACGTCCATACCGCCAACCCAGAGCATCACGCCCACGGCGCCCAGAACCAACGTGATCACCAGGGTAATCAGCCAGGCACGCTGGAGGATGCGTTTGCGGGCGGTGGTGAAGGCTTCTTCCACGGTGACAGCGAAGCGCTGCTCGTCCTGCACCTGATGGTTATAGGCCTGTACGGTCTTGATCTGGCCGAGGGTCTCGGACACGTAGCTACCGACATCAGCGATGCGGTCCTGGCTCAGGCGCGACAGACTGCGCACCCGACGGCCGAAAATCAGGATCGGCGCCAGCACCAGCGGCAACGCAACCACGACAATGCTGGTGAGCTTGGGGTTGGTGATAAACAGCAACACGATCCCGCCGATCACCATCAATGCGTTGCGCAGGAACAGTGATAACGAGGAGCCAATCACCGATTGCAGCAAGGTGGTATCTGCGGTCAGCCGGGACTGGATTTCCGAGCTACGGTTGTTTTCGTAGAAACCGGGGTGCAGGTAGATCAGGTGGTTGAATACCAGGCGGCGAATGTCTGCCACCACACGTTCGCCGATCCACGACACCAGGTAGAACCGTGCAAAGGTACCCACTGCCAGGCCAAGTACCAGAATCATGAACAGAGCGATGGACTGGTTGAGCAAATGGGGCGACTGGGTCATGAAGCCCTGATCCACCAGCAGCTTGATGCCCTGCCCCATGGACAAGGTGATGCCAGCGGTGACTATCAGTGCCAACAAGGCGCCCAGCGCCTGCCAGCGGTAAGGGGCAATAAAGCGGCTGGCCAAGCGAATGGCGCGGCGTTGACGGGCTGAGAGCATAGAGAGCATCACCTGAGGAGTACAACCTCAAGCCTACACTGCAATCCGATGGAACTTGGGTAAATCATAATGAGTCAGGTTAATTATGCCCGCTGGCGCTAGCGCGTAGACGTTAACGGTCTAATGTCCTGCTGGAAAACCGAGAGTGTTTCTGCTGGACTGAGCATTCGTGTACGTAGTTGTAGCAGTTGTAACAGCTTGGTCACGCGGGGGTTTTAAAGTAGGTACACAACCTGATGAGGAGACAGGCTATGTCCTTGCAAAATAGCAGTACTGACAAAGTTCAAGTGGTCCGCAAGGAGCAACAGGCAAACCTGGGTTGCTCATTCATCGATGCCAAAGGGCGCGAAGTGCCGATCACTGAAGACATGATCCAGGACGCGTGCCGCGAGCTGGAGCACAAATTGGTCAAGCCTGCCAAGCAAGGCTGAACTGCCAGAATGCTTTTAAACCCGGCCTTGATGGCCGGTTTTTTTATGGCTTTCCAACAGGGACTCGGGCTCAGGTTGCCTGGGCACCCAACGCCGACACGATGTTCGACAAGGCAGCCGACTCGCCACTAATCCGCACCGTCAACCCATCAATTTCTCGCCGCTCGGGGTAGTGTTTGCGCAATAGGTCAAACGCCTTGCGCTGCTCTTCCACGGTTCCTACGAGGCTACGGCGCAAATCCGCATCGTCGCGGCGCGGGTCGTATACGCCGCGGCACAGCATCGCCAGCGCCCAGGCCGGGTCGGTATTGGCATTGAGGCTCACCTCGGACAACCACGGCTCAGGCAGCAGATCACTTAATTGAATGCTCGGCGCCTGTCCCAGGTGCTCGCAGAACGCCTGATAGATCTGCGCCGTGCCGCGCTGTTTGCCATCCAGGCTGTAGCCGGCGATGTGCGGGGTGGCCAGTACACATAAGTCGGCCAACTCGACATCCACCTGTGGCTCGCCTTCCCAGACATCCAGAACGGCTTGCAGGTCCTCACGCTCAAGCAGCACATCCTTGAGGGCAGCGTTATCCACCACCGGCCCACGGCTGGCGTTGATCAGCCAGGCACCCGGTTTGAGCTGGTTCAACCGCTGGCGATCAAACAGATGCCAGGTGGAGCCATTACCGGATTTGTTCAGCGGCGTGTGCAGGCTGATAACGTCGCACTGCTCAACGAGCTGCTCCAGGCTGACGTAATCACCCCCTTCGGCGACTTGCCGGGGCGGATCGCAGACCCGCACGTTCCAACCCAGCCCCTTGAGAACCTTGACCAGCCGTCCGCCGACTTCACCGGCCCCCACGATGCCATAGGTGCGTCGGGCGAGGTCTGCGCCTTCGATCTCGGCCAGGGTCAGCAGGCTACCCAGCACGTAATCGACCACTCCACGGGCGTTACAACCCGGGGCGCTGGACCAGTGAATGCTGGCACGCTGGAAATAATCAAGGTCCAGGTGGTCGGTACCGATGGTGCAAGTCCCGACAAAACGCACGGAAGTACCTTCAAGCAATGCACGGTTGACGTTGGTCACCGAACGCACCAGCAACACATCTGCCTGCTCGATGACCGCACGGTCGATGGAACGGCCAGCAACGCGGCGAATCTCGCCAAACCCTCCAAAGAACGCATCGAGTAGCGGGATATTTTCGTCGGCAACAATCAGCATGGCAGGCTCCTTTCGCGGACCAGCAGTGTACAGGGATCAGGGATGGAGTGAGATTGATCGGCAGTATCGGCAAGCGCGCTTACAAATGCGCAACACAGGTTTTTTCCTGACCAACATGTCAAGGCGTAGAATGCGCCGTCCTGCGCTCCCCCTTTTTTGGACACCTGCACGTGAACACTGCCACCACCCCCCTCACCCGTCCCGCCCGTGTCAGTCTGGAGGTACGCAACCTGCTGGCCCTGGCCCTGCCGATCATGATCGGCCAACTGGCAACCACCGCCATGGGCTTTGTCGACGCGGTGATGGCCGGACGAGTCAGTGCCCGAGACTTGGCGGCAGTTGCACTAGGCAACTCGATCTGGATCCCGGTGTACCTGCTGATGACTGGCACCTTGCTGGCCACCACGCCCAAAGTTGCCCAGCGCTTCGGTGCCGGCACCCATCACGAGATCGGCCCGCTGGTGCGTCAATCATTGTGGCTGGCGCTGATGGTGGGGCTCGCTGCCCTGGTGTTGCTGGTCAGCGCCGAACCCATCCTGCATGCCATGAATGTCGACCCCGAGCTGATCAAGCCATGCATGGGCTATCTGTACGGCATCGCCTCGGGCATGCCGGCGGTTGCGCTGTACTACGTGCTGCGCTGTTTCAGTGATGGCCTGGGCCGTACGCGGCCAAGCATGATCCTGGGCTTGTGTGGGCTGGCGTTGAATATTCCGTTGAACTACGTGTTCATCTACGGCCATTTCGGCGTGCCGGCCATGGGCGGCGTCGGTTGCGGCTGGGCTACGGCGATTGTGATGTGGGTGATGATGCTCGGACTGGCCGGCTGGACCCGTTGGGCGCCGGTTTACCAGGCCAGCGAATTGTTCAAGCGCTTTGACTGGCCGCAATGGGCGGTGATCAAGCGGATATTGAGCATCGGTTTGCCCATCGGCATCGCCGTCTTTGCCGAGTCGAGCATCTTCGCGGTCATCGCCCTGCTGATCGGCAGCCTGGGCGCTACCGTTGTAGCCGGGCATCAGATCGCGCTGAACTTCAGCTCCCTGGTGTTCATGATCCCCTACTCCCTGAGCATGGCCGTCACCGTGCGGGTCGGCCAGGCCCTGGGCCGGGGCGAGCCCCGTGAGGCACGCTTCGCCGCAGGTGTCGGGATGGGCACGGCGCTGGCTTACGCCTGCCTTTCCTGCAGCCTGATGCTGCTGTTTCGCGAACAGATTGCCACCCTCTATACCTCGGACACACTGGCGATCCAGGTGGCGGCAACGCTGATCGTGTTTGCTGCGCTGTTTCAGTTTTCCGATGCGATCCAGGTCACGGCCGCAGGTGCCTTGCGCGGCTACCAGGACACGCGGGTGACCATGGTCCTGACACTGTTCGCCTACTGGGGAGTGGGTTTGCCGGTGGGCTATGCGCTGGGGCTGACGGACTGGCTGGGCACGGCCAGTGGCCCAAGTGGTTTGTGGCAGGGCCTGATCGTGGGTTTGAGCTGCGCAGCTGCGATGTTGGTGATCCGCCTGGCACGCAGCGCGCGCCGGCAGATTCGGCTCAGTCGTTCAGCAGCTTAAGCGGATTTCTTGCGGATCCAGTACAGGTAGGTCCCGGCCTGTTCTTGCTGGTCCACCAGCTCGTGGTCAAGGAACACGCAGAATTTAGGGATATCGCGACGGGTCGAGGGATCGGTCGCGATGACTTTCAACAAGCCACCTGGCTCCAGGTCGCGGATGTGCTGGTGCAGCATCATCACAGGTTCCGGGCAGTTGAGGCCGGTGGCATCGAGGGTGCCGTCGACGGGGGTATCAAAAATGTCGCTCATCATTCACTCCTGAAACTGGCCGTCAGTTTACCGGGCCTTTGGCTTCTTCACATCCAAGCGACGCAAATGACAGGTCACTTCTTCGCGGTCGTGGTACAGCTGCTTACAGCCGATCTCCACACGAATGCCCCGCGTCTTGAAGCCGTCCGCGATCCGTTCCAGCAGGCGCTTCACTTCGGCATAACGCTGTTTCATCGGCAGTTTCAGGTTGACTACCGCTTCGCGGCAATGCCCCTCGCCAATCCAGGTTTCCAGCAACGCCGCATTGCGCGCCGGTTTCTCGACGATATCGCAGACCATCCAATCCACCGGCTGCTTGGGTGTGTAGATGAACCCATCGGCCATCAAATGCTGCACCAAGCCTGTGTCCATCAGGCTTTCGGCCATGGGACCGTTGTCGATTGCGGTCACCAGCATGCCGCGATTGACCAGTTGCCAGGTCCAGCCGCCGGGAGCAGCACCCAGGTCGACCCCGGTCATGTCACTGTGCAGGCGCTCGTCCCACTGATCCCGGGGGATAAAGTGGTGCCAGGCCTCCTCCAGCTTCAAGGTTGAGCGACTCGGCGCCTCCCGGGGAAATTTCAGTCGGGGGATGCCCATCGGCCACATCGCCGAATTATTCGACTCCGCCAGCCCCATGAACACTTCGCGGCCACTTTTAAAGGTCAACAGCAAGCGCGGCTTGCTCGGGTCTTCCACCAGTCGGCCAGCCGCCAACAATGCCTTGCGCAGATGAACTTCGAACTTCTTGCAGAAGTTGGACAGCTCCTTGCCATCGTTGGTGTCGACCATCTCCAGCCACAGGCTGCCACACACCGCAAAGCCTTGCAGATGAGCGAGGATCACGCTGATCCGGTCGGTTTCCGGCAAGTCGATAAACACCCCGCGCGCCCACTGCCGAGGGAAGATCAGTTCGGCAAAACGCTGGCCGCGCATCAGGCGTTGTGCGCCGCCTTCTTCGGTGCAGACGAATTCGGCGCAGGCGCTGCCAGTCTTGGCCTTGGCGTAGCCCGAGACGTTCAGGCGAGCGGCGTGTTCCGCAATTTCGGAACAGACTTCGCCTTCAAAACCCGGGCGGCAGTGCATAAAAAGGGTGTTCATTGACTCTCCTGGGCAACCGGCTTGCTCTAGCGCAATGCCTGTCATGAAAACGTGCGCATGATAGCCGAGTTCGGAGCCCGAATGCCCTGCATGACGCGTTCTGTTAGCCCAATCTGGCGCCAGAAGGCCACATCCTGCGTTGCTGTTCCTCGCCATCGCAGGTTATGGCTCGTCACAGCGCCCTGGCTATGAACTTCTGGCGTCCGAATTGGAACTAACGAACGAGCCATACAAGGCATAGGACTTGCCCATAGAGTCCAGTTATTAGCCAGCTACTTAAAACAGGGCTAGCTTAGACGCTCTGTCCGTCCCGTCAGGTCCGTAGCCGTGCGGACCATAAGGAGTCATTCAATGTCATCCCTTGATAGCCTGAGAACCCTTAAAACCTTAGAAGTCGACGACAAGACCTACCATTACTTCAGCCTGCCCGAAGCCGCCAAGAGCCTGGGTGATCTGGACAAACTGCCGATGTCGCTCAAAGTGCTGTTGGAAAACCTGCTGCGCTGGGAAGACCAAAAAACCGTCACTGGCGCCGACCTGAAAGCCATTGCCGCCTGGCTCAAGGAGCGCTGCAGCGACCGTGAAATCCAATACCGCCCGGCGCGCGTACTGATGCAAGACTTTACCGGCGTACCCGCCGTGGTCGACCTGGCTGCCATGCGCGCCGCGGTGGCCAAGGCCGGTGGTGATCCGCAGCGCATCAACCCGCTGTCGCCGGTGGACCTGGTGATCGACCACTCGGTAATGGTCGACAAATTCGGCAGCCCAAGCGCTTTTGAACAGAACGTCGACATTGAAATGCAGCGCAATGGCGAACGCTACGCTTTCCTGCGTTGGGGCCAGAGCGCCTTCGACAACTTCAGCGTCGTCCCGCCAGGCACCGGTATCTGTCACCAGGTCAACCTGGAGTACCTCGGCCGTACCGTCTGGACCAAGGACGAAGACGGCCGCACCTATGCATTCCCGGACACTTTGGTAGGTACCGACTCCCACACCACCATGATCAACGGCCTCGGCGTGCTGGGCTGGGGCGTGGGGGGTATCGAGGCTGAAGCCGCGATGCTTGGCCAACCGGTGTCGATGCTGATCCCGGAAGTGATCGGCTTCAAGCTCACTGGCAAACTGAAAGAAGGCATCACCGCCACCGACCTGGTGCTGACCGTCACCCAAATGCTGCGTAAAAAAGGCGTAGTGGGCAAGTTTGTCGAATTCTATGGCGATGGCCTTGCCGACCTGCCTCTGGCCGACCGCGCCACCATCGCCAACATGGCTCCGGAATATGGCGCCACCTGCGGCTTTTTCCCGGTGGATGAAGTGACGCTGGACTACCTGCGTTTGTCGGGCCGTCCGACTGCCACCGTGAAACTGGTGGAGGCTTACACCAAAGCCCAGGGGCTGTGGCGCAACGCCGGCCAGGAACCCGTCTTCACCGACAGCCTGTCCCTGGACATGGGCAGTGTCGAAGCCAGCCTCGCCGGCCCGAAACGCCCACAGGACCGCGTCTCCCTGCCCAATGTCGGCCAAGCCTTCAGTGATTTTCTCGACCTGCAATTCAAGCCGACGAGTAAGGAGGAAGGCCGCCTGGAAAGCGAAGGCGGCGGCGGTGTCGCCGTGGGTAACGCCGACTTGGTGGGTGAGGCCGATTACGATTTCGAAGGCCAGACCTATCGCCTGAAAAACGGCGCCGTGGTCATCGCTGCAATCACCTCGTGCACCAATACCTCCAACCCCAGCGTGATGATGGCGGCGGGCCTGGTGGCGAAAAAAGCCGTGGAAAAGGGCCTTCAGCGCAAGCCATGGGTGAAAAGCTCCCTGGCGCCCGGCTCGAAAGTGGTCACCGACTACTACAAGGCTGCCGGCCTGACCCAGTACCTGGATAAATTGGGCTTCGACCTGGTGGGCTATGGCTGTACCACCTGCATTGGCAACTCTGGCCCTCTGCCGGAGCCCATTGAAAAAGCCATCCAGAAGGCCGACCTCACTGTGGCTTCGGTGCTGTCCGGCAACCGTAACTTCGAGGGTCGTGTGCACCCCCTGGTGAAAACCAACTGGCTCGCCTCCCCACCCTTGGTAGTGGCCTACGCCCTGGCCGGCAGCGTGCGTATCGACATCAGCAGCGAACCACTCGGTACCGGCTCGGATGGCAAGCCGGTGTACCTTCGGGATATCTGGCCCAGCAGCCAGGAAATCGCCGATGCCGTCGCACAAGTCAGCACCGGCATGTTCCACAAGGAGTACGCCGAAGTCTTCGCCGGCGACGAACAGTGGCAAGCCATCGAAGTGCCGCAAGCGGCGACGTACGTGTGGCAGAAAGATTCCACCTACATCCAGCATCCACCGTTCTTCGACGACATTGCCGGCCCGTTGCCGGTGATCGCAGACATCAAGGGCGCCAACGTGCTGGCCCTGCTCGGCGACTCGGTCACCACCGACCACATCTCCCCCGCCGGCAACATCAAGGCCGACAGCCCCGCCGGACATTACCTGCGCGAACAAGGCGTGGAGCCCCGCGACTTCAACTCCTACGGCTCACGTCGCGGCAACCATGAAGTGATGATGCGCGGCACCTTTGCCAACATCCGCATCCGCAACGAAATGCTCAGCGGCGAAGAAGGCGGCAATACACTCTACATCCCCACCGGCGAGAAAATGCCGATCTACGACGCGGCCATGAAATACCAGGCCACTGGCACCCCGCTGGTAGTCATCGCCGGCCAGGAATACGGCACAGGCTCAAGCCGCGACTGGGCAGCCAAGGGCACCAACCTGCTGGGCGTCAAGGCCGTAATCGCCGAAAGCTTCGAACGGATTCACCGCTCCAACCTGGTGGGCATGGGCGTGCTGCCGCTGCAGTTCAAGCTGGATCAGAACCGCAAGACGTTGGGGCTGACGGGCAAGGAGAAAATCGACATCCTGGGCCTGACGAACGCCGTGATTGAGCCGCGGATGAGTTTGACGCTGGTGATTACTCGGGAGGATGGGAGCACCAAGACCGTCGAGGTGTTGTGCAGGATCGATACGCTGAATGAGGTGGAGTACTTCAAGGCGGGAGGGATTTTGCATTATGTACTGCGGGGGTTGATTGCCTCGTAGCCAGCCCTGTACTGCAAAACACCGCCTTGGGGCGGTGTTTTCATTTGGACGCAGGGCCACTGTCGTTATAATGCCGCGCTGTTTACCGTCACAAGGACTGCTCATGCCTGCTCGGCCTTGGTTATACCTGGCGCTTCTTTCCATCGGCTATGTACTGGCACTGACCTACGGGCAACTGGGTCTGCTGGCAGCCATCTCAATCGCCCTGCTGCTGGTCGCCGGCTTTGCCGTACGTCAACAGCGAAACCCGTGGGCGCGTTACCTCGGCCATGGCCTGTTCATAGTGCTGGCCCTGGGTTTGGCGATGCATTGGCTGCCTGGTTTCTACAACGGTCGCGGTATCGACCCACAACGCTTTACCGCCGACGCCGTGCCCTTCTCGATGTACCTGAACCAGGACAAACCGCTGATCGGCTTCTGGCTGCTGCTGGCGTGCCCATGGATCGTTGCCCGTCGCTCCTTGCGCCTGTCGATCTACGCTGCAGCCATGGCGTTGACACTGACTGCCATCGCAGCTCTGGGCGGTGCGCTGCTGCTGGGGATTATCAGTTGGGCGCCAAAATGGCCGGAACAGGCGTGGCTGTGGGTGCTGAACAACCTGCTGTTGGTGACATTGGTCGAAGAAGCGCTGTTTCGGGGGTATATCCAGGGCGGGTTGAGCCGGCGCTTCAAGCCACTGCCTTATGGGGAAAACCTGGCGCTGTTGCTGGCATCGTTGCTGTTCGGCCTGGTTCATCTGGGCGCGGGCTGGCAGTGGACCTTACTGGCGACCATTGCTGGCGTCGGTTATGGCCTGGCCTATCGCTTCGGTGGCCTGGGCGCGGCGATTGCCACGCATTTCGGCTTGAATCTGCTGCACTTTGCACTGTTTACCTACCCGATGCTGGCGGGATAACCGCCGGCCTATCAAGCGATCACAATTACTGCAAAAAAAGTTAAATAAAACCCCGCAACGGTCGACAACCTGTCAAAGCCTTGCGGATTGAACAACCATGCGTAATAACCAACCCGTTACCCAGCGCGAACTCACCTTCCCCGCGCAGCAACGGTTGATCTCCACCACTGATGTCAAAGGCGTAATCACTTACTGCAACGACGCTTTTGTCGAAATCAGTGGGTTTTCCCATGACGAGTTGCTGCGCGCGCCGCACAACCTGGTTCGCCACCCGGACGTTCCTGCGGCGGTGTTCGCACACATGTGGTCCACGCTCAAACAAGGCTTGCCATGGATGGGCATCGTCAAGAACCGCTGCAAGAATGGCGATCACTATTGGGTCAACGCCTATATGACGCCGGTTTTCGATGGCAATCAGACGGTTGGCTACGAGTCGGTGCGGGTCAAGCCCACCGCCGAGCAGATCCGTCGCGCCGAGGCGCTGTACCAGCGTATCAACCAGGGCAAGTCGGCGATTCCGAGCAGTGACAAGTGGTTGCCGGTACTGCAGGACTGGCTGCCGTTTATCCTGGTCAGCCAACTGAGTTTCCTGATCAGCATTTGGCTCGACTCCCACTGGGGCTTTGCCCTGGCAGCCGCGCTGTCGGTGCCACTGGGCCTGCTGGGCTTGAGTTGGCAACAGCGCGGACTCAAGCGTCTGTTACGCCTGGCCGAGCAGACCACGTCCGACCCGTTGATCGCGCAGATGTACACCGACAGTCGCGGCGCCCAGGCGCGCCTGGAGATGTCGATCCTCAGCCAGGAGGCACGCATGAAGACGTGTCTTACGCGCTTGCAAGACACGGCTGAACACCTCAACGCCCAGGCCGTGCAGTCCAGCACCCTGGCCCATAACAGCTCCAGTGGCCTGGAGCGCCAGCGGGTGGAAACCGAACAAGTGGCCACGGCGATCAATCAGATGGCAGCTACCACCCAGGAAGTTGCCAGCCATGTGCAGCGCACGGCCGATGCCACCCAGCAAGCCAATCGCCTGACCGGGCGTGGCCGTGATATCGCCGGGGAAACCCGCGAGGCGATTCAACGCCTTTCGGTCGCCGTCGGCGAAACCGGCATGACTGTCACCCAACTGGCCAAGGACAGCAACGAAATCGGCGGCGTGGTGGATGTGATCAAGGGTATTGCCGATCAGACCAACTTGCTGGCCTTGAACGCAGCCATTGAAGCGGCCCGTGCCGGTGAGATGGGACGTGGCTTTGCGGTGGTGGCCGATGAAGTGCGACAACTGGCCCAACGCACCAGCGAGTCGACCGGGCAGATCCATGCGCTGATCGCCAAGCTGCAGCAGACTGCCAGCGCCGCCGTGCAGACCATGGACGCCGGGCATCGCCAGGCTGAAGAAGGCGTGGCACGGGTGATGGAAGCGGACCAGGCGCTGGTGGGGATCAGTGAGGCGGTGGCGCATATCACCGACATGACCGCCCAGATCGCCGCTGCTACCGAGGAGCAAAGCTCGGTGGCCGAAGAGATCAGCCGCAACATCAGCACCATTGCACAGTTGGCGGATCAGACGTCGGAACAAGCCCTGAAATCGTCGCAGTTGAGTGAGGAGCTGACCCATACGGCCAACACCCAGTATTCGCTGGTGGAACGGTTTAACCGGTAACACACCTGTAACCGCTGGCGCAGCCTGCAATCGGCTGCGCAGCAGTCGTCGGGGCCTTGAAACTGCTGAAGGGCCTGCGGCCCTTATCGCAGCCTCGTGCCTCGGCAGCTGCTACAAGGATTTCAGGAATTCAGCCACCTTCACCGCCGCCGCCTCCAAATGCTGCTCATGGGTAAACCCCGACGCCTTCAACGGCTTCAGATCATGATCCCCCGCCACCAGCCACATCACCTCGATACTTGGCGACAGCTCATAGCCCTCTACCGCCGCCCGATTCCCCAAGGCATCCCGCTCGCCTTGAACGATCAAGGTCGGCGCCTTCAATCCGGCCAGATGCTCGACCCGAGGTTTTTCCGGCTTGCCCACTGCATAAAACGGATACCCCAGGCACACCAGCCCCTCAGCGCCCAGCTCATCCGCCAGTAAACTGGCCATCCGACCGCCCATGGACTTGCCGCCAATGGCCAAACGCCCAGCGACATGACGTCGCACCTCGGTATACACCTCACGCCAGCACTCAAGCAGTTTGGACGCCGGATTGGGCGGACGCTTGCCACCGTCCAGGCGGCGCTGGGCCATGTACGCAAACTCGAAGCGCAACACGTTCACACCATGGCCGGCAAGACGTGCAGCCATGTCGTTCATAAAGCCCGAGTCCATTGGCGCGCCGGCACCATGGGCCAGAATCAGCGTCACGGGTTCATCCAGGAGTGCGCCTGACGCGGCATTCCACAACCAACCCCGCTCCCGTACACACTGCGCCCATTGATCCCCGTCAATACCGGCCTTGTGCTCTTTGCCCATGCTTACCTCGCTTTTTAGTCTGCCTATAACTCCAGCCCAAGTGTCGTATCTGCTTGGGTTGAACCGTGGATGGGGAACCATGAACACTACTTTAAGTACCGCCTATAACTACAAGGTGGTCCGCCAATTCGCCATTATGACGGTGGTGTGGGGCATCGTCGGCATGGGGCTCGGAGTTTTTCTCGCGGCCCAGTTGGTATGGCCCGAGCTCAACTTCAACCTGCCCTGGACCAGTTTCGGTCGATTGCGCCCGTTGCACACCAACGCGGTGATCTTCGCCTTTGGGGGCTGCGCCTTGTTTGCCAGCTCTTTTTACTCGGTGCAGCGGACCTGCCAGACCCGCTTATTTGCTCCCGCAATCGCCGCGTTCTGCTTCTGGGGCTGGCAGTTGGTGATTGTGCTGGCGGCGATCACCTTGCCATTGGGCTACACCAGCTCCAAGGAGTACGCCGAGCTGGAATGGCCGATCGATATCCTGATCACCATCGTATGGGTGGCCTACGCCATTGTGTTCTTTGGCACCCTGTCCAAGCGCACTACCAAGCACATCTATGTCGGGAACTGGTTCTTCGGTGGGTTTATCCTCACCGTGGCCATCCTGCATATCGTCAATAACCTGGAAATCCCGGTCAGCCTGACCAAGTCCTACTCGCTGTACGGCGGTGCGACGGATGCCATGGTGCAGTGGTGGTACGGGCACAACGCTGTAGGCTTCTTCCTCACAGCGGGCTTCCTGGGAATGATGTACTACTTCGTGCCCAAGCAGGCCGAGCGCCCGGTGTATTCCTATCGCTTGTCCATCGTGCACTTCTGGGCACTGATCACTCTGTACATCTGGGCCGGCCCTCACCACTTGCACTACACCGCGCTGCCGGACTGGGCACAGTCCCTGGGCATGGTGATGTCGCTGGTGCTGCTGGCTCCGAGTTGGGGTGGCATGATCAACGGCATGATGACCCTGTCGGGTGCCTGGCATAAGTTGCGCAGCGACCCGATCCTGCGCTTTTTAGTGGTGTCCCTGGCGTTCTACGGTATGTCGACCTTCGAGGGCCCGATGATGGCGATCAAGACGGTCAACGCCCTGTCCCACTACACCGACTGGACCATCGGCCACGTACACGCCGGCGCACTTGGCTGGGTGGCGATGATTTCCATCGGCGCGCTGTACCACATGATCCCGAAGGTCTTCGGTCGCGAGCAGATGTACAGCCTCGGCCTGATCAACGCGCACTTCTGGCTCGCCACCATCGGCACGGTGCTCTATATCGCCTCGATGTGGGTCAACGGCATCGCCCAGGGCCTGATGTGGCGTGCAGTCAACGAAGACGGCACGCTGACTTACTCCTTCGTCGAAACCCTGGTGGCCAGCCACCCAGGCTTCATCGTGCGGCTGGTGGGCGGGGCGATCTTCCTCTGCGGCATGTTCCTGATGGCTTACAACACTTGGCGCACCGTGCGTTCGGCGCAGCCTGCCGACATCACCGCTGCGACGCAAATGGCCTGAGGAGTTTGTGATGAAACACGAAACGATTGAAAAGAACGTCGGCCTGCTGATGCTGCTGATGGTACTCGCCGTAAGCATCGGCGGCCTGACGCAGATCGTCCCGCTGTTCTTCCAGGACGTCACCAACACGCCGGTGGAAGGCATGAAGCCCTATACCGCGCTGCAACTGGAAGGCCGCGACATCTATATCCGCGAAGGCTGCGTACAGTGCCACTCGCAGATGATCCGCCCCTTTCGCGCCGAGACCGAACGCTATGGCCACTACTCGGTGGCCGGTGAAAGCGTCTGGGATCACCCGTTCCTCTGGGGTTCCAAGCGTACCGGTCCGGACCTGGCCCGTGTTGGCGGTCGTTACTCCGATGACTGGCACCGCGCGCACTTGTACAACCCGCGCAACGTGGTGCCGGAATCGAAGATGCCGGCCTATCCGTGGTTGGTCACCGCCCAGGTCGACAGCAACCATACCGAGACCAAGCTCAAGGTGATGCGCACCCTTGGCGTGCCGTACATCGATGACGACATCGTCGGCGCGGTGGCAACCCTCAAGGGCAAGACCGAAATGGACGCACTGGTTTCATACCTGCAAGTGCTCGGCACTGCCATCAAGAGCAAGAGGTGAGCCATGGGATTTGAATTCGATGCTGGAACCATCCGCGGCCTCGGCACGCTGGTAGTCGCCATTGCCTTCATCGGCCTGTCGCTCTGGGTGTTCAGCACCCGGCGCAACGCGCAATTCGAGCAGGCACGCTGGCTGCCCCTTGCCGATGAACCCGCGCCTGCCGCCCCCGGCACCCCATCCGAGGCTCAAGAAGAGCCTGCAACAAGGAGCATTCGGCCATGACCCCCTTCTGGAGTACATGGATCTGTGTACTGACCCTCGGCAGCCTGGTCGGCCTGACCTGGCTGTTGGTCGGCACCCGCAAGGGCGAAACCCGCGGCAGCGTCGACCAGACCATGGGCCACGCCTTCGACGGGATCGAGGAATACGACAACCCACTGCCGCAATGGTGGTTCATGTTGTTCGCCGGCACCCTGGTATTTGCCGTCGGCTATCTGATCCTCTATCCGGGCCTGGGCAATTGGAAAGGCGTGTTGCCAGGCTATGAAGACGGCTGGAGCCAAACCAAGGAGTGGGACAAGGAAATGGCCAGGGCCGACGCCAAGTTCGGGCCGATCTTCGCCAAATTCGCGGCCATGCCCGTGGAAGAAGTCGCCAAAGACCCGCAAGCGCTGAAAATGGGTGGCCGCCTGTTTGCCTCCAACTGTGCGGTGTGCCACGGCTCGGATGCCAAGGGCGCCTACGGCTTCCCGAACCTGGCGGACAACAACTGGCGCTGGGGAGGCTCGGCACAAGCCATCAAGGCAAGCATCCTGCAGGGCCGCCATGCGGCGATGCCCGCCTGGGGTGAAGTGCTGGGCGAAGACGGCGTGAAAAACGTCGCCGCCTATGTGCGTCATGAGCTGGCCAAGCTGCCATTGCCGGCCAACAGCACAGCGGACCTGACGGCTGGCCAAGTGGCGCTCCAGACCACCTGCGTGGCCTGTCACGGGCCGGATGGCCATGGCGTCGAAGCCATGGGGGCGCCGAACCTGACCCAGCCGAGCGGCTTCATCTACGGCAGCAGCCTGGCGCAGTTGCAGCAGACGATTCGCCACGGCCGCCAGGGCCAGATGCCCGCCCAGGAAGTGCTGCAAGGCAATGACAAGGTGCACTTGCTGGCGGCCTACGTCTACAGCCTGTCGCAGGCGGAGCAGAGATAAGGGGTGAACTGCAAGTGAAGAACTCCCCCCACTCGGATCTTGCAGTGCTTTTCCGTGCAGCTTGTAGCTTGCCGCTTAAAGCGGCCCCTTTGCGACCCATTGTCGCACCCGGCTAAAGCCTGACTTTCCCCTCCCGTCATTCGGGTCTACGCTTGTTCCCACAGTGGGCTGGTTTTGGCTGGTCGACGGCTGACTTGCACTCGATGGGTTGAATATTTCTGCAGGGTGACAGGCGCAAAGGCTGGTAGTTACCGGCTGTCGTGCCACTGGCCTTCCGTCCTCCGAACAGTCTGTTTAATCACACCCAGTTACAAGTACCTTCGACTCTCCAATTTTCCTGTCCAACTCGTCAGCTTTTCATTTTGGATTTTGTCCTTACGCCAAACATGGAAAGGGCGCAGAATCTGGTTTGGAACGCATTGACGCAGGTCACCCTTGCGTTGCAATGGCACCCTGCTTTCTCCATACTTGCGACCGATTTTCACCCTATAAAAAAACCTAAACCGTGGAACCTTAGAATGAGCACAGCAATCAGTCCGACTGCTTATAACTATAAGGTAGTCCGCCAGTTCGCCATCATGACGGTGGTCTGGGGGATCCTTGGCATGGGGCTCGGTGTCTTCATCGCCTCGCAACTGGTCTGGCCGGAGTTGAACTTCGACCTGCCATGGACGACCTTTGGACGCCTGCGCCCGCTGCACACCAACCTGGTGATCTTCGCCTTCGGTGGCTGTGCATTGTTCGCCACTTCCTACTATGTCGTGCAGCGAACCTGCCAGACGCGACTGATTTCCGATGGCCTCGCCGCCTTCACCTTCTGGGGCTGGCAAGCGGTTATCGTTGGCGCCATCATCACCCTGCCAATGGGTTTCACCACCACCAAGGAATACGCGGAACTGGAATGGCCCCTTGCCATTCTTCTGGCGATCGTCTGGGTTACCTACGGCATTGTGTTCTTCGGCACCATCGTCAAGCGCAAGACCAAGCACATCTATGTGGGCAACTGGTTCTACGGTGCGTTTATCGTTGTGACCGCGATGCTGCACATCGTCAACCATGCATCCCTGCCGGTGAGCTTCTTCAAGTCTTACTCGGCTTATTCCGGTGCGACCGATGCAATGATCCAGTGGTGGTACGGCCATAACGCCGTGGGCTTCTTCCTCACCACCGGCTTCCTGGGGATGATGTACTACTTCGTGCCGAAACAGGCCGAGCGCCCGATCTACTCCTATCGCCTGTCCATCGTGCACTTCTGGGCACTGATCACTCTGTACATCTGGGCCGGCCCTCACCACCTGCACTACACCGCGTTGCCGGACTGGGCCCAGTCCCTGGGCATGGCCATGTCGATCATCCTGCTGGCGCCAAGCTGGGGCGGCATGATCAACGGCATGATGACCCTGTCGGGGGCCTGGCATAAGCTGCGCACCGACCCGATCCTGCGCTTTTTGGTGGTTTCGCTGGCGTTCTATGGCATGTCGACCTTCGAAGGCCCGATGATGGCCATCAAGACTGTCAACTCACTATCCCACTACACCGACTGGACCATCGGCCACGTACACGCCGGCGCCCTCGGTTGGGTCGCGATGATCTCCATCGGCGCGCTGTACCACATGATCCCGAAACTGTTCGGACGGGCGCAGATGCACAGCGTCAGCCTGATCAACACCCACTTCTGGCTCGCCACCATTGGTACCGTGCTGTACATCGCATCCATGTGGGTCAACGGCATCACCCAGGGCCTGATGTGGCGCGCGATCAACGATGACGGCACCCTCACCTACTCCTTCGTCGAAGCGCTGCAAGCCAGCCACCCTGGCTTCATCGTTCGTGCCATCGGTGGTGCGTTCTTTGCCAGCGGCATGCTGTTCATGGCCTACAACGTCTGGCGCACCGTGCGTGCCAGTGACCCTGCAGAAGCTGAAGCCGCCGCCAAGATTGCCGTTGTGGGAGCTCACTGATGAAGCACGAAGCAGTAGAAAAGAATATCGGCCTGCTGGCCTTCTTCATGGTCATCGCCGTGAGTATTGGCGGCTTGACCCAGATCGTTCCGCTGTTTTTCCAGGACGTGACCAACAAGCCGGTGGAAGGCATGAAGCCGCGTACGGCCCTGGAACTGGAAGGCCGTGACGTCTACATCGCCAACGGTTGTGTCGGCTGCCACTCGCAGATGATCCGTCCGTTCCGCGCCGAAACCGAACGCTACGGCCACTACTCGGTCGCCGGTGAAAGCGTCTGGGATCACCCGTTCCTGTGGGGTTCCAAGCGTACTGGTCCAGACCTGGCCCGTGTTGGCGGTCGTTACTCCGATGACTGGCAGCGCGCGCACTTGTACAACCCGCGCAACGTAGTACCCGAGTCGAAAATGCCGGCGTACCCGTTCCTTGTGGAAAACAAGCTCGACGGCAAGGACACCGCGAAGAAGATGGAAGTCTTGCGCACCCTGGGCGTGCCTTACACCGATGAAGACATCGCCGGTGCCAAGGATGCCGTGAAGGGCAAGACCGAAATGGATGCGCTGGTGGCCTACTTGCAAGGCCTGGGTACCATCATCAAAAGCAAACGGTGATCTGGATGGATATCGGGATGATTCGTGGCCTGGGCACCGTCGTGGTGATGGTGGCTTTTATCGGTCTGGCGTTGTGGGTATTCAGCCCCAAGCGCAAGTCGGAGTTTGAAGACGCAACCTTGCTGCCCTTTGCGGACGATCCCGAAGCCATCAAGCACGTCGAGCAAGCTTCTAGGAGTAACAAAGAATGACTACGTTCTGGAGTCTGTACGTCACAGTCCTCAGCCTGGGTACCATTTTCGCCCTGACCTGGCTGCTGCTGTCGACCCGCAAGGGCCAGCGAGCCGAGCAAACGGACGAAACCGTTGGTCACTCGTTCGACGGGATCGAGGAATACGACAACCCGCTGCCGAAATGGTGGTTCATGCTGTTCGTCGGCACCATCATCTTCGCCTTGGGTTACCTGGCGCTGTACCCGGGCCTGGGCAACTGGAAAGGCCTGCTACCAGGCTACGCCTACCTCGACAACGACAAGCAAACCCCGTTTGCCAACGGCCAGACCGGCTGGACCGGCGTGCATGAGTGGGAAAAGGAAATGGCCAGGTCGGACGCCAAGTTCGGGCCGATCTTCGCCAAGTTCGCATCGATGCCGATCGAAGAAGTGGCCAAGGACCCACAAGCCTTGAAGATGGGTGGCCGCCTGTTTGCCTCCAACTGCTCGGTATGCCACGGCTCCGATGCCAAGGGTGCCTACGGCTTCCCTAACCTCACCGACGCCGACTGGCGCTGGGGCGGCGAACCGGAAACCATCAAAGCCACCATCATGGGCGGCCGTCATGCGGTGATGCCGGCCTGGGCCGAAGTCATTGGCGAGCAAGGTGTAGCCGATGTCGCCGGTTTCGTCGTAAGCAACCTCGATGGCCGCAAACTGCCGGAAGGCGCCAAGGCAGACCTGGCCAACGGCGAAAAACTTTTCGCCGCCAACTGCGTGGCCTGCCACGGTCCGACCGGTAAAGGCACCCCAGCGATGGGCGCACCTGACCTGACCCACCCGGGCGCGTTCATCTACGGTTCAAGCTTCGCCCAGTTGCAGCAAACCATCCGCTACGGCCGCCAGGGCCAGATGCCTGCACAAGAGCACCTGCAAGGCAACGACAAGGTGCACTTGCTGGCGGCTTACGTTTACAGCCTGTCGCAGAAAGAGCAGGAGTAAGTTTTAAGCTGCAAGCTGCAGGAAAAAAAGCCCCGTACAGCGTAATGCTGGCGGGGCTTTTTCTTTGCGGAACCGTAAGCTACAAGCATATCGACCGCTTGTAACTTGAAGCTTGCAGCTTACAATTGCAGCGTAGTAACGTAACTACATTCAGCCCAATTCCTGGGAGGCGCCCTATGCCCATCACCACCATTTCCAGCCGTGAATTCAACCAGGACACAAGCGGTGCCAAAAAATCCGCCCGCCAGGGGCCGGTTTTCATCACGGATCGAGGCAAGCCTGCTCATGTACTGCTAAGCATTGAGGAGTACCAAAAACTCACAGGCATCAACGTCGACATCGTTGACCTGCTGGTGATGCCAGAAGCGGCGGATATCGAATTTGAAACCGAGCGTGCCGTGATTATTCATCGACCCGTGGACCTCTCTTGATGTACCTGCTCGACACCAACGTCATATCCGAACTGCGTAAGCCCCAGGCCGACAAAAATGTCGTCGCCTGGGCCAGAACCGTGGCCGCGCCCCGCATGTACATTTCGGCCATTACCTTGAAAGAGCTGGAGACCGGCGTGCTTCGAATGGAACGGCGCGATCCCGCGCAGGGGAAGGTACTGCGCACTTGGCTGAAGCGTCATGTCATGCCCGCCTTCGACGCCAGAATCCTGCCGATTGATGCCGCCGTAGCACTGCGCTGTGCCAGCCTGCATGTACCCGATCGCGCCAACGAAGGTGATGCGCTGATCGCAGCGACCGCTCTGGTTCACGGCCTGACAGTGGTCACCCGCAACATCGCCGATTTCCAAACCAGCGGCGTTGTACTGATAAACCCCTGGGATGAATGACCTGCACCCCCCGGAAAACCGTCCATACTTCACCTGTCAATTGATTCAAGTCATTTACACCATCAATTGATTTCCCCCAACGCGACCAAAGGTCGCACCCGTTCACCAGCACTACAGGCGTATCATTACGCCACTGCAATAGCCTATTTTTGACCCCGGTTGGCACGTACTGGCCGAGGCAAATCTCCACTGCCGTGGGATGCAATGATGAGTAACCAGATTCCGGTACAAGACGTTACCCCGCCTGCCAAAAATTCAAGCAACACCGTCGATCTCTACGCCTCGCGGGAGAAAATCTACACCCGTGCCTTCACCGGCCTGTTCCGCAATTTGCGAATGTTCGGCGGCGCCGGGCTGTTCCTCTTGTACTTCGGCACGGTATGGCTGAACTGGGGCGGTCATCAGGCCGTCTGGTGGAACCTGCCGGAGCGCAAATTCTTCATTTTTGGCGCGACCTTCTGGCCTCAGGATTTCATCCTGCTGTCGGGAATCCTGATCATTTCGGCGTTTGGCCTGTTCTTCATTACCGTGTACGCCGGACGGATCTGGTGCGGCTATACCTGCCCCCAGAGCGTGTGGACCTGGATCTTCATGTGGTGCGAAAAGGTCACTGAAGGTGACCGTAACCAACGCATCAAGCTGGACAAGGCGCCGATGAGCGCCAACAAGTTCCTGCGTAAACTCAGCAAGCACAGCTTGTGGCTGATCATCGGCTTTGTCACCGGCATGACCTTTGTCGGTTACTTCTCGCCAATTCGGGAACTGGTGTTCGAGTTTTTCACCGGGCAGGCCGATGGCTGGTCATATTTCTGGATCGGCTTCTTCACCCTCGCCACCTACGGCAACGCCGGCTGGCTGCGCGAACAGGTGTGCATCTATATGTGCCCCTATGCGCGTTTCCAGAGCGTGATGTTTGACAAGGACACCCTGATTGTTTCCTACGACCCACGCCGTGGTGAGGCCCGTGGCCCGCGTAAAAAAGGCATCGATTACAAAGCCCAGGGCCTGGGGGATTGCATCGATTGCACCATGTGCGTGCAGGTCTGCCCCACGGGCATCGACATCCGCGACGGCCTGCAGGTCGAATGCATCGGTTGCGCGGCCTGCATTGACGCCTGCGACAACATCATGGACAAGATGGAATACCCTCGCGGCCTGATCAGCTACACCACTGAGCACAACCTGTCGGGGCAGAAAACCCACAAGCTGCGCCCGCGCCTGATCGGCTATGCCCTGGTACTGCTGGCGATGATCAGCCTGTTGGCGACAGCGTTCTTCATGCGTTCGCTGGTAGGCTTCGACATCAGCAAGGACCGTGTGCTGTATCGCGAGAACGCCGAAGGGCGGATCGAAAACGTCTACAGCCTCAAGATCATGAACAAGGACCAACGCGACCACACCTACGTGCTGGAAGCCTCGGGGCTGCCGGACCTCAAGCTGCAAGGCAAGCGTGAAGTCAAGGTTGCCGCCGGGGAAATCTTCACCATGCCGGTAGAGCTGTCCAGCGCGCCGGAGCAATTGCCGTCCAGCACCAACGAGGTGAAATTCATCCTCAAGGATACCGATGACGACAGCGTCCACATTGAAGCCAAGAGCCGGTTCATCGGCCCACAGATTCGTTAAAAAGAGAGCAGCACAATGCCCGTAGCTACTGTCGCAAGCCCTTGGTACAAGCATCTCTGGCCCTGGATCATCATTGGTATCCTGGCCTGCTCGGTGACCTTGACGTTGACCATGGTGACCATCGCGGTGAACAATCCGGACAACCTGGTCAACGACAACTACTATGAGGCCGGCAAAGGCATCAACCGCTCGCTGGACCGTGAGCGCTTGGCCCAGACCCTGCAAATGCGTGCGACTGTCCATCTGGATGAACTGACCGGTGAAGTCGAGCTGCGCCTGAGCGGTGCCAGCGCACCCGGAAGCCTGGAACTGAACCTGATTTCACCAACCCAGCCCGAGAAAGACCGCAAGGTTGCCCTCGCTCTCAGCCAAAGCGAGCAAGGCCGCTATATCGGCCAACTGCCCGACAAGATCGAAGGCCGACGCTTCGTTGAACTGCTGGGGATACAGGATGACAAAACCTGGCGTCTGTTCGAAGAGGAAGACGTCAGCCACGGCAAGGACTTGCTACTGGGTGATGAGCCGTTGCAGGGTGCTGAAGACCTGAAAAAATAATAGCCTGCGTTATTT
>NZ_WLYI01000032.1 GCF_009707515.1 Pseudomonas karstica | reverse complement strand
GTAAACCGGCAGGACGCCGGTTTAGCCGCACTGGGCCAGGGATGGCCCATTGCGGCGGCCCCACGGAGCAATGTCGGAGTACGGGCACACCGAGCCTGAGCGAGGTGCCAAGTGGTGGGGCAAGAGCCTTTGGTTACTTTGGGCTTTTCAAAGTGACCCGCCGTAAGGGCGGAACCCTACGCAGCCGTGACCGCAGCAACGGATATGCCCCAGGGCGCCTGTCTTGCATTCAAGCAGGCTGTTGGCCCGATAAAATCCGAAGTTCTTGCACAGCCGCTCGCCACCGCTTCCATGAGGCGGTTACTCTCTGTTGCGGTTCTTTTTTCTCGGGTTCAGGGAGAGGTAATACTGATGGGGTTGATCACAACGATCGAAGACTTGCGCAAGCTGGCACACAAACGCGTACCGCGAATGTTCTACGACTATGCCGATTCCGGGTCCTGGACCGAAAGTACTTACCGCGCCAATGAAACGGATTTTGCCCGGATCAAGTTCCGCCAGCGGGTGGCACGCAATATCGACGAGCGTTCGATCCGCGCACCGATGCTCGGCCAGGATATGGCCATGCCCGTGGCGCTGGCACCTACCGGCCTGGCCGGCATGCAGCACGCCGATGGCGAGATTCTCACCGCCCGGGCTGCGGCTGCGTTTGGCCTGCGTTATACCTTGTCGACCATGAGCATTTGCTCCCTGGAGGACATTGCCGAACACGTCGGCAAGCCCTTCTGGTTTCAGTTGTATGTGATGCGTGATCGCGCCTTTATCGAGCAATTGATCGAGCGGGCCAAGGCTGCCGGGGTCGATGCCCTGGTGTTGACGCTGGACCTGCAAATCCTCGGGCAACGGCACAAGGACTTGATTAACGGCTTGTCGGCGCCGCCCAGGCTCACCTTGCCCAATGTGCTGAACATCATGACCAAGCCACGTTGGGCCATGGGCATGCTTGGCACCAAGCGGCGGGGTTTCGGCAATATTGTCGGCCACGTCAAGGGTGTGGCCGACATGAGTTCCTTGTCGTCCTGGACCGCGCAGCAATTCGACCCGCGCCTGAGTTGGGCCGATGTGGAATGGATCAAGCGCTGCTGGGGCGGCAAGTTGATCATCAAGGGTATTCTGGATGTGGAAGACGCGCGGCTGGCAGCAGATTCCGGGGCCGATGCCTTGGTGGTCAGCAACCATGGCGGACGCCAGCTGGACGGTGCGCCGTCGAGCATCAGCCAGTTGCCGGCCATCGTCGATGCGGTGGGTGAGCGTATTGAGGTGTGGCTCGATGGCGGCATTCGCAGTGGTCAGGATGTGCTCAAGGCGGTGGCGCTTGGGGCCCGGGGCACGATGATTGGCAGGCCGCACCTGTACGGTTTGGGGGCGATGGGTGAGGCGGGTGTTACCAAGGCGCTGGATATCATTGCCCGGGAACTGGATGTGTCTATGGCGTTGTGTGGGTATAACGATATTCGCAAGGTCACGCGGGATATTTTGCTGCCAGGGACGTTCCCGGAATAAAAAACATCAGAAAAAGCTGAAAAGAGTTGTCCACGAAAACCGTGGGTATCTCTGTGGATAACCCTGTCAGAGCCCGGCAGGGATGGCCATTTAATACGAGGTTAATATTTGACCAATCTCTCCTGAGCGCCAGCATGGCGCGGGGTTGGGCTTGACAGGTATTGGTGAAAACGGTGCGGAATTCGGCTTTACGAGTCGCCGGCGGGGCTTGTGGAAGAAGTGTGTGCCGGCCCGGCTACTTGAGGTGACGATTGGGCGCTCATCAGGTTATCCAGCGCCTGGCTTGACTTGACGATGCTCGCACAGGGACGACATGCTCCATTCCCCACGACCCAAGGCCTGCCCATGGACAATAGCCCCGTTCGCATCACTGCTCTAGAGACGCTCTCCGACAACTGGTATGTGCTCAAGAAATACAGTTTCGACCTGCGCCGCCGCGACGGCACCTGGCAAGCCCAGACCCGTGAGGTCTATGACCGTGGCAATGGCGCGACGATCCTGTTGTACAACCGTGAGCAGCGCACGGTGCTGCTGATCCGCCAGTTCCGCATGCCGGCCTTCGTCAATGGTCACGACGGCTATTTGATCGAGTCAGCCGCCGGTTTGCTGGACAACGCCAGCCCCGAGGAACGTATTCGCCTGGAAGCCGAGGAAGAGACCGGCTACCGAGTCAGTCATGTCGAGAAAGTTTACTCGGCCTTCATGAGCCCGGGCTCGGTGACCGAGCGAATTCATTTCTTTATCGGTGAATACCTGCCGGCAAACCGGGTTGGCGAGGGTGGGGGGCTGGAAGAAGAGGGCGAGGATATCGAGGTACTGGAGCTGGGGTTTGAGGAGGCGCTTGCGCAAGTCGCCGACGGCACCATTATCGACGGCAAGACAATCATGTTGTTGCAGTACCTGGAACTGCGGTTGCTCAAGGGTGGCTTTGCGTAGGCATCACCCCCCGATAGCGTTCATCAAAATCCTCCGCCAACTGCGCCAGCGTCACATTCCCCAAACGCTCCAACAGCAACGCCTGGGCATCATCAAAGGCCTGGGTCAGCGCGGCGTTGACCGCCTGTTCCACGAGGCACTGTGGGTGGTCGGTGGACAGGCCGACGGCAAAGATCGACGACGTGCCGAGGGCGTTGTGGATGTCTAGCAGGGTGATGTCGCTCAAGGATTTACCGAGGGCCCAGCCACCCTGGTGTCCTTTTTCCGAACGCACGTAGCCCTTTTCCTTAAGCAGGCCCAGGGTGCGCCGTACCACTACCGGGTTGGTGCCGAGCATTTGCGCGATGGTCTGCGACGTGGCGCGTTCTTCATGTCGACCCATATGGATCAACACATGGAGCATGCGCGAAAGGCGGGTGTCGTTTCTCATTGCATGTCTCGGCGGGAGTGAGCTGAAAGTATCGTTCGTAACGATTGGAGTTGCGAGACCCTTGACGCATTAATTTCATGTAACTTATGGTGTGCCGTGAAAGCGCCCAGATACTCTGAGCGTAACCAGCGAGATCATTCTCATGATGTACGACGTCATTATCGTGGGTGGCAGCTATGCCGGTTTGTCCGCGGGCCTGCAGTTGGCCCGGGCACGTCGCAAGGTCCTGGTGGTGGACGCGGGATATCGGCGTAACCGTTTTGCGGCGACGTCCCATGGCTTCCTCGGCCAGGACGGCGAGGCGCCAGAGGATATTGTGGCGCAAGGGCGGGCGCAATTGATGGAGTACCCGACAGTCACGTGGGTGCATGACAGCGCCATTCAGGCCCGCCAGGAACAGGATCATTTCACCCTCCGCACCCAGCACAACGGCGAATTCAAAAGCTTGCGGGTGATTCTCGCTACCGGTGTCGTGGACGAGTTGCCAAAGATTGAAGGGTTGATGGAGCGTTGGGGCAAGCGTGTGTTCCATTGCCCTTATTGCCATGGGTATGAACTGGATCAAGGGCGTATTGGCGTGCTGGCGACTTCACCGTTGTCGATGCATCACGCGTTGATGCTGCCGGATTGGGGCACCACGACTCTGTTCACCAACGGAGTATTTGTGCCGGATACCGAGCAACAGGCACAGTTGGATCGGCGCGGGGTCACCGTGGAAAGTGCGGCGGTGGTACGCCTGTTTGGTGAGCGAGCTGATATAGAGTTGGCTGACGGCCGTGTGATCGCCCTGGATGGCCTGTTCACCATGCCCCGGACTCGGATGGCCAGCCCGTTGGCCGAGCAGTTGGGTTGTGAGTTCGCCGAAGGGCCCATGGGGTCGTATATCCAGACCAGCGAGATTCGCCAAACCAGCGTTCCCGGGGTGTTTGCCTGCGGTGACGCGGCTATTGCTGCAGGTTCTGTGGCACTGGCCGTGGGAGAGGGCGTACGCGCCGGAACCGGCACGCACTTTACATTGATTCTGGCTAAGGCCGGCGCTTGAGTCGTTCAGCGCACCAGGCAGGGGCGTTTGTTATCAAAGCTCCAGCCGGGAATCAGGAACTGCATGGCGACACTGTCGTTGCGGGCTCCCAGGCCCATGCCTTTGTACAGTTCGTGGGCGTGGGCCACTGCATCCATGTCGATATCTACGCCCAAACCCGGTTTGGCGGGCACCTGGATATGGCCGTCGACAATCTGCAGGGGCGCCTTGGTCAGGCACTGGCCGTCCTGCCAGATCCAATGGGTATCGATCGCCGTGATGTCCCCCGGCGCGGCGGCGGCCACCTGGGTAAACATGGCCAGGGAAATATCGAAGTGATTGTTGGAGTGTGAGCCCCAGGTCAGGCCCCATTCGTGACACATCTGCGCCACGCGGACGGAGCCTTGCATCGTCCAGAAGTGGGGGTCGGCCAGGGGAATGTCCACCGACTGCAATTGGATAGCGTGACCCATTTCCCGCCAGTCGGTGGCGATCATGTTGGTGGCGGTGGGCAGCCCTGTGGCACGACGGAACTCGGCCATGACCTCGCGCCCTGAATAGCCGTTTTCCGCGCCGCAAGGGTCTTCGGCATAGGCCAGGACGTGGTGCTGGTCTCGGCACAGGGAGATGGCTTCTTTCAGTGACCAGGCTCCGTTCGGGTCGAGGGTGATCCGGGCTTCGGGGAAGTGTTCCGCCAGGGCGGTAACCGCTTCGATCTCTTCGGCGCCGCGCAGCACACCGCCTTTGAGTTTGAAATCGTTGAAGCCATATCGGGCTTTGGCGGCCTGCGCCAGGCGCACGATCGCCTCGGGCGTCATGGCTGGCTCGTGACGCAAGCGGAACCAGTCATCGGCATCGCCTTCACTGCGATAAGCCAAATCGGTTTGCTGGCGGTCACCGATGTAGAACAGGTAGCCGAGCATCTTCACCGCGTCTCGTTGCTGGCCTTCACCGAGCAGCGCCGCCACCGGGACCTCCAGGAACTGGCCGAGCAAATCCAGCAGCGCCGCCTCCATGGCAGTGACGGCGTGGATGGTGATGCGCAGGTCAAACGTCTGCAGTCCTCGACCGGCGCTGTCCCGGGCGGCAAAGGTGCGACGCATGGCATTGAGGATGCTCTGGTACTGGCCGATGGGTTTGCCGATCACCAGGCTGCGGGCATCCTCCAGGGTTTCACGAATACGTTCGCCACCGGGTACTTCGCCGACGCCGATATGCCCGGCGCTGTCCTTGAGAATCACGATATTACGGGTGAAGAACGGGCCATGGGCGCCGCTGAGATTGAGCAGCATGCTGTCATGCCCGGCCACTGGAATAACCTCCAGATGGGTGACAATCGGAGCGTTGCTGGCGTGGTGCTGGTGTTCTGCATTCATGGCAGGGCTTCCTTATTTGCTCAAGACGGGGGCGGGTTGCAGCACGCTGGTGGCGGTTGGGCTTGGCAATGTCTTGGCGAAAAACACCAGGATTGCCGCCAGGATCGACGTGCCGGCCAGGCCATACAATCCGCCCTGGATCGAACCGGTGGTCTGCTCCAGGAAGCCGAACGTGGTCGGCGCGACAAACCCTCCGAGGTTGCCGATGGAATTGATCAGCGCGATCACCGCCGCTGCGATACGTGCGTCCAGATAGCCCTGGGGAATCGGCCAGAACAGCGAGGACGCCGACTTGAAGCCAATGGCGGCAAAACAGATGGCAGCAAAGGCAAAGACCGGCCCGCCGGTGGTGGAGAGGAACATGCCGGCAGCAGCAATCAACAGCGCGGTGGCGACCCAGGCTTGCTGGAATTTGAATTTGCCGGCCAGGGACGCGAAGGCGTACATGGCGATGATCGAAATCAGCCAGGGGATCGAATTGTAGAAGCCCACCTGGATGTCGCTCAGGTCGCCCATTTTCTTGATGATGCTCGGCAGCCAGAACGTGGCGGCGTAGATGGTCAACTGGATGCAGAAATACAGGGCGCAGAACAGCATGATCTGGCGATCCTTGAGCAGCTTGCCCAAGGTCGGCTTGACCGTGTTGGCGGCGTCACGCTCGCGCTGTTCGCGCTCGATTTCATTGACCAGCGCATCCTGCTCTTCGCGGCTCATCCATTTGGCGTCGTGGGGGTTTGAGTCCAGCCAGAACCATACAAAAAAGCACAGGAATACCGAGGCCATGCCTTCGATAATGTACATCCACTGCCAGCCGTGCAGGCCCAACCCAGTGATTTGTAGCAGCAGGCCGGAAAGCGGCCCGGAAATCAACGAGGCGATGGCGGAGCCACTGAGGAAGATGGCAATGGCCTTGCCACGTTCGACGCCGGGCAACCAGCGGGTGAAATAGTAGATCACACCGGGGAAAAAGCCGGCTTCGGCAACCCCCAGCAGAAAACGCAGGATGTAGAAGTGGGTTTCGTTCTGGATGAACGCCATCAGCGTGGCGGTGATGCCCCAGGTGAACATTATTCGTGTGAGCCAGATACGTGCGCCGACTTTTTGCAGGAGCATGTTGGAGGGCACTTCGAACAGCGCGTAACCGATGAAAAACAACCCGGCACCAAAGCCATAGGCCGCGGCGCCGATGCCCAGGTCATGTTCCATATGGGTACGGACAAAACCGATGTTGACGCGGTCGATGTAGTTGACGATGAACATGATCACGAAGAGGGGGAGCACATGGCTCTTCACCTTCTTGATGGCGCGAGCCAGAACCGGGTCTATGGCGGGCGCAGCTGTCGCAGGGCTTGAAGGGTTCACGAGGAAAAACTCCCACTGATTATTGTTGTGCGGGGATATGTCAGTTGCCAGAGATGCCTGGCAACTTGATAGACATCATACAACTTGATTTTTAAATTCTGCAATCATGTTTTGAAACATTGCGGCTGCTGGTATGGGCTTTCCTACGGGTCTATTTAGCTTATTCCCAATGATTACTGTTATTTTTCGGTGATTTGGCTTTTGTGATTGATAGGCTAGATTCTCGTAAAAAATGACTCTGGCATACCTTTGAAGAAGAACTCCTGTTTGTTGTCATACAAGTTTGCTGGCTGTCTCAGGCGCTTGAGGATGCTAGTATTGTCGGGCTCCCCTGAATGGAAAACCCGATGCAAAACGACAGCACTGTGCCCTTGCGCAAACGCACCCCAGGCTTGGCCCACGACATCGTCACTGCGCTGACCCAGCGCATTCTCCTGGGGCAGATGGTGCCCGGTGAAAAGTTGCCGTCGGAGTCGGCCATCGTTGGTGAGTACGGCGTGAGTCGCACGGTGGTGCGTGAGGCAATTTCCAAATTGCAGGCCGCGGGGCTGGTGGAAACCCGTCACGGTGTAGGCACCTTCGTATTGGCACGGGACGAGCGTCATGGCTTGCACCTGAGCCACGATACGGCCACCAGCGTGCGCAGCATCCTGGAATTGCGCATGGGCCTGGAAACCCAGGCCGCCGCCCTGGCCGCCCTGCGCCGTACCGATGAACAGTTGCAACAGATGCGTCGGGCTCTGGACGACTATCAGGACCTGTTGGCCAATAACGACAGCAGCGTCGAGCCCGACGCGCGCTTCCATCAACTGATCGCCCAAGCCACAGGTAATACCTGTTTCACCGATGTCATCTATCACCTTGGCAACTCGGTGATCCCGCGCACACGGATCAACGCCCAGGAGCGGGGCGACGCGGACCTGATGAAGTTGGGGCAATTGGCGAACCTGGAGCACGAGGCTATCTTGAAAGCGATCCGCCGCCAGGACCCGGACGCGGCCAGGGCGGCGATGCTGCTGCATTTGAGCAACAGCCTGGAGCGGATGACTGGGGAGTAGGGGGCATTTTCTTCAATACGCCATTCAGGCTGCGCTCTATCGTGCTCCCTTAGTCATTCGTCAGAACAAAAGGGAACCGCAATGAGCTTGATTATTTCCATGGCCGCCTTCGCCCTGGCCACCTCCATCACCCCGGGGCCGGTGAACGTCGTGGCCTTGAGTTCAGGGGCCCGTTTTGGCTTTGGGGCCAGCCAAAAGCATGTGGCCGGGGCCGCCCTCGGGTTCACCTTATTGCTGGTGCTGATCGGCCTTGGACTGCACGAGTTGCTGCTGCGCTGGCCGCTGCTGACCCAGCTGATTCAATGGGGTGGCGTGGCGTTCCTGTTGTACATGGCTTACAAGTTGGCCGTCGACGGTGGGCGGCTGGAGTCTGAAGGGACGGCGGCTGCACCGTCGATGCTCTACGGTGCGGTCATGCAGTGGCTCAATCCAAAAGCGTGGTTGGCCTGTGTGGCGGGGATGGGGCTGTTTGTGGCCGATGGCGACGGGAAGCAGGTTTGGCTGTTTGCGCTGATCTATTTGGTCATTTGCTACCTTTCGGTGGCGTGCTGGGCTTACGCCGGGACGTTCTTGCGGCGCTACCTGAACAATCCCCAGGGCGTACGCCTGTTCAATCGGTCGATGGCTGCGTTGCTGGTGGCCAGCGTGGGGTATTTGCTGCTCGCTTGAGTCAGCCTCGATATTGCCCAGGCGTCGCGGCGAAATGTTGTTTGAAGGTGCGCTGGAAGTGCGCCTGATCCGCAAAGCCGGCCGCCAGCGCCACATCGGCAATCAACTCGCCGCTGCGCAATTGCGCGCGAGCAAACTGGATACGCCGGTTGAGCAGGAATGCATGGGGCGTCATGCCGTAGTACTGCTTGAATGCGCGGATCAGGTACGACGGCGACAACTGCGCAGCCAGGCAGATCTCTTCCAGCTTCAAGGCTTCGGTGCAGTGTTCGCGAATGTATTCGGCCGCTCGTTCCAGCTTGCGATTGACCTCCCGCACCACCGTCGTCGCCGGGTTCAGGCGCAGTTGCACCTCAGTGAAGAAACTCACTATGGCGCTCTGCTTTTGCAGGTGTTCAGCCTGCGCATCCACCAGTAGCTGATACAGCTCGAGCAGGCCGGTGTACAGCATATCGTCTTGCGTGTGGGTGGTGGTGAAGGGGCGAAAACCCAGGTCGGTACTGAAACCTAATTGGTGCTGCAAATCGGTCAGCCAAGGCGTGTCGATGTACAACATATGATAGGACCAGGGCTGGTCGTCGATGGGGTTGCAGGCGTGAACATCGCCAGGGTTCATCAACACCACGGTGCCGGCGCTGATCTGGAAAGTCTCCTGGCCGTGTATATACAGGCTTTGCCCGGAGGTTATCGCGCCGATGGAAAAATGTTCGTGGGAGTGGCGGCTGTAGCAGACCTTACGGCCATCGGCGATGGTGCGTGCCTCGATAAACGGCAGGTTGTCGTCGCGCCAGAAAAGCGGCGAGCGCGAAAGGTGATCCGTGGCGTTCAGCGACATGTCTGTGACTCCCTCTCAAGCAAGACCGAGCGGGATCATTACACAGTGCTGTGCTGAGTCGCCACAGGTCTCAGATCAGAAGTCCCATTTGGTGGCCAGTTGCAAGCTGCGCGGTTCGCCATAGAAACCGGTGCCAAAGTTGCCCAGGCCCGTGTAGTACTTTTTGTCGAACAGATTTTTCACGTTCAGCGTCGTGCTCAGGTGCTCGCTGAAACGGTAGCGCGCCATCAAGTCCACCAGGTAATAGCTGTCCTGGGTGATACGGGCGTTATGGCCGAAATTGACTGTATCAGCGGGATCAGGTTGAAACACATTGCCGAAGAATTCGCTCTGCCAGTTGACCCCGGCGCCCAGCGTCAGGTTCTCCAGGGCCCCTGGCAGCCGATAGGCGTTGAACAGGCGCACCACTTGCTGCGGCGTGGTGGTTTGCAATACTGAGCTGTAGACGTAGTCGTCATTGGCGTCGCGGGTGTGCTGGTAGGTATAGCCTGCCGAAACATTCCAGCCATCCAGCACTTCACCGGCCAGTTCCACTTCGAAGCCCTGGGTGGTGGCGCCGGCTATCGGGCGATAGATCGAGTCGGTTTCAAACCCGGAAACGTACTGGGCGACGTTGTCCTGTTCGATGCGGAAGGCTGCGAAGCTGGCATTCAGGCGGCCATCGAAAAAAGCCGCCTTGAGCCCGGCTTCGTAGGTGTCACCTTCGACCGGGTCGAGCAACTTGCCATTGGCGTCCTTGCTCGACTGTGGCGCGTAGATCTTGGTGTAGCTGGTGTAGACCGACCAGGTACCATTGAGGTCGTAGACGATACCGGCGTAGGGTGTGACAACACCGCTCTGGCGGTAAGTCGTGTGGTTGTCGGCCTTGGTGGGGTCATAGAAATCGGTGCTGTCGGTCCCGCTGAAATTGCTGACCCGGGCGCCGAGGATCACCGACAGGTCGTCAGTGGGCTTCAGGCGGGTGGCCAAGTACGCGCCTGTTTGGCGCTGGACGATGTCGTTCTGGCCGCTACGGGGAATATCCGGCTTGGCATACTCGCCACGCCAGTCATAAATACTGCCGCCCACCGCCGGGTAGATCGAACCATACACCGGTATGTCCTGTTTTGACCGAGTGGCCATAAAACCCATGATCAACTCATGTTCGCGGCCGAACAGGCTGAACGGGCCGTTGAGGTTGATGTCCAGGGTGCTCTGGGCCTGGTCACCCTTGTATTTGCCCATGAACATGTACATGCCGTCGCCCGTGGCCTGGTCCGGGTTGCCGCCGCTGGCGGAGGCGAGCAGGGTGTCATGTTGGCTGCGCTTGCGGTCCAGGCTGACTTTCAGCGACCAGTCGTTGGCCAACTGTTGCTGTACGGAGGCGAAGATCGTCTGGTTCTGGAAGTCGCGACGGCTCCAGTCGGCGGCTGGATTGAACGAGCGTGAGAAATTTGTCCGTGCGCCGTTGCTGAAATACATCGGGAAACCAGTCCAACTGGCGCCTCGGGATCGGGTGTCTTGCTGGTCGATACCAAAGGTCAGGAGGGTATCCGGTGTCAGGTCGGCTTCAAGGATGCCGTAGGCGATGTCTTTGGTGTTTTGGTAGTGATCGAGGTAGGACTGTCGGTCCTGATAAACGCCGACGAAGCGCCCACGCAGATTCCCGGACTCGGTCAGCGGTCCGGAAATATCGCCTTCGGTGCGGTAGTTATCCCAGGAACCGACGGTGCCGGTCACCGAAGCCTGGAAATCCTTGGTGGGTTTTTTACGAATCAGGTTGACGGTGGCCGAGGGGTCACCGGAGCCTGTCAACAACCCCGAGGAGCCCTTGATGATCTCCAAGTGGTCGTAGGCTGCCATGTCAGTGCTGGTGGTGCCGTAGTCATACACGCCGTCATAGGTGGAGTTGACGCCGTCGTACTGGAAGTTGGTGATTGGCAGGCCTCGGCTGGAAAACTCCCAGCGCTCGCTGTCGTAGTTCTGCACACTGACGCCGGGAGCGCGGCGCAGGGTGTCGGCGATGTTGTTGGAACCCTGGTCGTCCATTTGCTGGCGGGTGATGACGGTCACCGACTGCGGTGTCTCGCGCACCGACAAGGGCAAACCGGTGGCCGAGGACATTGAACCTGTGGTGTAGGCGTGCGTGTCTTCGGTGGTTGCTCCCAGGCCCTGGCCGGAAATGGTGGTGGCTCCCAACTCCAGGGCGCCGGTATTGGCGGGCGCCAGTTCCAATACATAACCCTTGTTGCCCTGGGGCAAGGCTTGCAGGCCACTGCCTTGGAGCAAGCGCTGCAAGCCGTTGGCGGGGGTGTAGTTGCCGTTGAGGCCCGGGCTGGTTTTACCGGCTGCCAGGTTGTTATGTCCCGCGATGAAAATCCCGGATTGCTCGGCGAAGCTGTTCAGTACGCTGACCAGCGAGCCGGCGGAAATGCTGTAGCTGCGCGATGCTTCCTGCCTCGAGCGCTCTGGTGCAGAGTACGCGTTGAGTGGACCCAGGCAGAGCAGGGTGGCAGTCATGGCCAGCGCCACTGGGCGCAAAGCGAAACGGGCGGGTTGCGGCATGGAAGTTTCCTTTGGATCAAGTCGGTCGGCGAATATGAGAGCGTCTGCTGGGTTAACCGAACGAACTGTTGAAAAGGGAACTGGCGAATGAATTTTTTCAGGCCGATGGTTTTTTTGGCCCGACGATGACCCACCACGGCATGAGCTTTTCCACGCTGACGGGCAGGGCGGCCTCCAGCAGGTGCAAGGCGCGATCACTATCCAGGAGAGGGAACGAGCCCATAACCGGCAGTTGCGCCACAGCCGGATCACACCCCAGGTGGCCTGGACGGTAGCGATTGAGCTCGGCAATCAGCTTGCCCAAGGGGAGGTTGTCGGCCAGCAGCACGCCACGGCTCCAGGCCTGGTGGTTGACCGAGGCGGGTGCTGCATGGTGGAAAGTCTCGGCAGTGAACGTCACTTGCTGGCCGGCTTCGATGATCCTTACTTGTTGGTTGGCGGCGGTACACACCTCGACCCGGCCTTCAAATACATTGAGCATTGTGGTGTCGCCGTCTTGCAAGGCACTGAAGCGGGTACCCAGTGCGCGCATCCGACCCTGTTGCGTCTCCACGAGAAACGGCCGGCCTTCTTCCTTGGCTGTCTCGATCAGCGCCTCGCCGAAGCGCAGATACAGTAGGCGTTGATGGCTGTTGAAGCGCACATCCACAGCGCTCAAGGTGTTGAGCCACAGATGACTGCCATCGGCCAGCAGGGCTTCGCGGGTTTCGCCGCTGGCTGTGGCGTAGTCGGCGCTCCAGCCGCCCACCAGCCGTGGCAGGGCTGTATTACGCCACGCCCCCCAGGCCAATGCGGTACCGGAACACACTACCAGCAAGGTCTTGAGGGTCTGGCGTCGGGAGCTGCGCAAGGCACGGCTGGCACTATGAGACTCTTCTACCAGTAGCGCAAAGCGCTGGCTGACGCGCTCCACATAACACCAGGCAGCCCGATGCTCGGGGTTTTGCCCCAGCCAGGTTTGCCAGTGTTGTTGTTCCTGGGCGCAGAGTTGCTGATCCTGTAGGCGGACGTACCATTGGGCGGCCTGTTGCAGGCTGGCATGACTGAGCTTGCCGGCGTTGTTCATTCCACCAGCAACCCATCAAGCTCTGCTTCCAGCACAGCGCAGTGCAACAAGGCCTGGGCCAGGTATTTTTTCACCATGCGCTCACACACCTCAAGCTGTGCCGCGATCTGCTTGTAGGGCATACCGTGTAGCTGTGCCAGCAGGAATGCCTCTCTGACCTTGTTGGGCAGGCGCGCCAGCATGGCGTCCACTTCGTACAGGGTCTCGACAATGATTGCCCGTTGTTCCGGCGACGGCTGTAAGGCTTCGGGTCGTGCGGCCAGAGTTTGCAGCCAGGCTTGTTCCAATTGCCGGCGGCGCCAATGGTCGATGCACAGGCCGCGGGCGATGGTTGCCAGATAGGAGCGCTCGTGTACTTCGTCGGCCGTCTGCGGTGGGCGTTTGAGCACTCGAATAAACGTATCGTGGGCCAAGTCGGCAGCATCCCAGCCGTTGTTCAGCCGCCGATGCAACAGCCTGAGCAGCCAGGAATGGTGAGTGCCGTAGAGGTGGCTGAACAAGGTTGGTGAAGTCGACACAATATTTATCCGGCGCAGAGGCCTTGGCGTAAATAGGAATTGGTCGCGATTAAAGCAAAGGGATGGATGCGGCGCAAATGATATTGGTTTGCTTTTGGGGGCGAGCCCTCAGGGCCCGTGGTTTTCGGTAATCCAGGCCGTCGCCAAATTGATAAGCGCGCGCAATTTTGTTGGCACTGGGTACTGACACGCTGTAGGTGGCGTAAGCCCAGCTGGCTTATGCTCAGCAAAAGATGGATGCCAGGCGTGAGCTGTCGGCTTCAACCGGCTTCTAAAATCTGAAATGACCGTGATCGTTCCCACGCGCGTGGGAACGATCATCCGGCGGGTTGGGTGCTGGGCACCAAAAATGCCGCCTCCAACAACTGCCGGGTATAGGCATGCCGGGGATCGGCAAAGATTGTCCGGGCATCCCCTTGCTCCACCACCTGGCCATGCTTGACCACCATCAACTGGTGACTCAGCGCCTTGACCACCGCCAGGTCATGGCTGATGAACAGGTAGGTCAGGTTGTATTTGGCCTGCAGGTTGCGCAGCAACTCTACTACCTGGCGCTGGACCGTGCGGTCCAGGGCCGAGGTGGGTTCATCCAGCAGGATCAACCGTGGCTTGAGTACCAGGGCCCGGGCGATAGCGATGCGTTGCCGCTGGCCTCCGGAAAATTCATGGGGGTAGCGATGGCGGGTCTGCGGGTCCAGGCCGACTTCGTCGAGGGCGGCGATAATTGCATCTTCCTGTTCAGCCGGGGTGCCCATTTTGTGGATGCGCAGGCCCTCGCCGACGATTTCGCTGACGCACATGCGCGGGCTCAAACTGCCGAACGGGTCTTGGAACACCACTTGCATTTCCCGTCGCAGGGGGCGTACCTGTTGCTGGCTCAGGCGGTCCAGTTGCTGGCCTTCGAAACGAATTCCGCCCTGGCTGCCGATCAGCCGCAGGATCGCCAAGCCCAATGTGGACTTGCCGGAACCGCTTTCACCGACGATGCCCAGGGTCTGGCCCTGGGGCAGGCTGAAGTTGATACCGTCCACCGCCTTGACGTAATCGACGGTGTTGCGCAGAAAGCCTTTCTTGATCGGAAACCAGACTTTCAGGTCATCGACTTCCAGCAGTGGCGGGCCAATGACATTGATGGCCGGCAATCCACTGGGCTCGGCGGCCAGTAACTCCTGGGTGTAGGGATGCTGGGGCGACTGGAACAGTGTTTCGCAATCCGCCTGCTCGACAATGCAGCCGCGCTGCATCACGCATACCCGATGGGCGATGCGTCGCACCAGGTTCAAATCGTGGCTGATCAGCAGCAGGGCCATGCCCAGCCGCGCCTGTAACTCCTTGAGCAATTCCAGGATTTTTAGTTGCACGGTCACGTCGAGCGCGGTGGTCGGCTCGTCGGCGATCAACAACTCCGGCTCGTTGGCCAGGGCCATGGCGATCATCACCCGCTGACGCTGGCCGCCAGATAGCTCGTGGGGCAGGGCCTTGAGGCGCTTGTGTGGTTCAGGGATGCCTACCAGTTCCAGCAACTCCAGGGTACGCCGCGTGGCAACCTTGCCTGTCAGCCCCTTGTGCAGGCCAAGCACTTCGTTAATCTGCTTCTCGATCGAATGCAGGGGGTTCAACGAGGTCATGGGTTCCTGGAAAATCATCGCAATGCGGTTGCCACGAATATGCCGGATGGTTTTCTCTTTCAGGGTCAGCAAATCCTGCCCGGCGTACTGGATCGTTCCCGAAGGATGCCGCGCCAGTGGGTAAGGCAGCAGGCGCAGGATCGAGTGGGCGGTCACCGACTTACCGGAACCGCTTTCGCCCACCAGGGCCAGGGTTTCGCCGCGCTTGATATCAAAGCTGACGCTTTCCACCACCCGCTGGTGGCTGCTGCCAGTGGCGAACTCGACGCAGAGGTCGCGGACTTCGATCAGATTGTCCTGATTCATCTCATTTCCTCGGGTCGAAGGCATCGCGAGCGGACTCGCCGATAAACACCAGCAAGCTCAGCATGATGGCCAGCACCGCAAAGGCGCTCATGCCCAGCCATGGCGCCTGCAGGTTGGATTTGCCCTGGGCCACCAGCTCTCCCAGGGACGGCGAGCCGGCCGGCAGGCCAAAACCGAGAAAGTCCAGGGCGGTCAGGGTGCCGATAGCCCCGGTCAGGATGAATGGCATGAACGTCATGGTCGAGACCATGGCATTGGGCAGGATATGGCGGAACATGATCGCACCGTTCTGCATCCCTAAAGCCCTGGCTGCGCGCACATATTCCAGGTTGCGTCCGCGCAGGAATTCGGCGCGCACTACGTCCACCAGGCTCATCCAGGAAAACAGCAGCATGATCCCCAGCAGCCACCAGAAATTGGGCTGCACAAAGCTGGCGAGAATGATCAGCAGGTACAGCACCGGCAAACCCGACCAGATTTCCAGGAACCGCTGCCCGGCCAGGTCGACCCAACCACCGTAGAAACCCTGCAGGGCGCCGGCCGTCACGCCGATGATCGAGCTGAGCACGGTCAGGGTCAGGGCAAACAGCACCGAGACCCGAAAGCCATAGATCACCCGCGCGAGCACGTCACGGCCCTGGTCGTCGGTACCCAGCAGGTTATCGCTGGAGGGCGGGGCAGGGGCCGGTACTTTCAAGTCGTAATTGATGCTCTGGTAGCTGTACGGGATCGGCGCCCACAGGGTCCAGGCATCCTTGGCCTTGAGCAGTTCGCGGATATACGGGCTCTTGTAGTTGGCTTCCAGGGGGAACTCGCCGCCGAAGGTGGTTTCCGGGTAACGCTTGAGTGCCGGGAAATACCAATCGCCGTCGTAATGCACGGCCAGCGGTTTATCGTTGGCGATCAGTTCGGCGCCAAGGCTCAGGCCAAACAGCACCAAAAACAGCCATAGCGACCACCAACCGCGTTTGTTGGCCTTGAAATGCTCGAAGCGTCGACGATTGAGCGGGGATAGATTCATCTCAATGCTCCCGGCTTTCGAAGTCGATGCGTGGGTCCACCAGGGTGTAGGTGAGATCGCCGATCAGCTTCACCACCAACCCTAGCAAGGTGAAGATGAACAGCGTGCCGAATACCACCGGGTAGTCGCGGTTGATCGCCGCTTCAAAACTCATCAGGCCCAGGCCATCAAGGGAAAAGATCACTTCCACCAGCAAGGAGCCGGTAAAGAAAATGCCGATGAACGCCGAGGGGAAACCGGCGATCACCAGCAGCATGGCGTTGCGAAACACGTGGCCGTAGAGCACTCGGTGGTTGGTCAGGCCCTTGGCCTTTGCGGTGACCACGTATTGCTTGTTGATCTCGTCGAGGAAGCTGTTTTTGGTCAATAACGTCATGGTCGCGAAGTTGCCGATCACCAGAGCGGTGACGGGCAGGGCCAGGTGCCAGAAATAGTCGAGGACCTTGCCGCCCCAGCTCAATTCGTCAAAGTTGTTGGAGGTCAATCCGCGCAGGGGGAACCAGTCGAGGTAACTGCCACCGGCAAACACCACGATCAACAGGATAGCGAAGAGAAACGCTGGAATCGCGTAGCCGACGATGATTGCCGAACTGGTCCAGACGTCGAAGTGGCTGCCATGGCGGGTGGCCTTGGCGATCCCCAGCGGGATCGACACCAGGTACATGATCAGGGTGCTCCACAACCCGAGGGAGATGGACACCGGCATCTTTTCCTTGATCAGGTCGATCACCTTGGCGTCGCGGAAGAAACTGTCACCAAAGTCCAGCCGGGCGTAATTCTTGATCATGATCCACAAGCGTTCCGGCGCCGATTTGTCGAAGCCGTACATTTTCTCGATTTCCTTGATCAGCGCCGGGTCCAGGCCCTGGGCGCCCCGGTAGCTGGACCCGGCCACCGAGACTTCGGCGCCGCCGCCGGCAATGCGGCTGGTAGCGCCTTCAAAGCCTTCGAGCTTGGCGATCATCTGTTCTACCGGGCCGCCAGGGGCGGCCTGGATGATCACGAAATTGATCAGCAAGATGCCGAACAGGGTCGGGATAATCAGCAGCAATCTGCGAAAGATATAGGCCAGCATCTCAATTACCCCCGCTCACCGGATCGGCTGCCTGATGGGTGTCCAGGGTTACGGCTGGCTGGGCATCGGGTTTGCTCCACCAGGTGGCAGTGCCGACGTCGTACAGCGGCGAGATTTTTGGGTGACCCAAATGATTCCAATAGGCTACGCGGAAGGTCTTGATGTGCCAGTTCGGGATGACGTAATAGCCGAACTGCAATACGCGGTCCAGCGCCCTGGCATGGGCGATCAAGCTCTTGCGTGAGTCAGCGTCGATCAGCTCTTCGACCAGTTGGTCGATGGCCGGGTCTTTCAGGCCAATGTAGTTACGGCTGCCGGGGTTGTCGGCACTGGAGGATTTCCAGAATTCACGTTGCTCGTTACCTGGGGACGAGGACTGCGGGAAGTTGCCCACCACCATGTCGAAGTCCCGCGAACGGATGCGATTGACGTACTGCGAGACGTCGACCCGGCGAATGACCAGGTCGATGCCCAAGTCCGCCAGATTACGCTTGAAAGGCAGCAGGATGCGTTCGAACTCGGTCTGGGCCAGCAAGAACTCAATGGTCACCGATTTGCCGGTGGCATCCACCATCTTGTCATCGACGATGTGCCAGCCGGCCTCCTGCAGCAACTGATAGGCCTCTCGCCGCTGGTTGCGAATCATGCCACTTGCGTCGGTTTTGGCAGGCTCGAAGATTTCGGTAAAAACCTGGGCAGGGATCTTGTCGCGAAGGGGGGCGAGAATCGCCAGTTCTTCCGGGCTGGGCAGGCCGGTGGCGGCCATTTCCGAGTTTTCGAAATAGCTGCGGCTGCGGGTATAGGCGCCGTTGAACAGTTGCTTGTTGGTCCATTCAAAGTCCAGTAGCAGGCTGATGGCCTTGCGCACCCGCACATCCTGAAACATCGGCTTGCGGATGTTGAACACAAAGCCCTGCATGCCGGTGGGGTTGCCGTTGGGAATCTGCTCCTTGATCAGCCGGCCTTCGGCCACGGCGGGAACGTTGTAGGCATTGGCCCAGTTTTTTGCGCTGATTTCCAGCCAGTAATCGAATTGCCCGGCCTTGAGGGCTTCCAGGGCGACGGTACTGTCGCGGTAGTAATCGGTGACCCGGTAATCGAAGTTATACAGCCCTTTGTTGATTGGCAGGTCTTTGCCCCAGTAGTCCTTGACTCGTTCATAGCGCACCGAACGTCCGGCCTTGACCTCGCTCACCTTATAGGGGCCGCTGCCCAGCGGCATTTCCAGGTTGCCTTTGCTGAAGTCGCGGGTGGCCCACCAATGCTTGGGCAGCACCGGCAGTTGGCCGAGGATCAGCGGCAGCTCACGGTTATGGGTGCCTTTGAACTTGAACAGCACCCGCAGCGGGTCCTCGGCTATCACTTCATCAACGTCGGCGTAGTAGGTGCGGTAAAGCGGCGTGCCTTGCTTGATCAGGGTCTGGAAGGTAAATACCACGTCGTCGGCGCGCACCGGGTGGCCATCGTGGAAGCGGGCTTCGGGACGCAGGTAGAAGCGCACCCAGCTATTGTCCGGGGCTTTTTCGATCTTGCCGGCCACCAGGCCATATTCGGTGAAGGGTTCGTCCAGGCTTTGGGTGGCGAGGGTGTCATAGATCAGCCCAATGTTATCCGCCGGCACACCTTTGCTGATAAACGGGTTGAGACTGTCAAAACCGGTCACGCTGGATTCGCGAAACGTCCCACCCTTGGGGGCATCGGGATTGACATAATCGGCGTGCTTGAAGGTGGCGGGATACTTTGGGGGATCGTTATATAGAGTCAGGGCATGTTGCGGGGCGGCGTTGGCCGTAGCGCAAAACAACAGGCCACCCAGGATCGCAGTACGCAAAGGTATCATTGGGCTTTCTCCGAAGCTTTCAGCCACCATGCGCTCAGGCCCAGGCTGTAAGGCGGCGTGGTGACGAAGGCGAACCGGTTGCGGTACGCCAGGCGATGATAGTTGAGGTACCAATTAGGAATACTGTAGTGCTGCCACAGCAGGACCCGGTCCAGGGCCCGGCCTGCGGCCAGTTGTTCTTCGCGGGTTTGTGCTGCCAGCAGTTGTTCAAGCAGATGG
The DNA here is from genome assembly GCF_009707515.1 of Pseudomonas karstica. Classification (GTDB taxonomy): domain Bacteria; phylum Pseudomonadota; class Gammaproteobacteria; order Pseudomonadales; family Pseudomonadaceae; genus Aquipseudomonas; species Aquipseudomonas karstica. The sequence goes on along the minus strand of NZ_WLYI01000032.1, from coordinate 67,298 downwards.
TCGATCACCGGGTTGGCGATGCCCGCGTAATTTTTGCTGCCTTTGACACTGGCTTGACTGGAATGGAAGTACTGCCATTGTTCAAGGCCCGGGCTCAGGGTCTGGCTGAGGGTCATCAGAATCATGTCGAAGTCGAATTGATCGAGGCGCTGTTTGTACTGTGCCCGGTCAACTGTGCGCAAGCGTGCATCAACGCCAATGCTCGCCAGATTCTCTATATACGGCTGTAGGATCCGTTCCAGGTTCGGATTCACCAGCAGGATCTCCAGGCGCAGCGGTTGCCCGTCGCTGTTGAGCAAGCGCTGCCCGGACAGCTTCCAGCCGGCGTCATTCAACAAGCTCAGGGCGCGGCGCATGGTTTCACGAGGAATGCCGCGGCCCTCGGTCTGGGGCAGGCTGAACGCCTGGGTGAAGAGGTTGGCCGGCAGTTGCTCGCGGTAAGGCGAGAGCATCAGCCATTCGTGGCCTACCGGCACCCCGCTGGCAGAGAACTCACTATTGGGGTAGTAGCTCAGGGCACGTTTATAGGCGCCGCTGAACAGAGTGCGGTTGGTCCATTCGAAATCGAACATCAACCCCAGCGCTTCGCGGGCCTTGGCCTGGCTGAAGGCCGGTCGCCGGCTGTTCATGAACAGGCCCTGGCTCTGGGTCGGGATCTGGTGGGCAATCTGCGCCTTGATCACCTCACCTCGATTGACCGCCGGGAAGTTATAGCCACTGGCCCAGTTCTTCGCCTGATGCTCGATATAAATATCGAACTCACCGGCCTTAAAGGCTTCGAAGGCCACGTCACTGTCACGGTAGAACTCCACCTCGACCTTGTTGTAATTGTAGAACCCCCGGTTGACCGCCAGGTCCTTGCCCCAGTAATCCTTGACCCGCTCGAACACCAGTTGCCGGCCAGGCGCGACCTTGCTGATGCGATAAGGCCCGCTGCCCAGGGGCGGTTCGAAGGTGGTGGCCTTGAAGTCGCGTTTTGTCCAATAGTGCAGGGGCAGCACTGGTAATTCGCCCAGGCGCAGGATCAGCAACGGGTTGCCGGCGCGTTTGAACACAAAACGGATGCGATGACGATTGAGCACGTCAACTCGCGCCACTTCCTGCAGATTGGTGCGGTACTGCGGATGGCCTTCGGTCAGCAATGTGCGATAGGAAAACGCCACGTCGTAGGCGGTAATCGGCATTCCATCGTGGAAGCGTGCTTCCGGGCGCAGGTTGAACACCACCCAGCTGCGGTCTTCGCTGTACTCTACCGACTGGGCAATCAAGCCATAACTGGAGGTGGGTTCATCGCCGGAAGGGGCATACCGGCCGGTGCCGACCATCAACGGTTCGTTGAGCTCATTGACCCCGTATTGCAGGAAATTGGCGGTGGAGACTGGGCTTGTGCCCTTGAAGGTATAAGGGTTGAGTGTGTCGAATGTGCCAAAGGCCATGACCCGCAAAGTGCCGCCTTTGGGCGCTGCGGGGTTTACCCAATCGAAGTGGGTGAATTTGGCCGGGTACTTGAGCATGCCGAATTGCGCATAACCGTGACTTTCGGTGATGGTCGCGCTCGCAGAAAAGCTCAAGGCCAGACTTATTAATAGAAGGAGGGAACGCTTCAAGTCAGAGATCCGATCCAGGCGGCTTGGGCTTTATGATCGGTACAGTAACAGCTTGTTCCGGCAGGAAAAAGACTATCTCCCAAACGGTTGTGACAGGCAAACCTGTAGCCGCTGGCGCAGCCTGCGATCGGCTGCGCAGCAGTCGTTTGGGCCTTGAGATTGCCGAAGGTCCTGCGGCCCTTATCGCAGCCTCGTGCCTCGGCAGCGGCTACAAGGACCGCACCGATTACCTGTAGCCGCTGGCGCAGCCTGCGATCGGCTGCGCAGCAGTCGCCGGGGCCTTGAAATTGCTGAAGGTCCTTCGGCCCTTATCGCAGCCTCGTGCCTCGGCAGCGGCTACAAGGACCGCGCCGATCACTTGTAGCCGCTGGCGCAGCCTGCGATCGGCTGCGCAGCAGTCGTTTGGGCCTTGAGATTGCCGAAGGTCCTGCGGCCCTTATCGCAGCCTCGTGCCTCGGCAGCGGCTACAAGGACCGCGCCGATCACTTGTAGCCGCTGGCGCAGCCTGCGATCGGCTGCGCAGCAGTCGCCGGGGCCTTGAAATTGCTGAAGGTCCTTCGGCCCTTATCGCAGCCTCGTGCCTCGGCAGCGGCTACAAGGACCGCACCGATCACTTGTAGCCGCTGGTGCAGCCTGCGATCGGCTGCGCAGCAGTCGCCGGGGCCTTGAAATTGCTGAAGGTCCTTCGGCCCTTATCGCAGCCTCGTGCCTCGGCAGCGGCTACAAGGACCGCACCGATTACTTGTAGCCGCTGGCGCAGCCTGCGATCGGCTGCGTAGCAGTCGCCGGGGCCTTGAAATTGCTGAAGGTCCTGCGGCCCTTATCGCAGCCTCGTGCCTCGGCAGCGGCTACAAGGACCGCGTCGATCACTTGTAGCCGCTGGCGCAGCCTGCGATCGGCTGCGCAGCAGTCGTTTGGGCCTTGAGATTGCCGAAGGTCCTTCGGCCCTTATCGCAGCCTCGTGCCTCGGCAGCGGATGTTATCTCGGCCCGGAAACCACCAGCATCTGCCCTGGCTTCAACGCCTGGCTGGTGCGCGGGTTCCAACGCTTGAGATGTTGCATCTTGACGTTGAAACGCTTGGCGACGACGTACAGCGAGTCACCCTTCTTGACCTTGTACTGCACTGGCTTCCTGTTGGCCACCCGCTTGCGGGTGTCTTGCATCACCAGGGTCTGGCCTACCTTTAGAGACTGGCCATTGAGCTTGTTCCAGCGTTGCAGGTCATGAACGCTTACCTTGTTGGCCTTGGCGATCAGCGTCAGGTTGTCCCCACTCTTGATCTTGTAGCTGCGAGTGCGTCCGGCGACTGCCTTGTGTTCAACTTCGTCGAACAGCGCTTTTTTGGGGCGCATGCTGAGAAGTTCTTCCGGGTTCATTGCCGACAGGCTGCTGGCCAGCAATTGCGCCTTGGACGTGGGTACCAGCAAGTGTTGCGGGCCATCCAGGGTGGTGCGTTGCTTCAGGGCCGGGTTGAGCTGGAACAATTCGTCTTCGTCGATCTGTGCCAGCGCGGCAACCCGTGACAGGTCCATGCTTTGCTTGACTTCGACCACTTCAAAGTACGGCGTATTGGCAATCGGGTTCAGGTTGACGCCGTAGGCCTCGGGAGCCAGTACCACTTGGGACAGCGCCAGGAACTTGGGCACGTAGTCCTTGGTTTCCTGGGGCAGTGGCAGGTTCCAGTAGTCGGTCGGCAGGCCGAGCTTCTCGTTACGCTCGATAGCCCGGCTGACCGTGCCTTCACCCGCGTTATAAGCCGCCAGGGCCAACAACCAGTCGCCGTTGAACATGTCATGCAGACGTGTCAGATAGTCCAGGGCAGCAGTGGTGGAGGCAGTGATATCGCGGCGACCATCATAGGCGCTGGTCTGGCGCAGGTTGAAGTAGCGCCCGGTGGAAGGAATGAATTGCCACAAGCCGACCGCATTGCTGCGTGAATAGGCCATCGGGTTGTAGGCACTTTCAATCACTGGCAGCAGCGCCAGTTCCAGAGGCATATTGCGCTCTTCAAGACGCTCGACGATGTAATGAATGTAGAGGCTGCCGCGTTCGCCGGCATTCTCCAGAAAGGACGGGTTGCTGGCGAACCACAAGCGTTGCTGCTCAATGCGCGGGTTGACGCCCGCCCCATCCTGCAATTGGAACCCCTGGCGCATGCGTTCCCAGACATCCTGGGGCTCCTGGGGGCTTGGCTTCTCTGATAGCCAAAGGGGTTTTTGCTTGATCTTGGCGGTAAGATTCGGTTTGGGTTGCACGGTGGTTTGTGCAGCAAAATGGGTCGTTTGGCAGCCTGCCAGAGTTGCGCAGACACCAACCGCTATGGCTTGAGCCAAGCGGGTCAATGCGTCTGAATAGTTGGATTTACGAATAGATGACGACATTGGCTGGAAGTAAGTTCCGGGCAAAAATGTCGGGCGATTCTAGAAAGCGCTTTGGTTCCGGTCAACCATTCAGAAATTCCGTATCAGAATCCTTCTTCTTAGAACGTATCTTTCCACGACCGCAAGCTAGCAAACACATCACTCCCGGACTGGTTATTGCGCCCATTCCGTTCGTCCGCTTTTTCTTTAACAGATGTTTCGGCAGTGCGCAGGAACGGGTTGGTGAGTTTTTCCAGGGCCAGGGTCGAAGGCAGGGTCATCTTGGCGTTGGCCCGCAGTTGGCTGACGTTTTTCAGCCGTTCGGCGATGTCGGCGTTGGTCGGCTCCACGGCTTGGGCAAATCTCAGGTTACTTTGTGTGTATTCGTGGGTGCAGTAGACCAGCGTGTCGGCTGGCAGGGCGGCCAAGCGTTCCAGGGAGGTATACATTTGTTCTGGCGTGCCCTCGAACAGGCGACCGCAACCGGCGGCAAACAAGGTGTCGCCGCAGAACAACTGGCCATGATGGTAAAAGGCGATATGGCCCAGGGTATGGCCGGGCACAGCGAAGACGTCGAAGTCCCAGCCCAGCACGTTGATGCGGTCGTTATCGTTCAGGGCGATATCCCGGGCCGGAATGTGTTCATTTGCCGGGCCGTATACCATCGCCCCGCAAACGCTTTTCAGTTGTTCGACACCGCCGACATGATCATGGTGGTGGTGCGTCACCAGGATATCGCTGAGCGTCCATTGCGGATGTTGCTCGAGCCAGGCGAGGACGGGCGCGGCATCGCCGGGGTCGACCACGGCGCAGCGGTGGCTGCGATGATCCTGTAACAACCAGATGTAGTTATCGGTGAAGGCGGGCAGGGCACTGATCTGTATCATTCTTTGATTCGCCAAGCTGAACACATTGGTGCATCTTAGAACGTCTTGGCGAGTTGGAGAATGCAATGACTGATAAAGCGTTCGCCCAGGCCGATCCTGAGTGGCTGGCTTTGATCGGCGCAGCCCGTGACTGGTTGTCGGGGCCTATCGGGCAATTTCTGCTGGATGAAGAGCGGCGCATGCTCGATGACGAACTGGGCCGGTTTTTTGGTGGATACCTGGTGCATTACGGCCCCTCGGCACAAAACCCGCCGGTTGCACCCCAGGTACAACGCAATGTGCGACTGGGAGCACCCTTGCCAGGGGTGGAGATCGTCTGCGAGGAGCAGGCCTGGCCATTGAGCGAGCATGCGGCCGATGTGGTGGTGTTGCAGCATGGCCTGGATTTCTGCCTGTCGCCCCACGGACTATTGCGCGAAGCTGCCAGTAGCGTGCGTCCGGGTGGCCATTTGCTGATCATTGGCATCAACCCCTGGAGCGGTTGGGGCTTGCGTCATTTCTTCGCCCATGACGGGTTACGCCAGGCGCGTTGCATCTCGCCTTCACGGGTCAGCGACTGGTTGAACCTGCTGGGCTTTGCGCTGGAGAAACGCCGCTTCGGGTGCTATCGTCCGCCGCTATCGTCCGCCAAGTGGCAGGGCCGGCTGGCCGGCTGGGAGCGCAGGGCCGGTGCCTGGCAACTGTCTGGCGGTGGTTTCTACTTGCTGGTGGCGCGCAAGATTGTGGTCGGGCTGCGGCCCGTACGCCAGGTGCGGCGTGAGCCCATGGGCAAACTGGTACCGATGCCGATGGCCAAGGTCAATCGTCACACCAGCGAGTAGTAGAACTCTCTTTTTGGTTTCAGGCCGAGCTTCTCGGTCTTGGGGTCTGTCGGTCGTTAATCGGCAGCCTTTTCGAATGGATATTGCAATGACCGATAGCGTAGAACTCTTCACCGATGGCGCCTGCAAGGGCAATCCTGGCCCTGGCGGCTGGGGCGCCTTGCTGGTGTGCAAGGGCGTGGAGAAGGAACTGTGGGGCGGCGAAGCCAATACCACCAATAATCGCATGGAATTGATGGGCGCCATTCGCGGCCTCGAAGAGCTCAAGCGCCGTTGTGACGTGTTGCTGGTGACCGACTCCCAGTACGTCATGAAGGGCATCAACGAATGGATGGTCAACTGGAAAAAGCGCGGCTGGAAAACGGCAGCCAAAGAACCCGTGAAGAATGCCGACCTGTGGCAGTTGCTCGACGAGCAATGCAATCGCCATAACATCACCTGGAAATGGGTGCGCGGCCATATCGGCCATCCTGGCAACGAACGGGCTGACCAGTTGGCCAACCGTGGCGTGGATGACGTGCGCGGCTACAAGCAGAGCTGATCAAGGCTCAAGCGCTGAAGGCCTCAGGCCTTCCTTGGGCCTCTGGTTGGATGAGGAGTTAATGCCCGCCCGTTGAAATGCACCGAACCGTTGGGCGCTGAACCCTGATGGCCGCCAGGGCCGGGGCGGGTTTCCAGGCAGCCATCAGGCAGGATCGGGAGGTTCCACGGGGTGGTCTGCCCGACCACGTCCAGTGGTTCATGGATGGATAATGGGTGGGTTCGAGTTCAGGAGTTGGCGCCGACAATGACCGGTTGCACCGGAGCCGAGGTTAACTCCTCCATTTCTACTGTTTTAGGGCGGCTGTTCCAAAACGGCACCAACATCAAGCTGGCCAGAAGTGCAGAGGCGGTGAATACCAGGAACACAGTGATGGTATCGAAGTAACCTGGCAGCAAGCCGCCGAGGATCGCACCTATCGAACCACAGCCGTTTACGAAGCCTGCGGCGGAGGCCGCTCCGTCCTTGCTACCGAAGTCAATCGCGGCCGAGCCGCCGAGCATTGAATCCGGTCCGTAGAGCGTCAGGCCCATCATGAATAGCAGGCCGACCACCATGTAAAGACTGCCGCTCTGCATGGCGGGAACGAACAGCCCGAGACATACCGTGAGGGCAACCAGGCTCAGGACGCAGACCGGTATACGGCGGGCGCCGAAGTACTTATCCGATGCGATACCGATGAGGATAGGACCTATCAGACCTGCCAGTTCAAAAGCGGTGGGGACAATTGCCGAGGCCACTTTGCCAATCTCAGGCATCCGTTCGTAGATAATCACTGGCCCCCACAGGAGGATGGCATAGCGCGCTGGCTTGAGCATGAAATAGGCAAGGCCGAGCACCAGCACGGTTCGATTTTTCATCACCGTGCGCAAGCCGGCCCACATACTTTCGCGCACAACTGTGACCTTGCTGACGGGTTCGATTTCGATCTCGACCGCAGGCAGCCCGACGTCTTCTGGCTGGTTGCGCTGGAGGAAAAAAAACAACACCGCAACCACCAGTACCACGATGGCGCTGCTGATGAACGCCATGCGCCAGTCATGGTAAGCGTTGTAGGCCCACCAACCGGCAAACGGCGTTGCAACCAGGCCACCGAAGGCGTAGGAGGTGCTCCAGTAACCCAGTACGCGGCCACGTTCGCTGGTGCTGAAGAAGCTGCCGACGTTCTTGCATAGACCAGACCAACCAGTAGACTGGGCAAGGCCCTGGATTAGCATGCAGGAGGCGAAGACCGGCAAGGTGGCGTAAGTACCCATGAGCAGCGCGGCGAGGGCCGAGATGACGAGCCCGCTCAGTACCACAACCCTTGGACCGAAACGGTCAGAAAAGCTGCCCCAAAGAAACTGCCCCAATGCATAAGCGGCTAGATAGATGGAGTCGAGATTGGCCATCATGGCCTTTTCAAGCACGAAGTCCTGGTCTTCGCCAATACCCAATTTGGCAACAGAAAAAGCTTTGCGGGTGAAGTAGAAGGCGGCATAGGCCACCCAGGTGATGAGGAAAACTTGCACGCGCCAACGCTGGAGCGATTTCCAGCCGGTTGCGAGAGGGCTTGTAGCGTTCTTATTCATGGTGTTCTGATCCCGTATGTGGTGCCAGACAGCGCAAAATCATGGGTTTTATTTTTGTTTTAGGTGCAGAAAATCTCTCCACGCAGGGTGGGCGTGAAGTTTCGTTGAGTGACCGGTGCGTTACCCCTTGTCTGACTTGCCGGCCGCAGCGGCGAATTTCGCCAGGCGCACATCCAATCGACGGGGGTGCTGGTTGTGGTCCTCGGCATGCTCCTTGCGGCGAATGGCGTTGCGCACCATCAGCGAGCCAAGGTAGCGGATCGGCTCTGGAGGGAAGTGGCCGAGCGGACCCTGCACCAGCGGTGAACGTGTCCAGGGGTTGTCCACCCCCAAAACCAGCGATGACAGGATTTGCCCTCCCATATGACAGGGACCGACGCCGCTGCCGGAATAGCCAAAGCCATAAAAGATGTTGCTGCTTGCGCCCATTCGGCCGAAGAAAGGTAGCCCTGTGACTGAACGATCGGACGGGCCATTCCATGTGGCGGCAATGCCAACATCGGCAAAGTCTGGAAAGAACTCAGTCAAGGTGTTGCGCAATAACCCTTTATAGGGCGAGGGCTGGTCAAATACTGGCAGGATACGCCCGCCATAGGCGAAGGTATTGCCACCTTTGCCGAGCATGATCCGGCCGTCCGGGGTGTTGTGGTAGTAATGCACGAAGATGCGTGAGTCGAGCACTGTGACCCCGCTGGTCAGGCCGATCCGCTCGAGCAGGTCAGGTCGTGGCTCGGTAATGATCATGTCACTGGAGACGATGGCTACCGAACGCGAAAACTGTGGAAAGGCACGGGCCATCCAGGCGTTCATCGCCAACACGACCCGATCGCAGGTCACTTTCCCGCTCGGCGTGTTGACGATGGCTGGCCGCCCCTCTTCCAAGCCGGTCATCGGCGAGCCTTCGTAGATGCGCACACCCAGCTCCATTGCGACTCGACGCAGACCGCGCACCAGCTTGCCCGGCTGCACACTGGCTGCCGCAGGCGAGAACCAGCCTTCAACGTGTCGGGTCGAACCCGCCATCCGCTGCACGTCAGCTAGCACGCACTTGGAGAAAGAGTTGATGCCATTGCGCTCCAGTGCGGCGATCACTCCGTCGGTCGAGCCGACCTGAGCGCGGTTAGTCGCCGTGTAAAGCGTGCCATCGAGACGGTAATCGGCATCAACCGCGTACTTCTCGCAAAAGCTGCCGATGGCGTAGATGCTTTGCTCAGACTCCTTGACCAGGCGTATGGCCTCTTTGACGCCGAACAAGCGCTCCAGGGTGAAGTACTTGGCCGACCAGGACAGTGCGCAGCCGCCGTTGCGCCCACTGGCGCCGGCACCGCAGATGTCGGATTCGACGATGACCACGTCCAGCTCGGGGTTCTGTTCCTTGAGCATGATGGCCGTCCACAAACCGGTGTAACCACCACCGACGATGCAGACATCGGCGCGGGTGTTCTGGCGCAGCGGCGGGCAGGGCGGGCCGGGTTGAGTTTTCAGGGCCTGATCGAGCCAGTAGGGGCGCATGCGGTCATCTCCATTTGAGCGGTTGGGGGCAGGATTGAGGAAGCAATCAGCCGCACGCGGCGACCACGATCATTTCCACGCGCCAACCGGGGTCGATCAAGTCGGCCAGGGTGCATGCTCGCGTGGGGGCATGGCCTTTGGGGAAAAACTCGTCCCAGACTTTATTGAGCCCTGCATAGTCCCCGCGATGGGCGAGCAGGATACGCACCGAAAGCACCTGCTTGCGGCTGCTGCCGGCACTGAGCAAAAGCTGCTCGATACCCTCGAGCACCTCGTGGGTCTGTGCCTCGATATCGCCACTGAGGTCCGTGGCAACCTGGCCACCGATGTAGAGATGGTTGTCATACCGGACCATGTCCGAGCGGCGTTTTATCGCGGCGAAACGTTCGATTTGCATTAAGCATTCCTGGGTTGATACGAGGGCGGCAGTGTTCGAGCACTGGTCGGGGGCTTGCGAAAGTCATGCTTGCAGTCATCGTCTATAAATAAAGTCGATTAACGTATGCATGAATAAGTTGAGCCTATGCCCAGGCTTCCCCGATGACGATTTCCCATACCCAACTCAAGGCGTTCCACGCCGTTGCTATCAACGGCAGTTTCACGCGCGCGATTATGAAATCGAGCGATCATGGCGGTCCTCTGTTTTTTGTTGTGAGGTGTGGCGCCATACTCATTACTGATTGCTAACAGTACAAATCGATAATTCCCAGGTGTGAATTGGTTCAGCCGATACCAGCTCGCACTACTTGGAGATTCGCAAGATTGGATTTTTCAGTCAGTTGAACAAACAGAAGGTCGCGTCGATAACGCTTTACACCTCTGCGTAGTGGAGGGGATGTCAATTGCTGCTTGCAGGCCATCGCCATTTGTTGCGGTGTTTTTTTGACGATATGTTAAGATTTGGCGCGTATTTACAGATGACTTAGTGATGACGGGTTACAAAAATATGGCTGACAGGAAGGTAGTACTCGATACCGAAACCACCGGCATGCCGGTGACCGACGGCCACCGGATCATTGAAATCGGTTGTGTCGAATTGCTGGGTCGCCGCCTCACCGGTCGCCACTTCCACGTGTACCTGCAACCGGACCGGGAAAGTGACGAAGGCGCCATTGGCGTCCACGGTATTACCAACGAATTCCTGGTGGGCAAGCCGCGTTTTGCCGAAGTGGCCGATGAGTTCTTCGAATTCATCAACGGCGCGCAACTGATCATCCATAACGCCGCGTTCGACGTCGGTTTCATCAATAACGAATTCGCCCTGATGGGGCAGACGGACCGTGCTGATATCACCCAGCATTGCACGATCCTCGACACCCTGATGATGGCGCGTGGGCGTCACCCGGGCCAGCGCAACAGCCTCGATGCGTTGTGCAAGCGCTATGGTGTCGACAACTCCGGCCGTGAGTTGCACGGCGCCTTGCTCGACTCCGAGATTCTGGCTGACGTCTACCTGACCATGACCGGCGGCCAGACCAGCCTGTCCCTGGCGGGTAACGCTTCGGATGGCAACGGTTCGGCGGAAAGCTCGGGTAATCGCGCTTCGGAAATTCGTCGCCTGCCGGCTGATCGCAAGCCCACCACTATCATTCGCGCCAGCGAGCAGGACCTGCTGGAGCATGCGGCGCGCCTGGAAGCCATTGCCAAGTCAGCCGGGGCTCCCGCGCTATGGACACAATTGACCGAGCAATAGGTCTATTGAGTCGATTAAATTTAAATGCAGGGGCGTGGCACTCCTAACTCGCACATTCGCGCCAAGCTTCTACCCTGAGTGTATTGGCGGACAGCCTTCCGCCGCCTCAGGACAACCTGCCCTCATGTACAAAGACCTGAAGTTCCCCGTCCTTATCGTGCACCGCGACATCAAGGCCGATACCGTCGCCGGTGACCGGGTTCGGGGTATCGCCCGGGAGTTGGAGCAGGAGGGCTTCAGTATCTTTTCTGCGGTGGACTACGCCGAAGGCCGCCTGGTTGCCTCGACCCATCACGGCCTCGCCTGCATGTTGATCGCCGCTGAGGGCGCTGGAGAAAACACTCATCTGCTGCAAAACATGGTGGAGCTGATTCGCCTGGCGCGAGTGCGAGCACCCAACCTGCCGATCTTTGCCCTGGGTGAGCAAGTTACCCTGGAAAACGCTCCGGCCGATGCCATGAGTGAACTCAACCAACTGCGGGGCATTCTCTACTTGTTCGAAGACACGGTGCCCTTCCTTGCCCGGCAAGTGGCCCGCGCCGCGCGCAGCTACCTCGATGGCCTGCTGCCGCCATTTTTCAAGGCCCTGGTGCAGCACACCGCCGACTCCAACTATTCCTGGCATACCCCCGGCCATGGTGGTGGCGTGGCCTATCGAAAGAGCCCGGTGGGGCAGGCATTTCATCAGTTTTTCGGAGAAAACACCCTGCGCTCGGACCTGTCGGTGTCGGTACCGGAACTGGGGTCGCTGCTGGACCACACCGGGCCCTTGGCCGAAGCTGAAGCGCGGGCGGCGCGTAATTTCGGCGCTGACCACACCTTCTTCGTGATCAATGGCACGTCCACCGCCAACAAGATTGTCTGGCACTCCATGGTCGGGCGTGATGACTTGGTGCTGGTAGATCGCAACTGTCACAAGTCGGTGTTGCACTCGATCATCATGACCGGCGCCATTCCGCTGTACCTGTGCCCGGAGCGCAATGAACTAGGGATCATCGGGCCGATTCCCCTGAGCGAGTTCAGCCCCGAATCCATCCGCGCCAAGATCGATGCCAGCCCGTTGACCCGTGGCCGTCCCGCAAAGGTCAAGATGGCGGTGGTCACCAACTCCACCTACGATGGCCTGTGTTACAACGCCGAGCTGATCAAGCAGCAACTGGGGAATAGCGTCGAGGTACTGCACTTCGATGAAGCCTGGTACGCCTATGCGGCATTTCATGAGTTTTTTTCCGGTCGCTATGGCATGGGCACGTCGCGTACGCCGGACAGCCCGCTGGTGTTCACGACGCACTCCACCCATAAACTGTTGGCGGCTTTCAGCCAGGCATCGATGATCCATGTGCAGGATGGTGGTGCCCGGCAACTGGATCGTGACCGTTTTAACGAAGCGTTCATGATGCATATTTCCACTTCGCCCCAGTACAGCATCATCGCTTCCCTGGACGTGGCATCAGCGATGATGGAAGGGCCCGCAGGGCGTTCGCTGCTGCAGGAAATGTTCGATGAAGCGTTGAGCTTTCGTCGCGCCCTGGCCAACTTGCGCCAGCACATTGACGCCCAAGACTGGTGGTTTTCCATTTGGCAGCCACCGCTGGTGGCCGGCATTGATCGGGTAGCCACGGCCGACTGGCTGCTGCAACCTGAAGCCGACTGGCACGGTTTTGGGGACATTGCAGAAGACTACGTGTTGCTCGACCCGATCAAGGTGACGCTGGTGATGCCGGGGCTGAGCGCCGGCGGGGTCTTGAGCGAATGCGGAATTCCCGCCGCGGTGGTCAGTAAATTTCTCTGGGAGCGCGGATTGGTGGTGGAAAAGACCGGGTTGTATTCTTTCCTGGTGCTGTTTTCCATGGGCATTACCAAAGGCAAGTGGAGCACCCTGCTTACGGAGTTGCTGGAATTCAAACGCAACTACGACGCCAATGTCAGTCTCGCAAGCTGTTTGCCTTCGGTGTATCAACAGAGCCCGGGACGGTATCAGGGCTTGGGTCTGCGGGACTTGTGCGATCAATTGCATGGCTGTTATCGCAGCAATGCCACGGCCAGGCACCTCAAGCGGATGTATACGGTGTTACCCGAGATTGCGATGAAGCCCGCGGATGCCTACGACCAATTGGTACGAGGTGAGGTCGAGGCGGTGCCCATCGATGCCTTGCCAGGACGTATCGCAGCGGTGATGCTGGTGCCTTATCCGCCGGGCATTCCGTTGATCATGCCTGGGGAGCGCTTTACTGAGGCGACTCGCTCTATCATCGACTACCTGGCCTTTGCGCGGGAGTTCGATAGCAGTTTCCCAGGTTTTATTGCTGATGTTCACGGGTTGCAACATGAAGACGACGGCAAGGTTCGTTGTTACACCGTCGATTGCATCAAGGTTTAGGGATAGCTATGCAAGTTGTGATGAATCCGAAGTACCCGGGGCTCAGTGTGCGAGTCGCCGACGAGGGGTTTGAAGCTTACGTGTGGGGCAATGATTTCAGCTTTGAAGTCAGCGCCTACGGTGTGCCGCAGATGGGCGCGCAGGTCGAACAGTGGGCACTCGAGCAGGTCTTGCCGTATCGCAAGTGCTATGGCATCGACCCGCAAGAGTTCGCCAGTTACCGGGGCGCGGTCGACAGTGCGGTGTTTATGGCCTACCTGGATGACCGGCCTGTGGGGCATGTCGTGGTCAGCACCAACTGGAACGGTTTTGCCCATGTGGATGAGTTGGCAGTGGTGTTGCCCGCGCGTCGCCATGGCGTGGCCAAGGCGCTGCTGGATGTGGCGCAGTTCTGGAGTCGCAAGAAAAACCTGCCGGGCATCATGCTGGAGACCCAGAACAACAACCTCGGCGCGTGTCGCTTGTATGAGCGTTGCGGGTATGTGATGGGGGGGATTGATCACTTGCGCTATCGTGGGATTGATCCGCAGACCAGGGAAGTGGCGATCTTTTGGTATCGGCTGTTCAAGTCTGAGCTGGAAGCGGCCTGATCAGAGAGTCAGCAGGTTTTCGGCTTTTTCCGTGACAATCTCCAGCAAGGCATTCAAGGCAGGGGAGGTCGTGCCTCCCTTCAGCGTCAACGCATACAACGTCACCAGGATCGGTGGTGATAAGGGGCAGGCATCCAGCCCGGCCTCCCGTGCGCCCGTGGCTGTGAACGGGTCGACAATCGCCAGGCCTTCCCCGGCCTCCACCATGCTGCGCATCATCTGATAGGTCTGCACGCGTGTCTGAATCACCGGCAGTGGGCGCAGGGCCTGCAACTTGCTGTCCAGCAGGCTGCTCAATGGGTCCTGGCCTTCCAGGCCAATCATTGATTGCCCGGCCAACTCTTGCAGCGCGATATATTTCTGCCGAGGCTTGAGCCAGCCATGGGGTGCCAGCAGTTGCAGCTTGCCCTGGGCCAGCGCGGCGCTGTGGATTTGTGGGTGTTCGGGGTCGTGCAGGCTCAGGCCCAGATCGGCTTCGTGCAACAGCAGGCTTTTGACGATCTCACGGGTTGGCTGGCTCGACAGGTTGCATGGCGTGTCCTGGAAACGACGGCGCAGCAGGGCCATGCTTTGCGGCAACAGTTGATTGGCCAGCGGCGCTGTGCAAAGCGTGCGAAGGGGTGGGGCGTGATGATGTTTCAAGCTGCTGGCCAGGCGTTGCACCGGCTCCAGGGCTTCATAAAGATGAGCGATTTGGCCTTGCAGTTCGAGGGTTTCGCGGGTGGCTTGCAGCCTTCCCCGGACGCTGGCGAACAGCATGAACCCCAGCTGTTGCTCAGCATCCTTGAGGGTAGTGTCAACATCAGCCACCGACAGTTGCAGCCACTCGGCAGCGGTGCCGAGATGACCGGTCTGCAAGATGGCCTGAATCACTTCGATATGACGTAGACGCATGTGTGAAGTCCATGTTCAGCGGGTAAAAGATTCAACACTTGAATCCTAACCCAAGTCCGTCCATATGACGTCTGCCTGGAGCATAAGGTTATGACGCGTAGGATGTTTGCGATTCGCGGACGATAATGGTCCCTGACTGAATCAACCGGAACTCGTCGCCGTCCATTTTTTCTACGCGGTCGCCAATGGCCAACTTGTAAGTGGTGGTAGGCGCCGATCCAGCCAGGTCGCTTTGCGCCGGGTTGGATTCCTGGAACTCATGCACGGAATAAATGCGGCCTTCCGCATCTCTGGCATGGAACTGTCCGACAAGTACTGCTGCCATCTGTTTAAAACCTCTGGGGATAAACACTCAATTTGCGGTGCTGTAGACCGTCATGGAGCGGGGTAGTTTGCCTACGCAAAAAAAATACTATTCGTTGACTTTTTCAGATGTTGCTTACGCTGCATGGCATACCTTGAATGCCATGGGTGTTGTAAAAACCTGTTGGCGGCAGGGCCGCGAAAACTCTATAACTACAAGCTCCTTTGGTTAGAAGTCAGGAAATCCCAATGAGCAAGGTCTACACGGTCGCCGTCCTGGTCGGCAGCTTGAGAAAAGAGTCGATCAACCGCAAGGTTGCCTTGGCATTGGCCGAGTTGGCGCCTGCCAATCTCAAGTTGAACATTGTCGAAATCGGCGATTTGCCGCTCTACAACGAAGACCTCGACGGCCCTGTCCCGCCGGCAGCCTACAGTACTTTCCGTCAGCAT
Source organism: Pseudomonas karstica (assembly GCF_009707515.1). Taxonomy (GTDB): domain Bacteria; phylum Pseudomonadota; class Gammaproteobacteria; order Pseudomonadales; family Pseudomonadaceae; genus Aquipseudomonas; species Aquipseudomonas karstica. Next base: position 51,687 of record NZ_WLYI01000032.1, on the reverse strand, counting down.
GTGGGTTCATCCGACGCGGTGTTGTTCGTGACTCCCGAATACAACCGCTCCATGCCCGCTGCGTTGAAGAACGCGATTGACGTAGGTTCCCGCCCGTATGGCCAGAGTGTCTGGGGTGGCAAGCCGGGTGCGGTGATCAGTGTGTCCCCTGGCGCTATCGGCGGTTTTGGCGCGAATCACCAGTTGCGCCAGTCCCTGGTATTTCTCGATGTACCGTGCATGCAGCAGCCGGAAGCTTACCTGGGTAACGCCGGCAGCGCATTTGATGAGTCGGGCAAGGTGTCACAAAGAACCCGGACGTTCTTGCAGGCGTTTATCGATGCGTATGGCAAGTGGGTGGAAAAGCAGAAGGCGTAATGTCCACGCACTGACGTGCCCCGGCTTCTGCACAGCCTGATCAGTGCCCCATGAAAAAGCCCCGACTCTGTGAACCAGATGTCGGGGCTTTCATTTGCCGCTCAACCTCAGTCTCAGCGTCGGCGGAACAGTGGCAACGGCTCGTCGGTTGCTGCCTGGTAGGTCACCGAGAAATCCTTGAGGCTTTCCAGGGCTTCATAGGGGTCTTTGTCGGCGCGCAAGGCGTAGGCATCGAACCCGCAGCGGCGCAGGTAGAACAACTGGTCGCGCAATACATCGCCAATGGCCCGCAATTCACCCTTGTAACCGTAACGGTCACGCAACAGGCGGGCGTTGGAGTAGTTGCGGCCGTCGGTAAAGGCCGGGAAGTTCAGGGCGATAACCTGGAAGTGCTCAACAAAGTCACCGATTTCTTCGGCTTCTTCATCGGCGTCCAGCCACACCCCCAAGCCACCGTCGCGGGCCTTGAGGGCGTGAGCGTGGTCGCGCCACAAGGCCAGTGGCACGATCAGGTCGTCGCAGTTGGAAATGCCATCGAAGCTCGCGTCCTTGGGCAGCAGGTGCCAGGTTTCGTCGATGACCTCGTTGTGTTTAATGATTCGCTGCATAGACACGCTCCTTGAACAGGTCGATGCCGATGCGCTGGTAGGTGTCGATGAAACGCTCATCTTCGGTGCGCTGTTCAACGTAGACGTCGATCAACTTACCGATCACCTCCGGCATGGCTTCCTGGGCGAAGGACGGGCCGAGGATCTTGCCCAGGCTCGCGTCGCGGCTGGCGCTGCCGCCCAGGGACACTTGATAGAATTCTTGGCCTTTCTTGTCCACCCCAAGAATGCCGATATGGCCAACGTGGTGATGACCACAGGCGTTCATGCAGCCGGAGATGTTCAGGTCCAGTTCGCCGATGTCGAACAGGTAGTCCAGGTCGTCGAAGCGGCGCTGGATCGATTCGGCAATCGGGATCGACTTGGCGTTGGCCAGGGAACAGAAATCGCCACCCGGGCAGCAGATGATGTCGGTCAACAGGCCAATGTTTGGCGTGGCGAAACCTTGTTCGCGCAGTTCGCCCCACAGGGTGAACAGTTGGGCTTGCTCGACGTCCGCCAGGATAATGTTCTGCTCGTGGGAGGTACGCAACTGGCCGAAGCTGTAACGCTCGGCCAGGTCGGCGATGCCGTCCAGTTGTTTGTCAGTGACATCACCCGGCGCCACACCGGTAGGTTTGAGCGACAGGGTCACGGCAACATAACCCGGTTTCTTGTGGGCTAGGGTATTGCGCACACGCCAGCGGGCGAAACCCGGGTGCTGTTGGTCGAGCTCGGCGAGTTCGGCGTCCAGCTTGCTCAGGGCCTTGTAGTCCGGATCGACGAAGTGCTTGGCGACACGGTGCACTTCGGCTTCGGTCAGCGTGGTTTGGCCGCCGCGCAGGTGTTCCATCTCGGCGTCGACTTTTTGGGCGAAGACCTCGGGGGTGAGGGCCTTGACCAGGATCTTGATCCGCGCCTTGTACTTGTTGTCACGACGACCATAGCGGTTGTACACACGCAGGATGGCGTCGAGGTAGCTCAACAGGTCCTGCCACGGCAGGAACTCATTGATAAAGGCGCCGACCACCGGGGTACGCCCCAGGCCGCCACCTACGAGTACACGAAAGCCCAGTTCGCCTGCGGCGTTATGCACCGGCTCCAGGCCGATATCGTGGACTTCAATTGCCGCACGGTCCGAGGTCGAGCCATTGATGGCGATCTTGAACTTGCGTGGCAGGTAAGCGAACTCGGGGTGGAACGTCGTCCATTGACGCACGATTTCACACCAGGGGCGCGGGTCGATCAGCTCATCGGCGGCAACACCGGCGAACTGGTCGGTGGTGACGTTACGCAGGCAGTTACCACTGGTCTGAATCGCGTGCATCTGCACGGTGGCCAATTCAGCCAGGATGTCCGGCACGTCTTCCAGGGCCGGCCAGTTGAACTGAACATTCTGGCGGGTGCTGATGTGGGCGTAGCCCTTGTCGAAGTCGCGGGCAATCCTGGCCATCATTCGCGTCTGGCGCGAGGTCAGTTGGCCATAGGGCACGGCCACCCGGAGCATCGGCGCAAAGCGCTGAATATAAAGGCCATTTTGCAGGCGCAGAGGGCGGAACTCTTCTTCGCTCAGTTCACCTGCCAGATAGCGTCGGGTCTGATCACGGAACTGCTTGACGCGGTCCTCGATGATGCGCTGATCGTATTCGTCGTATACGTACATATAGGTCCTGTTCTCGGCAAATCTGCGCGCACGGCCGCGCACTCCCAACGGAGCCGGCGCACGATACCAGTTTGCGTTTATGCGCAAAAGTGATGTTTGAGTATATGCAAAGAACCAAATCGACTAATGAGACTGGTTATCGTATTACCCACATTTGTCATGCGGGCAATCATGGACTTTACTGTGGTCGAGTCTTGATGCAATCACCTATAAAACCGACAAGAGGCGATGCGATGAGCAATCCAACCAAAGCCCGCAAAAGCGACAGTGCCGTGGACGCGTGGGCGATTCTTTTCCTGATTATCCTGGTGGTTTCAACCGCTGTGTTCTGGGTCAGTCATCAGTAGGACGAGGGTGAGATCTTGAGGTAAGGCAAATGAGGGAGCCGCGGGGCTGCTCCCTCATCCTGCATGGGCTACACCCCCGCCAGGTGCAACACCAGCTTGACGATGCCAAACAGCGTTAGCGCGAACACCGCCGTGAACAGGATGCCCAGGATCACAAAATGGCTGGGCTTGCCGTGGGTGAAGTCGCGGGCGCGGTTCTTGCCGCTTTGCACGCCAAAGGCGGCAGCCACCACGCTGTGAAGCATTTGCCAGAAGGTTGGCGGCTTGTTGTCGGCTGGATCGTCCATGCATCCCTCACTACAAGGTGTGTGAGGACAGCATAGTCAACTTCTCCTCTCATTGTAGGTGCGGGCTTGCCCGCTAAGGACGTCAACGATAATGCGTGCTACCTGAATACACGCGGGGTCCTTGAGTCCTTCGCGGGCAAGCCCGCTCCTACAAGGGGATCAGTTGTCGTAACCCAGGTTCGGCGCCAGCCACCGCTCGCTTACGGCCAAGTCCTGACCTTTACGGGCGGTGTAGCTCGTCACCTGATCCTTGTCGACCTTGCCCACGGCAAAGTACTGCGCCTGTGGGTGGGCGAAATACCAGCCACTGACTGCTGCCGCCGGGAACATCGCATAATGCTCGGTGAGGAACACGCCGCTGCGTCCGGCCTGCATTTCGCTGGCCTCGGGGTCCAGGAGCTTGAACAGCGCGCTTTTCTCGGTGTGATCCGGGCACGCCGGGTAGCCGGGGGCAGGGCGGATGCCGCTGTATTGCTCCTTGATCAGCGCATCGTTGTCCAATTGCTCGTCTTTGGCGTAGCCCCAGTAGTCCTTGCGAACCTGCTGGTGCAGCCACTCGGCGCAGGCCTCGGCCAGGCGGTCGGCCAGGGCCTTGACCATGATCGAGTTGTAATCGTCCCCTGCGTCCTGATAAGCCTTGGCCACTTCTTCGGCACCGATGCCGGCGGTGGTGATGAAGCCGCCGATGTAGTCGGCCACGCCGCTGTCCTTGGGGGCCACGAAGTCGGCCAGGGAAAAGTTCGGCTTGCCGTCGGTCTTGATGATCTGTTGGCGCAAGTGGTGCAGGCGAGCCAGCGGCTGGCCGTCGTCGCCGTAGACTTCCAGGTCATCGTCCTGCACCTGGTTGGTCGGCCAGAAGCCAAACACGGCGCGGGCACTGATGAGCTTTTCGTCGATCAGTTTTTTCAGCATTTCCCGGGCGTCGGCGTACAACGCGGTGGCGGCTTCACCGACGACTTCATCGTCAAGGATGCGTGGGAATTTGCCGGCCAGGTCCCAAGAGATAAAGAACGGCGTCCAGTCGATGTACTCGGCCAGGACGTTGAGGTCGATATTGTCCAGTACCTTGGCGCCTGTGAACGTCGGCTTGACCGGCGTGTAGTGGCTCCAATCGAACTGCGGCTTCTTGGCGATGGCCGCCGGATAACTCAAGCGCTCGGTACGGGCGCTGCGGTTGGCGGTGCGCTCGCGTACGTCGATGTATTCCAGGCGGGTTTTCTCGACAAAACCGGCTTTCAGCTCCTTGGACAGCAACTGCGTGGCCACGCCCACCGCGCGGGAAGCGTCGGTGACGTAGATCACAGCGTCATTGCTGTACTTGGGTTCGATCTTCACTGCCGTGTGCGCCTTGGACGTCGTAGCGCCACCGATCATCAACGGCAGGTGGAAATCCTGGCGTTGCATCTCGCGGGCCACGTGGACCATTTCATCCAGGGATGGGGTGATCAGGCCGGACAGGCCGATGATGTCGCATTTTTGTTCCTTGGCCACTTGGAGGATCTTCTCTGCCGGTACCATCACGCCCAAGTCGACGATGTCATAGCCGTTGCAGCCGAGCACCACGCCGACAATGTTCTTGCCGATGTCATGCACGTCGCCTTTCACGGTAGCCATCAGGATCTTGCCCTTGGCTTCAGGCTTGTCGCCTTTTTCCAGCTCGATAAACGGAATCAAGTGGGCCACGGCCTGTTTCATCACCCGGGCGGATTTCACCACCTGGGGCAGGAACATTTTGCCGGCGCCGAACAGGTCGCCGACGATGTTCATGCCAGACATCAGTGGGCCTTCGATCACCTCGATCGGGCGGGCGAAGGACTGCCGGGATTCCTCGGTGTCTTCCACGATGTGGGTGGTGATGCCCTTGACCAGCGCGTGTTCCAGGCGCTTGTTGACGTGCCAGCCGCGCCATTCCTCGGTCTCGGCTTCCTTGACGCTGCCATCGCCCTTGTATTTGTCGGCGATGGCGAGGAGGGCGTCGGTGCCTTCCGGGGTGCGATTGAGGATCACGTCTTCAACGGTGTCACGCAGTTCCGCCGGGATCTGGTCGTAGATCTCCAACTGGCCGGCGTTGACGATACCCATGGTCAGGCCATTGCGGATCGCGTACAGCAGGAACACCGAGTGGATCGCCTCACGTACCGGGTTGTTGCCGCGGAACGAGAACGACACGTTGGACACGCCGCCCGAGGTCAGGGCGTAAGGCAGTTCGTCACGGATATAGGCACAGGCGTTGATGAAGTCGACGGCATAGTTATTGTGCTCTTCGATACCGGTGGCGATGGCAAAGATGTTCGGGTCGAAAATGATGTCTTCCGGTGGGAAGCCCACGTCATTGACCAGGATGTCGTAGGAGCGTTTGCAGATTTCCTTTTTACGCGCCTCGGTGTCGGCCTGGCCGGACTCGTCGAACGCCATCACCACCACCGCGGCGCCGTAGCGCTTGCACAGTTTGGCGTGGTGAATGAACTGCTCTACGCCTTCCTTCATACTGATGGAGTTGACGATGCCCTTGCCCTGGATGCACTTCAGGCCGGCCTCGATCACTTCCCACTTGGAGGAGTCGATCATGATTGGCACGCGGGAGATGTCCGGCTCGCCGGCAATCAGATTGAGGAAGGTCACCATGGCCTTCTTCGAATCGAGCATGCCTTCGTCCATGTTGATGTCGATCACCTGGGCGCCGGCTTCCACCTGTTGCAGGGCGACTTCCAGGGCTTCGGTGTAGTTGTCTTCACGGATCAGCCGGGCGAATTTGGCGGAACCGGTGATGTTGGTCCGCTCGCCGACGTTGACGAACAACGAGCTGCGATCAATGGTGAACGGCTCCAGGCCCGACAAGCGACAGGCCTTGGGAATGTCCGGAATCTGGCGCGGGGCATAGCCGGCCACAGCGTTGGCAATGGCTTCGATATGCCCCGGTGTGGTACCGCAGCAACCGCCGACAATGTTGAGGAAGCCGCTCTGGGCGAATTCCTCGATGACCTTGGCGGTTTCGGCTGGCAGTTCGTCGTACTCGCCGAATTCGTTGGGCAGGCCGGCGTTCGGGTGGGCGGAAACGTAGGTGCTGGCCTTGTTCGACAGCTCTTCCAGGTACGGTCGCAGTTCACTGGCCCCAAGGGCACAGTTCAGGCCTACGGAAATCGGCTTGGCGTGGCTGATGGAGTTCCAGAACGCTTCAGTGGTCTGGCCCGACAGGGTGCGGCCGGAGGCGTCGGTGATGGTGCCGGAAATCATGATTGGCAATTCGACGCCCAACTCCTCGTACACGCCCTGCACGGCGAAGATCGCGGCCTTGGCGTTGAGGGTGTCGAAGATGGTTTCGATGAGGATCATGTCCGCACCGCCTTCGATCAGGCCTTTGGTGGCCTCGGTGTAGTTCTCCACCAGTTCATCGAAGGTCACGTTGCGGTAGCCGGGGTTGTTCACGTCAGGCGACAGTGAGCAGGTACGGCTGGTAGGGCCGAGGACGCCGGCGACGAAACGCGGGCGATCCGGGGTCTCGAGGGTTTTTGCGTCAGCGACCTTACGCGCCAGGCGGGCACCCTCTACGTTCAATTCGTAGGCCAGCTCTTGCATGCCGTAGTCGGCCTGGGACACCTGGGTGGCGTTGAACGTGTTGGTTTCGAGAATGTCGGCGCCGGCATCCAGGTAGGCCTTTTCGATCCCGCCGATCACGTCCGGACGGGTGATGATCAACAGGTCGTTGTTGCCCTTGACGTCGCTCGGCCAGTCAGCGAAGCGTTGGCCACGGTAATCTCCTTCTTCCAGTTTGTAGCTCTGGATCATCGTGCCCATACCGCCATCCAGGATCAGGATGCGTTCCTTGAGAGCTTGGTGGAGGGCTTGCAGACGAACGCTACGATCGGACATGGGACTACTCTGGTCAGGCGATTACGAAGGGTATGGATCATAACAAACCTGTGCGCTTTTTGAGTATGTTCGGGGTTTGCATGAATATCGCTCATGTTGGTGGTGGCAGTACCTCGGTAGAATCGCCCGGTTTATCACACGCATTGAATCGGGACCGGGAACATGTCGCATCGCCTCATCATCAGCACTTTCCTATTGCTGATTGCCAGCAGCACCCAGGCCCAGGGTCCTGCCCCGGCGATTTCCTATGCCCGGGACATTCAACCGATCTTTACCCAGAAGTGCGTGGCTTGCCACGCCTGCTACGATTCGGCCTGTCAGCTCAACCTGGGCAGCGGTGAAGGGGTTGCGCGAGGGGCCACCAAGGTTCCGGTCTACGACGGCGAGCGCGGCAAGGCAACGCAGCCCACCCGTTTGTTCTATGACGCTTTCGGCAAGGCCGCCTGGCAGCGCCAGGGCTTTGGCTCGGTGCTCGACGCCCAGGGTAGCCAGGCGGCGTTGATGGCGCGGATGCTGGAGTTGGGGCATAAGGTGCCCCTGCAGCCCAATGCCAAGTTGCCAGACGACATCGTCCTGGGCCTGAATCGCGAGAATATGTGCCCATTGCCTGGAGAGTTCGAGGCCTATGCCGGCGCTCACCCCAGGGAAGGCATGCCCCTGGCCGTCACCGGGCTGACCGACCAGCAGTACCAGACCCTGCAACGCTGGCTGGCCTCCGGAGCCCCGATCGACGAACAAGGCCTGGCACCCAGCGCGAAGGAAGCGCTGCAGGTCCAGCAGTGGGAAAACCTGTTCAACCAACCTGGCGCCCGGGAAAGCTTGGTGGCGCGCTGGCTGTACGAGCATCTGTTCCTGGCGCATATCTATTTTGAAGGCAGCGAGCCGGGGCATTTTTTCCAGTGGGTACGCTCCAGAACCCCCAGTGGCCAGCCGATTGACTTGATCAACACCCGTCGCCCCAATGATGATCCGGGGACTCAGGTGTACTATCGCCTGTGGCCGGTTCAAGGGGTGATCGTGCACAAGACGCACATCACCTATCCGTTTAGTGCCGAGAAAATGGCCCGGGTCAAGTCGTTGTTCTACGCCGGCGACTGGCAGGTCAATGCACTGCCGGGCTACGGGCCAGGGCGCCGGGCCAATCCCTTCGAGACCTTCGAAGCCATCCCGGCCAAGGCCCGTTACCAGTTCATGCTGGATAACGCCGAATACTTCGTGCGCACCTTTATTCGCGGCCCCGTGTGCCGCGGACAGATTGCCACGGATGTTATTCGCGACAACTTCTGGACCCTGTTCCAGGATCCTGAGCATGACCTGTACATCACCGATGCGCGCTACCGTGGCCAAGCCACGCCATTGCTGGCGATGCCGGGGCAGAACGATGACGTGGGCAGTGTACTGAGCCTGTGGCTGGCTTACCGCGACAAGCGCAACGCCTATGAGGCTCTGCGCCGCGACAGCTACACGGACTTATCGCCGCCCGGCTGGTCAACCTTGTGGGCGGGTAACGATAATGCGTTGTTATCGATCTTCCGTCACTTCGACAGCGCTGCGGTGAACAAGGGGCTGATCGGCGAAGTCCCGCAAACGATGTGGCTTTTCGACTACCCGTTGCTGGAGCGCACTTATTACCAGTTGGCGGTCAACTTCGATGTCTTTGGCAACGTCTCCCATCAGGCGCAGACTCGGCTGTATTTCGACCTGATCCGTAACGGTGCCGAACAGAATTTCCTGCGCCTGATGCCCGCCGACACCCGGGAGGGTTTCCTCGACGATTGGTATCAGAATAGTGGCAAGGTCAAGCTGTGGCTGGACTATGAAGCCATCGACGATAACAAGCCCACTGGCCTGGCGCTGGATGAAAAGGACCCCAAGCGCGACTTTGCCAACCAACTGCTGGCCCGTTATGGCGAGCTGAACGTCAGCCCGGACCCGATCAACCGGTGTGTCAGTGCCTATTGTTCACGTCCAGGTATTGATCCGGTGCTGCGGGATGCTGAACAGGCCTTGAGCCGATTGACCTCGCGACCGGCGGCTGGGCTCAAGGTGATTGAGCAACTGCCGGAGGCTACGATGCTACGGATCGAGACTCGCAGTGGTAAGCGTGAGGTCTATAGCCTGTTGCGTAACCGGGCGCACAGTAATGTGGCGTTTATGTTGGGTGAGGCTTATCGCTATCAGCCGGGGCTGGATACGGTGACGATTTATCCGGGGGTGCTGAGTAGCTATCCGAATTTCATGTTCAATATTCCGGCTGAGGAAGTGCCGGAGTTTGTGGCGGCGATGGAAAATGCCAAGGATGCGAAGCGGTTTGAGGCAATTGTGGATCGGTGGGGGATTCGCCGTAGTCATCCGCAGTTTTGGCAGTATTTTCATGACTTGTCGCGGTACATCCGGGAGTCCACGCCGGTGGAAGAGGGGGTGTTGGATATGAATCGGTATGAGAATTTGTAGGTGGTTGTTGGGGGTGGGATTGGGGGCATATCCGTTGCTGCGGTCACGGCGGCTATTGGTTTCGCTTTTACAGCGACTCACTTTGGAAAAGCCCCAAAGTAAGCAAAGGGCTCTTGCCCCACCACTTGGTGCCTCGCTGTGGCTCGGCATGCCCGCAGTCCGACATTGATCCGGGGGGCCGCCGCAATGGGCCATCCCTGGCCCAGTGCGGCTAAACCGGCGTCCTGCCGGTTTACCCCCCGAATCAATGCCGGACTCCGGCCATCGTGGTTTAACGGGGCGCCTAGATCAAGATCAACAGCCAGATCAAGAGAGTGCTGACTTCGTCAGCGAATAAGGACGTCAGGGCAAGAGCAACAGCGCGTACGCTTCAGAGGATAGGTCGGCTGTCAGGCCGCCTCGCTTTTGCTCTGTTTTTGATCTAGGCGCCCCGTTAAACCACGCTGGCCGAACGCAGGTATTACGCAGTGGGCAAACCGGCAGGACGCCGGTTTAGCCGTGTTGGGCCATGGATGGCCCGTCGCGGCGGCCCACGGAGTAATGCCTGCGTTCGGGCATGCCGAGCCTAGGCGAGGCACCGAGTGTTGGGGCAAGAGCGCTTTGGTTACTTTCGCGCTTTTCGAAAGTGACCCGCCGTAAGGGCGGAACCATACGCAGCCGTAACCGCAGCAACGGATATGCCCCCCCAACCCCACCCCCCAAAAAAACCGTATCCCGACAAAAACACTAGGACTTTGTACCTCCGTAATAATTTGGCGTAAACTGCGGGCAAGCCTGTGAGGAGTTTCCATGACTGCCATAACCATTACTGACGCCGCCCACGATTACCTGGCTGATCTGCTGTCCAAGCAGAACACCCCGGGCATCGGGATTCGCGTCTTTATCACCCAGCCCGGCACCCAGTACGCCGAGACGTGCATTGCCTACTGCAAGCCGGGGGAAGAAAAGCCCGAAGACACCGCCCTGGGGCTGAAAAGCTTCACCGCGTACATCGACGCCTTCAGCGAGGCCTTCCTGGACGATGCCGTAGTCGACTACGCCACCGACCGCATGGGCGGCCAACTGACCATCAAGGCGCCGAACGCCAAAGTGCCGAACGTCAACGCCGACAGCCCGGTCAACGAGCGCATCAACTACTACCTGCAAACCGAAATCAACCCGGGGCTGGCCAGCCACGGCGGTCAGGTCAGCCTGATTGATGTGGTTGATGACGGCATCGCGGTGCTGAAGTTCGGTGGTGGCTGCCAGGGCTGCGGCCAGGCGGACGTGACCTTGCGCGAAGGCATCGAGCGCACCCTGCTGGAGCGGATTCCCGAGCTCAAGGGTGTACGTGACGTGACCGACCACACGCAGAAAGAAAACGCCTACTACTAAGTAAGGTGTTCGCTGCGGACAAAAAAACGGCGCCCGTGAGCGCCGTTTTTTATGCCTGGATGATCGTGGATGATCGTTCCCACGCTCTGCGTGGGAACGCATCCCTGGACGCTCTGCGTCCGCTTTTCAAGGTCGATAAAGGTGGGCATGTCCTGCACGATACAGCGATGACTCGCTGAAGCTGTCGCTGGCCAACACCCGGCCCACGACGATCAACGCGGTACGCCTGAAGCCCTTGGCAGCAACCTTCTGGGCAATATCCGCCAACGTCCCGATAGCCCAATCCTGATCCGGCCATGTGGCTCGATGCACCACGGCGATCGGGCAGTCTGCGCCATAGTGCGGCAGCAGTTCGGTGACGATCCTTTCCAGGTGATTGACCCCCAGATGAATCGCCATGGTGGTGCCATGCTGCGCCAGGCTGTTGAAGGCTTCACCCGCTGGCATTGTGGTTTTATCGGCATAACGGGTCAGGATCACGCTCTGGGCGATGTCCGGCAGGGTCAGCTCAGTTTCCAGCAGTGCCGCGCAAGCAGCCACCGCTGTCACGCCCGGGATGATCTGGAATGGAATGCCTCGCGCCCTCAAGCAGCGGATTTGCTCGCCAATCGCGCCATACAGGCTCGGGTCGCCGGAATGCACCCGCGCTACATCCTGGCCTTTTTCATGGGCGGCCCGCATCAGCTCGATGATCTGTTCCAGGTGCAGCTCAGCGCTGTTAACCACCTGTTCAGCTTGATGGCCTTCCAGTACGGCTGCCGGGACAAGGGAGCCGGCATAGATGATCACCGGGCAGCGATGAATCAGCCGTTGACCCTTGACGGTGATCAGTTCCGGGTCGCCGGGGCCGGCACCGATGAAAAAGACAGTCATGGTTACTTTCCTGTGCAAACGCGTGCGAGCAAGGCTTCAGATGAAGATCGCTCATGATCAAGGGGCACGATTATCGGGGGTTTAGCCGGTGCACGCCAATGCGAAGGTCGCCCGGGCGATTTTTTGGCGGGTGATCAGCAGTGTGGCGGGGAGTTGGCCCAATTGCTCGGCCAGGGCCAGGGCAGCGCTTTCGGCGACTCCATGGCAACCGGTATGGGCGTAGGCGGCAGCCGATTTATGGCTCAGTCGCGACGTATAAGCCATCAATTGCTCGGCACTGAAAAACCGCAGTGGCAGGTTCAGGAGCTTGGCCAGCGCCAGTAATCCTGGCTCAGCTTGCTTGCGGTCGATACTGGCAAGTGCGCTGATACGCTGGCGATCGATCCCATGGGCCTTGAGGGTGGTATTGAACAGGTCCAGCAGGGTGTCGACGTCGCACCCCCGCTGGCACCCCAGGCCGACCACCAGGGCCGGCGCGGTATTCATGCCGAGTACTGCTCGTCGCGGTTGCGGCGAAACAGCCAGGCGCTGATCAAGCCCAGCGCCAGCCAGAACGCCACGTTAGTCAGTTGCGAGGCAATCTTGAACTGCGCTTCCAGGGCTTCAGGCGCGAGCATCGAGTGGACTTCCGGCTGCGGCGCGCCAATTACGTGAGGTACCACCAGAATCGCCACGCCGAACACTTTCAGCAACCAGTTGCGACCGAACACAACCAACGCAATACCGGCAGCGGTGGAGGCCGCAGTGCCGACCCACCAGATTTGCCGTTGCGCCAGGTCAGCCGCAGCGGTACCCGGAAGCTCAGGAGGCAAGCCAAGGGTTGGCGCCAATACGAAGGTGGCATAGCCAGCCAAGCCCCACAACAGGCCCTGGGCAGTACGGGTCGGGGCACGCAAGGTGTAGAGCCCGGCCAGCATCAGGGCAAAACCTACCGCGACCACCAGGTTGCCGCCGGTGGTGGACAGCACGCGCTGCCAGCCGTCTTCGGGCTCCCATGCTTCCGCGTCGTGGCTGTGAGCGGCGGCCGCGCCATCGGCATGTTCATGCACTTGGGTGGCCGGGGCCTTTTCGAAGGCTTCCGCCTGGAGAATCAGTGGCGCGACCCAGAAGCTTTGCAGCAGGGTCAGCAACAAGGCTGCCAGCAGGCCGGTAAAACCTGCGGTTTGCACAATACGCTTGATCATGTCGGCAGGTCTCAATGGCATGGAAACGCGGCGCTATGACGGGTGTCGTGGGCGGCATTGTGCACCGCTTCGATATGGGAAAAACCGGCGAAATACACAAGGCTGGCACCCAGGATCGATGCACCGATGGCGCCAATCAGGCGTTGGCTCAAGGTGGCGGTGTTGCTGGCGGTGTGTGAGGTGCTGCTGATGATTGACATGGCGCGTCCCTTTCGAGTGTCAGGGTGAAACGAGCGCATGAAAGCCCTGCGAGCCGGGCACGCAGAGTCTTAACAGCGCCCGCCCACCGCGGGTTTGTTATCTGGTTTTTTCGGGCCGGTCTCCGGGCTTGCGAGGGGCTGCTTGTAGAAAAAGCATCCAAAAAGCATCGCCTTCCCATGCCGTAGGCACAGTGGCTCTGATGCTTCGCTCGCTTACCGTTGCGGGGGCAGCACCGGACTGATCATGCGCGCATGACTCACCGGTTTCCCGTTTCACCCTGTGAAGGGCACCCGAAACAAGATGTGTAGGAGAGCATGGGCGAGGGACGGTAGTCAAATTGACTGAGCCCCTGTAGCCTTGCACCCTCGAGGTTCTTCGGCCCAGGCCGAAGCTAAGAAGGGAACGCGGTCGATGCCGCGGCTGCCCCCGCAACTGTAAAGGGTTTATCTGACTGCCACGCCACTGCCTGAACAAGGCGGGAAGGCGCAGTCAGCGCCGGTCCCTGGACCTGCACGCCCTAAGCCAGGAGACCTGCCTCGCAACTGTTTCTCAACTTTCAACCGGGCGGGGTGATCCGGTGGCGAAATGGGCTGCTGCGCACCGTCGCAGGGCCTGTCGTCCCGTATGCCCGCCTCCAAGGGCATCCGATGAAAACACTGGCCAAACTCCCCGTCACCATCGTTACCGGCTTCCTCGGTTCGGGCAAGACCACCTTGCTGCGCCACATGCTCGACAATGCCCAGGGTCGCCGCATTGCGGTGATCGTCAACGAGTTTGGCGAGTTGGGCATTGACGGTGAAATCCTCAAGCAATGCGCAATCGGCTGTACGGAAGAAGAAGCCCGCGGCCGCGTCTACGAGTTGGCCAACGGTTGCCTGTGCTGCACGGTCCAGGAAGAGTTCTTCCCGGTAATGCGCGAATTGGTGGCCCGTCGCGGCGATCTCGACCACATCCTTATCGAAACCTCGGGCCTGGCCTTGCCAAAGCCTTTGGTCCAGGCCTTCCAGTGGCCGGAAATTCGCAGCGCCTGCACCGTTGACGCGGTGATCACTGTGGTCGACAGCCCGGCCGTGGCCGCAGGTACGTTCGCTGCGTTTCCGGATCAGGTGGACGCCATGCGTAAACTCGATCCGAACCTGGACCACGAGTCACCGCTGCACGAGCTGTTCGCCGATCAACTGGCCAGCGCCGACCTGGTGATTCTCAACAAAACCGACCTGATCAGCCCCGAATACCTGGCCCGGGTGCGCCTGGAAGTCACCGAGGAACTGCCGCCAGCGGTGAAAGTCATCGAAGCCAGCAGTGGTCGTTTGCCCCTGGATGTGTTGATTGGCCTGGGTGCCGGTTCCGAAGAGCACATCGATGGCCGCCACAGCCATCATGATCATCATCATGAAGGTGAAGATGACCATGATCACGACCACGATGCCTTCGATTCGATCTCCATCGAACTGCCCCAGGCCGACGAAAGCCTGTTGCTCGATGCCCTGACCCAATTGGTGGTCCAGCACGGCATCCTGCGGGTCAAGGGTTTTGCGGCGATCCCCAACAAACCGATGCGCCTGCTGATCCAGGGCGTGGGCAGCCGTTTCGACAAACACTTCGACCGCGCATGGCGTGCCGATGAACCGCGCGCGACCCACCTGGTGCTAATTGGCCAGGAGCTGGATGCCGGCCTGCTTGAAGCGCAACTGCGCGCCGCGCTCAGCGTTTAAGCCATGCACCTGCTCAGGACTCAACCCGGCGGTTTTGTTTCGGATGACAACATTGCCGACCTTGGGCAAACCCCGGCCGACCTGGTGGTCCTGTGCAGTGGCGACTCCAGCCTGGCGTTGCTGGCCCAAGCGCTCCAGCAGTTGCCTGAGAACTACCCGAGCCTGCGCCTGGCCAACCCGATGCAGGTGCAGAACCACGCCTCTGTCGATTTGTATGTCGATGAAGTGCTGCGCCATGCCAAAGTCATCTTGATCTCGCTGCACGGCGGGATCGGTTATTGGCGTTATGGCATCGAACGTTTGGTGGAGTTGGCAGGGCGGGGCGTGCAACTGATTCTGGTGCCGGGTGATGATCGCCCAGACCCGGAACTCAGCGGCCTGAGCACGGTTGGCATCGAAGAACGCGACCGCCTCTGGCACTTCCTGCGCCAAGGCGGCCTGGGCAACGCCCTGAACTTTTACCGTTGCCTGGCCACGCGCTACCTGGGACGCGACTACCCCTGGGGCGAGCCACAGAGCTTGCCGCGCACGGCGATTTATCATCCACATAAAGCCAATGCCAGCCTGGGTGATTGGCAGGCCGACTGGCAGGCTGAAAATCCGGTGGCAGCCGTGCTGTTCTACCGCTCTCACTTGCAGGCGGCCAACACGGCGTTTATCGATGTGTTCTGCCAGCGCTTGCAGGCCGCAGGGCTCAACCCACTGCCCATTGCGGTGGCCAGCCTGAAAGAGCCCGGCTGCCTGATGTTGGTCGAGGATTGGCTGGACGAGGTGCAAGCCTCGGTGATTCTCAACACCACCGGCTTTGCCCAATCCAGTCCTGAAGCGCCGCACCTGCGACCATTTCGCCGCAATGTCCCGGTGATCCAGGCCATCTGCGCCCAGGATAACGAGTCGGGCTGGCAAGCCAGCGAGCAAGGCCTTGGCCCGCGCGATCTGGCGATGCACATTGCCTTGCCGGAGCTGGACGGGCGGATCATCAGCCGCCCGATCAGCTTCAAGGACTTGGCCTGGCGCAGTGAGCGCAGCCAGTCTGACGTGGTGTGCTACCGGGCTCAACCCGAGCGCATGGGCTTTGTCGCCGAACTGGCGCGACGCTGGGTAGACCTGGCGCGGTTACCCAATGGCGAAAAGCGCGTTGCACTGATTCTCGCCAACTACCCGACACGAGACGGTCGCATCGGCAACGGCGTTGGGCTTGACACCCCGGCAACCGCGCTGAATATCCTGCGGGCGTTAAAAGCTGAAGGCTACCCGCTGGCTGACGCGTTGCCGGACAGCGGCACGGCCTTGATCCAAGAGCTGTTAGGTGGCGTCACGAATGATCCGGATGGCCTCGACCTGCGCCCCTGCCATCAAAGCCTGGGGCTGGACGATTACGAGGCAATGTTCAAACGCTTGCCCGAAGCCAACCGCCAAGCGGTGCTGGAGCGTTGGGGCGCGCCTCACAGCGACCCGATGTGCCGTGACGGTCGCATGATGATCGCCGGTTTGCGCTTTGGCCTGACCTTTGTCGGCATCCAGCCGGCCCGGGGTTATCAGGTGGATGCCAGCGCCGTGTACCACGACCCGGATTTGGTGCCGCCCCACGGTTACCTGGCGTTCTACTTCTGGCTGCGCCAGACCTATGGCGCGCACGCGGTGATCCACGTTGGCAAGCACGGTAATCTGGAGTGGCTGCCAGGCAAAGGGGTTGGGCTTTCCGAAAACTGCTGGCCCGACGTGCTGCTGGGGCCGCTGCCGAATATCTATCCATTTATCGTCAACGATCCAGGCGAAGGTGCCCAAGCCAAGCGTCGCACCCAGGCGGTGATCATCGACCACCTGATGCCGCCACTGACCCGTGCCGAAACCTACGGGCCGCTGCGCAACCTGGAACTGCTGGCGGACGAGTATTACGAAGCGCAGTTGCTTGATCCACGGCGTGCCCAAGAGCTGCAAAAGGATATTCTCAAGTTGGTGCGGGAAACCCGTATCGACCAGGAACTGGCGCTGGACGCCAACCTCGACAGCGCCGCCGATGCCGCCATCTGGCTGCCGCGCCTCGATACTTATCTGTGCGACTTGAAGGAATCGCAGATCCGCGACGGCCTGCATATCTTCGGTGAGTCGCCGGTGGGCCGCTTGCGTATCGACACCTTGCTGGCTTTGCTGCGCATCCCTCGAGGCGATGGCCGTGGGCCGCAGTCGAGCCTGCTGCGGGTGCTGGCCAAGGCCTTCGAACTGGGTTTCGACCCGCTGGATTGCGCCCTGGCCGAGCCTTGGGCTGGGCGCCGTCCGAGGGTGCTGCAGAAGATCGACCCACAATTGTGGCGCACGGCGGGCGACACCCGTGAACGCCTGGAACTCTACGCCACACGTTTGATCGAGCAGTCCCTGGAGGGCGCGGTCGAACAGCTTGAAGAGCCGGGTTGGCAGGACGTCAAGGGCGTGATCGAGAGTTTGCGGATGGTCGTCGCTCCGCGCCTGGATGCCTGCGGCCCGGCGGAGATGCGCGGTTTGCTGGATGCCGTGTGCGGGCGTTTCGTGCCAGCCGGTCCCAGTGGGGCGCCCAGCCGTGGGCGCCTGGATGTGTTGCCTACCGGGCGCAATTTTTTCTCGGTGGATGTGCGCAATCTGCCCACCACCACCGCTTGGCGTATTGGTTTCCAGTCGGCGAACCTGATTCTTGAGCGGCATCTGCAGGACCACGGCGACCACCTGCGCCAGCTTGGCTTGTCGGTGTGGGGCACCGCCACCATGCGTACCGGTGGTGACGATATTGCCCAGGCCATGGCGCTGATGGGCGTACGCCCGGTGTGGGCCACTGGCAGCCAGCGGGTGGATGACTTTGAAATCCTGCCCCTGAGCCTGCTGGATCGCCCGCGTGTGGATGTGACGCTACGGGTATCGGGGTTTTTCCGGGATGCCTTTGCCAACCTGATCCGTTTGTTCGATGCTGCCGTACACGCTGTGGCCGCGCTGGATGAACCAGCCGATATGAACCCGTTGGCCGCCAAAGTGCGCAGCGAATGCGAAGCCCTGCGCCAGTCCGGCTTGAACGAGGAAGACGCCGCGAAGCAGGCGGGCTGGAGGATCTTCGGTGCCAAGCCCGGGGCCTATGGCGCGGGTGTGCAAGGTGCGATTGACGGTCGCCTGTGGCAGAGCCGCGAAGACCTGGCCGAGGTCTACCTCAACTGGGGCGGCTATGCCTATGGCGGCGGTGATGAAGGCACCGCTGCCCGTGAACAGTTTGCGCAGCGTTTGAGCCAGGTCCAGGCGGTGTTGCAGAACCAGGACAACCGCGAGCATGACCTGCTCGATTCCAACGATTACTACCAGTTCCAGGGCGGCATGCTCGCTGCCGTGGAAACCCTGAGTGGCGATAAAGTCGCCAGTTATCACGGCGATCACAGCCAGCCAGACCTGCCGAAAATCCGCACCTTGAAGGAAGAGCTGAACCGGGTGATCCGTGCCCGGGCGGCCAACCCCAAGTGGATCGAAGGCGTCAAGCGTCACGGCTACAAAGGCGCGTTCGAGATGGCCGCTACAGTGGACAACCTGTTTGCCTTCGACGCCACCACGGCGCTGATCGATGATCATCAGTATGCGTTGCTGGCCGATGCTTATTTACTGGATCCTGACACCCGCGAGTTTGTGCAACAGCATAACCCGGCCGCCTTGCGGGATATGGCTGAACGCATGCTGGAAGCTCAGCAGCGCGGCCTGTGGCAGGAGCCAGGGACGTATCGCGAGGCATTAGAAAATTTGTTGCTGGACATAGAAGAAGAGGGCTGAGCGATCATCCCCGCGCTCTGCGTGGGGATGCAGCCGTGACGCTCGCGTCACAACAGCGGACGCCGAGCGCCCAGTGTGGCATTCCCACGCGGGAGCGTGGGAACGATCAATATGGAAGAAGACAGTTGATGAACGATACCCCCCATTTCCCGTTGTCCGCGATCGTCGGTGCCGATGCGCTGAAACTGGCCCTGTGCCTGACCGCCATCGACCCGAAAATCGGCGGTGTGCTGATTGAAGGCCCTCGTGGCATGGCCAAGTCCACCCTGGCCCGCGGCCTGGCGGACGTGTTGGCCAGCGGGCAGTTCGTCACGCTGCCCCTGGGCGCCACCGAAGAGCGCCTGGTGGGCACTCTCGATCTGGACGCCGCGCTGGGCGAGGGCCGGGCGCAGTTTTCCCCCGGTGTGTTGGCCAAGGCCGATGGCGGCGTGCTGTATGTCGATGAAGTCAACCTGCTGGCGGACCACCTGGTGGACCTGCTGCTGGATGTGGCCGCCAGCGGCACCAACCTGATTGAGCGCGACGGTATTTCCCACCGGCATTCGGCGCGTTTTGTGCTGATCGGCACCATGAACCCGGAAGAGGGCGAGCTGCGCCCGCAACTGCTCGACCGTTTTGGTTTCAACGTTGTGCTGAGTGGGCAGACGCTGCCTGCCGAGCGTGTGCAGATCATTCGTCGCCGGCTGGATTTTGACAGCGACCCTCAGGGTTTCTGCTCACAATGGGCCGATCCGCAGAGTGCGTTGCGCGAGCGCTGCACCGAGGCACGCGCACTGCTGGAAAGCATCCCGCTGGATGACCAGGCTTTGGCGCAGATCACCGAGCGTTGCTTTGCCGCCGGCGTCGACGGCTTGCGTGCCGACCTGGTCTGGCTGCGGGGCGCCAGGGCGCATGCGGCATGGCGTGGGGCAAGGGCCATCAGTGAAGAAGATATCGACGCGGTGGCGGAGTTCGCCCTGCGGCATCGGCGTCAGGAACATTCCCCACCGGTCACTCCGCACAGTGGCGGCCAATCAACAAAACCGCTTGACCCCTCGCCGGGCCAGGGCCAGTGGGGTGATATGCCTGCGCCAGCGATGCCGGTGGGCGCTCGGCGAGAACTTCCCACCTGGCCAAAAAAGCCCTAGGCATTCGCCCTCGACCTGACGCGGGGGCGGATGCCCGGCCCAAGGCGGGCCGACTGGACAAGGGCAGGCAAGGGCAGGCATACGCCGCCGCCGAAGGTACGGTCAACTGGCCCGGCACCTTGTTGGGCGGGCGGCCACAGCGCCGTGAAGACTTGCTGTATCGACTGCGCAGCCGTTCGCCCCACGAATTGTGGCTGGTGGTGGTCGATGCGTCGGCGTCTACTCGGCGGCATCAGGCGCTGAGGGATGCCAAGGGCTTGCTGGCACAGCTGTTTGATGATGCCTACCGGCAGCGGGCGCGGATGGCGTTGTTGACGGCCAGCGGGCAGTCACCCAAGTGGCAGGTGCAAGGCCTGAAGGCGGCGAAAGGCTTGGTCACTTGGCTCGATGGGCTCGGAGCTGGCGGTGGTACGCCATTATTGGCGGCGTTGAGCGAGGCGAGGCATTGGCTGGTAGCGCGACGCAAAGGCTATCCGGCGGAGCAGCAGCGGTTGCTGGTGATCACGGATGGACGACTTAAGGATGTAGCTGGGCTGCCACTGCTGGACTGCCCGGGGTTATTGGTGGATATCGAACGCGGGCCGATTCGATTGGGTCGAGCGCGGGAGCTGGCTGCCGGGTTACAGGTTGATTATCGGCATATCGATGACTTGTAGCCGCTGGCGCAGCCTGCGATCGGCTGCGCAGCAGTCGTTTGGGGCTTTGAGATTGTTGAAGGTCCTGCGGCCCTTATCGCAGCCTCGTGCCTCGACAGCGGCTACAAAAGCCGATCAGTGATCACTTGTAGCCGCTGGCGCAGCCTGCGATCGACTGCGTAGCAGTCGTCTGGGTTTTGAAATTGCTGAAGGTCCTTCGGCCCTTATCGCAGCCTCGTGCCTCGACAGCGGCTACAAAAGCCGATCAGTGATCACTTGTAGCCGCTGGCGCAGCCTGCGATCGGCTGCGCAGCAGTCGTTTGGGGCTTTGAGATTGTTGAAGGTCCTGCGGCCCTTATCGCAGCCTCGTGCCTCGACAGCGGCTACAAAAGCCGATCAGTGATCACTTGTAGCCGCTGGCGTAGCCTGCGATCGACTGCGTAGCAGTCGTCTGGGTTTTGAAATTGCTGAAGGTCCTTCGGCCCTTATCGCAGCCTCGTGCCTCGACAGCGGCTACAAAAGCCGATCACCGATCAACTGTAGCCGCTGGCGTAGCCTGCGATCGGCTGCGTAGCAGTCGTCTGGGTTTTGAAATTGCTGAAGGCCCTTCGGCCCTTATCGCAGCCTCGTGCCTCGACAGCGGCTACAAAGGATCACCGATCAACTGTAGCCGCTGGCGTAGCCTGCGATCGGCTGCGCAGCAGTCGCCTGGGGCTTTGAGATTGTTGAAGGTCCTTCGGCCCTTGTTGCAGGTTAACTACTTCCCGGTACATTCGGCCAAAGGTCCGCGACCAGGAACAAGCGTTCGGCTTCTTCCCAGTCCTCACCTGCCAGCACCAGCCGCACCAGAAGCTGTGCTGGGGCCAGAGGGTCAAGATCGACCAGCCAACGGTGCAGTTGTTCTTCACTCCACACCTGTTCCGCCGGATAGTGCGCCGGCGCCAGCCAGGCATGGCGGGGCAGGGGTTGCCAGCGGCCCTGGGGCGCCTGGCTGACAAAACTCAACCAATCGCGTTGATGCAACCAGCGACCATTCAGGTGCTGCGGATGCGCGCCGACCGGTGGCAGGGCCTTACCGGGCCATGGGTACAACAAATACCCGCCCAGCCACAGGTGAGCATCAAATTGCTGGATATCCAACGCCGCAAGCACCTCGCGGCTTTCCGGGCGCGTGGAAATTGGCAACTGATGCCGGGTCAGGTGGGCCAGCTTGCGGTCCAGGCGGTCGTGACAGCCTGGGCCCAACCACTGAGCCGCGTCCTGTCCATCGCCGTCCTGAGGGCCGAGATAAAGTTTGATCGCCAGTTCCAGGTGGTGCACGCCGTCGCGGTCGCGCAGCAACATATCCAACTCACCCAAGGTATGCCCGGCCTGGCGGATTGCCAGGTTGGCCGCCAGCAGTTCAACTCCCGGGGCATGCTGTATGGCAAATTGCCACAGGCGCTCGTAATACAGGCCCAGGCGCCGGGTGCGAGCCAGGCTCAACCAGTGTTGCAAGGCGGCGCTGTCCTGGTCCAATTGTCGCAGCCAGCACTCAAGCTGATGGGGTGCTTGCACCCAGTCGCTGCCCGCCAGCGGGTGGCGTTGCGGCCAAGGCGTTTGCATCAGCATCGGTGGGGCAACAATCACCCACGCCAGGTCGCGCACCTCGGGGTGGTGCAGTTGGCGGGGCAGGCTGGCAAGTTCCGGGAACAGAGTCATACGTGCGAGTGTAGCCGCTGCCGAGGCACGAGGCTGCGATGGGTTGGGTGCAGCATTCCGACGAAGCGACCCCCCGATGGCGGTCCTGTGGACACACATTGCAGCCTCGTACCTCATCAGCGGCTACTGGGTTTGGCGACAAAGCATTTTGTGTAACGCCGCCTTTCGCCCATAATCGTTCCTTTGTCTCGACGCAAACCCTCGCAGGAGCCCCATGGAGCAATTTCGCAATATCGGCATTATCGGTCGCCTGGGCAGCACGCAGGTCCTGGACACCGTCCGCCGGCTGAAAAAGTTTCTGCTCGAGCGCCACCTGCATGTGATCCTCGAAGACACCATCGCCGAGATTCTGCCAGGCCATGGCTTGCAGACCTCGTCGCGCAAGATGCTTGGCGAAGTCTGTGACATGGTGATCGTGGTCGGTGGCGACGGGAGCCTGCTGGGCGCCGCCCGGGCATTGGCCCGGCATAACGTGCCGGTGCTGGGGATCAACCGTGGCAGCCTGGGTTTCCTCACCGATATTCGCCCCGATGAGCTGGAAGTCGAAGTGGCGAAGGTGCTGGATGGTCATTACCTGGTGGAAAACCGCTTTCTTCTGCAGGCTGAAGTGCGTCGCCATGGCGAAGCCATCGGCCAGGGCGATGCCCTCAACGACGTGGTACTGCACCCTGGCAAATCGACGCGAATGATCGAGTTCGAGCTGTACATCGACGGCCAGTTCGTCTGCAGCCAGAAGGCTGACGGCTTGATCGTCGCTACGCCTACCGGTTCCACCGCGTATGCGTTGTCTGCTGGTGGCCCGATCATGCACCCCAAGCTCGACGCCATTGTGATCGTGCCGATGTACCCCCATATGTTGTCCAGTAGGCCCATCGTAGTCGACGGCAACAGTGAGTTGAAAATCGTGGTTTCCAAAGACATGCAGATCTACCCACAAGTCTCCTGTGACGGGCAGAACCATTTCACCTGCGCCCCCGGCGATACCATCACCGTGAGCAAAAAGGCGCAGAAGTTGCGGCTGATCCACCCGTTGGACCACAACTATTACGAAGTCTGCCGGACCAAGTTGGGCTGGGGCAGCCGCTTGGGGGGTGGAGGCGACTGATGCTTGATCCCGCGCGTAGCTACGACCTGATTGGTGACGTGCACGGTTGCGCTCATACCCTTGAGCACTTGCTCGACCGGCTCGGTTACCACAAGCAGGGCGGCACCTGGCGCCACCCGTCACGCATGGCGGTGTTCCTGGGCGATATCATCGACCGTGGGCCGCGCATTCGCGAGGCGCTGCATATCGTTCACGACATGACCGAGGCCGGCCAGGCACTGTGCATCATGGGCAACCATGAGTTTAACGCCCTGGGCTGGAGCACGCCGGCACCGCCCGGCAGTGGCAAGCAGTTTGTGCGTGAGCACACGCCACGCCATGCCCGGCTGATCCACGAGACCTTGACTCAGTTCGAGCAGCATCCAGCAGACTGGCACGACTTCCTCGGTTGGTTCTACAACATGCCGCTGTTTGTCGATGCCGGGCGTTTTCGCGTGGTGCATGCCTGTTGGGATGAGGGCTTCATCGAGCCACTGCGCTCGAGTTTCCCCGACGGCTGTATCGACCAGCACTTCCTGCAGGCCGCCGCCGTGCCCGGCAGTTTCGCCAGCAACGCCTTTGACCGCTTGTTGCGGGGTACCGACATGCGCCTGCCGCACGGCTTGACCCTGACCGGCGGCGATGGCCTGACACGCTCGTTCTTTCGCACCAAGTTCTGGGAAGACGACCCGAAAACCTACGGCGATATCGTGTTTCAGCCCGATGCGTTGCCGGAGCCGGTGGCCGCGACGCCGTTGTCGTCTACCGAAAAAAACTCCCTGCTGCGCTACGGCGTCGACGAACCGTTGTTGTTTGTCGGCCATTATTGGCGCAGCGGCAAACCGGTGCCAATCCGCCCGAACCTGGCCTGCCTGGATTACAGCGCGGTGCTGTATGGCAAGTTGGTAGCTTATCGGCTGGACCAGGAAACTCGCCTTGATCCGCGTAAATTTGTTTGGGTGGATGTCGAGCGCCCCGAGGTGATTTCATGAGTAGCGTTGCGGTATTGCGCCTGCCTCTGAGCGTGGACCTGGCGGGTTTCGTCAAGCTGTTGCAGCGTATGCAAGTGCCCCATCGCGTCAGCGAAGATGCGGGGGAACAAGTGCTGTGGGTGCCCGACGCCATCAGCGAGGATGTGCGGGTGTTGTATCAACGCTTCCCTGCGGGCGATCCGGACCATCAACTGGATATTCCAGCGCAACAGGCCACCAAGCGTCCCGGCTTTGTCCAGCAACTGCGCCATAGTCCGATGACTGCACTGGTTCTGCTGCTCAGCATGATCGTCGGCGCCGTGACGATGCTGGGGGAAAACCTGCAAGCCATGAGCTGGCTGACCTTCTTGCAGTTCCAGGTAGTCGGTGAGTACATCCACTTCACATCGTTGGCCGACAGTCTCGCGGCGGGACAATGGTGGCGCCTGGTGACGCCGATGCTGATCCACTTCGGCATCCTGCACCTGGCGATGAACGGCATGTGGTACTGGGAGCTGGGACGCCGTATCGAGATGCGCCAGGGCAGTATCAACCTGCTGGGCCTGACCCTGTTGTTCAGCTTGGTGTCCAACTACGCTCAATACTATTTCGGTGGCCCTGGTCTGTTCGGTGGCTTGTCCGGCGTGCTGTACGGTTTGCTCGGGCATTGCTGGATCTATCAATGGCTTTCGCCAAACCCGGTTTATCACCTGCCCCGTGGGGTGCTGGTAATGATGCTGGTGTGGCTGCTGCTTTGCTTGTCGGGCCTGGTCTCGATGATTGGTTTCGGCGAAATCGCCAATGCCGCACACGTCGGCGGGCTGGTGGCCGGTTGCCTGACGGGCTTGTTGGGCGGCTTGTATAACCGCCGCAAGCAAGCCCTTTGAATCTCCTATTCGTTAAGGAAGAGTCTCATGTCCTCTTTTGCTGAAATGATCGAAAACATCACCCCGGACATCTACGAGAGCCTCAAGCTCGCCGTGGAAATCGGCAAATGGTCTGATGGCCGCAAACTCACCGCCGAGCAGCGTGAACTGTCCCTGCAAGCGGTGATTGCCTGGGAGCTGCAGAACCTGCCGGAAGACCAGCGCACTGGCTACATGGGGCCGCAGGAATGCGCCTCCAAGTCGGCTCCGGTGCCGAATATCCTGTTCAAGTCGGATGCTATCCATTGATTGAGATTGGCCGTGGTGCAGTCAGCAAGATGTCGGCGCAGTTGGGTGAGCCGACCGTTCAATACGCCTTTCGCCTGGGCGATACCGAGGTGCCGGTCAACCCGCTGATCGGCTCCAGCGTGCGCCTGGAGTATCTCGGTGCAATCCATTGCAGTCATTGTGGTCGCAAGACCAAGACCAGTTTCAGCCAGGGGTATTGCTACCCGTGCATGACCAAGCTGGCCCAGTGTGACCTGTGCATCATGAGCCCCGAGCGCTGCCATTACGACGCTGGTACCTGCCGTGATCCGGCCTGGGGCGAGAAGTTCTGCATGACCGATCACGTGGTCTACCTGGCCAATTCGTCGGGGGTCAAGGTCGGCATCACCCGTGCCAGTCAGTTGCCAACCCGCTGGCTGGACCAAGGCGCGAGCCAGGCATTGCCGATCATGCGGGTGTCTACCCGTCAGCAATCGGGCTTTGTCGAAGATCTGTTCCGCAGTCAAGTGGCCGACAAGACCAACTGGCGTGCATTGCTCAAGGGTGATGCTCAGGCCGTTGACCTCAAGCAGGTGCGCGATGAACTCTTTGCTTCCTGCGCCGAAGGCTTGCTTGGGCTGCAAGAGCGCTTTGGCCTGCAGGCCATTCAGCCAGTGACTGATATCGAACCACTCGAAATCCGTTACCCGATCGAGCAGTATCCGACCAAGATCGTCAGCTTCAACCTGGACAAGAACCCGATTGCCGAAGGCACGCTGATGGGGATCAAAGGCCAATACCTGATCTTCGACACCGGTGTGATCAATATTCGTAAATACACGGCTTACCAGCTCGCCGTGCATCAGTAGAAGGATTCGACGCATGCGCACCGAACAACCGAAGATGATTTACCTTAAGGACTATCAGGCGCCGGAGTACCTGATCGACGAGACGCACCTGACCTTCGAGTTGTTCGAGGACCATAGCCTGGTCCATGCGCAACTGGTGATGCGCCGCAACCCTGCACGTGGCGCAGGTCTGCCGCCTCTGGTGCTGGATGGCCAGCAGTTGGAGTTGCTGTCGGTCAACCTGGCCGATCAGGAACTGACGGCGGCCGACTACCAGTTGACTGAAAACCACCTGACACTGCACCCGGCGAGCGACAGCTTCAGCGTCGACATCAGCGTCAAGATCCACCCGGAAACCAACACTGCGCTGGAAGGCCTGTATAAATCCGGCGACATGTTCTGCACCCAGTGCGAGGCCGAGGGTTTCCGCAAGATCACCTATTACCTCGACCGCCCTGACGTGATGAGCAAGTTCACCACCACGGTGATCGCCGAACAGCACAGCTACCCGGTGCTGTTGTCCAACGGCAACCCGATTGCCTCCGGACCTGGTGAAGAAGGCCGGCACTGGGCGACCTGGGAAGACCCGTTCATGAAACCGGCTTACCTGTTCGCGCTGGTAGCGGGTGACCTGTGGTGCGTTGAAGATACTTTCACCACCATGACCGAACGCACCGTGGCGTTGCGTATCTATGTCGAGCCAGAGAACATCGACAAGTGCCAGCACGCCATGACCAGCTTGAAGAAATCCATGCGCTGGGACGAAGAGGTCTATGGTCGTGAGTACGACCTGGACATCTTCATGATCGTCGCGGTCAACGACTTCAACATGGGCGCCATGGAGAACAAGGGCCTCAATATCTTCAACTCCAGCGCCGTGCTGGCCCGTGCCGAAACCGCCACCGACGCCGCACACCAGCGGGTCGAGGCCATCGTCGCCCACGAATACTTCCACAACTGGTCGGGTAACCGCGTGACCTGCCGTGACTGGTTCCAGCTGTCGCTCAAGGAAGGCTTCACCGTATTCCGTGACTCAGGCTTCTCTGCCGACATGAACTCGGCCACGGTCAAGCGTATCCAGGATGTGGCCTACCTGCGCACCCACCAGTTCGCCGAAGACGCCGGCCCCATGGCCCACGCCGTGCGCCCGGACAGCTTTATCGAGATATCCAACTTCTACACCCTGACCGTATACGAAAAGGGCTCGGAAGTGGTTGGCATGATCCACACCTTGCTCGGCGCCGAAGGCTTCCGCAAAGGCAGCGACCTGTACTTCGAGCGCCATGACGGCCAGGCCGTGACTTGCGACGACTTCATCAAGGCCATGGAAGATGCGAATGGCGCTGACCTGACCCAATTCAAACGCTGGTACAGCCAGGCCGGTACGCCACGGTTGGCGGTCAGCGAAGCCTATGACGGCGCAGCAAAAACCTACAGCCTGACCTTCCGTCAGAGCTGCCCGGAAACCCCGGACAAGGTCGAAAAACTGCCATTCGTGATTCCGCTGGAGCTGGGCCTGCTGGACAGCAAAGGTGCGGGTATTGCCTTGCGCCTGGCGGGTGAAGCGAAGGCGGGCGCTACGTCCCGAGTGATTTCGGTGACAGAAGCCGAACAGACCTTCACCTTCGTTGATGTCGCCGAACAGCCATTGCCTTCGTTGCTGCGTGGTTTCTCGGCCCCGGTGAAGCTGAGCTTCCCCTACAGCCGCGACCAGTTAATGTTCCTCATGCAGCACGACAGCGACGGTTTCAATCGCTGGGAGGCCGGCCAGCAACTCTCCGTGCAGGTGTTGCAGGAACTGATCGGCCAACATCAGCAGGGCAAGAAACTGGTGCTCGATCAACGCCTGATCACAGCGCTGCGTAGTGTGTTGAGCGATGAGAGCCTGGACCAGGCGATGGTCGCCGAGATGCTGTCGCTGCCGAGCGAAGCCTATTTGGCTGAAATCAGCGAAGTGGCCGACGTCGACGCTATCCACGCCGCCCGTGAGTTTGCCCGCAAGCAGTTGGCCGACAACCTGTTTGAAGGTTTGTGGCTGCGCTACCAGGCCAACCGCGACCTGTCGAAAAAAACCCCGTATGTGGCAGCTGCCGAGCATTTTGCCCGGCGCGCCTTGCAGAACATCGCCTTGTCGTACTTGCTGCTCAGTGGCAAGCCCGAAGTGCTGGCGGCAACCCTGGAACAGTTCGACACCTGCGACAACATGACTGAACGCCTGACGGCGCTGGCGGTGCTGGTCAATTCACCGTTCGAAGCAGAAAAGGCTACGGCCCTGGCGGTGTTTGCCGAGAACTTCAAGGACAACCCGCTGGTCATGGACCAATGGTTCAGTGTCCAGGCTGGCAGCGGTTTGCCGGGCGCGCTGGAGCGGGTCAAGGTGCTGATGCAGCATTCGGCCTTCAACCTCAAGAATCCGAACAAGGTCCGGGCTTTGGTGGGGGCGTTTGCCGGGCAGAACCTGATCAACTTCCACGCGGCCGATGGTTCTGGGTATCGCTTCCTGGCGGATCTGGTGATCCAGTTGAATGCCTTCAACCCGCAGATCGCTTCGCGGCAGTTGGCGCCGCTGACTCGCTGGCGCAAATACGACAGCGCCCGCCAGGCCCTGATGAAAGCCGAACTGGAGCGGATCCTCGCGTCTGGCGAACTGTCCAGCGATGTGTTTGAAGTGGTCAGCAAAAGTCTCGCGTAATACTCCCCTCATACGGCCCGTTCTTTACACAACGGGCCGTTCGGCTTATTTCCTTTGCGAGCGTGATGAATGTGTCGCGTACCAGCCGCCTGTTAACCTTGTTACAACTTATGAGGGGCAAGAAACGCCCGGTAACCGCCGCCGTACTGGCGACGGAGCTGGGGGTTTCCGAGCGCACGCTCTATCGCGACATTGCCGAGCTGACAGCCCTTGGCGCGCCGATCTTTGGTGAGGCCGGGGTAGGTTATGTGTTGCGCAGTGGGCTGTTCCTGCCGCCGCTGATGCTCAACGCCGACGAGACCGAGGCTATCGTCCTGGGCTTGCGCTATGTCGATCAGCGGGGCGACGAGGTGTTGAGCCATGCCGCGGCCAATGCGCTGGCAAAAATCGCGGCAGTTCTAGACCCCATCGCCCAGGATGCAATGCGCAATCCCACATTGCTACCGGGCCCGCCAGGGTATGGTTACCCGGAAAACCGCGTGCCGTTGAGTATGTTTCGCGACGCCATTCGTAGCCAGGCCAAGATGCATATTGATTATACCGATGCCAGCCAGGCCCCCAGCCAGCGTCTGATCTGGCCTCTGGCCCTGGGTTTTCTCAATGACGCGCGAGTGATCGTGGCCTGGTGCGAGTTACGTGGCGCCTATCGCACCTTTCGTACCGACCGCATTGCTGCTGCCGGTGCCCAGGGCGAGCGGTATCCTGGAAGGCGCAGCGATTGGCTACGAGCCTGGCGCAAGTTGATGGAGCAAAATGAATCAGGACCTTTCACTCCTGACAAGAACTGACATGACACTGGCTTAAGATGGCTCTGGAAAATCACTAACAAGGAGTTGTCAGCATGTCCCAACCCACCCTTGGCCTAGCCCCGGCGATTGCGGCTTATATCGCGGCAGCCAATGCCGGAGACACCTCGGCAGTGATTCACTGTTTCGCCGAAGATGCCAATGTATTCGACGAGGGTGAGCATCAAGTCGGCACGGCCGCCATCGTTCGTTGGATGGAGGAGACGGGGCGTCGATATCAGCCGAAGGTCCAGGTGCTGGATGTCCAGCACCGCACCGGCAAGGTACTGGTCCGCAACCTGATATCCGGTAGTTTTCCAGGTAGTCCGCTGGAATTGCGATACACCTTCCGGCTTAACGAAACAGGGAAAATTTCCCGCCTGGATATTTCCCTGTAGCCGCTGTCGAGGCACGAGGCTGCGATAAGGGCCGCAGGACCTTCGGCAATTTCAAAACCCAGACGACTGCTACGCAGCCGATCGCAGGCTACGCCAGCGGCTACAGGTGATCGCTGATCGGCTTTTGTAGCCGCTGTCGAGGCACGAGGCTGCGATAAGGGCCGCAGGACCTTCGGCAATTTCAAACCCCAAACGACTGCTACGCAGCCGATCGCAGGCTGCGCCAGCGGCTACAGGTGATCGCTGATCGACGGTCCCTTGCCGCTGCCGAGACACAGGGTCATGGCATACTGCTTCCCATGACTTTTGAATCGCCACTCGCCGCTTACCAAAACGCCATCAGCCAGAACGGGTTCGTCGCCGACGACGCCCAATGGCAGGCGGTGCAAGCCTTGCAACGTTGTCACGAGGTCTTGCACCAGGGCCGCGTCTCGCCTCCCGGCGTTTACCTATGGGGGCCGGTTGGTCGCGGCAAGACCTGGTTGATGGACCAGTTCTACCGGAGCCTGCAAGTGCCGGCGCGGCGTCAGCATTTTCATCACTTCATGGGTCGGGTGCACCAGCGCTCCTTCCAACTGACGGGCACCCATGACCCGCTGCAGGCGTTGGCCCGGGAGTTGAGCCAGGAAGTGCGGGTGCTGTGTTTCGATGAATTGTTCGTCAATGACATCGGCGATGCCATCATCCTTGGCCGGTTGTTCCAAGTGATGTTCGAAGAAGGGGTGGTGATGGTCTGCACCTCCAACCAGCCGCCGGAACAGCTGTATGCCGAGGGTTTCAACCGTGACCGGTTCCTGCCAGGTATCCAGGCAATCCAGCAGCACATGCAGGTGGTGGCGGTGGACGGCGGTGAGGATCATCGCCTGCACCCGGGCGCGGGGCTACAGCGTTACTGGGTCGACCAGCCCCAGGCGCTGGCCGGAGTGTTCAAGCAATTGAGTGACGGGCAGCCAGCCAGCGGTGCGCCACTGGCCGTCGGTTACCGCTCCATTGTGGTGGTGCAGTCCAGCGATACGGTGCTGTGGTGTCGCTACTGCGATCTGTGCGAACAGCCCTTGGCGACGATGGATTTCATGCTGCTGTGTGATCGGTTCAAGGCGATATTGCTGGGAGAGGTTCCCAACCTGAGTGCACAAAAACGCCCGGGACGCATCGCTCGTGGCACGGAGGATGCCGCTCTGCGGGTGGAGGCCGGTGATCGGCAACTGCCCGAACTGTCCGTACACGACGACAGTGTTCGGCGCTTCATTGCGTTGGTGGATGAGTGTTACGACCGCAAGGTCCCCCTGTATATCGAGGCCAGGGTTGCGCTGGAGAGTCTTTATACGCAAGGCTATCTGGAGTTCCCGTTTCGCCGCGCCTTGAGTCGTTTGCAAGAAATGCAGTTGCAGCGTTTCGTCGATCCTCTGTAAGAAAAAGTGCCGTGGCTCAGAGAAGATGGGCTTCCTGGCGCGACAAATTCGCGCTTTCATGCAGGAGTATCTCGTTAATCTCCTTCATCTAATGTCGACGCCCCCTTACAATTGATCCCCTTTGAGGGGAAGTGATCCCCGCTCAGTCGCTATCGAGGAAGGAAATGGACGCCGAGATACTGGTGCTGCAAGCCAGCTACAGCAACCCTGTACACGCTGAGGCCATCGGCCTGTTGCTCAACCATTACGCACAAGACCCGATGGGTGGTGGTCATGCACTGCCTGCCGACCGTTTGCTGCAACTGCCTGCCGAGTTGGCCAAGCGTCCCCATGCTTTCAGTGTGCTGGCATTTGTCGGCGGAGAGCCGGCTGGGCTGGTCAACTGTTTTGAAGGCTTCTCGACCTTTGCCTGCCGGCCACTGGTCAACGTCCACGATGTGATGGTGATGGACCGGTTCCGTGGCTTGGGGTTGAGTCAGAAAATGCTGCAAAAGGTCGAGGAAATCGCCCGCCAGCGTGGCTGCAGCAAGATCACCCTGGAGGTACTTGAAGGCAATGACGTTGCGCAGGCGTCGTACCGCAAGTTTGGTTTCGACGACTCGATCTTCGACCCCGCCTATGGCCGGATGCTGTTCTGGAGCAAGGCCTTATAAAGGACCGACAATGTGATCAGCGCCACTGTAATCAAGACAGCTCAGCCAGAGAGTGCCTGGCGCGTGTTGTTGATTTTCCTGCGCCTGGGTTGTATTGCGTTTGGCGGACCGGTGGCCCACCTGGGTTTTTTTCGTACTGAGTTCGTCGAGCGTCGTCGCTGGTTAAGCGAGGCGTCCTACGCTGAACTGATCGCCTTATGTCAATTTCTCCCAGGACCTTCCAGCAGCCAGGTGGGCATGGCGCTGGGACTGTCCCGAGCCGGGTATCGTGGTGCGCTGGCAGCATGGCTCGGTTTTACCTTGCCCTCGGCAGCTGCGTTGGGGGTGTTGGCCATGGGCCTTACAAGCTGGGGCAGTCGCCTGCCGGACGGGCTGGTTCATGGGCTTAAGGTCATGGCCGTGGCCGTTGTGGTCCAGGCGGTCTGGGCCATGGCGCGCTTGCTCTGCACCGACAGTCGGCGCTGGGCCCTGGCGATCATGGCGGCCTGCGTGGCGGTACTCTGGTCGGCACCTGTCAGCCAAGTGCTGATCATGATCGTGGCGGCCGGGTTGGGTGTCGCTTTACTCAAGCCCAGCGCGTTGGCGCATGAGCAGGGCCTGGTGATTGGCGTATCAAGGCGGGCGGGTGCCGCCATGCTAGCGCTGTTTGTGATCTTGCTGCTTGGTCTGCCGGTGTGGGCGCAGCACTCCGGAGCGGCGCTGCTGGAGGTGTTCGCCGGTTTTTATCGCTCGGGAGCCTTGGTGTTTGGCGGCGGTCATGTGGTGCTGCCACTGCTGGAGCAGACGGTGGTGGCGAGCGGTTGGGTTGACAGTGATACGTTCCTCGCCGGGTATGCAGCGACCCAGGCGATGCCAGGGCCGCTGTTCAGCTTTTCGGCGTTTCTGGGCGCGGTCGTTCACGGTTGGACCGGCGCGTTGCTGTGTGTCCTGGCGATCTTCCTGCCGTCGATGCTATTGGTCATCGGGGTCTTGCCGTTCTGGCAGTCACTGCGCACCAACCCCAGCGTCCAGGCTGCTTTGGCGGGAGTCAACGCAGCGGTAGTGGGTTTGTTGTTGGCGGCGCTGTATCAACCACTATGGACCACGGGGATCCTGGCGCCGATGGATTTTGCCTTGATGCTGCTGGCGTTGCTGGCCCTGATGATCTGGAAATGGCCGCCCTGGCTGGTGGTGGCACTGGGCGGTGCCGCCGGCGTGCTTATCAGTTTGTGAGGGGGCAGGGGAACACCAGTCGAAACAGGGTAAAACTGCCTTGCAGGCTGCTGACTTCGGTCTGGCCCTGATGCAGGTTCATGATCGACCGCACGATGGCCAGCCCCATCAGGCTGACAGTCAGTCCCAGGCGCATTGACAAGCTGGAGGACTTCACTGGTGCGCCTCCAGTACATAACCGACGCCGCGAATGGTATGGATCAGCTTGACTTCGCTCAGGTCGTCGATCTTGGTCCGCAGGCGGCTGATGGAAACTTCCACGACATTGGTGTCGCAATCAAAGTTCATGTCCCAGACCAGTGAGATAATCTGGGTACGGGTCATTACTTCGCCACTCTGGCGCATCAACACTTGCAAAAGTGCGAACTCCTTGGTGGTCAAATCAATGCGCCGCGTGCCGCGATATGCCCGGTGACGACGCGGATCAAGTTCGAGATCGGCCACCTGAAAAACTTCAGGCAACGGAATATGCTCACTACGCCGCAACAGTGTCCGGACGCGCGCCAGCAACTCCGGGAACTCGAAAGGTTTGACCAGATAGTCATCGGCGCCCATATCCAGGCCCTTGATTTTATCCGTCAGCCGACCACGGGCCGTTAACATCATCACGCGGGTGGAAGTGCTTTGATGTAGCTCAGAAAGCACTTGCCAGCCATCTTTCGTCGGAAGATTCACATCAAGAAGCACCAGCTCATAGGGGTATTGGTTCGTCAGGTGCAATGCGTCTATACGGTTAGCTGCGTAGTCAACGGCATAACCAATTTCTGTCAGGCCTTGATGTAAATAATCGGCCGTTTTAGGTTCGTCCTCGACAACAAGAATGCGCATTAAAGTTCATCTTTAAAATATGCAAAGTAAAAATAGTTACAGGGCGTGTAGTCCCGGTATGTAGGAAAATTGTGAGCCTTGAAGTGGCTTTAGGGCCAAGGGCTTGGGGCTCTATTATGCGACCTATAGCAATCTGCGACAATCAGTCGCGGTACTGTGGACCACCGCTCACAAGGTGATCAGTCCTACAAGAGGAAGCGGGCGGAAAGTCTATGTTTAGTCATTTTTGATATTTCCTCGTTAATGCTACGGATACCTTGATCATTAACGGGATATTAATACTGAGCAGTCATGCCAGGGCGCGAATGGCTGATGTGTAATAATGCAGAAAGTTTATTGAAAAAAACCAGCCACAAAAAAGCGCCCTTAATGGGCGCCCTGTATTTTTTTGCTGGCGATGTGGACTCGCGCAGAGAGTACGGATACGTCAGGACTCAGGTTGTTGTGAAGTACCGTTATTGTCGACGGAATCCGAACCTGTTTTTTTGGTAAGCGCCGAAGCGATTTTTTCGGTCGGGCCGTGGGTTTTTTCCTGGATGAACGTAAAATTGTTGTAGTACTCCTTCGAGCGCTCAGATCCACCTTCTGCAAAAGCGGCTATAGATGTTAAGGGCATTAGGCTGGCCAGTATCAAAGTCGAAAGTTTCATTGTATGTCTTCCCATTAAAAGTGATCGGGGTCTGCCTCGTCCTTGATCAGACCATGTGCAGAGAGTGAGCCGATCATATTAAGTGGGAGTTAACGTAAAACAGACCCGAAGTTAATACGTGGTTAGCTTCGGTCGCAGTGTTTTTACAGCTTCCAGTCCATGCTCAGCGCCACGGTGCGTGGGTCGCCCCAAAAAACGCCGTTGTAGAAGCCGACGTTGTTGTAGTACTGCTTGTCGAGCAAGTTGGTGACGTTCAGTGAAGCTGACAGGTGCTCGTCGAACTCATAACGCGACATCAGATTGACCAGACTGTAGGCTTCCTGGCGAATCGCGGTGCTCTGGGTGATGAACTTCCCATCGGGGTCTCGCCCGATGGGACGCTTGGCGAAACGGTAGATATCGCTCTGCCAACGGACTCCTGCACCTACTGTCAAGCCTTTCCAGGCGCCCGGCAGGCGATAGGTGGTGGAAGCGCGCAGCAAGTTCAGGGGTTGGGCAGTATTGTTGCGCTGGTTTTCTCCGTTCACCGAATGGGTGTAGGTATAACCCGCCGTCAGGTTCCAGTCGGGCAGTACTTCACCCGCAGCCTCCAACTCGAAGCCCTGCACTTTGTTGCCCTTGCCGCCGGACGTGTAATATTGCTTGCCGTTCGGGCCCAGCGGCACGGAGTCGTCGACTTCTGCGACGTTATCCTGGGTGCTCCAGAACACGGCGCTGGAGAGGTTCAGGCGGTCTTCAAACACGCTGCCCTTGAGGCCCAATTCGTAGCTTTTGCCAACAATCGGCTCCAGGTATTTGTCACTGACATCTTTTTGCGTCTGCGGGTTGAAGATGTCGGTGTAGCTGACATACACCGTGAAATCCTGGTTGATGTCATAAAGCAGCCCTGCATAAGGGGTCCAGACATCATTGTGGGTCTGGCTGCTGGACTGAATGCGCGACAGTTGGTGATTGTCATCGTAGGTGTAATTGGAACTGCGGGTCTCCCAGCTGCCATAGCGGCTACCCAGCACGGCGTGCCAGTTATCGCTCAGGCTCAGGCGTGTCGCCAGGTAGCCGGCTTTTTGATAGGTGCTGCTGTTATTGGCATCCAGATGGGTTTTTTCATCGGCAAACTCAGGAATGCCGCCGGTGTTTGCCCAGTCGGCAATCTTGTCGTAGTCGGCAGTCACGGGCCCAGCAATGATATAGGGCGAGGAGTCGCGATGGCGGGCCTGGCCATAGCCGATCATGGCTTGATGTTCACGCCCGAACAATGAATAGGATCCGGCGACGTTGAAGTCCACCGCGTCCATTTTGTCTTCACCGGAGAAATGGCTGCGATAGGCGCTCACCCCACTGCGGTCGGCATTCGGATAACCGCCACCACCGTAGTAGACCTTGCCGTCGGACTCGCTTTCCCGGTGGGTATAGGCGGCCTTGAGATGCCAGTCGTTGGCGAGCCGCTGATCCACTGTGGCAAACGTCGTACGGTCGGTCAGCGGCCAGTTGCTCCAGGGCGTGGTGATGTTATTGGAGCGCGGCATATTGGCCTTGCCGCCTGACGAATTCCAGTAAGGTACGCTGCCCCAGGTCGCGCCTTGGACCTGCTTGTCCTGATAGTCATAACCCACTGCCAGTATCGTGTCGTCGGTCAGGTCGGCTTCAAGGATGCCGTAGCCCACCTTGCGCTCAAGGGCATAGCGGTCGCGGAAGGATTTACTGTCGCGATAGGCCAATACCGTGCGCCCACGCAGGCGTCCATCGAAGCCAAGCGGGCCACCAACGTCGAGGTAGCTGTAGTAGTTGTCATGGCTGCCACCGCTGACGCCAACCTTGCTTGCCCATTCATGGGTGGGGCGCTTGCGCACCATGTTGATGGTGCCCGAGGGATCGCCCGCGCCCGTGGTCAGGCCGGTAGCACCGCGCACCACTTCGATACGGTCATAGATGATGGTGTCGGAATCGGACTTCAAGCCGGAGAAGGTATTGAGCATCCCGTCGATCTGGAAATTCTGGATGCTGTAGCCGCGGGAATAGAAATTGAAGCGTTCGGAGTCGGTGCGCTGCACCACCACCCCGGTGGTCTGGTTCATCACCTCGGTCAAGGTGCCCAGCTTGAAGTCGTCCATTTGCTGGCGGGTAATGACCGATACGGACTGTGGGGTCTCCTTGATCGACAGGTTCAGCCGCGTCGCGGTACTCATGGCTCCGGTGGTATAGGCTCCGGTGTCTTCGGTATCGCTGCCCAGGTTTTGGGCGCTGACGTTGGTACTGGCCAGTTCCAGTACCGGGGCAGGTGCTTCGAGGCTCTGGCCAACTTTGGTTTCAGCCAGCAAAACCGGGCTTGCGGTCAGGCCAAGAAGGCCTGCGGTCAGGGTCATGGAACGAGTGATGGGCGCGAACATCGCGGCGGACTCCTTGTCGTCTTTGAAAAAATGCCATTGGCTCAAAGACGAAAGGAGGCGGGGAACTTTAGCGGTAAACGAGAATAATTATTATCTTAATGCTTCGGCCGAATCGGGTTTCACGCACATTGCGCAGGTGAAACCCAAGAGGTACTGGCTATTTGGCGAGCGCTTCGGCCACGTCGACTTTCTTCGGTTTCAGCAGGCTGAAATCGATCAAGGCCTTTTGCGGGCGGGCATATGGGTCGCCAATCATCCGCGGTCGGGGCTTGAAGCTGTCGCTGATCAGGCTTTTGCTGTGGTCCAACTCATCAAAGCTGATACCGGCCATGTCCGCCCAAGTATGGATCAGTTGCGAGCTCTGATAGGGCCGTTGCAAGTCGCCGGCGAAATTCCAGTCATGGCTTTCACGCCATTTTGGCGAGGCCCAGGCCATGAATGGAATGGTGTACATCGGTGTAGTTGGCTTGCCTTCGTTACGGCCCAGGGTGTTGTGACCTGGGGAGTCGTAGACGTCTTCGCCGTGATCGGAGAGGTACAGCAAGAAGCCGTTGGGGTCGGTCTTGGCGTAATCCTTGATCAGGCTGGAGACCACGAAGTCGTTGTACAGCACCGCGTTGTCGTAGCTGTTGTAGGTCGGCAACTGATCATCACTGATACCCGGCGGCACGCCCTGGCGATCGGTGAATTTATCGAAGGTCGACGGGTAGCGGTATTGGTAGCTCATGTGGGTGCCCAGCAAGTGCACGACGATGAACTTGCGTTGGGCGGTGTCGGTCATGGCCTTGGCAAACGGCTGCAGCACATCGCCGTCGTATTGACGGGCATTCTGGTTGCGGTTGTTGTTCAGGTACACCTGCTCGTCGGCCTGTTCGGAAAAAGTCGTGAGCATGGTGTTGCGCTTGGTCATGGTCTGCTGGTTGGTGATCCAGAAGGTTTTGTAGCCGGCCTGTTTCATCATGCTGACCAGGGACGGTGTCTTGAGGTACAGGTCTGGATTCTCTTCGTCGGCGAAGGTCAGTACCTGTTGCAAGGCCTCGATGGTGTAGGGGCGCGGGGTGATGACGTTATCGAACACTGCCAGTTGGTCGCGCAGCTTGTCCAGCTCCGGCGTGGTGTTGCGCGGGTAGCCATAAAGGCTCATGCGCTGGCGGTTGGTAGACTCGCCAATCACCAGCACGAGGGTTGAAGGCTGGTTGGCCATGCTGTCCTTGAGGTTGGTCAGGGGCGGGATCTTGCTGACGCTGGCCAGCATGCCCTGCATGTTGTCCAGTTGTTCGGTGTAGCGGCGATAGGCGACGATCATTTGCCACGGCACTGCAGGCTCGATGCGCGTTTCGAAGCGGTCGATGGCCACTTCCATGGTGTCGTTCTTGGCAATCTGCTTGACCAGTGGGTAACCGACAACGGCCAGCACGATGGCCGTGGCGGCCAGCATGGCCTGGCCTCGTGGCAAGTAGACCGAGCGAACGCGGGTCCACAGGAAAATCGACATGGCCGTGTGAGCCAGGAACGCCAGGACGATCCACCAGGCAAAATATTGGGTCGCATATTCGCCGGCTTCAGAGATGTTCGATTCGAACATGATGAAGATGACGCTTTGGGAGAATTCCTGCTGGTAAATGAAGAAATAACCCAGGCTGGCCATGGAGCAGGCCCACAGCACCACGCCGATCAACGCTGCGAGCAATCGTGCGCGTCGTGGGAACAACAGCATGGGCGCCAGCCACAGGGCACTCATGAAAAACGCTTGGCGGAAACCGCTGAAGCCGGAAGTGCCGGTCAGTTGGATCAGCAGTTGGGTGATACCCGAGAAGTACCAGAAAAACAGGAACGACCAGCCAAGGCCGGCCCAATCAAACCCTTTCGCAGACGTAGTGCTGCGTTTAAACATCGCCATCCAGTGCCCCATCCAATGATTTTTTACCGTTGCCGCACGCGCACGACAGAAGGGCTCCCGCCTGTGGGAGCCCTTTGGCGCGGGATTATCGGCAAGGGCGTGTGAAAACTTTGTGAGTTAAATCAGGTACAAATGGGCTGGCGGCTTATCGACAGCGGTCGAGTTAGCCCTGCACTTGCACGCGCAAGGCGTCCTGTTGCAGTGGGTTGCGTTCTTCCTTGATTTGGCGCAATTCATCGCGGTGGGTGCCGACATAAAGGGTTTTTAGGGGCTTTT
Source organism: Pseudomonas karstica (assembly GCF_009707515.1). GTDB lineage: Bacteria > Pseudomonadota > Gammaproteobacteria > Pseudomonadales > Pseudomonadaceae > Aquipseudomonas > Aquipseudomonas karstica. The sequence goes on along the minus strand of NZ_WLYI01000032.1, from coordinate 12,307 downwards.
GCCAGGGTGGAAGCGAAAGAATAGCCATTATTTGTCATGAAACTATGCCAATCCGCTCTGGACTAACCCTCATTAGCCTCATTGCGCTATAAACTATGTCACACATTTTTTTGTATTTATGAGCAGTAAGGAGCATCAGCACATGCAACTGGGGATTATTGGACTAGGCCGCATGGGTGGCAATATTGCGCGGCGCCTGATGCTCAATGGGCATACCACTGTGGTCTACGACCGCAATGAGGCTTTCGTCAAAGGCCTGAGCGAAGAGGGTGCCACCGGCGTTGCTGATTTACCTGCACTGGTCGCCGGGCTGCAAAAGCCGCGAGCTGTCTGGGTCATGCTACCGGCAGGCGCTCCAACAGAAGAAACCATCGAGGCATTAAGCCAATTGCTTGAAGACGGTGACGTGATCATCGACGGCGGCAACACGTTTTATAAGGATGACATTCGTCGGGCCAAGACCTTGACGGATAAAGGCCTGCATTACGTGGACGTTGGCACTTCTGGCGGCGTCTGGGGCCTGGAACGTGGCTATTGCATGATGATCGGCGGCGACGCCGAGACCGTCCAGCGCCTGGACCCGATTTTTGACAGCCTGGCCCCAGGCTTGGGTAACATCCCGCGTACCAAAGACCGCACCGCCACTGACGACCGTGCCGAACGTGGCTATATCCACGCCGGCCCTGCCGGTTCCGGACATTTCGTCAAGATGATCCACAACGGCATCGAGTACGGGATGATGCAAGCCTTCGCCGAAGGTTTTGACATCCTCAAGACCAAGTCTTCGGAAAACCTGCCGCAAGACCAGCGTTTTGATCTGAATGTGGCCGACATTGCTGAAGTCTGGCGCCGTGGCAGCGTCGTATCGTCGTGGTTGCTTGACCTGACCGCCGACGCCCTGGCCACCGATCCCAAGCTCGACGGTTATTCCGGTTCGGTCGCCGACAGTGGTGAAGGGCGCTGGACCATCGAAGCGGCCATGGAGCAATCGGTGCCGGTCCCGGTGTTGTCCAACTCGCTGTTCGCGCGTTTCCGTTCCCGTCAGCAGAGCACCTACGGTGATAAATTGCTCTCTGCCATGCGCTTTGGCTTTGGCGGCCATGTGGAGACTTCCAAAAAATGACCGCCAACGGCAAGAAATCCAAGGCCGAACCTGCTCCACCGACCACGCTGTTTCTGTTTGGCGCCCATGGCGACCTGGTCAAGCGCCTGCTGATGCCGGCGCTGTACAACCTCAATCGCGACGGTTTGCTGGGTAACGGTTTGCATATTGTCGGTGTTGATCACAACCCGATCAGCGATGCCGACTTTGCCAGCAAGCTCGAGGACTTTATTCGCGCCGAGGCCGCCAGCAAGGTCAAGGGCAATGCCGAAAACGCGCTGGACCCCGAATTGTGGGGCCAGTTGGCCAAGAGCATCAGCTATGTCCAGGGCGACTTTCTTGACGACAGCACCTACACCAAGCTGGCGGCGAAAATCGCCGCCAGCGGCACCGCCAATGCGGTGTTCTACCTGGCCACGGCCCCCCGCTTCTTTAGCGAAGTGGTGCAGCGCCTGGGGCGTGCGGGATTGCTGGAAGAAGCTCCCGAGGCATTCCGTCGAGTGGTGATCGAGAAGCCCTTCGGCTCCGACCTGGCCACCGCCGAAGCGCTGAACGCTTGCTTGCTCAAGGTCATGAGTGAAAAGCAGATCTACCGTATCGACCATTACCTGGGCAAGGAGACGGTACAGAACATCCTCATCAGCCGTTTCTCCAATGTGCTGTTCGAGGCGTTCTGGAACAACCACTACATCGATCACGTGCAAATCACTGCCGCTGAAACCGTTGGCGTGGAAACCCGTGGCAGTTTCTTCGAGCACACCGGCACTCTGCGCGACATGGTGCCCAATCATCTGTTCCAGTTGCTGGCGATGGTGGCCATGGAGCCACCGGCCGCCTTTGGTGCCGATGCTGTGCGGGGGGAAAAGGCCAAGGTGATCGGTGCGATACGGCCCTGGTCGCTGGAAGACGCCCGGGCCAACTCGGTTCGCGGCCAGTACACCGCAGGTAGCGTCGGCGACAAACAACTGCCTGGTTACCGCGAAGAGGCCAATGTCGCGTCCGACAGCAGCACCGAGACCTTCGTTGCCCTCAAGGTGATGATCGACAACTGGCGTTGGGTCGGCGTGCCGTTCTACCTGCGCACCGGCAAGCGCATGAGTATTCGCGATACCGAGATCATCATCTGTTTCAAGCCCGCGCCTTATGCACAGTTTCGTGATACCGAGGTAGATGAACTCAAGCCCACGTACCTGAAGATCCAGATTCAGCCCAACGAAGGCATGTGGTTCGACCTGTTGGCGAAAAAACCCGGACCTACCCTGGACATGGCCAACATCGAGTTGGGTTTTGCCTACAAGGACTTCTTCGAGATGCAGCCGTCGACGGGATATGAAACCCTGATCTATGACTGCCTGACCGGTGACCAGACCCTGTTCCAGCGTGCCGATAACATTGAGAACGGCTGGCGGGCAGTACAGCCATTCCTGGATGCGTGGAAGGAAGATGACGGTATCCAAGCCTACAAGGCTGGCGAAGATGGCCCAGCAGCGGCCGATGCCTTGCTGGCCCGCGATGGTCGAACCTGGCACAGCCTCGGATGAGTGACACACCGATTCATCCCATCCGGTTTGTCCTGAGTGATATGGATGGCACGTTGTTGCATCCGGATCACAGTCTCAGCCAGCGCACCATTGATACGGTCCGCGCCCTGCGTGAGGCCGGGGTGTTTTTCAGCCTGGCCAGCGGACGGCCACCCAAAGCCATGTTGCAGCAGATCGAGGCCCTGGGCGTCGATGTGCCGGTGGCGGGTTTTAATGGCGGCACGCTGGTCAACCCCGATGGCAGTGTGCTGGTTTCCCACCACCTGCCGGCCGAAGCCGCACTGATTGCCCTGGCATTGTTTGGCGAGCAGCCGGACGTTGAAGTCTGGTTGTTTGCCGACGGTGACTGGCTGCGCCGTGACCCCGGTGGGCCGATGGCGGTTCGGGAGGAGCACGGGCTGGGTTACGGGCCGATCGTGGTTTCGAGCTTCGAGCCGTTTCTGGGTCGGGTCAACAAGATCGTCGCCGCCAGTACCAATACGCAATTGCTGATCGAGCTGGAAGCGCAGTTGCTGCCCAAGGTTGAAGGACTGGCCCAGGTCTCCCGTTCGCAACCGGTATTTCTGGATGTGACGGCAATGAAGGCTAACAAGGGCGAGGCCCTGAAGACCCTGGCGGCGCATTTGGGCGTGCCGCTGGAGCAAACAGCGGCCATTGGGGATGGTGGCAATGACCCGGCGATGTTTCATGTAGCCGGGTTATCGATTGCCATGGGCCAGGCCGAGGAAGCGGTCAAGCAGCAGGCCACGGTGGTCACCGGCAGTAATGTCGAGGATGGCGCGGCGGAGGCGATTGAGCGGTTTATTCTGTCGCGCCCTTGATCACGAGGCTGTTCGCACAGCCTCGTGATCAAGGGTCTATAACCAATAGGCCACGCCATACCAGCCCAACACCCCCATCACCACCGTATAGGGCAGCGCCATCCACACCATCCGTCCATACGACAGGCGAATCAGTGGTGCAATCGCCGACGTCAGCAAAAACAGAAACGCCGCCTGGCCATTGGGGGTCGCCACACTGGGCAGGTTGGTGCCGGTATTGATGGCGATTGCCAGGGTTTCAAAATGTTCGCGGCTCATGTGCCCGGAAACAAATGCTTGCTTGACCTCGGTGATGTAGATCGTCGCCACGAAAACGTTATCACTGATGGCTGACAACAACCCGTTGGCGATAAACAGCATCCCCGGTTGCTGGTCGGCGGGCTGCGCCAATACCCACTGGATCAACGGCGTAAACAACTGTTGATCGTGAATGACCGCGACGATGGCGAAAAACACTACCAGCAGCGCGGTGAAGGGCAGGGCGTCCTTGAATGCGTTGCCGATGCGGTGCTCTTCGGTAATGCCGGTAAACGCGGTGATCAACACGATGACCAGCAGGCCGATCAGGCCCACTTCTGCCACATGAAGGGCCAGCCCGGCGATCAGTATCAGCGCGGCCAGGCCCTGGACGATCAAGGCTGCGCGCTGGCGCGGGGTGCGTTCGGCGTTATCTTCCTGGGCGTAGTTGGCCAGCACTTGGCGCACGCTGTCCGGCAGCAGCGTGCCGTATCCGAACCAACGCAATTTTTCCAGCAGCACACAGGTGACCAGGCCTGCAGCCAGCACCGGTAAGGCCACCGGGGCGATCCGGATAAAGAACTCGCTGAAGTTCCAGCCCATCTCATGGCCGATCAACAAGTTTTGTGGTTCGCCCACCAGGGTGCACACGCCCCCCAGGGCCGTGCCCACCGCGCCATGCATCAGCAGGCTGCGCAGGAAGGCCCGAAACTGGTCCAGGTCGGCGTGATGCAGGCTGGGTATGTGGTGATCATCGCTGAATTCGCTGTCCTGGCGCGGATCATTGCCTGAGGTAACTCGGTGATACACCGAATAAAAACCCACGGCGGCGCTGATAATCACTGCGGTCACGGTCAGCGCATCGAGAAAGGCCGAAAGAAATGCCGACAGAAAACAGAACATCAGCCCCAGCAATGCCTTCGATTTAACCCCCAGCAGCAATCGCGAAAACAGGAACAGCAGCAGGTCTTTCATAAAGTAGATCCCGGCCACCATGAACATCAGCAGCAGGATCACCGGAAAGTTGTGCAGCAACTCGTCGTACAGTGCTTCAGGTGTCGTCATCCGCAGCAGCAGCGCCTCGACCATCAGCAGGCCGCCGGGCATCAATGGGTAGCATTGTAGTGCCATGGCCAGGGTGAAAATGAACTCGGCCACCAGCAGCCAACCAGCGGCCACCGGGCCGAAGGCCCAGAGCACCAATGGGTTGAGGATCAGGAAGGCAAGAATGCAGGCTTTGTACCAGCGGGGGGAATGACCGAGGAAGTTATGGGTGAAGGCCTGAGCCATTGATTCGGACATGAAGTGCTCCTTTGGGCAGAAGCGCAAGGTGCCGTACGAGAGAGGGAAGATCAAGCAGTTGTTTGCATCGCGATCGAGTGATCCGCCATGAGTGTGTTCGTGACTTCGCAATTACGAAGTATCACTGTAATCACACGTCTATTGGGCATTGATCGGGGGAGGGGAGTTTAAGAAAATGGATCAGCTTCGAACTAATGCTCTTTAGGCAAACATTGATTCTAACGCGCCAGGAAGTGTTCTTTCCTGAGGCAGTTGGTCATTAGAGTTCGGCAGTCGAGTGACGGTGCATGTTCCGTCACTCGATGTCGGCCGTGAGTTACTTGGGCATGGCCCAGGATTGCAGGGCGTAGCCTTCACTGCTCAGTTCGGAGCGTGCTTGATTAAGCAGGTCTTCCAACTGGGCAGGGTCGGAGTAAGTAGTGGAGGAGATCTGTTTGCGGCCAATGCGGGTATTGGTCCGGTCGATCACGGTCAGGCTGAGTTCGCCATTGCCGTCCTGGGCCCAGGCGACACACTGAAAGGGTTTGAAAGCGCGGTCTGCGATCAAAAGTGCTTCGTTGATACGGAGCGGGGCGTTCATGGGGTCTTCTCTCTAAATGCCCAATCAAATGATGTGCCGGCGGTTGGGCTTACCCTTCGGCTTGTACTAGTACTGATGCACGATGAAGGGGTACGGGTCACATCTTAGAACAACAATTTTCAACTTTCCGTGATGGGTGTCATGTAAGGCACTGTTTTGAAAGCCCCATGAACGATTGGACTTAATCGTTTTATTTTTTTGTGGAGTCGGAAAGCCAGCTTTTTCCAGCTTTTATAGTCAAACGGCACAAGGTCTGTATCCAGACTTGGCCGGGATGCCCGACAGCTTTCCCAAGGTGTTGTTTCTAAATAATTTTAATAATTTTTACAGCAAGGATTAGTTGGCAATCAGCCCTTGGGTGTTTTACGCGGTATCGAGTTGAGCACAGGGTTGCCGTCCTGGTTCTGGGTCAGGTAGACCGGCAGGACCTTGGGCAGCGAAAGGACGAGGTTGTTGACCTCGTTGAGATTGTAGATCCCGCCGATACGAATGGCGCCGGTGCCGGCATCGGCCAGCATCACCGGCTTATTCAGGTAGCGGTTGATCAGCGGCAGGGCATCGGCCAGTGCCAGGTTGTCGAGGATCAGCTTGCCATTGCGCCAGGCCAGGGCGGTGTCGTTGGGATCGATAGGCTTGACGTGGGGGCTGGTGTCACCCCGGTTGTAACTGGCCTGCATGCCGGGTGACAGTGGCTCTGCGCCGTGGACCTTATCGCTGGCGATCTGTACCGAGCCCTCCAGCAACATGACCCGCACCTGGTCTTCGTATTTCCAGACGTTGAACTGGGTACCCGTCACACGGATTCGCCCTTCGCCGGCACGCACCACGAAAGGGTGCTCGGTGTCATGGCTGATCTTGAAAAACGCTTCGCCCTTGCGCAGGGTCACTTGGCGTTGGTCTTTGTAATTGCTGTAGACCAGTTCAGTACCCAGGTTCAGTTCCACCTGGCTGCCATCGTCCAGCGTGACCTGGCGCAGACCGTTTACGGCCTCGAAATGCTGGTATGAACTGGGCAGCCAGCCCGCTTTCCAGCCGGTGAATGCCGCCAGCGGCAAGGCTAGCAGGCAAACGGCTGCTGCCACTGCATAGCGGCGCAACCGGCTACGAGGCGTAAACGGGGCGACGGCCGCCAGCGACGCCGTGTCGACGCGGGGCAGGTGATCGGCGACGTCCCAGATTTCGAGCATCGCCGCATATTCAAAAGCGTGCAATGGATGGGCGTTATGCCATTGCTCAAAGGCCTGACGTTCGACAGTCGTGCAATCGCAGGCGTGCAAGCGCATGCACCACTGTGCGGCTGCATCGGTGATCGCGTCATATTCGGCTTCTGAAAGGGACTGTTCTGTCATTGATCCATCCTGATTTCTTACATTCTAACCTTCGCGAACCCGTGACGAGAACAACCGTCATGGCAAATGCCTATCAATTGGAACTAATTCTCGTCGCCTCCGCCCTAAAACACAGAAGCAGTTCCTAATGCCAATCAGTTAAGCGAACCCCGACCCTCGCTCCTACAAAAAGGCTTAACTGGTCGGCATTAGAAGCAGTTCCTGTCTTTTCTAAACAAAGGAAGTACGACAATGCTCAAGAAAACCCTGGCTGCCATAATTGCTACCACCGCCATGCTCAGTGCAGGCGTCGCTCTGGCGGATCGCCCTGGCGCCGGCTGGATCACCATTGAAAAGGCCATTGAGACCGCCAAGACCAAGGCCGGTTATATCGAGGTCTACAAGATCGAGGCGGATAACGACGGTTATTGGGAAGGCGAAGGGCGCAAGTCTGACGGTGTGGTGTATGAATTCCGTATCGATGGCGCCTCCGGCAATGTGTTGCGTGACCAGAAGGACTGACCGTAGTACCTCCGGGGCCTCGTCAGGCCTCGGGCTCCCATCTTCCGGCGTGTGTCGGCGTTACCCATTAAACCTTTCCGCGTGTCGCTGAGTTTTCTTGCTCCGAGGGGGTATCGAACTTGAGTTCACACGCAGATTGACAGCAGACGCTGGTCGCGTTGTTAATCGACAGTCTGGATGTCCATGCTTGTTGCCCCTTCCAATCATAAAAGCGGAGCTTCAAATGTCTGTGCAGTCTCCGGTAGTTGACAGTTCTTCAACCTACATTGGTTTCACCGAGTTGGTGGCGTTGCTGCAACAGGTGTTTGTCAAACACGGTACGTCACCGCAGGTGGCCGCCATCCTGGCGAATAATTGCGCCAGCGCCGAACGTGATGGCGCTCATAGCCATGGGGTATTTCGTATTCCCGGCTATGTGTCAACGTTGGGCAGCGCCTGGGTCAATGGCTCTGCGGTGCCGGTTGTCGAAGATGTTGCGTCAGGTTTCGTTCGGGTAGACGCTTGCAATGGTTTTGCCCAACCCGCCTTGGCGGCAGCGCGACCGTTGCTGGTTGAAAAAGCCCGCAGTGCCGGGATCGCCGTATTGGCTATCCGCAATTCCCACCACTTTGCCGCGTTGTGGCCCGATGTCGAACCGTTCGCCGAGGAAGGGTTGCTGGCCATCAGTGTGGTCAACAGCATGACCTGTGTGGTGCCCCATGGCGCCGACCGGCCTGTATTTGGCACCAACCCGATAGCGTTTGCCGCACCGCGGGCCGATGGGCCGCCAATAGTCTTTGACCTGGCCACCAGCGCTATCGCCCATGGTGACGTGCAGCTCGCTGCCCGCAAGGGCGAACGCGTGCCGCCGGGAACTGGCGTCGACAGCCTGGGGCAGCCGACCCAGGACCCCAAGGCGATCCTCGAAGGAGGTGCGCTGTTGCCGTTCGGTGGGCACAAGGGCTCGGCGTTGTCGATGATGGTCGAGTTGTTGGCGGCGGCGCTGACTGGGGGCAATTTTTCGTTCGAGTTCGACTGGTCCAATCACCCTGGCGCCAAGACGCCCTGGACGGGCCAGTTGCTGATTGTGATCGACCCGAGCAAAGCTGCCGGGCAAAACTTTGCCGAACGCAGCCAGGAACTGGTGCGGCAGATGCATGCGGCGGGGCTTAAGCGTTTACCGGGGGACCGTCGCCATCGCGCGCGGGCGAAGGCCGAGGTGGAAGGGATCGCTATTGATGCCCAAGAGTTGAGTCGGTTACGGGTATTGGCGCAGGGTTGATTGCCGGGGGGGCAATCAACCCTTGCCACCATCTCAGTTACGACGGCCCAGCAGCAAGCCAACCACCAGGCCGAAGCCTGCGGAGATAGCCACGGTTTGCCACGGGTGGCCACCAATGTAAGTCTCGGTGGCATCCACCACCGGCTTGCTGCGTTCACGTACGTTGGAGACCGAGTCCAGGGCTTGCTTGAGCTTGATGGCCACCTGTTCACGCAGGGTTTCACCTTCTTCGCCCACCAGGCTGGCGCTGCTCTTGAGCAATTTGTCTGACTCTTCGATCAGGGCCTGGAGCTCGCTGAAAGCTTGATCCTTGATTTGATCCTCGACAGCTTGCGCGGCGGTTTTACGGGCCATTGGGTAGCTCCTTGAGTGGATTTGGCGATGCACAATGGAGTCGTGGAACGCGGCAAAAGTTGCAGTTTTTTTTCGTGCCATGGCCAACCCGATGATAAATCCGAACTCAGACATTTCCACTCGCGGTGTAAGATGTCAGCTATTTACGTAGCAGGTAATTCCACATGAGCTTCAACCTGGCCAACAAACCCCACGCCGAGCGCGCCGCGCTTGAAGATGAAAAATCCCGCCTGTATGACCTGTGGCAAAGCAACCTGGGCAAGGCCAAGGGCGAAGGCGCACGCTTGTTCGGCGAACGCTCCAAGCGCAAGGGCAAATGGGCCGAGTGGGTGCGCTCGGAACTGGACAGCATGTCGCCACCGGAATTTGCCAACATGGTGCGCAGTGAAGTCAATCGGCTGATGGCGGCGAAGTAAAGCAGGCGAGCACGGCTTCTTGAACCTTGAGCAGCATTGAGTCCAACACGCCCGTCCGGATGTATTTGAGCTGAGGGTGGATGAGCGGGCACAAACCAGGTGTGCGGTTTATCGCTGACTGAGCAGCCATTCCTCGCGGGTGATTTCCCAGATATCCCGAGGGAAATTGCCTTCGACAAAGCGGCCTTGATCCGTTCTGACCAAACGCATCCCCGTGCGCTCGGAGATCCGTCGCGACGCCATATTTGGTGCGGCCTTGGGCACCCGCATCAGTGGTCGCTTGAGCACCTCGAACCAATATTCGGTCACCGCCACGCTGGCCTCGGTCATCAACCCCTGGCCTTGCCACTGCGGCCCGAGCCAGAAGCCACGGTTATTGTCGGCCTCATCCATCAGGCTGACGTTGCCGATCAACTGCTGCGGCGCGCTTTTGAGGCGAATCGACCAGTGCCATTCCTCACCCTGGGCAATGGCCGGCAGCGCGACGTTTTCCAGGTAGGCACGAGCACCGTCGGCCGGGTAGGGCCAAGGCACCATGGCATTGAGGTAGCGCACCACTGCCCAGTGGGGGAATTGCTGCTGGATACCCTCGGCATCGTCCAGGGTCAGCGGGCGCAAAATCAAGCGCTCGGTGTACAGCGTCGGTAACGTGTCCATGTCCGCACGGTTCTCCGTATTTACCAGGTGGCGGCAGCGTTCGGCAGGTCCAGGGTGCCGCGATCCACAAAACGCATGGTCCCGAACAGGCCTCCCGCCAGTTTGCCGCGCAAGACGTAGGGCAGGTTGTCCAGGCTTTGGGTTTGGCTCAGGCCGAGGGTCTGGCGCAACACAGAGAATGCAGAAACACTCACTGGAATCATCAACACCGTCTCGGAAAACCGTGGGATGGATCCCTGCTGATCGCTGACCCCAGATGCCAACGGCCGGCCATTGACCTCCAGGTCCAGCGCCACGCCGTTGTAGTCGATCGCGGTTTCATTGGGGTTCTGCACCCGCAGTTTCACCGCGAAGCGCACTTCCAGGTCCTGGCTTTGCAGCGGCTCGATGCCCACTACGTTGATGTTCACCGGGTCGCGATTGGGGAACAGGGCGCAGGCGCTCAGTGTGAGCAACAGCAATGCAAGGGTCAGGCCTGTGAGTCTGCGCATAAGGGTTCCTATTTTATGACGTCCGGGTCTTGCATGACCTTGAGGGTTGCGGCCTCCGGATCAAATTCGTCTTCTTCCAACTCTATGAACTCTTCAGGCAGGAAGACGTTCAGCAAGATAGCGCAGAACGCCCCGACAGTGATCGGTGACTCGAAGATGTTGTGCAGTGCCTTGGGCAGGTCGCGCAGCACTTCCGGCACCGCCGCCACACCCAGGCCCATTCCCAGGGAAATCGACACGATCAGCACATTGCGCCGATGCAGGCCGGCTTCGGCAAGGATCTTGATCCCGGCCACGGCCACCGTGCCGAACATGATCAACGTCGCGCCGCCCAATACCGGCTTGGGCATCAATTGCAACACTGCGCCGATCATTGGGAACAGCCCCAGCAGTACCAGCAAGCCTGCAATGAAATACGCCACATAACGGCTGGCCACGCCGGTCAATTGGATCACGCCGTTGTTCTGGGCGAATGTCACCATCGGCAGGCTGTTGAAGGTAGCGGCCATTACCGAGTTCAGGCCGTCGGCCAACAGCCCGGACTTGATGCGTTTGATGTACAGGGGGCCTTTGACCGGCTGTTGGGAAATCATCGAGTTGGCGGTCAGGTCACCTGCGGCTTCCAGCGGGGAAATCAGAAAGATCACCGCTACTGGGATAAACGCCACCCAGTCAAAGGAAAAGCCGTATTTGAACGGTACCGGCACGCTGATCAGCGGCACTTGAGGCAATGCTGCCAGGTCCACACGACCGAACCACCAGGCGACAATGAAGCCCAGGGTCAGGCCTATCACGATCGAACCCAGGCGCAGGAACGGGTTGTTGAAGCGGTTGAGCACCACGATGGTCAGCAGCACCAGCGCCGCGAGCCCCATATTGCTGGCCGCCCCCAGGTCGTTGGCACCAAAGCCTCCGGCCATGTCGGTGACCGCCACCTTGATCAACGACAGGCCCATCAGGGTAATGATGGTACCGGTTACTACCGGGGTGATCAGCTTGCGCAATTTGCCAATGAATTGGCTGAGCACCACTTCGATAAAGGCTGCAAAGAAGCAGATGCCAAAGATCGTCGAGAGAATTTCATCGGTGCCGCCGCCCCGGGCCTTGACCATAAAGCCGGCGCTGAGGATCACACTGATAAATGAAAAGCTGGTGCCCTGCAGGCACAACAACCCCGAACCCACCGGACCAAAGCGTCGCGCCTGGACAAAGGTGCCCAGCCCGGAAACGAACAGCGCCATGCTCACCAGGTACGGTACTTCGCTTTCCAGGCCCAACACGCCGCCGACAATCAAGGTCGGGGTGATGATGCCGACGAAGCTGGCCAGCACATGCTGCAACGCAGCAAAAATCGCCGCGGTGAAGTGCGGGCGGTCTTCCAGGCCGTAGATCAGGTCGGATTTATAGCGGGGGCGAGGGGCTTGAGCGTCAGACAAAATACGGGCTCGGGTAGGAAAAAGGAGGCGCAGAATGCCAGAAAGTTCTGATGGTCAGAAGTGCGAAAGGATATTTCTCCAGCCTTTGTCTAAAATCCTGGTGTGGAATTCACCATGACCATGGTGCGGCTCGCCATCGGATTTGCAACACGGTTGCTGTAGGCGCTGGGGGAGTTCGTCCCTCGGCAGCCACTTGCCGATCACTGATCACCTGTAGCCGCTGGCGCAGCCTGCGATCGGCTGCGCAGCAGTCGTCTGG
>NZ_WLYI01000031.1 GCF_009707515.1 Pseudomonas karstica | reverse complement strand
ATCTGCTCCAGAGCGTGGCGCGCCTGTACAGGGTGTTGGACAAGGACCTGCCGATCCTGATCAACGGCGAAACCGGCACCGGCAAAGAAGCCTTCGCGCGGGCGATTCACCTCGCGAGCCTGCGTCGGGCTGGACCCTTCGTTGCGCTCAATTGCGCAGCCATTCCGGAAACCCTGATCGAGAGTGAACTGTTCGGTTACCGCAGCGGCAGCTTCACCGGCGCCAGTAAAAAAGGCATGAAGGGCAAACTGGAAATTGCCAATGGCGGCACGCTGTTTCTCGATGAGATCGGTGACATGCCAGCACACCTGCAAACGCGATTGCTGCGCGTCCTGGCCGAGCGTGAAATCTCCCCGCTGGGTGCCGACACGCCGTTGCCACTGGACATTCAGGTGATCTGCGCCACCCACCAGAACGTGGCGCAGATGATCGCTGACAAAACGTTCCGCGAGGACCTGTTCTACCGCCTCAACGGCATGATCCTGCACCTGCCTGCCCTGCGTGATCGCAGCGATATCCAGGCGCTGGTTGAAGCGGTCTTGCGCGAACAGCCAGGCGGGGAAAACTGTCGGATCGATGCTGCCTGCATGCGCCTGCTGACCCGCTACGGCTGGCCTGGCAATATCCGTCAGTTGATCAACGTGTTGCGTTATGCCGTGGCCATGGCTGACGACGATTGGATCAATACCGATTGCCTGCCCGTCGAGTTGCTTGAAGCGCCCTCACATACCGCACCCACGCAAGCAGTCAGCCGCCCGCCCTTGGCGCAACTGACCGCCGACGATGAGGGTTTGCGGTTGCTGGAAGCGTTGCGACGTCACCAGTGGAACATCACCGCCGTGGCCGAGGAGCTCGCCGTGGCTCGATCGACGCTGTACCGCAAGATGAAAAAATACGCGATCGTGCAACCCAACCGGATCACCTGAGCCCATAGCGAGGCGGTCTCGAACAAGCCCCGCTACGGATTCAAAGCCTCAGATCTGGATATACACCACATGGGTATGGGTGAATTCGTAAAGCCCATGCTTACCATCCGCGCCGCCGATTCCGGACTTGCGAACCCCGGCGTGGAAGCCCTGCATCGCCTCGAAGTTTTCACGGTTGATGTAGGTTTCACCGAAGTCGATTTCGTTGCAGGCGCGCAGGGCCGCCGTCAGGTCCCGAGTGTAGATCGACGAGGTCAGGCCGAACTCACAATCGTTGGCCAAGGCGATGGCTTCGTCCAGGTCGTCGACGATCTGGATCGGCAGCACCGGCCCGAAGATCTCCTGGCGCATGATTTCCATCTCTTGGCGGCAGTTGGCGAGCACGGTCGGCTGGTAGTGAAAGCCTTTGCCGTTCCTGTCGGCGATGGCGCCACCGGTGATCACCTGCGCGCCGTCGCCCACCGCGGTCTCGACCATCTGCGCCACTTTGTCGAGCCCGGCCTTGTTCACCAGCGGCCCCATGTCCAGCCCTTCCTCGGTCAGCGGATCACCGTATTTGGTGGCCGCCATGGCCGCACTTATCTGCTCGATGAACGGGTCAGCCACCTTGCGCTCGACGTAGACCAGCTCGGCGCAGTTGCAGACTTGCCCGGTGTTGATCACTCGCGAGGCAGTGATCGCCTTCACGGCCAGGTCCAGGTCCGCATCGGCCAGGACAATCGCCGGCGCCTTGCCGCCAAGTTCGAGATTGAGCTTGGTGATGTTGTGCGCCGCCGCCGCCATGATCCGCTGGCCGGTGGCGACGCTGCCGGTGAAGTTGATCATGTCCACCCCGGAACTGACGCTGAGGGCATTGCCCACTGTGCCGCCTTTGCCTGAAACGATATTGACCACGCCCTTGGGCAGATCCGTTTCGGCCAGCAGCCGGGCGAATTCGAAGCAGTTGATCGGAGTTTCTTCGCTGGGCTTGATAACGATGGTATTGCCGGTGATCAAGGCGGGTGCGAGCTTGCGGGCGATCAGGAAGAACGGGAAGTTCCACGGCAGGATCCCGGCCACCACGCCCAATGGTTTACGGAACACAAAGATGTTTTCGCCTGGCCGGTCGCTGGTGAGGATTTCCCCTTCCAGGCGGCGGCCCCACTCGGCCATGTAATCCAGATAGTCGGCTGTGAAGTTGACCTCCACCAACGCCAGCCCCAGAGTCTTGCCCTGCTCGGCGGTGATGATCCGCGCCAGCCGTTGGGCATTGTCGCGAACCTTGGTGGCGATGCGGTGCAGATAACCTGCGCGTTCGTTGGCCGGCTTGCGTGCCCAGGCCTTTTGCGCGGTGCGAGCGGCGGCAATGGCACGCTCAACTTCGCTGAGGTTGGTTTCCGGTACCGAACCCAGTAGTTCACCGTTGGCCGGGTTGAAGACTTCGATCAAATTGTCGCCGGCGCTGAAGGCACCGTCGATGTAGCTTTGGTAGATGGGTAATGAGTAGCTCATGTGTTCTGCCTCTGCTAAATGCTGTTCATGGTCGGCATCCGCCTGCAACGCAATTACTTCGCGGCTGCCGTCTTCGCCGACGCCATCTCTTTCTTCAGGTCGTTGGCGCGCTTGATGATGTATTGGTGCACCAACTCCACCTCATCCGGCTTGAGCTCCTCGGCAAACGATGGCATGCCGTCATTGACCCGGCCGCCGTAGACAATGCCGAGGAACATCTGGTGATTTTCCTTGCTGAGCATGCGCAGATCCGGCAGCACGCCGCCGCTGATGGCGTTGATGCCGTGACAGGTGTCGCAGTGGCCGTTGAACAGCGCCCGGCCTTTGTCCACTTGCTCGGTGGTGCCGGTGAACGCCGGTGGATCGACTTTGCGGTCGGCGTATTTGTATTTCAGGTCAGGTAATTTGGCCGTGCCACCGAGCTTGTAGGTCAGCACTTGCGCATTGGGCTTGACCCCGGCGCGTAACGACAGCGCCCCGGCAAAGGTGGAAAAAGCCCCGCCCCAGCCGGCCATGAATGTCACGTACTGCTCACCATCGACCTCATAAGTGACCGGCCCCGCCATCACGCCGGTATTGGCCGGCTGCTCCCACAGGACTTTGCCCTTGTCCGCCGAATAGGCGACTACACGCCCGTCCGCCGTGCCCTCGAAAAGCAGATTGCCCGCCGTGCTCAGGGTGCCGCCGTTGAAGATGGTCGAGTACGGCACTTCCCAACGTGCTTCCTGCTTGAGCGGGTCCCAGGCGATCAGTTTGCCCGTCCAGGTATCCGCCAGTTTGCGCAGCCCGTCCGGGTCTTCGGGCATCATCCCGGTGTTGACCTGCAACTGGTACATGCTCTTGAACTTCTTGCGCGGCGGCTGGCCTTCGACGTCCTGGTACAGCGCCGACATGATGTGCGCCGGGATGTAGACCAGCCCGGTCTGCGGGTTATAGGACATCGGCTGCCAGTCATGCGCGCCCCAAAAACCCGGCTGCACCAGCAGCGCTTTCTTCTCTGGGTCGCGCCAATAGACCGCGGCTTTTTCGTCGACGATCGGGCGCCCGGTTTTCATGTCGACCCCGGTGGCCCAATTGATCGGTACGATATTCTTGGCCGACAGCAGTTCGCCGGTCTTGCGGTCGATGACGTAGAAGAAGCCGTTTTTTGGCGACTGCATCAGCACCTGACGCATTTTGCCGTCGATCTTCAGGTCCGCGAGCATGATGTGTGCGGTGGCGGTGAAGTCCCAGGCATCGCCGGGGGTGGTTTGGTAGTGCCAGACATACTCGCCGTTGTCCGGGTTGATGGCGACGATGGAGGACAGGAACAGGTTGTCACCTTTGCCTTCGGAACGCAGGCGCGGGTTCCACGACGATGCGTTGCCGACGCCGATATACAGCAGGTTGAGTTTCGGGTCGTAGGACATCGAGTCCCAGACCGTGCCGCCGCCGCCCTGCTCGACAAACTTATCGCCGAACCAGGTCTTGCTGGCGATTTCCATGGCCTTGTTTTCTGGCGGCAGCTTCGGATCGCCGGGCACGGTAAAGAACCGCCAGTCTTGCTTGCCTGTGTTGGCGTCGTAGGCGGTGATGTAACCACGCACGCCATATTCAGCACCGCCATTGCCGATGATCACCTTGCCCTTCACCACCCGAGGAGCACCGGTGATAGTGATGCTGCGATTCGGGTCGGTGCGGGTGTCCACCGACCAGACCCTTTCCCCGGTCTTGGCATCGATCGCCTCCAGGCGACCGTCGAGCACACCGACGAAGACTTTCCCTTCCCACACCGCCACGCCCCGGTTCACTGCATCGCAACAGGCTTCGCCGGCACGACTGCGGTCGGAATGCGGGTCGTACTTCCACAACAATTTGCCGCTGCGGGCATCCAGCGCGTAGACCACCGAAAACGGTCCAGTGGTGTACATCACGCCGTCGACCACAATCGGTGTTGCTTCCACACCACGGTCGATGTCCAGCTTATAGGTCCAGGCCAACCCCAGCCCCGCGACGTTGCTGTCGTTGATTTTTGTCAGCGGGCTGAAGCGCTGCTCGTCGTAAGTGCGCCCGTGACTCATCCAGTTACCGGGCTCCTGGTCGGCAGCGCTGATGCGCGCCCCATCCACGGCGGCGGGCTTATCAGCGGCGTAGCTTTGGGCCGTGAAAGCGACACTTAATGCAACAGCGGTGATAAACAGGCTGGTCGGTACGCCGGGAAGGCGAAGGTATGGGCCAGGTCGGTTCATGAGGCTCTCCGTTCTTATTAGAACCGGGAGCGCATGTGCCCCGGTTGAACACAGCAAGAGCAAACGTTGTGCCACGCGGGATAATTCTTTTTACTTCAGTTAGTTAGAAACTTCTGGCGGCGCGATACCGTCCTGTCACGCTACACCTGTCGTATTTCGTAGAGCACACTGCGCGACAACTGCGTCAGGAAACCCATTGTCGCTGTACCCCGACGCAATGAGGTGACCTTGAGCGCCATCCCATCTGACCCGTCAGTTCGCCCCTCTACCAGGCTTTGCGCAATGCATTGGCAACCAGCGTAAATGCGGGTGAGGGTTGCCGACGGCTGGGGTAATACAAATAGTATCCAGAAAACGGCAGGCACCAATCTTCCAGCACACGCACCAGCCTGCCTTCGCGCAGGTGCGGCTCAAACTCTTCTTCTGGCAGGTACGCAATGCCCAGCCCGGCTAATGTCGCATCCACGATATGGGTCGACGTGTTGAAAATGAGCTGGCCATCTACTCGCACGTTCACATGTTTGCCTCGCCGCTCAAAGTCCCATACATAGAGCCCACCTGATGTCTGCATGCGCTGGTTGATACAGTTATGGTTCATCAAGTCGTGCGGTTTTTTGGGAGTGCCTCGGGCGGCAAAATACGCTGGCGAAGCCACGGCAGCCATCCGCAATAGTGGGCCTATCGGGACTGCGACCATATCCTTGTCGATGGTGTCACCCAGGCGTACACCTGCATCAAAACGATCCGCCACGATGTCTCTGAATCCGTAATTGACGTCGAACTCAACGTTGATGTCCGGGTATTCGTGTAACAACGCAGTGAGTTTGGGGAGCAACGTCGTGCGCAGAACATGATCGCCGCAAGTGATGCGTACGGTGCCTGCAGGCTTGTCGCGCATTTGCGTCAGGATATCCAGTTCCGCTTCGATTTCATCGAATCGATTACCGATCGCTTGCAACAGACGCTCGCCAGCAACGGTCGGCGAGACGCTGCGTGTAGTACGCGCCAGCAACCTGATTTGCAGGCGTGTTTCCAGGCCGCTGATGGCCTGACTCAGCGCAGATTGGGTAACACCCAGTACCCCGGCGGCTCGGGTGAAGCTGCCTTCGCGCGCCACTGTGACGAAAGACAGCAGATCGTTGAGGTTTCTTCTGACCATGTGTGAAGCGCCTTTGATGGCCCATTAATTAGCTACACTTATAGCCTCGTAAAGTATTCATTAGCTAGTCGCGCAAGCATTCGTTTGTCACCATTATCGGTATGAACACGAATGACCCTGAGGCACCGATGGACACTGTTTCAACCAGCAACGAGGCTCCTGCACACTGGGGCGGTGTCTTTGCAATGACACTTTGTGTTTTCGTCCTGATCGCTTCGGAGTTCATGCCTGTCAGCCTGCTGACGCCGATGGCTGTTGATCTTCATGTTAGCGAGGGGATGGCCGGGCAAGGCATTGCGATTTCCGGGGCATTTGCCGTGCTGACCAGCCTGTCGATCTCATGGATTGCGAGAACCCTCGATCGCAAGATACTGCTGCTGGCATTGGCTGGGTTGATGGCCGTCTCTGGCGTGATAGTCGGGATGGCGTCCGACTATCAGACTTACATGATCGGCCGTGCGCTTATCGGTGTAGTCATTGGCGGTTTCTGGTCAATGTCCGCTGCGACGGCCATGCGCTTGGTACCTGCCACACAGGTACCGAAAGCGTTGGCCATCTTCAACGGCGGTAATGCGTTGGCTACCGTAATTGCCGCACCGCTGGGCAGCTACCTGGGCTCGACCATTGGCTGGCGCGGCGCTTTTTTGTGTGTGGTGCCCGTCGCGGCGATTGCCCTCATCTGGATGTGCATCAGCTTGCCGGCCATGAAGGTAGAATTGCGCACACCAGGCTCCGGGAACGTATTCAAGCTCTTCAGGAATCGGTCAGTGGCGCTGGGTATGGTCGGCTGCGGGGCCTTCTTCATGGGGCAGTTTGCGTTGTTCACCTACCTGCGGCCCTTCCTTGAAACGGTGACGCGCGTAGATGTATCCACCTTGTCGTTGATCTTGCTGGTGATCGGTGCAGCAGGCTTTATCGGCACCCTGATCATCGGCCGATACCTAAGGCGCAGCCTGTTCCGGACATTGATGACAATTCCGGTCTTGATGGCCTTGGTCGCTTTGGCACTGATCCCTTTTGGAAGCTCGGTCATTGTCGTTGCCGCCCTGCTGGGCTTATGGGGACTGTTGGCGACTGCGGCCCCGGTGGGCTGGTGGAGCTGGGTCGCACAGGCCTTGCCAGATAATGCCGAGGCTGGCGGCGGTTTGATGGTGGCCGTGATTCAACTGGCCATTGCTCTGGGCTCCACCGTTGGTGGACTGCTGTTCGATAGTCGCGGCTACCAGAGCACTTTTATCGCTAGCGCAGTCGTGCTGCTGCTTGGCGCATTTGTGACCGTTCTGACGTCACGCTCGGCATCATCTCGAACCGCTTGAGCCGCGCAACGCTTCGGGAGATGGGTTATGGACCTTGACTTGAGACCGGCTAATGGGTGGCCCCATCAGTGGGTTCTTACACCGCCTCAGCCATTGGCAGGCACCAGTCCCTGCCACGCTTTACCGCGTCGAGAATGCACCGCAAATCGCTATACAGTGCCATTGGGTCGCACGCGTGCAATATCACCGTAACGATGCGATCGCCATTCGGTGCCTCTGACAGGACCGCGACGTTGTAACAGCCGGACAGGATCGTTCCTGTCTTGCCGCCCAAGACATCGTAGTCGTTGATGACCTTGACGGTCGAATTGATCTTCTGTTGCCGGGGTGTCGGTCCAAGCACCTGCATGACATGGCTGGGTTTCCCCCAGCTTTCAGTGATTTGCGGATATTGCATCACCGTCAGCATGAGCCTTGCCATGTCGGCAGCGGTCGTCAGTTGTCCGCGTACGGGCTGCCCGCTTGGATTAATGAACTGTGTATCGCACATTCCGAGCTGTGCGGCCTTGGCATTCATCTCGGCAATAAACCGCTTTGGAGCGTCGCTTGCGCAGTTGCCTTCATCATCGAGGAGCAATCGCCCGAATGTGCGCGCAACCGCGTTTGCGGTGATATTGGAGGAAGGCAGCATCAGGTTGACGATCGCATCGCCAAACGCGATCTTCTCGCCTGGCTTGAGGTTGGTCCCTGATCCTCCAGAGACGTCCGCCTCATCGATGTCCAGATAATCGGTGAGAGAGTGTCCGAACCTTGGCATAAGGTCGAACATGACGACCGCAGTCATCAGTTTCGTCAGCGAGGCCGGCGGCAAACGTTTGGTCGATGATTTGTCGAAGAGCAGTTCATGCTTTTTCTCTGCTCCCTTTGCAAGTTTCAGGCTGATGGCGCCCCGGGCGTCGATATCGGGAAGCGAATAACGCTCGAAAGGACGAGGGCCGGGAGCTGCACTTTTGTTACGCAGTTGCTCCCAGTCGAGCGCCTTGAGTTGGGCACGAATAGTCTGCGGCGTTGCGCTTTTGGCAATCAGTGCGGCCGCAAGTCGCGCATGTTGGGCCAGTACATGGTGTGCGGGAGCCTGCGCATGCGCGAAGATATGCTGCGGCTCGAATTTCGCTTCGCGCAGGTAGCGCACATAGCGTAGCTGCGTGCTGAAGGGCACGGCCTGGTCTTCAGGATCGGAAATCACATAAATGGCGGGTGGCGGCGCCTTGGGGATCCGTCCAATATCATCGAGGGGGTCATAAAAGCGGTGGGCATCATAGAGGAACCGTGCCGGGATATTGCGCTGATACTCCCAATGAGCGGCTACCTGCTTGACCGACAGCAGGGACGAGGCCAGCACGGCAGCGGTAATATCCTCGCGCCGACTGAGAAGCGCCGCCACGATCTGGCCGCCGCCTGATTGTCCGGTCAGGATGAACGAGCCGATATTGTATCGCTGCTTCAACGCATCAAGAGCCTGATCCATGAGGGCAATCTCGAGCGGTTGCCGCCTCATGTGGTGATTGCCCGAGGACCCGTGAAGACCAGGGCGAGCAAGGTGTATGGCGGGGGCATTCGCCTTGCAGGACCATTCGGCCATGCCCGCCTCGATCTGGGCCGGACTCAGGGACTGATAGGATGCTGCAATATGGCGTACGCCTTTGGACGTCGTGAGGAGGACATCGCCGCCGAAATAGACCAATACCTGCGAATTTTTGGGGCTCTCCAGGCCGTATGCATAATATCTGATGCAATAGCCCTGGCCTTCAGCCTCGATCCACAGTCCATTGGGGATTTGCGCGCACAACGCCTGAGTGGCCACTGTTCCGTGAAGCGCCTCGTCAGCTGAAAATGAAGTATTGCCAGTAACGATGCTGAGGGTTTTCGGGCGAGGTTTCTCGAAGGGGCCTAGTGTGGGCTGATCACCGAGATGTGAGTTCGCAATCCGCGGTCGCCCCGTCACCGCGTAGCAATACTTGAGACACCCCCATTTGAAGATGCGCCAGATCCTGCTCGAGGATATGGCCAGCGATCTTGTGAGAATGCCCAATCTCTATTCCTCTCTTTTATTCATATATCGACGATTTCGTTAGCTTTTCGGAGCAAAAGACTGGGAGTCCATTTCGATCAAAGTCTTGACCCTGCGGTCTTTAAGGCCGACTGGCGTAGCGCTTTTCTGCAAGGCCCTCATAACCGCGTGAAATATTTCTTCGTCATGGACCGGCGATTTCTGGTCGGTTTCTTTCCAGTTATATCTGTTCCACCCATTGCGGGATGAAACGCTGATGCTCAGGCGCTCAAGCTCTTCGAAAACTGCCAGGATGAAAGCAGGACCGTGAAGGATATCGTCGTGGATCACGGTGCTTCCATCGACATAGGTCATCTCGGCGAGAGCTTGCGGCAAGTGAAGGCGGCCGAGCGGATCGGTAATCACGGCCAGGCGATTCCACAAGCCACTGGCTCGGTAGGTCTGGGAAAAAACCTGGCTGCGGACGGCCTCTCCAGTGGCCGGCAGCGTTTTTTGCGGACCGGCGCCAGGCCTCAGGGCATATTCCGCCCACCGCGCTGTTCCTTCCAGGAACCACCGAGCCTTGAACATGGAATAGCTGTATTGATAAAGGTGAAACAACTCATGCGCGGGCGATACATTCTGTCTGGGAAGATTATTCTTGAGGTCGATCCGTAGGGTGCACCGGCCATCGCCACCATCGAAACCCAGCCTGTAGTTGATCACCTCGTCATAGGCTAATCCGTTCCCCTTCTTCATATTCAGAAGAAACACATCGATGGATTTCACACGGGCATAACGCGGCATGCTCAGCGGCTGCTTGAGGCCGATAACTTGCGAATAAATGCGACGCGCCGTGACCATTTGAGTGGCGATATCTTCCACCTGATCGGGAATACCGTTCTTATTGATATCGCGGACGTTGGGAAGAGCATGCGGCCCTTGCGTGGCATAGATGATTCGGAACTCGTCGCGGACATGGATGCGATCCAGCCCGGAAAGCACCCTGGACGTCTCATTCCGGCAATAACCGGCAGTGTCTTTTTGAGGAGACGCCGGATCAGCACTCAGGGCACGCCCAGAAACCAGCGCAATGGCAATGGCAACGGCATAGATAGCGATCAGCCGATGAGGAAAAGATAATAGGAAGGGCATGGGCTGGTGCCGCTCAATGACTGAGCGACAGGTTCCAAAATTGCCACGGTCGCGTCACTTGTCAGCTCCTTCCAATAATATCTTCACGATCCTTTCAAGATGAGTACCGTGCGATGCCTTGACAAGCACCACGTCCCCGTCATGAATCCAGGGCCTCAGTGCTAGCGCCATGGCCTCGACATCCGGGAACCACCGGCCCTTGCCCTCGCACAGCACGCGGTCAGCAACGGCCTTCATCAGCGGACCGCAAAACAGTATCCGGTCGGGCCTTGCAGCCAGGATGTCACCTTCCATACTCAGGTGCATGTCCTGTGCGTCAGGGCCCAGTTCGAGCATATCGCCAAGCACCAAGAGGCGAGATGATTGCGCAATGGAGGCCGACGCCTGCATCGTCTGGAGGGCCGCACGCATAGAAGTTGGATTGGCATTATAGGAATCGTCCCAAACCTCGATCCGCTTTTCGCCAAAGGTTGCTTTGCTGCGTTTGCCTCGCCCTGTCAGGGGTTTGAAACTCTCGAATTGCCGAGCAGCCGCAGCCACATCGAGCCCGAGGCCAGCGACCGAGGCGAGCACCGCGACGGCGTTCATTGCCATATGGCGACCCGGCGCTCCGAGTTCGAAAGCATGCGTCTTGCCTAGGACAACTGCGCGAACGGTGCTCCCCTCGAACTCAAGAAATCTTGCATCACAATCCTCGGTGCTGCCAAAGCTCACGATCCGCAACTGCGCGTCAAGCGCTGCCGCCTCGAAGATATGAAACTCCGGCATGTCCCGGTTGATGACGGCTATCCCACCTGGCTTCATGCCTTGGTAGATTCTGGCTTTCAGCTTCGCGATATTCTCGGTGCTGCTGAAATCCGCCAGATGAGCGGGAGCAATGGCGGTCACGATCGCAACGTCGGGTTCAACGAGGCCGCTGCAGACGTCCATTCGGCCGATCGCCATTTCCTGAACCCAAAACTGCGCATCCCGGCTCATCGATGCGAGGTTCCAACCGATACCGTAAGATGAGTTGGCGGATGTCCGGCTACGATCGCTTTTGCCGATACCGGCGAGCGCATGCGCCGCCATCGCGACCGTGGTCGTTTTGCCAACACTGCCAGTTACGGCAAGGACAGTCCCCTTGAAGTCCAGGCGGGCGGCCTTTGCGAGGATTGTCACGGTCTTGCGCAGATCCGGAACCTTCAGCACCGGCAAGCCAGAACGGACATATCCGCTACCATCTTCGGCGATGATACCCAGCGACTTCGGTGCCAGGCGCTCAACGACAGTGGGCCTGAGGCCGGCAGCGCCAGCGGGAGCGAGAAGCATCTGGCCTGGACCGAATTGCGTGGCCTCTGCACAGATACCTGTAGTGCTCCAGCTTTCCTCAGCGGGTGGGACAAGCCATTCGCCCCCCGTCAGCTGCGCCATTTCCGCTGCCGACCAGCCTGCTGCTCTAGGCGGTACGCTCATCCCTTGAACTCCTTCAGTATGTTGGCCGATGGCCGCGATCGTAACGCTCGACCAGATCTTGCGAAGTAAATGAAGCTACATCAAACATAGCTGACTCGGATCATATCTTGATACAAGGCTCTGACAGCATGCCGGTCTTGAGGCCGTCTGCGCATCCCATGAGCAGATGAACCCTGCTCGCACTCCCCTTGCTTTTATTGATAGCACGATGCTGGACGTCGACCCGAACCAGCCACGCCGAGCCGTCAGCTGGAAGATGAACGGACTCAATAGTCCCGTCTTCCCTTCGCCACTCGAAGAGGCAGTCGGGGTTGGTCGTGATCGGGATATGAAGGCGCCAGGTTTCCTTGGTTGCATCGACATGGAACTGCATCTCATCGCCTTCACTTTCCATCTGCATCAGACGCGCGCGATAGGGGGAGACACCTGCGTCCTTCAGGCTGTCCATCACCTCAAGCAGATACCCCGAGCACACCTTCGTCGGCGTCACACCGCGAATATTATTGGTGTTGTCCGATATTCTCTTGACGCCATCGTCGACGCTTCCATCACGACTCGTGATCGCCCACCCGTAATATTTAACATTGTTATCCTTGAATAAAATGGGGTCGGTTTTCGTGACCTCCTCAAGGAAGTGTTTCTTCAACAGGTCAACATCCGCTGAAAACCCCATGAGTTTAGCGAACATGTAATTTTCGGATTTCATACTGTAGCCTCCACCTTCCTGACTTGATTGACACTTCCGATAACCTTTCTTCGGTAAGCCACTATTCCAGAGAGATAATGCTCCACATCGTCGATGCGGACGCGAAAGGCATGGTGGCGAATGAAGAACGAACCGACGATGCGCTGCGGATTGGCATAGAACATCGCCAGCTCCGGCCAGAAATAGCCGTTCAAGAGGTAACGGGCACGGTAATGCAGCGCACGATGGAATTTGGACAGATCGATTTCGCTGAGCAGATGCTGCATGTCGGGCAACGCTTCAATCCGCGCCAGCATCGCCTCACTGGCCATCATCAATTCCAGCAGGGTCGGAAAGGTCGTGATCCGGTTCAGGACGAAATCGAGATAGTTGCGCACATTCTCGAGGCCGAAGCGGAAGTAGCGCTCTTGCGGCCTATAGCGGGTGAGTTCATTGACACAGTAGCTCAGCCAATGGTCATTGTGCCGCCAGTGCTCCTTCGCAATGAAGTGCTCGAAGGCTTTTTCCACCGTTGTCAGCCAGCGTTCGTCGCCCGTCAGGCTGTAGAGGCGCATCAACCCGAAGGCCGCCTCTCCTTCATAATAAATGGTGCGGAAGGCTTCCTTCAGGGTGAGGTCCGGATAGTTCAGTACATGAACGAAGGAGCCGTCCTCGCTCCGTTGCATATGCTGGATGCCCAGGGCCAGTTTTTCGAGCAGCGGCAGATGATCGGTGCAACCGGTCACGACGGCGTGCTGTGTAAAGGCGAGGATCGCGACGGCGTTGGCGCCCAGCTTGATCTCATTGCCGACATCGACCAGAAACGCTGCTTCGGAGCCGTCAGGCAGGGCTACAGTGCAGATTGCCTCCCGTCGAAGCCAGGCAAGCGAGCGCTCGATGGCGGCCCACAACGCGTCGTCTTGCGTCACCTCCCATGCTTCGATCATCGCATAGGTTGTGCTGGCATGCCGAAGGCCGTTGTAGGCGTCGATTTCCCGATTAAAACAGGGGTGCAACCCATAGATGAACCGGCCGTCGTCGCCCACCTGCCTAGCCAGAAACGAGCTACTGCTTTTGATCAGCGTAGAAAGGAGGTCATCGTCCAGTGCTTCGACGACGCGATAGCCCGCTGACCTGCCCGGCCCCGCGATCTCGTGCAGCTCGTCGGGCCTCTCCTGGTCGAGGAAGAAACCGTGGGATGAAAACGTCCAAACCGCCGTGCCGTCCTCCAGGTCCACACTCCCGAGGCCATGGCGAAGCTTGGCGTAGAGCTGGAAATTCTTCTCGTTGACCACACAATGAGGATATTTGGGGCCGCCATAGAACATGGCATTGGCGTTAATTTCAGTTTCCAGAAAGGCGTGACGGCAACTGGGGTCAAGCGAAATACCCTGACGACAATAATTACGCTTCACCTGGGTAAGCTGTCGCTTCAGCGTTCCCCAGTCGCTCTTACGCATTTCGTCGACGATATCCACGCGTAGCCAGCGAAGGATGTCCGGATTCTTTGCCACCAGCTTGCGCAGTCGTACAAGTCCTCGCTGCCAGGCATCGGCAAACGTCGCCCCCCGGAATGTCTCGACCCGTGCGCGGCTGCGGCCATCGGTATAGGAAAAGAAGAAGATGTACTCCGACCCTGCCTCTCCTACAGGAACAGCAACATCCTGCAAGCGAGCATAGATCGGGTGCAACAGTGCAAAAACCACATCATCAGTCATGTCGACCTCATTGGAGTCATCACCACGGGCAGCTGCATCCCTCGGTAGGGGCAGCATGGCTCACCGCTCACGCAGCGCCTCGCGGGTGCGGTTCATTGGCTTGAGGAGATAGTCGGACACCGTCTTGCTGGCGGTGTGTGCATCAAGGGTGGCAGCCCTGTATTGCGATTGACTTATACGAAGTTCGAAACGGATCTGGGTCAGTGCTTCTTGAAGACAATACGATGACTGGACGCTGGCGCGACCCTGAGTTTCACCTGCGATCGTGGAGCGATCGGCGACCCCTTGCGAGATAAGTTCGAGGGTAAGGCCATCGCGGGCATCGGCATCAAGGTGATGCAGCGCGCCAATGACGATGCCAGAGCCTTTGAGGAAGTGCTCTTCTGATACGCGAATTCGTTCCGTGCCGAAGCGAAAATCAGGCCGGACGGGAAGTTGCCAGTCCCAGTGCATAATTGATAAAACTCCTTTTCTATCAATCACTATATAGCAGCAATAGGATTGATAAAGCGAGAGCCGATCAATCAGAACTGGTAAAAATGACACGCCGCGCCGTTAGTTTGTGACGGTGGTCTAATCCCATTCGTGATTGCGTTGATCTGCATGACAATCTCCTTAGACTGTCATTTCACCGAGGCCGAGTGCGGGACGTGCGTCCCCAAGCAATCCGCTGAAACTGGCGCCTGCCCTGCCTGGGTTTCGCAAAATCACGCTGCGTTGCATGAGTCAGTCCCTGCGACAAAATCGCCCAGTTCAACCAGGCGCGTTTGCCCTCATGTAATGACCGAAATTGTTGATGTGATCGTCGAGATTATCCTCAAGCATCATCCGGTACTGCTCACAGAAGTACTTCAACAGCGCTTCGCGAGCGGCGGCCATCTCCGCGCCGGTTTTAAAGCCGCAGGCGCTTACCCAAGCATTGAATCGTGTGGTGCCAAACATCATCGAAGCACTTACCTGGCCGAGACTTTCAAACGTTTTAAGCTGCTCGTTCGACAGGTTTATATGCGCGTCTGCACGATCGTAGAATGCTTGGTCAGTGGTGTCGGCCATTAAGAGTTACCTTGCTGATCATTGTTAAGCGGCTGATCAAATTCAGTGTTTTAACTCGGCACTACTTATAGCACTGCTTATAGCCCTGCCAACACCGCTTCCAGGGCTTCCTGATCCCGCGCAAACTGCCGAATCCCCTCTGCGAGTTTCTCTGTTGCCATCGCATCTTCATTGGACGCCCAGCGAAACTGCGGTTCATTGAGGTTCTGCAGCGCCTCCCCAGCAGCTCCTGGCACCAACTGGCGCTCCAATACCCCATGATCCTCATCAAGCTTTTGCAGCAAGTCGGGGCTGATGGTCAGCCGGTCGCAACCAGCCAACTGTTCGACCTGGCTCAGGTTACGGAAGCTGGCGCCCATGACCACAGTCTGAATATCGTTGGACTTGTAGTAGTTGTAGATCCGCGTCACCGACTGCACGCCCGGGTCTTTCGCGCCGGTGTAATCCAGTCCGGTATTTTTGCGGTACCAGTCGTAGATACGGCCGACGAAAGGCGAGATCAGGAACACCCCCGCGTCGGCGCAGGCGGCAGCCTGGGCGAAGGAGAACAGCAGTGTCAGGTTGGTCTGGATGCCGGCTTTTTCCAGGCGTTCGGCGGTGCGGATGCCTTCCCAGGTAGAGGCCAGTTTGATCAGCACCCGATCGCGGCTGACGCCAGCCTTGTCGTACAGGGCGATCAACTGGTTGGCCTTGGCCCACAGCGCCTCTTCATCAAAGGACAGGCGCGCGTCGACTTCTGTGGAGATGCGTCCCGGGATCGCCTTGAGGATGCCGCAGCCCACGGCCACGGAAAACTGATCGCAGGCCAGGCCCAGGTCCCCCTTGGCCAGGTCGACGGAGCTGCGCAGAATATCCGAGTAATGCGCAATGGCCGAGGCCTTGAGCAGCAAGGACGGGTTGGTGGTGGCGTCGACCGGGCGCAGGCGGGTGATGGCTTCCAGGTCGCCGGTGTCGCAGACCACGGTGGTAAAGGCTTTGAGTTGTTCAAGCTTGGAAGTCATCAGCGAGCAGTCTCCAGAGGGTTAGTTATTCAAGGCCTGGGCGGTGTCCAGGTCGGTGATCAGGACGTCCAGGTAGCCGCCCTTGAGTGCACCGCGAATCGCCTGGACCTTGTTCAAGCCCCCGGCGAGGCCCAGCACACGTTGGATCGAACGCAGTTTTGGCAGGGCCACGGACACCACGAACTCTTCATCTTCTTCCAGCACCGGCTGCCCTTGTGCATCAAAGTAGCGCAGGCAGATATCACCCACCGCGCCGCGTTCGGCCAGCAGGCGCAGCATATCTTCGGTGTAGTAGTTGCCACTGTTGCGCAGCAGTTGCGACGGCTCCAGGTCGCCGATGCCGACAATCGCCAGGGTGATGCTGTCGAAGCGCTGGAGGACTTCCTTGACCTCTTCCATCTCGAGGATCCGCTGCTTGCTCTCCACCGATTGCTCGATGCTTTGCGAGGGCAGCAGGAACGCCGGGCAGTTGAGCAAAGTGGCCAGGCGCTGGGTGAGCAAGGTGGCTTCGAACGCGCCTTTGTGGCCGACACCGCCGAGCAATTGCACGACCTCCTGGGCGCCTTGCTTGCCCGGTTGCACGTGCAGATGGCCGACCATCGCGCGAATGGTGCTGCTCCATGACGAGATGCCGATGTGATCCTGCGGCGACAGGCTGGTTTCCAGGTAATGAGCTGCGGCCGAGCCGATTGCCTGCTTGATGCTTTCATCGTTGCCATGCTCGGTGGCCTCGACCACGATCACCCGGCGTACGCCATAGCGGCGCTGCAGTTGGGTTTCCAGCTCCAGGTGCAGGCCTTGCAGGCGCATCACGCTGATTTTCACCACGCCTTCCTGTAACGCCCGGCGCAGGGCGCGGCTGATAAAGGATTGGGACAAATCGAGCTGTTCGGAAATCTCGGACTGCTTGAGCCCTTCTTCGTAATAGAGGCTGGCGATCTTGGTGATCAGGCGCTGTTCTTCGATCTGGCTCATGAAAGCCTCAGTAAATGACATCAATGCCGGTGAGGATACCAAACCGGCGCGGCTCGTTACGACATGATCAGGCCGCCGTCGATATTGATTGATTGGCCGGTCAAGTAGGCCGCGTCATCCGACGCCAGGAAAGCCACCAGGCCCGCGACATCCGAGGGTTTGCCGGCGCGGCGCAGGGGGATGTTCTGGACCCACTCGGCCATCAGCTCACCCTTGCCGTAGCGTTTTTCGTCGGTGCTGAGGATCTCGCCCCACACGCGGTCGTTGTAGTCCCACATCTCGCTTTCAATGATGCCGGGACAGAAGGCGTTGACGGTGATGTTGTGGCGCGCCAGTTCCAGCGCCAGGCTTTGGGTAATGCCAATCACGCCCATTTTGCTCGCGGCGTAGTGCGGAGTGTAGATGAAGCCCTGGCGGCCCTGGCCGGAGGAGGTGTTGATCAGCCGGCCGCTGCCTTGCTTGACCATGTACTTGGCGGCTTCCCGACACCCGAGCCAGACGCCGGTAGTGTTGACCTGCAACACCTTGTCGAAGTCGGCGCGGGGCATCTTGTCGAAGTGATCGATGGTGATGATGCCGGCGTTCTGTACCGACACGTCGATGCTGCCAAAACGCTCGTGGGCCTCGCGGTAGAGCTTCTCGATGTCACTTTCACAGGTGACGTCGATTGCCAGGGCCAGGGCCTCGACCGAGTATTCCCTGGCCAATTGCTCGGCCGTGAACGTGACCCTTTCCAGGTCGTTGGAGGCCATGACCAGATTGGCGCCTTCCTGGGCGAAGCGCTCGGCAATACCGGCGCCAATGCCACGGCAAGCGCCGGTGATGACTACAGTTTTACCGCTGAAACGTTGAGACATGACGGGGCTCCCGTTGAACAGGCAGGCTGGGCTTACCAGCAGACAAAACCACCATCGACCAGCAGGTCGACACCGGTGCAAAAAGACGACGCCTGGCTCACCAGGAAGATCGCCGGGCCAACCATTTCTTCAACGCTGGCCATGCGGCCCATGGGCGTGGTCTGTTCGAAAATCTTCACCTGGTCGGCCACTTCCGGGCGCGAGTTCATCGGCGTGGCGGTGTAGCCAGGGCTGATGCAGTTGACTCGCAGGCCCTTGTCGGCCCACTCCATCGCCAGGCTTTTGCTCAAGTGAATCACCCCGGCCTTGGAGGTGTTGTAGTGGGCTTGCAACAGGCCACGGTTGACGATGCTGCCGGACATTGAGGCGATGTTGACGATGGCCCCCCTGCCCCGTGGCAGCATCACGGCGGCCTGGGCCTGGCAGCTAAGGAAGATTCCGGTCAGGTTGACGTCCAGGGTGGCTTGCCAGCGTTGCAGCTCGAGGTCTTCGGCGGCCTGGGCGTTGGCGATACCGGCGCAGTTGACCGCGACGTTCAGCTCACCCAGTTCGCTTTCGGTACGGGCGACGGCAGCATCCAGGGCGGCGCGTTCGGTGACCGTGCCACCCAATGCCAGGGCGCGCCGGCCCAGTGCCTGGATGCGTTCCACGGTGCTGGCGATGCCGGGGCTGCCCGGCAGGTCGAAACAGGCCACATCGGCTCCGGCTTCGGCCAGGCCGACGGCGATGGCCTGGCCAATCCCGCTACCGGCGCCGGTGACAAAGGCGACCTGGCCTTGAAGGCTAAAAAGTTGCATGGGTTGCTCCACTCCAAATTAGTTGTTTTTGTTGCCTTGATCGTTCCCGCCCAGAGCCTGGGAATGATCATCAAGTATTCAGGCCGTCGCCATTTCCATCACCGAAACCGGTGTCGCTTCACCACGCTCCAGAATCCCCATTTGCCGCCCGCGGCTCATCACCATCACACGGTGCGAAAGCCCCAGTACTTCGTCCAAGTCCGAGCTGACCACGATCACCGCCATGCCATTGGCTGCCAGGTCGGCAATCACCTCATAAATGGCCGCACGGGCACCGACGTCAATGCCACGGGTCGGCTCGTCGAGAATGAACACTTTCGGGTTGCGGGCCAGCCATTTGGCAATGATCACCTTTTGCTGGTTACCGCCGGACAGGCTGGAAATCCGTTGCTGTGGCGCGCCTTTCACACCGAGGCGCGCCACCGCCGTCTGCGCGAACTCGCGCAATTTTCCGGGAATCACCCAACCGCGCTTGTCCAGCAGGTCGGTGTTGCCATACACCAGGTTGTCTTCAATCCGGTGTTCAACCACCACGCCTTGCTGCTTGCGGTCTTCGGGCACCAGCACCACACCGGCCTGGATCGCCTCGGACGGGGAGCGCAGGCGACGAATCTCACCGTCCAGCCGCATATGACCCTGGATGTCATGCGCGGCGCCAGCCAGGGTGCGCACCAGCTCGGTCCGCCCGGCACCGACTACCCCGGCAATCCCGAACACTTCGCCAGCTCGCACGCTGAAGTCAATGCCGTGCAGGGCAAACTCGCGGCAACTCAAGTCTTTGACCTGCAACATCAGCCGTTCCTGCGGCGGTTGCAGGGTCGGGAAAATCCGTTCCAGGCTGCGCCCGACCATTTGCTCCACCAGCTCGCGCACCGGCACTTGGGCGCTGGCGTGCAGGGCGATCTGGCGACCGTCACGCAGCACCAGAATCCGGTCGGCAATACGCGCGATCTCTTCCAGGCGATGGCTGATGTAAATGAACGATACGCCCTCGGCCTTGAGCCGCTCGACCTGTTGGAACAACAGTTCGGTTTCCTCACCGCCCAGGGCGGCGGTGGGTTCGTCGAGGATCAACAATCGCGCATTCAGGGTCAGCGCCTTGGCAATCTCCACCAATTGCTGGGCCGCCACGCTCAAGCCTTCGACCTTGCGCGATGCCGGTACCTTCAGCCCCAGGCGTTGCAGTTGCTTCTGCGCCTGGGTCTCGATGTACTCGCGGTCGACCCGCCCGTGACGCATGGGCAGGCGGCCGACAAAGATATTCTCGGCAATCGACAGCTGCGGCAGCAGGCGGATCTCCTGGTGGATCAGGCCGATACCGGCCCCCAGCGCTGCGCCGGGGGAAGCCGGGGCGTAATCCTCGCCAAGCCAGGTCATGCTGCCGCCGGTTTCCGGTGGCACCAGGCCGGCAATGATCGACGACAGCGTCGACTTGCCCGCCCCGTTCTCGCCGAGCAGCGCCAGCACTTCGCCGGGGCGGATGTCGACGTTGATCTGCGACAGCACCTGCACCGGGCCGTAGGCCTTGCCGATATTGCGCAGGCACAGCACGGCGGCAGGTTGTGCCTGGCGGTTATCCAGAGCGGCTTGCATGGCGACCTCCGGGGCTTACGGGTGCTGTTGCAGGAAAGGTGCGACGTTGTCCTTGGTGGTCAATACGGTTTCCAGCAGTTGCTCCTTGGGCACCGCCTTGCCCGCCTTCAGGTCAATCGCCGAGGCCACGGCCAGGCGCCCCATTTTCTGGGTCTGCTGGGTCATCGTGGCGTTCAGCACGCCGCTTTGCACAGCCTTGAGGCCGGCGACATCGCCATCAAAACCAACCACCACTACCGGATGATCCAGGTTGCCGACCTTGACCGCTTGAGCGGCGCCCAGCGCCATGGCATCGGCACGGCCGAAGAACACGGTGATGTTCGGATCACGCTGGAGCAGATCCTGGGCGACCGCAAAGCCTTTGTCCTGGGCCCATTCGGCTGGTTGCTCGGCCACGATCTTGAGACCCGGGAAGGCTTTCAAGCCTTCCTGGAAACCCTTGGCCCGGTCATTTTCCGGGGTAGTGCCCAACTGGCCCTGCAGGACCGCGATACGGCCCTTGCCGTCGGTGACCTTGGCGACGTATTCGGCCAGGGTCTTGGCGCCGGCCACGCTGTCACTGGCGATAAAGGTGTCGCCTGGGGCGTCGGGGGCGTTGCGGTCGACGGCGATGACCGGAATACCGGCAGCCTTGGCGGCCTTGACCGGCACACCGGCGGCGGTGGCGCCAGCAGGGATGTAGATCAGCACGTCGATCTGGCGGGTGATCAGGTCTTCAATCTGGCTGACCTGGGTCGACGAGTTGCCTTGGGCATCCACGGTGATCACCTTGATCCCCTTGGCCTTGCCTTCGGCTTCTACCGATTGTTTGATCTGGTTGAAGAAGTCAGCCTGCAGATTGGCCACGGCGAGGCCGATGGTCAGGTCCTTGGCCCAGGTGGTGCCCACCGTGGCGAGCGTGGCGGCGGCGAGGGCCGTGGCCAGTAGCAGTTTCTTGGTGCTGAACATGTCGGTGACTCCTTATTTTATTGTTGGAGGGTGTCAACTTTCGATCAAGCGCAAAGCAGTGTTTAACGGGCGGTACTGGAACGGCGACGCAGGGTGTCGATGGTTACGGCGAGGGCGATGACCACGCCGATCACCACTTGTTGAATGAACGGCGATACACCCAGCAGGTTGAGGCCGTTGCGCAGCACGCCAATGATCAGCACACCCACCAGGGTGCCGCCGATACTGCCGACGCCGCCGCTCAGGCTGGCACCGCCGATCACCACGGCGGCGATGGCGTCCAGCTCCAGGCTCAAACCGGCGCTCGGTTGCGAAGAGTCGAGGCGCGCCGCCAGGGTCACAGCGGCGATGCCGGCGAGGGCACCACTGATGGCGTACACCCACAGGGTAATGGCCCGCACCTTGATGCCCGACAGGCGCGCCACTTCCGGGCTGCCGCCAATGGCGTAGAGGTTGCGCCCGCCAGCGCGAAAACGCAGGAACACCCAGGCCACCACCAGCATGATCAAAAACAACCCGACCGTTGCCGACAAAAAGCCAAAGTGGCGCACCGTGGCCAGGTTGGTGAACCAGTCCGGGAAGCCGACGATCTGCCGGCCTTCGGTAAGAATGTTCGCCAGGCCGCGCGCCACCGACATCATGGTCAGGGTGGCAATAAAGGGTGGCAGTTTGGCGTAGGTGATCAACGCGCCCGAGACCAGTCCGGCGAGCATGCCGGTGGCAATCGAGATCGGGATCGCCAGGCCCAGCGGTACCGCCTGGTCCTGATACAGCCAGCCGAGCATCATCATCGAGAAGGCGAGAACCGAGCCCACCGACAAGTCGATACCGCCGATGACAATCACTGCAGTCATGCCGATGGCGAGGATGCCCAGCACGGTGACCTGATCGAGAATGTTCAGGCCATTGCGCAGCGAGAAGAAAAATTCGGAACTGAAGGAGAAGACCAGCACCAGCAGCATGAGGCCGATCAGCGGACCGCCGACATTGCTGGGGAGCATTTTCACCAGCCGTGGGCGGCGGGTCGGCTTGAGATCCGCCGGGTGATGGCCAGAGGCTTTGGCGTCCACATTGTTCTCCTGAGTTATTTTTTTTGGAGTTCGCTCGCACGGCATGAATATTTATGCATGCCTGACTGTTAATTCAGATTCTAGTGACACGGTGGCAAAGTCAAGCGCTTTAATTTTCTTCACTGCCCTCAAACCGCTGTTTTTGCTTGCTTGAAACTGGCGTCCCAGAGGACTGCGTGGGGGTTTTAGGCCGTCTGTCCGAGGGTATTTTTCGACTTTTATTTCATTTTCGGGTGCTCGCTCCCTTGACCTGTTGAACGATCGGCGTCTAAATAGAAATATATTGTCATAGCTGAATAAATATTCAAAAGACAGCTTTGGACACTTTCATCCCCGCGTGGTCAGCCTCAAAGGAGCCGCTGCATGAATGCTTTCCAGTACGACGCCCGTCAGATCAAAGAACAGGCCCGCCTGATCCGGCGCCACGTGATCCGTTTGAACGCCGACTCGCCGGCGGGTGGCCACACCGGTGCAGACCTTTCAGAAACCGATATCCTCGCCACCTTGTACTTTCGCATCCTCAACACCGGGCCGGAACGCACCGAGGACCCCGAGCGCGATATCTACATCCAGAGCAAAGGCCATGGCGTCGGCGGCTTGTATTGTTGCCTGGCGCAGGCCGGCTACATTCCCACCGAATGGCTGGCCACTTATCAACACTTCAATTCCCACCTGCCGGGCCACCCGGTGCGGCAGAAAACCCCGGGTATCGAACTCAACACCGGCGCCCTCGGCCACGGCTTGCCAGTGGCCGTCGGGCTGGCGTTGGCAGCGAAAATGTCTGGCAGTAAAAAGCGTATTTATGTACTCACCGGCGACGGTGAGCTGGCGGAAGGCTCCAACTGGGAAGCGGCGATGGCAGCGGCCAAATACGGCCTCGATAACCTGTTTGTGATTGTCGACAAGAACAAGCTGCAACTGGCCGGGCTGACCGCAGAGATCATGCCGCTGGACCCGCTGGACGTGAAATGGGCGGCCTTTGGCTTCGCCGTCAGCGAGTGCGATGGCAATGATGTGGGCCAGTTGATCAGCGCCCTGGAAACCATGCAGAGCAAGACCGGCGCACCCCAGGTGCTGATCGCCCACACCATTAAAGGCAAGGGCGTGTCGTTTATCGAAGCCCGTCCCGAATGGCACCACCGCGTGCCCAAGGGTGATGAAATCAACGCGGCACTGGAGGAGTTGAGTCATGGCGAGTGAACATTTGGCGAGCGTCATGGTTGAAGCGTTTATTGCCGCCGTCGATGCCGGCCTCGATGTGGTGCCGGTCGTCAGCGACTCCACGTCCACGGCCAAGATCGGTCCGTTTGCCCAGCGTTTTCCCGAGCGCCTGATCAACGTCGGCATCGCCGAACAGTCGCTGGTCAGCGTCGCGGCCGGCCTGGCCCTGGGTGGCAAGATTGCCGCCACCTGCAACGCGGCGCCGTTTCTGATCTCGCGGGCCAATGAGCAAATCAAGGTCGACGTTTGCTACAACCAGGCCAACGTCAAGATGTTCGGGCTTAACGCTGGCACCAGCTACGGCCCGCTGGCCAGCACGCACCACAGCCTCGACGATATCTCGGTGATGCGCGGTTTTGGCAACGTGCAGATTTTTGCCCCGGCCGACGCCGTTGAATGCCGGCAGATTGTCGATTACGCCCTGCGCTACCACGGCCCGGTGTACATCCGCCTCGATGGCAAGGCCTTGCCGGATGTGCATGACGCCGATTACCGCTTCGTTCCGGGCCAGGTCGATATCCTGCGCCAGGGTCTGGATGTGAGCATCGTCGCCCTGGGGTCGGTGGTGCATGAGGCGGTCGATGCCGCCCAGTTGCTGGCCGATCAGGGTATCCAGGCCCAGGTCATCAACCTGTCCTCGATCCGGCCGCTGCAGCGCGAGGTACTGCTCAGCGCCCTCAGCGGCACGCGCGCCGTCATTACTGTCGAGGAGCACAACATCAATGGTGGCGTTGGCAGCCTCGTGGCTGAAGTGCTGGCTGAGGCCGGGCTGGGCGTTCCACTGATCCGCCTGGGTATCGGTGACGGCGAATACGCGGCGGCTGGTGCACGTGAGCCGACCCGCGCCTTGCATAACATCGATGCGGCTGGGATTGTGGCAGCTGCCATCCGGTTGCGGTGAATCACATGAATGAAACGACCCCGCTGATCCTGGCGATAGACGAAGGCACCAGCAACACCAAGGCCGTGCTGGTCAACGAACTCGGGCAAGTGATCGCCCGGGGCTCGCGGCCATTGAGCATCAGCCATCCCCAGGCTGGCTTTTCCGAGCAGGACCCGCTGCTGATCTGGCTCAACACCCTGGCGGCCATCGATGAATGCCTGGCTCAGGTTGATCGCCCGATCACTGCCTTGGCCATCAGCAATCAGCGCGAATCCGTAGTGGCCTGGGACCGGCACACCGGTGAGCCGCTGTCGCCGTGCATCAGTTGGCAGTGCCGACGCTCCACGACGTTGTGTACGCAGCTGCATGAGCAAGGGCACGAAGCGATCATCCTGGCCAAGACCGGGCTGGCGCTGGACCCGATGTTTTCGGCGGGAAAACTGCGCTGGATTCTCGACAACCTTGAACACGGCCACGGCCACGCCCGCGCCGCCGCCGGTGAAATCTGCCTCGGCACCGTGGACAGCTGGCTGTTGTGGAAACTCAGTGGCGGGCAAGTGTTTGCCACGGACTACTCCAACGCCGCCCGTACCCAACTGTTCAACCTGCACACCTGCGGCTGGGACCAGGAGTTGCTTGAGCTGTTCGCCATCCCGGCGCCAGCGCTGGCACCGATTCAGCCTAGCGCCGGGTTCTTTGCCGAAACGGCAGGCTTCGGACGACTGCCTGCCGGCATCCCGGTGATGTCGATGATCGGCGACTCCCATGCCGCGCTGTATGGGCAAGGCGGTTTTGCGCCCGGGCTGGTCAAGGCCACCCTGGGTACCGGTTCATCATTGATGACCCCCATGAGCGGGCCGATTGCATCCACTCACGGTTTGTCGACTACCTTGGCCTGGCATGACGCTTTGGCACCGACCTACGGCATGGAAGGCAATATCGTCCATACCGGCGCGGCGGTGCAGTGGGCCTCGCGGCTGATGGCGGGCGAGTCCCTCGATGCGCTGACTGAACAGGCGGCGCAACTACCTGACAATGGCGGCGTGTACTTCGTCCCGGCGCTGTCCGGGCTTGGCGCGCCACACTGGCAAGCTGAGGCGCGTGGATTGATCTGCGGCCTGACCGAAGCCACCTCGGGTGCGCACATTCTGCGGGCTTCGCTGGAGTCCATCGGGTATCAGATTCGCGATGTGTTTGATGCCATGCAGCAGGATATTGGCAGCCCTTTGAAAGAACTCTGGGTCGACGGCGGTGCCACGCGTAATCGCTGGCTGATGCAGTTTTTGGCAGACCTGTTGCAACGCCCGGTGGTACGTAGCTTGTCGCCGGAAGTCTCGGCGCTGGGGGCGGCGCATTTGGCTGGAAGGGCGTTGGGCATCTGGGCCAGTGACGATGCATTGGCAGAGTTGGAAAGGCCGCGGGAGAGGTTTGAGCCTGCTGTGGATCAGGCCATGGAGGCACGTTATGGCGAGTGGAAGAAGGCGCTGGAGCGTACGCTGTGTTGATCCGCGTTGCACCAGGCGCCCCCATTATCTCCTCCTGTTTTCCAGGGTGGTGGTCAGGCTCGATGGGTGGTTGCCAGGAGATAGTTGCAGTTGACTGAACATGCCTGGAGTCAGCTGTTTTGACCGCCATCGATGTTGAGTGTGGCACCTGTGATGTATGCCGCATCAGGCCCCACTAGAAACGCCACGGCCCCGGCAATTTCTTCTGGCTGACCGTATCGACCTAGTGCCGTCATCTGTTTGACCATGGCCGCAACGTCGCTGGTTTCCGGATTCATTTCTGTGTTGATCGGACCAGGTTGAACCGTGTTGACGGTGATCTGCCGAGGGCCAAGATCGCGAGCCCAGGCGCGGCCATAGGCCGCAACCGCAGCCTTGCTGGCCGCATAATCGCCAATGCCAGGAAATGGTGCACGGCTGGCGAACATAGTCCCCACCGACACAATGCGCCCGCCATCGGACAGCAGCGGTACAGCAGCGCGTACTGCTGCTACCACACCGCCAATATTGACGGCCTGCTGATGCTCAAGCTCGGCAATGTCGACCTGTGGATCACCAATAATGCCCGTTACGAATATTCCTGCGCTGTTGACGAGGATATCCAATCGTCCGAAATGATCGTGCGCGGTCCTGACCAATGCCGCGACCGCTGCGCTATCGGCCTGATCGGCGGCCACAGCCAGTACCTTCACGCCCAGGGCTTCTATTTCGCTGGCCACAGCGTGTGCGCGTTCCCGTGATTTTGCATAGCTGAAGACGATGTCGGCACCTTCGGCTGCCAGACGCTTGGCAATGGCTGCGCCGATGCCGCGCGATGCGCCGGTCACCAATGCAACTTTACCTTTGAGAAACTGAGTCATGGGGTTTCCTTGATAGAGACTGGGGGTGGTTAAGTCTGCGAGTTGCAAACAGAGCAATCACAATAGGCCCCAGTCAAATCGTGATAAACAGCCATAACCGGTATCCTGTATCATCCCAGCAGTGATAATGATCTTTTTCGTGAGGCGTCCATGGATTACTTCCTGGCGGTACAAGCGTTCAACCGCATCGTCGAGACTGGGAGCTTCGTCAAGGCGGCCGCACAACTGGACCTGCACCCCAATGCCGTGACTAAATTGATGCAAGCGCTGGAGGCGCATTTGCGCGTCAAGCTGCTCAACCGAACCACCCGGCGCGTCGCGCTTACCGGTGAAGGCAGCGTCTATTACGAACGAATGAGCCGGGTGCTCGATCAATGGCTGGAAGTCGAATCAGAGATGGCCGTGGCGCACTCCAATCCACGCGGTACGATCCGTGTGGACATGGGTACCACCATCGCGACGCATCTGGTGATCCCGGCATTGCCCGAATTCAATCGTCGCTACCCCAACATCCAGATCGAGATAGGCGCCAGCGACCGAACCGCAGACCTGGCCAGCGAAAGTATTGACTGCGTGATACGTGGCGGCGACCTGCAAGACTCGTCATTGATTGCCCGTCGCCTGGGCAGCCTTGATTTCATCACGTGCGCGACCCCTGCCTACCTTGCGACTCACCCATTGCTGTCCCATCCCGCGCAATTGGAGGATGACCACTGCGTGGTCCGGTATTTCTTTCCTACGTCGGGAAAGCACAATCGAATTGAATTTATCCGTGGCGACGAACAAGTATCAGTGCAAGGAAACCATGTCGTGGCCGTCAACGATAGCAATGGCTATCTCGCGGCGGGACTGGCCGGCCTGGGTGTGATCCACACTCTGCGCTTCATGGTTCAGGCGCATGTAGATTCCGGCGTCCTGACCCCTGTACTGGAAGACTGGTCCGCACGTACCAATACCCTGTCAGTGGTGTACATGCCCAACCGGCATCTTAGCGTGCGCGTACGCGCATTCGTTGATTGGCTGGTGGAGCATTTCGCAGCACATCCGCACGTGCTCCCTTAAGGGGGCGTGCGGGTCTCATGCTCGAGAAACATGGTCAGGATCACACTATCCGGTCTACTTTTGCGGGAAGCGTGCCCAGATCCACAGTGCG
This sequence comes from Pseudomonas karstica, assembly GCF_009707515.1. GTDB lineage: Bacteria > Pseudomonadota > Gammaproteobacteria > Pseudomonadales > Pseudomonadaceae > Aquipseudomonas > Aquipseudomonas karstica. The sequence continues at coordinate 59,295 of NZ_WLYI01000031.1, read as the reverse complement.
CCCCCCAACGCGCCAACAGCCCCGAACCATATCGGGCTCACGACACCGTAGCGATCGATAGCCAGCCCTCCAACTAAAGCTCCGGCCCCCATGGTCAACTGACCAGTAGAAACGAACAGTGCCGCCGCAGTTTCCAGACGATCGGGCGCAGCGCTGAAGATCCAACTCTGAATGGCGATGGGTAACATCCCGAAGCCCAACCCCCAGGCCACCATCGCGGCTCCCGCCACCAAAGGATATTGGCCCATAGAGACCAGCAGTAGCATCGAACAGCCCAGCAGCAGCGATGTGCTCAATACCGCTTGCCGCACATCACGCTCGACACACCAGCCGCACAGTACATTGCCGAATATCCCTGCCACGCCGTATCCCAACAAGAAAAGACTCAACTGCCCGGATTCGATCCCACTGATCTGGTTCAGATAGGGTGTGACATACGTGTAAGCCGCGAACTGACCCGTGAATATGAATACAACGGCCACCAGGCCCACTTGTACCTTGGGTAAACGCAGTACAGGCGGCAACTGCGATACGCCCGAATAGCGCTCCGGGCGGATGCTTGGAAGCAGCAACATCAATGCAATAACCACCATGGCGCCTAAAACAGCGGATACAGCAAAGGCGACCCGCCAACCGAATGCCCCCCCAAGCAACGTCCCTGCGGGAACACCAACCACCGTGCCCAGGGTCACCCCTGAAAAAACGATGGAGGTTGCTCTTCCCACCGCGTCGGGTCGCAGCCTGGGGCCAAGGGATACGCCGATGGTCCAGAACCCCCCTACCGCGATACCGAGCAAAATACGGCCCAGTAAAAGAACGTAGAGCTCATTGGCGGTCGCAACCAGAACATTGGAAACGACCAAGAGGCCAAGCAGCACCCATAGTACGTGTCGTCGATCAAATGTTCGGGCCAGGCTGATGGTCAAGAACGCTGAACAGGCCGCCACGATACCGGGGATGGTAATCACCAGACCCGCACGGCCTTCACTGATCGCCAAGTCATTGGCGATTTGAGGCAAGAGGCCTACTGGCAAGAACTCCGCCGTCACCAGAGCGAACGCCCCTACCCCAATGGCGGCAACTGCGCTCCAGGGCGCAGGAGCCGAAAGCGCGGCCGCACCAGCGGATGAATCTACGCCAACTAATTGCTGCGTCATAAACTGAGTTCCAAGGACCATGCAGGCGCACGTCTGCGTGCGCCTGCAGCTTAAATCTGCGCTGTCAGTAACCCACACCGCGAACACCACCAGAAGCCCTGATGGACTCGCCTGTTACCCAGTGCGAATCCTCGGACGCCAGGAAAACGGCCAATGGCGCTATGTCTTCGGGCTCTCCAAAACGCCCTAGCGGTGTTCCAGCAAGGAGCTTTTCACCCAGTTCACCGGCAAAATTCCCGTCAGTAGCCGGTGTATTGGTATGCCCAGGCAGGATGGAATTGACCCTGACCCCACGCGGCCCCAACTCTCTGGCCAAGGCAAGGGTCAAGGTGTCGACAGCGCCCTTGGTGGCGGAGTACACACTTGAAGCCAGGTAGGGATCGGTGCTGAGAATGGAGCTGATATTGATCACGCTGCCCTTGGGGCCAAGCAGTTTGACGGCCTCTCGCACTGCCAACAGGTAGCCCAGTACGTTCAGGTTGAATTGCTTGTGGAAGGCTTCTTCCGTCAGGTCGTCGATCATTTCAAATACCGCGACACCGGCATTGTTGACGAGCACATCCAGGGTCCCGTATTTCGCCTTCACCGTTTCAAACAAGCGCACGACATCCGCCGCCAGGCTCATGTCAGCCTGTACCGCGAAGGCTGTGCCGCCGTTCTCGATGATCTGCGCAACCACCGCATCCGCATCGCGTTGGCTGGAGGCATAATTGACGATGACGGTTGCGCCCTGCGCGCCCAGGGCCTTGGCGATCCCTGCGCCGATACCTTTGGAGGAGCCTGTAACAACCGCTATTTTCCCTTCGAGTTTCATTAACTGACCTTCTTGAAGTTGAGTGATATCCCAGTGAAGATTCGTCGCTGGCGCTGCGTGAAACCCGCAGTGCAACCAACCACCGGCCACCAGTATTGCGCCAACACAGGGGGCCGACGTTTGCCAGTTATTCGCTCATCCTTGCCTATTCTTCTCAGACAGCTTGCGCTGCCCGGGGATCTAGCCCATGTTCAGGAACATGGAAAAAGCAATGACCGAACTGCGCAGCATCGTGATGCGCGCACAAAACAAGTGGACGGATACCGGCTTGCCTCGTGTGGCGATGGTCCGGGCTGAGGCGTGTGCGGACCAGGTATATCAGCCGATGCTGCACCTGGTGCTTCAGGGCCAAAAGACCCTATCGATAGGTGACGAGGTTTCTCAGTACGCTGCCGGAAGCTATTTCCTGGTTCCTGTCGATGTACCGGCGACGGGGCAGATTCACAGCATCGCGCCGGATCAGCCTTATCTCGCGATCAGCCTCACCCTGGACCCCGCTGTGATCTCTGCACTGCTGGTGGACGATGGGAGCGTGTCAGGCAAGGCCAGCAGTGCATGCTTTGATGCTGTGCCGGCGCCCGCTGAAATGATTGATGCCTGGCTACGCATGATGCGGCTCATGGACCAACCGCGCGAAGCTGCGGTGCTGGCGCCCATGATCGAGCGTGAAATCCTGTTCCGCGCCTTGCAGGGGCCACTTGGGGGTATTCTTCGTGAGGTGGCTCGCCCAGACAGTCGACTGGCACAGATTCGCCGTGCTACCCAGTGGATTCGTGAGCACTACACCGAGCCCTTTCGCGTTGAGCCCCTCGCGGTGATGAGCGATATGAGCGTTGCGGCTTTCTACCGGCATTTCAAATCGGTCACCGCCATGACGCCCATTCAGTATCAGAAGCGTTTGCGCCTGCTGAGGGCCCGCTGGCTGCTGCTGTTCGATACGCTGGATGCAACCTCAATCGCCTATAACGTCGGTTATGAAAGCGCCTCGCAATTCAGTCGGGAGTACGCTCGTCTGTTTGGGCTGCCACCCGTGCGGGATGCCGCGAGATTCAGGTCGCCGCCTGCCGCACAGAACAGTGCCAGGAAGCGTACGGCAACTTCCTGAGCACTGCTGAGCAGGACCGTCGAACTCAAAGATCAGTGATCGTCGTTCCCGCAATACTCTCGGCCAACCCACCACCGAAGAGCCGCGCGGGGGTTTCAAAACCCGGCCGCCGTTCGCCGTTCAATATACGGCGCGCAGCTTCAATAGCAGCCAGTGGCGTATAGGAATAGCCGTTCACAGTTTCAATCACGGAGCGTGCGACTGTACCGTCCGCCCCTGTGACTTCAGCCACTGCCCGAGCCCGATGAGCATCCCGTTCCTCAGAAGTGGGGCCATCAGGCAGTTGGGACAGATCCCCCTGCGCAAACGCATCGCCAGCGATATGCACGAACATCGCAATGTTGGGTATGCCGGTCGAATGCCAGGCAGTCACCAAGTCACCGAAAGACAGTGGTACGCAGAGCACCGGTCCGTCGCCAAAATCAAAGTGTTGCGGCTGCGCATTCGGTGTTGCGACGAGTTCGCCATCAACCCTGGCGAGCAAACCGGCTCCGATGATTTCGCTGACGCTTATCGCCGAACCACGCGACATGGACCCTGGAACCTGAAGCGCGATGCTCAGTGCCTGAGGCCGCTCTACCCGCTGGGCAACATGCACAGCCAGGCAATCGGTGGGCACGACGTCCCAGCCCACGCCTGGCAAAAGCATCACGCCCGCCTTGGCTGCTTCAACACCCAATCGCTCAGCCAACCGGTAAATATTGATCTCGGCCGTAATATCCAGGTAGTCGACCCCGACGTTAATGCAGGCGCACATCAACGGGTCCGCAGTTTTCACAAATGGTCCGGCGAAGTTGAGCAGCACATTGAAGCCCTTCAAGAACTTTTCCGCCTCTGGGCCGGCCTCAAAGACTCGAAATGGAACGCCCAGTTGCTCAGCCAGTACCGCGAGCCTCTGCTGATTACGCCCGGCTATTTCGAAATCCAGCCCCGAGGCTTTCGCCCACTCCGCAGCCATGCGGCCGGTGTAGCCCGTAGCTCCGTAAATCATCAGTTTTTTCATTGGGCGTGCTGCCAGTTCTTGTAGACAAATTCAAGACTGTAGCCGTCAGGGTCCAGGACATTGGCAGCATAGTAATTCGGGTCGTAGTGCAGCCGGGCACCCGGTGCGCCATTGTCGACAGCACCCTGAGCAATGGCGCCAGCATAGGCTGCGTCGACCTCAGCCTTGCTGCTCGCCACAAAACCAACGTGCACGGCCTGCCCTTGCACGATGCCCTCCCGCAGCCAGAAGAACATCCGGCCATTGGCACCGAAGCCCTTGAGGTCTGGATGGCCCGGCGGACCGTCCTTGCCGTCGTAGTCCAGGCGTGCGGTGATCCCAAGCGGTACCAGGGCTGCCTCGTAGAAACGGATGGAGCGTTCAATGTCACTCACCGACAGAAAAATATGATCCAGCATGCCAAAACCCTCGTTCAGATGTTGTAGCCGCCCGCGACCTCGATTGTCTGGGCATTGATCCAGGCGCCTTCTTCGCACAACAGCATGGCAATGACGCGCGCGACGTCTTGCGGTTCGCCGACCCTGCCAAGCGCTGTTTGCGCCGCCAGCAGCGTCTCGAATTCATCGTTCAGCCCACCGCCCAGTTCAGTACGAATCGCACCGGGCGAAACCGCGTTGGCCCTTATACGCCGGTCACCAAATTCCTTGGCCATGTAGCGGGTGAGCACCTCCAGGCCACCCTTGAAGGCCGCATAAGGAGCGACGCCCGCAGTGGCCACGCGGACCGTGGCGCTGGTCAGGTTGACGATGCTGGCGTTCTCTTCCAGCAACGGCAGCAAGGCCTGGGTCAAAAAGAATGGCCCCTTGAGATGAACATTGAACAGGCCATCGAACTGCGCTTCGCTGATCGATGGCAAAGGGTTGAACAGCCCATAGCCCGCGTTGTTGACCAGGCCACTGAGGGCGTTCAGGTTCCAGGTTTCCCGCAATACATGGACTACTGACTCACAAAAGCCCCCGAAGCTACCCACATCAGCGACATCAAGCTTGAGCGCAACAGCCTTGCCACCTGCCTGCTCGATACACCGCACGACCGTATCCGCCGCCTCGGGATTAGTGTTGTAGGTAAGGATCACCCCCAGGCCCCGCAGGGCAACCTGTTTAGCTGCACTGGCGCCGATTCCCCGGCTGCCTCCAGTAATAACGACAACGCCCATGTCCTGCTCCACTGTCGACCAAATGAGCCATCACAGTAAACTTGCCCCTCACCGTGGGCTCAGCCGTTCCTACTCAAGACTTGCCTGTTTCTGCTTTTTACTTGCGCAGCGTATCCGCCTGCGCTAAACATCCGCTTCATGAACAATCAACTGAATGAACTGCGGTCCTTGGCCTCCAAGGCCGAGAACCGCCGCACCGAGACAGGCATCCCGCGGGTCGCCATGGTCCAGGGCAAGATTCCCGAGCACATGCTGGCTGCGGTCTATGACCCGATGATCAACCTGATCCTGCAAGGCAGCAAAACCATGACCGTCGGCGACCGCACGCTGCGGTATGACCCCGCGACGTATTTCGTCATGTCCATCGAGTTGCCGGCGGTAGGCACCGTGCACCCAGCTGCGTCAGGCGAGCCTTACCTGGCGGTCAGCCTGACGCTCGACCCAACGGTGTTGTCCACACTGCTGGCAGACCTTCCAAAACCGAGGGAGCGGTATGAAAACGATCCCGGGTTTTCCGTGGCGGCTGTCACTCCAGAACTGATGGACGCCTGGGTCCGCATGTTGCGGCTGATGGACAAGCCTGACGCCATTGCGGCTCTGGCTCCCGTCTACGAGCGCGAGATTCTGTTCCGCGTGCTGCAAGGCCCACATGGCTGGATGCTGCGGGAGATTGCGGCGCCTGATACCGCCATGGCGCGAGTGAGCCTGGCGATTCAATGGATCCGCCGTGATTTTGCCGAGCCGATCAGGGTAGAGAGCCTCGCGCAGAAAGCGGCCATGAGCGTCTCGGCCTTTCACCGCCACTTCAAGGCAGTCACCACCCTAAGCCCATTGCAGTATCAAAAGCGGGTTCGTTTGCTTCAGGCCCGAACGCTCATGGTGGCCAGCGCCAGAAGCGTCACTGCGGCCGCCTTCGAGGTGGGCTACGAAAGTGCTACGCAGTTCACCCGGGACTATGCGCGGGTATTTGGCCTGCCTCCTGCGCGGGACACTGCGAGGATCCTTGGCGAAACCAGAGCCATCAGGGGTAGCTGACAAAGCCACAGGTCGCTAAAGCCTCTATGCCGCCAAAGTGATGAAAAAAGGCGCCTGTTCGGCGCCTTGAAAACCATAGTGAGCGAGACGGCACCGGGCTGCTCGCCACAGAACCTACGGGGCCCCGTGAAAGCTAACGAGGCGTCAACCCAGGCACACACCAGCTCTCAGCAACCGCTCAACGCCACCTTCGTACGCTCGCCCGCAAAGAAGAACGGCCGCAGACGCACGCCCACGCTATTACCGATAAACGCAGCCACCAGCCACAGCCAGCCATGCAGGCTGCCCGAGGCGATGCCACTGAAGTAGGCGCCGATGTTGCAGCCGTACGCCAGACGCGAGCCATAACCGAGCAGCAGACCACCGATCACCGCCGCGAACAGCGAGCGGGCCGGGATTTTCAGGTTGGGTGCGAAACGCCCGGCCAGGCCTGCGGCCAACAGCGCACCAAAGATGATGCCGATGTCCATGACGCTGGTGACGTCTTCCCACACCGGCGCAACCAGGGCCTTGGCATTGCCCGGGATCTGCCAGAACACCCAACTGCCGACATCGACGCCCAACCCGCTGGCAACCTTGGCGCCCCACAGCGCGAACGCCGAAGTAATACCCCACGGCCGTCCGGCCAGCGCCAGGGTGGCGTAGTTGAGCAAGGCCAATCCAATCGCGCCCCATACCAATGGCCACGGCCCGCGCAAGAAGCGGCGCAGCCCTTGGTGTTCGCTGGTCACGCCCTCTTCAAGCTGTCCATGACGACGTTTTTCCAGGCGTACGGTCACAGCCGCAATGATTGCGAACACGGCCAGGCTCACGAGCAATGCCGGAACCACGCCGAAGCTTTTGACGATGGAAGTCGCCGGGAACGAGGGCAGCGAAAACCACCAGTCAACATGGTGAGTGGCGATCAACGAACCGCAGATAAAGAACAACAAGGTCACCAGCATGCGTGCATTACCGCCGCCCACGGTGAACAAGGTACCTGACGCACATCCGCCGCCCAACTGCATGCCGATGCCGAAAATGAACGCACCGAACACCACCGAAACCCCGGCCGGCGCCACTAGCCCGACCACTGGCTGACCGAACAAAGTGCCCGCGCCCAGCGCGGGGAAGAACAGCACCACCGCCACCGCCAGCATCACCATTTGCGCACGCAAACCCGCGCCACGCCGATCATTGATGAACACCCGCCAGGCCGAGGTAAAACCGAAGGCTGCGTGATAAAGCGTCAACCCCAGCGCCGCGCCGACCACCAGCAACAGCACTTGGCGCGAGCCGACGCTGTTTTGCAGGAACACGGCGCCAAACAGCAGGAAGACAAACGCCAGCAGTGGCGCGACCGGCTTGTGCGCAGGTGTCGCAGGAAGAGAAAAGCTCATGAGGTATCTCAGTTCGTTTGATTTTGGTTAATTGCGATGGCGCCGAGTATAAACCCAGGAGAGGGTCTTGATCTTTATGCAACCCGTCATGGCGAAAAGCCGCCAAACAATCCCGCCACACTGGCGGAAAACCGCCAAAACCAACAAAAAACCCGCTATTGCTGTGTAAATGCTGGATAACCAAAGAACCTCGCCAAAACCAAAAACTTCTTTTAAATCAAATATAAACTCAAATAACCCAATACTGAAACTCGCTACCTCTCCATAGAGCGCAGCGCGGCATGTTTATTGCTGTTTAATTTTTGGGCGACACAACAAATAAAACCTAGGCAATTTCTAGCATGCGCCCCTCCTTTTCTGACATGCGACCTAGACTTGTTGTTAGCCCGTTTTCGCGCGACGGCGCTCAGCGTTATAAATACAATAAGAGGAATATTCGCATGTTCAAAACTGCTGCCAAGGCACTCGCATATTGTGCTCTGTCAATGAGCATCGCCGGTATGGCCCATGGGGCCGACCCGATCGTGATCAAATTCTCCCACGTTGTAGCCGACAACACGCCGAAAGGCCAAGGTGCCAACCTTTTCAAAAAACTGGTTGAGGAGCGTCTACCCGGCAAAGTACGGGTAGAGGTTTACCCTAACTCGTCGCTGTTCGGTGACGGTAAGGAAATGGAAGCCCTGCTGCTCGGGGATGTGCAACTGATCGCCCCATCGCTTGCCAAGTTCGAGCACTACACCCCAAAACTGCAGATTTTCGACCTGCCATTCCTGTTCAACGACATTAAGGCAGTCGACAAATTCCAGCAGGGCCCCCAAGGCCAGGAGCTACTCGCCTCGATGGAGTCGAAAAACATCACCGGGCTTGGCTATTGGCACAACGGCATGAAGCAATTGTCGGCCAACAAAGCATTGCACGAGCCAAAAGATGCACGTGGCCTGAAGTTCCGTGTGCAGGCTTCTGCAGTACTCGAAGAGCAGTTCAAGGCCGTTCGTGCCAATCCACGTAAAATGAGCTTCGCCGAGGTTTACCAGGGCCTGCAGACTGGCGTTGTCAACGGTGCGGAAAACCCGTACTCGAATATCTACAGCCAGAAGCTCAATGAAGTTCAAAAATACATCACCGAATCCAATCACGGTGTTTTGGACTACATGCTGATCGCCAATACCAAGTTCTGGAACGGCCTGCCGGAAGATATCCGCACGGAGCTGAACAAGATCCTGGTTGAAGTGACCGCTGACGTGAACAAGCAAGCTGAAGCACTGAACGCAGGTGACAAGCAGCGCATCATCGACGCCAAGACCAGCGAAATCATCAATCTGACTCCAGAGCAACGTACCGAGTGGCGCGATGCCATGAAGCCTGTCTGGAAGAAATTTGAAAACGACATCGGCCCTGACCTGATCAAGGCTGCTGAAGCTTCCAACCAGTAAGGTGAATCAGCCGCACTGCGGCTCTAAAACCAGTTGAGTGCCTATGCATGGGCACTGGGTTTTTAGGCGAGATCGTGGTTTACCACGGTCTTCGTCCCTCGCCTTTGGAGATATTATTGATGAATGCCTTGCGACGCATTTGGGACCATTTTGAAGAGGGCTTCATCGCCTTTTTATTAGGGATGATGACGCTGGTAACCTTTAGCTACGTAGTTCTCAACAACATCTATACCTTTTTCTACAACTGGGCCGACCACTGGGAAGGCGGTAGCGAGGTGTTGTTTTCGATTGGCGACTTCCTTCTTGGCATGGCCCAGTCAATGACGTGGAGCATTGCTTTAACCAAGGCGCTGTTCGCCTGGTTAATCTTTTTCGGCCTGGCTTACGGCGTACGTACCGCCGGGCATATCGGTGTAGATGCATTGGTCAAACTGGCCTCGCGGCCGACCCAGCGCATCATTGGCTTGGTTGCCTGTGTTGCCTGCCTGACTTACGCCGTGATGATTGGGGTTGGCAGCTTTGATTGGGTCAAAACCCTGTTTATCGCCGACATCGGCGCTGAAGACCTCGGCCATTACGGCATCGCCCAATGGCATATCGCAGCCATCGTACCGTTCGGTTACGCCATGGTGTTTGTCCGCTTTGTGGAAATCCTGGTGCGCATTCTGACTAATCAGCAAACCGGCCTGGGTTTGGCTGATGAAGCAGCAGATGCGCTGAAACTAAACGATCAGGAGCAAAACCAATGACGATTTTGTTCCTTTTTGTCGCACTCTTTGTGCTGATGTTTATCGGCGTGCCCATAGCGATCTCACTGGGCCTGGCAGGCTCGGTGACGATTATGTTGTTCAGCCCGGACTCGGTTCGCTCGCTGGCCATCAAGTTGTTTGAAACCTCCGAGCACTACACGCTGCTGGCGATTCCGTTCTTCCTGCTATCGGGAGCGTTCATGACCACCGGCGGCGTGGCCAAGCGTTTAATCGACTTCGCTAACGCCTGTGTCGGCCACATTCGTGGTGGTTTGGCGATTTCGGCAGTTATGGCCTGCATGTTATTCGCAGCATTGTCAGGCTCATCGCCTGCAACCGTTGCAGCGGTCGGCTCTATTGCGATTGCCGGTATGGTGCGTTCGGGTTATCCACAAGCCTTCGGCGCAGGCATCATCTGTAACGCTGGCACGCTGGGCATTCTGATTCCGCCATCGATTGTGATGGTTGTGTACGCAGCAGCGACCGAGCAATCGGTCGGCAAGCTGTTTATGGCAGGGGTTATTCCAGGCTTGTTGCTGGGCTTGGCATTGATGGTGGCGATCTACATAGTCGCCCGCAAAATGAACCTGCCAGCGCAACCTCGTGCAACCTTGCGCGAGTTACTCACCGCCGCACGCAAAGCTGTCTGGGGCTTGCTCCTGATGGTGATCATTCTCGGCGGCATTTACTCCGGCATGTTCACCCCAACCGAGGCGGCAGCCGTGGCTGCGGTGTATGCAGGTTTTGTAGCGCTCTTTGTGTATAAGGACTTGAGCTTCCGCGAGTGCCCAAAAGTACTGATCGACTCCGGCAAGTTGACAATTATGCTGATGTTCATAATTGCCAACGCCATGCTCTTCGCCCACGTACTGACCACTGAGCAAATTCCGCAGACCATCACTGCCTGGGTGATCGAAGCGGGCTTTGCACCTTGGCAGTTCCTGTTGGTGGTGAACATTGTGCTGTTGGTCGCAGGCGCTTTTATGGAGCCGTCGGCAATCATCCTGATCCTCGCCCCCATCCTGTTCCCGATTGCCATGCAACTGGGCATCGATCCGATCCACCTTGGCATCATCATGGTGGTCAACATGGAGATCGGCTTGATAACCCCACCCGTGGGCCTGAACCTGTTCGTCACCTCAGCGGTAACCGGTATGCCGCTGACACAGGTGATCCGCGCTGCGTGGCCTTGGCTGATGATACTTTTGGCCTTCCTGGTAGTCATTACCTACATCCCGTCGGTGTCCCTGGCCTTGCCTAACTGGCTGGGCATGAGCTAAACCGAACGTATCGATTGCAACCTTTTCGCCCGGCCTTGTGCCGGGCTTTTTTATCTTGATCAGCCTGAAGTTGCCTTGATTGAACATGGCCAACCTTACAAAAACCTATCACTCATTCACGAATTGTTAAGAATCGCCCTCGTATACTCGCCGAATGCCCGGACCGCTCTTCCGAACAGTCCTTTGCCCCGGTAGCCAAACCCCATGACGCGCTCCGCTCTATTGCTGCTCGCTGCCCTGTTGTTTTTCTTTGCCCTTGGTAATCATGAACTGCAAGGCTCGACCGAAGCCCGAGTAGCCGGGATCGCCATGACGATGCACCTGGATAACGACTGGGTGGTGCCCCGGTTGTTTGGTGAACCCTTTTTGGAAAAACCACCCTTGAGCCTGTGGATCGACGCCGGGGCGATTCGCCTGTTTGGCGGCACCTCTGGGGCGGTCCGCCTGGCGTCGGCGTGTGCCGGGTTGTTCAGCGTGATGTTGCTGTACGCAATGTTGCGCAAGTTTGGCCGGCCAAAGAACCTGGCGTTTGTCGCAGGGCTGATGCTGGCGACCATGGGCAGCTACTGGAGCAACGCGCGTGGGGTCGGTGAAGATGCGTTGCTCAGCCTCGGCGTGACCATGGCCTTGCTGGCGTTTTATCAAGCCAATCGCCCCGAGCCCGAACGCTCCACCTCCAACCTGGGTACCTGGCTACTGTTTACCCTAGGCATGGTGATTGCCACCTTGAGCAAGGGCGTACTGGGCCTGGCGATGCCCGGCATTGTGATTTTTGTCTACCTGGCCAGCACCAGCCTGATGGATAAGCACTTCAAGCCCGGCGACTGGCTTCGCCCCGGGTTGTTTACGCTGCTGGCCCTTGTTCCCCTGGCGATCTGGCTGGGCTTTCTATTCCAGCGCGCAGGGATGCAGGCAGTCGGTGAGGTGCTGTTGACCAACAGTGTCGGACGTTTCAGCGGCTCCTTTATCGAGGCCGGTCACTACGAACCCTTCTATTACTACATCGCCAAATTACCCGAGGCTTTTTTGCCGTGGAATATCCTCGTATACCTGGGTTTGTGGCACTTTCGCAAAAGCCTGGTGCGCAACCGTTACCGGCTGTTCTTCACGGTATGGTTAGTGGCGCAGTTCACCCTGCTGACGTTGGCGTCGAGCAAGCGCACGGTGTACCTGATGTCGCTGACTCCGGCCGCCGCGGTGCTGGCCGCCGAATATGGCAGGGTATTACTGGGCGGGTTAAAGAGTCGCACGCAAACATCACACGTTGCTGCGCACATCTATAACCATCGCCGGGGCCTGGCAGGGGGCGTCTTTACCTTTGTGGTTGCGTGTTACCTGATCGCCGCGTCCTGGTTTGCACCGAAGGCCGATATCCGCCAGTCGTTCGTGCCATTGATCAGCCAGGTCCAGGCGATACAAGCCGAGGGCAACAACGTGGCGTTGTATCGACCAAACGAACGGATCGCGGGTGCCAGCGTATTTTATATACAGGGTTACTTGAGGATTCTGCAGTCGGAACAGGAATTAACCGACTATCTAGCCGCCAAGCCGGGGAATATGGCGTTGGTGGATAACACCGACCGGCTGGGCGTGCCGATCAAGGTGGTCAAGGCGATGGCAGTGAACCGTCAGCCTTACTACCTTGTTGAGCACTGATCAGCAAGAGGAGCGCTTGGGCAAGCGCTCCTTCGCGCCCTTACTGAGCGGTTTTCAGCTTGACCACATCACCCGACACCTTGGTGGTGTAACCCGTCAGGACCCACGCCCAGAACCAGTTTTCCTGGATTTGCGTATTGATCATGGCATCGCCGCCCTTGGCTTGGATGGCCGCGGTTTGCGCCCGCACAAAACGGCTGTTCTGCCTGATCGGGATAACGCCCAGCAGCAGCAGGCCGGTGGCCTTCGCTTCACTGTGGCCAATCACGGTGTATTGGCTCGGGTCCAGTTGCTGGGTCTTCATGGCGGTACCGGTGCAACCGCTGACAGTCAGGGCCAATAACAGGGAAGCAGCGATTTTACTGACGTGGTTCAAGGTAAAACTCCATGGGTAAAAGCCCGAGACTCAGTTCTCGAGCGCGGCGTACTCTAACGACATTGTCGCCTGATTAGTACCGTTACCAGAGCGCCAGGTCATACGTCAGGTAGACCCGATAGTTGTCCCGGTCACTGGCGTAGGTGGAGCGATACGTCGCCTTGCGCAATTCAACACCCACCCCTTTGAAGACACTGTCCTGGATCACATAGCGCAGGTTGGTATCCGATTCCCACTCCCGTGCCTCGCGGCCCTTGAAGTCGCCGTCCTGGCCCTTGTAGTAGCGGGTCATGAAACTCAAACCCGGCAGCAACGCGGCAAAGTCGTAGTCATACCGCAGCATCCAGGTCTGCTCGCCGGCCTGGATAAACTTGCCTACACCTGCGTTGCTGAAGGAGTACACCGTCGACACACTGGCATAGGGCAGCGCTGTATCACCCGTGACTTTCTGGTAACCCACACCCAACGCCTGGGGCCCCAGCCGATAGGTGAACAGCCCGCTGAACATATTGCTGTCGACCTTGCCATTGCGCGCCTCCCCCGCTTCGCCGCTGATGAAATAGCGCAGATCACTGGTCAGGTTGCCACTGCCCAACGGCAGCTTATGCACCAGGCCAAAAAAATTCTGCCGATAGAATTCGCGCATTTCACCGTAGTACCACGTGCCGCTGAGGGCGGGCGTGAAGGCATAGGTGGCGCCGGCGAAATCAAAGTCACTGCCCTTTTTGCCGGTGTAGCCCTGTGGATAAATATCCACGCTGTCGCTGGAGTTACGCTGTTTGAATTTGTCCAGATGCCCGGTGTGCAGGTACAAGTTGCGCACACCGGTGTACTCGACTTGAGTGCCCTGGAAGGTCTGCGGTAACAAGCGGCCATCGTTGTGCACCAGCACCGGGATTTTCGGCAACAGTGTGCCGGTTTTCACCACGGCGCCGCCGATGCGCATCTTCGCCGTGACGCCCAGGCTTGAAAACTCGCTGGCCGCACGACCATCGTCGTTAACCGGCAGCAATCCGGTGCCGGCATGGGTGCGGCTGGAGTCGAGCCTGATCCCCGACAACCCCTGCGCATCCAGGCCAAAACCCACAGTACCTTCTGTATAACCCGATTGCAGGTTGAGCAAAAAACCCTGGGCCCACTCTTTGCGGTCCTCACCGCCGTCGCGGTAACCGTCGTTGAAGTAGTAATTGCGCAAGGTCAACTTGCCGTGGGAGTCCTCCCAGAAACCCTGGGCCATCAACGGCGTCGACAGGCCTGCCAATATCCCTGCAGACACCACGCCCGCTTTCGTGAACAGCTCACGCATAACCTTTTCTCCAATGCCGTATTGTCGATTTTTATAGGCAGTTGCTAAGTGCGACAGGCTGGACGGCAAGTCGCATTGCGGCGGACACTAACGGCTCAGCGAACACCCGACAACGTTATGCGTGAAGCGCATCAAGCTATGCGCAAAGCATCTCCCGCCTTCGCAACCGATAGGAAAATCACGGTGAACCTCAAGCAGCTCGAAGCCTTCAAGGCAATCATGTCCACCGGGTCGACCATCGGCGCCTCGACCCGCATGGGCCTGTCGCAATCGGCGGTCAGCCGCCTGTTGAGCCAGTTGGAAGAGGCCTTGGGCGTTGCCTTGTTCCTGCGCAAAAAGGGTCGACTGATGGCGACTCCGGAAGCTGAAGAGCTGCTCGCAGAAGTCGCTGGGCTGGTGGACGGCATGCAGCGTATCCAGCGCCTGGCCGATGAGATGCGTGTGGGCCGCTCACGCAAGAGCCTGCTCAAGGTCGGGGTGCCTACCAGCATGACCCAGGAGCTGCTGCCACGGATCGTCGCCGAGTTTCTCAAGAGCCATGAGGAGATTGTCGTCGAGCTGCTGACCGGCTCCTACGACATGATCGAACGGGCCGTACTGGACCGTTCCGCTGACCTGGGCTTTGTACGCCTACCCACCGAAATTCCCGACTTCGACATCGAGCCGGTGTTGCAAACCGAAGGCGTGTGCGTGATGCCAGTGGGGCACCCGTTGAGCCGCCACGCGGTCATTGAGGCGCAGCATCTGCGAGACGTGCCGTTGGTAATGCTGGGGCGACAACGAGCGCTGCGAGCAGAGCTGAACCAGATATTTCGCGCCGCCAACCTCACGCCTCAGGTGCGGGTCGAAGTGCACTCGGTGGGTGCCGCATGCAGCTTTGTTGCCGAAGGCCTGGGGGTATCGATCGTCAATGGTTTGCTGGCCAGCCATTTCCTGCACCTGCCTATTGTCATCCGCCCCTTCCGCCCGGCGTTACCCTATGCGTTTGGCCTGGCATTTCGCGCCGATGAGCCAAGGTCGCAAGTGGTGACCGCATTTGCCGAACACCTCAAACAGCGTCTGGCCGCAGAAAACGCATACCCCAACCCATCCCACGCATAACGTTGTCGCCGGTAAAACTTTGCCCTAGTGTCCGCCCAACCAAGCGTCATTACCCAAAACAAAAACAGTGCCTGCCCACCTACAAGGGGAGCGCACGCAGGGGCAGCCAGCATGACCGAACCGCAGATCATCCGTACCCAACCGCCAGCCGAAGTGGCGGCGGACAAACCCGCACAACGTAAACAAATCAACCCGGCCATTATCCTGCTGAGCATCGTCTTGCTCGCGGTGGCGTTTACCTACGCGGTGAACTCGGGCAAGTTCCAGCGCCAGGACGGCCTGGTGGTGCCTGGCTCTTATCAGGTGCTGGAAAAACACAACGCCCTGGGCCAATTGCTCTCACTGGAGCCGCGTAAAGCCGGTGACAGCGTGGCCCGCCCGGTGTCGCTGGTGGAAGGTTTCATGGCCATTCCCCAGGGCATCGAGAAGCGCGCAGCGTTGATTTTCATGGTGCTGTTCATTGGCGGCATGTTTGGCGTGTTGAACAAGGCCGGGGTGATCGACGCCGGATTGGAGCGCTTGCTGGGGCTGACCCGAGGCAACATCTACGTGCTGGTGCCCAGCCTGATGCTGGTGTTTTCCGCCGGCAGCACCTTTATGGGCCTGGCCAAGGAATTCATCCTGATCGTGCCGCTGATGGTCGCCATGGCCAACCGCCTGGGGCTATCGAACCTTATCGGCCTGGCCATCGTCACCATCTCGGTGAAGATCGGCTACCTGGCGTCGATCTCAAACCCGGTGGCGCTGTCGGTGGCCCAGCCAATGGTCGGGCTGCCGATTTTCAGCGGCTTGAGTATGCGCGTCCTCGCCTACTGCACCTTCCTGTTGGTGGGCATTGGGTTTGTGCTGTGGAGCATTCGCAAGCATGGTTTTGATGCCAGCGCGCAGATCACTTTCGAACGCAAGCCGCTGCCTGTCCGTCATCTGGCAAACCTGCTTGTGCTTGGCACCGGCATCGGCTTCCTGGTCTACGCCTCCAACCGCTGGGAGTGGAAATACCACGAACTGTCGGCGTTCTACCTGTTGCTGACCGTGGCCTTCAGTGTAATCGCCGGGCTCGGCGCCAGCGTCGCCGCCAGCGCTTTCGTCGACGGCATGAAAAAGGTGCTGATTGCCGGTGTGCTGATAGGCCTGGCGACCGCCGTGGAAATAATCCTCAGCACCGGCCAGGTGCTGGACACCATCGTCAACAGCCTGGCCAACCTGGTGGGCGATCACGGGCCGCTGGTCTCGGCGTACGGCATGTTCTTCGCGCAATTGGGACTGGACGTGCTGATCCCGTCCACCTCGGGCCAGGCTGCCGTGACCATGCCGATCTTCGGGCCCTTGGGCCAGCTGTCCGGCGTCAGCCCGCAGACCACCGTGTTCGCGTTCCTGATGGGCAATGGGCTGACCAACATGATTACGCCGACCTCCAGCGGCCTGCTGGTGTTGTTGGCCACCGCGAATGTCGGCTGGGGCCAGTGGGCGCGCTACATCCTGCCATTGTTTTTGATCTATGCCGTGCTGGCGATGGTGTTGCTGGCCATTGCAGTAGCGATTGGGTACTGAGTCGATGACTGTTTTCCAAGGAAGTGTTTTCCCCATGCAGACGCTACACAACCAGATGATCCCAATGCGTGATGGCATCCACCTGGCCACCGATATCTATCTGCCGATGGGTACCGCTGGGCCGTTTCCGGTGGTGATCGAACGCACGCCCTATGACAAGAGCAAACCGTCGCGCTCGGAAAAACAGCTCGACGGCCAGCACATTTCCCGCGAGCAAATGGCCGCCCGTTTTACCGCCCAGGGCTTTGTCGCGATCTTCCAGGATTGCCGCGGACGGTATGCCTCCGAAGGCGTATTCACCAAATACACCGCCGAGGGCGAAGACGGTGTCGACACCCTCGCCTGGATCGTCGAGCAGCCCTGGTGCAACGGCAGGATTGGCAGCATGGGTTTGTCTTATGCCGCCCATACCCAGTTGGCCATGGCCTGCCTGCATCCGCCGGGGCTCAGTAGCATGGTGCTGGACAGCGGCGGCTTCGCCAACGCCTATCAGTGTGGGATCCGCCAGGGTGGCGCGTTCGAACTCAAACAGGCGACCTGGGCTTTTCGCCAGGCCAAGGAAAGCCCCGCGGCGCTGGCCGATCCAGCCATACGAGAAGCCCTGGAACAGGAAGACATTCACCAATGGTTCGCCCGCATGCCCTGGCAAGCCGGGCAATCACCGTTGCGTCATGTTCCTGAATACGAAACCTACCTGCTGGAACAGTGGGCCCAGGGCGACTTTGGCCCGTACTGGCAAACGCCGGGGATCTACGCCGAAGGGCATTATCAGAACCTTCCGGACATCCCGGTGCTGTTCATGTCCAGTTGGTACGATGCCTATGTCAGCTCGACACTGGCCAATTACGCCGCCTTCAGCAAAAACAGCAGCCACTCGCACCAATTGATCATGGGCCCCTGGTTACATGGTGATCGCAATATCACCCATAGCGGTGATGTCGAGTTCGGCCCACAGGCCGCATTCGACGGGCAGGTCGACAGCAACTGGCTGGACTGTCGGCTGAACTGGTTCGAACATTCACTCAAGGCGACACACCCGTCAACGGCTGCTCACGTGAAGGTATTCCTGATGGGCGGCGGCAGTGGAGCCAAAGATCAAAACGGCCGGATGCAACACGGCGGACGCTGGCTGAATAGCTCGCAATGGCCGTTGCCCCATAGCGAGTCGCGCACGCTTTACCTCACGGCCAGCCACCAACTGAGCTCGCTGCGCCCTGACGACAAGGATCGCTTGAGCTATTACGCCGACCCGAACCACCCCGTCCCGACCCTGGGCGGCGCGCTGACCTCGGGGGCGCCCGTGTTCGCCGGTGGGGCTTTCGATCAACGGGAGTCCAGCGGCTTTTTCGGCAGCCGCGGCGACAATCGTCCACTGGCCGAGCGCGAGGATGTGCTGAGTTTCCAGACCGAGCCACTGGAACAGGACCTGACCGTCGCCGGCCCCTTGCACATCGAACTGTGGATCGACAGTGACGCGCCCGACACTGACTTCACCGCCAAGCTGGTGGATGTTTACCCACCAAGCGCCGACTACCCCGACGGCTATGCGATGAATATCACCGATGGTATCCGGCGTTGCCGCTACCGCGATGCCTGGGAACAACCGACATGGCTGACACCCGGCGAGCGCGTCAAGGTGGTCATCGAACCTTTCGCCACCTGCAACCTGTTCAAACGTGGCCATCGACTGCGCCTGGACATCGCCAGCAGCAATTTCCCGCACTTTGACGTCAACCCCAACAGCGGGGAAGCGCAGGGGCAGGCGCAGCATCGGCGACGCGCGCTCAATACGGTTCATTTAGGAGGCGAATATGCCTCACGCCTGGTGCTGACAACTGTCATCGACACCGAATGAAAACACCACGTATCTACCACCGCGACACTGGTTGAGCGCGCCAGGCTATGACTCCAATTCATCACCATGGAGTCATAGCCATGGGCATCGCCTCACCGAGACAGTGTCACGCCGTCGTTCCAGGAAATACGCAGTTACCTGAGCCAGATAGGCACCTACCTGCTCAAAAACAACCCGATTCCAGAGCAGGAAAAGCCCAGCGAATTGATCCATCTGGAGCAATTGAACGTGGGCTTCTCGCGAAAAGCAGCGCCAGCGCCTTTCGTGCCTCATGCACCTGGCACCTGATGCCTGATGCCTGATGCCTGAGTAATCGTTAGCGGGCCTTTATGCACGCCTGCAAGGTAAATCCAGCCTGCATGAAAACTTACTTCAGTTGAGGTGTTTTTAGCCGATAACCCTCTACACCTTTGTACTGGCCCCAAGAACAACAACCTTCCAGTGCCGACAATGAAATGACTGCGTGCCTGGAGGCATTCGATGAACAACTGGTTCGCCAACCTCAGCGTCAACCTGAAACTCGGCCTG
Organism: Pseudomonas karstica; assembly: GCF_009707515.1. GTDB lineage: Bacteria > Pseudomonadota > Gammaproteobacteria > Pseudomonadales > Pseudomonadaceae > Aquipseudomonas > Aquipseudomonas karstica. The sequence goes on along the minus strand of NZ_WLYI01000031.1, from coordinate 39,811 downwards.
GGCTTCGGCCTGGTGCTCGCCCTGACTTCGATCCTGGCCTTCACCGGCTGGACCAGCCTCGGCGGGTTGATCGACCGTAGCAACTGGATGAGCGACATCACCCAGCTCAATGCCTCGCTGACCAAATTGCGCATCGTGCGCCTGCAATACATGCTGGCCAACGGTGACGAAAGCGTGGCGCAAAACGTACAGGCCAGCCTCGACGGGTTCGTGGCCCAGCAGCAAAAACTGCTGAACAGCTTCAAAAGCCCGGAAAACCTCAAACTGCTCACCGAACAGAAAAACATCATCACCGCGTACCAACAGTCGCTGAACAAAATGCGCGAGGCCTACCGCAACGGCAACGCCGCACGTCAAACCATGGGCGATCGCGCCGACGCCGCCAACGCGGTGATCAACACCCTTGAGCGCAACGTGCACCAAATACCGGACAGCACCGAACGGTTTACCCAGTTCGAGGCCATCACCCACACCAAGGAACAGTTCCTGTTGGCCCGCTATGAAGTGCGCGGCTACACCGCTAACGTCAACCCAGACACCGAGGCGCATGCGGCAGCGCAAATCGAAGCCGCGATCAAGGGTTTGAAAGAACTGGACAATGTGTTCGGCGCCAGCCAGCCAACCGAATTGAGCGCATTGCAAAACACCCTCGGCGCTTATCGCAGCGCGGTGCAGGCCTATAAAGCTGCCAACGCCAACATCGTCCTCGCCCGCCAGGAAATGACCGTACAAGGCGCAGGCATTGTTTCGCGCAGCGAGGCGCTGTATGACATTCAGTTGCAGCGCCGCGATAGCGAAAGCGCCCAGGCTCGCAGCCTGCAATTGATCAGCACTGCACTCGCCCTGCTGGTGGGCATCATCGCCGCCCTGATCATCACCCGGCAGATCACTCGCCCATTGCAAGAAACCCTCGCGGTGGTCGAGCGCATCGCCTCCGGCGATTTGAGCCACAACATCCAGGTCACTCGCCGTGACGAGTTGGGCGCGCTGCAACAAGGTATCCAGCGCATGGGCAGCACCTTGCGCGAACTGATTGCCGGCATCCGCGATGGTGTCACTCAGATCGCCAGCGCCGCCGAGGAACTGTCGGCCGTGACCGAGCAAACCAGCGCCGGGGTCAACAGCCAGAAGATCGAGACCGATCAGGTGGCCACTGCCATGCACGAGATGACCGCCACCGTGCAGGAAGTGGCGCGCAATGCCGAGCAAGCCTCCCTGGCCGCCTCGGCTGCCGACGGCGAAGCGCGTGCCGGCGACAAGGTGGTGGCCGAAGCCATCGCCCAGATCGAACGCCTGGCCGATGAGGTGGCCCGCTCCACCGACGCCATGGCGCACCTGCAACAAGAGAGCAACAAAATCGGCAGCGTGATGGACGTGATCAAGGCCGTGGCCGAGCAGACCAACCTGCTGGCGCTCAACGCTGCCATCGAAGCGGCACGTGCCGGTGAAGCCGGACGTGGGTTTGCCGTGGTCGCCGATGAAGTCCGCGGCCTGGCTCAGCGCACGCAGAAATCCACCGAGGAGATCGAAGGCCTGGTGGCCGGTTTGCAGAACGGCACCCAACAAGTAGCCAACGTGATGAACAACAGCCGCAGCCTCACCGACAGCAGCGTCGAGTTGACCCGCAAAGCCGGTGTGTCACTGGAAACCATTACCCGCACAGTCTCGAATATCCAGTCGATGAACCAGCAGATCGCCGCAGCTGCCGAACAGCAAAGCGCCGTCGCCGAGGAGATCAGCCGCAGCATCGTCAACGTGCGTGATGTGTCGGAACAGACTGCCATGGCCAGTGACGAAACCGCCAAGTCGAGTGTCGAACTGGCTCGATTGGGTGGCCAATTGCAGCAGATGGTCAGCCATTTCCGGGTGTAAATACTCTGGCGTAAAAAAGCCGCCCTACCAAGGCGGTTTTTTATTGCCTGCGTTTTTCCGCAGACAGAAGACTTAATCCACAATTTCTTCGACAAACACCACCCGATTGCCAAACGGATCCTTGATGCTCATCTCCCGCGACCCCCAGGGCGTTTCTTCGACCTCAGGCTTCGCATAGCGGTAATTTTTGCCCAGCAATTGCTGCTGATACGCCGTAATACCTTCGGCCTGAATCCGCACTGCCGCCCCCGGTGAAGCATCGCCATGATGTTCGGACAAATGCAGTACGCATTCTCCTGACGACACTTGCAGGTACAACGGGAAATTAGCCTCGAACCGATGTTGCCAATCGACCTTGAACCCCAAGAAATCGACGTAGAACTCAAGGGCCTTGGTCTCGTCGAAGATCCGCAGGATGGGGGTGACTCTTCCTAAGTGCATAGTGGTGGCTCCCTGTTCATGAGCGACTACTATAGAGCCTTGAAGCCCTGCCGCAAATCTCCGCTGCGCGCCAAAAACCGTCCCGGCCGCTGGCCGTTCGCTTGACCGTTCTGGTAACTCAACACACCATTGACCCACACGTCGTCGATCCCTTCGGCGGCGCGCTGGGGGTCTTTGAAGTCGGCAACATCCCGCACCCGCAGCGGATCGAACAACACCAGGTCAGCCCAATGTCCTTCGCGAATTTCGCCGCGTTCCGACAGGCCAAACCGCGCCGCCGACAGGCCCGTCATTTTGTGCACAGCGGTGTGCAGTGGGAACAATCCCACGTCACGGCTGAAATGCCCGAGCACTCGCGGGAATGCGCCCCACAAACGCGGGTGCGGGAACGGGTCTTCCGGCAGGCCATCCGAGCCGACCATCGACAGCGGATGAGCGAGGATGCGTTGTACATCGGCCTCATCCATCCCGTAATACACCGCCCCCGCCGGTTGCAGTCGGCGGGCAGCTTCCATCAACGGCACGGCCCATTGCGCGGCAATGTCCTGCAAGTCCCGCCCACCCATGTCCGGGTGCGGCGTTGACCAGGTGATGGTGATACGAAAAGCGTCAGTGACTTGCTTGAGGTCCAGGGTCGAGGAACTGGCGGCATAGGGATAACAATCGCAACCTACCGGATGGGTCTTCGCTGCCTGCTCCAGGGCCGCCAACAACTGCGGGCTGCGGCCCCAATTGCCGGCGCCGGCGCATTTGAGGTGGGAGATGATCACCGGTGCCTTGGCGTGACGACCGATCAGGAACGCTTCGTCCATCGCCTCCAGCACCGGTTCGAACTCGCTGCGCAAATGGGTGGTGTACACCGCGCCAAAGGCCGTCAGTTCTTCGCTCAGTTGCAGCACTTCATCGGTGTCGGCGTTGAAGGCGCTGGCGTAGGCCAGGCCGGTGGACAAGCCCAGGGCGCCGTCCGCCAGGCTTTCCTGCAGTTGCGCGCGCATGGCGGTAATTTCAGCAGGCGTCGCGGTGCGCTGCAGGTCATCCATATGGTTGCTGCGCAGCGCCGTATGACCGATCAGCGCTGCGACGTTCACGGCCGGGTGGGCGCTTTCCACGGCGGCGCGGTAATCGCAAAACCGTGGATAGGCGAAGGCCTCCGCATTGCCCAGCAGGTTCATCGGGTCGGGTGGATCACCGCGCAAACTTACCGGCGCAGCGCTGATGCCACAATTGCCGACGATCACCGTGGTCACGCCCTGACTGAGCTTGGGCAGCATCTGCGGTTGACGAATCACCACGGTGTCGTCATGGGTGTGGACGTCGATAAAGCCTGGCGCCAACACCCGACCTGTGGCGTCGACTTCATGTTCGGCAGTGGCGTGCGCCAAGTCGCCGATCTTTTCGATACGACCCTCGCGCAACGCTACATCGGCGATATAACCCGGCGTGTTGCTGCCATCAATGATCATCGCACTGCGGATCAGCGTGTGGTACTTCATTTCAGTCTCCCAGCGGCAGGCAATCGGCGCCGCCGCGATAATCGTCCAGGGCCAATTTGATCCGGCGCAGGCGCTCCTGGTTGTCGTCCGGCCGGGTCAAGGCCAGCTCGGTGGCGAGCACGTCGATGGCCAGCAGCATTCCGTAGCGCGCCGCCGTGGGTTTGTAGATAAAGCTGGTTTCCGCCGGTTGCAGCGGTAATAGCACGTCCGCCAATTGCGCCAACGGTGAGTCGGCAAGAGTGATAGCGACGATCCGCGCGCCATAGTTGCGAGCCAGTTCCACCGCGCCTAACAACTCCGGCGTAAGACCGGTGAGGGAGCAAACGATCAGCGCGTGTTCTGCACTCAGCGTGGCGGCCGTCACACGCATCATCACCGGATCGTGGCACGCGGCAATGGCGTAGCCCAGGCGCACCAGACGCACTTGCAACTCGTCACTGCCCAGGCTCGATGGACCGCCCATGCCGAACGCATGGATCATCCGCGCCTTGCCCAGCAAGCTCACCGCATCGAGAAAACTACGCTGACTGAAACCGGACAGATGCTGACGCAAGGTCGCCTCGATATCGCCAAGAATCTGCCGGTGAAACGCCGATTGCTCAGGCAGGCCAGCAGGGTCGAGAAAGCGACTGCCGACGCCATTGGCCTGGGCCAGTTGCAAGCGCAGGTCACGCAGGTCACGGCAACCGACACTGCGGGCGAACCGCGACAAGGTGGCGGTACTGACCTCGGCCCGCTGGGACAATGCTTCCAGACTGGCGGACGCCGCGAAGCCGACATCGTCGAGCATCAACTTGGCAATACGCCCTTCGCCAGCGCTGAACGAGTCTTGGCGGGCGCGGATCTGGTAGAGGATGTCCATCGGTTTGGCTCCACGTTACAACAAACAGGACAGGCCATAAGTCAGACCGAAGGCGACCAGCGAAATCAAAGTCTCCAGCACGGTCCAGGTCTTGAAGGTCTGGATCACCGTCATATTGAAGTATTCCTTGATCAGCCAGAAGCCACCGTCGTTGACGTGGGAAAAGATCACCGAACCTGCGCCGGTAGCCAGCACCAGCAATTCCGGGTGGGGATAACCCAAACCCAGGGCCACCGGCGCCACCACACCCGAGGCGGTGGTCATGGCCACCGTGGCCGAACCAGTGGCAATACGCATCAGCGCGGCAAACAGCCAGCCCATCACCAGCGGTGACAGGTTGAAGGCATTGGCCAGACCGAGAATTTCATGGGTGACGCCAGCATCCACCAGAATCCGATTGAGACCGCCGCCCGCCCCCACCAACAAGGTGATGCTGGCGGTCGGGGCCAGGCATTCGTTGGTGAACTTGAGGATCGATTCGCGGCTGAAGCCTTGGGCCAGGCCCAGGGTCCAGAAGCTCACTAACGTCGCCACCAGTAGCGCGATCACCGAGTTGCCGATAAATAACAGGAACTGGTTAAAGGCAGTGCCGGGGGTGGAAATCAGGTTGGCCCAGCCGCCGATCATCATCAGCACCACCGGTAACAGAATGGTGCCCATGGTCAGGGCGAAACTCGGCAAGCGGGTGCGTGGTTCGCGGTCAATGAACTGGCGTTCCAGCGGGTTTTCGGCGGGCAGATGAATGCGCGGCACGATGAATTTGGCGTACACCGGGCCGGCGATGATTGCCGTCGGGATGCCGATCAGAATCGCATAGAGCACGGTTTGCCCGACCGAGGCGTTATAGGCCAGCACCGCCATCATCGCCGCCGGGTGCGGCGGCACCAGCGCATGCACCACCGACAAACCGGCGACCATCGGCAGGCCGACCATCAGGATCGACACCCCTACTCGCCGGGCGACGGTAAAGGCAATCGGCACCAGCAACACAAAACCGACTTCGAAAAACAGCGGCAGCCCCACCAGGAATGCGATGCACACCATGGCCCAGTGGGCGTTGCGCTCACCAAAGCGGTCAATCAGCGTGCGTGCCACCTGCTCGGCGCCACCGGACTCGGCCATCATCTTGCCGAGCATGGTGCCCAGGGCAACCACCAGCGCGATATGCCCCAAGGTTTTGCCGACGCCCGCCTCGTAGGAGCCCATGATCGTATCCGCCGGCATACCGGCCAGCAGCGCCAGGCCGATGGACACCAACGTGATCACAATAAAAGGGTTGAGCCGGTAACGTGCAATCAGCACGATCAATGCAATGATGGCGATAGCGGCGTAAGCCAATAGCCAAAAGCCCGGTGATGCGGCCATGCGGTACTCCTCAAAAAGGGTCACGTCGAATTGGTTGTGAAACTCATAAATCATTACTGAGGATAATTTTCAATTTTTATGAAAGTAATTTTCGCCCACAGACAAGCGCTGTCGCTTTGGGATATGTCCATGGGCAGTGAATGAAAATGGGTGGGGTGTTCTTACATCACAATCAGAGGACGCCGAAACTCAGAAGCCGGCATTGAGTCTTAGAATACGTACCCACTTATGACCAGGGAAAGCCGACCATGAATCGTACCTCACTCGCTGCCAGTGCTCTGTTCCTGGCCTTTTGCGCCAACGCATCGGCCGCCGACAACCCGGCGCTGAAAACCTGCATGGACAGCGCCAACACGACCGTGGACATGGTCGACTGCAACGCCAAGGAAGCCAAGGTCCAGGACACGCGCCTAAACCTGGCCTACAAGAGCGCCCTGGCCGCGCAAGACGGCCAGCGCAAGCAACAACTGCAAGATGTGCAGCGCCTATGGATTAAATACCGCGACGCCAACTGCGCCTTTGCCGGCTCAGCGACCGGCGGCAGCATCGATCAAGTCAACGGTTCCGGCTGCCTGCTGGACATGACCCAAGCCCGCGCCCAGGAATTGGAAAACCTGGTGGGGCCATAACGCCATACAGAACAGATCGTTCCCACGCTGCGTGGGAACGATCTGGTTGGGTTAGTCGTGCTGCACCCGGGCGCGCTTGAGCAGTTTCTTGCAGCGCTCGGACAAGTGCAGCACCCGCAAATGCTTGCCGGCCTTGGCGTAGCGCTCGCGCAGGGTCATCAGGGCGGCAATGGCCGAATAATCGACAAAGCTCAGGTGGCGGCAATCCAGCGTCACCTGTTGCGGGTCGCTGGCCGGGTCGAACTGATTGAGGAACGGCGTGGTCGAGGCAAAGAACAGCGTGCCGTGCAGGCGATAAAGCTTGCTGCCATCGGCTTCCAGATGCTCGTCGGCGTACAGCTCACGGGCCTGCTGCCAGGCGAAGTTCAGCGCCGCGATCACGATGCCACACAGCACCGCAGTCGCCAGGTCGGTGAACACGGTGATCACCGACACCGCGATAATCACCAGCACGTCATTGACCGGCACCTTGTTGATCACCCGCAATGATGCCCAGGCGAAGGTCTGCTGGGACACCACGAACATCACCCCCACCAGTGCCGCCAGCGGAATGCGCTCGATCAGCGGCGACAGAAACAGAATAAACAACAGGATCATGACCCCGGCGAACACCCCGGAGAATCGCCCACGCCCGCCGGAGCTTAAGTTGATCACGGTTTGCCCGATCATCGCGCAACCGCCCATGCCGCCGAACAGGCCGGAGAGCATATTGGCGGTTCCCAGGGCCACGCTTTCGCGGTCCGGGTAACCACGGGTCTCGGTGATTTCGTCGGTAAGGTTGAGGGTCAGCAGGGTTTCCAGCAAGCCGACCATGGCCATCAGGATCGCGTAGGGCGCGATGATTTGCAGGGTTTCCAGGGTCCAGGGAATCTGTGGCAAGGCGAACGTTGGCAAGCCACCGGCAATGTGAGCCATGTCGCCCAGGGTGCGGGTCGGCAGCCCCAGCAGATACACGGCAAGGCCTACACCGAGAATCGCCACCAGCGCTGGCGGCACCGCACGGGTCAAGCGCGGCAGCAAGTAGACAATCGCCATGGTCGCCGCCACCAACCCGATCATCATGTACAACGGCGTTCCGCTGAGCCAGGCTTCGCCGCTCTTGAAGTGCTCAAGCTGAGCCAGGGCAATGATGATCGCCAGGCCGTTGACGAAACCGAGCATCACCGGGTGCGGCACCATGCGTACCAGCTTGCCCAGGCGCAATAGGCCGAAGGCGACCATGATCAACCCACCCAGCAACACCGTGGCGAGCAAGTATTGCACGCCGTGCTGCACCACCAGGGCCACGATGACTACCGCCATCGACCCGGCCGCACCGGAAACCATCCCCGGACGACCGCCGAACAACGCCGTCAGGGTGCAGATGATGAACGCGCCGTAGAGACCCATTAACGGGTTGAGGTGGGCCACCAGGGCGAAAGCAATGCATTCGGGCAGCAAGGCAAAAGACGTGGTGAGTCCGGCCAGGGCGTCGGCGCGCAGACGGGTGAGTTTCATGAATTTACCGGGGAATTGCGGGGAATGAGGCTGGGGATGGTACGAAATTGCGGCAGGTGGGGCTAGCGTTGACTGATGAAGAAGCGGATGCAGAGTGTCCAGCAATGCGTTCCCACGCAGAGCGTGGGAACGATCAAGCGAACATCAGACCATCTCGTTGCGAATCCACTCGACCACCGACGTACGCTTGGGCACCCACCCCAGCAGTTCACGCGCATGCTTGCCGCGCACCCGGCTGTTGGAGCCCAGGCCATAGTTGGCCATTTCATAACCCCACTCGGCTTCGGCATCGGCCAGGGACCAATCCTGTGGCTGACCCAGGCCTAAGGCTTGGGCGATGGCGGTGGTCATGTCGATGAAAGACGCTTCACTGCTTTCCACGAAGTAGAAGGTGCCCGGAATGTTCTTTTCCAACGCCAGCAAGTACAGGGCGACCACATCTTCAATGTGTACGTTGGACCAGATGTTCTGGCCAGGCCCGACATGACGTACCACCGCACTTTTACGCGCTTGCTTGAGCAATCGCGGCAATTGCACACTGTCGCGCTTTACGCCCAGGCTATGGCCGTAAATCAAGGTATTGCAGATCACCGCCGAGTTCACACCGTCTTTCGCCGCCGCCAGGATCAGGTTGTCGATAGCCACGCGAGCGGCCTTGTCGACGCTAGGCTCCGGCAGGTTGTCTTCGAAGTAGACGACCTCACTGGACTTGCCGCCCGAGGCGTCACCGACGATGCTCGAACCGCTGGTGTGCAGCAACGGCTTGTTGGAACCGCGCAAGGCTGCCAGCAAGGTTTCGATGGCGCCGCGATGGTCGCTGCTGGCGGCGTTGATCACCGCGTCGGCTTTTTTGGCCTGTTCGGTCAGCACCGCACTGTCGTCCAGGGAGCCGACCACCGGGGTAATGCCCAAGGCCGTCATTTCTGCCGCCTGTTCGGCGCTGCGCACCAAGCCGGTGACGCTATGGCCAGCCTTGACCAAGCCGGTGGCGATGGAGCCGCCGATAAACCCGGCCGCGCCGGTCACGAATACGTTCATGCAAATATCTCCCGCCTAAATAAGTGATGAGGCGAGTATTGCGGACTTACCTGTGCCGAATAAGCCCACATTGCCCAATTCAATCTTGCTCAGGCGTCAAGAATCAGCAGGCGTAGCGCGCCAGTTTGTCCTGGATAAAGTCCAGGAAGCATTGGATGCGCAAGGCCAGTTGCGAGTTGCGGTAATACACCGCGTTGATCGGCTGGCGATAACCGCTGTTGAATTCCGGCAGGATCGCTTGCAAGCGCCCGGCATTGACGTCTTCGATTGTCATAAAGTGCGACAGGCACGCAATCCCCTGCCCTTGCAGTGCCAGTTGGCGCACGGTTTCGCCGCTGGACGCGGCGATTCCCGGCTGGATCTGCCAGCGGTCGCCGTGCACATGGCGCAATGGCCAGTGGTTGAGGGTTTCCGCCTGGGTGAAACCAAGCAAAGTGTGATCAGCCAGTTCCGCCACCGTCGCCGGCGTGCCGTACTGCTCCAGGTAAGCCGGGCTGGCGAGGATATGCAGCGGGCTGCAACCCAGGGAGCGGGCGTGCAGCGTCGAGTCCGCCAGAGTGCCGATACGGATGGCGATATCGGTGCTCTGTTCCAACAAGTCGATGATCAGGTCGTTGCTGTTGAGTTCCAGCTGGATGTCCGGGTACAGGGCTCGGAATTCAGCAATATAGGGCACGATTGCATGCAGCATGAACGGCGACGCCGCGTTGATTCGCAGGCGTCCCGACGGGGTTTGCTGGCGCGAGGACAGGCGCTCTTCCAGCTCGTCCATTTGTTCCAGGATCAGCTTGGCCCGTTCAAAGAAGTACTTGCCTTCTTCGGTCAGGTCCATGCGCCGCGTGGTGCGGTTGATCAAGGTGGTGTCCAGCTTGGCTTCCAACCGCGACAAGGTGCGGCTGACCGCCGAAGGCGTTTGCCCGACCTGTTCGGCGGCGGCGGAAATCGAGCCGCATTCAATCACACAGACGAAGACCTGTAGCTCATCGGATCGGGCTTTCAACGTGAATCCTCTCTATCGAATCGTTGTAGCCGCTGCCGAGGCACGAGGCTGCGGCTACAGATTACACCGAAAGGGTAAACACCTGCGCCAGGTGCTGCTCATACCGCGCCACGTCGGCTTCAATGGCCGGGCGTTTCATCACGTCCACACAGAGGAAAGTCGGCAGCGCGGTCATACCGAGGAATTCGTTGGCCTTGTGGAATGGAAAGTACACCGCGTCCACGCCTTTGGCTTCGAAGAAGTCGCTCGGGTCATCGAACGCCTGCTGCGGTGCGTTCCAGGTCAGGGACAGCATGTATTGCTTGCCTTGGATCAGGCCACCGCTGCCGTACTTCTGCGATGCATCGGAGCGCGTGCGACCATCACTGGCGTACAGGCTGCCATGGCCTTCAGTGAAGACTTCGTCGATGTATTTTTTGACGACCCACGGCGCGCCCATCCACCAACCGGGCATCTGGTAAATGATCACGTCGGCCCAAAGGAACTTGGCCACTTCTTCGGCGACATCGTAGCCGGCGTCGATGTGGGTGACTTTGACATCGATACCACCACGGTCCAGCACAGCCAGGGCGGCGTCATGCAGAGTGTTGTTATAGCGGCCTTCGGAGTGGGCGAAGGTTTTACCACCGTTGAGCAGCAGGACTTTTTTCATGCGGGAGCGAACCTGAAGGTTGAGAACGTATGGCACGCAGGCTATCGATAACGCCCCGCTTGAGTAAGCCCTGGTTCGGCAAAACACCTTTGACCAAACAGCACGAATCAACTACTCATTATTGCCTATCCACGAATCAGCAGGTGGCCGCCCAGCGCCGCCATGCCAATGAAGAACACCTGCTTGAACAGCACGGCGCTGATGCGTTGGCGCAAGGCTTGGCCAAGCCACATGCCAAGCAGCGCCGGTACCAGCGCCAGCAGCGAGGCATTGATTTCGCCACCGCCCAGGTTACCGCGCCAGAACAGGCCCGCTGCCAGGGCCAGGGTGGAAACAGTGAACGCCAATCCGAGGGCCTGCACCAGTTGATCTCGACTCAAGCCCAGGGCTTGCAGGTAGGGCACGGCCGGAATCACGAACACCCCAGTGGCTGAGGTAATGAGGCCCGTCACCAGGCCGCATACCGGGCCCAGCCAACGCTCGGTCGCCAGTTTCAGCTTGAACGTCGGCACACACAGCCCACTCAAGGCATACACCAGCAACGCCGCGCCCAATGCGCGCACCACCCAACGCCCACCGTCCATGCCCAGCCACAATGAGCCGAGCCCGGTACCGAGAAAGATCAACAGGAGCATGGGCCACAGGCGTTTGATCAACGCGCTCAAATGCCCGCCGAATGCCAGTTGCCAGAGGTTAGTGACCGCCGACGGAATGATCAGCAAAGCCGCAGCCTGTGCTGGCAGCATAGCCAGCCCGAGCATGCCCATGGCAACAGTGGGCAGGCCGAGGCCGATCACACCCTTGACGGTGCCGGCCAGCACGAAGGTGCCGATGACCAGTAGGGTCAGGGCCAACCCGAGATTTTGGTAGAACGCTAGAAAGGTATTCATGAGCCGATTCTGCGGGTTTGGCGTGAAGTTTGAAATTCGCCATATACTGAGGCAGCCTCTTGTTTTGCGTGAGGCTGAGGGAGTTCCAACCATGCATTTCGACCTGACCGACCTACGCCTCTACCTGCATATCCTCGACACCGGCAATATCACCGCTGGCGCCGCTCGCAGTCATCTGTCGCTGGCAGCCGCCAGTGCACGCATCCGGGCGATGGAAGCATCCCTGGGCATCGAATTTTTCCAGCGTGGCCGCCGAGGCGTGACCCCGACCGCCGCAGGCAAGGCCCTGGCCCGGCATGCGCGCCTGCTGTTGCAGCAGGCCGAGCGTATGCAACAAGACCTGGCGGAATACGCCAACGGCGTCAAAGGCCAGGTGCGTTTGCTGTGCAACACCACCGCCATCAGCGAACACCTGCCGGAACTGCTGGCAGATTTTCTCTGCGAACACCCCAACCTCGATATCGACCTGCAAGAACTGCCGAGCCTGCGCATCACCCATGCCTTGCGCCAGGGCGTGGCAGACCTGGGGATCATTTCCGATGCGGTGGACACGCACGGCTTGCAGACCCGGCATTTTCGCGATGATCCGCTGGTGCTGATCATGCCCCTTGAGCATCCCTTGGCTGCAACCGATGACGTCAGTTTTATCCACAGCCTGCAGCATGACTACGTGGGATTGGCGGCTGACAGCGCCTTGTCGGTGTACCTGGAAGAACAGGCGCTGCACGCAGGTTTTCGTTTGCAGACACGTATTCGCGCCGACGGGTTTGACGGCGTGATCCGCATGGTTGCCCGTGGCGCGGGCCTGGGAATTGTGCCGCAGACGGCGCTGGATCGCCGCCCTTGGCATGACCGCTTCAAGGCCCAGCCGCTGACCGAGGAATGGGCCTGCCGCACCTTACTGTTATGCGCCCGCTCGTTCGAGCAGTTGCCGGGTTACGCCAAGGCCTTGTTCGATACCTTGTCCCTGCCCTTGCGGAAAAAGGCGTAATACACCACCGAGAGAATCACCAGGAACGGCACCCCAAACACCAACGTCATCTTGAACGCGTCGGTGAAGTAGGTGGTGATCATCACCGCGCCCATCAGCACCAGCCCCAGCAACGTGCTGTAGGGAAACAGCCGCAGCTCAAATGACAACTTCGGCCCGCCGTGGCGCTTGCGGTAGCGGCGGAAGAAAAAGTGGGTGAGGAAGATCATGAACCAGGTGAAGATCGCGCCAAACATCGAGATTGCCATCATCAACGTGAACGAGCTTTCTGGGTACACCACGTTGAGCAAGGTCGCCAGGGCGATACCCGAACTGGACAGCAGCAATGCGTTCAGCGGAATCCCGCTCTTGCTCAAGGCGCCCATGGATTTGGGCGCAAAGCCGGCGCGGGACAGGCTGAACATCATGCGCGTGGTGATGTAGAGCTGGCTGTTCATCGCCGACAGCGCGGCGATCAGGATCACAAAATTCATCACCCCGGTGGCGCCCGGAATGCCGATAGTCTGCATCACCGTGACAAACGGGCTCTGGGTGTGGCCTGCCTGGGTCCACGGCACGATGGCCAGCATCAGCGCCAGGGTCAGCAGGTAGAACACCACCAGACGCACGATCGTGGCGCGGAAAGCTTTTTTCACCGCCTGTTCCGGATCGGCGGCTTCGCCCGCCGCCACCGCGATCATCTCCACGCTCAAGTAGCTGAAGATCGACACAATCACTGCGATCCACATGCCGCTCAACCCGTGAGGGAAAAAGCCGCCGTGGGCCGTGTAATTCTGCACGCCGTATTCCGGATTGCCGGAACCGAACACTACATACGCCGCCAGAATAATGAATCCGACAATGGCGCTGATCTTGATCGTGGAAAACCAGTATTCGAATGTGCCAAAGGTCTTGACGCTGATAGCGTTGAGTACGATCAGCACACTGGAAAACGACACGATCCACACCCACTCCGGCACATTGGCGAACCAGTACTTCATGTACATCGCCACCGCCGTGACCTCAGCGCCCACCGCCAGCACAATCGCCGCCCAGTAGGCATAACGCACCAGGAATCCGGCCAGGGGGCTGATGTAGAACTCGGCATAGGCGCCAAAGGAGCCTGAAGTGGAATGGGCCACCGTCATCTCCGCAAGGCACCCCATCAACAGCAAGGTGATCAACGCGCCGATGGCATAGCTGACCAACACGCTGGGCCCGGCATAACCGATGGCGTATGCGCTGCCCATGAACAGGCCAGTGCCAATAGCGCCCCCGATGGCAATCATGCTCATCTGGCCGGAGGTGAGCTGGCGCCGCAGGCCCAGTTCGCGGTTGGTAATTTCTGCAAAGCCGTTGTCTGGCGTGGTCACGTGGCGTGCCCCTTTATTATTGTGATTGCACACGAAGCTCATGTTTTCTGTAAGAGCGAGCTTGCTCGCGAAGATCGTGAACGATGACGCTGGCACTCTGGATGAACCCATCGCTCTCGGGTTTCTCGCGAGCAAGCTCGCTCCTACAGGGGATGTATTGTTTTTACGTAACGCTGTGGCGCACTTTGAATTGCGGTTGGTCCCAAGTCTTCTGGTCGAGAATTTCACCGAGGATTTCCACCGCCTCCCAGACCTCGGTGAAGCTGGTGTACAGAGGCGTAAACCCAAAGCGCATGATCTTCGGCTCGCGGTAATCACCAATCACGCCACGAGCAATCAGCGCCTGGACGATGGCATAGCCTTGCGGGTGTTCGAAGCTCACATGGCTGCCGCGTTTGGCGTGATCACGCGGCGTGATCAGGGTCAGTTCATGGGCGGCGCAGCGCGCTTCAACCTGTTCGATGAACAGGTCGGTCAACGCCAGGGACTTGGTACGCAAGCTGGCCATATCGGTCTGGGCGAAAATATCCAGGCCACACTCGACCATCGCCAGCGAGGTTATCGGCTGGGTACCGCACAGGTAACGGGTGATGCCTTTACCCGGCGCGTACTGCGGTTCCATCGCGAACTGCCGACTATGCCCGAACCAGCCCGACAACGGCTGGCGTGCAGCCTCCACCAGGGACGGATTGACCCAGACAAACGCCTGGGAACCCGGGCCACCGTTGAGGTATTTGTAGGTGCAACCAATGGCGTAGTCGGCGCCGGCCTGGTGCAGATCAATCGGCACCGCACCGGCCGAATGCGCCAAGTCCCAAATGGCCAGCGCGCCACACTCATGACTCAGGGCCGTCAGTGCCTGCATGTCGTGCATATAGCCAGTCTTGTAGTTGACGTGGGTGATCATCACCACCGCGGTGTCCTGGTCGATGGCTTGGGGCAGTTCATCAGGGCTGTTGACCAGCCGCAAGGAGTATCCCTGTTGCAGCAACTCGGCCAGGCCTTCGGCGATATACAGGTCGGTAGGAAAGTTGCTCGACTCACTGACGATAATCTTGCGCTTCGGCTGGCGCTGGCGTTGCACGCTCAGCGCGGCGCTGAGGACCTTGAACAGGTTGATGGACGTGGTATCGGTAATCACCACTTCATCCTCACCCGCGCCAATCAGCGGGGCCAGGCGATTGCCCAGGCGATGGGACAGGTCAGCCCATCCGGCGCTGTTCCAACTGCGGATCAAGCCATTGCCCCACTCTTGGGCAATTACCGTTTGCGCCCGTTCCAACGCCGCCACCGGTCGTGCGCCGAGAGAGTTGCCATCGAGGTAGATCACGCCTTCAGGCAGTGCAAATTGATGGCGCAACGGCGCCAGCGGATCCTGGGCATCGAGCATCTGGCAATGGGTTTGGGTGGGCATGGAAAGTCCTGTTTTTATAAGTGACGATGGACCAAATAATGAACGAAGTTTTGCAGAATTTTCATGCGAAGTGCGCTACAAGTAGCTTAATAAGCTGTAGGAAATTCGAATTTAACTCCTAAACTCGCGGATTTATTCTAACCATGACTCTCGACGCCACCGACCTGCGCCTCCTGCATTTCCTGCAACAGGATGGCCGTATCAGCAACCAGGAACTGGCGGAGAAAGTCTCCCTGTCTCCCTCCGCTTGCCTGCGCCGTTTGCGCTTGCTGGAGAGTGAAGGGGTAATCAGCGGGTATCGCGCGGTGCTCAATGCCGAGCAGTTGGGAGTCGAGCTGGAGGCCATCGTCCACTTGTCATTGCGCCAGGATGTGGCGGACTGGCACGAGACGTTTATCAAGAAGGTCCAGGGCTGGCCGGAAGTGGCGAGCGCCTATGTGATTACCGGCGCCAGCAACTATGTGCTGCGAGTGCAGGCGCGCAACCTCAAGCACTTTTCGGACTTTATCGTGAACCACCTGAACCGCACGGCGGGAGTGATGGATATTCGCTCGGAGATTGTGCTGCAGAAGATCAAGGATCGGGATGAGGTGCTGGATCTGGTTATTCGCAAGTGATGATGATCGCTCCCACGCCGAGCGTGGGAACGATCATACGACCACTATCAGTCTTCGAGGGCCCGCACGCGCTGCATGCGCTTCTGCTCCACCGGCGCTGCCGTCGGCTGCAACTCAAAGTTGAAATCAATCTGCGCAAACCGGCCTTCTACGCCAAATTCTCGCGCCAGTTGTTGATCCTCGCTGAAGCGGATTTCTGCAATCAGCTCATCACGTGTTGCATAAGCAAAATCATCATGCAGGTATGGGTCATCCGACAGGTTGATCTGGGTGGTCAGGTGCCGATGCCCCGGGGCCGAGATGAAGAAGTGAATATGCGCCGGCCGCTGGCCATGTCGCCCCAGTTGATCGAGCAACTGCTGGGTCGGGCCCGTCGGCGGGCAGCCGTAGCCGGACGGTACGATGCTGCGAAAACAGTAGTTGCCCTGGGCGTCGGTTTCGATCCGTCGGCGCAGGTTGAACTCTGACTGAGTGACGTCGAACCAGGAATACGTACCACCGGTATTGGCCTGCCACACATCGACAATCGCCCCGGCCAATGGCTTGCCATCGGTGTCGCGTACCTGGCCCTGCATGAACAACGGCACACCCGGATCCTGGCCGTCATCCAACCGCGCTTTGTATTTGGACAACGGCGCACCCGCCACATACAACGGTCCTTCGATGGTGCGCGGGGTACCACCGGACTTGCCGGCTTCCTCGTCCGCCGCATCCATCAGCAGGTCCAGGTAATGCTCCAGGCCCAAGCCTGCGACAAGCAGCCCGGCTTCCTGGTTCTTGCCTAGTTCGTTGAGGTAGTTGACCGCCTTCCAGAACTCTTCCGGGGTCACTTCCAGGTCTTCAATGATGTTCACCGTGTCCCGCAGGATTCGGTAGATCAGCGCCTTGGTCCGTGGGTTGCCAGCCTCATTGAGGTTACCGCTGGCTTCTTCGAGAAATTGTTGGGCGTGGGCAGTCTGGGACAGTCGAATGGACATGGTGCTCTCCTCATCTTGTAATTATCAGGTGGCTAAACAGACTCAGCGGTCATCCTCATGGATCGACGATGGATGCCGGCACAGGGCATTCACTTCGATGCTCATGTAGGGATAGAGCGGCAGTTGCATCAGTAGATCATGCAGCTCTTGTACGCTGTCGACATCAAACACGCTGTAGTTGGCGTACAGCCCGGCAATACGCCACAGGTGGCGCCATTTTCCCTCTTGCTGCAAACGCTGAGCCAGGGCTTTTTCTTGCGCCTTGAGCCCGGCTGCGTGCTCGGGGTTCATGTCAACGGGCAGGTTCACGGTCATTTTTACGTGGAACAACATGCAGGTACCCTCTTGTTATTTATCGCGACGGAAGAACGCCAGGCGCTCCTCATCAATAGCCAGGCCCAAGCCCGGTGCGGTCGAGACATGCAGATGGAAGTCGCGGTAGAGCAACGGCTCGGTGAGGATGTCCTCGGTGAGCAGCAACGGGCCAAACAGTTCGGTGTCCCACGCCAGTTTGTTCAGCGTGAGAAAGGCGTGGGCCGAGGCCAACGTACCGATGCCACCCTCAAGCATGGTGCCGCCGTACAGGCCAATACCGGCCGCTTCGGCAATCGCTGCCGTGCGTAACACTGCGCGCGGGCCACCGTTCTTGGCGATTTTCAAGGCAAACACCGAGGCTGCGCCTTCACGGGCAAGGTTGAAGGCGTCTTCGACACATTCGATGGATTCGTCAGCCATGATCGGGGCCGGGCTCGACAGGTTGAGCCGGACCATGCCGCCACGGTTATTGCGTGAGATCGGTTGCTCGATCAGGTCGATGCCGTTGTCGCCCAGCACTTTGCAGGCGCGTAACGCCACGGCCTCATCCCAGGCCTGGTTGACGTCCACCCGGACACTTGCACGGTCGCCCAGGGCTTTTTTGATAGCAATGACGTGAGCCAGGTCGTGGCAGACTTCACCGGCGCCGATCTTCAACTTGAAGATGCGGTGGCGGCGCAGGTCGAGCATTTTCTCGGCTTCGGCAATGTCCTTTTCAGTGTTGCCGCTGGCCAGGGTCCAGGCCACGGGCAAGGCATCGCGCACGCGACCGCCGAGCAGTTCGCTGACTGGCAGGTTCAGGCGTTTGCCAAGGGCATCGAGCAAGGCGCTTTCGATGCCGGACTTGGCAAAGGTGTTGCCACGAATGCTGCGTTCCAGGCGTAACATCGCTGCATTGATATTGCTGGCGTCCTGGCCGATCAGCAGCGGCGCGAAGTGCCGGTCAATGTTGGTCTTGATGCTGTCGGGACTTTCATTGCCATAGCTCAGGCCGCCGATGGTGGTGGCCTCGCCAATACCTTCGATGCCGTCGGCGCAGCGCACGCGGATGATCACCAGGGTCTGGTTCTGCATCGTGTGCATCGCCAGTTTGTGCGGGCGGATAGTGGGGAGATCGACGATAATGGTTTCGATCGACTCGATGGCGCAAATCGGCATGACAATACCCGTTGGGTTCTTTATTGGTTGGGTCCGATTTTGTTCCGGTTCTTTTGCGGGTTCCAATATAGAATGAGTCTCGAACAATACCTTTAAGGTATTAAAGGAGTCCTTATGGAGCTGCGCCATCTGCGTTATTTCCAGGTGCTGGGAGAAACCCTGAACTTCACCCGCGCCGCCGAACGCCTGCACATCGCCCAGCCGCCGTTGAGCCGACAGATCCAACAATTGGAGGATGAACTGGGCGTGGTACTGCTGGAACGTGGCCGGCCATTGCGGCTGACCGAAGCCGGGCGCTTTTTCTATGAACATACCCATGTGCTGCTGGAGCAATTGGGCAAGGTCTGCGACAACACCCGGCGTATCGGCCTGGGACAGAAGACCTGGCTGGGCATCGGCTTTGCGCCGTCGACACTGTATGGCGTGTTGCCGGAACTGATTCGTCGGTTGCGCACCCACGATGGCCTGGAGTTGGAGTTGGGGTTGTCGGAGATGACCACCCTGCAACAGGTCGAAGCCCTCAAGGCCGGGCGGATTGATGTGGGCTTCGGGCGGATTCGCATTGACGATCCAGCCATCGTGCAACGGGTGCTGGTGGAAGACCGGCTGGTGGCCGTATTGCCGGCCGACCATCCACTGCTGGGCGCCCCGGCGACCCTCGCGCAACTGGCCGCAGAGCCGTTCGTGCTTTATCCCGGCAACCCGCGCCCAAGCTACGCCGACCATGTAATCGCGCTGTTCGATGCCCATGGCTTGAGCCTCAAGGTGGCGCAATGGACCAACGAACTGCAGACGGCCATCGGCCTGGTGGGCGCGGGCATGGGCGTGACGCTGGTACCGGCTTCGGTGCAGATCCTGCATCGGGCGGACATCGGCTACACGCCGATTGTCGAAGCCACCGCCACTTCGCCGATCATTCTCAGCCGACGGGTCAATGACCAGTCGCCGGGGCTCAGTCATTGCCTGCAACTGGTGGAAGAGTTGATTTGACCCCTCTCCCTGTAGGAGCAAGGCTCAGCGTTGGCGCCGGGCATCATTGCGTTGCAGAGTCTGGCTCGGCGATTCATCAAACAGCTTGCGGTACTCCGCCGAAAACCGTCCCAGATGGGTAAAACCCCAGCCCAGGGCAATTTCGGAAATGGTACGAATGGTGCCGTGCTCAAGGATTTCCTGACGCACGGCGCCCAAGCGGTACTTTTTCAGATAGACCATGGGCGATAGGGCGAAGTATTTGCGAAAGGCATCGAACAGCTTGAACCGAGACACCCCGGCGGCGACTTCGAGGTCCTCCAGGTGTACGGCTTCACGAGCGTTGTCATGGATGTACTGCCGCGCACGGATCAAATAGTGCGGCAACTTCACCCCGAGTACGTCTCGCAGTTCTTCGGAGTAGTTGTTGGGTTGGGCGAGGATCAGCCCCTTGATCAGTGAGCTTTCCAGGTCCCGGGTAAACGCTGCCTGCTCATACAGCTCGCTGCCCAGTTCCAGCTCTGCAATGAAGTTGCGCGCCATGCGCCACCACGACGCTGAAGTGCCGCCCACCGCATCCATCACCGGCTCAAAGCGTAGTGGCGCATCAATCGAGCGTTGCAACAGGCCTTCCAGGGATTCGCTCATGGCCGCACGGGTGATCACCACTTGCAGCTTGCGGCAATCGCCGGAGATTGCCAGCACCTGATGTTCGTTGGGCGAAATGATTACAGCCTGGTCGCGGTTGGAACTCAGCCGCTCACCGCCCTTGCTCAACTCCTGCTCCCCCACCAAAGGCAGGCTCAGGCTGTAGCTGCTGAAGTGCTCGGCGTCTTCGATGTCGATGGTGACATCCGTGCCATATTCGATAATCCCCAGCGTTGTCGCGCGGGACTTGAACACATTGGCGCTGTGATGGAAGCGGATGCGCTCAGGCGTTGCCGTTTCCAACCGATGGGGTCCGCAAATACCGGACATCCAGCTTCGGGCGCCCTCAAGGTCGAAACGAACAATACGGATATCACGTGTATCGCTACTCATCAGGGTGCACCCACGGCGATTGTGGCCAGCGCGCTCTGATGGCGCGTCTTGGCGGGGCTTTCAAGTGAAAGAGAGCAAGTTCTGCGCCACGCCAGCGGTTTGACCACTGGATGGATAGCAACCGTCGACTATGTGGATAAGAAGCGGTTTTTTCCGATAATTGCCTGGTAGGACAGTAGCGCATTACGTCACTGCCCTGCACCTTCGTGGGTATTTCCTGCCCAACTTTATGGCTCACCTTCCCCTACTAAGTGGATAGCCCCTCCCCCATGCTGCCGCTTCTAATGCACCACCGATTAGCCCTACAACAAAGGTGCCTCCCATGAGTGGTGCAAGAAGCGTCGAGCAGTGGAAAACCTTTATCGAAAGCTGCCTGGATTTCCGTCCGGCCGACCAAGTATTCCGCATTGCCCGGGACATGTTCACCGAGCCCGAACTGTTCGACCTGGAGATGGAACTGATCTTCGAAAAGAACTGGATCTACGCCTGTCACGAAAGCGAACTGGCCAATAACCACGACTTCGTGACAATGCGCGCCGGGCGCCAACCGATGATCATCACCCGCGATGGCGAAGGCCAGCTCAATGCACTGATCAATGCCTGCCAGCATCGGGGAACAACCCTCACCCGCGTGGGCAAGGGCAACCAATCCACCTTCACCTGCCCGTTCCACGCTTGGTGCTACAAAAGCGATGGACGCCTGGTAAAGGTCAAGGCGCCGGGCGAATACCCAGAAAGTTTCGACAAGGCCACCCGTGGCCTGAAAAAAGCTCGAATCGAGAGCTACAAAGGCTTCGTCTTCATCAGCCTCGACGTCAACGCCAGCAACAGCCTGGAAGATTTCCTCGGCGACGCCAAAGTGTTCTTCGACATGATGGTCGCCCAGTCCGCCACCGGTGAGCTGCAAGTGTTGCCCGGCAAGTCAGCCTACACCTACGATGGTAACTGGAAACTGCAGAACGAAAACGGCCTGGACGGTTACCACGTCAGCACCGTGCACTATAACTACGTGGCCACCGTGCAGCATCGCCAGCAGGTCAACACCGAGAATGGCGCTGCAGCCGATATGACGCTGGACTACAGCAAGCTTGGCGCCGGCGACGCGAATACCGATGACGGTTGGTTCGCCTTCAACAACGGCCATAGTGTGCTGTTCAGTGACATGCCCAATCCGTCGGTGCGTTCAGGCTACGCCACCATCATGCCGCGCCTGATCGAAGAACATGGCCAGCAAAAGGCCGAGTGGATGATGCACCGCCTGCGTAACCTGAACGTCTATCCCAGCCTGTTTTTCCTCGACCAGATCAGCTCGCAACTGCGGATCATTCGCCCGGTGGCGTGGAACAAGACCGAGATTATCAGCCAGTGCCTGGGGGTGAAAAACGAGTCCGACGCCGACCGGGAAAACCGTATCCGCCAGTTCGAGGACTTCTTCAACGTCTCCGGCATGGGCACCCCCGACGACCTGGTGGAGTTTCGCGAAGCCCAGCGCGGTTTCCAGGGCCGCCTGGAGCGCTGGAGCGATATTTCCCGGGGCAGCCACCGCTGGGAAACCGGTCCGACCCATAACAGCGAAGCTATCGATATCCAACCGGCCATGACCGGTACCGAATTCACCCACGAAGGGCTGTACGTCAACCAGCACCGCAATTGGCAGAAATTCCTGCTGGACGGTCTCGACGCTCAATCCTTGAAGCTGCGTGAGGTGAAATGATGAATGCGCAACTGCAATACCAGATCGAACAGTTTTTCTATCGCAAATCCGAGCTGTGCGACGCCCAGGACTGGGACGCCTACGTGCAGTTGTTCGACCCGCAGAGTGAATTCCACCTGCCGCAATGGGACTCGGAACACGTCTATACCCGTGACCCCAAGCGTGAAATGTCGCTGATCTACTACGCCAACCGCTCGGGCCTGGAAGACCGGGTGTTTCGCCTGCGCACCGGCAAGGCCGCGTCCGCCACGCCGATGCCGCGCACTTTGCACCTGATCAATAACGTGCGTATCGCCGAACAGGCGGACGGGTTGCTGGAAGTGCGGTTGAACTGGCACACGCTGTTCTATCGCCTGGCCACTTCGGAGCAGTTCTACGGCCACGCCACCTACAGCCTGAAACCCCACGACGGCAGTTGGTTGATCACGCGCAAACATGCACTGTTGCTCAACGACACCATCAATTCGGTGCTGGATTTCTATCACCTGTAACCACCTCTACCTGTAGCCGCTGCCGCGGCACGCAACTGCGATGCGTGTCCGCAGGACCGCCGCCTGGGTCGCTGCGCAACCCATCGCGGCCTCGTGCCTCGGCAGCGGCTACAAGTGTATTTGGGAGTTCAACGAATGAATCACAAAGTGGCCTTCAGTTTTGCCGACGGCAAGACCCTGTTTTTCCCGGTGGGCACCAATGAAATCCTGTTGGATGCAGCGTTGCGCAACGGCATCAAGATTCCCCTGGATTGCCGCGAAGGGGTTTGCGGCACGTGCCAGGGCCGTTGCGAGTCCGGCGACTACAGCCAGGATTACGTAGACGAAGAAGCCCTCTCCAGCCTCGACCTGCAACAACGCAAGATGCTCAGTTGCCAGACTCGGGTCAAATCCGATGCAGCGTTCTATTTCGACTTTGATTCAAGCTTGTGTAACGCACCGGGGCCTGTGCAGATCCGCAGTAAGGTCTGTGAAGTGCAGCAAGTATCCGCCAGCACGGCAATTCTTTACCTGCAACTGGACCAACCGCTGGACTTCCTGCCGGGCCAATATGCCCGGCTGTCGATTCCCGGCACAGACAGCTGGCGCTCCTATTCCTTCGCCAATCTCCCCGGCAATCAGTTGCAGTTTTTGATCCGTCTGTTGCCCGACGGTGTGATGAGTAACTACATCCGCGAACGCTGCCAGGTAGGCGATGAACTATTACTGGAGGCCCCCTTGGGAGCCTTCTATCTGCGCCATGTCACCAAACCGCTGGTGTTGGTGGCGGGTGGCACGGGCTTGTCGGCACTGTTGGGCATGCTGGATGAGCTTGCCGAACGCAGGTGCGACCAGCCAGTACACCTGTATTACGGCGTGCGGGGTGCAGATGACTTGTGTGAAGCGACACGCATGGGTGCCTACGCTGAAAAAATCCCGGGTTTTCGCTACACCGAAGTGCTAAGCGACCCGTCGCCGCAGTGGGCCGGCAAGCGCGGTTACCTGACCGAGCATTTCAATCTGGCCGAATTGCGGGACAGTTCGGCAGATATGTACGTCTGCGGTCCGCCGCCGATGGTCGAATCCATCAAGAACTGGCTGTTGGATCAGGGACTTGATGGCGTTTCGCTGTATTACGAAAAGTTTACCGAGAGTAATATCTGACCCTCAGCAGTGAGGGGCTGGTTCGGCGCGCAATCAACCCTGAAATAACAAGTAGAAGGGAACGTGAATGGCGGATGACATGGTTAACCCGGTGGGCCTTAAGCGTGGCCTCAAGAACCGGCATATTCAGCTGATTGCCCTGGGTGGGGCAGTGGGTACGGGCTTGTTCCTCGGTTCAGCCGGGGTGCTCAAGTCGGCGGGGCCGTCGATGATCCTCGGCTATGCAATTGCCGGGCTCATTGCGTTTCTGATCATGCGCCAGTTGGGCGAGATGATCGTTGAAGAACCGGTAGCAGGCTCCTTCAGCCATTTCGCCCACAAATATTGGGGCAGTTACGCGGGATTCCTGGCGGGCTGGAACTACTGGGTACTGTATGTGCTGGTGGGCATGGCCGAGCTGACAGCGGTCGGCAAGTACATCCAGTTCTGGTGGCCGGAAATCCCGACCTGGGTCAGCGCGGTGGTGTTCTTCATCGCGGTCAACCTGATCAATACCTTGAACGTGAAGTTTTTCGGCGAGACCGAGTTCTGGTTCGCGATCATCAAGGTGGTGGCGATTATCGGCATGATCGTGCTCGGTTGCTACCTGCTGTTCAGCGGTACCGGCGGCCCGCAAGCATCGATCAGCAATTTGTGGGATCACGGCGGATTCTTCCCCAATGGCGGCATGGGGTTGTTAATGGCCATGGCGTTCATTATGTTCTCGTTCGGCGGCCTGGAGCTGGTAGGCATCACGGCGGCCGAGGCCAGTGAGCCGCGCAAGGTAATCCCCAAGGCCATCAACCAGGTGGTGTACCGGATCCTGATTTTCTACGTCGGCGCGCTGACGGTGCTGCTGTCGTTGTACCCATGGGACCAATTGCTGCAAACCCTTGGCGCGTCCGGCGATGCCTACAGCGGCAGCCCGTTTGTGCAGATCTTCTCGTTGATCGGTAACGACACCGCCGCGCATATTCTCAACTTCGTGGTACTGACCGCGGCACTGTCGGTGTACAACAGCGGCGTATACTGCAACAGCCGCATGCTGTTCGGCCTGGCCGAACAAGGCGATGCCCCCAAGGCGTTGATGAAGCTGAACAAGCAAGGCGTGCCATTGCGCGCGCTGGGCATTTCGGCGGCAGTGACGTTGCTGTGCGTGGTGATCAACTACCTCGCACCGCACGATGCACTGGAGTTGTTGTTTGCCCTGGTGGTTGCCTCATTGATGATCAACTGGGCACTGATCAGCCTGACCCACATCAAGTTCCGCAAGGCCATGGGCGAGCAAGGCGTGGTGCCGTCGTTCAAGTCTTTCTGGTTTCCGTTCAGTAACTACCTGTGCCTGGCGTTCATGCTGATGATTATCTGCGTGATGCTGGCAATTCCAGGAGTGCGCGCGTCGGTATATGCGATGCCGGTGTGGGTGGGGATTATCTTTGTCGCGTATTGGCTACGTATGAAGAAGGCCAAGGCGGTTGCGGTAGCGTAATAACCATGTAGATCGGCAATAAAAAGCCCCGGTACTCAGTGAATGCCGGGGCTTTTTATTGGGCGCTGATCAGAGAGAGGAACGTACTCGCCACAGCTCCGGGAACAGCACGGTGTCGAGCATCTTGCGCAAATAACCCACGCCTTCGGTGCCGCCGGTGCCCGGTTGGAAACCGATGATCCGCTCCACGGTGGTGACATGCCGAAAGCGCCACTGGCGGAAGGAGTCTTCCAGGTCGATGAATTTTTCGGCCAGTTGATACAGGTCCCAATAACGGCTCGGGTCGCGATAAACCTCGCGCCACGCTGCCTCCACAGAGTCATCGTGAACCGTGGCTGCCGTCGGGTCGCGCTCGGCCCGCTGCGGATCGATTGCCAGGCCCGCCTTGGCCATCAGGTTGATCGCCTCGTCATACAGTGACGGCGTGGCAATCGCTACTTGCAGCTCCTTCAACAACTCCGGGCGATGGGCGTGAGGCCGCAATAGCGCCGAGCTTTTATTGCCGAGGATGAATTCGATTTCCCGGTACTGGAACGATTGGAACCCGGACGATTGGCCCAAGTATGGCCGTATTGACTTGTACTCCGACGGCGTCATGGTCGCCAGCACCGCCCAGGCATGCACCAACTGATCAAAAATCCGCGACACCCGCGCCAACATCTTGAAGGCTGGCGACAACTCACCCTGGCGCACGTGTTCGCGAGCGGCCTTGAGTTCATGAAGCATCAGTTTCATCCATAGCTCCGAGGTCTGGTGCTGGATGATGAACAGCATCTCGTTGTGGTCCGGCGACAACGGATGCTGGGCGCTCAGCACACGGCCCAGGTCGAGGTAGTCACCGTAGCTCATGGACTCGGAAAAATTCAGTTCGGCGTTATGCCATTCTTCCGGCGGCTGGTAGTCAGGAGAGAAAGGACATTGGCTCATCGCGTGGACTCCTTGAGCGGGCGCAGGATTGCTCGTACCGGGCTGGCATCGAGGTTGGCAAAACGCAGCGGCAGCGCGATCAACTCGTAATCGCCTTCGGGCACATCGTCGAGGACGATGCCTTCGAGAATCGCCATGCCGTGACGGGCCACCGCATTGTGGGCATCCATGGTCTTGGACTGCTGGGGGTCCAGGGACGGGGTGTCGATCCCGATCAAACGTACGCCAAGACTGGCCAACAACTCGACGGTTTCTTTCGCAACGGCGGTAAAATTCGGATCCCAGGCAGTCAGTGGGGCCTGTTGATAAGTACGCAGCAGGACACGCTCCGGCAGGTTGTCCAGGCGCCCTTTCAATTGCTGCGCCTGCACCAACGCGCCGCTGCCCAGGCAATGCAGCACCCGGCACGGGCCCAGGTATACATCCAGCGAAACCTCACCGATCGGCGCACCGTCGGCGCTGTAGTGCAGTGGCGCATCGACATGGGCACCCGTGTGGGGCGACAAGGTAATGCGCCCGACATTCACCGGACACTCCGGGCCTAACTGCCAGACTCGCTCTTCCTGGAACGGCGTATCACCAGGCCAGGTCGGGGTCGCAGTGCTTAAGGGTGGGCTGATGTCCCACCATGTTTTTATTGGGTTCATACACGGCTCTCGGTTGCTTCTGAAGTGAATGATACGAGGGCCAGCTGTAAATATTCTTGCAAACTCCTGCGCCAACCATGAAATTTTTCGCACTTACTGCGAGAAAATGACTAATTGACGCAGGGATGTTTCAATATTTCACCATCACCGTACACCTGCGTTACTGGGCATCCCGATGTCGAGTTCAGACCACTCCCTCCTCAACCGACGCTATAGGGTTCGACTTCCCTTCCCTTGCCTCGGAGTCACCATGTCCAAGCCGATCACCGTTCTGCGCGACACCCATCCTCTACCGGTACTGGATGCCTGCAAATGGGAAAAACTCGAAGGCGACCCCCACACTGTCAACCTCAACGCCTACACCAGCGAAGACGGCAGCAAGATCATGGGCACCTGGATCTGCACCCCGGGCAAATGGCGGGTGGAATATGTGAAGTGGGAGTATTGCCATTTCCAGGAGGGCTACTGCGTGATCACCCCGGACGGCCTGGAACCGATTCACTTGAAGGCCGGCGATATTTTTGTAGTTGAACCCGGAATGAAAGGCACATGGGAGGTGGTTGAGACCGTGCGCAAATACTTCGTCTTTGCCTGAAAAACACCTTCCATAAAAAGGGGCCGTCAGGCCCCTTTTTCGTGGGTGAACCAGATGTTCAGGCCCAGCAAACAATGGCTATTCTGCAGCAGGCCACTTTACAAATAGCGCCCGTAAAAACCGTTGTTCAAAAAAACCTAACAAATCAATCATAAACCGCCTACCACTACTTTAGTGCTAGATAGTATTTCATTTTGACATCATTGCCCTTTTCGTCTAATTTTCTGGAAACCCAAGCAGCATCAAAGACTCATGCAATTATAACAAGTTTATAACATGGCACGCTTGGAAAGGTGGTCAACTTCACAGTATGAAAACTTTCCTTGCACCTCCGTAGAAAACGTTTAGTGATTGAATTAGACTTTCAGCCCATCAAATTACAATTCCATGGGTTTGCGCTAAACATTCATCACTTCATTTAACTACTGTACGTGGCAGTTGAGACCGCGCTCTGCAAAAGGATCAAGAAAATGTCTGAAAAAACTACGCGTCTGACCATCCTCATCGACTCCCCAACCAAACAAAGGCTGGAGGCTCTTTCAGAAGAAGTTGACCTTACTATTTCTCAGGTCATTCGCAAGCTGATCAGGGATCATCTTCAGCAATATGAAAGCCCCGTCAAGCCTGTGGTGATAGAAAAGGTGCGTGAAGACTCATCCACTTATTCCGGACATATATAGTTTGGACTAACACTTTTATCTCTGAATATTAGTTATACATTCGCCTGTGTTTTTTTATTGGCGAGGCGATCAATAATAAGCCTACACTCCCGACTTCAACTATTTCATTAATGGATAGGCCATGTCTGTGAAACAGCAATTGCTCGCTTGTTATGCTCTGCTGAGCAAAGACACCGATGAGCGAGCTGTTTCATCAGACACGGCACATGCCTGCACTTTATTTTTCTCAATCAGTGACAGCACAAAACGCGCGCATGTTCTTCATGTCACTGCCGGCAACTTCGAAAGCGCATGGCAAACAGGAGCAAGTGGGCTCCAGAAATTCCATGACCAGCGGGTAAAACAGTCAGGTAATACACCCGAACGTACGTGGATTCGTGTCGAACGTGCGATTAACGTGACCCCCCTGAGCTGGGAAAACCTCAATGAACGCCTCAAGCATCACAAACGCAATTACTTCAGGCGAGGCATCGCGTTCGACAGCAGTTTACACATCGCGCTCACCGAACAGGAACTGAACGCCAATGCCATTCTCTATGGCGGCGGCAACATTGCCCACGCCACCTTCAATGCCGGGAATTTTTCCGTCTACGCCAAACGCCGCTTTACAGAACCGGCGGCGCTCAATGTAATTGCCATGCTGCAGCCCGACACCACTGTCTATCTATTCGACACAGCGGGCGTGTTCTGCGCTGAAGACGGGGTGGCCCACAAGCTCAACAGCAACACCGCGGAAGTTGGCTGGCGCACTCTACCTGCCCTGGAGCCTGACGACGTCAGTGCGCGAATCTGCAGTGCGGCCGCTTATCTGGGGACCCAGGTGCAAGACAGCGGCCAGTTCGTCTACGGCTATTTCCCCTGCTTCGATCGGCCGATCAAGAATTACAACACCTTGCGCCATGCCAGCAGCACTTACTCGATGATCGAGGCCTGGGCACTGAACGGTGATGAAACATTGATGGCCGCTATTCAACGGTCACTGGACTACCTGACCCGGACGCTGATCAGACCCAGCCTGCTACCCGATGGCAGTGTGGCCGCCTTCCTCGTGGACACCGGCGACGAGATCAAGCTGGGCGGCAACGCGGTGTGCCTGTTGGCGCTGGTCAAGTACAGCGAAGTGACCAACACCCGCCACTATCTACCGCTGCTCGAAGCCCTCGCCAACGGCATGGCCTCAATGCAGGACCGCAATACCGGTGCCTTCGTGCACGTATTGCATGCCCACGACTTGAGCGTCAAAGAGCCGTTTCGCATTATTTACTACGACGGCGAAGCTGCGTTCGGCCTGATGCGCCTCTATGGGCTGACCCGCAACGAACGCTGGCTGAATGTCGTGGAAAAAGCCTTCGATTACTTCATCGGCAAAGAGCATTGGCGCGAGCATGATCACTGGCTCAGCTATTGTGTGAACGAGTTGACGCGTTATCGCCCGCACGAAAAGTACTTCCGTTTTGGCCTGAACAACGTCGCGGGGTACTTGGGGTTCGTCCAGCAGCGCATCACCACCTTCCCCACCTTGCTCGAGTTGATGATGGCCGCTCAGCAAATGCTCCAGCGGATCGCGCAGCAACCGTCGATGCAACACCTGCTCAAGGATATTGACCTGCACGCGTTCTATCGGGCCCTGCACCATCGTGCCCGCTACCTGCTCAATGGTTATTTCTGGCCGGAAATGGCGATGTTTTTTGCAAACCCGGCCCGTATTGCAGGCGCTTTCTTCATTCGGCATCACGCGTTCAGGGTGCGCATCGACGACGTCGAGCACTACCTTTCCGGGCTGATTGCCTATCACCGGTACCTGCTGGACGGTGCGCCACACGTCAGCCTGGCGTCGCCGCCCGAGACCACGCCCGACTGGACCTGGGATGCCGCGACCCTGGCCCGCGTAACACAGGGCACCTGGGCCAGGCAGCCGCCATCAGGCTGGCGAGCCGCAGGCTTGATACCCTCCATGCAATTCTTCAAGCCGCAACGCATACTCAGCCGTCACCCCACCAAGGTCGGCCCGAACGAAGCGCAATCGGCCTTGCGCTGGGCGCAGGCCAGCCCTGAACGACGTCCCTCGGCCTTTCTGTGTGTGGACCCAACGCCCTATCTGGACAGCGGCTTGCCGGTACTGCAAGTCGCCGACACCCGCGAGTCAATATTGCAATTGGGCAGGTATGCCCGGCAGCACTTCAGTGGGCAGGTGTTCGGTGTGACTGGCAGCGCTGGCAAAACCACAGTGGTGTCGATGCTGACCCATGCTTTGAGACACTGGGGCGAGGTTGGGCAAACCGAAGCCAATGCCAACCTGCCCCACGGCATTGCCTGGAACCTGGCGAGCATGCCCACGACGGCAAAATTCTGGGTCCTGGAGATGGCCGTGGGGCGGATGCCCATCAACTCGGAGCTGGTTCGACCACAGTTCGCCATCGTTACCGGCATAGCCCCCGCGCATCTGGAATACCACGGCACACTGGAAAACCTGACCCGCAAAAAAAGCGCGATCTTCCGCTCGATGGCGCCCGGTGACCACGCCATCCTCAACCGCGACATGCCCTATTACGAGCTGTTTGCCCAGGCGGCAGAAGGCGCGCGCCTGAACGTGATCAGTTATGGCGAACATGCCGACGCGGATCTACGACTGCTGGATTGGCACAACGAGGCAAGCCTGGTGTACGTCAAGGCGCAACGAGGCTCACAGATACTCGACTTCACCCTGCGGGCCCGAGGCCGGCATATGGTGCTCAATGCACTGGCGGTGCTGGCTTCACTGTTCGCGGCAAGCCTGCCAGCCAGTGAGGCACTCAAGATCCTGGCCGGGTTCGAGCCTGTTGAAGGGCGAGGCAACGTCATGCAGATCCAGTGCGAGGGAGGCCATTTCCATCTGATTAACGATGCCTACAACGCCAACCCCGGCTCCATGGCCGCGGCGCTGCAATCCATAGCGGACCTTCCCGTTACCTCACGCCATCGGGTGCTGGTGTTGGGAGACATGCTGGAACTCGGCCCCGATGCCCAGCGTTATCACCTGGAACTGATAACCCCGCTGCGACTGGCAGCGCCCCGGCGTGTGTTGCTCTGTGGCCCGTTGATGCATGAGCTTTACCTGGTGTTGCGCGACGAGCTGTCGACCCAGTGGTTCGAGAATGCCGAGGCGCTGAACCAGGCCTTGATGCAGAACCCTACACAGTGGTTTCACCCGGGCGATTGGGTGCTGGTGAAAGGCTCGGGGGGGACAGGATTGTCGCAGGTGTGCGAATGGATGAGGTCGACCGAGCATGCAGTGCTTGCCAAGTAACCGTCCAATGGAAATCCTTATTTCGCACCGCCAGCCACCCTCTTGAGACCGACATCAGTGTGCAGTTGATCAAACGCCGGCCTTACAGCCTTGGCCTTGATCAACTTCACACGATGCCTCGCCTTAATCAGCACCTGGAAAAAACTTTCCTGCAGCACAATCGGCGCAACCTTATCCTCTAGCGCTCGCGCAACGCCTCGCGCGCGCGGTTCATGGGCTTGATCAAATAGTCGAGGATGGTTTTCTGGCCGGTCTTGATGTCCACCGACGCAATCATCCCCGGAACGATGGAGAATGACTTGCCGGCCTTGTTTTTCAAGGTGTCGGCGTCGGTGCGGATAAACACCCGGTAGTAGAAAACCTCAGGTTTGACTTCGTCCTGGATGGTGTCGGGAGAGATGGTCACCACCTTGCCATCCATGCCGCCATAAACCGCATAGTCGTAGGCAGTGATCTTGACCTTGGCCACTTGGTCAGGGTGAATGAAGGCGATGTCCCGCGGCGAAATACGGGCTTCGATCAACAGTTGCTCGTCCAGGGGCACGATCTGCATCAAGCGCCCATTGGGTGGGATGACCCCGCCGATGGTGGTGACTTCGATGTCTTTGACAATACCTCGTACGGGAGAGCGCAAGGTCAGGCGCGTGACCGAATCCGAACGCCCGCGCATAATCGATAACAGCGTCTCGACGTCGGCATTGGCCTTGGCCAGGTCCTCGCCGGCACGCACCATGTAATCGGAGCGGGCCTGGGTCAGCTTCATCTCCAGCTCAGTCTTCTGGCGTTTGAGGCGCAGAACCTCAACATTACTGGCAGCACCGACCTTGGCCAGGTTCTCGGTAATCTGCAACTCGCTACGCACCAGAGACAGGGACGAACGCAACCCTCCCAGGGTGTCTTCCAGGCCCCTGCGCCGGGTATTGAACAAATCGGTTTCGGCCTCCATCAACTCAGGGTGCTCTTGCAACTCGGCAGGAAACACCAAGGGCTTGCTGCTCACCTCTGCCTGCAAACGGGTGACGCTGGCCAGGGATGCCCGGTACTTCGAAGCACTCTCATCAAAGTTGGATTCAGTCTTGGTCGGGTCGAGTTTCGCCAACGTCTCCCCGACCTTGACGATATCGCCCTCTGCTACGTTCAGCTCGGTGACGATGCCGCCTTCCAACGATTGGATAATCTGCTCACGGGAGGTCGGGATCACCTTGCCGCTGCCGGTCGAGACTTCATCGATCTCAAAGAAGTAAGCCCAGCAGCCAAACGTGATCAACAAGACAAACACCCAGAAGACTACCCGTGTCGAGCGCACCACCGTATTGTCATCAATGCCGTCGTTATAGTGGTGGGCGCTCTCGTCCTCGATGCCCAGCAGGGGAATTCTTTTGCGCTCATAGGTTTTCACTGATTCTTCCCCTTGGGTTTGGAAAGCCGGGCGATCGCATTATCTTTGCTGTCATCAACGATGATCTGCCCGTTGTCGACGACGATGATCCGGTTCACCAGGCTCAATACGCTCATGCGGTGGGTAGCGATGATCAGCGTGCGATGGGCCGCCCATTTGTCCAGGTTCTGGATCAACTGACGCTCGGTCGCTTCATCCAGGGACGCCGTAGGTTCGTCCAGCAGGACGATATGGGGTTGGCGGATGATCAAGCGCGATAGCAACAATGACTGGCGCTGCCCGCCCGACAATCCGAGGCCGCCTTCCAGAATCATGTGGTCCATGCCGTCGGCGAATTTGCCAATAAAGTCTGCCGCACCAGTCAACGCCAAGGCCTGGAGAATCTCCTCGTCGGACGCATGGGGCGCGCCCATGATCAGGTTGTCCCGCAGGGTGCCGTGAAAAAGACGTGAGTTTTGCGTCATCAGCCCGACATCCCGGCGCACGTCCGCCGGGTCGATATGGCCCAGGGCAACCCCGTCGAGGCTGATGCTCCCGTCCTTCAGGTCGAGCATGCCGGCCAATGCTTGCAGCAAGGTCGACTTACCCGCGCCATTACGACCCAGAATGGCGATGCGCTCACCCGGCTGGATCTGCAAATCCGCCACCCGCAAGGCCGGTACCGGCGCATCGGCGCTGTACTGAAATGCCGCCTGGGTGAGGACGTAATGGCCACGCACCACCGGCAAGTGCACGCGCTTGCTGCCTTCGGCGTGGTCCACTGGCAGTTCCATGAGACCGTTCAGGCTTTTCAGCGCCACCTTGGCCTGCTGCCAACGGGTCAATACCTGGGTGACCTGCGACATCGGCGCCATCATTCTCGAGGCGAGAATCGAGGCAGCCACCAGGCTACCGGTGGTCATATCGCTGGCCATGACCATGGGCGCGCCGAACACCACCACGACGGCAAACACCGAACCCTGCACGCTATTGCCCCAGTTCACCAACTTGTTGGTCAACATGCGCAGTCGCAAGCTGGCATCGCCACAAGTGGCGTTGTAGTGGTTCCACTGGTGCTGGAAGCGCTGTTCGGCTTGCAGTGCCTTGATATCGTCCAGCCCCTGGACAGACTCCACCAGCATGGCACTGCGCAACGAGCTTTCACGCATCGACTGGCTGGCCAGCGACGCCAGCTTCTTCTGCGACAACAAACCCGGCACTATCAGAAACAGCAGCGCCACCATGGGTATCGCGACCAGTGGCCCAGCAATCATCCAATAAATCACCAGGAACAGCAGGAAAAACGGCAAGTCCGCCAAGGCCGTCGCCGTGCTTGAGGTAATCAATTCACGCAGTTGCTCCAGCTCCTTGAGCTGGGAAATGAACGCGCCGGTGGATTTGGGACGGGCACTGTTGCGCAAACGAATGGCGTGTCCGAATACCAGGTCGGACACGCGTATGTCCGCTCGTTTACCGAGCATATCGGTGATCCGTACCCGAGTGATGCGCATGATGAAGTCGAACATCAGCGCCAGCATGACGCCGCCGAACAGCACATACAAAGTGGGCATCGACTCGGCGGGAATGACCCGGTCGTACACCTGCATGGAAAACAACACTCCCGCCAGCCCAAGCACGCTGGTCACCAGCGAGGCCAGCATGACGTAGCCATAGGGCCGCATGTCTCGCAGCACGATGCTTTTGAACCAATCCTTCTCATAAGGCTTGATGTAGTCGTCTACCCGGTTATCACGCACGGCACTCATGGGCCGCAGGATCACGGTCTTGCGGGCCGAATCGAACAGTTCCTGCTGGTTGAGGCTGCTTTGCAGGCCACCATCGCCGCTATAGGCGATACCGACGTGCTCGCCATCGCCCAAGGTTTCCAGGACACCAACCTGGCCGTCACTGAACTGCAGGATCATCGGCAGTTGCCGTTGCATCAAGGTCGAGGGACTGAACTCGGCGATCACGCAATTCAAGCCAGCCTGGCGGGCCATCTGCCGCACCACGTCTTCCACCGAGGCACCCTCGGTCCACTGTGCGGCGAGCCGGACACTTTGCGCCGAGCACTCCAGGCGATAATGCCGAGCCACGTTCAGCACAGCCTCCAGCCACACCTCGTAATCAAACCCAGGTACCGGGTTGAGTGCCGGCTTCACTGCGCTCATGTCACCCTCAAGCTTCACGGCATCATTCATGGCCGAATCTCCACACCTTGCAAGGTGCTGTTATCTAGATGGAACGCCGTGCGCAACCCGCCGGTGTTGTAGAGGCAATCGATTTTCAGGCGGCGCAGGTCAGACGCGGTGTTTTCCCGATCCATACGTGCCTGGTGGATTTCCTGCTCGGCATTGAGCAAGTCCAGCAGTGGCCGGGTGCCCAGTTCGAGGTATTGCTGACGATAAAGGTCGCGTGTCTCGGAGATGCTGCGCTCACGAAAGTCCAAGGTGGACAGCCGTTGGGTCAGGCTCGAAACCTGATCCCGTGCCTCCAGCAGGCTTTGGCGCACTTCAAGGCGAGCGGCGTCGTTGGCCGCCTCGGCCGAGCGAAGGGCTTGTTGTGCGGCGGACTTGCGCGCAGTGATGGCGCCGCCTTGATACAGCGGCATCTTCACATTAAGGAACACACCGTAGCGGGTCCGGTCTCGGCCGCCGGAGACACCGGTTTCGTCGTTGTTGTCCAGGTATTGAGTCACCGATGGATCCAGCGACACGGTCGGCAACGCATCGGCCCGGGCCAGGGCGATCTGCGCCAAGGCATCGATCCGTTGCGCCTGGGCAACCAACAGCGTCGGGGTGACTGCTTCATCAGGCACCGCGCCTTGACAGGATTGTTCCAGGTCCGTTGGAAAACCTTGCGAAACACTCACTGGCGACTGCGCCCCCAGCAAGCTGCTCAAGGCGCTGCGCCAGCGATTGAATTGCGCCTGGAATTGCAATTGCGTCGCCTCCGACGCCTCGACTCGCGAACGTGCCTGGATCAGATCCGAACGGGTACTGGCGCCCATGTCGCTGCGTTGCTTGGCCAGCTCCGCAATCTTCGAAATGCCCTTGATCTGTTCACCTGCCAGTTCTACCAGCAACTGCGAACGCTGCAACTCGATCATGGCGTACGAGGTATCACGGGTCACTTGGTCGATCGACAGCAAGACCGCCGCCTGGCTGCCACTGACCCGGGCCAGGGCACTGTCCACGGAGCTGGACACTTTGCCGAAGTCGTAAAGCATCTGCGATGCCGACAAGGAAAAGGTCTGGCTTTGGCCGTTGCCGGTCAGGCCGCTGTCGTAGCCGGAGTTGAAACCGCCGCTCACTTGCGGGTAGTAACCGGAACGGGCAATGGTCACGTTCTCGTTTTGCTGATACAGCTGACCGATCGCCTCGGCAATAGCCGGGTGCCATTCCACGGCTAATTGAATAGCCCGTATGAGGTCGATGTTGTTCGGTATGACGCGTTGCGGTGCCACCGGCGCACTGACGCCCATGGGACCACCCGGTAAATTCGTGCCCAAGTCACTGGGGCTGATGATGTTGACGCTTTCTTCGTCGTCGATAAACGACTTGGCCATGACCTGTTCATGCGCCGGAGCGGTAATTGCCGCTACCAGGAAAGCCGCAGACAGCTGTTTGACCAAACTCTTATGCCTCACTTCAAGTCCCCTGATTGTTGTTAAACCTGATGGGTACAACCATAGACCGTGACTGCGAACAGTCACGGTCCATCGTTGAAAAAACATTGGTGAGGAAGCCGGGCCTGACGGCCCGGCCGTTGGATGCGTGGTTAAACCACGCTGATGCCGCTTTGTACCCACAGATGATGGGTTTCATCTTCCTGACTGGTGTAGATCACGTACTCCAGACCGTTCTCTACCTCGGTCGCACCGGCGGACCAGTTGCCTGTCAGATGAACACTGTCCTGATCGTCGCCCTGGATCATCAAGCGATCCGACTCGGGGTCCGCGATGGACACCAGGTCTTCCAGGCTCAGCGTCAGCTCAACCGCGCTGACATCGTTCAGGTCAATGCTGTCCACACTGCTGGCCTTGCCGATCAGATCGGCCAGGTTGATGGCTGCATCACCACCTTCCCACAGCAACCCATCTGCACCCGCGCCACTGTCGACATGGGTGAAGTCAGTGCCGTCAACCGCCACAGAGTGGTCGCTGCCACTGTCTGCAATGCCTTCGGAACCGGCACTGTCATCGCCCGACGCGGCC
This sequence comes from Pseudomonas karstica, assembly GCF_009707515.1. Classification (GTDB taxonomy): domain Bacteria; phylum Pseudomonadota; class Gammaproteobacteria; order Pseudomonadales; family Pseudomonadaceae; genus Aquipseudomonas; species Aquipseudomonas karstica. The sequence goes on along the minus strand of NZ_WLYI01000031.1, from coordinate 2,693 downwards.
TGATCCACAATGCTGGCGGCGGCGAAACCGGCGCCCTCAGTGGCGGGCGAGCCAGGATTGGCGTCGTCCCAGATCAGATCACTGTCTGGTGAATCAAGGCGAACATACAACGTGGCAGTGTCCTCCTGGCCACCTGGTGTGGTGAGTTTGTAGGTGAAGCTATCCACCTGGCCGATGTCCGCAACCGCCAGACCCGGGGTCGGCGTGTAGCTGTAAGCACCGTCCGCCTGCAACGTCAGCGTGCCGTAGAGCCCTTGGACTACCGCTCCGGTTTGACCCGGTATGACGTAATCCCCATTGCTCAGCACAGTCAGTACGGTCAGCGTCGAGCCGAGGCTGTCTGCTGGCGATAGATCACTGAGTTCGAGGACATTGCCCGTTGCGGCGACTGCAGCACCCGTGACGAACTCCGTCAGATGGGTGGTAGCCAGCGTCTGGGTGATCGTCACAGTCCCGAGCGATACAAGCGCACCAGTCGATGCCGTCACTCGATACTCACCTGCATCCAGCCCGGTGAAGGTATGAGTTGCCGCGGTCGTGGTTTGCTGCGTCGTCCAGGTGCCGTCGATCAGTTTCTGCAGCTCGATTGTCGTCGTAGGAAGCAAGCCGATACCCGAGAAGCTGCGGCTGATAGCCAGCTCTGCCGTCGTATCGGCCACCACCGTAAAGACGTCGCCCGTATCTGTACCGTTCCCGATAAGTACTGGCGGCGTATAGCTCAGTGCCGTCATGCTCTGGGTGTCGACCAGATTGTCGATATCGATCTGTGCAGTGCCGATATCATCGGTGGCAACTACATCCACGACACCCGGTGCCGACGGATCGGTAGGGCTCCAGTCAATCGTCGTATCGTTGCTGTCTATACGGATGTACAGGTTGGCCGAAGCCACTGCGCCTGCCGCCGTAATCAGTTGATACGCGAAGCTATCGACCAGACCAATGTTCGCTATATCGCCATTAGGCGTGTAGCTGTAATCACCATTGGCAAAGATCGTCAGCTCACCGTACAGCCCTTGCAGGACCGTACCGACCGTGGCATCTGCATCGACAAACACACCGTCGACTTCCACCTGCACCGTCGCATCACCCAAAGGCCCCGTGGAATCCGGTTCCCCATTGAAGCCTGGATCGGTGATGACGTTACCTTCAACATCAGCGCCGGGCTCTACAGTGAAGTCGGTCAGGCTTTTGTTATCGACACTCAGGCTAGCCGTTGCAGTGGCGCCAATCGCTACCAGGTTCGGGTCGAGGCTGAGCGTGAAGCGATACTCACCTGCGGCCAGACCGTCGATTTGCGCGGTCGTACCCGAACCGAACAGCCCCAGCAGATCGAGCAGGCCCGAACCACCACTGGCCTGATCGATACCGACCCAGCCGCCAGCGCCATCGCTGACTTCAAGCACTCCAGTAAAGCCACCACCCAAGACAGACAACAGGTCGCCTTGACTGAAGGACAGGTTCAGCGTCCCGGAACTACCCGCATCCACAGTGAACTCTTGAGTCAGCGAAGGCACCCCGAGCTGGATACCACCGACTCCCAGCAACGTGAATACTCGCATGTCGTTCAGTTCTGTCTGCGTAGTCACCGGCGTAACGATGAGCTCAGCAGTACCGACGTCGTCGGTTGCTTCGAGGTCGGAGTCGGAGTCAGCATCAGCATCAGCATCAGCATCGGCATCGGCGTCAGCATCAGCATCAGCATCGGCATCGGCATCGGCATCGGCGTCAGCATCAGCATCGGCATCCGCGTCGGCATCAGCATCCGCATCAGCGTCGGCATCAGCGTCGGCATCAGCATCGGCATCGGCATCGGCATCGGCATCGGCATCAGCATCAGCATCGGCATCAGCATCCGCGTCGGCATCAGCATCAGCATCAGCATCAGCATCGGCATCGGCATCAGCATCAGCATCAGCGTCAGCATCCGCATCGGCATCCGCATCGGCATCCGCATCGGCGTCAGCATCAGCGTCGGCATCAGCATCAGCATCGGCGTCAGCATCCGCGTCGGCATCAGCATCAGCATCAGCATCAGCATCGGCGTCAGCATCGGCATCCGCGTCGGCATCAGCATCCGCGTCGGCATCAGCATCAGCATCGGCATCGGCATCGGCATCCGCGTCGGCATCGGCATCGGCATCGGCATCGGCATCGGCATCAGCATCAGCATCGGCGTCGGCATCAGCGTCGGCATCCGCGTCGGCATCGGCATCGGCATCGGCATCGGCATCGGCATCGGCGTCAGCATCGGCATCGGCATCCGCGTCAGCATCCGCATCCGCATCAGCATCAGCATCAGCGTCGGCATCCGCGTCAGCATCGGCATCAGCATCCGCGTCAGCATCGGCATCCGCATCCGCATCCGCATCGGCATCCGCATCCGCATCGGCATCCGCATCGGCATCGGCATCGGCGTCCGCATCCGCATCGGCATCCGCGTCGGCATCGGCATCGGCATCGGCATCAGCATCAGCATCAGCATCCGCGTCGGCATCAGCATCAGCATCAGCATCAGCGTCGGCGTCGGCGTCGGCATCGGCGTCAGCATCGGCATCGGCATCGGCATCGGCATCGGCATCGGCATCGGCGTCAGCATCAGCATCGGCATCCGCGTCGGCATCAGCATCAGCATCCGCGTCGGCATCGGCATCGGCATCGGCATCGGCATCAGCATCAGCATCAGCATCAGCATC
>NZ_WLYI01000030.1 GCF_009707515.1 Pseudomonas karstica | reverse complement strand
ATCAAACGACTGCTGCGCAGCCGATTGCAGGCTGCGCCAGCGGCTACAGGGTTATTCGGCGGGTAAGGTCAGGCGCTGGCCGGACATAAGCAGTGACAAACGACTGAGGCTCATCCACGGCGATCCTGCTGCCTGACCCTTGATCTGCGCATCAATGCGTTGGGCCTCCAGCAACAATTGCCCCCAGCGTTGCGCCGAGTGCCGTTGCAGGGCTTTGCTGATCAAGGGCTTGCGCTTGTCCCACACCGGTGGCCGGGCCTGGCTGAAGGCTTTGTCCAGCGGCGTGCCTTGGCTGTATTGCAAGGAAATATTGGCCAGCAAGCGTAATTCCCGGGCCAGGGCCCAAAGAATCACTGGAGGCTCGACGCCCTCACCACGCAGCCCTTCGAGCATGCGCAGGGCATGGGCGGCTTCGCCATTGAGGATCGCATCCACCAGGCCGAACACGTCAAAGCGGGCACTATCGGCCACGGCCCCTTGCACGGTTTCGACAGTGATCTGCCCACCTTCGGCCATCAGTTTGAGCTTTTCGATTTCCTGGGCGGCGGCCAGCAAGTTGCCTTCGACCCGGGCAGCGATTAGCTCTACCGCATCCTGGCTGGCAGTGAGTCCGGATTGCGACAGGCGCTGGCGAATCCACTGGGGCAGTTGATTGCTGTCCACCGGCCAGATCTGGATGAACTGTGTCTGCGGCCCTTCCACCAGGGCCTTGCCCCACTTGGTCTTTTGCGCACTGCCATCGAGTTTGGGCAGGCTGATCAACAGCAGCGTGTCCTCGGCCGGCCGTGCACAGTATTCCATCAGCGCCGCTGCACCTTTGTCGCCGGGCTTGCCCGAGGGCAGGCGCAGTTCCAGCAGGCGTTTTTCGGCAAACAGTGACATGCTCGCGCCGGCTTGCAGCAGCGTCCCCCAGTCGAAACTGGCGTCGGCGCTGAACACCTGGCGTTCGTCGAAACCTTGTTGGCGCGCAGCGGCACGAATGGCGTCGGCGGCTTCCTGGCACAGCAATGGGTCATCACCGCTGACGATATAGATGGGTGCGAGACTGCCTTGCAGGTGCTTGGCGAGTTGGGCGGGAGCGAGTTTCATAGTCGGGGCGAACGGGGCGTAACGCACGCCCCGTTTGGCTTACTCGGCAGGCATTTCTATCGGGGACTGCTTCGGCGTATTGTCTTCATACTCTTGTGCCGCTTTCAGTGCGTCGGCATCAGCCTTGGCTTTGGCATCGGCGGTTTGCTGCAAGGCATCCAGTTGAGCTGGGCTCAGCTGTTGCAGGCGCAGCATCATGCTCTGGACCAGGTCACGGCGCATTTCCTGGCGTACCTGAATGATCTCCGAGTCCGAACCTACCAGGTTGTTACCGTCGTGGCTCACGACTTTCTGTACTTGCAGCTTATCGCCGGTCAGCGGCTGGCTATTGTGACCCAGGATTTCGTAATTGAGCACGGTGCTCAGTTCGATGTCCGAAGCACGGCCGGCACTGGCGTAGCTGAGGTTGCGTTGGGTCTCCTGTTCACTGGTCAGGACCAGCTTGTAAGGCGCGCCGGTATAGACCTTGACGCCGCTGCCTTCCAGCGTATTGCGCAGCTGGGTCACGGTCTCGCCGTAGGCATTGCGGGCGCTGACGTCCAGCTCTTTGATGGTCAGCTCAGTGGTGCCGGTGCCGCGCAGTTGGAAGCCGCAAGCGCTCAACAGCACGGCAAGGCCCATAACCAGCAGGTTGCGTTTGATCATTTTGATGCTCCCCTTGAAACCATGTGGGCCTTATCGAGGCCCTGGAGGTTTTGTTCGGCGCCAGGTTGCACCTGGCGCCCGATCCGATTAGCTTGCGACGATATTGACCAGTTTTCCGGGCACGACGATTACTTTGCGAATCGTCAGGCCTTCGGTAAAACGCAGCACGTTCTCGTTGCTGCGCGCGGCGGCTTCGACTTCTTCACGGCTGGCACTGGCGGGCATATCGATCTGGCCACGCAGTTTACCGTTGACCTGAATCACCAGCTGCAGCGTGTCCTGTACCAGGGCGCTCTCGTCGAGCACCGGCCAGCCAGCGTCAATCACCGGGTTGTTGTGGCCCAGTTGCTTCCACAGTTCATGGCTGATATGCGGCGTGATCGGTGCCAGCAGCAGGGTGACCGCCTCCAGGCCTTCGTGCACCAGGGCGCGGTCCTGTTCGGTGGCTTGCGGGGCTTTTTCCAACACGTTCATCAGGGTCATCACCTGGGCGATGGCGGTGTTGAACTTGTGGTGCTGGCCCACGTCCTGGCTGGCGTGCTTGATGGCCAGGTGCGTGCTGCGGCGAATGAGTTTTTGCTCGTCGGTCAAGGCACTCACGCCCAGTTTGCCCGGCAAGCCCTGGCTGACATGGGCGTGTGCCAAACGCCAGACGCGTTTGAGGAAGCGGTGTGAACCTTCGACGCCGGAGTCGGACCATTCCGCACTCATGTCGGGCGGCGAGGCGAACATCATGAACAGTCGGCAGGTGTCGGCGCCGAACTGGTCGATCATCGATTGCGGGTCGACGCCATTGTTTTTCGACTTGGCCATCTTCTCGGTGCCACCGATTTCCACCGGCAGGCCGTCGGCGATCAGTTTGGCGCTGATAACCTTGGCCTTGCTGTCGCGCTCAAGCTCGACGTCCGCCGGGTTGAACCAGGTGTAGCTGCCGTTGGCTTCGCGCCGATAATAAGTGTCGGCGATCACCATGCCTTGGGTCAGCAGGTTCTTGAACGGCTCGTTGGAACTGACCAGGCCTTCGTCGCGCATCAGCTTATGGAAGAAGCGTGCGTAGAGCAGGTGCAGGATCGCGTGTTCGATACCGCCAATGTACTGGTCCACCGGCAACCAATGGTCAGCCGCCGATTTCTCCACCAGGCCGCCCTCATAGTGCGGCGAGGCGTAGCGGGCGTAGTACCACGAGGACTCGACAAAGGTGTCCATGGTGTCGGTTTCACGCTTGGCAGGCTGGCCGCATTTAGGGCAGTTGCATTCGTAGAATTCCGGCATGCGCACCAGCGGCGAACCGGCGCCATCCGGCACCACGTCTTCCGGCAGAATGACCGGCAACTGGTCTTCCGGCACTGGCACATCACCGCAGGTTTGGCAGTGGATGATCGGGATCGGACAGCCCCAGTAGCGTTGGCGGCTGATGCCCCAGTCGCGCAGGCGGAACTGGGTGCGCGAGGCGCCGAGGTTTTTCTTGATCAGCGCCACTTCCATGGCATCGAAGGCGCCTTCGAAGTCCAGGCCGTCGAATTCGCCGGAGTTGATCAGTTCGCCGTGCTCGCCGTACGCGTCCTGCCACGGGGCCGGGTTGGTGTCGCCGGAACTGGTGCGCACCACTGACTTGATCGGCAGGTTGTACTGGGTGGCGAATTCGAAATCGCGCTCGTCGTGAGCGGGCACAGCCATTACTGCGCCATCACCGTAGTGCATCAATACATAGTTGGCGACCCACACTGGCAACTTCTCGCCAGTCAACGGGTGCTCGACGAACAGCGAGGTCGGCAGGCCTTTTTTCTCCTGGGTGGCGACGTCGGCTTCGGCGACGCTGCCGCCTTTGCATTCGGCGATGAACGCCTGCAGCTCAGGGTTGTTCCGGGCGGCTTGGGTGGCCAGCGGGTGTTCAGCGGCCACGGCGACGTAAGTCGCTCCCATTAAAGTGTCCGGGCGGGTGGTGAAGACTTTCAGTACGCCCGCTTCGCCGATGGAGTCGACGTTGTAGGGGAACTGCACTTCCATGCCCCGGGATTTGCCAATCCAGTTGCGTTGCATGGTTTTGACTTGCTCGGGCCAGCCCGGCAGGTCGTCAAGGCTCGACAAGAGTTCATCCGCATAGGCAGTGATCTTGAAGTAGTACATCGGGATTTCGCGCTTTTCGATCAGCGCGCCGGAACGCCAGCCGCGACCGTCGATCACCTGTTCGTTGGCCAGTACGGTCTGGTCCACCGGATCCCAGTTAACTGTGCCGTTCTTGCGGTAGATCACGCCTTTTTCGAACAGGCGAGTGAACAGCCATTGTTCCCAGCGGTAGTAATCAGGCTTGCAGGTGGTTACTTCGCGGGACCAGTCCACGGCCAGGCCGAGGCTGCGCAGTTGGGTCTTCATGTAGGCGATGTTCTCGTAGGTCCACTTGGCGGGCGCTACGTTGTTTTTCATCGCGGCGTTTTCCGCGGGCATGCCGAAGGCGTCCCAACCCATGGGTTGCAGGACGTTCTTGCCGAGCATGCGCTGGTAGCGAGAGATCACATCGCCGATGGTGTAGTTACGCACGTGCCCCATGTGTAGCTTGCCGCTGGGGTAAGGGAACATCGATAGGCAATAGAAAGTCTCCTTGCCTGGCTGTTCACTGACTTCAAAGGACTTTTGCTCGTCCCAGAACGACTGGGCGGCATTTTCTATTTCACGGGGCTGGTAATGTTCGTGCATGGCTACTTTTGAACTGAATAGGGGTGGCCTAATCCTCTTCATGCAATATTCGGGATGATCAACACCGGAAACGGCGCGCCAATGCCCAAACCCTGCTGGAAGTGGAGTTACAGGAAGCGCCGTAGCATACATGACCCCACTCTATCGAGGGAAACCCTGATTGCGTGCCCGAGGCCGTTGGTCGCGACGCCAGGCGGGCTCCGCCCGTGAAGCTACGCTATTTATTGGGGAGTGAGTCTTATCTTCAATGAGGTGAGGGATGGTTGATTCGCAACGAACGTTAACGAAACCACAGTTGTACGAAGGACTGATCGACCGTTTGGGTCGGGCACTGGATGCAGCAAAAACGGCAGGTCGATTACGTGATGAGCGACCTGTGGAGTTGGAATTGCGTGGTCTGAGCCAGGAAGAGCTTGAGTTGATCAAGGTTTATCTGGAAATGAACGAGCACTATGGGCCTCACCGGATGGCTTCCCCTCCAGCCCATGATTTGTCGCGCTCGGGCAAGGTGGTATGGCTTAAAGATTTGCCAGCCGGTTGTGGCTCGGAAAAGCTACGGTCCGTGCGGTTCAAGTAACACGTACTCATCGTCAGTGCCTTGGTAAAGATTGTCGTCAAGCGCTGTTACCCCTTAGGCTTCGAGCATCTTTGGAGATGCTCGATGCTTTTTCGTTATTTCATAAAACAATTGTTGTTGCCGCCCGGCATTCTCTTGCTGTTGTTGGCGGTTGCCTGGTGGTTTCGTCGCAGCCGTCCACGTCTCGCGGCAGTGTGCTTTGCCCTGGGATTGGGTGGGATGTGGCTGATGAGCCTGCCAGTGGTGGTGCAGTGGAGTGCAAGGGCCCTGGAGACCGAGCCGCCATTGGCCCGCGACGCATGGGCAACCTTGGCGCAACGGGCCGATGCCATTGTGGTACTGGGCTCGGGGCGCGAGCGTGGGGACCCGGCGTGGGGTTCCGATCAACCCACGGGAGTTGGTCTTGAACGCCAGCGTTATGCCGCAAGATTATCCAAGGCCTCGGGTTTGCCGGTATTGACCACCGGTGGCCTGCATTATGGTACGCCGCCCAGCGAGGCAGAGATGATGGCCGTGTCGATGCGCGATGACTTTGGTGTCAACGTTCGCTGGAAGGAAGAGCGCAGCCGCACGACATGGGAAAATGCGCAAATGAGCGCTGAGATTCTATTGCCCCAGGGGATCAAGCGGGTGGTGGTGGTGACTCAGGCCTGGCACATGCCTCGTTCGGTTTGGAGCTTTGAAAAGGCCGGTTTTACTGTGGTGCCAGCGCCCGTTGGGTTCCTGGGCGAAAACAATACCCCGCCGCTGGGCGGCTGGATGCCCGAGTTCAAGTCGATATGGCAGAGCGGGCAATTGCTCAATGAGGCGGTGGGGCAGTTGGGGTATCGGGTGTTCTACCGGTAATTTTCAGGACGAACATTCCCACGCGAAGCGTGGGAATGTTCATCAACGATCGCTAAACGGTTTTTGACATCCGGCCCGCCAGCAGCGCCCACCCAAACAGCCCCATGCACACAATGATCAATGGCCACGACCGCCATTGCAGGTAGGGCGTCAGGTTGTGCATCGGCACTACTTCACCGTAGAGGATGCCGCGCTCGAATTGCGGGATCTGTTCGGTGATCTGGCCGAATGGGTTGATCAGGCCGGTCACGCCATTGTTGGTGGCGCGAATCATCCAGCGGCCAGCCTCAAGGGCGCGCATCTGGGCCATTTGCAGGTGCTGCAAAGGGCCGATGGAGGTGCCGAACCAGGTGTCGTTGCTGATGGTCAGCAACAGATCACTGCGGGCTGAAAGGCTGGCGGCGAATTCCGGGTAGACGACTTCATAGCAAATGAACGGTGCAATCTGATAGCCCTTGGCTTGCAGCATCGGCTGGTCGGCAGGGCCGCGAGCGAAGTCCGACATCGGTAGGTCAAAAAACGCAATCAAGCCCCGCAACAGGTCTTGTAGCGGCACGTATTCGCCAAACGGCACCAGCTTTTGCTTCAGGTAGGTGCCGTCGCCTTCACCGACCACGGTGATGCCGTTGAAGTAGCGTTTCTGATGGTGTACTTCCTGACGGATCGGCACGCCGGTGATCAGCGCGGTATTCCGATCAGCGGCGAACTTGCCCATCATCCCCAGGTAACCTTCGACGGACTCCTTGAGTACCGGCACCGCGGTTTCTGGCCACACCAGCAGGTCGACACGTTTGGAGGCAAGACTCATGTCGCGATACAGCGCTAACTGTGCGTTGAGCTGCTCGGGGTCCCACTTCATGCTTTGTTCGACGTTGCCCTGGATCGCCGCCACGGTCAGTGGGTCGCCGGCCGGGATGGTCCAGGCGTGATGCTTGAAGGCCAGGCCAATGGCCCAGGGTGTGACCAGTAGTACCAGGCCCGCACCGATAAACCCGTTGCGTCTTGTCGCCAGCAGGCGCGGCAGGTTGCACAGCAATGCGGCTGTCAGCGCCAGGGAAAAGGAAATCAGCCACATGCCGCCCAGCGGCGCAAGACCTGTCAGTGGACCATCGAGTTGACTGTAACCGGAATAGAGCCAAGGGAAGCCCGTGAGGAACCAGCCGCGAAACGCTTCCTGGCCGACCCACAGTGCGGCAAATGCCAAGGCGTCCGCCAGGGGCGCCTCATTGCGCCGCAACCATCGGGCCCAGAGCCAGGCCGGCAAGGCAAAGAACCAGGCAATCGCAGCGGTAAACGCCAGCATCAGCAAGCCAGCCAACAGCACCGAAGCGCCGCCGAAGTGATGGATGCTGTAGTAGATCCAACTGGTGCCGGCACCAAACAGGCCGAACCCGAAGCACCAGCCGCGCCCCAAGGCCTGGCGTGGTGTCAGCTCGCGCAGCCCGGCATAGAAGAACCCGACCGCTACCAGCGCCAGCGGCCAGATATCGAACGGCGCCAGCGCCAGGGTGGTGATGGCGCCAGCCACCACGGCCAGCAGGTTACCGGGCCAGCCGGGGGCAGTCAGACGGCGCATATCAATCCTTGGAGTTAACGGGCAATAGGTGTCAGGCGAATCAGATGAATCCTGCGGCTGTCGGCATTCAGGATGCGAAAGCGATAGGCACCGATTTCCGTGGTCTCGTTACGCTTGGGCAGGTGGCCGAAGGCGCTCATTACCAGTCCGCCGACGGTATCGAACTCATCGTCGGAGAATTCGCTGTCGAAGAACTCGTTGAAGTTCTCGATCGGCGTCAGGGCCTTGACCAGGAAATCACCGCTGGGCAGCGGCTTGATGTAGCTGTCTTCTTCGACGTCGTGCTCGTCCTCGATGTCGCCGACGATCTGTTCCAGCACGTCTTCGATGGTCACCAGGCCCGCCACGCCGCCGTATTCGTCAATGACGATGGCCATGTGATTGTGGTTGGCGCGAAACTCGCGCAGCAGCACATTCAGGCGCTTGGACTCGGGAACGAAGGTGGCAGGACGTAGCAGGTCCTTGATGTTGAAGCTGTCGCCGTTCTCCTTGAGGATCAATGGCAGCAGGTCCTTGGCCAGCAGGACGCCCATGACGTCGTCATGGCTTTCGCCGATCACCGGGTAGCGCGAATGCGCCGAGTCGATCACGGCCGGGAGAAACTCCCGAGGGGTCTGTGTCGCCTTGATGCTGATCATCTGCGAGCGTGGGACCATGATGTCCCGAACTTGCAGGTCAGCCACCTGGATGGCGCCTTCGACGATGGCCAGCGCTTCGCTGTCCAACAATTTGTTCTGATGGGCCTCGCGCAAGAGCTCCAGCAGCTCCTGGCGGTTTTTCGGCTCGTGGGCAAAGGCCTGGGTGAGTTTTCCCAGCCATGACTTTTGCCCGTTGCTCGATCGGTCTTCGCTCATAGCGATTACTCTAAATCCTTTGTTGTGTCAGTTAGGTGATGCGTCGGTTTCGTCATCTGCATACGGATCCGGATGACCCAGTTCTGCAAGCAACGTTTGTTCCAGTGCTTCCATTTCTTCGGCTTCTTCATCCTCTATATGGTCGTAACCCAAGAGATGCAAGCAGCCGTGGATGACCAGATGGGCCCAGTGGGCCTCCGGCTCCTTGCCTTGCTCCTTTGCCTCGCGCTCCACCACCTCGACGCAGATCACCAGATCCCCCAGCAATGGGATATCCAGTAACTCATCGGGTACATCGGCGGGAAACGACAGTACATTGGTTGCGTAGTCTTTCTGGCGCCACGTGTGATTGAGTTCACGGCCTTCGGGCTCGTCCACCAGGCGGATGGTCAGTTCCGAGTCGGCAGTGCGCTGGCGCAGGGCCAGTGCGCACCATTGACGGAACTGTGTTTCGCTGGGGACGGGCGCTTCGGTGGCCCGCTGCAGGTCAAGCTCAAGCATCGCGGCGGTTGTCCTTCGACAGTCCATCGTCGCGGTGTTCGAAGCGCTCGTAGGCCTCGACAATGCGCTGGACCAGCGGGTGGCGCACCACGTCCTTGGGCATGAAATGGGTGAAGCTGATACCCGGCACGTCCTTGAGTACCTCGATCACCTGGCCCAGGCCCGACTTGGTGCCCTTGGGCAGATCGACCTGGGTGATGTCGCCGGTGATCACCGCAGTGGAGCCGAAGCCGATACGGGTCAGGAACATTTTCATTTGCTCGACGGTGGTGTTCTGGCTTTCATCGAGAATAATGAAACTGTTGTTCAAGGTACGACCGCGCATGTAGGCCAGCGGGGCAATTTCGATCACTTGACGCTCGATCAGCTTGGCCACGTATTCGAAGCCGAGCATCTCGTAGAGTGCGTCATAGAGCGGGCGCAGGTATGGGTCGATCTTCTGGGCCAGGTCGCCGGGCAGGAACCCCAGCTTCTCGCCAGCTTCCACCGCCGGGCGCACCAGCAGGATGCGTCGCACCTGCTCGCGTTCCAGTGCATCGACCGCACAGGCCACTGCCAGGTAGGTCTTGCCGGTACCGGCCGGGCCGATGCCGAAGTTGATGTCGTTGCCCAGGATCTCTTTGACGTAGCGTTGCTGATTCAAGCCGCGGGGGCGAATCATGCCTTTTTTGGTGCGCAACGCGACGCTGGCTTCGGCCACCGGGTTATTGGCCAGGTCTTGCACGGCGGACTCCTGCAGGAACAAATGCACTGTTTCCGGCGACAGCTCGCTACCTTTGGTTTCCCGGTAGAGGCGACGGAGCAGGTTTTCCGCAGACGTGGTGTGCTGGGGGTCACCAATGAGCTCGAACTGATTGCCGCGGTTGCGGATCTCGATGCTCAGGCGCTGTTCGATCAAGCGCAGGTGCTCGTCGAACTGTCCGCAGAGGTTGGCGAAGCGGCGTGCCTCAAAGGGCTCGAGGAGGAAACGATGTGGTTCTACTGTGGGTGCGTTCAAGGTTGCTTTTAGCCGCCCTTTGGCTGTTTAGGTGAAATAGAGGATAACGCCAGTGGCTCGGGTGCGAAAGCACTTAAACGGCGCATTTTGGCCATGACCAATCCTGCAGGAGCGAGCGTGCTCGCGAAAAACCTGAGAGCGCCTCGGGGTATCAGGTTTCCAGCGTCATCGTTAACGACCTTCGCGAGCAAGCTTGCTCCTACGGAGAGGTGCATTTATGGGATCAACGACCCGCGCAACGAGTGCGGTTGCGCCGCATCGATATGCACATCAGCGAATTGGCCAATCAAGGTCGGATTATCGCAACGGAAGTTGACAATTCGGTTGTTCTCCGTCCGTCCCTGCAGCTCGCCCGGGTCCTTCTTCGAGTAATCGGTGACCAGGATCCGCTGGGTCGAACCGACCATTTGTCGGCTGATTTCGAAACCCTGCTGGTTGAGCCTGTGTTGCAGGGCGTTGAGGCGCTCCTTTTTCAACGCCTCCGGGGTTTCGTCCAGCAAATCGGCGGCCGGAGTGCCCGGGCGCTGGCTGTAGACGAAGGAATAGGAGAAGTCGAAGCCGACGTCTTCAATCAGCTTCATGGTCTGCTGGAAGTCTTTCTCGGTCTCGCCGGGGAAGCCGACGATAAAATCCGAGCTGATGCAGATTCCCGGCACTGCCGCACGTAATTTGCGCAGCTTGGATTTGTATTCCAGGGCAGTGTGATTGCGTTTCATCGCCGAGAGAATGCGGTCCGAGCCCGATTGCACCGGCAAGTGCAGGTGTTTGACCAGTTCGGGTACGTCGGCGTGGGCCTGGATCAGGCTGTCGGAGAACTCCAGCGGGTGCGAGGTGGTGTAGCGAATGCGCTCGATACCGTCGACGGCTGCGACCACGCGGATCAGCTCCGCCAGGTCCGCCATGCGCCCGTCATGAGTCAGGCCGCGATAGCCGTTGACGTTCTGTCCCAGCAGGGTGACTTCCCGCACGCCGTTCTCGGCCAGGTGGATGATTTCCGCCAGTACGTCATCGAACGGACGGCTGACTTCTTCACCCCGGGTATAAGGCACGACGCAGAAGGTGCAGTACTTGCTGCAACCTTCCATCACCGACACATAGGCGCTTGGGCCGTCGATGCGCGGCTCGGGCAGGTGGTCGAATTTTTCGATTTCCGGGAACGAGACGTCAACCTGGGGCAGCTTGGTGATACGCGCGGCGTCGATCATTTCCGGCAAACGGTGCAAGGTCTGCGGCCCGAAGACCACGTCGACATAGGGTGCGCGGTCGCGAATGGCGGCGCCTTCCTGGCTGGCCACACAACCGCCGACGGCGATTACCATGTCCGGGTTGGCCAGTTTCAGCTCGCGCCAGCGGCCCAGTTGCGAATACACGCGGTCTTGGGCCCGTTCGCGGATCGAGCAGGTATTGAGCAGGATCACGTCGGCATCTTCAGCGCGGGCGGTGACTTCCAGGGCCTGATGTTCACCCAGCAGATCGACCATGCGCGAGCTGTCGTACTCGTTCATCTGGCAACCGTGGGTTTCGATGTAAAGCTTCTTGGCCATGGGGATCGTCAACTGGTGGTAAAGAACCGCGCATTATAGGGGGCATATCCATTGGTTCCTAGCACTGTGCATCGGGTGCCATGCTATAGTTCGCGCCCTCTTTTATATCCCCGATGTGTTACCCACTCACCATGACCAAACGTGAAGCTCCAATCTACAAGGTGATTTTCCTTAACCAGGGCCAGGTGTTCGAAATGTACGCCAAGCAGATCTATCAAAGTGATCTGTGGGGCTTCCTGGAAGTGGAAGAGTTCGTCTTTGGCGAGCGTACACAGCTGGTCGTCGACCCGGGCGAGGAAAAGCTCAAGGCCCAGTTCGAAGGCGTGGTGCGCAGTTTTGTGCCAATGCATTCGATTGTGCGCATTGATGAAGTCGAGCGCCTGGGTACGCCGAAAATCAGCGAGGCCCGGGGCATGAGCAATGTCATGCCGTTTCCGATGCCGATGCCTGAGAAGTAGCGCTCAGCTCTGAACTGATTTGTAAGACCTTTCTGATATTTATCTGTCAGGCATTGACTGCATGACGGATAAATATCAGTTTGTGCTCATGCAGAGAGGACGCCATGAGCACATCAATAAAAAAACGCCTCGAACAACAGCTATCGTCTAAATCCCAATCTTATCGGGTGTTGGCAACTTACATCCTGTCGAACTTGAAGGATTTGCCCTTCGAGAACTCAGCGATGGTGGCGCAAAAACTTGCAGTCAGTGAGTCCACCGTCGGTCGATTCTGCCGCGCCTTGGGCTACAAGCATTTCAAAGACCTCAAAAGCGAACTCAAGGATGACCTTGGCGACAGTCCTTGGCTGATCGGTGACCGGCTGCGCGCTTTCCAGCAGGAAGGTACCGAAAGCCAGCGCTCGTTGGCCTGCAGTCTTGAATTGGAGATCGCCGCGTTAGTGCGGGTTTATGAGTACACCCGTACCGAGCCCTGGCAGGTCGTGACGGCCAGGCTGGCGCAAACCCCACAGGTCTTTGTTGCCGGTTTCGGTACCGAGCGTGGCATCGCCTGCTCCATGGTTCATATGCTGGAGTACTTGCGCACGGGCGTGCATCTGCTGGATGGTGCTTGCGGTCATTTTGGAGCGATATTGCTCGCTCCGCCTGCCGACTCAATGCTTATCGTCTATGAAGCGCGACGCTATTCCCGGCAGGCGCTGCTGCTTTGTAGCGAGGCGCGCAAACGCGGTATTCCCGTCACGTTAGTTACCGATAATTTCTGCGAGTGGGCTGAGCAGAATGCCAATGTGGTGTTCCGGGTGTCCACCGAACTTGATTTGTTGTGGGACTCGACGTCGACCATGTTGTCACTGACTCACTTGTTGATTAATGACATGTCGAAAAAACTTGGGCCGGAAATGGAAGAGCACTTGCGTTCCACTGCCCAGCTGCATCAAGCGTTCGTGGGTTATGTCCAAGGTTGAATGCAAGTTTCAACCCGACGGTTAAGTAAACACTGCTTTTCATATGGCTCTTGGAGCATTTATTAACGGACTTATTGGTTCGGGAGTAGTCCTGTGCGCGATCCTCGGTATGACATTCTTTTTGAGCCTGTACAGATAGGGCCAGTTCGCACCCGTAACCGTTTTTATCAAGTACCTCACTGTAACGGTATGGGGCATGTGCATCCCTCAGCCATGGCGAGCATGCGTGGGATAAAGGCGCAGGGAGGCTGGGGGGTGGTGTGTACGGAGGAATGTGAAATCAGCCCGCAGAGCGAGTTCTCTCCTTGTATAGAGGCACGGCTGTGGGATGAACGAGATATTCCGGCGTTGGCGCGAATGTGTGAGGCGGTCCATCAACATGGCTCCTTGGCAGGCGTCGAGCTGGCGTTTAATGGCTACTCCGCGCCCAATCGTTACAGTCGGGAAATTCCCTGGGCACCTTCCAATACCCCGGTACGCGGTTATGACCCGGTGCAGGCTCGGGCCATGAGCCGTGCAGATATTAAGCACTTGCGCGAGATGCATAGAGCGGCCGCTCTGCGGGCGCGGGAGGCGGGGTTTGATATCGTCTACGTGTACGCAGGTCATGATTTGGGCCTACCGTTTCATTTCCTGACCCCTCGAAATAACCGTCGTACCGATGAGTACGGCGGGGTGTTGGAGAACCGCATACGTTTGCTGCGCGAGCTGATCGAGGATACTCGGGATGCGGTGGGCGACCGGTGTGCGGTCGCCGTCCGGCTGGCAGTGGATGAACAGGTGTCCGGTGGCCTATCCCGGGAAGGGGAGGGGGCTGAGATCTTCTCGATACTGGCCGACTTGCCTGACCTGTGGGATATCAATGTGGCCGACTGGTCGAACGATAGCATCACCTCGCGTTTTGCCGCCGAGGGTTACCAAGAGGCCTTTCTGACAGGGCTCAAGGCGTTGACCACCAAGCCGGTGGTGGGTGTCGGGCGTTTTACCTCGCCGGACACCATGGCGTCCTTGGTCCGGCGTGGCGTACTGGACCTAATCGGTGCCGCCCGCCCGTCTATTGCCGACCCCTTTCTGCCTAAGAAAATTGAAGAAGGTCGAATGGATGAAATACGCGAATGCATTGGTTGCAATGTCTGCGTCAGCGGTGACCACACCAGCACGCCCCTGCGATGTACACAGAACCCGACCATGGGCGAAGAATGGCGGCGGGGCTGGCATCCCGAGTCGGTCAGGCGTGTCCACAGTCCCGGGCGGGCGCTGGTCATCGGTGCGGGCCCCGCCGGGCTTGAATGCGCGCGGGTGCTGGGTGCCCGCGGAATGGAGGTTGCCTTGGTGGAGGGCTTGCGCCAGGTGGGCGGGCGTGTGGCGCTTGAATCCAGGCTGCCGGGGCTATCGAACTGGTCGCGGGTGATTGACTATCGACTGGACGCCTTGAGCCGCCTAGCCTCGGTGGAAATATATCGGGAAAGCCGGCTTGAGGCTCAGGACGTGCTGGACTTCGCCGCCGCACACGTTTTTATCGCAACTGGTTCCCGCTGGCGGCGTGACGGCCTGGGGCGGGCGCTGCGCCAAGCTTTGCCAGGCCTGGAAACCCTACCGATATTGACCCCCGATGATGTGATGGCAGGTGCCGTTCCACCTTCTCCCGTTCTGCTGTTCGACGATGACCATTACTACATGGGCAGCGTACTGGCTGAGCGGCTGGTGGTTCAGGGCGTGGACGTCATTTTTGTCACCCCTGCCGCGGATGTGGCGACGTGGACCCATAACACCCTTGAACAACATCGTATCCAGCGTCGCCTGCTGGAGTTGAATGTCACGATCATCACGTCCCACACGCTGGCCACCGCCACTCCCGATGATGCTATTGCCAGCTGCGTGTATACCGGTCGACCGCGCGTAATCCCCGCAGCTTGCTTGTTGTTGGTGACCTCTCGTGAGCCTGAACAAGCCCTGTACGGGGCGCTTGACCAGTCGCCCGGGTCGTTGTGGGCGGCGGGTATAAAAACAGTCGCGTTGGTGGGCGATTGCCTGGCGCCCGGGACTATCGCTGCGGCGGTGTATTCCGGGCATCGGCAGGCGCGAGAGTTTGATGCGGCTGCCGACTCGTTAGTAATGCGTCGAGAAATTGCCTGTTTGGAAGTTAAGTAAGGTGCCGCTTTTCCAAAAATAACAAGGAATAAAATAATGAAAACAATTGTTCTGATGTTATCAGTGTTTATTGCTCTTTTATTTAACGATTCGGTAATTGCCAAAGACTACGAAGTCATTCGGTTTGGCGTCGATCCCAACTATGCTCCGTTCGCCTATAAAAATAATACGGGGCAGTTGGTAGGTTTTGAGATCGATATCGGAAATGGCATTTGTGCACATCTCAACGTTCGTTGCCAGTGGGTTGAAATTGATTTTGACGGCCAGGTCCCCAGTCTCCAGGCCGGGAAGATCGATGCCATCCTTGCCTCGATGAGCGTTACCGCTGCGCGACTGAAGGTCATCGATTTTTCCTCCGAGGTATTCTCCAGTCCTACCGCCATGGTGTTCAGGCAAGGAGCCCGCTTGGATTATCCCCAAGGTCAGTCTGTCGGCTATCTACAGGGCTCCATCCAGGAGGTCTATGCTAAGCAAGTGCTGGGCAAGGCAGGCATGAAGGTGGTGGCCTATCCGGACCAGGAGCAAGTGTATGCCGACCTGCTCACCGGCCGTTTACAGGCCTCGCTGCAAGACGTGCAGCAAGCCCAGAGCGGCTTTTTGCGCTCTGCACAAGGTGTAGGGTTTGTGTTGGGTCCTTTGATTGAAAGCGAATTGATGCCGGCCAAAAGTGCCATCGGTATCGCTAAGGGCAACACCGCCTTGAAAATCCTGCTTGATCGAGGGCTTGCCGCGCTGCATGCCGACGGCAGCTATGTCCGGCTGCAAGACAAATACTTCGACGGCGTGGATATGTTCAGTGGTCAATGACCGCCCCTTATCAACTAAGGAGGGGGGACGACATGCTTGAACAACTATCACCGGCCTTTGTGCAGTTTGTGCTGAGTCTGCAAGGTTTTGCGCCACTGTTGCTGCAAGGCACGTGGGTCACGCTCAAGCTGGCAGTGCTGTCGTTGCTGCTGGGGTTGGCCTTCGGCTTGATTGGCGCATACGCCAAGTTATCCAGTGTATGGGGGTGGCGCTGCGCTGCCCGGATCTACACCACGCTGATCCGTGCAGTGCCGGACCTGTTGTTGATGTTGCTGATTTTCTATGGCCTGCAAACCGGGCTGACTCGGCTGACCGGCGGCCTGGGCTGGGCCTACATCGAAATCGATCCGTTCGGTGCAGGGGTGATTACCCTGGGATTTATCTATGGGGCTTACTTCACCGAGACCTTTCGCGGGGCTTTGCTTGCGGTACCCCGCGGGCAAGTGAGTGCGGCCCAAGCGCTGGGAATGCGCCCCATCCAGAGCTTTGTGCATGTGGTGTTCCCGCAGATGATACGGTTCGCCTTGCCTGGCCTGGGCAACAATTGGATGGTCTTGCTCAAGGCTACGGCGTTGGTCTCGATTATCGGCTTGGCGGACCTGGTGAAAGTGGCCCAGGTAGCGGGAAAAAGCAGCCAGCAACTGCTGGGGTTTCTGCTGCTGGCGGCGTTGATTTATTTGCTGATGAGCAGTGCTTCGAATGCGGTGCTGCGTTGGCTGGAGCGTCGTTATAGGCGCGAGGGCCAGCTATGATCGCGTTGATTGAGGAATACTGGCGGCCGTTTCTGTACGCCGACGGCGACCAGCTCTCTGGCCTGGCCATGACCTTATGGCTGACCACTGTTTCGTTGTGTCTTGGATTTGTATTGGCGCTACCGTTGTCGATTGCCAGGGTTTCGTCCCGGCGCCGCTTGCGCTGGCCGGTGCAGGGTTTCACCTATCTATTTCGTGGTTCGCCGCTGTATATCCAGTTGCTGATCTTCTACACCGGTATCTACAGTATTTCCGCCGTCCGCGAACAGTCTTTGCTGGACGTTTTTTTCCGCGACGCGCTGAACTGTACCGTACTGGCCTTCGCACTTAATACGTGTGCTTACACCACCGAAATCTTCGCCGGGGCCATTCGTGCGATGCCTCGTGGTGAAGTAGAAGCCGCACGATCCCTTGGGTTTGACGGCTGGAAGCTCTATGCCCACCTGATCATGCCATCAGTCGTGCGCCGCTCATTGCCCTATTACAGCAATGAAGTGATTTTCCTGCTGCATTCCACGACGCTGGCATTTACCGCCACGGTTCCAGACATCCTGAAAGTGGCGCGGGACGCCAATTCCGCGACGTTTCTGACTTTTCATTCCTTCGGCATCGCCGCAGCTCTTTACCTGGTCACCACCTTTACCCTGGTGGGGCTGTTCCGCCTGGCCGAGCGGCGCTGGCTGAGCTATCTCGGCCCTGGTCGATAGGAGATCAATATGCTGATAAAACGTCACGAGTTGCTGGCGGCGGTGCCGGGTACGGCCCGGCAGGTTCACAGTTTTCACTACGGGCCGTCTTCGGCCAGCGGCAAAATTTATATTCAATCATCCCTGCACGCAGATGAGCTGCCGGGCATGCTGGTTCTGTGGCATCTCAAACAGCGGTTGGCAGCCTTGGAGGCCGCGGGATTGCTGCGTTGGCATATCGTGTTGGTGCCAGTGGCCAACCCGCTGGGGCTGGAGCAAGTGCTGATGGACGTGCCCCAGGGGCGCTTCGATAACGATAGCCGGGAGAACTTCAATCGGTTTTTCCTCGACGTCAGCCAGCAGGTTGGCGATCACGTCGCGAGGTTGCTGACTGATGACCCGGACGACAACCTGCATTTAATCCGTTCGATGCTGTTAGAGGTTCTCACCCGACAAGCCCCTGCGACACAGTTGCAATCCCTGCGCTTGATCCTGCAAACACTGGCCTGCGACGCGGATATTGTGCTGGACATGCATTGCGACTTTGAGGCTGTGCAGCATCTGTACTTGTCGCCGGAGTTCTGGCCACAGATCGAACCCCTTGCGCGCTATCTGGGGGCTAGGGCCTGCTTTATGGCGAAAGAGTCGGGTGGGCAATCGTTCGACGAGTGTTTTACGTTGTTCTGGGCGCAGATGCAGGCGCGTTTTACCGGGCGTATTTCGGTGCCGGGTTTCGCGGTAACGCTGGAATTGCGGGGGGTTGCTGATGTGGGCCACGGATTGGCTCGCCAGGACAGTCAGGCATTGCTTGATTATCTGACCCATGTGGGTGCCATTGATGGTTTGGCGCCGGAGCCGCCGGGTCTACTAAGCCCGCCCACGCCTCTGGCGGGTGTGGAGCCGGTGGTGAGTCCGTATGGGGGCTTGATCGTGTTCTGCGCTCAGGTCGGTGACTATCTGGAGGAGGGGCAAGTGGTGGCTGAAATTATTGATCCGATCACCGACCGTGTCACACCTGTGGCCTGTGCTCGTGAGGGGATGTTGTATGTTCGATCGTTACGGCGGATGGCTACGGCAGGCATGACCATTGCCCATGTCGCAGGCCCCAGAGCCTATCGACAGGGCTACCTGTTATCGCCGTGAGGGATTAGGGCAGAGGTGAGAAGGGCGAACGTCCATCTGCACTCTGCAATTGCTGCAAGTAATTCCTGAAAATCTGCCCCAGCACCTGGGTCGCCACTTCCAACTCATCGCGCTGCATGTGCTCGGCCACTTCGTCGGCGGTGTCTAGCGCCTCTTCGGCGCCGTTGACCGCGGCCATTTTCAGCACGATATACGCCTGAACGTTATTGGCCGGGACGCCTTCGCCGTGGAAGAACATGGTGCCCAGCTGGAATTGCGCCTGGGCGTGGCCCTGCAACGAAGCTTGCTCGAAGTAGCTCAAGGCTTTGTTGAGGTCGCGGGAGGGATTTTTACTGTCGTAGAAGAATTCGCCCAACTCGTATTGCGCCTGCGTATCCCCGCCGTCGGCCAGTTGCTGGCACGCGCTCAGGGCTTCGGCCTGGCTGTCTGGCTGGATATTGAGGGTGCAACGACCCATCGCTGGGATTAACAACGAGTTGCCGCCTGCTTGTGCATGCGCGAGCAGGGGCTGAAGGAGCAACAGGCAGCCCAGAACCAGGGTGCGGCCGGTGCGTTTCATGGGAATCGACTTACCTCTGACAGGGCACGTGGACCCGCAGGGGATCCTATAAGCGCGCATTATGAAATAAGCAGGCCTCTGCTTACAAAGTCTTTACTCGTTTTTCTGCTGCGTGGGCAAGTTATCTGCCGGATTGCAGCTAATTTCTCGAAAAAAAACGGAAATGTCTGTAAGTAAAGTAGCAAATCTGACACCGCCAACGGCGGCGTCAGGTTTCCAGCCTGTTTATTTCAGGGCGGCGAAGGCGCGTTCGGCTGCGTCGAGGGTTAGTTTGAGCTCGGCATCACCATGGGCGATCGAGGTGAAACCGGCTTCAAAGGCACTCGGCGCCAGGTACACACCGCCTTCCAGCATCAGGTGGAAGAAGCGTTTAAACAGATCTGAGTTGCTGCCCATGACGTCGTCGAAGGTGACGATGTCATCAGCACCGCTGAAGTACAGGCCGAACATACCGCCTGCTTGCGTGGTGACGAACGGGATTGAAGCGGCATCGGCGCGCTGTTGCAGGCCGTCCAACAGGCGAGTGGTGTAGTCGGTCAGCTCGGCGTGGAAGCCAGGGCGACTGATTAGACGCAAGGTGGTCAGGCCTGCGGCCATGGCCAGAGGGTTACCGGACAGAGTGCCCGCCTGGTAGACCGGGCCTAGCGGCGCGATATGCTGCATGATTTCGCGCTTGCCGCCAAAACAGCCCACGGGCATGCCACCACCGATGATCTTGCCGAAGGTGCTCAGGTCTGGCGTCACGCCGTAGTGGGCCTGGGCGCCGCCGAGGGCAACACGGAAGCCGGTCATCACCTCATCGAAAATCAACACCACGCCGTGTTTATCGCACTGCTCGCGCAAACCTTCGAGGAAGCCCGGGGCTGGCGGTACACAGTTCATGTTACCGGCCACCGGTTCGACGATGATGCACGCGACTTCCTGGCCCACTTCGCTGAGCATTTGCTCGACGGCAGCGCTGTCGTTGAACGGCAGGGTCAGGGTGTGCTTGGCAAATGCCGCTGGCACACCGGCGGAGCTTGGCACGCCCTGGGTCAGCGCACCGGAGCCGGCCTTGACCAGCAGGCTGTCGGAGTGGCCGTGGTAGCAGCCTTCGAACTTGATGATGCTGTCGCGGCCGGTGAAACCACGGGCCAGGCGAATGGCACTCATGGTGGCTTCGGTGCCGGAGCTGACCATCCGCACCATCTCCATGGACGGTACGATGGAGCAGACCAGGTCAGCCATCTCGGTTTCCATGGCGGTGGGCGCGCCATAGGACAGGCCGTGTTGCAACTGCTGGCGTACCGCGTCCAGCACGTCCGGGTGGCTGTGACCCAGGATCATCGGGCCCCAGGAGCCAACGTAGTCAACGTAGCGCTTGTCATCTTCATCGGTGACGTAGGCGCCTTCGGCGTGTTTGAAGAACAACGGTGTGCCGCCGACGCTCTTGAAGGCGCGCACGGGGGAGTTCACACCACCGGGGATATGTTTCTGGGCATTGGCAAACAGGGTTTCGGAACGGGACATGATCGGGCTCTCTGAAATCGATTATTTAGACGTGAGCAATGCGTTGAAGGCGCGGGCGCGGCGTGTCACTTCCTGGGTGCTGTCGGCACCGAACAGGCCGTGGACCACCGCCAGCAGGTCGGCTCCATGGGCCACCAACGGCTCGGCGTTCTCCAGGGTGATGCCGCCGATCACGCAGATCGGTACCTGCAACCGCGCACGGGCCTGGGCCAGCAGTTCAATGGTGGCGGCCGGGGCGCCGGGCTTGGTGCTGGAATTGAAGAAGCGGCCGAAGGCGACATAACTGGCACCTTCCCTGGCGGCCTGCTCGGCCAGTTCGATCTGGCTGTGGCAGGTGGAGCCGATGATCGCATTGCGCCCCAGCAATGCCCGGGCCGGCGTCAGCGGACCGTCGCCCTGGCCCAGGTGCACGCCGACACCCAGGCGTGCAGCCAGCTCGGCGTCATCGTTGATGATCAATTGAGTCTTGTAGCGTGAGCACAGTTCACGCAATTTTTCTGCCTCGCGCAGGCGGCGCGCCTCATCGCTGCTTTTGTCGCGGTATTGCAGCAGGGTCACGCCACCGTCCAGAGCCGCTTCGACGTAGGGCAGGAACTTGCCGTTCAATAGTTGGCTGTCGGTAATGGCATAAAGGCCACGTAGTTTCATCGGGCAGGCCTCTTGATGTTACGAGCAGAAATCCAGTGGCAAACGACGAGGCACAAATTGCCCCTGGCCCAGTTGTTCGGCATCACGCAGGGTACGCCACGTGTAGTTGAGCGCCGACTCCACCGCACTGGCCAGCCCTTCGCCCTGGGCCAGGCGACCGGCAAGGGCGCTGGCCAGGGTGCAGCCGGAACCGTGGTAGCTGCCGGGCAAGCGCTGGCAGGTAAAGGTCCGGTAGCTACCGTCGCGGCTGTACAGTCGATTGTGCACTTCATGCTCGTCGCCATGACCGCCGGTGATCAACAGGTGTTTGATAAACGGCAGCAGTTTATCGGCGCATTCGTCGGCACTGCCCTCGGGCAGTTCGGCGAGAATGCGCGCTTCCGGCAGATTGGGCGTGGCAATCAGCGACAGCGGCAATAACCGTTCGCGCATGGCATAGCCGACCTCATCCTTGCCCAGGCTGCCGCCGCCACCAGCGCGCAGCACCGGGTCGCAGACCACTGGCAGGTGCGGGTGCTGCTTAAGCAACTCGACGACGGTATCGACCATGGCCGTGGAGCCGAGCATGCCCAGCTTGACCGCCGCTACTTCGGAGTCGCTGAGCACGGCATTGGCCTGGGCCAGCACCCATTCGCGGTCTAGTACGCGGAAATCGCTGACATTGACGGTGTTCTGCACGGTTAGCGCGGTGACGGCCGGGGCCGCATGACAACCCTGGGCGAGCAGGGCTTCGATATCTGCCTGCAAGCCGGCGCCACCACTGGGATCATGGCCGGAGAGACAGAGGACAACGGGGCGGGAGCTGTAGATATTCATGGTGCGCGAGCTTACCACCAAACGCTTTTTGCGTGGCTGTGGGCGCGGGTTGAATTTCACTGCCGGTAATGATCGCGGAAGGCCGTGAAGGGTCATCGTGCCATCAGCTCGAAGTGTTCTGGGACGCCCGTCCTAGAGCCTTTCAGTTTTTTATTTCAATAGTGTCCTTTGGCCTTTACCGGCTATGCTAGAGTGGATCCAAATAACTATCTGTATCGTCCATGTGCGTCTACTCAAAAGGAATGGGGGGCTTTTGATATAACCGAACAGGCCACGCTGGGGCTCTATGCGCTATTTGCTGATATTACTGTGGTGTGGGCTACCGACGCTGGCTGGCGCCGTTGAGTTCACGCAGGCGACCCGAAGCCTGCCGCTGGGCCAAGTGATGCAAGTACTCGAAGACCCGAGCGGCACCCTTGCTATCAAGGACGTCAGTTCCCAAGGCCTGGCCGATCGATTCAAGCCTCATGACAAAGCCACCCTCAACGCCGGTTATTCGCGCTCGGTGTTCTGGCTCAAGGTCGGCCTGCATTATCTCCCCACGCATCCTGACGCGCAGCGCACCTGGTTGCTGGAACTGGCGTATCCGCCTCTCGACCACCTCGACTTATATGTACCCGACAATACGGGCGGTTACCGATTGGCCGGTCGCACGGGTGATGCCTTGCCGTTTTCCAGCCGCGAGATTCGTCAGAACAACTACTTGTTCAGTGTCGATTTCAGTCCGGGCGAACAGAAGACCCTGTATCTGCGCCTGCAAAGTGAAGGCTCGATCCAGGCGCCATTGACGCTCTGGTCGAGTACCGCTTATCTGGAACAACAACCGCTACGCCTGTATGTGCTGGGCCTGATCTACGGCGTGTTGCTGGGGATGCTGGTTTACAACCTGTTCATTTACCTGAGCGTGCGTGACACCAGTTATCTCTACTACATCCTCTATATAGCCTCGTTCGGCATGTACCAGCTCTCGGTCAACGGCGCGGCGGTGGAGTATTTCTGGCCAAACAACCCGTGGTGGGCCAACGCGGCGACGCCCTTCCTGATCGGTTCGGCGGCGCTGTTTGGCAGTCTGTTTGCTCGCAGCTTTTTGCACACCGCGCTCTACAGTCGTTGGCTGAACCGGCTGCTGTTGGCGCTGGTGGCCTGTGGCGCGGGGGTGATGTTGCTGTCGCTGATGACCAGTTACGCCCTGGCCTTGCGCCTGGCGACCGGCCTGGCGCTGGTCTTCACCGTGACGATTTTCGTGGCAGCCATCAAGGCCTGGTACTGCGGCCAGCGTGTGGCCCGTTACTTCATCATTGCCTGGTCGGCGTTCCTGGTGGGCGGGGTGGTCAATACAATGATGGTGCTGGGCTACCTGCCCAACGTGTTCCTGACCATGTACGCCAGCCAGATCGGTTCGGCCCTGGAAGTCGCCTTGCTGTCCCTGGCCCTGGCGGACCGCATTAACTCGATGCGTGAGCAGCAAGCGCACATTCTTTTCGATGCCAGCCAGAAGCTCGAAGTGCTCAACCAGCAACTGGCTCGCAGCAACCAGTTGAAGGACGAGTTTCTCGCCACCCTGACCCACGAACTGCGCACGCCAATGAACGGGGTGATCGGTTCGCTGGAGTTGATGCAGGCCGAGCCGCTGGACGGCGAATTGGCGCGGTACCAGCAAACCGCAGCGGGTTCGGCGCGGGACATGATGCGCATGGTCAACGGCATCCTCACCCTCACCGAACTGCAAGCCGGGCGCCTCCACGCCCAGACCCAGGTATTCAGCTTGCGCGGTTTGCTTGACTCCTTGCGAGAGCGGTTCTTGGCCAGTGCCCAGAGCAAGGGCCTGGAGTTCTCCATTGATGTCGCGCACCAATTGCCTGATCACTTGGCAGGCGATGCCGACAAGTTGGCCCAATGCCTGGAGTGCCTGCTGGACAACGCTTTCAAGTTCACCCGCGAAGGCACGGTACGGGTGCGGGTGGTTGGGCTGACCAATTCCGACGGCGGTCTGTGCCTGACTTTTATTGTCACCGATACCGGCATCGGTTTCGTCTCTCTGGATGAGGCGACCCTGTATCAGCGTTTCTTCCAACTCGACGGTTCCATGACCCGTGAATACGGTGGCCTGGGCATCGGCCTGGCGATTTGTCGACAATTGATCGAACTGTTGGGTGGGCGCTTGAGCCATTACTCCGAGCCTCGACGGGGCAGCCGCTTCCAATTGGAGCTTGAGGTCAGCGCGGCCTCTGCCGAGCCTTCAGCGCCTTACCGTCTACCCGACACACAGCGTGCGCCCCAAGACTGCGTGGTGTTGCTGGTGGACGACAACAGCGTGGCCCAGTTGGCGGTACGCGGCATGTTGCTCAAGCTCGGTTACCGGGTGAGGACGGTCGACAGCGGGTCGGCGGCGCTGGCGTTATTGCAGGGCGATGCCTTCGATGCCGTGCTGCTGGATGTACCTGAGGGCGGGGTCTCTCTTTGTTGCCAGATTCGTACGTTGCCGGGGTGTCGCGAGTTGCCATTGATTGCTTTGAGTGCGTCGCTGCCGTCTCATGAGCGTGAGCGTTGCCAAGGTGTTGGCATTACCGACCGGCTGGCCAAGCCGGTACGTTTTGACGCCTTGCAAGCGGTGTTGCAGCGCCGGTTGTTGTCTGTGGTTGATGGTGAAAGCGCCGACAGTTAGGCGCTTATGCCACTTTTTTAACCCGGGGCACGGTGCTTAACTGAAAATCAGGCTTCAGATAACGAGGCCACTTTTCCAGGAGGCCCGTCATGAATCTGCATCAGTTCGCCGAAACCCACGACGTCACCAACCAACCCCCCTCTTTGGACGGCATCAACCTGTACCGCATCGACTTGCCCCTTCAAGAGTGGTCCCGTCGCTTCGGTGCCGGTTGGGCCCAGCAACGGATCGATGCCTATGGGGCTTTGGCGGGCGGGCCATTGATGGAGGCCGGGTTCCTGGCCAACCAGAACAAGCCGGTGTTCAGTAGTCATGATCGTTATGGCCATCGCCTTGACCTGGTGGAGTTTCATCCCGCCTACCACGAACTGATGCGCACCGCCGTCGAGCATGGCTTGCCATCGCTGCCTTGGGCTCACCCTCAGCCCGGTGCGCATGTTGCCCGCGCCGCGATGACGTATTTGCACAGCCAGGCTGAAGCCGGCACCGGTTGCCCGCTGACCATGACTTTCGCTTGCGTTCCGGCCTTGCGCTTGCAGCCGGACCTGGCCCAAACCTGGCTGCCGAAAATTCTCAGCACCGAATACGACCCGCGTAATGTCGGCATCGACCACAAGGCTGGCGCCACTATCGGTATGGCCATGACCGAGAAACAGGGTGGTACCGACGTTCGGGCCAACACCACCCGCGCCTACCCAGTGGGCGCAGGTGGACCGGGCCAGGCCTATGAATTGGTGGGCCACAAGTGGTTCTGCTCGGCGCCCATGTGCGATGCCTTCCTGACCTTGGCCCAGACCGACAAGGGCCTGACCTGTTTCCTGCTGCCCCGGCATCGTCCGGATGACACGCGCAATCAGTTCTACATCCAGCGCCTGAAAAACAAACTCGGCAATTGTTCCAACGCCTCCAGCGAAGTGGAATTTCGCGGGGCATTGGCATGGATGATTGGCGAGGAAGGGCGCGGGGTACCGACCATTATTGAAATGGTCGCCATGACCCGCTTCGATTGCATGGTCGGCTCCAGCGCCTTGATGCGCCAGGCGCTGACCCAGGCCAGCCATCATTGTGCCCATCGCCTGGTAGGAGGGAGGGTGCTCAGTGAACAGCCGTTGATGCAGAACGTGCTGGCCGACTTGGCCCTGGAAAGCGAAGCGGCGTTGGCTTTGAGCTTGCGCATGGGGCAGGCGCTGGATCATCTGGGGGATGAACAGGAGGCCAAATTCGCCCGGCTGGTGACAGCGGTGGGCAAGTATTGGATCTGCAAGCGCGCCCCGGCCATGATCAACGAGGCGGCTGAATGCATGGGCGGCGCCGGGTATGTCGAGGACAGTATCCTGCCGCGCTTGTACCGTGAGGCGCCGGTTAACTCTACGTGGGAAGGTTCCGGCAACGTGCAATGCCTGGATGTGCTGCGGGCGTTGTCGAAAGAGCCTGGAGTGCTGGAGGTGTTGTTTGTCGAGTTGGGGGACGGTCACGGCGAGAAGCGTCTGGCCCGGCATATCGAACAGCTCAAGTCAGCGTTCATGGACACCCAGGACATCCAGTACCGTGCCCGACAACTCACAGAAGATATCGCGGTGGGGCTGCAGGCCAAACTGTTGCTGGAGGCGGGTAATGCCAGTGTCAGCGATGGGTTTATTGCCAGCCGGTTGGGGGCGTCTTCGGGGCGGGTGTATGGGACCTTGCCACGGGGGGTGGATGTGGAGGGTATTGTCGTCCGGTCGACACCGCAGATCTCCTGAATGAGCTCAGTCAATGTGGGAGCAGGGTTTGCCCACGATGGCCATAGGTTGTCGAAAAACCTGTAGCCGCTGGCGCAGCCTGCGATCGGCTGCGCAGCAGTCGTTTGGGCCTTGAAATTGCTGAAGGTCCTGCGGCCCTTATCGCAGCCTCGTGCCTCGACAGCGGCTACACAAATCCTGACTTTCAGGCGTTGTGTAGATACCTGTGGCCATCGCGGCAAGCTCGGCTCTCACAGGGATCGCATCCTTCTTCAGCGAGCATTTTAATTCAGTGTTCCCGTGAGGCAGTGATACAGGCAAGATAAAGGCCTGCACGTCAGAACACAGGATGCTTACCGTGACCGAAGCTTTTGTTGTCGTTCAAACCGCTGAAGAAGCCGTGGATCGGCTGGCGGCTCTTCATGAGCATGCTACAGGCGCGCTCAATCAAGCCCTCAAGCGTTACCTCAAGGACCGCGTCGAGCCTGACGCCGAACAACGCGCGCTGTTTCGTTATCCAGAACTACGCCTGACTTACCACTGCCACGGTGAAGTCCCACAGACCACCCGGGCCTATGCCAAGGTCCAGTTGCCAGGTACCTACAGCGTCACCGTCACTCATCCGTCGGCCTTTCGCAAATACCTGCTGGAACAATTGGTGCCGTTGATGCACGACTTCACCGTGACGGTGGAAGTCGGCGTCAGCCAACAGAACATTCCGTATCCGTACGTAGTGGAGCAGGGCGACGAGCTGGCGGGTTCCGGCGTGACGGCCGCCGTGCTGGCGCGGGTTTTCCCGAGCACCGACCTGTCGGCCGCCACCGATGGCATCGCCGATGGCCTCTACGACTGGGAAAACACCGACCCGCTGCCCTTGGCGCTGTTTGATGCCGCCCGCGTCGACTTCTCCCTGCGTCGCCTGGTGCACTACACCGGCAGCGACTGGCGGCATGTGCAGCCATGGATTCTGCTCACCAACTATCACCGTTATGTCGACCAGTTCATCGTCCATGGCCTGGAGCAATTGCGCAGTGACCCTCGGTTTATCCGGATGGTGTTGCCGGGCAACGTGATCATCGAAAAAAGCATGGACCATGGCGAAGCATCTGCCATCGCCGCGGGCGTGGTCTGGCACCGTTACCAGATGCCGGCCTACCACCTGATTGCCAGCGACGGCCACGGTGTAACCCTGGTGAATATCGGTGTCGGCCCCTCCAATGCCAAGAACATCACCGACCACCTGGCAGTGCTGCGCCCTCATTGCTGGCTGATGATTGGCCACTGCGGCGGCCTGCGCCAATCCCAGACCATTGGCGACTACGTGCTGGCACACGCCTATATGCGTCGTGACGGAATTCTCGACCGGGTGGTGCCACCGAATATCCCGATCCCGGCCTTGGCCGAGGTACAGATGGCTTTGCAACAGGCGGCGGCCAACGTCACGGGCGAGAAGGGCGAGGAGCTGAAAAAACGCCTGCGCACCGGCACCGTATTGACTTATGACGACCGTAACTGGGAGCTGCGCTGGGCTCAGGAACGACCGTTGATCAATCTGTCCCGCGCGGTGGCGGTGGACATGGAAAGCGGCACCATTGCCGCCCAGGGTTACCGCTTGCGCGTACCTTACGGCACCTTACTGTGTGTGTCTGACAAACCGTTGCACAGTGAGATCAAGCTGCCAGGCTCGGCCAATGCCTTTTACGAGCGCGCGGTCAGCCAGCACTTGAAGATCGGCATTGAGGCGGTGGATTTGTTGCGCACCGAACTCAACTCGCTGCACTCGCGCAAATTGCGCAGCTTCGACGAACCGCCGTTCCGCTAAGCGGTTGGGATGGTTATTTAACGGTCAGGCCACTAGCATTGTCGGTCCTGACCGCTAGATGTTCCCTTGCCATGTCCCGTCCTGCCCGTCCCGTTTCCCGCCGCCCCGGTGTGAAAACCCCGCCCGCTGGTTCAGCCCCACGTCGTGTTGCCAAGGCGCCGCCGGCAACACCTAAGCTGATCCTGTTCAATAAGCCCTTCGACGTGCTGACCCAGTTCAGCGATGGCGAAGGTCGGGCGACCCTCAAGGATTTTATCGATATCCCCGGCATCTACCCTGCGGGAAGGCTCGACCGTGACAGTGAAGGCCTGTTATTGCTGACCAACGACGGTCAGTTGCAGGCGCGCATTGCCGACCCGAAACACAAGTTGGCGAAAACCTATTGGGTGCAGGTGGAAGGTGAGCCGAGCGAGGAACAGCTGCAACGCCTGCGCGATGGGGTTGAGCTCAACGACGGCATGACCTTGCCCGCGGAAGCCCGGCAGTTGGATGAGCCGCAACTGTGGCCGCGTAACCCTCCGGTGCGGTTTCGCAAGAGTGTACCGACCCACTGGCTGGAGTTGGTGATTCGTGAGGGACGCAATCGCCAGGTACGACGCATGACAGCCGCTGTCGGTTTGCCGACCTTGCGCCTGGTACGGGTACGCATTGGTGACTGGTCGATCGATGGCCTGGATCAAGGCCAGTGGAAAGAGGTGCCGGCGCGCTTATAAGGCGCCGGACTCGATGAGGCCGATCACCACGCTCTTGATGATGAACGCGGCGACACCCAGGCCCAGTACGAAAAACAGAATCAAGGAACCGAAGCGCCCGGCCTTGGATTTCTTCGCCAGGTCCCAGACGATAAATCCCATGAAAATGATCAGGATGGTGACCAGGCCGGTCATCATCCATTCTTCGAGCAAGGCGGGATCTATGGAGTCCATTGGGTCTTTTCCGTCTTCAGGTACGCAGGTGGGTCAGCGGCAACTCGGTGCTGTTGAGCACCTGGTTCAGCACAAAGCTGGAGCGCACGCTGGTGACGCCTTCGATCCGGGTCAAGTGCCCCAGCAGCAGCTTCTGATAGTGATCCATGTCCGGCACCACCACTTTCAGCTGATAGTCGGCATCCATTCCGGTCACCAAGCTGCATTCCAGCACTTGCGGCAAACTGCGAATGGCGGCTTCGAAGTTCTCGAAGCGCTCGGGTGTGTGTCGGTCCATGCCGATCAACACGTAGGCCGTCAGGCTCAGGCCGAGCATCTTGCGGTCCAGCAACGCCACCTGGCGTGAGATGTAGCCATCGTCCTCCAGTTGCTTGACTCGGCGCGAGCAGGGTGACGGCGACAGGCCGATCCGCTCGGCCAACTCCTGGTTGGAGATCCTCGCGTCGCGCTGTAATTCCGCCAAAATACTCAGGTCGTATCGGTCAAGTTTGCTCATGGGGCTGGCCTTTGTCGTAACTATTGCTGTGAATTATCTATCCAGGGTTAAAAATTGCGCAAGCACTGTTTATTGACGCAATCTTCGCAATCATCTGCCAGGGCCTGAAGCGTAAAGTTATCAACAGAATCACTGCCCGGACATAGAGTCCACTGCAGCCCGCCCGATCAGGCCGGCTGCGGCCCGCCAACCCCACCGGGTTGCGCCGGCCCCCGGGCTGCGCACTGTCCACAAGACGGCGTGAGGTGAGCCAACGTCAAAAGCGTTGAGCCAGGACAAAATTCTCAAGGGGCGGCCGACGGGTCGCCCTTTTTCTTTGCCTGCGAAAATTGTTCTCGTGACTGATAACCTGTCTCAGAACCGGGCACGGTTTTTCCAGTCTTAGCTATAAGCCCTAATCCGCAGTGAGGAATAGCATGAAGCGCATCTGGCGTTTGGCGGGTGTTGGTTTGCTGATGGTCAGTGTCGGTGCGCAGGCGATGGCCGACGAGCGGGATAACTCTCCACGCCAGGGGCAAGGCCCCCAGGGCGCTGGTGGTGGTCAACATGAGCGTGGCCCCGAAGGTGGCGGGCGGCCCGGTAACAATCAGCCGCGCCCGCAGAACCAGCACTTTGAAGGTGGTGGACAAAATGGCCGGGGGCAAGGTCGCCCTCAGGCTAACGAGCAGGGCCGGCCCGCGCCGCGGCCCGCCAATAACCTGCCGATCCAGGGGCGCCCGGATTCCGTGCGCCAGACCCAGGAGCCGCGCCAGGGTTACAACCGCGACGTCCCCCGACGCAACGAGGGTAACCCCCACTGGGAGGCCGGCGGCTCTGGCTCACGCCCTGGCTACAATAGCCACCCCAATGACAATCGCTGGCCAGGTCGCCCCGATGGGCATGGCAATGGCTGGGGGTCAGGCCCGCAACACCGTCCAGGTTATATCGTTGACCGCTTCCCCGATCGCAACTTCCGCGTGCCCTATCGCGGCCAGAATTATTTCTTCTCTGGTGGCTACTGGTACCGCCCCCAAGGGCCACGTTACGTCGTCGTAGCCCCGCCTTACGGGATTCGCGTGCATTACCTGCCGGACTATGCGCGTGAAGTGTGGGTGGGCAGCGCGCTGTTTTTCCTCGCCGCCGGTGCCTATTACACCTACGAGGCCAGTTCCCAGCAGTACGTGGTGGTCGAGCCGCCAGTGGCTGCCCCTATGCCAGCGCCGCAACCCCAGGGTAACGGCTATGACGTGGTGGCCTATCCGGCCAATGGGCAATCACCTGCGCAAGTCCAGCAGGATGGCTATGACTGCTATCGCTGGGCCGTGCAACAAAGTGGTTTCGATCCTCGAACCGTGACTTACGCCCCGGCCCCGGCGGTAGTGCAAACCTACCGGCAGGCCCAGGGCAACTGCCTGGGCAGTCGCGGGTATCAAGTACAGTTCTAGGCCTTGGCGCCCTTGACCACTTCCTGCGGGTCGGCGTGCACCAGCACTTCTGCGCGCGGGTAGGCTTGATGGATGGCATCGGCGGCCTGGTCGCTGATGCTGTGGGCCACGGACAGGCTCAATTCCCCCGGCAACTCCAGATGCAACTGCACGAACCAGTGGCTGCCGGAGATACGCGTGCGCAAGTCATGGGCGCCGAGCACGCCGGGTACGCTGCAAGCCAGCTCCAGCATGTGTTGGCTGATGTCTGGCGGCAGTTCCTCATCCATCAGCACCGCGAAACTTTCCCGCGCGATCTGGATCGCGCTCCACAGGATATAGGCGGCAATTCCCAGGCCGAACCAGGCGTCCACTTGCTGAAAACCAAACCCGGCCAACACCAGCGCCACCAGGATGCTGCCATTGAGCAACAAGTCCGAACGGTAGTGCAGCGAATCGGCACGCACCGCCGTCGAGCCCGTCTCGCGAATCACTCGGTGTTGCAGGATCAGCAGCGCCACCGTCAGCACCAGGGCCAATAGGATCACCGCGACACTCAACCACGGTGCGCCCACCGGTTCCGGATGCTGCAAACGCTGGAACGCCTGATACGCGATCAACACCGCACTGCCGGCGATGAACAAGGCTTGTGCCATGCCCGACAGCGATTCCGCCTTGCCGTGGCCATAACGGTGATCGTCATCGGCCGGGCGCAGGGCGTAATGCACCGCCAGCAAGTTGAGCAGCGAGGTCACACCATCGAGCAACGAGTCGGTGAGCCCGGCGAGCATGCTCACCGAGCCGCTGAGCCACCAGGCGATGGCCTTGGTCACGATCAGAACACAGGCCACACCGACTGACGCGCGGGTGGCCAGGCGCAACAGGCGGGCGTGTTCGGGACTGCTGGTCATAACGCGATCACGTCCTTAAGCGGCAGGTTGCAGGCCCAGGGTAGCCAGCTGTTGAACGCTGCCCTTGAACTGAATCATGCGTGGATCGTCCAGCGGCAGGTGGCGGCCGGTTTCCTTCTGGATGATGGTTTGCAGCTTGGCATTGTCGACTTTGCCGTCGACGCCGATGGCTTGTTGCAGTTTTTCCGGGGCCACCTGGGCGGTCTTGCCAGGCTCGAAATAAATGGCGCCGGTAGCGAAGTCGACACCGAAGGCGATCAGGCCGGGAATCACGTAGAACAACAGGCCA
This sequence comes from Pseudomonas karstica, assembly GCF_009707515.1. Classification (GTDB taxonomy): domain Bacteria; phylum Pseudomonadota; class Gammaproteobacteria; order Pseudomonadales; family Pseudomonadaceae; genus Aquipseudomonas; species Aquipseudomonas karstica. The sequence goes on along the minus strand of NZ_WLYI01000030.1, from coordinate 55,414 downwards.
ACTGCGTCGAGCACAGCGATTGCCGGGTCGATCTTGCCGTCGATCTGGCCACGGCGCTCGGGGTAGAAAATCGACCCGCAGGCCGTCAATTGGCTCAGCAGGGTGACGGCCAGAACACCGCCGATGACACGGGAAGCAATACGCATGGAACTCTCCTGAACACGCTTGAAAGGTGACTATATCCTGTGGGGACCCGGTATGCCTCTGAGACCACCACCGACACCCGGCAGTTCGCCGTTATACTCGCTGCTCTGCTTTGGAGCCAGTATGAATTCGTTGCCAATCGATGATGTTTTACCCGCCTTGCGTGAAGCCTTGGCGATACGCCATGAAGCCGTGCTCGAAGCACCGCCCGGGGCCGGTAAAACCACGCGAGTGCCCTTGGCGCTGCTGAATGAAACCTGGCTGGCCGGGCAAACCATCCTGATGCTCGAGCCCCGGCGTCTGGCCGCGCGTGCGGCGGCTGAGCGGCTGGCCAGCGAGCTGGGCGAAAAGGTGGGTGAGACTGTCGGTTACCGGATTCGCCTGGACAGCAAGGTCGGCCCCAACACCCGTATCGAAGTGGTCACCGAAGGCATCCTCACTCGCCGTTTGCAGGATGACCCGGCGCTGGAGGGCGTGGGCTTACTGATCTTCGACGAATTCCATGAGCGTAGCCTGGACGCCGACCTGGCCCTGGCCCTGAGCCTCAACGGTCGTGACCTGTTTCGTGACGAGCAGCCGCTGAAGATCTTGCTGATGTCGGCCACCCTCGAAGGCGAACGCCTGGCTGGCCTGCTGGGTGACGCGCCGATTCTGCGCAGCGAAGGCCGCATGTATCCGGTGCAGATGCGTTGGGGCCGGCCGTTCCAGCCCGGTGAGTTCATTGAGCCACGGCTGGTGCAGACCATTCTTGAGGCCTTGCATGATGAGGCCGGCAGCGTGTTGGTATTCCTGCCGGGCCAGGCGGAGATTCGTCGAGTCAACCAGCAATTGGCTGATGCCCTGGGGGATCGCGGCGATGTGCTGCTGTGTCCGCTCCATGGTGAATTGGACCTGGCGGCGCAACGGGCAGCCATCGATCCGGCGCCAGCGGGTAAACGCAAAGTGGTGCTGGCGACCAATATCGCCGAGACCAGCCTGACCATTGATGGCGTGCGGGTGGTGATTGATGCCGGGCTGGCGCGAGTGCCGCGTTTCGACCCAGGCAGCGGCATGACCCGCCTCGACACCCAGCGCATATCCCGCGCCAGCGCCACTCAGCGTGCCGGTCGGGCTGGGCGACTGGAGCCAGGGGTGTGTTATCGGTTGTGGTCCGAGGACCAGCATGAAGCGCTGTCGGCCTATGCCAGCGCGCAAATCCTCGCGGCAGATCTGGCCGGGTTGGCCTTGCAACTGGCGCGCTGGGGTGTGGCGCCGGGCCAACTGGTATGGCTCGATGTCCCGCCGACGGCCGCCTATGCCCAGGCCCAGGATTTGCTGGTGCGCCTGGGGGCGTTGGATGACGGCACGTTAACCAAGCATGGTCAGAAGATGGCCGAACTGCCAGCCCATCCGCGCATCGCCCATTTACTGTTGCGCGGCCAGGACCTGGGGTTGGCGAGCATGGCCTGTGACGTGGCTGCACTATTGGGCGAGCGCGATATTTTGCGTGGTGCCGGTGCGGACTTGCACAGTCGTTTGGCGTTGTTGTCTGGCGAAGAGCGCGCGCGTGGCACTCAAGGCGGTGTGCAGCGGGCCAAACAACTGGCTCGGCAATACCGGAGTTATTTACGGGGCAAGGCCGAACAAGCGGTCGTCGACCCGGATCACCCACGCTGGCTCGGCGCGTTGCTGGCCCTGGCTTACCCCGACCGCGTTGCGCAACAACGGCGAGCCGGTGGCGCCGAATATCGCTTGGCCAATGGTCGCGCCGCGTTGTTTGCCGAGGCCGACAGCCTGATGAAACAGCCGTGGCTGGTGATCGCTGACCTGGGCAGCCGCCAGGGCCAGCGGGAAGAACGGATTTACCTGGCAGCAGAATTTGATCCGGCGCTGTTTGACTCGGTGTTGGCCGAGCAAGTACGGGTGATCGATCAACTGGACTGGGACGAACGTGAAGGCGTATTGCGCGCCGAACGCCAGCGCAAGGTGGGCGAACTGGTGCTCGGCCGCGAACCCCTGACTGGCCTGGACGAAGCCGCTCGCAGCCAGGCGCTGGCCAGTCTGGTGCGCCGCAAGGGCCTGGAGTTGTTGCCCTGGACCCCCGAGTTGCGCCAGTGGCAGGCGCGGGTGATGTTGTTGCGCCAACTGGACGCGGGTAAAGACAGCCTGTGGCCGGATGTCAGCGACAGCGCCTTGCTCGCCAGCCTTGAACACTGGTTGATGCCCTACTTGGGCAGGGTCTCGCGCTTGAGTCATTTTGCCAACCTGGACTTGTCCAGTTTCCTGCATAACCTGCTGCCTTGGCCGTTGCCGCAACGTCTGGACGAGTTGGCGCCCCATCATCTGAAAGTGCCCTCGGGCTCCTCGGTGCGCCTGGACTACAGCGAGCAGCCACCGATTCTGGCGGTACGCTTGCAGGAGCTGTTCGGCCTGGCTGACACTCCGCGCATTGCCGGTGGCCGGCAGGTGGTCAAGCTGCACCTGTTGTCGCCTGCGCGGCGGCCGGTGCAGGTGACACAAGACCTGGCGAACTTCTGGCGCAGTACCTATGCCGAGGTAAAAAAGGATTTAAAAGGGCGGTACCCCAAGCATTACTGGCCGGATGATCCGTTGGTGGCAGAAGCGACGGCGCGGATCAAACCCAGAAAGTAAGGGGCACGAAGCCCATTGAATCGTGGTGGTTACTGCGCTGCTGGCAGCAGGAACCGTCCGATCACCGGTAAGTGGCTGGAAGTGCGCAAGGTGTCGTCCTGCCGTACCCGGGCCTCGACCCGTTTGATCCGCGAGCTGTAGAACAGATAGTCCAACGTCCGATCCGGCCCGTCGACACTTGGGTCATTGGGGAAGTATGTCAGCCATTTGCTCCGATCTATCCCGCTGGATTCACTGTTGCTCGGGATCATCGGGTACTTGCCCCACAGCAGGTGCAGCTCACTGTCCGGCGAATACGGCCCGCGCTTGTCCGCGTCCAGGCGCAGGAATTGCCCAAGGGGCAGTAGCTTGAAGTCGCCACCAATCAGCCATGGAGTGCCGCGGCTCTCGAATTTATCCAGCAGCTTGACGGTCGTTTGTACCTGTTCTTGCACGGTGCTGCTTCCCGGAGCTGCGCGGTCCAGACGGGTGTTGAGCACTGCCAGTTGGCCGCCGTCACTCAGCGGCAGGTAGGTCAGTAGCAGGGCCGGCTTTGGTTGGAACTGGCGACTGACAAGGTTGGCCGTGGCCGCGGGCAAATGAAGGCGCTCGGCGTGTTCGACCTGGTAGCGGCTCAGGGTCACCAGCTTGCGGCCGACGCTGCCGAATATATGCAGGTCGGGGACAAAATCAGCCTTCCAGTCGAAGGCCTGGACGCTGCAAGGGTAGAGGTCGACCAGCCGTTCCTGGAGTAACGCCAGTTGGTCCTGATAATGGGAGCGCTTGGCCCCTTCGTCCAGTTCTTGCAGCAGTAGAATGTCGGGCTTCTCATCGCGAATCACCCGGGCCACTTCGTCAAGGCTGAAGGCCATGTCTTCGACGGTGGGACGATCGTCAGGGCCGCTGCCGTCCTGGGTGTCATACCAGAACACATAGTTCTTGCCGGCCAGGTACTGCACGTTCCAGGTCATCACCTTGAGTGCCTGGCCTGGCAGTAGGGTGGGTGCCCGAGGCGCGACACAGTGGATGGGCAGGGTTTCCTTGTCGGCGGGGCGCCACGTCAGGTTGTAGGTCAGGGCGGCCAGCAGGCCCGTGATAATCAGCAGGCCCAACAGGGAGAGGCGCAATAAACGGGTCATCGGCTCGGCTTATGGCATTCCAGGACAGGGAGGGAGCATATCACTGCGCGTCGGCATCTCCACCGATCAACATGAATAGGCGGAACAGCACCACGCTGGTAAACAACTGCAGGAAGCTTTGGGCGCTGTCGACCAGCACTCCCAGTACCGGATTCGGGTCCGGATACACCGACAGCGTGGCGCCTTTGAGCAGCCACAAGGGTGTCATCACACACAGTATGCACACCAGGATCCGCCAAAAATGCCCACGGGTCAGGCGAAAGCTTTCCTTCATGGCGGAAAGCGCCGGCATGCCTCGTAGTACCAGCAGGTACTCGGCAAAGGCGAGCGTGACCATCAGCCACAACCCCGGCAGGAAGTACAGCGATAACCCCAGCAGGATCAGCAGCGTGCTGATGGCTGTCAGCAGGGCAAAGCGTGGCCACAGGGTCGCGGCCATTGCCAGCACGTCCAGGGTTCGCGGTGATTCACCACGGGTGCGGGCGTCGAGGAGCAGGATCAGCGCGCCGGTGTACAGCGGATAAACCAGCAAACCCACCACCACGCTATAGCCGGGAAACGCATCCGGCCCCAGCGAGCGGTCGAGCACCTGTTGCAGCAGGGCCTCGAAGATCACGAGCGGCAGGCACAACTGAACGATGGCGCCCAGGTTGCGCTGAAAAAAGTAGAACGAGTCGCGCAGTACGTTTAACGGATTCATCAAGGTCATCACAGGCCGAAAAAAGCAGGGGGACACTTTAACCGATCACCGGCAAACGTAAACCTTGGGTAAAGACTGTTGAAACCCTGGAAGGCAGCCCCATTACTGAGGCGTACCTTACCTACTTTGGGCAAGGCGAAGATTTCTACCGGCAATCTAACGAGGTCGCCATGAACAGCGAAGAGCAAACCCTGATCGATGGACTGTTTTCACGGTTGCAGCAAGCCGAAACGGACTCAGGCCCCCGCGACGCCCAAGCGCAAGCGCGGATCAAGGAGCACATCATTCGCCAGCCGGATGCAGGGTATTTCATGACCCAGGCGATTTTGGTGCAAGAGGCTGCCATCAAGAGCCTCGATGCGCAGAACAGACAGCAGGCGCAGCAACTCCAGCAATTGCAGGATGAACTGCTGCTGGCCAAGGCTCAGGTCGTGCAACCTGCACCGAGCAGCGGCGGGTTCCTGTCGGGTATTTTTGGCGGTGGCCCACGGGATTCGCAGCCAGCGGCGCCTTCGGGGGGTGGCTGGCGCGAGCCGGCTCGCCCTGGCTTTAACAGCCAACCGGCGCCACAACAGAATTTTGGTACGCCACAGCAGAACTACCAGCAGCCCCAGCAACCGGCAGCCGCGCCCGTTGGCAGCGGTTTTTTGGGTGGCGCACTAAAAACGGCCGCTGGCGTAGCCGGTGGTGTGATGCTGGCTCAAGGCATCAGCAGCTTGTTTGGCCATAACCAGCAACCGCAGGTGGTGGAAGAGATCGTTCGCGAAGAGCCCGCTCCCGTCAGCGACAGCAGTGGTTGGGGCAACGATGACCAGCGCGTGGCCGGCAATGACAGCTGGAGCAACAATAACCAGGACAGCTTCGCCGACAGCGACTATTCCGACGACTCCTCCTCCTTTGGCGATGACGATTCCTTCGTCTGATGCGTCCTCATCCGGGGCGCTTCGTCGCCCCGGGCCGATTTTTCTCGGAAACTTCCTCGTGGCTGGCATACTGGCAGCCTTTCCAGCCCCTTGAATCTGGGGTTCCAGCCTGCGCCATGAGGATTTGCGGTGAAAAAAATTGCAGTGTTCGCCGATGTCCAAAACCTCTATTACACCGTGCGCCAGGCGTATGGCTGCCACTTCAACTACGCCGCCCTGTGGGCTGATATCAGCCAGCGCGGGCAGATTGTCGAGGCATATGCCTATGCCATCGACCGTGGCGACAGCAAGCAGCAGCAGTTCCAGCAGATCCTGCGCAATCTCGGTTTTACCGTGAAGCTCAAGCCCTACATCCAGCGCAGCGACGGATCGGCCAAGGGTGACTGGGATGTAGGCATCACCATCGATATCATGGACGCCGCCGACCATGTCGATGAAGTGGTGCTGGCCTCCGGCGACGGCGATTTCGATATGTTGCTCGACCGCATCATCCATAAGCACGGCGTCGAAGCCGTGGCCTACGGTGTGCCGGGGTTGACGGCCAATTCGTTGATACGCGCTGCCAGCCGCTACGTGCCGATCGAAGGCGCGTTGTTGCTCAAATAGATTTTAAGATGGGGTGGGAACAGGTTTGGAACGTATAGCGGTCATCGACTTTGAAACCACCGGCATCTCGCCGAGCAGTAGTTGCAGGGCTACGGAAATTGCCGTGGTTATCCTGGAACAGGGCCAGATCGTGGACCGTTACCAGAGCCTGATGAATGCAGGCGTCAGGGTGCCAGGGTTTATCGAGCAACTGACTGGCATCAGTAACGCGATGCTGCGCACCGCGCCGCCAGCCGAGCGGGTGATGAACGAGGTCAATGAGTTCGTCGGAACCACGCCACTGCTGGCCCACAACGCGGCGTTCGACCAGAAATTCTGGGACTTTGAACTGGGACTGATTCGCCGCACCCGTCTGCAGAGGTTTGCCTGCTCGCTGTTGCTGGCTCGCCGCCTGATGCCCGCGGCGCCGAACCACAAGCTCGGCACCTTGACTTCATTTGCCCGGTTGCCCCACACCGGCAAGGCTCACCGGGCCATGGCCGATGCCGAAATGGCGGCTAACCTGACGGCTCACCTGGCCCAGGAACTGCGCGGTACCCACGGCTTGCGCGAGCTGTCACACGACTTGCTGTGCAGCTTGCAGAAAGTGCCAGCGGCGAAAATCAATGATCACCTGAAGAAGCATCGAGGGTTCTAACCGACAGCTCTTGGACTTGTCGAAAACCTGTAGCCGCTGGCGCAGCCTGCGATCGGCTGCGCAGCAGTCGCCTGGGTTTTGAAATTGTCGAAGGTCCTGCGGCGAGGTTAAGGTTTATGTAAATACCGCCGCCTGGGGCTCACCCACCACTCTTCCCATTCCCCCCCAACTGCCCCAACGGCACCCGCCGCTCTATCGCGCTGGACAGGATGATCGAGGTCTTGCTGAAACCAAACTTCGCCACACGGTTGATCAGCGCTTCCAGCTCCGGCATCGCCCCTACCGCCGCTTGCATGATCACGCAGGGATCGCCGGTAACCCGGTGGCACTCGGTCAGTTCGGGGATTTTGCTCAGTTCGTCGTAGACCTTCTGGCTGCCATGATTGGTCAAGCGCAGTTCGATCACGCATTGGATGGGCAGGCCTATCTTGGACAGGTCGACCTTGGCCTGGTAGCCGGTGATCACGCCACTGGCTTCCAGCTTGGCCACCCGCTCGGCCACGGCCGGGGCAGAGAGGTTTACCGTGCGGGCCAACTGCGCGTAGGACGCGCGACCATCTTCCAGCAGTGCGCTGAGAAGCATGCGGTCGTATTTGTCCATGATAAGGCTCCGGGAACATGTGGCTTTTGAAAGCATGGTTTATAGCCTTGATAACCATGGTTTGAAAAGTGTACCGGCGCTTTAAACAGGTTTTGTAACTTATGTTTACGAAGCTGACTTTCTAGAATAAGCCTCCCTTGTCCTGCCGCAGAGCTGCCCCATGCCTGGCCCACGCCGCTTTCCCTTACCGTTGATCGCTGCTTTTTTTGCGCTGTACGTGATCTGGGGGTCTACCTACCTGGTGATTCGTATTGGTGTCGAGTATTGGCCACCGTTGCTGTTGGCGGGGATTCGCTTCTGTGTGGCAGGGGCGTTGATGTATGGCTATTTACGGTGGCGCGGCGTGCCAGCGCCGACTTGGGAGCAGTGGAAGGCGGCGGGTAAGATCGGCATTTTGCTGCTGACCTTCGGCAATGGCGCGGTCAGTGTTGCTGAACACACCGGCGTGACCTCCGGCGTGGCAGCATTGGCCGTGGCGACGGTGCCGCTGTTTACCTTGCTCTGCGGTTATTTCTGGGGCGCGCGTAATACGCGTCTGGAGTGGGCGGGGGTGACGTTGGGGATCATCGGCATCGCCATGCTCAATATGGGCTCCAACTTGCAGTCGAGCCCCCTCGGGGCGGCCTTGCTGTTGTTCGCCGCGGCGTCCTGGGCCTTTGGCTCGGTGTGGAGCCGGCACCTGCCGCTGCCCCAGGGCGCGATGGCCAGCGCCGCTGAAATGCTGATCGCGGGTGTCATGCTGCTGGTCGGCAGCGCGCTCAAGGGTGAGCACCTGCCCGCCATGCCGCCGCTGGAAGGCTGGCTGGCCCTGGCGTATCTGGTGGTGTTCGGTTCAATCATCGCCTTCAACGCCTACATGTACCTGCTCAAGCATGTACGCCCGGCAGCGGCCACCAGTTATGCCTACGTCAACCCGGCGGTGGCGGTGTTGCTGGGGATTGTGTTTGTCGGTGAGAGCATTGGCGTGGAAGAGGCGCTGGCGATGCTGGTGATTATTAGCGCCGTGCTATTGATCAGCCTGCCACAGTGGCGCAAGCCGAAACCGGAAATAAGGTAAACTGCCGCGCATTGCGCTCTTACGCTGAATTTTTCCTACGGTACTTCCATGACTTTCGCCACCCTTGGCCTGATCGAACCCTTGCTGCGCGCCCTTGAGACGCTTGGCTACCAGACCCCGACGCCGGTGCAGGCGCAAGCCATTCCGGCGGTGCTGGCCGGTCGCGACCTGATGGCCGCAGCCCAGACCGGCACCGGCAAAACCGCAGGTTTCGCCGTGCCGCTGCTGCAACTGCTGGCCATGGAAGGGCCGAAAGTCACCGCCAACTCGGTACGCGCGCTGATCCTGGTACCCACCCGCGAACTGGCCGAGCAAGTTCACGAAAGCGTGGCCCAGTATGCGCAAAACCTGCCGCTGAGCACGTACGCGGTGTATGGCGGCGTCAGCATCAACCCGCAGATGATGAAGCTGCGCAAAGGCGTCGACTTGCTGGTGGCAACGCCAGGTCGTTTGTTGGATCTGTTCCGCCAGAACGCGCTGAAGTTCAACCAACTGCAAACCCTGGTGCTGGACGAGGCCGACCGCATGCTCGACCTGGGCTTCTCGGAAGAACTGTCGAATATCTACCGCGTACTGCCGAAAAAACGCCAGACCCTGCTGTTCTCCGCGACTTTCTCCGATGAGATCCGCCTATTGGCCGGGCAGATGCTCAATGATCCGCTGAGCATCGAAGTCAGCCCGCGCAACGTCGCCGCCAACACCGTCAAGCAATGGGTGGTGCCGGTGGACAAAAAGCGTAAGGCAGAGTTGTTTGTGCACCTGATGCGCAAGGGCCGCTGGAAGCAGGTGTTGGTGTTTGCCAAAACCCGCAATGGCGTGGATGCGCTGGTGGAAAAACTCCAGGGCCTGGGCGTCAATGCCGACGGCATTCATGGCGACAAGCCACAAGCTACCCGTCAGCGCGCCCTGGACCGTTTCAAGACCAGCGATGTACAGATCCTGGTGGCCACCGACGTGGCGGCCCGTGGCCTGGACATTGAAGACTTGCCGCTGGTGGTCAACTTTGACCTGCCGATCGTCGCCGAAGACTACATCCATCGTATCGGCCGTACCGGTCGTGCGGGCAACACCGGTGAGGCGATTTCCCTGGTGTGTGCCGATGAAGTGAACATGCTGTCGGCCATTGAAATGTTGACCCGTCAGACGCTGACCCGGCACATGGAACAGGATTTTGAACCGGAGCATCGGGTGCCGGATACCGATGCCAGTGGCCAGGTGGTGAAGAAACCGAAAAAGCCGAAGAAACCCAAAACCACAGGTGGCGGCAAACGCAACCTGGGCAAGTGGGTGGAAAGTGGCGAGGTGTCGGTGGCGGAGCCTTCACTCAAGCCGGTGCGCAAAGTGCCGGTGTTCAATACCGGGCCGCGAAAGAAGAAGTGAGGCAGCTTTAAGCGGCAAGTGTTCTGCATCTGAGCGTTCCCACGCAGAGCGTGGGAACGCTCAGTTAGGTGAGGTCGCTTTAAGCTTGCAACTGCTCCTAAGCCACTCCAGAACTCCGCGCCCAGCCACTCGCCCACTGGCAAAACATCCCGTCAGCAAATACCCGCCGGTGGGTGCCTCCCAGTCCAGCATCTCGCCTGCGCAAAACACTCCCGGAACCCGTTTGAGCATCAAGCGCTCATCCAGCGCCTCAAACGGCACGCCGCCTGCGGTGCTGATGGCTTCGTCCAGGGGCCTGGCTTTCACGAGTGTCAGGGGCAGCGCCTTGATGTCGACAGCCAATCGATCCGGATCGTTGAAGTGTCCGGCAGGCGCCAGCTCCCGCAGCAGTGCGGCTTTCACCCCATCCAAACCCAACTGACTGTGCAAATGCTTGCTCATCGAGCGCGACCCGCGTGGTTTGGCCAGTGCCGCCAAGACTTTGTCCAACGGCTTGCTCGGCAACAGGTCGATATGCACCGTAGCGGATCCATCCCGGTTGATCGCTTCACGAATCGACGCCGACAGCGCGTAGATCAAGCTGCCCTCGATACCGGTGACAGTGATCACGCATTCCCCCAGTCTTGGCTTGTGATCCGCCAGGCCAATGGCGACGTTTTTCAACGGCGCACCGGCGAATTTACTGACCATCAACTCGCTCCAGGCTGACACTTCGAAGCCACAGTTACTCGGTTGCAGGGGGGCGTAGGGGACGCCTTTATCTTCCAGTAACTTGAGCCACGCCCCATCGGATCCCAGGCGCGACCAACTGCCGCCACCCAGGGCCAGCAGCACCGCGTCGCCGCGCAGGCGTTTATCGCCCTCGGGGCTGTGCATAAGCAGGCTGCCATCGTCATTCCAACCCAGCCAGCGATGGCGGGTGTGGATAACTACACCTTGGTCTCGCAAGCGCTTGAGCCAGGCGCGCAGCAGCGGTGCGGCTTTCATGTCTGTGGGAAAGACTCGGCCGGAGCTGCCGACAAAGGTCTCAATCCCTAGCTCATGAATCCACTCGCACAACGCCTCGGCACCGAACTGACGCAACAGCGGCGCCATCTGCGGCGCCCGGTCGGCGTAGCGCGAGAGAAACGCCGGATAGGCTTCGCTATGGGTGATGTTCATGCCGCCCACGCCCGCCAGCAGGAACTTGCGGCCCACCGAGGGCATGCCGTCATACAGGTCGACCTTGGCGCCCGCTTGGCTCAACACTTCGGCAGCCATCAGCCCGGCGGGGCCGCCGCCAATGATGATGACGTGGTGAGGGTGGGCGTGGGTCTGAGGCATGGGGATGACTGCGGTTCGGCAAAGTAGGTCGAGCATTCTACCCGAGGACGGTAATGACGGTCGCAACCGCGTTCCACTCGCCAGCGGGCAATGAGTTATCCACAGGCCACTCACCCATCAATGGCAACCGGAGGACGTCCAGACCCGCTGCGCGCTGTGATGCAGAATGCCGTGGCGGCGGGCGAGGGCCGGGCGATCCTTGCTGTAGCCGCCGCCGATCACACCAACCACCGGTATATCGCGGCCCAGGCAATGACGCATCACGCTTTCGTCTCGGGCGGCCACGCCGGCGTCTGTCAACTTGAGGTAGCCGAGGGCGTCGTCCTTGTGCACATCGACGCCGGCGTCGTACAGCACCAGGTCGGGTTGGTAGAGCGGCAGCAGGTAGTTGAGGGCATCGTCCACCACCTTGAGGTACTCGGTATCGCCCATGCCCATCGGCAGCGGGATATCCCAGTCGCTGCGGGCCTTGCGCGCCGGGAAATTTTTTTCACAGTGCAGGGACACGGTGATGGCGTCCGGGGTGTGTTCCAGGATGCGTGCGGTACCATCACCCTGATGCACGTCGCAGTCGAAGATCAGCACCCGGTTGACCCGGCCGCTTTCCAGCAGATAGTGACTGATCACCGCCAGGTCATTGAAGATGCAGAAGCCCGCCGGGTAGTCGTAATGGGCGTGGTGGGTGCCACCCGCCAGGTGGCAGGCCAGCCCGTGTTCCAGCGCCTGTTCGGCTGCCAGCAGTGAGCCGCCGACAGCCCGCACGGTGCGTCTCGCCAAGGCTTCGCTCCAGGGCAGGCCGAGACGTCGCTGGTCTTCGCGGGACAACTCGCCGCTCATATAACGCTCGATATACCCAGGTTCATGGGCCAGTGCGAGAATCTGCGCCGTACACAGTTGCGGGCGCAGCAATTGGCTGTCCAGTGTCAGGCCACTGTCCACCAGGTGGTCGCGCAGCAGGCGGAACTTGTCCATGGGGAAACGGTGGTCCGCCGGGAACTCGGGGCTGTAGTCGTCGTGGTAGATCAATGGTAAAGGCATGGCAATTTCTGACGGGAACCAGCGACGGATCTTAACAGCGCGGTACACTTACGCACATGGCAAGGGAGGGGCCCCATGGAGCCGATACTGGAATTGGAAAGCGCACGCCTGGTGCTGCGCCAATGGCGCGATACTGACCTGCCGGAATTTGCGCGCATGTGCGCCGACCCGCAGGTGATGCGCTATTTTCCGGCCAAACTGAGCCACCTGGAAAGCGCCGCGCTGATTGGCCGGGTTCGCGGCCACTTCGCCGAATATGGCTTTGGCCTGTGGGCCTTGCAGCGCAAGGATACTGGCGAGTTTATCGGCCTTACCGGGTTGCTGAATGTCGGCTTTGAAGCGGACTTCACCCCGGCGGTGGAAATCGGCTGGCGGTTGGCCAAGGAGCATTGGGGCCTGGGTTACGCCAGTGAGGCGGCCTGGACTGCATTGCGCTGTGGTTTCGACCGGTTGCAGCAGGATGAAGTCGTCGCCTTCACCACCCAGGCCAATCTGCCATCACAAAAGGTCATGCAGGCTATCGGTATGCATTACGATCCCCTGGCAGATTTTGAACACCCCAAGGTCGCAGCCGATGATCCGCTGCGCCATCATGTTTTGTACCGCATCACCCGCGCCCAATGGTTGGATACGCTGCACGGATAGGCAGCCCGGAATGCCTAATAGATTGTTGTAGGAGTGTTGCTCTATGAGCCAAGTGTTGGAAGACCTGGTGGACCTGCTGACCCTGGAGCCGATCGAGGAAAACCTCTTTCGCGGCCGTAGCCAGGATTTGGGCTTTCGCCAGTTGTTCGGTGGCCAGGTGCTGGGCCAATCGTTGTCGGCGGCCAGCCAGACCGTTGAAGAAGCGCGGCATGTGCATTCCCTGCATGGCTATTTTTTGCGGCCTGGTGATGCGGCGTTGCCGGTGGTCTATCAAGTCGACCGGGTACGCGACGGCGGCAGTTTCAGCACGCGCCGGGTGACGGCGATCCAGAAAGGCAACCCGATTTTTACCTGCAGTGCCTCGTTCCAGTACGACGAAGAAGGCTTCGAGCATCAGACAACCATGCCGCAGGTGGTCGGCCCGGAAAACCTGCCGTCGGAGTTGGAATTGACCCAGCAGCGGGCGCACCTGATTCCCGAGCATATGCGCGACAAGTTGTTGTGCCCCAAGCCCATCGAAGTGCGGCCAGTGACCGAGAAGGATCCGTTCAATCCGCAGCCGGCCGATCCGATCAAGTACGTGTGGTTCCGTGCCGATGGCGCGCTGGCCGACTCGCCGGCGTTGCACAAGTACCTGCTGGCCTATGCTTCGGACTTCGGCTTGCTGACCACCTCGTTGCTGCCCCATGGCAAGACCGTATGGCACAAGGATATGCAAGTCGCCAGCCTCGACCACGCGCTGTGGTTCCACGCCGACCTGCGGGCCGATGACTGGTTGCTCTATGCCATGGACAGCCCGTGGGCTGGCAATTCCCGTGGTTTCTCCCGGGGCAGCGTGTACAACCGCGCCGGCCAACTGGTGGCCTCGGTGACCCAGGAAGGCTTGATCCGCCATCGCAAGGATTGGGCATGAGCCTGACGGACATCAAGCACTGGGTATTCGACATGGACGGTACCCTGACCGTCGCCGTGCATGACTTTGCGGCGATTCGCGTGGCCCTGGATATTCCGGCGACCGACGACATTCTCACGCACCTGGCGGCATTGCCGCCGGCTGAAGCGGCGGCCAAGCATGGCTGGTTGCTGGAGCATGAGCGGGAATTGGCCTTGGGTTCGGTGGCGGCCGAGGGCGCGGTGGAACTGGTGCGGGGGTTGGCCGGGCGCGGCTACCGCCTCGGCATCCTGACTCGCAATGCCCGGGAACTGGCCCATGTGACGCTGCAAGCCATTGGCTTGGCGGACTGCTTTGCGGCCGAGGATGTGCTGGGGCGCGATGATGCGCCGCCCAAGCCTGATCCGGGCGGCCTGCTGAAACTTGCAGAGGCCTGGGACGTGATGCCGGGCGAGATGGTGATGGTGGGTGACTACCGTTTTGACCTGGATTGCGGCCGGGCGGCGGGGACTAAAACCGTGCTGGTCAATCTTCCCGACAATCCATGGCCTGAACTGGCCGATTGGCATGCCGAGGATTGTGCGGTGTTGCACCGGATGATCATTGAAACAACACCTCCTGCCCCTCAGGCGAGGTAAACATCCTGTCCCCGTCATGCCCAACCCCCGGCACCTCAACCAGTTTATGAGTCAACTGCGGATGCCGTTGCTTGAGGTAGTCGAAATAGTTGTGCCCACGAATCAATCGATACGCCCCTTGGGTTTGCGCCTCACAGCGCTTGTCCAGGGCCGGGTGGTTGGGGTCGGTGTCTTTCTGGCCCAGCAGGTAGGTGATGTCCCGTGACACATAAGCCTTTTCCAGTTGCCCGGCACCTTGCCCCTTGGTGTATTGCGGCAGCTTTTGCATCCCGTACTTCCAGTCATTGAAGCCCGGGCAACTGGCTACATCGAATTTCACTGGGCGTTGTGGGCTGAAGTAGGCATAGGACGACGGGTTGGCAACCACGTAGCGCAGGCTGATGCCTTGGGCTTGCAAGGCCGGATGATCGTGGCCTGCCAGGGCAAAGCGCTGCACCACCTGGCCACCGCCGGAGTGGCCGGCTACGACGATTTCCTTCAGGGCCGGGAACAGTTTGCGGTTGGTCAGGTGCTCGATGATCTGGTCCAGTGCGCCGTAGGAGCTGACTTGGCCTGGACCGATTGATGGTTCACCGGCCATCCAGGCATTGCCCTGCCAGCGCAACACCTGAGTGTTCAGTTGGTTGCGCTTGATGTCGGACTTGTTGAGAAACTGTGGCGCAATGACCAAGGTATTGGCGCTTTGTCCTGCGTGCTCGGCAGACGTTTCGCCGCTGAGCAGGTAGGTCTGTGCATTGCGCAGTCGGCCATGAACGATGATCAGCACACGGGTAACCCGCGGTAGCGGCTGACGCCAGTCCTGGCTCAGGCCAAGGCTCAGGTCACCGGCCTCCAGGTGAAACCGATCGGGACTGACAACCTTGACCCCTTGCCCGGCAGCCCAGGTGGAAAAACCTGCCATTAGCAGACTCAACAGTAATCCCGATCGTTTATGCATTTAAAGACTCTTGGCGCTGAAGGTGTCGCACTGGTTGATTTGGCCATTGGCGAAGCCGGTCTTGAACCAGCGGACTCGCTGTTGCGAAGTACCGTGGGTAAACGAGTCAGGCACTACACGGCCTTGGCCCTGTTGCTGCAGGCGGTCGTCGCCAATGGCATTGGCCGCGTTCAAGGCCTCTTCAATGTCACCGGGTTCCAGCCAGTTCAGGCGCTTTTGCGCACGGTTGGCCCAGACGCCGGCAAAACAGTCGGCTTGCAGCTCCTGGCGTACCAACAGGCCACCGTCGCCTTCCATCTGCCGACCTTGCTGGCGTGCGGCCTGAATTTTCGACGAAATCCCTAATAAGGTCTGCACGTGGTGGCCGACTTCATGGGCGATCACGTAGGCCTGGGCAAAGTCGCCGGCCGCCTGGAAGCGCTGTGACATTTCCCGAAAGAAATCCAGGTCCAGGTAGACCTGCTGGTCAGCCGGGCAATAGAACGGGCCGCTGGCGGATGTGGCACCACCGCAGGCGGAGTTCACTCGGCCTCGGAACAGGATCAATTTGGGGTTCTTGTAGGTCAGGCCGTTTTCCTGGAACACCTGGGCCCAGGTGTCTTCATTATCACCGAGCACCGCGCGGACGAAGTCGGCCTGTTCATCATTGGCCGGCGGCGCCTGGCGTGTCTGCGGGCTGACCGAAGGCGCTTGCTCGGTCATCTGGCCGGTGAGTTGCCCGAGGATCTGCATCGGGTCCTGGCCGGTGAGCCAGCCGACACCCACGATCAGCACAATGGCCGTCAGGCTCAGGCCCTTGCCGCCGCCAAAGCGCATGCCGCCACCACCACCGCCGCTGTCATTGCGGGCATCGACTACGTTGTCGCTGCGTCGGCCTTTTTTCCATAGCATGTGGCAATCCTCTTGATAAGCGTGCAGATCAGTGTTGTTGGTGAGTCGGGTTGGCGCCAGTCCGGCTGTCTGGACGCTATCTAAGCCTAGAGAGGTTACGGACGGCAATAACCTTCGCCAGTATTGACCACCAGGCAGTCCTTTTTATCGGCCAGCCATTTCAGGCCCGTGGCTTCACCGTCGCCGGCACGCAGAACTTGCGGGCCGTCCGGGCGGGTAAAGCTGATGCCGTCTTCGCTGGCCACGCCTTTGAAGGTCCCGGTGGCGTCGGCGTCGAGGCCGTATTGCATGCTCAGCACGTAGTGGCCGCGCCCGATGGTGGCGTCCTTGCTGATGGTCAGGTTCAGGCCTTCGACGCCAATCCACTTGCCAACCCATTGGTCGGTGGGCAGGGTTTCGGGAACCAGAGTGGCTTGAACGGAAGCTGGCGGTGTTTTCTGGGTGACCTTACTGTCCTGGGCTTCTTTGTTGCAGGCGCTGAGCAGGGCAAGGGTTGAAAGAATGAACAATGTTTTTTTCATGAGCGAAAGGCCTTGGTTAAAACGTGCGAAATGGTGGGGCTGCGTGGAGTGTTCGACTCGATTCCCACAATTTAGTGCGCCGTTCGAGCAGTGTTTGGTTATGCTCTTTAGGTAGATGTATGCACGGCTCTAGATTGTGCCCCGTTTGCGGCGCTCATTTCAGCCTGCCATTCAAGAGAACACAATGGCTCTTAGCACACCACTATCGGGCGTCAATCATCCCCTCAAAGGCATTTTGCTGATTGTGGTGGCGACGTTTCTGTTCTCCAGCCACGACGCCTTGTCCAAATACCTGGCCGGGTTCTATCCGATCGTGATGGTGGTGTGGGCCCGCTACGTGGTGCATACCCTGCTGATGGCCGGGATCTTCCTGCCGCAGTCGGGGCTGCGGGTGTTACGCAGTAAACGGCCAGGCCTGCAGGTAGTACGGGCCTTGTGCCTGCTGGGCACCAGCCTGTTTTTTACCACGGCCCTGCAGTTCATTCCGTTGGCAGAAGCCACGGCGGTGAACTTCCTGGCGCCGATTCTGGTGACGGCATTATCGGTACCGTTACTGGGCGAACACGTGACGCGTGGTCAATGGCTGGCGGTGATTTGTGGCTTTGTCGGGGTATTGATCATTGTTCACCCGGGCGGTGAGTTGTTCACCCCGGCGGTGTTATTGCCATTGTGCTCAGCGCTGCTTTTCTGTTTTTACCAACTGCTGACCCGCATCCTCAGCCAGTACGACAGCCCCACCACCAGCAATTTCTTCGCCGGCCTGTGCAACACCCTGGCGATGAGTGCGCTGGTGCCGTTCTTCTGGCATGTGCCGAGCTTGGGGCATGGGGTGTTGATGCTGGCGCTGGGAACCTGCGGGATGACGGCGCACTTGTTGCTGACCAAGGCGTTCCGCTTCGCTGCCCCGGCCTTGCTGGCGCCCTTTGGCTATTGCCAGATCGTGTTTGCAGGGCTGTTGGGCTGGCTGGTGTTTGCCGATAGCCCGAACCTGACCACGGTGATCGGGATCGGGGTAATCTGCCTGAGCGGCCTGGCCGCTGCCTGGCAGCAGCGGCGCAGTTGAGGCGAATCAGGCGTCGACGCTAGGAATCTTGCGCGGGGCCATGAAGTACATCCAGATCAGGGCAATGAAGTACATCGCCGGAATCAGGGTGAACAGCACCGCGTAGTTGTTATTCGTCACCGTCAGGATATGCCCGACGATCTGCGTCATGAACATCCCGCCGATGGCTGCGCACATGCCGCCAAAACCAAACACTGTGCTCATCATGTGCTTGGGCGTGTAGTCCATCACCAGGCTCCAGATATTAGCGGTCCAGGCCTGATGCGCGCCGATGGCCAGGGAGATGGCAAACACCGCGACCCACAGCTGGCTGGAACCGGCGGCCAGGATCACACCGATGATGCAGCAGGCAAACAGCAGCATCGACACAAGCCGCGCCTTGATCGGATTCATCCCGCGCCCGATGAGGAACGAAGACAGGATCCCGCCGCCAATGCTGCCGAAATCTGCCGTCAGGTAAATGATGATCAGCGGGATGCCCATCTGGGTCACGTTGATTCCCAGGTTGTATTGTTGGTTGAGAAACGGCGGCAGCCAATACAGGTAGAACCAGAACACCGGCGCGGTCATCGAGTAGGCGAGGGCGAACGCCCAAGTGCCGCGCATGCGCAGGATACGGCTGAAGGGTACGCGGGGTTGCTCCGGCTCCACCTGCTGTTGCACGTAGTCCAGCTCTGATTGCTTAACGCTCGGATGCTCTTGCGGGTCGTAGTATTTCAAACCCCAGAAGATCAGCCAGATCGCCCCCAGCGCCGCCATGCACAGGAACGCCGCCTGCCAGCCCCACACGTGAAGGATCAGCGGCAACAACATGGGCGTGAGCATGGCACCGACGTTGGTGCCAGCATTGAAGATCCCGGTGGCCACTGCCCGTTCGCCGGCGGGGAACCACAGGCGGGTGGTTTTGACACAGGCCGGGTAATTGGCGGCTTCGGTCAGCCCGAGGATGAAGCGACAAACCATAAAGCCCACCGCCGAGGTGGCCAGGCCGTGGGCGCCGGTAGCGATGCTCCACAACAGCACCGCACAGAAGAACACGCGCTTGACGCCGACACGGTCGATCAACCGTCCTTGCAGCACAAAACCGATGGCGTAGCCGACCTGGAACCAGAAGTTGATGTTGGCGTAATCCATCGACGTCCAACTCATTTCCTTGGCCAGGATCGGTTGCATCACCCCGAGGGCTGCGCGGTCGATGTAGTTCAAGGTAGTGGCGAAAAATACCAGGGCCAGCATGCCCCAGCGGGTCTTGCCGACGGCCAGGGCACCGCGAATCTTGTCGCCGATGCCGCCATGGGGAATGCCAGGGCGCGCGGCCACGGCGGAGTTTTGCAAAGGCATGATGAGGTACCCGTTTTTTGAAATTTTTATGGTGTGTTCTGGGTCTTGGTCCCTTGAGCCTGTTCAATGAAGGCACGACTCAAGGTGTAAGCGATGGTGCGCAGCGACTAAAAAATCGTCAATTCGCCAATGGCCATTGTGTTCGATAATCGCCCATAAAACTAACCGGATAGTACATTTTAAATTGCTGCAAAGAAGCGTGAGGCCAATAATTTGCCGCAAGCAAGACCTGCCTATATTGCCGGGAGTTACCCATGCAACGTTCCATCGCCACTGTTTCCTTGAGCGGTACTCTGCCAGAGAAGCTCCAAGCCATTGCCGCTGCCGGGTTTGACGGCGTGGAGATTTTCGAGAATGACTTGCTGTATTACGACGGCAGCCCTCGGGAAGTCAGGCAGATGTGCGCTGACCTTGGTATTGCCATAACCCTCTTCCAGCCTTTTCGTGATTTTGAAGGCTGCCGCCGCGAGCGTCTGGCGCGCAATCTGGAGCGGGCTGAACGCAAGTTTGATTTGATGCAGGAGTTGGGCGCCGACCTGGTGCTGGTGTGCAGTAATGCTTCGACCGATTCCCTGGGCGATGAGCGGATTCTGCTGGATGACTTGAGCCTGCTGGCCGAGCGCGCCGGCCGCCGTGGCTTGCGCATCGGTTACGAAGCCCTGGCCTGGGGCCGGCACGTGAATACCTGGCAACAGGTATGGAACCTGGTGCGCCAGGTCGATCACCCAAGCCTTGGGGTGTTGCTGGATAGCTTCCATACCTTGTCCCTCAAGGGCGATCCCACTGCCATCGCCGAGATCCCGGGGGACAAGATTTTCTTCGTGCAAATGGCTGACGCACCAATCCTGGCCATGGATGTGCTGGAGTGGAGCCGGCATTTTCGTTGCTTCCCCGGCCAGGGTGAGTTCGACCTGCCGGGCTTTCTCGCGCCCATCATCAAGAGTGGCTACACCGGGCCCTTGTCCCTGGAGGTCTTCAACGACGGCTTTCGCGCCGCGCCTACCCGGGCCAACGCGGCCGATGGGTTGCGCTCGCTGCTGTACCTGGAGGAGAAGACCCGCCAACGCCTGGCGCAGGAGGCCGTGCCGGTCGCTCAACCCCAGACCTTGTTTGAAACACCGGCCGCCAGTGAGTACGACGGCATCGAATTCCTGGAGTTTGCGGTGGATGAAAACCTTGGCGCCAAGCTCACGCAATGGTTGCAGCGCCTGGGCTTCGTCAAGGTCGGTGAACATCGCTCCAAGAGCGTCAGCCTGTTGCGCCAGGGCGATATCAATCTGATCCTCAACTGCGAACCCTATTCCTTTGCCCACAGTTTTTTCGAAGCCCACGGGCCGTCGTTGTGCGCCACGGCGATTCGGGTCAAGGACAGCACCAAGGCCCTGGAGCGGGCAGTGGCCTTCAAGGGCCAGCCCTATCGCGGCCTGGTGGGGCCCAACGAACTGGAACTGGCGGCGGTGCGTGCCCCCGATGGCAGCCTGATTTACCTGGTAGACCAGCATGAAGGCGGGATCTACGACACCGATTTCAACCTGCAAACCCCGGCACTGACCGGCGGCGGCTTGCTGCGTATCGATCACATGGCCATGGCCCTGCCGGCTGACAGCCTCGACAGCTGGGTGCTGTTCTACAAAAGCCTGCTGGATTTCGAGGCCGACGACGAAGTAGTGCTGCCCGATCCCTACGGCCTGGTGAAAAGCCGGGCACTGCGCAGCCGCTGCAGTTCGATTCGCCTGCCGCTGAATATTTCCGAGAACCGCAACACCGCGATTTCTCACGCCCTGTCCAGTTATCGCGGCTCGGGCGTGCATCACATTGCCTTCGATTGTGCGGATATTTTCGCCGAAGTCAGTCGGGCCAAGGAGGCCGGTGTGCCGCTGTTGGATATTCCGCTCAACTACTACGATGACCTGGCGGCACGTTTTGATTTCGATGATGAGTTCCTCAGCGAACTGGCCTATTACAACGTGCTCTACGACCGTGACGCCCAGGGCGGCGAGTTGTTTCACGTGTACACCGAGCCGTTCGAAGGGCGGTTTTTCTTCGAAATCATCCAGCGCAAGAATGGCTATGCCGGCTACGGTGCGGCCAACGTGGCGGTGCGCTTGGCGGCCATGGCCAAGTCCCGCAGTGGCGCAGTACGCCAGGCCAAGTTGTAAGGCCTTGGTGCTTCCTTCGTCGCGCGCGGCAGCCCATAATCACCGCCTGCATAAATGGCCGTGAGCGCACCATGAACTCGACTTCCGAACTCCCCGCAGCGTCATCGGCGCCGCGTAAGGGGCGCAAGAACAACCCGGAAAAGACCCGCGAGAACATTCTTCAGGAAGCCATTGTCGAGTTTGTTCAGCAAGGCCTTTCCGGCGCCCGGGTGGACGCTATCGCCGAGCGCATCCACACCTCCAAACGCATGATCTATTACTACTTCGGCAGCAAGGAACAGTTGTACGTCGAGGTGCTGGAGAAGCTCTACGGTGATATTCGCAACACCGAAGCGCGGATGAACCTGACGGCCCTGGAACCACGGGAAGCCATCCGGCGGCTGGTGGAGTTCACCTTTGATCATCACGATCAGAATGTGGATTTTGTGCGAATCGTCAGTATCGAAAATATCCACAACGCCGAGTACGTGAAGCAATCCGATGCGATCAAGGCGATGAACAGCAATATCCTTGAGGCGTTGGGTGCGACCTTGCGCCGGGGGGTGGAGTTGGGAGTGTTTCGCGAGGGCCTGGAACCGCTGGATGTGCACCTGCTGATCAACTCGTTCAGCTTTTACCGGGTGTCCAACCGCCACACCTTCAGTGAAATCTTTCAGATTGAATTGTCGGACGAGGCGATCAAGCAACGGCATCGGGCGATGATTTGCGAGTCGGTGTTGCGCTACCTGCAGAGCTGACTGATTGTTCCCACTCTGCGTGGGAACGATCAGTCGATCAGGTATTCATGCTTTGGAAATGCTCGAGCATCCGCCCTGAATTCGCTGTCTCCCCGCTGAACAGTTCAAACGCCTTCACGGCCTGGAACACCGCCATGTTGCCGCCATCCAGCGTGCGGCAACCCAACGCCCGGGCGTTGCGCAGCAGTTCGGTTTCCAGCGGGAAATAGACAATCTCCGCCACCCATAACCCGGGCCGCAACGTCGCCAGTGGCACTGGCATGCCAGGTAATTTCAGCATGCCCATGGGCGTGGTGTTGACCAAGCCGTCGGCCTTGGTCATGGCGCGATGCAAGTCGTTGCCCGACTGGGCGCGGCCGGCGCCGAAATGCTGGTTGAGGTTGTCGGCCAGGCTGCGGGCGCGGTCTTCGTCCACATCGAAAATGCTCAGATGCTCGACCCCTTCACCGAGCAACGCATGAGCCACCGCGGCTCCAGCACCACCGGCGCCCATCTGCACCACACGCTGACGTGCGGCATCACTCAAGCCTCGGCGAAACCCTTCGGCGAACCCCAGGCAGTCGGTGTTGTGGCCAATGCGTTTGCCGTCCCGGAACACCACGGTGTTGACCGCGCCGATTCCGCGCGCCTCGGGCGACAGTTCGTCGAGCAGCGCCAGGATTACCTGCTTGCACGGATAGGTGATGTTCAAACCTGTGAAGTTCAGTTGCTCGGCCGCTGTCAGCAGGTCGGGCAGGGCGCTGCTGTCCAGATGCAACGGGTCCAGATCGATCAGGCTATACAGGTAGCGCAAGCCGTGGGCATCACCTTCGCGCTCATGCAGTGCAGGCGTGCGCGAAGCCTGGATACCGGCGCCGATCAGGCCGGCCAGAATTCGGCGTTGGGGCATGCAGCTCATCCTTTCAGCGCCTGGCTGAAATGTTCCAGGGCCAAGTGATAGCCATGGCTGCCGAAACCCGCTAGCACAGCCTTGGCAATCGGTGACACGAAGGAGTGATGACGAAACGTTTCCCGGGCGTGCACGTTGGACAGATGCACCTCGATGACCGGTACTTCACTGGCCACCAGTGCATCGCGGATCGCCACTGAGGTGTGGGTCCAGGCCGCCGGGTTAATCACTATCCCGGCACAACGGGCGCGGGCGCCGTGGATCCAGTCCAGCAGTTCGCCTTCATGGTTGGTCTGGCGAAACTCCACGTTCAAACCCAGCTGCTGCGCGCTGCGGCCACACAGGGCGGCGATGTCGGCCAGGGTTTCATGGCCGTAAGTGGCGGGCTCGCGGGTGCCGAGCAGGTTCAGGTTGGGGCCGTTGAGTATCAGTACGATGGGAGGCATCAGAGGTTCCACAATTGTTTTTGGCATGGGCTGACGGGGTGATCAACCTGTGGAGATAAAATGTACTGAATAGTTACTTTGGTCAATTGACGGGAACAAAACCGGGCGATCATCGAACGCTAAACGCAAAAAGGCCGTCTCTTGGACGGCCTTTTTGCGTTTATGCCAGAGCGTTTACCGGCGGGTCAACAACACACCCGATTCCATGTGGTGGGTCCACGGGAATTGGTCAAACAAGGCGCAGCGTACAATGCGGTGGCTGTCATGCAGTTGCGCGATGTTCGCCGCCAACGTCTGCGGGTTGCAGGAGATGTACAGGATGTTGTCGAAGCGTCGGGTCAACTCGCAGGTGTCCGGGTCCATGCCGGCGCGAGGCGGGTCGACGAACACGCTGCCGAACTCGTAGCTCTTGAGGTCGACGCCGTGCAGGCGGCGGAATGGGCGTACTTCGTTGAGGGCTTCGGTCAGCTCTTCGGCGGACAAACGCACCAGGGTGACATTATTCAGCGCATTTTCTTCGAGGTTGCTCAAGGCGGCATTGACCGAGGTTTTACTGATCTCGGTGGCCAGCACTTTGCGCACGCGGGTCGCCAGGGGCAGGGTGAAGTTGCCGTTGCCGCAATACAGCTCCAGCAAGTCATCGGGGCGATCGCCCAGCGCGTCATATGCCCAGTTGAGCATCTTCTGGTTCACCGTGCCGTTGGGCTGGGTGAATGCGCCTTCCGGCTGGCGATAACTGAAGGTGCGGCCACCGACATCGAGTTTTTCCACCACGTAATCGTGGCCGATCACATCGCGCTTGCCCTTGGAGCGGCCGATGACACTGACGTTCAGGTCGGTGGCCAGCTTGCTTGCCGCTGCGTGCCAGTGCTCGTCCAGCGGGCGGTGATAACACAGGGTGATCATCGCATCGCCTGCCAGGGTGGTCAGGAACTCCACCTGGAACAGCTTGTGGCTGAGGGCTGCGCTGGCTTGCCAGGCGGCCTTGAGTTGCGGCATCAACTGGTTGATGCGCTTGCTTGCGATGGGGAATTCTTCGATGAGAATCGGCGTGCGTTTGTCGTCCTGGGAGAACATAGCGTAATGGCGCTGGCCTTCTTCGCGCCACAGGCGGAACTCGGCCCGCAGGCGGAAGTTCTGCAGGGGCGAGTCGAATACTTGCGGTTCGGGCGCGTCAAAAGGTGCCAGCAGGTCACGCAAGCGCGTGACCTTTTCATCCAGTTGAACGGTGTAGTGTGCGGCGTCAAAAGTCATGCGTTGAACCAGCCCAGCTTGATCACAAACAGAATCGACAGAATCACCAGCGCCGGGTTCAGCTCACGGTAGCGGCCCGAGAGCAGCTTGATGGCGGTCCAGGCGATGAAACCGAAGGCAATGCCGTTGGCGATGGAGTAAGTGAATGGCATCGCCAGGGCGGTGATTACCACCGGCGCGGCGACGGTGATGTCGTCCCAATCGATTTCTGCCAGCCCCGAAGTCATCAGCACCGCCACGAACAGCAATGCCGGTGCGGTGGCGAAGGCCGGTACGCTGGCGGCCAGTGGCGAGAAGAACAGGGCCAGCAGGAACAGGACCGCCACCACGATGGCGGTCAAGCCGGTACGGCCACCGGCACTGACGCCTGCGGCCGATTCGATGTAACTGGTGGTGGTCGAGGTGCCCAGCAGCGAGCCGGCCATGGCGGCGGTGCTGTCGGCGATCAGCGCCCGGCCCATTTTCGGCATGTGGCCATCCTTGCCCATCAGGCCGGCGCGCTTGGCGACGCCGATCAGGGTGCCGGAGTTGTCGAACAGGTCAACGAACAGGAAGGCCAGGATCACGCTTACCAGCCCGATATCCAGGGCGCCCATGATGTCCAGTTGCAGAAAGGTCGGGGCCAGGGACGGCGGCATCGAGGTAATGCCGCCGAACGGGGTGAAGCCCAGGGCGATGGAGGCGACGGTCACGCTCAGAATGCCGATCAGCACCGCACCGCGCACTTTCAGGGCTTCCAGCGCGACGATCAGCGCGAAACCGAGGGTGGCAAGAACCGGTGCCGGTTGTTTCAGGTCACCCAGGCCAACCATGGTGGCCGGGTTGCTCACCACGATCCCGGCGTTGTGCAGGGCGATCAGCGCGAGGAACAAGCCGATACCGGCGGCAATTGCCGAGCGCAGGGGCAGCGGGATGCTGTTGATGATCCATTCGCGGATGCGAAAGATCGACAACAGGAAGAACAGCACCGCCGAGATGAATACCGCGCCCAGCGCCACTTGCCAGGTGTGGCCCATATGCAGGACCACGGTGTAGGTAAAGAAGGCGTTCAGGCCCATGCCCGGTGCCAGGGCAATCGGGTAGTTGGCGATCAGGCCCATCACGGCAGAACCGATGGCTGCCGCCAGGCAGGTGGCGACAAACAGCGCGCCCTTGTCCATGCCGGTCTCGCCGAGGATGCTCGGGTTGACGAACAGGATGTAGGCCATGGCCAGGAAGGTCGTGATGCCAGCGAGAATCTCGGTGCGCACGTTGGTGTTGTGTGCTTTGAGTTGAAACAGCTTTTCCAGCATTTCTGCTCCCTGTGACGCTATTTTGCGTCGTTATTTGTTGACCTCTAAGTCAAAGCACAAACTGCGCCAAGCGCCTGTGGTTCCAGAGAGGATCGGAAAAAGCGGCGCATCATACCAGCAGCCGAGGGCCAGTGGCGCATAGGCTTGATCATGGCCTTGAGGCATACTGCGCCGACGTTTACTACAGGGTCATCGACAGCATGAAAAAAGCCAGCGCCTGGAGTCTAGCTCTGTTCGGTTGTGTCGGCCTGTGGCTGGGTGCGGCACCGGCGTGGGGCGCGCCTGCACCGGCGTTGAGCGAGGTGCGGGTGTTCAAGGTCGAGTCGCCCGGTTGTACGGAAACCATCCCTGAACGGGCGAGCCGCACCCAAATGTGCACTCATCGTGGGACGACCAAGGTGTATGTGATGGAAGTTGGCCTGGGTAACAGCTCCCAGGGGTTCTTCGATGGCGCACCGGTTTCGGGCAGCAGCACCGCCATCTGCCAAGTGGGCTCCGTCAGCCAGGCTTGCAGCAATGCAGGCACACTGATGGGCTACATCCATGTGTTTGCGTTGAATATCGAGGCTGGAGGCACATTCCAGTACAGCAAC
Source organism: Pseudomonas karstica (assembly GCF_009707515.1). Classification (GTDB taxonomy): domain Bacteria; phylum Pseudomonadota; class Gammaproteobacteria; order Pseudomonadales; family Pseudomonadaceae; genus Aquipseudomonas; species Aquipseudomonas karstica. The sequence goes on along the minus strand of NZ_WLYI01000030.1, from coordinate 28,958 downwards.
ACCTCGATCAACTCACCCCGCAACACCCTGGTCACCACCCTCAGCATTCGCTGATCGCCACCTATCAATTGCCTTGAACGCTCATAACCCTGCGAAGTCGTACCGCTAAGACGGCGACTTCCCTGAACGCCGCGATTGCACACCAATCCGTGAGGTGTTTATGAGCGCGACCCCCGTAAGCGCAGCGACCAAGCCGTTCGTCAGCCATCCGATACGCCTGATCCTCAATCGTCGAGCAATCCAGCTGGATGTATTGCCCTGGACCACCCTGCTGGACCTGCTGCGCGAGCAGTTGGACCTGACCGGCAGCAAGAAGGGCTGCGACCACGGCCAGTGCGGCGCCTGCACCGTGCTGCTCAACGGTAAACGGGTGAATGCCTGCCTGACGCTGGCGGTGATGTGCGACGCTGCCGAGTTGATCACCATCGAAGGCCTGGCCTCGGGCGAGAGCCTGCACCCGATGCAACAGGCCTTTATCAAGCACGATGCCTTTCAGTGTGGCTACTGCACGCCTGGGCAGATCTGTTCGGCGGTGGGCCTGGCCCGTGAAGGCCGCGCCCACGACACTGCGCAGATCCAGGAGTCGATGAGCGGCAACCTGTGCCGTTGCGGCGCGTACAACAACATCCGCGATGCCATCGAAGAAGCCTTGCCGGCGTGCCGTGAGCCGGGAGGTGAGCAATGAATCCCTTCCATTACAGCAAGCCTGCCGACGTACAGGAGGCGGTGCACCTGGCCAGCCCGGCGTCGCGCTTTATCGCCGGCGGCACCAATTTGCTGGACCTGATGAAAGAGAACATCAGCCACCCCGAACACCTGATCGATATCACCGGCTTGCCGCTGCGCGAGGTCGAAGAAACCACCGAAGGCGGCCTGATGATCGGTGCCCTGGTGAGTAACGCCGACCTGGCCTGGCACCCGCTGATCGAGCAACGCTACCCGCTGCTGTCCCAGGCCATCCTCGCGGGCGCCTCGCCGCAATTACGCAACATGGCCAGCACTGGCGGCAACCTGTTGCAGCGCACCCGTTGTTACTACTTCTATGACGCCGCCGTGCCCTGCAACAAGCGCGAGCCTGGCAGCGGTTGCCCGGCGCGGGCTGGGTTGAACCGTATTCACGCGATTCTTGGTGCCAGCGAGCAGTGCGTCGCGACCCATCCCTCGGACATGTGCGTGGCCCTGGCCGCCCTGGATGCCCGGGTGCATGTGCAAGGCCGTGGCGCTGCGCGCGTCATCGAGTTCGCCGACTTTCACCGACTGCCGCAGGATACGCCCCAGCGGGATAACCAGTTGGCCGACGACGAACTGATCACCGCCATCGAGCTTCCTGCAGACCACCTTGCTGGCCACAGCCACTACCTGAAAATCCGCGACCGGGCGTCTTACGCGTTCGCCCTGGTGTCTGTTGCCGCGGCGCTGGAGTTGGAGGGCGAGGTGATAGTCGACGCCCGCCTAGCCCTGGGTGGTGTCGCCCACAAACCCTGGCGCGACCGCGCGGTGGAGGCCCGGCTGATCGGCCAGGCAGTCAGCCGCGAAACGTTCAGCGTCGCCGCCGAGGCCATGCTGCAAGACGCCGAGCCTTTGGAGCACAATGCTTTCAAGATCAAGCTGGCACGCCGCGCGATCATTCGCGCCTTGAGCGATGCCGCTGTCGCAGGAGCCACGTCATGAGTGCGATCGGCAAACCGTTGGACCGGGTCGACGGTCTGCTCAAGGTGACCGGGCAAGCACGTTATGCCGGTGAGTTCGCCGAAGATGGCCTGCTGCACGCCAGCGTGGTGTCGAGCGATATAGCCAAGGGCCGAGTCATCCGCATTGATGCTTCCAAAGCCTTGGCGTTGCCGGGTGTGGTGATGGTGCTTGACCACCTCAATCGCCCGAAACTGGCCAGCTACGATGAAAGTTATGCCGACGCCGATGCAGCGGACGGTTCACCGTTTCGCCCGCTGTATAACGACCGCGTTCTCTACAGCGGTCAGCCGTTGGCCCTGGTGATTGCCGACAACCTGGAATTGGCGCGCCACGCCGGCTCCCTGGTTGTCATCGAATACGCAGCCGAGCCCGCCGAGACCGATCTACTGGCCTTGCAGGACCAAGCGCACCCGTCGCCGCAAACGCCGCCCGCGCCTCGCGGCAACTTCCAGGCCGAATGGGCCGGCGCCGCCACCCGCCTTGACCTGCACTACAGCACACCCATCGAACACCACAATCCCATGGAGCCCCATGCCAGTACCGTGCTGTACCAGCCGGACGGCACGCTGCATATCCACGACAAGACCCAAGGCCCGCAGAACTGCCAGGCCTACGTGCAAAAAGTCTTCGGCCTGGATAAAAGCCAGGTGCGGATTTTTGCCGCATTTGTCGGCGGTGCCTTCGGTTCAGGCTTGCGTCCGCAGTACCAACTGCCGCTGGCAGTGATGGCCTCCCTGGCGCTCAAACGTTCAGTTCGTGTCACCCTGACGCGCCAACAGATGTTCACTTTCGGCTACCGTCCGCGCACCTTGCAACGCCTGCAAATAGGCGCCTCCGCCAATGGCCGCGTGCTTGCGCTGGGCCATACCGCTGTCGGCCAGACCTCGCGTTTCGAGGACTTCAGTGAACACGTGGTGGAGTGGAGCGGCATGCTCTATCACTGCGACAACGTGCAACTGACTTACAAGCTTGTACCGCTGGATGTGTTCACACCGTTGGACATGCGCGCGCCCGGCGCGGCCCTTGGGCTGATCGGCCTGGAGTGCGCCATGGACGAACTGGCCTGTGCCCTGGGCATCGACCCGGTGCAACTGCGGCTGATCAACTACGCCGAACGCAATCAGAACGAAGACAAACCTTGGTCAAGCAAGGCCTTGCGCGAGTGTTACAGCGAAGGTGCCGAGCGTTTCGGTTGGAGCCAGCGCAACCCGGAACCGCGCAGTATGCGTGAGGGGCGCCAGTTGATCGGTTGGGGCATGGCCGGCGGCGTGTGGGAGGCCTTGCAGATGAAGGCCAGCGCCAGGGCACGGATCGACGTCGATGGCAAACTGACCGTCAGCAGCGCCACCACCGATATCGGCACGGGTACTTATACCGTGATGACCCAAATTGCGGCGCAGGTCAGTGGCGTTGCCATGGCCGATATCAGTTTCTTGCTGGGGGATTCCTCACTGCCCACTGCGCCGTTGCAGGGGGGCTCGTTTACCGTGTCCTCCGTCGGCACTGCCGTGCAACAAGCGTGCGAGGCTTTGAATGCCAAGTTGCTGAAAATCGCTCGGCAGACTTACCCGGCTTTCAAGGATGCCGAGACGGCACGTTTCGACAATGGCCAACTGCATGTGGGCGACCAGCGCGTGTCGCTGGCGCAGTTGGTTAAAGACAGCGGTGAAGACGCGTTGCAAGTGCAGGTCGACAGCGAACCCGACAAGAAGCGCGAGGGTTATGCCACCGCCACCCATTCGGCGGTGTTCGTCGAGGTGCGGGTGGATGAAGACTTGGGCACGATCAGGGTGAGCCGGGTGGTCAGCGCGATTGCCGCCGGGCGGGTGGTCAATCCGAAGATGGCCCGCAGCCAAATCCTCGGCGCGGTGGTGTGGGGCATCGGCATGGCGTTGCATGAAGAGACCCAGGTCGACCATCAGTTGGGGCGCTACATGAACCACAGTCTGGCGGAGTACCATATTCCAGTGAACGCGGATATCGGCGAGATTGACGTGGTTTTTGTCGAAGAATACGACGAAATCGTCAATGCCTTGGGGTCCAAGGGCGTGGGTGAAATCGGCATTGTCGGGGTGGCGGCGGCGGTGGCGAATGCGATTTATCACGCCACCGGCAAGCGGGTGCGGGAATTTCCCATCACCCTGGACAAGGTGCTCTAACGCAAACCTTCAAGCCACCGGCTTTTTGACTTCCCAGTGGCGGTCGGACAAAAAGTCGGTGGGGCTATAGGCTTTTTCTACTAAGCCCGACTCACTGTCTTTTCATGTCAATAAATAGTTCTGTTTTGTCTGGAGATTGAGTGACAGAAGTTCCTTTGTTTGCAGGCGCTTCGTCAACGGAAACCCCTGTTGCGCCTGTCAGCTCAGAAATGCCTCGGACAGGCGGTTCACCGTCATATGAAAACACATGGTCGCTGCCGACGCGTGCTACCCATTTTGCCTGGGGGTTCATGGCCTGATCTCTCTCGATCATATTGGCCGCATAATAGTTCATGTTTTTAAGGCGTGTGGTTTTTGGCTCCACAGAGGGCACATCAATTGCTTTAACTCGAATACCATTCTTTCGCATCGTTTCAAGAAGGTTTCTATTCGTATAAGGCCCATGTTCTCTATGGGCGCGGTCAATTAGTTTTAAATTCTCCCTTAACGGTTTTGTAAACTCACCCGTCTCGAAAAAATGATCCAGATCGGGCTGAAGTGAATGTTCGAACCCTTCCGAATACAACGTGGTCACATTATTGCTCTTGAGCTCTTGCACATTATCAATAAGAACTCGCAATCCAGAAGACTGTGAGTGGTCTTCGCCAACGATCATGCCGGATGATGTTTTGTATACGTTATTGATGGCCTCTTTTGGCGAAGCATTGCTTGGCATTTTCGGAAGCTCGGGCCTAGCCTTCGTCATGGCTTTTTTATGATATTTATTAGCATCCTGCCTCAACTGTTTATCGATTTTATCGGTCGCCTTCGACGACGAAGCTTTCCCTTCTGCAGGATAATCATAAGCGCCGGGGTCAAACTCTGGAGTTCTGGAGTTTCCCGATTTCCATGGCCATATACCGCCAGGCCCATTGATTGGTTCCCATGCCCCGTCACCGGTAGAATGTACTGTCATGACAGGCTTTTTAGTGTAAGGGTCAATAATCTGTGCATAACCGTCACGCAGTTTAAACTTGCCATCGATCTCATGCACCCGGCTGACATTGTTGTCATCGGTCAGCCGAATAAACCATCGGTCTTCGCCGTTGGACCCCTTGGTTTGATAAATGCCTTTGGCGTTTCGCGTAGCGCCTGAGATCAGTTGTTCACCCTCCGTGACGGCGTAGTTGCTGATATCGTGGGATTGTGACGGGCGTAGGCGATTTACCTCAGGTTCAGCAGGCTCCGTGGGGGCCGCTGGATCTGACGGGAGGGAGTTCGGTGTGGGTTCCTCGCCTGTCACCTGGCTCTGTCCTGCCGGTTTGGCTTCAGGCGCGGGCTTATTATTGATGGGGGCTTCGTAAGGCTTGCTTGAGATTTTGGAGGTGGGCAAGTTTTTCCTTACCGGACTATTAGGTTTCAAGGCGAGGCCATCAGCAAGGTCGCGTTTTTCTTGATCCGAAAGAGGCTCGTTCCTCAGACCCTTGGCAACCAACGATGCCATCGACCTCGCCTGACCGTAATAGGGGACAAACCCTTGGGCATAGTCTCCAACTTTTTTTAGATCTGCATCCATGGTCTGCTTCTCGACGCCAAATATTTTGCCTATCTGATTGTCTTTGTTGAGATCGAGCAGCAGTGCACTAAACGGATTGTCAAAGTACCGTTCAACGGTGTCGGCCGTATTTTTATTCACGCCGAAAACCTGCAAGGCGTCCCCGATACCGGAAAAGGGATGTTCAAGGTGAGTGAGAAACTCCTCGTAAAGCCCCCTGATATCGTTCGCACCTACATTGTCGGCAGCCTCGTTCTGAACCTTGCTTTTGAACTCACTGGCCGTCATCGGTACAAGCGGCTTGTAATTATCCAAGCCGTTTTTCACAAAGTAAAAGTTTCCCTTTTTATCTTCGCCTAGGAAATTTCCATAGGCGTCATATTCATAGAGTACTTTTTCTCCGTCAGATCGCAGACCTGAATAAAGCACGCGCCCCTCAGGGGTAATGCGTTCTTCGTTAAGATTCGCCAAACCGTTAACCGACGCCGGCGGTGCGGATGTGTCTTTATCCAGTCGCCCGAAAATATCGTTCCCTTCATTGGCATAGGGCCGGACGATGGCGTTGATATCTTTGTCTTTGAACCGCGTCATCGTATCGATGACGCGCGCCGTTCTTGCAGGAGACCCTCCCTCTGCGAAGTGTTGGCTGAATGTCTCCAGTTGCTTGGGGTCGTTGGCCTGTGTTTTTAACCACGTATTCATTTCTTCGACGGTTTTGAAGGATTGAAATGAGCTCCCTTCTTTTTCCGGAATAAAAAGCACGATATTGGGGCCTTCAGGCACAGACGGTACGCGTTCTATGAAAATGATGTCCTTGGCTTGAATACCATCTACGGCAAAGGTTTTGACTTGTACGTGAGGGGGGGGGTTTTACCCGGCCACATCACAGCATCGACCATCTTATTGACTTCAGGGCTCATGCGCCCCTCATTCAACTCTTTTACTACGCTCTCCGTGAACCGAACCTTGATGGTCTTCAGGGTGTAGCTGTCGTCAGGGGTATCCCAGGATGAAGCCTGCAATTGATGGGTGTTCGTTGTCCGGATGGATACGCTAGCAGTGTTCATGTTCATCATCAGCCGAGAGTAGGTCGAAAGGTTCCGGTATCGCGGGAAGTTTCTAGCGATGCCGTAACGTTTGTGTGATCTCGGCGTAAGAATTCGTTCCGTCTTTAGCTGATACGAAGTAAATGAACAGACACAGTACTTAGGTGCTTTTCTCTTCCACCGGCACATGCATACGGTCACGGTTGGCCAGGGTCGGGAACAGTTTGATCCAGACCCCGGTCACCAGTAGCGTACCGATCCCGCCCATGACCACGGCGGGAACAGTGCCGAACCAGTGGGCGGTTATCCCGGACTCGAATTCGCCCAATTGGTTGGACGCACCGATAAACAGACCGTTGACCGCACTGACCCGACCGCGCATTTCATCCGGCGTTTCCAACTGCACGAAGGAGGCGCGGATCACCATGCTGATCATGTCCGCCGCGCCCAGCACCACCAGCACCGCCAGGGAAAACCAGAACGAGGTGGACAGGCCGAAGGCGATAGTTGCTACGCCGAATACACCGACAGCGGTGAACATGATGCGTCCGACCTTGCGCTCCACGGCAAATCGCGCCAGCCACAACGACATCAGCAATGCCCCCACCGCCGGCGCCGACCGCAACAGCCCGAGCCCCCACGGCCCGGTCAGCAGAATATCCTTGGCAAACACCGGCAGCAGCGCCGTGGCGCCGCCCAGCAACACCGCAAACAGGTCCAGGGAAATCGCTCCGAGAATGTCCTGCCGGCTGCGGATAAAGCGAATCCCCGCCAGCAACGAATCCATGGTTGCCTTGGCCTTGCTCAGCGGTGTCTGCCGGGCAGGCAGGTTCAGAGTCAGTACGCAGGCGATCAGGTACAGCACCACTGTCGGCCCATAGACCCAGACGCTGCCAAAAGCGTAGAGCAAACCGCCCAACGCCGGAGCAACGATGGTCGCCAATTGCTGCGCTGACTGCGACGACGCCACCGCACGGGGAAACAGCGCAGTCGGCACGATGCTCGGCAGCAGCGCCTGAGTGGTGGGCATTTCAAAAGAGCGCGCCGCGCCCAGCAGGAAGGCCAGGATAAAAATCATCTCGCGGGTGACGTTACCGGTCAGGCCGCCGATGGCCAGGGACAGGGCAATCAGCGCCTGTACGGTCTGGCAGATGGCCGCGACTTTGCGTCGTTCATAACGATCCGCCACATGGCCGGTGTGCAGCATGAACAACACCCGGGGCACGAACTCCACCAACCCCACCAATCCCAGGTCCAACACGTTGCCGGTCAGTTGGTAGAGGTTCCAGCCGACGGCCACGGTGAGCATCTGGAAGCCGCTGGCGGTAAAGATCCGGGCCAGCCAGAACGCGACGAATGGACGGTGATGGCGTAACAGTAGCGCGGGATCGTTGGGCATCGCAAAGACAGATCTGGGCCGTGGGAGAAGCGAGGTTATCACCAAATTGTAACTAATAGTTGCTGGGGTGAGGATGTCAATCTGAATCACCGGTAGGCCGGTGGGGAGCAAGCCCTCAACCGGTCTGCCACAGTGAGGCAACCTGTCACGCGTCAATAGACCACACAGTCCTGTATCGAAAATGGGACTACTCTTTCAACAACGCTTGATCCAGATCAAAACCTGCCCAGGGATTGGTTTGGCGGCCACAAGGCCAGACTCCCTGCGTGGCTGGTTAAAAAAAGAAACGAATTTGGATTCGCCACACTCCATATCCGTGGGGCCAGTGGGTGCTGGACTTGCCGCCAGCATTCGGTATTACCTGACAGAGGAAGACTTATGTTCGGTTTGGAGGCGCTAGATCTCGCCCGAATTCAGTTCGCGTTCACCATCTCATTCCACATCCTGTTCCCGGCCATCACCATCGGCCTGGCCAGTTACCTTGCGGTACTGGAAGGCCTGTGGCTGAAGACCCACAACGACACCTACCGTGATCTCTACCATTTCTGGTCGAAGATATTTGCCGTCAACTTCGGCATGGGGGTGGTGTCCGGGTTGGTCATGGCCTATCAGTTCGGCACTAACTGGAGTCGTTTCTCGGACTTTGCCGGCGCCGTCACTGGCCCGCTGCTGACCTATGAAGTGCTCACGGCATTCTTCCTCGAAGCCGGGTTCCTCGGAGTGATGCTGTTTGGGTGGAATAAGGTGGGGCGCAAGCTGCACTTTTTCTCTACGGTGATGGTGGCCGTCGGCACGTTGATCTCGACCTTCTGGATCCTCGCCTCCAACAGTTGGATGCAAACGCCCCAAGGCTTTGAAATCATTGATGGCCGAGTGATCCCGGTGGATTGGCTGGCGGTGATCTTCAACCCCTCGTTCCCCTATCGCCTGATGCACATGGCGACTGCAGCCTTCGTTGCCACTGCGTTTTTCGTCGGTTCCTCGGCGGCCTGGCACTTGTTGCGCGGCAAGGACAACCCGGCGATTCGCACCATGCTGTCAATGGCGATGTGGATGGCGCTGATCGTCGCGCCCATTCAGGCGGTCATTGGTGATTTTCATGGCCTCAATACCTTGAAGCACCAGCCGGCGAAAATCGCGGCAATTGAAGGGCATTGGGAAAATATCGGCAACGAGCCAACGCCGTTGATCCTGTTCGGCTGGCCGGACATGAAAGCTGAAAAAACCCGGTTCGCGGTGGAAATTCCCTATCTGGGCAGCCTGATCCTGACCCATTCCCTGGATAAACAGGTGCCGGCCCTCAAGGAGTTCCCGCCTGAGGATCGCCCCAACTCGACCATTGTATTCTGGTCGTTCCGGATCATGGTGGGGCTGGGTTTGCTGATGATTTTCACTGGCCTGTTCAGCCTCTGGCTGCGCAAGGGCGGCAAAATTTACAGCTCACGGCCGTTCCTGTACCTGGTGCTGTGGATGGGCCCTTCGGGCCTGATCGCGATTCTCGCCGGCTGGTTCACCACCGAAATAGGCCGTCAGCCGTGGGTGGTCTACGGCCTGATGCGCACGGCGGATGCCTCTTCCGGGCATAGCTTTGCGCAGATGAGCATCACCCTGGCGCTGTTTGTGGTGGTGTATTTCACGCTGTTCGGTGCAGGCCTTGGCTACATGATGCGCCTAGTGCGCAAAGGCCCTGTCACTCACGAAAGCATTGAGCCGACCCACGGTGGCCCCGGGCAACAACGTACGCCGGCCCGCCCATTGTCGGCTGCCGATGACAGCACCGACGCCGATCACGGCGACAGCCTGAAGAAGGGGAACTGAGTCATGGGTATTGATCTTCCGCTGATCTGGGCCGTGATCATCATCTTCGGCATCATGATGTATGTGGTCATGGATGGCTTTGACCTGGGGATTGGCATTCTCTTCCCCTTTATCCCGGGCAAGACTGACCGTGACGTGATGATGAACACCGTCGCTCCCGTCTGGGACGGCAACGAAACCTGGCTGGTACTGGGGGGCGCGGCGTTGTTCGGGGCCTTCCCGTTGGCTTACTCGGTGGTGCTCTCGGCGCTGTACCTGCCGCTGATCCTGATGCTGATCGGGCTGATCTTCCGCGGCGTGGCCTTTGAGTTCCGCTTCAAGGCCAAGGACGACAAACGTCACCTTTGGGACAAGGCCTTCATCGGCGGTTCACTGGCGGCGACGTTCTTCCAGGGTGTGGCGCTGGGAGCGTTCATTGACGGTTTTCCAGTGGTTGACCGTCAGTTTGCCGGTGGCTCCCTGGACTGGTTCACGCCATTTACCCTGTTCTGCGGCGTGGCGCTGATCGTGGCGTATGCGCTGCTCGGCTGTACCTGGCTGATCATGAAGACCGAGGGCAAGTTGCAGGAGCAGATGCATAATCTGGCCCGGCCCCTGGCGTTAGTGGTGCTGGCGGTGATCGGCATTGTGAGTATCTGGACGCCGCTGTCTCACCCGGAAATTGCCTCGCGCTGGTTCACACTGCCGAACCTGTTCTGGTTCCTGCCGGTGCCGATCCTGGTGCTGGTGACCTTGTACGGCTTGTTGCGCGCCGTGGCCCGCAATGCCCACTACACGCCATTCCTGCTGACGCTGGTGCTGATATTTCTCGGCTACAGCGGCCTGGGGATCAGCCTGTGGCCGAACATCGTGCCACCATCGATCTCGATCTGGGACGCTGCCGCACCACCGCAAAGCCAGGGTTTCATGCTGGTGGGGACGTTATTCATTATCCCGTTCATCCTGGGCTACACCTTCTGGAGCTACTACGTGTTCCGCGGCAAGGTGACCCATGAAGACGGTTATCACTAGGAGGATTGATCCATGTCCGGCAAACCTTCGTTACATGACATCGAACAGGCCGAGAAAAAGCCGCTCTGGCAGCGCCTGGGCTGGCTGGCGATGATCTGGACTGGCAGCGTCGTGGCCCTGTTCGTGGTGGCCAGCCTGATGCGCATGTTCATGAATGCCGCAGGCCTGACCACCCACTGATAGCCCATTGCGGAGCCTTGCGGCACGGCTTCGGAACCCTCCTTGCGGAGGGTTTTTTTCAGTTTATTTTCGCGCTTTGAGAATCACGAACTTCGGCGTGGCGGCAACCTGCTCGACGCCGCGGAACAAGCGCGTCAACTTGCTGTGATAACCCAGGTGACGGTTGCCGACGATATACAACGCACCGCCCACCACCAATGCTTCCCGGGCTTGTTGGAACATGCGCCAGGCGAGGAAATCCCCCACTACCTGTTGTTGGTGGAACGGTGGATTGCACAGCACCACGTCCAGAGATTGCGGTGCCTGATCGGCCAGGCCATCGCCGGGTCGAATCACCACCTCCCGCTCGCCCAGCGCTGCCTGCCAGTTCTCGGCTGCTGACTGCACGGCCATGAACGACTCATCCACCAAGGTGTAATGCGCGTCGGGATTTTGCAGTGCGCTGGCAATCGCCAGTACGCCATTGCCGCAGCCCAGGTCCGCAACCTGCGCACTCCCCAGGTTTTGTGGCAGGTGCGGCAGGAAAGCCCGGGTGCCGATGTCCAGGCCTTCGCGGCAAAACACATTGGCATGGTTCAGCAATTCGATGGCTGGCGAGTCCAGGCGATAACGGGTGGGGTAGGGGGAGGTCGCCCGAGGCCGATCAGCCACGCTGGCGATCAGCAGGCGAGCCTTTTTCACGGCCAGGGAGGCATGCATCGGCCCTATGTAGCGTTCCAGCAATTCACCGGCCGCGTGCGGCAGGTGCTTGACCATGGCCCCGGCGATCACTTGGGCACCTGGTGCCAACTGGTCTTGCAGGCGAATCAGTTGCTCTTCCAGCAACGCCAGGGTTTTGGGTACGCGGATCAGCACACGGTCAAAAAGCCCGGCCAATGCCTGGCTGGCTGGCACGGTTGGCACCGCGTCGAACGCCTTGCCATTGCGCACCAGGTTTTTCTCCAGCGCCAAGGCCCCCAGGAACGAGTCGCCGCTGGAGGTGACGTGCACCTTCCCCTCAAGGCTGGCCGCCAAAGCGCCAAAACTGTCATTGAGCACCAGCACGCGGGTTGCGACGCTTGGCTGTTGCTCGGCCAAGTAGTTGAGCAAGTACTCATCGGCCGCATCAAAGGCCTGCAGCGGTTCATTTTGCTGCTCTGGCTGGCGGATCAGATCGAGTTGGGCGAAGGGGCTGTCGAGCAGGGGCATGGCGGGGGAGACTCTGGGTAATCGACGGATGTTGCGCCGGTTTGGCCGTGGGGCAACTTGCGCAACCATCTGAGTGAACTGCGCCGAAGGGGCCTTGACGCGGGCGTCATCACTCAGGACTGGCGGTAAATGTTACTTTTTTTTCGGCTAGATTACATTCGGTGTTTTTAGTTGCCCTAAAACGGTCAGGCTTTCATCGCTTATCTGGGTTCGGCGAGGCAAACAACCTGGGTGATGTCACTACAAACCATCGGTGTTTCCAGGCACTGCTTTGAGGGACACTAGGGGCACCTGTGAAACGGAGCCCCTCATGACGGCCAGTGCTGAAAAATACACACGCCAGACTTTGCTCGACGTGCAATCCCTTACTCCCAGCCTGTTCACCTTGCGTACCACCCGCGACCCGGGCTTTCGCTTCCGAGCTGGTCAGTTTGTGCGCCTGGGTGTGGTCAAGGCTGATGGCAGCACCGTGTGGCGTGCCTACTCGGTGGTGTCTTCACCTTTTGATGAGTATCTGGATTTTTTCTCTATTGTCGTGCCGGGCGGGGAGTTCACCAGTGAACTGAGCCGCTTGCGCGAGGGTGACACCTTGCTGGTGGAGCGTCAGGCCACCGGCTTTCTGACCCTGGACCGGTTTGTCGATGGCCGGGACCTGTGGATGCTGGGCACTGGCACTGGGGTTGCGCCCTTTTTGTCGATCCTGCAGGACTTCGAAGTCTGGGAAAAATTCGAGCGGATTATCTTGGTCTACAGTGCGCGTGAAGCCAGTGAGCTGGCTTATCAGTCGCTCATCCATGAGTTGGGTGAGCGTGAGCACCTGGCCGAATATGCCCATAAACTCACCTACATTCCCATCGTCACCCGAGAACAGTATCCAGGAGCGCTCAATGCGCGAATCACCACCCTGATCGACAATGGTGAGTTGGAAAAGGCCGCAGGTGTAGCGCTTACACCCGAACATTCCCGGGTGATGATCTGCGGCAACCCGCAGATGATCGATGACACCCGCCAGGTGCTTAAACAACGGAACATGCAGTTGAGCCTGACCCGGCGGCCGGGACAGGTAGCGGTGGAAAACTACTGGTAATAAAAAGGCGCCTCAAGGGAGGCGCCTGGTTTTTGCTCAACTGTTTGCTAAGGTTGGTTGTTCTGGGCCTTGAGCAGGTCGCGGATCTCTCCCAGCAACTCTTCTTCCTTGGTTGGAACAGGCGGCAGGCTAGGTGCCACGGCCTCTTCACGCTTGAGGCGGTTGATGGCCTTGACCCCCATGAAGATCGCAAACGCGACGATCACAAAGTCGATGAGGCTTTGGATAAACTTGCCGTAAGCAAGAACGACTGCCGGGACGTCGCCCTGGGCGGCCTTGAGGGTCACTGCCAAGTCACCAAAATCCACCCCGCCGATCAACAGACCGATCGGGGGCATCACCACATCCCCTACAAAAGAAGAAACAATTTTGCCGAAGGCGGCACCGATGATAATACCAACGGCCATGTCGACCACATTGCCTTTGACCGCAAAGGCCTTGAACTCACTGAGTACGCCCATAGGTTATTCCTTGTTACAGTTGAGATGAGGTAGGAACAGTGTAAGTCAGTCTTGTCAGGCTTGCGCGACACAGCTGTTAACATTGTTCGATGTTATCGACACATTAAATCGCAAATAGTTTGCAGAGTGCCATCATTCCTGCGCGGTATACCCGCTATTTCATGGGGTTTCCACACTATTTTCTTAATGGGGACGGTATGGGTTTTCTATTTATCTTCTGACTCCCGGGTCACTAGCCTCTAGCAAGCACAACTGAATGTGCATTAAAAAAACTAGAGGACACCTCGATGAAAGCCCCTATTAGCCGCAGGCCTATTGCTGCACGACATGTACTGCTCCTGGTAACCGCCAGCGCGCTTTCACTGTCGGTACAAGCCGCCAACCTGACCCGCGATAATGGCGCGGCGGTTGGCGACAATCAGAACTCGCAAACCGCCGGCGCCACGGGCCCGGTATTGCTGCAAGACGTGCAACTGATCCAGAAACTGCAGCGCTTTGACCGGGAGCGCATTCCAGAGCGTGTCGTACATGCCCGTGGTACCGGAGCCCATGGCACATTCACCGTCACCGATAACCTGAGTGACCTGACCAAAGCCAAGGTATTTGCTGCCGGCGAGGCTACCCCCGTATTTGTGCGTTTCTCTGCGGTCGTTCACGGCAATCATTCTCCTGAAACATTGCGCGACCCTCGTGGTTTCGCTACCAAGTTCTATACCGCCGACGGTAACTGGGACCTGGTAGGCAATAATTTCCCGACGTTCTTTATTCGTGACGCCATCAAGTTTCCGGATATGGTGCATGCCTTCAAGCCTGACCCGCGGACTAATCTGGACGATGACTCCCGTCGTTTTGATTTCTTCTCCCATGTTCCTGAGTCCACCCGCACCCTGACCGAGTTGTATTCGGACGCCGGCACCCCGGCCAGTTACCGGGAAATGGACGGCAATGGCGTTCACGCCTACAAGTTGATTAACGCCAAAGGTGAAGTGCACTACGTCAAGTTCCACTGGAAGAGCCTGCAAGGCATCAAGAACCTGGAGCCTAAGCAAGTCACTGAGGTCCAGGGCCGTGACTACAGTCATATGACTAATGATCTGGTCACGCATATCAACAAGGGTGACTTCCCCAAGTGGGACTTGTATGTGCAAGTCCTCAAGCCGCAAGACCTTGCCACGTTTGATTTCGACCCATTGGACGCCACCAAGATCTGGCCGAATGTCCCTGAGCGCAAAGTCGGGCAGATGGTACTGAACCGCAACCCGGCCAACGTCTTCCAGGAAACCGAACAGGTAGCAATGGCCCCGGCCAACCTGGTACCGGGTATCGAGCCGTCGGAAGACCGCCTGTTGCAAGGGCGCGTGTTCTCCTACGCCGATACGCAGATGTACCGTCTCGGTGCCAACGCCCTGCAACTGCCAATCAACGCCCCTCGGGTGACCGTCAACAACGGTAACCAGGACGGCGCGATGAACTTCGGCAAAACCACCAGCGGCGTGAACTACCAGCCAAGCCGCCTGCTGCCACGGGAAGAGCCGCAAAGCGCCCGTTACAGCCAGATGGCCCTGTCGGGCAGCACCCAGCAGGCGAAGATCCAGCGTGAGCAGAACTTCCAGCAGGCGGGTGAGCTGTACCGTTCATACAGCAAAAAAGAGCGTCAGGATTTGATCGAAAACTTCGGCGGCTCCCTGGCCACCACCGATGACGAGAGCAAGCACATCATCCTGTCGTTCCTCTATAAGGCTGATCCAGAGTACGGCACCGGCGTGGCCAAGGTCGCCAAGGGTGACCTGGCGCGTGTGAAAGCACTGGCCGAGAAACTGGCTGACTGATCCTTTTGGTCCTGTCGACGCTCGGCAACCCCGCTGGGCGTCGACACTTGGCAGGGAGTCCTCCCATGCGTATCTGCATCGGTTTACTAATAGCGTGGCTGGCCTTTGCCGCCCACGCCGAGACGCCAGAGCCGCAAACGCTCAAGGCGCAACTGCGAGACTACTATTTCGACGCGGCCCGTCGAGGTGACGTGGAAATGCTCAACACCTTTATCGATGCAGGCTATTCGCTTAACACCCAGGACGAAAAGGGCTACACCGCATTGATCCTGGCGGCTTATCACGGCCAGGCACCATTCGTGGAGCGCTTGCTGGCAGCCGGAGCCGATGCCTGTGTGCAGGACAACCGCGGCAACAGCGCACTGATGGGCGCCATTTTCAAAGGCGAGCTGAACATCGCCCAGCGGTTGCTGGCCACCGACTGCAACCCGGACCAGCGCAATGGCGCTGGGCAGACGGCAGCCATGTACGCCGGTTTGTTCAAGCGGCTCGAGCTGCTGGATGAACTGAAGGTCAAGGGCGCAGACCTCAATGCCGAAGACCCACTCGGTAACAGCGCTTCACGCTTGGCCAAAGGTGAAATCCGGACCCCGACGCCGCGCTGAGCTATCATCGCGGTTTTTCGGTTGGAGGTTCTCGAATGGCAAAGGCCAAGCGCATGTACGGCTGCACGGAGTGCGGCGCGACCTTTCCCAAGTGGGCCGGCCAGTGCAGCGAATGCGGTGCGTGGAACACCCTCACCGAAACCATGATCGAAAGCGGTGGTGCCGTCGCGCCCAGCGGTCGCTCGGGTTGGACTGGGCAACAGACGCAGATCAAGACCCTGGCCGAAGTCAGCGTCGAAGAGATTCCGCGTTTCTCCACCGCTTCCGGTGAGCTGGACCGGGTGTTGGGCGGTGGCCTGGTGGATGGCTCTGTGGTGCTGATCGGCGGCGACCCTGGCATCGGCAAGTCGACCATCCTCCTGCAAACCCTGTGCAGCATTGCCAGCCGCATGCCGGCGTTGTACGTCACGGGTGAAGAATCCCAACAACAAGTGGCCATGCGCGCCCGTCGCCTGGGGTTGCCCCAGGACCAACTGCGGGTCATGACCGAAACCTGCATCGAAAGCATCATCGCCACGGCTCGCCTGGAAAAACCCAAGGTCATGGTGATCGACTCGATCCAGACGATTTTCACCGAACAACTGCAATCGGCACCCGGTGGCGTGTCCCAGGTGCGGGAAAGTGCAGCGTTGCTGGTGCGTTATGCGAAACAGAGCGGTACGGCGATTTTCCTGGTAGGCCACGTGACCAAAGAAGGCGCGCTGGCCGGGCCGCGGGTGTTGGAGCATATGGTCGACACTGTGCTGTATTTCGAAGGTGAGTCCGACGGTCGCTTGCGTTTGCTGCGGGCGGTGAAGAACCGCTTTGGTGCGGTCAACGAACTGGGCGTGTTCGCCATGACTGACCGGGGCTTGAAAGAGGTCTCCAACCCGTCGGCGATTTTTCTTACCCGCGCCCAGGAAGAGGTCCCGGGCAGTGTGGTGATGGCGACGTGGGAAGGCACTCGGCCGATGCTGGTGGAAGTTCAGGCATTGGTGGACGACAGTCACCTGGCCAACCCGCGCCGGGTAACCTTGGGCCTGGATCAGAACCGTCTGGCCATGCTGCTGGCAGTCCTGCACCGGCATGGCGGAATTCCTACCCATGACCAGGATGTGTTCCTCAACGTGGTGGGCGGGGTCAAGGTGCTGGAAACCGCGTCCGACCTGGCCTTGATGGCCGCCGTGATGTCCAGCCTGCGCAACCGGCCGTTACCCCATGACTTGTTGGTGTTTGGCGAAGTTGGCCTGTCCGGCGAAGTGCGTCCGGTGCCCAGCGGCCAGGAGCGCTTGAAAGAAGCGGCCAAGCACGGTTTCAAACGCGCCATCGTGCCCAAGGGTAATGCGCCGAAGGAGTCGCCGCCGGGGTTGCAGGTGATTGCGGTGACTCGGTTGGAGCAGGCGTTGGATGCACTCTTCGAGTAGTACCTGGCCCTGGTGGGGAAAGGGATTGTGGCTCAGCGCCATTATTGGGTAGTTTTTTCGCCTCAGAGAGGCTCTAGACCAACGTAGGGGGCTGGCCTTTAGGGCCAGTAACGCTAAACTCGCAATGGCTGTCCTTCTGTCCACCCTGGCTGGAATATAAAAATGAAAAATAATAATAGCCTGCTACGCCATTTACCCTGGCTGCTGCTGGCAATTGTAGGCGCGTGCGCCTTGGGCGTAGTGGCTTTGCGCCGCGGCGAGGCAATCAACGCATTGTGGATCGTGGTCGCGGCAGTGGCCATTTATCTGGTTGCGTACCGTTACTACAGTCTGTTCATCGCCAATCACGTGATGCAAATCGACCCACGGCGGGCCACCCCCGCAGTGGTCAATAACGATGGTCTGGACTTTGTACCGACCAACAAACACATTCTTTTCGGTCACCATTTCGCGGCGATTGCCGGTGCCGGGCCTCTGGTCGGGCCGGTATTGGCGGCGCAGATGGGCTATCTGCCCGGTACCCTGTGGCTGATTGCCGGTGTGGTGCTGGCCGGTGCGGTACAGGACTTCATGGTCCTGTTCCTGTCCACTCGTCGCAACGGCCGTTCCCTGGGGGATATGGTCCGCGAAGAAATGGGCCGCATTCCCGGGACCATCGCTCTGTTTGGCTGCTTCCTGATCATGATCATCATCCTCGCGGTGCTGGCGCTGATCGTGGTCAAGGCCCTGGCTGAAAGCCCGTGGGGTATCTTCACGGTAATGGCGACCATCCCGATCGCGATGTTCATGGGCATCTATATGCGCTACATCCGCCCGGGCCGCATCGGTGAAATCTCCATCATCGGCGTATTGCTGCTGCTGGGTTCGATCTGGTTGGGCGGGCAGATTGCCGCTGATCCGGTCTGGGCCAAGGCCTTCACCTTTACCGGGATCCAGATTACCTGGATGTTGATCGGCTATGGCTTTGTCGCCGCCGTGTTGCCGGTATGGCTGATTCTCGCCCCACGTGACTACCTCTCTACGTTCCTGAAGATCGGTACCATCATCGCCTTGGCGATTGGCATCCTGGTCACCATGCCCGACCTGAAAATGCCGGCGTTGACCCAGTTTATCGATGGCACCGGCCCGGTTTGGAAAGGTGGTTTGTTCCCGTTCCTGTTCATCACCATCGCCTGTGGCGCGGTATCCGGTTTCCATGCGCTGATCTCCTCGGGCACCACGCCCAAGTTGCTGGCCAATGAGGGCCACGCCCGCTATATCGGCTACGGCGGCATGCTGATGGAATCGTTCGTGGCCATCATGGCGATGGTTGCCGCTTCGGTGATCGAGCCTGGTGTGTACTTCGCCATGAACAGCCCGGCAGCGATTGTCGGCAGTGACGTGGTGACTGTGGCGCAAACCGTCAGCAGTTGGGGCTTTGCCATTACACCTGAAGCGTTGCAGGCGGTAGCCAACGACATCGGTGAAACCACTATCCTGGCCCGTGCCGGTGGCGCGCCGACCCTGGCGGTGGGTATTGCGCAGATCCTGCACAGTGTCCTGCCGGGTGAAAACACCATGGCGTTCTGGTACCACTTTGCGATCCTGTTCGAAGCGCTGTTCATCCTGACGGCAGTCGACGCCGGTACCCGTGCCGGTAGGTTCATGTTGCAGGACTTGCTGGGCTCCTTTGTTCCGGCGTTGAAGCGCACTGAATCCTGGACCGCCAACCTGATTGCCACCGCAGGTTGCGTGGCGATGTGGGGTTACCTGCTGTATCAGGGCGTGATCGACCCACTGGGCGGCATCAACACCTTGTGGCCGCTGTTCGGTATCTCCAACCAGATGCTGGCCGGTATTGCGCTGATGCTCGCCACCGTTGTGCTGATCAAAATGAAACGCCAGCGCTATATCTGGGTGACCATGCTGCCAGCTGTCTGGTTGCTGATCTGTACCACCGCTGCCGGCCTCATCAAGCTGTTCGACGCCAACCCGGCGATTGGCTTCCTGTCGCTTGCGAAGAAATACAGCGATGCCCTGGCCAACGGCCAGATCCTGGCCCCGGCCAAGAACATCGACCAGATGCAACACGTGATCTGGAATGCCTACACCAACGCAACGCTGACGGCGCTGTTCCTGTTCGTGGTATTCAGCATCCTGTTCTATGCGCTCAAGGTCGGCATTGCCGCCTGGGGCAAAAAGGAACGTACGGATAAAGAAGCCCCGTTCCAGGCGATGCCGGATGCGTGATAGAGGGATGCAACCATGTTCAATGACCTGAGTCGCCTCGGTAAATACCTCGGTCAGGCCGCGCGCCTGATGGTCGGCATGCCCGACTACGACAACTACGTCGAGCATATGCAAACCAAGCACCCCGACAAGCCGATGATGGACTACGAAGCGTTCTTCCGGGAACGCCAGGAAGCCCGTTACGGCGGCAAGGGTGGGCCCAAGTGCTGTTAAGTTGGTAAACCCTCTGTAGGAGCGAGCTTGCTCGCGAAGAACTTAAGGACACCGCGTGCATTGAGCATGAACGCGGCGTCCGAGGGTTTTTCGCGAGCAAGCTCGCTCCTACAGTTGTTTTTGCATGCCTATTTTCAAGGAGAACCGCTTTTGTCCTCTCCCATTCCCGTTACCGTCCTCAGCGGCTTCCTTGGCGCTGGCAAGACCACCTTGCTGCGCCACCTGCTCAAGGCCGAACACGGCTTGAAAATCGCCGTGATCGAAAATGAATTCAGCGACGCCGGCATCGATACCCAACTGCTGGGCACCGAACCGGTACAAGTCATGACCTTGTCCAACGGCTGCGTGTGCTGCACCATCCACACCGACCTGACCAAGGCGCTGTACCTGCTGCTGGAACGCCTCGACAGCGGTGAAATCGCCTTCGACCGCCTGGTGATCGAGTGCACCGGCCTGGCCGACCCAGCCCCGGTGGCCCAGACGTTTTTTATCGATGAAGAACTGCGCGAGCGCTACATCCTCGACGGCATCATCACCCTGGTAGACGCCGCCCACGCTGAACACCACCTGACCCAGACCATCGCCCAGGCACAAATCGGCTTTGCCGACCGCCTGCTGGTGAGCAAGCGCGACCTGGTGGACGACACTACCTTTACGGCCTTGAGCGAACGCCTGACCCGCATCAACCGCCGTGCGCCGATCCGTGTGGTAGAACACGGCAAGATTGATCTGGCCGAATTGCTGGACGTGCGCGGCTTTAACCTCAACGCGGGCATGAGCCTGCGCCCGGTGAGCCAGGCCCCTTCCATCGACCGGATTTCCAGCCTGGTGCTGCGTACCGACCAAGCGCTGGATATCGACCGCCTCAGCGAGTTCATGAACGAACTGCTGGAAGACCATGGCAAGCAACTGTTGCGCTACAAGGGCGTGTTGAACATTGCTGGCGAAGATCGGCGCATGGTGTTCCAGGGGGTGTTGAAACTCTACGGTTTCGACTGGGACACCGAATGGGCCGAAGGCGAGGCGCGGGAAAGTGTGATTGTGTTTATTGCTGACGAGTTGCCGGAAGAAAAGATTCGCGCAGGATTTGCGCGGGTCTACCAACCCTGACTTGAAATGTCAGCCCGCATAACACAGCAATTGGCGACTCGGGCAGGTTGAAGTTCGTCAGGCCGGGCCAGTAGGGTTGGCGAATGTCTGGAGGATAGATCATCCTCCAGCTAATCCTCTAGCTGCGCCATGGAACCCCCCGATGGACCTGCGAGACCTTTACTACTTCGAAACGATCGCCGAACTGGGTAACCTCGGCCGTGCCGGTGAAAAGCTCCATCGCACTCAGCCGGCGCTGTCAAAAAGCATCCAGCGCCTGGAGGAAAACCTGGGCACTGCATTGTTTCTGCGCGAGGGCCGGCGCATGCGCCTGACGCCTGCCGGCGAATTGCTGTTGATGCGCGCCCGCCACCTGCGCCAGGGCGTGCAGGAAACCCGCCGCGAGATCCAGGACTTCGCCAAAGGCATCGTCGGTAACGTGCGCCTGGGCTGTGGGCCAACCGCTGCCGAATACCTGTTGCCGAGCCTGGTGTCACTGCTGCTGGATACCGTGCCCGAGTTGACTCTGGAGCTGGTCACCGGGCAAAACGACATACTCCTGAATGCCTTGCGCACTGGCCAGCTTGATCTGCTGATCTGCCCGTTGTCGGCAGTGGACGTGGCACAGTTCGAGACCTTCGCATTGCTCCAGGACGAAGTGGTAGTGGTCGCCAGCGCCGACCATGTGCTGTTTGAGCAGGACATCTGCATGGCCGACCTCTGTGCCTGGCGCTGGGTCTTGGCGGCGCCGACCGTGGCTACCCGGCGCTGGCTGGACAACGCCTTTTTCAATCATCGCCTGGACCCGCCGCGAACTCAGATCCAGACCAACTCGATCAACATGATGCCGCGTTTGATCGCTCATACGCCGCTCCTGAGCTTCATCTCCCGGCACAATCTGGGGGTGGGGAAAATCGGCGCCACCTTGCGCGAAGTACCACTGCCCGAAACCACCATGCGCCGCAGTTTTGGCGTGGTGATGCGCCGCGAAGCGTATGTTTCGCCACCCACCGTCTTTGTGGTTGAGCTGCTCAAGCGCGAAGGCGCAGCGCTGTTTTCCGATCACGCCGATCCCAGCTGAATCCCTCCAAGTGTTACCCAACGCCTCAGCGTTATGTCGCTGCGGCATAAACTATAAATTAAATTCATAGTTTGATAAAAAACCGGAAATAGATTTATACGAGGCTTGGGTTGACCATGGTTGGCATAGCGGTTGAGCACGCAGCTCATCCCAACGCCAACAATGAGAACAAGGCATCGATCATGGCCTACACCATCCTTGTGACCGCCGAGCGCCTGGCGCCTGCGGGCCTGGACCTTCTTCAGCAGCACGACTGCCGTGTGCTCTTCGTCAGAAAAGGCCAGGAAGTTGCCGACATCGAGCGGCTGCTGACGACCCAGCCAATTGATGCAGTCATCTCCCGCACCTTCGAGCTCAGCGAAAAGGCCATCGCCAGTTGCCCAACCCTCAAAGTCATCTGCAAGCACGGTGTGGGCGTCAGTAATATCGATGTCACTGCAGCCACTGCGCGGCGCATTCCGGTGTACGTGACGCCGGGAGCCAATGCGCAATCGGTGTGCGAGATGACGCTGGCACTGATGTTCGCCGCCGCTCGCAAGGTCTGCTGGATGGACCGCGAGATCCGTGACGGGCGCTGGTCGCGGGCCCAGGACGGCCTTGAGTTGCGTGGTCGCACCTTGGGCCTGCTGGGTTTCGGCCAGGTGGCGCGCAAGGTGTCGACGGTGTGCCAGGCCCTGGGCATGAGCGTGCGCGTCTACGACCCGTTTCTGCACGACGACAGCGACCTTGACGGTGCCGAACGCCTGCCATCCCTTGAGGCATTGCTGCGCGCCAGCGACGTGCTGAGCCTGCACGTGCCGCTCACCGCGCAGACTCGCGGCCTGATCGGCGCTGCCGAACTGGCGCTGCTACCGGCCAACGCCGTGCTGATCAACACCGCGCGCGGCGAAGTGGTCGATGAGGCGGCGCTGGTGCAGGCCTTGAGCACGGGCGGGTTGTACGCCGCCGGTCTCGACACCATGGCCATCGAGCCGCTGCCGGCCAATAGCCCGTTGCCTGGCCTGGCCAACATCGTGTTGACCCCACACGTCGGGGGTTCTACGCCAGCGGCCTTGAACGCGATGGCACGAGATGCCGCCAGCAACGTCCTGGATTTTTTAAGCAGCAAGCCCATTTCGCGCTCGTCGTGTGTCAACCCGGATGTTTTTTTTCCTCTGACTGGAGAAGCCTTATGACTGCCCCTGTTCTCAACGACTGGCCCACTGGCTACCGGATCAACCCGCGCCAAAACGGCGTCAGTCGCCAATTGATCGAGGCCTTTCGCTGCATCCCGGTGGCGGTGGCGGGCGACTGCCTGGGCCGCAGCATCGGCGCCCGCGGCCTGCATATCTATCATGGTGACCTGGGGCTAAAACTCTGCGGCCCGGCGTTCACCTTGCGTGTGCGCCCTGGCGACAACCTGATGGTGCACAAGGCACTGATGATGGTGCAGCCGGGCGACGTGTTGGTCATCGACGGTGCCGGCGACCTTAGCCAGGCGGTGATCGGCGGGTTGGTCAGAACCACCGCCCTGCGGGTGAAACTCGGCGGCATCATCATCGACGGCGCAGTCCGCGATCTGGAAGAGCTGGCTGAGGGCATCCTCCCGGTCTTTGCCGCTGGGCACACCCACCGTGGGCCAAGCAAGGACGGCCCCGGTGAAATCAACGTACCCATTGCCTGCGCCGGGCTCTGCGTGATGCCCGGCGACTTGATGCTCGGCGATGCTGACGGCGTGCTCGCGGTGCCCCAGGCCGATGTCGCGCAACTGCTGCCCAAAGCCCTCGCGCACCTTGAGCGGGAAGCCGCCATCCGCGAGACCAATCGCCTCGGTACCGCCGACCCGGAGCGCTTTGACGCGCTATTGCGAGGCAAGGGCCTACCGGTTTGACCACGCATTACTGACTTCCTTTTCGACCGGTGC
This sequence comes from Pseudomonas karstica, assembly GCF_009707515.1. Lineage (GTDB taxonomy): Bacteria > Pseudomonadota > Gammaproteobacteria > Pseudomonadales > Pseudomonadaceae > Aquipseudomonas > Aquipseudomonas karstica. The sequence goes on along the minus strand of NZ_WLYI01000030.1, from coordinate 5,031 downwards.
GTGCGTCCATCACTTGAGGGTAGTGGCTGTGCACCGGTCAGAGAGTCACCCAAATAAAACAAGAAAAAGAGGGAACCCATGCTGACTATCCTCAGCTATACGATGATCACCTGTTTCATGTACCTGGTCATGAGCCGTCGCCTCTCGCCGTTGGTGGCGCTGATGTTGGTGCCGGTGGTTTTCGCCTGCATCGGCGGCTTCGCCAGCGGCCTCGGCCCGATGATGATCGACGGCGTGAAAATGCTCGCGCCAACCGGGATCATGCTGACGTTTGCGATCCTCTACTTCTCCATGATGACCGATGCCGGGCTGTTCAATCCGCTGGTCAAGATGATCCTCAAGGTGGTCCAGGGCGACCCGCAAAAAATCGTCATCGGCAGTGCCATTCTTGGCATCTGTGTGGGCCTGGACGGTGATGGCGCAACCACCTACATCATCACCACTGCGGCACTGTTGCCGCTGTACCGGCGCACCGGAATCCGCCTGCAGGTCATGGCCACAGTACTGCTGCTGAGTAACGGGGTGATGAACATGCTCCCCTGGGCCGGCCCCTTCTCGCGCGCCGCCAGCGCCATGCACGTGGATGTCGCCGACCTGTTCATGGAAATGCTGCCGATGATGCTCGCAGCCCTGGCCTGGGTGCTATTCGTTGCGTTTTTGCTGGGACGCATGGAGAAGCGCCGGTTGGGGGTGGTCGAGCTGCGCGAAGGCGAGGGCATGGATCACTTCAAGGAGGCCAAGCCGGGGGACTGGCGCTTTGCATTCAACGCGGTGCTGACCGTCACTCTAATTGCCTGCATGGTGATGAGCGTATTGCCCCTGGCGATTCTGTTCATGTTGGCATTTGGCCTGGGTGCGGTGGTCAACTTCCCGAAGATCGAAGAGCAAAAAGCGTTGATCGCCCGCCACGCCGACAATGTCATGTTGGTGTCGCTGCTGATTTTCGCTGCTGGGATCTTTGTCGGCATCATGACCGGCACCGGCATGATCAAGGCGATTTCCGAAAGCCTGATCTACATCATTCCGCAATGGGCCGGGCAGTACATGTCGTTGATCACTGCGCTGATCAGCATGCCTGGTACCTACGTGCTGACCAACGATGCATTTTACTTCGGCATTCTGCCGATTCTCGCTGACACCGCCAGCCACTACGGCATCGGCCCGATGGAGATGGCTGTCGCCGGCCTGATCGGGCAGCCAGTGCACATTCTCAGCCCTCTGGTGGCGTCGACTTATCTATTGTGCGGTTTGCTGGACGTCGATTACGCGAATAACCAGCGTATTTCCCTGAAGTGGTCAGTGGGCACGGTGGGGGTGATGTTCATCACATCGCTGTTGATCGGCGCGCTGGCCGTGCTGCATTGATCGGCTGTGGCCAGTGCCCCAACTACCGAGGTGAACCTGATGCATGACAACCACGATATCGACATATTGATCAGCGAAGTCGGTCCCCGCGATGGCTTGCAAAGCGTCAAGGCGACGATGCCAACCGCGCTCAAGACGGCCTGGATTTCGGCACTGGCCGGTGCCGGCCTGCGTGAGATCGAAATCGGCTCGTTCGTGCCGGCCAAGTTGCTGCCGCAGATGGCCGACGCGGCGCAACTGGTCGCCCATGGGCGGACCTTGCCGGGGCTATTTGTCACGGCCCTGGTACCCAACCTCAAGGGTGCGCAGGCGGCTTTCGAGGCCGGAGTACAGAAAATCACCGTGCCGGTGTCGGTGAGCGAACCGCACTCGCTGGCGAACATTCGCAAGACCCACGCACAAGTGATCGAAGAGGTGCGCGGGGTGATCGCCCTGCGCAATCAGCACTACCCCCATGTGCAAGTGGAGGCGGGGCTCTCGACTGTGTTCGGCTGCACGATCCAGGGCGTGGTGCCGGCCGATGAGGTGATTCGCCTGGCGTTGGTCATGGCTGGACTGGGGGTTGATGAAGTGGGGCTGGCCGACACCGTTGGTTACGCCAATCCGACCCAGGTGCGCCAGCTGTTCAGCCGCTTGCGCAATGAGCTGGGCACCGTGGCTGGCAGTGCGCACTTTCACAATACCCGCGGCCAGGGCTTGGCCAATGTGGTTGCCGCCTTGGATGTCGGGGTTACCACCATCGATGCTTCCCAAGGCGGTATTGGCGGCTGCCCGTATGCACCAGGGGCCTCGGGAAATATCGTCACCGAGGACCTGGTCTACCTGCTGGAGTCCATGGGCCTGCGCACCGGTATCGACATCGACCGCCTGGTGGCCGCCCGTGAGTGGCTGCAGCAGGGTTTGCCGGGAGAGCCGCTGTACGGGTTTATTCCCGATGCCGGTGTCGGCAAGAACTTCCATTACGCAAAGGATCTTTGAATATGTTGCAGCCCTCGGAAAAACCTTTGCCCCTGGCCGGTATCCGCGTCATCGAGTTCGTCCACATGGTCATGGGCCCCAGCTGTGGCTTGGTGCTGGCGGATCTGGGCGCCGAGGTGATCAAGGTCGAGCCGGCACCGGCCGGTGACAACACCCGGCGCCTGAAGGGCTCGGGCGCAGGCTACTGGATGACGTATAACCGCAATAAAAAAAGCTTTGCGGTCGACATGAAGACCCCGGAGGGTATGGCCGCAGTACTTAAGCTGATTGCCAGTGCCGATGTCGTGACCGAGAATTTTCGCCCCGGCGCCATGGAAAAGCTCGGCTTGGGCTACGAGCACGTCAAGGCGCTCAAACCATCGATTATCTACAGTTCCATGAAGGGCTTTTTGCCGGGCCCTTACGATCAACGCACCGCCCTGGACGAGGTGGTGCAGATGATGACCGGCCTGGCCTACATGACCGGCCCGGTGGGTAGGCCGCTACGCGCCGGGGCCTCGGTGAATGATGTGATGGGCGGGATGTTCAGTGCCATCTCGATTCTTGCCGCCTTGTACCAGCGCAACTCCACTGGGGCAGGCCAGTTTGTGCAGACGGGGCTGTTTGAAAACTCGGCCTTTCTGGTGGCCCAGCACATGATGCAGAAAGTCGTCACCGGTAAGGCTGCGGCGCCTATGCCCAATCGTCTGTCGGCCTGGGCGATCTATGATGTGTTCGCCACGGCTGATGATGAACAGGTGTTTTTAGGCGTGGTCAGCGACGGTCAATGGCAGGCCTTTTGCTCGGCCTTCGAGTTTGCCGAATGGGCGGTCGACCCTGATTTGGCTCAGAACAATCAGCGGGTGCAGGCTCGCGAACGGATTCTGCCATTGGTCATCGAACGCCTGGGGCAACTGGGTAAAGCCGAAGTGATGGCGCGTTGTGAGGCGGCGGGGCTGCCGTTTTCGCCGATCCAGCGGCCTGAAGATCTGTTTGAGGATCGCCACCTCAACGAGTCGGGCGGCATGGTCGACCTCACCCTGGCCGATGGCGAAGCAGTGAAGGTGCCGATGTTGCCACTGCAAATGGATGGCCAGCGCTTCGGTGCACGACTGAACGTCCCGGAATTGGGAAGCCATACCGTTGAGTTGTTGCGTGAGATGGACTATAGCCCTGAGCAGATTGTCGCGTTGCAACAGGCGAGAGTGGTGAGGCAGCAAGAGTCGTAGGCCGCTTCACGTAATGAAAAAAGCGCCGACGTTGCCGTCAGCGCTCGGGAGTTGCGAGGCATTGCGCTGTATAAAACATCGCAATGCCCTGATGCTTTTATGCAAGCAACTGCAATCAGGCGCCGTATACCGGCAGCTTTTTGCAGATGGCCTTGACCTTTTCACGAACGGCATCGATCACCGCTTCGTTGGAAAGGTCTGCCAGGATGTCGCAGATCCAGCCAGCCAGTTCCTTGCAGTCAGCCTCTTTGAAGCCACGAGTGGTCACGGCCGGGGTACCGAAGCGCAGGCCCGAGGTGACGAACGGCGAGCGTGGGTCGTTTGGTACCGAGTTCTTGTTGACGGTAATGAATGCCTTGCCCAGGGCGGCGTCAGCGTCTTTACCGGAGATGTCCTGCTTGATCAGCGACAGCAGGAACAGGTGGTTTTCAGTACCGCCGGACACCACATCAAAACCGCGCTCGATGAACACGCCAGCCATGGCCTTGGCGTTTTTCACCACTTGTTGCTGGTAGGTCTTGAACTCAGGTTGCAGGGCTTCCTTGAAGCAGATCGCTTTAGCGGCGATCACGTGCTCCAGCGGGCCACCCTGGGCACCCGGGAATACCGCGGAGTTCAGCTTCTTTTCGATCTCGGCGTTGGCGCGAGCCAGGATCAGGCCGCCACGTGGACCGCGCAGGGTCTTGTGGGTGGTGGTGGTGACCACGTCAGCGAATGGTACCGGGTTCGGGTAGACGCCAGCGGCGACCAGCCCCGCAACGTGGGCCATGTCAACAAAGAGATAGGCGCCAACCTTGTCAGCGATTTCACGGAAACGTGGGAAATCCAGGATCTGCGAGTAGGCAGAGAAACCGGCCACGATCATTTTTGGCTTGTGCTCGACTGCCAGGCGCTCGACTTCGTCGTAGTCGATCAGGCCGTTGGCATCGATACCGTATTGAACGGCGTTGTACAGCTTGCCGGAGGAGGAAACACTGGCGCCGTGGGTCAGGTGACCGCCGTGGGCCAGGCTCATGCCCAGGATGGTGTCGCCGCCTTGCAGCAGGGCCAGGTACACCGCGCTGTTGGCTTGGGAGCCGGCGTGTGGCTGGACGTTGGCGTAATCGGCGCCAAACAGTTCCTTGGCGCGGTCGATGGCCAACTGTTCAACGATATCGACGAATTCGCAACCGCCGTAGTAACGCTTGCCCGGATAACCTTCGGCGTACTTGTTGGTCAGAACCGAACCTTGAGCCTCCATCACGGCGGGGCTGGTGTAGTTTTCCGAAGCGATCAGCTCAATGTGCTCTTCCTGGCGCTGAGCTTCTTGCTCCATGGCGGCAAAGAGATCGGCGTCGTACTTGGCAATAGTCAAATCACGGCTGAACATGGCGGTCCTCAAGGATCGGGGGCAGAAAAGAAGCGCATTCTAACCCAATGGGTTTTAGATGGCATATGAAAGGACATCATCTCGCGGACAAGTGGCGCTCATACCCGTAGC
>NZ_WLYI01000002.1 GCF_009707515.1 Pseudomonas karstica | reverse complement strand
AACGACTGCTGCGCAGCCGATCGCAGGCTGCGCCAGCGGCTACAGCTGATCCTCAGGTCTTTGCCATTACGCCGATAAACAGGTCTGACTCCAGAAACCGCTGCAGCCAGACCTGCAACCGCTGGTAGGGCACCCCTGCGAACCACTCCCGGTCCACATGGGCAAACTGCCGCACAAACGGCGCCAGAGCCACATCCGCCAGGCTTGGATGGTCTGCCAGCAGATACTCGTGCTCAGCCAACAACAGCTCCAACTTCTGCAAAAACACCTCGCCCTCGGTCCGATAGTGTTCCATTGGTTGTTCCGGATAGCGTTCGGCGTACTTGTAGCGATTCAAGTGCACCTTGAATGCCTGATCATTCTCTTCAATCAATTGAGCCATCAGCGACTGTGTCGCGGGCTCATCCTTGAGTAACCAATCCTCGGGATCATTTTGTGCCAGGGCCCAATGCATGATCGCCAGGCTTTCGTCGATCACCTGGCCGTTCACATTCAACACCGGCACGGTGCCCTTGGGCGACAACGCCAGCATGTCCAGCGGTTTGGCCCTGAGGCTGACCTCGAGGATCTGCACCGCCACCCCCGAATACCGCAACGCCATGCGTGCGCGCATGGCGTACGGGCAGCGGCGAAACGAATACAACACCACCTCGCTCACTTGACCTCCAGGGTGCTCAGGCCATTGCCCAGGCGCTTGACCTGGATCTGCACCGGAATTCGCTCGTGCATTTCCTGCACATGGGAAATGACCGCCACCTTGCGGCCCTGGGCTTGTAGACCGTCCAGGGCGTCCATTGCCAGTTGCAGGGACTCGGGGTCGAGGCTGCCGAAGCCTTCGTCGATAAACAGCGATTCAATCTTCAACGTGCTGGATGCCATCGACGCCAACCCCAGCGCCAGGGCCAGGGACACGAGGAACGTTTCACCGCCTGACAGCGAATGCACCGAACGCAGCTCGTCACCCATTTCCGTGTCCCGTACCAGCAAACCGAGCATGCTGCCGCCGCGTTTGAGGCGGTAGCGGCGCACCAGTTGGCGCAGTTGTACGTTGGCGTGGTGCACCAGCAGGTCGAGGTTGTAGGCCTGGGCGATCTTGCGGAAGGTGTCGCCGGTGGCCGAGCCAATCAGCGCATTGAGTCGCGCCCAGCGTTGCCACTCTTCATAGGCCTTGGCGGTCGTGAGCGCCAGGGCCAGGTTGGCATCCTGGCGGCGCTGGTCTTCGGCTTGTCGGGCGCGTAATTCGGCGCAGTGTTTTTCACCGTTTGCCAACAGACCGTTGAGTTCGCCCAGCGCACTGTCCAATTGTCCGGCGTCGAGGTTGCCGTTGTGCAGGGCTTGGTGGTCCTTGAGGCGTTGTTCGCGTTCTTGCAGCAGGACCTTGGCTTGTTCGACGACCTTCTCGCCCTGCTGCAGCTGTTGGCGTAGTTGTCCGACTTGCGCTTCGTCTATCGCCAGCAGGCGCGCCAGGCCATCGTCGTCCAGCTCCGGATGCAAGGCGCGCCATTCGCCGAGGTGGCGGTTGAGTGCCTGCTGTTCGGTTTCCAGGGCTTGTTGGCGCTCATGCCGGGACTTGAGATCGGCTGCCAGTTGGATCAGTTCATTGCGAGTGCCTTGCAACTGCTGGTTGGCCAGCACCTCAGTGCTGCGGGCCTGTTCGACCGCATGGTCCAATTGCTGCTGCCACTGCTCGGCACTGGTGTGTTCTCCCAGTAGCCCGGCGAGTTTTTCCTGTGCAGCCTGTTGTTGGGCGCTCAGGTTGGAAAATTGTTGGTGCAACACCTCCAGTTGTTGTTGGCGATGTTGCTGGCGGTCCTGTTCCTTTTCGATCGCCTGCTGGCGCTGTTGCTGCTCGGCGAGTTCTTCACGCTGATGCTCCAGGTGTTCCAGGCGCTGGCTGATCAGTTGATCAAGCTGCATGAACGTCGCCGCCGGCTCCGTGCGCAAACCCTGCAATGTCTCGCTCGGCAACAGGCTGGCGAAAGCGTTGAGTTCTTCTTCCAAGCGCTCGCGATCGCCTGCCAGTTCCCGCTGCTGGTCCACCAGCTGTTGGCGTGCCTGCTGGCTGGCATCCTGGGCGGCCTGCAGTTGTTGCTGCATCCGGCCGGCGTTTTGTTGCAGGTTGAGCAGGGCGCCCTGGCGTTGTTCGTCCTGGGTGATGTTTTGGTTCAACTGGTTCAGTTGCTGGGCCAGCCAGGCGCTGCGCTTGGCGGCATCCTGATTGAACAGCAATCCTGACAAAGGATGAGCCTCGAGGCCAGGGGCCAGGGCTTGTTGTTCTGCCGCGACATCCTGTTGTTGGCGTAACCGCTCTTTTTGCTGGGCGATCAGCTCTGCGAGTTCTGTACGCAGGCCGTCGATTTTTTCTTTGAGTGCATCAACGGCTTTGCGGGCGTTGGTCACTTCCTCTTCGTCATGGCGTTCAAGACTGCCGAGCAAGGCAGCGGAGGAATGATACGGATGATCGATGCTGCCACAGACAGGGCAGGGTTGATCGGGCTCCAATTGTTCGCGCAATGTCTGGACGTTGATGTCACGTGCCAGGCGCTGGCGCTCCAACAGTTGCTGGATGACCGAAAGCGTTTGCTCGGCTACGGCAAGATCCGCCTTGGCCTGGACGCCTACGCGGTTGAACGCTTCGCGCTGTTGCTTGGCCGCCAACTGCTTGGCATTGAGGTCATTGGCGCGGGTCTCCAGTTTTTGACAGGTTTCCCACTGCCGTGCCAAGTCTTCAAAGGCCCGTTGCTGTTTGCGATTGTCCTTCAACAGACTGTCCAGCAGTTGGATCTGTTCCGCCACCGCGTGTGGCTCGGCGCCAGCCTCCTGATACAGCAAGTCCAGGGCGTTGCGTTGCTGGGCCCATTGCTCGCTGGCGGCGCTGGCCCGCAGCTCCAGGTGCGGCAGTTCGGCCTGGCCTTTGTTCAGGCGATTGCCGATCAGCATCAGTTGTTGCAGGCGTTCGCGCTGATAAGTCCAGGCGTCGCTCAAGGGGGCGAGGGCGGCGCTGTGTTCCAGTTGCGCGGCCAATTGCTGCAAGTGGGCAGCGAGTTGTTGTTGCCGATCCTGCAAGCTACTCAGGACGGCCTGGCCTTCTGTACAGGCGGTTTCAGCCTGCTGCTTTTGCTCGGTGCTTTGGCCAAGATCGCGGGTCAGGCGGGCGAGGGTACTGTGTTCCTCGAAGGCCTGGCGCAGCAATGGCACGGCATCGGCTTGCTGTTTGAGGGCTTCAGCCAAGGTCTGTTGCGCATGGGCTTGATGTTGCTGCAATTGTTCCTGGCGGGTGTGCAGGGAGGTTTGTTGTTCCAGGTGCTGGCGGATCTGGGCGGCCAAGGGCGCCAGTTGGCTCGTCAGTTCGGTTTGGCGCGAGAAGTGATGACGCTGCGGCGCCAGTTGTTCCAGTCGGCTTAAGTCCAGCCGCTGCGGGCCCTGGCTTTCCCACGCCTGCCGGGCCTGCTGCAGCTGTTCGAGCGCACTGTGCTGGCGCTCCTGCCATTCACGCAACTCTTTGAGCCAGGTGTGTTGGTGTTCAAGTTGTTTGAGCTGGGTTTGTTGGGCCTTGAGTTGCTGCTGGGCCTCGCTCAGTTGTTGATCCAGTTCGGCGCGGGCTTCACCAGGCAATGGCGTGATGCCGGTGGCCTGGTCTTGCAGCAGTTTGTGAGCGTCCCTGGCCTCCTTGGCCTTGTCGAACGCGCGGCGCCCCAATTGGGTGTAGAGCGCGGTATCGGTGAGTTTTTCCAGTAATTCGCTGCGCTCGTTGTCGTTGGCCTTGAGGAACGCGCTGAACTCACTTTGCGCCAGCAACACTGCCCGAGTGAACTGCTCGAAATTCAAGCCCAGGGCCAACTCCAACTGGGCCTTGTATTCGGTTTTCTGGCTGGCCAGCAGTTGGTCGCTGTCCAGGTCGATCAGGCTTTGCCGGCTGTTTTGCAGCTTGCCGCTGGCCTTGTCCCGGGCGCGATTGGCTTCCCAGCGAGCGCGATAGCGATGGCCGCTGACGCCGACAAAATCCACTTCGGCATAACCGCCGCCGGTGCCACGGCGAATCAGGGTACGTGGATCACCGATGGAAATGTCAGTGTCGGCATCGGGCATCTTCGCCTGGCCGGTGTCCCCCAGGCGTGGCACGGCACCAAACAGTGCCAGGCACAGTGCATCCAGTAAGGTACTTTTACCCGCGCCGGTCGGTCCGGTGATGGCAAACAACCCGGCACTGGCCAGGGGTTCGGCGCTGAAGTCGATTTCAAACGGCCCGGCCAGGGAGGCGAGGTTTTTCAGGCGAATGGCGAGGATTTTCATGGCTGCTCACCTTCCTGTTGCACTTCCTGGAGCAGCACGGCGAAATCCTTCAAGGTCTGTTCATCCACTTCATTGCCGTAGCTTTCCTGCCAGGCGCGACTGAACAATTCCTGGGGTGTGAGCTGGTCGAGTTCGATCAACCGATCTGCCTGGTTGTCTTCGTGATGGCCTGGGCCTGCGTATTCGGCGGCGATGCGCACCAGGCGCACAGCCTTGCCTTGCAAGGCGTTTTCCACTTGCTGGCGCAGGTCCGGCTGGGGCTCGTCGAGGCGCACGCGCACTTCCAGCCAAGGTTGGCGTTGGGTGTCGGCCAGCAGGTCGATATCGGGCAAGCCTGCCAGTTGCTTGAGGATATCGGCCAGGGGCGCTGCTTCCAGGCGCTGCAGATTGACGGCGCGTGGAATCAGGCGAGGCTCGACGCTGACCAGGGTTTCTCCCTCAAGCTGCACATCGAGAATCTGGTGCTGATAGCCGATTTCGGAAAACGACAACGGAATCGGCGAGCCGCTGTAACGAATGCGCTCCTCGCCGTTGACCCGTTGCGGCTTGTGCAAATGGCCGAGGGCCACATAGCTGACACTGGCATCGAACAGGCTGGCCGGCAGTGCTTCGGCATTGCCGATGATCAGGCTGCGCTCGGAGTCTTCCGACACCGAGCCTCCGGCCATGTGGGCGTGGCTGATGGCGATCAGCGCCTGGCCTGGTTGGCGCTTGGCGTTGGCCGCGGCAATCAGCCATTCGTGGACCTGGCCGATGCCGCGCAGATAATCGTCCCCCAATTGCGCGCCGGTGACTTCCGCCGGGCGCAGGAAAGGCAGGGCCAGGCACCAGCCGACGACGGTGTCGGTCTTGTCGGGCAACGGGATCAGCAGGCGCTCGACGTCCAGTTGGCCATCATCCAGCCACAGTACCCGGCCCAGGGCATGGGTGCGCAGGCGGCGCATCAGCGGCGCGGGCAGTTCGATGCGTGAACCGGAGTCGTGGTTGCCGGCAATCATGACGATGGTCAGTTCGGGGTTTTGTTCGTGGGCGCTGATGATGAAGTCGTACAGGCGTTCCTGGGCCTTGAGCGGCGGATTGACGGTGTCGAAGATATCACCGGCAATCAGCAGCACGTCAGGGCGATGTGTGGTCAGTTGGCCTAACAGCCAGCCGAGAAAGCAGGTGTGTTCGAAGTCGCGTTCCTGGCCGTGGAGGTTTTGGCCCAGGTGCCAGTCGGAGGTGTGGAACAGACGCAAGGCGAACTCCGTAGCAAATAAAGCTCAGTGTGGGTGGCCGCCATGAGCGAAAAGGGGCGGTGAAAAACCAGGAGTTTACCTGTAAACGGCGGCCTGCCGAAGCTGGAGTGCAAGCGTCACCTCCCCGCGGGTGGTGTTAGCCTGGGTGATGGTGTTGGATCTGCTCTTTGGCCAGCTTCACCACATTCTCCAGGGTAAACCCGAACTTGGTCTGCAACTTGGCCAGCGGTGCCGAGGCACCGAAGCTGTTCATCACCACCTTGGCCCCGGTCTGCCCGACATAACGGTCCCAGCCGAGGGGGCCGGCCTGTTCCACCACCACCCGAGCTTTCACGGCGGGCGGCAATACACTGTCGCGGTAGGCCCGGTCCTGCTCTTCAAACAGCTCCCAGCTCGGCATCGATACCACCCGGGCCGCCACGCCGTCGGTTTTCAACTGTTCATAAGCCTCCACCGCCAGGCTGACCTCGCTGCCGGTGGCCATCAGGATTATTTCGGGGTTCTCGGCCCCGGCCAACACATAGGCACCCCGGCGGGCACCGGACGCCGCGGCATATTTCGTGCGGTCAAGGGTTGGCAGGTTCTGCCGCGAGAGCACCATGCAGCTGGGACGATGAGTCTGGGCCAGGGCGATCTTCCAGGCTTCCAGGGTTTCATTGGCATCGCCTGGGCGCAGGGTCAGCAGCCCAGGCGTGGCGCGCAGTTGGCTCAGGTGTTCGATCGGTTGGTGGGTTGGGCCATCTTCGCCAACGCCAATGGAGTCATGGGTGAACACAAACACCACCGGCAACTCCATGATCGCCGCCAGGCGGATCGGCGGTTTCATGTAGTCGCTGAATACCAGGAAGGTCGAGGTGTACGGCCGCAGGTACGATAACGCCATTCCGTTGGCAATGGCGCCCATGGCGTGCTCGCGGATACCGAAGTGCAGGTTACGCCCGCTGTAGTCATCAGCACTGAAGCGCCCGGCCCCCTCGAAGGTCAGGTTGGTCTTGGTGGAAGGGGATAAATCCGCTGAGCCACCCAGCAACCAGGGGATCTGCTGGGCGAAAGCGTTCAATACTTCGCCGCCCGAAGCCCGGCTGGCCACGCCCTTGGCATCACTGGCAAAGGTGGGTACGCGGTCTTGCCAATGCCCGGGCATTTCCCCGGCGCGCATGCGCCGCCACTCGTCGGCCAGGCCTGGTTCGTCCTGCTCGAGTTGGGACAGCGCCTGGGCCCATTGCTCATATAAGGGCCTGGCACGGGCCATCAGCCCATCGCGCAACGCCGTGCGGGCCTCGTCCGGTATCAGGAAACTGGAATCCTCGGGCCAACCATAGGCCGCCTTGGTCAGGCGGATTTCGTCCTCGCCCAAGGGCTCGCCATGGGCGGCGGCAGTGTTGTGTTTATGCGGCGAGCCGTAGCCGATTACGCTGTCGACCACGATCAGCGTCGGTGCCCCGGTGTTGGCCTTGAAGGCTTGCAGGGCGTCGCTCAGGGCCTGGAGATCATTGGCGTCGGTCACATGCAACGTGTGCCAGCCGTAGGCCTGGAAGCGTTTGAGCACGTCTTCGCTGAAGGCCAGTTCGGTGTGGCCTTCGATGCTGATGGTGTTGTTGTCGTAGATCCAGCACAGGTTCGCCAGCTTCAGGTGCCCGGCCAGTGACGCAGCCTCGCTGCTGATGCCTTCCATCATGTCGCCGTCGCCGCACAGGGTGTAGACGTCGTAGTCGAACAGCACCTGAGCGTCCCGATTGAAACGCCGGGCCAGCCAGCGCTCGGCCATGGCCATGCCGACGCTGTTGGCACAACCCTGGCCCAGGGGTCCAGTGGTAGTTTCCACCCCGGTGGTCATGCGGTATTCCGGGTGGCCCGGGGTCTTGGAACCCATCTGCCGGAACTGCTTGATGTCCTCGAGGCTGATGGCCGGGTTGCCGCAGCGTTTGCCGTGCTCATCGATTTCCACCACCCCGGCCAGGTGCAGCAATGAATAGAGCAGCATCGAGGCGTGGCCCACGGACAAGACGAAACGGTCGCGGTTGGGCCAATCAGGGTGTTCGGGGTGGTAACGCAAAAAGCGCTGCCATAGGGTGTAACCCACCGGCGCCAGGCCCATGGGCGTGCCGGGGTGCCCGGAGTTGGCCTTCTGTACGGCGTCCATGGCCAGGGTGCGAATAGTGTTGATGCACAGGGTGTCGACAGCGTTGGCAGCTTGATTCATGGAACCTGTCCTCCTCGGGTGGCGATCTACAGTGGAGGGCAGGGGGCGGCAAAGGTTTTATCCCATCGCACTCCCAGCGACGAGTGGGGACACAAACGCGACAGGCTTGGCCTCAAACATGACAAGAGGTCCTTGGATAGGCTAGGTTCATGGATGTCAGCCATCGACCCATTTACGGAGGTGCTCCATGCCAGTGAAACATGACCTGTATCAGGACCTGACTTTCACCAGGGAAGATATTCAAAAACGCAGGGCTGGCGACAACTACCTGGATTCGCTGCTGCATCAATATGACAGCGCCGACAAGGATGTGCTGGAGCTTGAGTCCTCGGGCGGCGGCGATGACGAGTTGGAGAGGCTGAAGAAGAAGCGCCTGTCGATCAAAGACAAGGTTGTTCAGCAGTTGGAGAAAGCGCACTAGGAAGAAGATTTGTTCAGAATTTTCCGAAAGACAGCATCGTCCCTGCTGCCTATCATGCCAATCGTTCGCCCGACCCAGGGGCTCATTTACGGCGCAAGGACTGCGCTATGGTGTCGGGCGAACTTTTTACTTCACGTCAGTGTCGGCAAGTCCAATGCCGAAGCGCACACCATGATCGAGCGCTGCTGGGTCTGCCCGTATAGCTGCAACTCATCAATCGTCTGGCGCCCCAAGGCTTTTTCAAACTCCACCTGATTGGAGTTCGCCGCGTAGTGACTTTGCGCCGCATCCCCCAGGTTCGACTGGAAAATCCCCGCCGCGCTCACCGGTAGAAAGTCTTCATAGACCAATGGCTCTACATCCACGTGGCCGGCTTCGATCAACGCGTCCAGCGTGCTGGGTTGATTGGCCTGACCGCGCGCCGCCAGCCCCTTGTCGGTGACGAAATAGCGGAAATACGCCAGCGCCTGCTGGCGCATCTGCTGATGATCGTCCGGGAAGGCCTGGAAATGCAGCGCCATCAGTTCGGTGTAGCGCCCGGCATTGGCTTGGGTGGGGAGCGTACCCAGTTCATCTCGCGCTGCATTCAGTAGTTCGTCATACAAGGCCCGGCCTTTTGGGGTCAGCGCCACGCCGCGTTGTTCGATTTCACCGAAGCGTGCGCTGTGGCTACCTTTGGCATCGGTAAAGGCGATGGCTTCGTCCAGGGCCTTGAAGCTGGTCTGGCGCAGCAGGATCGGGCAGTGGCGCCGGGGCGGGCCTTCGATCACGGCTTTGGGGGTGATGCCTTTGCCGGGCATGGCGGCTTGCACCTGGTCGATGTCCAGGGTGCGGGGGGTCAAGTGATTGATGTGTGGGCCCTTGAAGGCCACCACGTCGGCGATCAGCCGGTGCTGGTCGCTCAGCTGTTGGTATTGTGTGGCGCTGACGGTGGCGGTGTGGTGCCAGCGGAAGGTTTCCAGTGCTTGTTGAATGAACTCTTCGGTGTCGGCGGCGCCGAGGCCGCCGTCTTTTTCCGATTGTTCGATCAGTGCCAGGGCGCGTGGGGTGAAGATCGAACGCTTGGCCAGGGCGGCCAGGGCAAATCCGCGCAGTTCGGGGTTTTCGATCAGCTCCAGGCGCAGCAACGAGGTGAAGACCCTGAACGGGCTGGCCTGCAGCGCGCTTTCATGTACCGCGCGAAAGGCTGTTGAATGCACGGGTACTCCGGCTGGAGTCAGGTCGTAGTAGCCCACCGGCTGCATACCCATCACCGCAAACAGGCGGCAGATGGTTGCCAGTTCCTCGGCGGTGCCCAGGCGGATGGCACCGTGGCGTTCCATGTCCAGGCGCTGGATCTCCCCGGTGCGTTGCAGCTGTTGCGCCAGCGCGCTGTCGCTTTCCAACACCCGGGCATTGGTCTCGGCCACCAGCTCCAGCAATGCGCCATACAGCGGCACTTCATCGCGGTACATGTCGGACATGGCTTTGGAGAAGCCTTTGCGGATCTCGTCGGGGCTGACGTGGTGGGCGGTCGACATAGAAAAATTCCTGGCAGCAGTTAGATGGGCGAGGCTGTTTCCACGATTTTGTTGGGCGCGTCACTGGCTTGCAAACGAAGATTCCTCGGGACTTCATTCTGCAAATGAATGAGTGGAACCTCTACGTCTTCATGTGCATCTCACCGGCGATGGGCTCTACACTGGCCTCCACCTCGGTATGTGACGGAAGACTCGATGACGGCCAAGCCTGCGACGAACATTCTGCAAACGATTGAAGGCCAGCGCCTGGCCGCCGATGATGGCGAGCGCTGGCGGCAATGGGGGCCTTACCTCAGCGAGCGGCAATGGGGCACGGTGCGCGAGGACTATAGCGCCGACGGTGATGCCTGGCGCTACTTCCCTCACGAGCACGCCCGCAGCCGCGCCTACCGCTGGGGGGAGGATGGTCTGGCGGGTTTTTCCGACAAGGCTCAACGCTGGTGCCTGGGCCTGGCGCTGTGGAATGAGCGTGACCGAATCCTCAAGGAACGCCTGTTCGGCCTGAACAACGCCGAAGGCAACCACGGCGAAGACGTCAAGGAATTGTACTTTTTCCTCGACGGCGTTCCCAGCCACGCCTATATGCGCATGCTCTACAAATACCCCCACGGGGCGTTTCCCTACGACGACCTGATCACCGAGAACGCCCGTCGCGGCCTGGAGGATGCCGAATACGAAATCCTCGACACGGGGGTCTTTGAAGACAACCGCTACTGCGACGTCAGCGTCGAATACGCCAAGCACCAGCCCGATGATCTGTTTATGCGGGTGAGCGTACACAATCGTTCGGATCAACCGACCCGTTTACAGGTATTGCCCCAGCTTTGGGCGCGCAATGACTGGAGCTGGGCAGTCGACTCGCCCAAGCCCGAAGTGCGGCTGGACGGCGAGCACGTCGTAGCCCGTCATCATGAGCTGGCGGACCGGCACCTCTGCGCCTGGGGCCAGGACGGCAGGGAGTGGCTGTTCTGCGAGAACGAAAGCAACTTCCCCAGGCTCGATGCCACACCGGCGCCGGGGCCGTTCAAGGATGGGATCAACGACTATGTCGTGGACGGTGTGGAGACGGCAATTCGCCGGGACGCGGGGACCAAGGTCGCGGCGCGTTTCATCCTTGAATTGGCCGGCCTGGAAAGCAAAATCCTGTACCTGCGGTTTGCCCCGGCAGAGGCCGCGCACGTCAATGCCCACACACTGTTCGAACAGCGCCGCCAGGAGGCCGACGATTTCTACGCGGCCCTGCAACACGGCATCATTGATGAAGACGCACGCAATGTGCAGCGCCAGGCTTTGGCTGGGTTGCTCTGGTCCAAGCAGTTGTACTACTTCGATGTGAACCAGTGGCTCGACGGTGATCCGGCCCAACCCACACCGCCGCCCGAACGCCGGCATATTCGCAATACCCATTGGCGGCACCTGTCCAATTTCGACATCCTCTCCATGCCCGATACCTGGGAATACCCGTGGTATGCCTCCTGGGACCAAGGCTTCCAGGCGGTGGCGTTTGCCCTGATCGACCCGGGTTTTGCCAAGCAACAGTTGCTGTTGCTGGTCAAGGATCGATTTATGCACCCCAATGGGCAGTTACCGGCTTACGAGTGGCGCTTCGATGACGCCAACCCGCCGGTACACGCCTGGGCCAGCTGGCGGGTGTACCAACAGGACAAGGCGCTGACCGGCGTGGGGGATATGGATTTCCTCGAACGGATCTTCCACAAGCTGCTGCTGAATTTTTCCTGGTGGGTCAACCGCAAAGACGCCGAGGGCCGCAATCTGTTTCAGGGCGGGTTCCTGGGGCTGGACAACATTGCCTTGTTCGACCGTTCGGCCACCTTACCGCCGGGTTATCAACTGGACCAGGCCGACGGCACTGCCTGGGTTGCCGCCTATGCGTTGGACCTGATGCGCATGGCCCTGGAACTGGCCAAGCGCAATGTGGTGTACGTCGATATCGCGGTGAAGTTTTTCGAGCACTTCCTGTACATCGCCGGGGCCATCAACCGAGTGGATGACAGCGCCGAAGGCTTGTGGGATGAGCAGGACCGGTTTTTCTACGACGTGCTGCACCGTCCCGACGGCCAGAGCGAACCTGTGCGCCTGCGCTCCATCGTCGGCCTGATGCCGTTGTTTGCGGTGTTGGTGCTGGAGCAGCATGAGCATGAAGGCTTGGAAGGCCTGCGTGAACGCTTGGTGGGTTTTATGAAACACCGGCCGGACCTGGCGAAACTGGTGTCGCGCTGGAACGAACCGGGCCAGGGCAATCGCCTGCTGCTGGCACTGTTGCGCGGTGAGCGCACCAAGGATTTGCTCAAACGCATGCTTGATGACGCGGAGTTCCTTTCCATTTTCGGCGTGCGCTCGCTGTCCAAGGCCTTTGCCGAGCAGCCCCTGGCGCTGAAGATGAATGGTGACACCTTGTGCGCCCGCTATACCCCGGCGGAATCCGACTCACGCTTGTACGGCGGCAACTCCAATTGGCGCGGGCCGTTGTGGATGCCGGTCAACTACATGTTGATCGAGTCGTTGCGCGAATTTCACCGTTACTACGCTGACAATTTTTCGGTGGAATACCCCACCGGCAGTGGTTACCTGTCTTCATTGGAGGACGTGGCCGACAGCCTCAGCCAACGCCTGACCCGGCTGTTCTTACGGGATGAAGATGGTCGGCGGCCGTCGATGGCCGGTTATCCGCAGTTGGAGGCGGACCCGGCCAGTCGCGACCTGGTGTTGTTCCATGAGTATTTTCATGGGGAAACCGGGCGTGGGTTGGGGGCTTCGCACCAGACGGGGTGGAGTGCATTGGTGGCCTTGTTGCTGCAGCCCAAGGCCTGAAACAAAAATCCCGTCTGAA
The DNA here is from genome assembly GCF_009707515.1 of Pseudomonas karstica. Lineage (GTDB taxonomy): Bacteria > Pseudomonadota > Gammaproteobacteria > Pseudomonadales > Pseudomonadaceae > Aquipseudomonas > Aquipseudomonas karstica. The sequence continues at coordinate 290,365 of NZ_WLYI01000002.1, read as the reverse complement.
AGACGGGATTGGTCTATCCAGGGGGCCTGGATCAGGCCGGGAACAGCTCGCTCAGCTTCATAGCCAGCATCATGTCGCCTTCGGTGCGCAATTTGCCGCCCATGAAGGCCTGCATCCCGTCGGTTTCGCCGCTGACGATGCCTTTCATGGTTTCAGCGTCCATGACCAGGGTCACTTGGGCGTTCGGGTTTTCACCTTCGAGCAGTTCGCAGGTCTTGTCCTTGACCACCAGGGAGAAGTTTTGGGTGTCGTCGATACGGAAACCGAACACCAGGTCCAGGCCTTCGGCGGCGGCTGGGTTGAATTTGGCTTTCATTGCTTCTACAGCTTTAGCTACGTCAGTCATGGTTCGATCCTTTAGGGTTGAGTCCAGTGACCTTGGGGTCACGGTTGGCCGCAGTTCACCGGAAGGTGATGAGCTGCGGCGCCTTCAGCAGTTGCAAGTGGGTATGACTGTTGAAGGAAGCCAGTGCCACCTCGCGACCACGGAATTTCAGTTGGTTGAGCGAGGTGTTGACAATTTGCCAGTTCAGTTCGAAGGCCTGGGCGGCAGGCATCCGGGTAATCAAGTGGAGCAGGGCGGTAATAGTACCGCCGGAGGTAAATACGGCGATCTTGTGGGAGTTGTCAGCCGCCTCAAGGAGGCGTTGCAAGCCGCCCTGGACCCGCTCGACAAACCCCAGCCAGCTTTCCAGGCCCGGTGGGTCATAGGTGCCGCTGAGCCAGCGTTCGATGATCAAGGCGAAAATGCGCTGGAATTCGCTGCGGTTCTGCGGGGCATTGCGCAGGATGTCCAGGGCTTCGGGTTCGCTGTCGAGCAGGTCTGGGAGCAGGGCGCGGATGATTGCGTCGGCGTCGAATTCGTTGAAGGCACTGTCGGTTTCCAGGCGGGGAACCGGCAGCCCCCGGGCGCTGAATGATTCGAAGGCAGCGCTGGCGGTGTGCTGCTGGCGACGCAGGCTACCCGATACGCAACGGTCGAAGGTCAGGCCCAGTTCTGCCAGGTGGCTGCCAAGGACTTGCGCCTGCTGCACGCCGATAGGCGACAGTACGTCATAGTCGTCTGCACCGAAGGAGGCCTGGCCATGTCGAATCAAATAGATGCTGCCCACGTCCGTTCACCCGGTACGTTGAAAGTCTGGCGAGGTTATGAGGATGCCGGGAAGCTGTCAATGAAAAAACATACGCTTGTTTTAAAAGCTCCTTGGAGCCTCGTTCCTGAAGAGCGCATCTGCTGGCGGTTTGATCACTGGCCCCACCGCAGCCGCGTCGGTATGCTTGGGTAATCCGCGCCTGGCGCACCGCATGTGAAGGAGTCTTATGGAGTTTTTGGCTGAGTACGCAAGTTTTCTGGCTAAAACGGTCACCCTGGTGGTCGCCATTCTGGTGGTCTTGATCAGCTTTGCCGCGCTGCGCAGCAAGGGTCGTCGCAAGTCGCCGGGGCAGTTGCAGGTCAGCAAGCTCAATGATTTCTACAAAGGTTTGCGTGAGCGCCTGGAGCAGACGTTGCTGGACAAGGATCAGCTCAAGGCCCTGCGCAAGTCTGAAAGCAAATCCGGGAAGAAGAGCAAGAAAAAGCCCGAGGCCAAGCCGCGGGTGTTCGTGCTGGATTTTGACGGCGACATCAAGGCCTCCGCCACTGAAAGCCTGCGCCATGAAATTACCGCGCTGCTGAGCCTGGCTACCCCCAAGGATGAAGTGGTGCTGCGCCTGGAAAGCGGCGGCGGCATGGTTCACAGCTACGGCCTGGCGTCCTCGCAACTGGCACGTATCCGCCAGGCAGGCGTACCGCTGACCGTGTGCATCGACAAGGTGGCGGCCAGCGGCGGTTACATGATGGCGTGCATCGGCGAGAAGATTATCAGCGCACCGTTCGCCATCCTGGGTTCCATTGGCGTGGTGGCGCAGTTGCCCAATGTCAACCGCCTGCTGAAAAAGCACGACATCGACTTCGAAGTGCTGACGGCCGGTGAGTACAAACGCACCCTGACGGTATTTGGTGAGAACACAGAGAAGGGCCGGGAGAAGTTCCAGGAAGACCTGGACATCACCCACCAGTTGTTCAAGAACTTCGTGTCCCGCTATCGTCCGCAACTGGCCATTGATGAAGTGGCCACCGGCGAAGTCTGGCTCGGTGTCGCGGCACTCGACAAGCAACTGGTGGACGAACTGCAAACCAGCGATGAGTACCTAGCCTCCAAGGCCAAGACTGCCGAGCTGTTTCATCTGCACTATGCCGAGCGCAAAAGCCTGCAAGAGCGGGTCGGCCTGGCGGCCAGCGGCTCGGTGGACCGGGTGCTGCTGGCCTGGTGGAGTCGCTTGACCCAACAACGGTTCTGGTAACCCGAACGTGATGATCGTTCCCATGCTGCGTGGGAACGATCATCACACCAGTCGAGGCTGCACCGAATCTGCCAACCGCGTCAGTATCAGGCAGCACGACACCGCCCCCGCATCCAGCACCCCCAGTGAACGCTCACCCAGTCGGCTGGCCCGACCGATTTTTGCCACCAGGTCCTTGGTCGAATCACGTCCTTGGGAGGCGGCACGCTTCATCGTCTCCAAGGCATCATTGAACGACGCACCGGATCCATGGGCCCGTTCAAAGGCTTCGACCGCCGGGATCAGCGTGTCCATCAAGCACTTGTCGCCGACGCCGGCCTCGGTAATGTCTTGCAAGGACGTGAGGCCGCCCCGAAGCAAGTGGGCAAAGGTCGCGGCATCAATATTCTCGCTGCTGCGCACCTCGTCGGCCATGCCAATAAACAGGCTGCCATACAACGGCCCCATGGAGCCGCCGATGCCCTCCATCAAGCTCAGGGTCAACTCATCCAGCGCTTCGGCCAGGGTCAGTTGCCGGCCCTCAATGGTGCGGCCGCAATGGGCGAAGCCCTTGGCCATGTTGATGCCATGGTCGCCGTCGCCAATGGCGCCGTCGACTTCACTAAGGTATTCGCGGTTGGCGACAATCACGCTTACCAAGTCAGCGACGATGGCGCTGCCCTCGTGGGAAGAGAAATGCTGGTTCATGGTTTATTCCGCCTGGGTCATGCCGATGGAGCGGCAAGGTTGGTCGATCAGGGTTTTCAGTTCAGCATCCAGGCCCAACAGGGTCAGGGTCACGCCCATCATTTCCAGGGACGTGAAGTAGTTGCCGACGTAGCAGCGGTGGATCTTCAAACCCTTGGCCTTGAGCTGGCTTTCAACTTCGGCGTAGAAAACATACAGCTCCATCACCGGTGTTGCGCCCAGGCCGGACACCAGCACCACCACGCTGTCGTCCTGGCTGAAATCCCTATCAGCGAGGATCGGCGCCAGCATGCGCTCGGCCATGGCGGCCGCAGATTCGATAGGCACCACTTCGATGCCCGGTTCACCGTGGTGGCCGATGCCCAGCTCCATCTGCCCGTCGGGGATCTGGAAGTTCGGCTTGCCCACCGCCGCAATGGTGCAGGGCGTAAGGCCGATGCCGATGGAGCGGCAGTGGTCGACGGCTTTCTGGGCGACGCGAATTACCCCATCCAGGTCATAGTGTTGTGCAGCGGCCGCACCGCCGACTTTCCACATGAAGATTTCCCCGGCCACTCCACGACGCTTGGCGATATCGGCCTTGGGCGCGGAGGCTACGTCGTCGTTGGCGACCACGGTGCGAACCTGCATGTTCTTGCTGGCGGCCATTTTCATTGCCAGCTTCACGTTCATGTTGTCGCCGGCGTAGTTGCCGTACAGGCAGGCCACGCCGGCACCGTGGTCGGTGGCACGAAAGGCATCGAAGAAACTTTTGGCGGTGGGCGAGGAGAAGATCTCGCCGACGGCCACGGCGTCCACCAGACCTGGGCCGACATAGCCGAGGAAGGCCGGTTCGTGGCCCGAGCCACCACCGGTGACGATGCCCACCTGGCCCTGGCTGGAAGGCTTGGCTTTGCTGATGACCCGTGGATTGGTGTCGCTCTGGCACAGCTCTGGATGGGCGACCAGAATGCCGCGCAGCATATCCTCGACGACGTGGTCTGGATCATTGATGACTCGATTCATAACGCGGTTTCCTGTGTTCTTGTTTTTAGTGTGGTATTGAACAAATCAGGGTTCGAGGACCACCTTGAGCGACTTGTCCCCACGTTCCATCACGGCAAAGGCCTCCTTGAAATCCGCCAATGCAAACTTGTGGGTCACCACGTCGCGCATGTCGATCTTGCGCTTGCCGATAAAGTCGATGGCTCGCGGGTACATGTAGGGCCCCAGGTGCGAGCCCAGCACATCCAGCTCCTTGCGGTCGCCGATGATCGACCAATCTACCGTGGCTTCATCGTTGAACACGCTGAATTCGACAAAGCGCCCCAGCTTGCGCAGCATTGCCAGGCCCTGATTGACCGCCTTGTGATGCCCGGTGGCTTCGATATAGATGTCGCAACCGTAGCCGTCGGTGATCTCGCGGATCTTCGCCAGCACATCGACCTCGGCCGGGTTCCACACTTCGTCGGCACCCATGCGCAGGGCCAGGGCGGCGCGCTCGGGTTTCATGTCGAGGACGATGAGTTTTTTCGGGTTGCGCATGCGCACCGCGCCGATGATTCCAAGGCCCAGGGTGCCGGCGCCGGCGACCACGACGATGTCATCGAAATCGACATTTGCCCGTTCGGCAGCGTGCAACGAGCAGGCCAGCGGCTCGATCAGGATCGCCTCGTCCGGGGCGATGGAGTCCGGCACTTGGTGGACGATGCCTTCCTTGGTAAAGATCATGTACTGGGCCATGGCGCCCTGGACGTTATTCTGGAAACCGTAGAGGTCGTGTTTCTGGCACATCCAGTACTGGCCGTGGTTGCAGAAACGGCAGCCCCAGCACGGCACGATCTGTTCGGAAATCACTCGGTCACCGACCTTTACCCCGCGTTTTTCGGCGCCCGGACCGAGCGCGACCACGCGGCAGACAAACTCATGACCGGGAATCATCGGAGGCTTGACGTAGCGTGGTTGCTCGGCATCGCCCCAGAACGATGGCGCGCCGCGATAGGTCTTGATATCGCCCATGCAGATACCACACAGCTCGACCTTGGTGAGGATCTCGTCGGGGCCGGGCGTCGGCACGTCGACGGTTTCCAGGCGATAGTCTTCCGGGCCATGGCAGACCACGGCCTGCATGGTCTTGGGAATAACGGGAGAAAGTTGTTCGGGCGTGCGTTCGGTAACGGTAGACATGACGATAAACCTCACGACAAAAGATGAATTACTGAATGCTGTAGCCGCCGTCGATCACCACGTTTTCTCCGGTGATCATCTTTGCGGCATCGCTGAGCAGGTACAACGCCAGCCCGGCGATTTCTTCCGGCTGGGCAAAGCGGCCCGCCGGGATCTGCAATTTGGCCCGTTCACCCAACTCGCCAGCCCAGGCTTTCTTGCCCAGGGCGGTTTCAACGATAGTGGGGGAGATGGCGTTGACGTTGATCTGAGGTGCCCATTCCATGGCCAGGACCTTGGTCATGCCGACGATGGCCGCCTTGCTTGCGCAATAGGCTACGTGGCGGTCCAGGCCGATCACCGCCGCCTGGGAGGCGAGGTTGATGATGCGTCCAGCGCCTTGGGCAAGCATGTGCCGTGCACAAGCCTGGGCCACGAAAAAACTGGCCTTGAGGTTGATGTCGAGGGTAGTGTCCCAGGCGTTTTCGGTCACATCCAAAGCCTTGTCCAGCCGGGCGACGCCGGCACTGTTGACCAGATAGTCCAGGCGTTTGAAGTGATCGAAGACGTAGTCGACAGTGCTCTGAACCTGATCGAGTTGGCGCAGGTCCAGTGCAATGCCGATGTTGCCGGCGCCGAGGCTGGCAGCGACATCGACCACGGCCGGGTCACGGTCGAGCAGGGCGACCCGTGCCCCGCGTTCCACCAGCAGGCTGGCACAGGCCAGGCCGATTCCGGCGGCCCCGCCGGTGATCACGGCGCAACGGCCGGTGAGGTCGAAGGCCTGATTCCAGAATCCAGACATGTGAGTGACTCCAATGTTGAACGCGGTGGAGATCAAATGGTGGGAGCGGGCTTGCTCGCGAAGGCATTTGTAGCCGCTGCCGAGGCACGAGGCTGCGATGGGCTGCGCAGCGGCCCCAGGGGCGGTCCTGCGGACACGCATCGCAGCCTCGTGCCTCGGCAGCGGCTACAACCGCCGTCGCACCGGCGCTGCCACATTTTGACTGTGTACTACTTGGTGCCACTGACTTGCTGATACAGCGCATCCGCATTGGCATTGGTCACGGGCACCCATGGCAGGATGTAGTTCTTGTCGGTACCGTCGCCCCATTTCACGTCCTTGGCGTAACGCTCCCAGATCACTGACTGCGGTTTGTAATCCTTGCCGGCCAATGCACGCAGGGCTACGTCGAGGGCGCCTTGGGATTGGGCCTGGGCGTCTTGCAGGAAAGTGGTGACTTCATCTTTTTTTGCCGCCTGGATCGCATCCGGCATGCCATCGATGGAGGTGACGGGAACATCCTTGGAGGACAGCCCATGGGACTTCAACGCCTGCACAGCACCGAGGGCCATATCGTCGTTCTGTGCAATGACTCCGTTGATGCCTTTGGGGTGGGCGTTCAGCCAGTCTTCCGTCAAGGTCAGTGCCTGGGCGCGGTCCCAGTTGGCGGTCTTCTTCTCGATGATTTTGATGTCAGGGTGCTTGTCGAGCACTTCCATCTCACCTTTTTCGCGGTCGATCTGTGCCGACTGACCGATCGGGCCCTGGATGATCACCACATTGCCGCGGCCCTTGATCTTGTCGACCATGGCCTGGGCCTGGAGCCGGCCGCCTTCCACGTCGTCGTTACCTACATAAGGCACCTCGGCGTCGGCCACCTTGGCGTTGGATGCAATGACGACCACATCGTTGGCCATAGCCTGCTTCACGGTGCCAACGCCGGCCTTGGTGTCGATCGGCACAAAGAGGATGGCGTCGTAGTGTTGGGTGACCATGTTTTCGATCTGGTTGTTCTGGGTCAGTGCATCGTAGTTGCCGTCGAATACGGTCAACTTCACGGTGCCGTCCTTGACCGCCGGGTGTTCCTTCAGCTCGCGGACCCAGTTCTGCATGAACTGGCCCTTGAGACCGTAGACGGCGGCGCCGATCTTGTAGGTCTTGCCCTCGGCGGCGAGGGTGATGCTGCTGGCGAGCAGGGAGAGCGCCGCGACGGCGGCTAAAGTCGTACCGAATTTCATGATGAGAACTCCGTTATTGTTGTAGTCAGTCGTTCATTTTCGAGAAAAAGGGACTAGCGTTTTTTCTTGCGCCACACGTCAATCAGTACTGCGAGCACGATGATCAGGCCCTTGGCGACCTGCTGGTAATAGGAGGACACGCCGAGCAGGTTCAGGCCGTTGTTGATCACCCCGATCAGCAGGGCGCCGAACAACGTGCCGACAATACTGCCGGTACCACCGGAGAGGCTGGTGCCGCCAATCACCACGGCGGCGATAGCGTCCAGTTCGTAAGACATACCGGCCTGGGGCAGGGCAGAGGTGGTGCGTGCCGACAACACCACGCCGGCCAATCCGGCGAGCATCCCAGACACCACGTACACCGAAAACATCACCTTGCGCACGCCGATCCCCGAGGTGCGTGCGCTCTTCTCGTTGCCGCCTACCGCATACACATAGCGGCCATAGGTGGTGTAGCGCAGCACCATCCAGAAAATCAGCGCGACCACGGCGAAGATGATGATCGGCACGCCAATCGGCCCGAGCTTGCCGATACCCAGGGCCAGGTAGGCCGGGGGCAGGTCGGTGACCGGGCTGCCGTCGTTGAGGATGAAGGTCATGCCCCGGGCGACGCTGAGCATGCCGAGAGTGGCAACAAAGGGCGGTATCGACAGGTTGGCGACCATGAACCCGTTGACCACCCCGAGCATGGCTCCGGCAAACATCCCGGCGCTGACCGCCGCCAGCAGGCCGTAGCCTTGGGTGGCCACCAACGCGCTGCACAACCCGGCAAAGGCCAGGATCGATCCCACCGACAGGTCGATGCCCTTGGTCAAGATCACGTAGGTCATGCCCACGGCCAGGATGCCGTTGATGGAAGTCTGGCGCAGGATGTCCATCCAGTTGCGCCAGGTCATGAAGTATTCGCTGGCAAAGGCCATCACCACGCACAGCAGGATAAACACCAGCGGCAGGCCGAAACGGTCGAGGGAAAGACGCAGGCGGCTGCGGGGCGCAGCTGTTACGGGGGTGGCGGCGGGTGTAGAAAGTGTTTTGGCATTCATGAGGCAAGACTCAACAAGGCTTCCTGGGAAAGGGCGGTGTCAGTGCTGATGGTGACCAGTCGTCCGCCCTTGAATACAGCGATGCGATCGCTCAGATGCAGCAGCTCGGGGGCTTCCGACGACACCACGATGGCTGCGCCGCCGGCGCGCACGAACTGGTCCAGCAGGTGATAGATCTCCTGCTTGGCGCCTTCATCAATGCCTCGGGTCGGCTCATCGCAGAGCAGGCAGATCGGCTGGGTCGACAGGCATTTGGCAAGCACCACTTTCTGTTGGTTGCCGCCGCTCATGGACTCCACTGGCAGTTCCAGGGAGGTGGTCTTGATCTGCAGGCGCTTGACCATGTCCTGGGCCAGTTGGTTTTCCTTGCGCGCATTGATCAGTGACCAATTCGACAGCTGTTTGTAGGCCGACAGCGCGATGTTGGAGAGGATGCTGGAGCTGAGCACCAGGCCGCTGTCTTTACGGTCTTCGGTGACCAGGGACATGCCGGCGCGGATGGTCGCCTTGGGCAGGCCTACGGGCATGGGTTTGCCTTGCAGGGTGACGCTGCCGGAGTCGGGGGTGGTCAGGCCGTAAATGCAGTTGAGGAACTCGCTGCGACCTGAACCCATCAGCCCATAGATGCCGAGAATTTCGCCCTGGCGCAGTTGCAGGCTGATGTCCTGGAACTCTCCGGTGCGGCTCAGGCTGTCGACATCCAGGCAGCACTCGGCGGCGCACTCGCGGCCGACCTTATGGTCGATGCGAGTGAGTTCCTGGCCAACGATGCCGCGCACCAGATGCGCACGGTCAATATCGGCCATGCGCCCGGTTTCAACGAAGGCGCCGTCGCGAAAGATGCTGTAGTCGTCGGCAATGTGCGCCAGTTCGCTGAGGCGATGGGACACGTAGACAATGCCGGCGCCACGGGCCGTGAGGCGACGGATGGCTTTGAATAGGGTTTGTGCTTCGCGCTCGCCAATGGCGGAGGTGGGCTCGTCCATGATCATCACTTGGCAGTCATGGCTGAATGCTTTGGCAATCTCCACCAGTTGGATCTGCGCCACGCTCAGGCGGTGCATGGGGCTGGTGGCGTCCACGTCGAACTCCAGGCTCTCGAGCAGCTCGCGAGTGCGCCGATTCAATGCCTTGTTGTCGACAATACAGCCGGCGCGGCGCGGTTCACGGCCCAGCCAGATGTTTTCGGCGACGGTCATGTAGGGAATCGGTTCCAGTTCCTGGGTGATCATCGCGACCCCCGCCGCCAGGGCTTCACTGGGCCGATGAAAGTGCACTGGCGAGCCGTTGAGCAAGATGCTGCCGGCATCACGCTGGGTGATGCCCATCAGGATGCTCAGGAAAGTCGATTTGCCTGCCCCATTGCCGCCGCACAAAGCGTGCACGCTGCCGGCTCGCAGAGAGAGGCGCCCGTCACGCAGGGCAGGAATCCCGGCGTAAGCCTTGGCGACGTGTTCAGCCTGGAGCAGTAATGGCGTGACCATCGGCGTGTCCTCGTGCTGTGAGTTCTTATTAGGGGGCGCAGTCATGTGTTGCTGTGATCATATGTGTATCAAATGAAATTCTGATCAGTCAATCTCTTTCATGGAAAAGATGTAAAAGCGCCTTTTTCCTAGGTCTTTGCCCTTTTATAGGGGGTTGACTGCTGGGTCAGTTAAATCTTGCTTGACAGGAAGGAGTGAATGTTTGAGAAATGACTGATAGAAATTTCATTGAATGATCAAATGATCGGCCTTAAGTAAGGCCACTGCAGCGGAGCCAAACGCCATGAACACACCTTTCCCGGTGGCTATCGGATGCGATGAAGCAGGTTACGAGCTCAAAGAACTGTTGAGGTGCCATATCGAAGCGTTGGGGTATGTGGTGACTGACTTCGGCACTTATTCCACGGCGCCGGTGCTCTACCCGGATATCGCCCTGGTGGTGGCCAAGGCGATCAATGCCGGGCAGCAACGGCTGGGGGTGTTGGTGTGTGGCACGGGGATTGGCATGGCCATTTCCGCCAACAAGGTTTTGGGGATTCGTGCGGCCCAGGCCCATGACACCTATTCGGCGGAGCGGGCGCGCAAGAGCAACGATGCGCAGATCCTGTCCATTGGGGCGCGGGTGGTCGGTGTGGAACTGGCGAAAAGCATCGTCAAATCGTTCCTGGAATCGGAGTTCGAAGCGGCGCGCTCCGGGGCCAAGGTTGATCGCATCACTGCGATCGAGCGTGACGGGCATCAATAGTGGACGGGACAGGGCTATAGTCGGGAGAATGTGTCTTTGATGCCGAAACGGAAGCCCGTGCCCATGAGTGACAGTACCCAGCGCATTGCCAGCGATATCGATCGGATGACCGAAGTGGCGATGCTCTATTACCTTGAGAACGTCACTCAGGAAGCCATCGCCAAGCGTTTCGACCTGTCCCGGGCCAAGGTCAGCCGTCTGCTCAAGCGCGCACGGGATGAAGGGATTGTCGAGGTGCGGGTGCTGCAGCATCCGGCGATGAATAACGAGCTGGAACAGGCGCTGGTAGAGCGCTTCCAGCTGGATCGTGCGTTGATCGCAGTGGACCACAGCGACCCCGATACCCAGCGCTCGGCCGTCGCCAGCCTGGTGGCCAACTACCTGAACAAGACGTTGAGCGACGGCATGATTGTCGCGGTCGGTATGGGCCGTAATGTGGGCGCGGTTGCCGACAACGTGTTTTTACCGGTGATCCGCAACTGCACCTTTGTCTGCGCTATCGGCGGTTCGCTCAAGGCTGGCGAATATATGAACCCCGACCATATTTGCCGACGCCTGGCCCTGCGTTTTGGGGGGGAGAGTGAAAGCCTGTATGCCCCGGCCCTGGTGGCCAACCCGGAGCTGCGTGGGGTGCTGATCAGCAACGACACCGTGCGTTCTACCCTGGACCGCGCTCGCCGCGCCGACATGGCGTTGATCGGCATTGGCGACATGAGCGAAAACAGCAACATGGTGCGCATGGGTTGGTTCTCACCCCAGGAAATTGCCCAGGCCCGGTTGTCCGGTACGGTGGGTGACATGATGGGTTATGACTTCATTGATATCCACGGCCAGCCGGCGGTCAATGCCATCCAGGGTCGGGTGATCGGCTTGACCGTGCAGGAGCTGTTTCGGATTCCCGATGTGGTGGCGATTGCCAGTGAAAACACCAAGGCGGCGGCGACCCTTGGGGCGCTGCGCTCCGGTGTGGTCAATACCCTGGCGACCACAGTGACCAATGCTCATACCATCCTGGCCCTCGACGACGCGACCCGAAAAAGCTGACACGACGCGATCGTTCCCGCGCAGTGCGTGGGAACGATCAAGCGGTGTGGGCTTGTTACAAATTTTGTAATGGTTTTGCGTTGTAGGAAATTTGGCTTTCAGTTGTACGATTCAAATCCTTTTTCCGCTACAGGATTTGCATGAACACCCTCTCGGAGCCTCCCAGTCGTCTTTCCCCAAGACAGGTGCTGTTGTTCCCGCTGAAACATCCCGTATTTCGACTGCTAACCTTTTCCGGTCTTCTGGCCGTGCCTTGCCGTGCCCGGCATTCTGAAATTTTTTAAAGAGAAACTGATATGGAATGGTTAGCGGATCCAACGGCCTGGCTCGGGCTGTTGACCTTGATTGTGCTGGAGTTGGTTCTGGGTATCGACAACCTGGTGTTTATCGCGATCCTGGCGGACAAATTGCCGCCGGAGCAGCGCGACCGTGCGCGGCTGATCGGCCTGTCCCTGGCATTGTTGATGCGCCTGGGCCTGCTGGCGAGTATCTCCTGGCTGGTGACCCTGACCCAACCGTTGTTCGAGGTGTTCGACAAGAGCTTCTCCGGTCGTGACTTGATCATGTTGTTCGGGGGTGTGTTCCTGCTGTTCAAGGCCACTATGGAATTGCATGAGCGCCTTGAAGGACACATCAGCCAGCGCACCGGCAATGCCGCCTACGCAATGTTCTGGCCCATCGTGGCGCAGATCGTTGTGCTGGATGCGGTGTTCTCCCTTGATGCGGTGATCACCGCTGTGGGCATGGTGGACGAACTGGCGGTGATGATGATTGCCGTGATCATTTCCATCGGCCTGATGATTATCGCCAGCAAGCCGCTGACCCGCTTCGTCAATGCGCACCCGACGGTGATCATGCTGTGCCTGGGCTTTTTGATGATGATCGGTTTCGCCCTGACTGCCGAAGGCCTGGGCTTCCATATTCCCAAGGGTTACCTGTACGCGGCCATTGGTTTCTCGATCCTGATCGAAGTGTTCAACCAGATCGCCCGGGCCCGTCGCAAGAAGTCTGTCCAGGGCGCGCGGCCGATACGTGAGCGCACGGCTCATGCGGTGATGCGTTTGTTGGGCGGTCGGACCCTGGCGGTGGAGGAAGTGGGTGAAGAAGTGGCTGACTTGCTGGGTGAAACGGATACCAACCAAGGCCCGCTGTTCGACCGTCGCGAGCGGGTGATGATCAGTGGCGTGCTGCAATTGGCCGAGCGGCCGATCCGCAGCCTGATGACCCCGCGCGCCCATGTCGACACTATCGATCTGGCGGACGATGCCGATACGATCCGCCTGAAGTTGATGCATTCGTCCTACTCGCGGCTGCCGCTGATCCGCAATGGCGCGATCGACGAGCCGTTGGGCTTCGTGCACAAGAAAGAACTGCTCAAGGAATACTTGGGCGGCAACGAGCCCAACCTTGAGCATCTGGCACGCCGGGCGGTCAATCTGCTGGAGAGTTTCTCGATTCTTAACGCTCTGGAGCAGATGCGCCAGGAGTCGACCCATATCGCCTTCGTGATCAACGAATTTGGCGACTTCATGGGGGTGTTGAGCATGACCGACATCCTCGAATCCATCGCCGGTGAATTGCCCGATGCGAGTGAAATCGAGGGCCCGGATATGGTTGAAGAGGAGGGTGGCTTCAAGGTCGGCGGGGCCCTGAATCTCAACCTGATTCGCCAGCGTACCGGCTTCAGGGCCGTGGAGACTGAGGATTACCAGACCTTGGCCGGCTTGGTCATGAGCTTGCTGGACCGTTTGCCGGTGGTGGGCGACAGTCTCGATCATGAAGGCTGGCGCCTGACGGTGGTGGCGGTGGAAGAGCGGCGGGTGACCCAGGTTCGCCTGGTTCCCTTGAATGCGCAGGTTCGATAGGATCACAAGCCTGCCAACTTCTCCCTGAGGCCAAGAGCAATGATCCTGGACGTCTTGAAAATCGCAGCGTTTTCCGATGGCGCGCAAGGCGGTAACCCCGCCGGCGTATGGATCGGCGATACGCTGCCGCAAGTCGATGAGATGCAGCAGACTGCCCATGCAGTGGGCTTTTCGGAAACAGTGTTTGCCTGCCCTCAAGGAGAAGGTTGGCGCGTGCGCTACTTCTCGCCGGAAACCGAAGTACCGTTTTGTGGGCATGCCACCATTGCGTTGGGGGCTGCGTTGAGCCTGGCGCTGGGTGATGGTGAGTTTCACCTGGCCTTGAACAATGGCGACATCACTGTCAGTGGTCGTAGTGCAGGTTCGCTGATCGAAGCCGCCCTGCAATCGCCGCCCACCCGTAGCGGGCCGGCCAGTGATGCTCTGGTGGCGGCTGGCCTGGCGTTGTTTGGCTACAGTCGCAATGACTTGGACCCGAGCCTGCCGCCTGCACTGATCAATGGCGGGGCGACTCATTTGATACTGGCCCTCGACAGCCGTGCCAAGCTCAGCCAGATGCGCTATGAGTTGGATGCCGGCCGGCGTTTCATGACGGACGCCGGGTTGGTCACTGTGCTGTTGGTATTCGCCGAAGGGCCGACGTTGTTTCATACCCGCAACCCGTTTGCTTCGGGCGGCGTGTATGAAGACCCGGCCACTGGCGCGGCCACGGCGGCCTTTGCCGGCTACCTGCGGGACCTTCAGTGGCCTCACGAGGGCTGCATCAATATTGTCCAGGGCGAGGACATGGGCAGCCGTTCGCGGTTACAGGCGCAGATTACCGATGAGACGGGGGCGTCGATCCGTGTGTCGGGAACGGCGCGGCTGATGTTGGAGGACTGACGCTTACTCACCTTTTCAAGCATTGGGTGCGCGGTAACGTTACGTTCGCGCACTTAAATGTCGCCTGTCACCGGTGTGTGGCCAACGGTAGCAATGTGACTCCAGCTATTTGGCCGGACGCTGTCTCGATTATTAATTCTTATCTCCCTGAATTTTAAAGCGTTAATTCGTTTCGTAGTTTTTCTACGAGCGCTATGGCACACTTTCTGCTGTCTATTCCGTTGTTACATACCAAGTTCCGGTATAGCGGAATACACAACTTCTGGAGTGCTTGTCATGCAGCAACGACCTTCCGTGTTTAAAGCATGTGTTTTTCTCTTCGCCGCATCGGCTTCCATCGCAGGCTTCGTGCAGGCGGCGGACAGCAAGCTCGACAGTGTGCTCGCCCGTGGGCACCTGATCGTGGGTACAGGCAGTACCAATGCGCCGTGGCACTTCCAGGGAGCGGATGGCAAGTTGCAAGGTTTTGATATCGACATCGGCCGCATGGTGGCCAAGGGTCTGTTCAATGACCCAACCAAGGTCGAGTTTGTGGTGCAGTCCTCCGACGCGCGCATTCCCAACCTGTTGACCGACAAGGTCGACATGAGCTGCCAATTCATCACCGTCACTGCCAGTCGTGCGCAGCAAGTGGCATTTACCCTGCCGTACTACCGCGAAGGTGTCGGCCTGCTGCTGCCGGCCAACAGCAAATACAAGGAAATCGAAGACCTGCAGGCGGCGGGCGACGGCGTCACCGTGGCGGTGCTGCAAAACGTCTACGCCGAAGAACTGGTGCACCAGGCGCTGCCCAAGGCCACGGTCGACCAGTACGACAGCGTCGACCTGATGTACCAGGCCGTGAACTCTGGCCGCGCCGACGCCGCCGCCACCGACCAGTCTTCGGTCAAGTACCTGATGGTGCAAAACCCTGGCCGCTACCGCAGCCCGACTTACGCCTGGAGCCCGCAAACCTACGCCTGCGCCGTCAAGCGTGGCGACCAGGACTGGCTGAACTTCGTCAACACCGCGCTGCATGAAGCCATGACCGGGGTGGAATTCCCGACCTACAAGGCGTCGTTCAAGCAGTGGTTTGGTGTGGACCTGCCAGAGCCGGCGATTGGTTTTCCGGTCGAATTCAAATGATATGTGAGCGCGGGGCGCGGTTAATGGCGCCCCGGATAAGGTACTGCCGACCATGAACTATCAGTTGAATTTTGCCGCCGTCTGGCGCGATTTCGACACCTTGCTGGCGGGGCTCGGCCTGGGCCTTCAGTTAGCATTGCTGTCGATCGCCATCGGTTGCGTGATTGGCCTGCTGATGGCCTTTGCCATGCTGTCCAGGCACCGTGCGCTGCGAATCCTGGCGTCGGTGTATGTGACGGTGATCCGCAATACGCCGATCCTGGTGCTGATCCTGTTGATCTACTTCGCCTTGCCGAGCCTGGGGATTCGCCTGGACAAGATTCCCTCGTTCATTGTCACCCTGTCGCTATACGCCGGAGCCTATCTGACCGAAGTGTTCCGCGCCGGGTTGTTGAACATTCCCAAGGGCTTGCGTGAGGCAGGGTTGGCCATCGGTTTGGGCGAATGGCGCATCCGTGCCTATATCACCGTGCCGGTGATGCTGCGCAACGTGTTGCCGGCGCTGTCGAACAACTTTATCTCGCTGTTCAAGGACACCTCGCTGGCAGCCGCGATTGCGGTGCCGGAGCTGACCTATTACGCCCGCAAGATCAACGTCGAAAGCTACCGGGTAATTGAAACCTGGATGGTCACGACTGCGCTCTACGTGGCTGCCTGTTACCTCATCGCCATGCTGCTCCGTTACCTGGAACAGCGTCTGGCGATCCGTCGCTAAGGAGTTTCCATGTACGAAGCCCCCAGCTGGCTGCATGAGTTGTGGATCGCCCGGGAAACCCTCTGGGCAGGATTTCAGGCCAGCGTGTATGTCTCGGTCCTGGCGATTATCTTCGGCACCTTGATCGGTATCGTTGCTGGGTTGGTGCTGACCTATGGCAAGTTCTGGATGCGTGCGCCGTTCCGTCTGTATGTCGATCTGATCCGTGGTACGCCGGTGTTTGTGCTGGTGTTGGCCTGTTTTTATATGCTCCCGGCGCTCGGGTGGCAGATCACGGCGTTCCAGGCCGGCGCGGTAGGCCTGACGCTGTTTTGCGGCTCCCATGTCGCGGAAATCGTGCGCGGTTCGCTGCAAGCCATCCCCCGTGGGCAACTGGAAGCCGGCAAGGCCATTGGCCTGACGTTTTACCAGTCCCTGGGCTATGTGCTGTTGCCCCAGGCGTTGCGGCAGATCTTGCCGACCTGGGTCAACTCGTCCACGGAAATCGTCAAGGCCTCGACCCTGCTGTCGGTGATCGGGGTGGCCGAATTGCTCCTCAGTACCCAACAGGTGATCGCCCGGACCTTCATGACCCTGGAGTTTTACCTGTTTGCCGGTTTTCTGTTTTTTGTCATCAACTACGCCATCGAGTTATTCGGGCGCTACATTGAAAAGCGGGTGGCCTTGCCATGACTCAATCTCACACTGCAACGCAGCCACTGCTGAACATCAGCGGCCTGCGTAAACAATACGGCCCGGTGGAGGTGCTCAAGGGTGTCGACCTGTCCATGCAGCGCGGCAACGTGGTGACGCTGATCGGCTCCAGCGGCTCGGGCAAGACCACGCTGCTGAGGTGCGTCAACCTGCTGGAAGAGTTCCAGGGCGGGCAGATCACCCTGGATGGCGAGTCTATTGGCTACAGTGAAATCGCCGGCAAGCGCGTACGCCACCCGGAAAAAGTCATCGCCCAGCATCGGGCCATGACCGGCATGGCGTTCCAGCAGTTCAACCTGTTCCCTCATTTGACGGCGTTGCAGAACGTCACACTTGGCCTGCTCAAGGTCAAGAAAATGGCCAGGGATGAAGCGGTGGCGCTGGCGGAGAAATGGCTGGAGCGTGTCGGCCTGCTGGAGCGACGCAATCACTTTCCCGGTCAGTTGTCCGGTGGCCAGCAGCAGCGCGTGGCGATCGCCCGGGCCATCGCCATGAACCCCAGCTTGATGCTATTCGACGAAGTGACCTCGGCGCTCGACCCGGAGTTGGTGGGAGAAGTGCTCAGCGTGATCAAGGGCCTGGCGGAAGAAGGTATGACTATGTTGCTGGTGACCCACGAGATGCGCTTTGCCTATGAGGTTTCGGACAAGATCGTATTCATGAACCAGGGCCGTATTGAAGAGCAGGGGCCGCCGAAGGACATCTTTGAACGTGCGCAATCGCCACGGTTGGCAGAATTCCTCAAGAACATTCGTTTTTAAACGCTTTTTATCAGGAGATATTTTATGAGCATTACTCGTTACGGCGCCGGCAGCACCGCCGGCGGTGGCCAGCCACGCCCTTTCGCTCGCGCCGTGGAAGCAGATGGCTGGTTGTACGTGTCGGGCCAGGTGCCGGCGGTAGACGGCGAAATCATCCAGGGCGGGATCGTCGAGCAAACCCGCCAGACCATGCGCAATCTGGTCGCCATTCTGGAAGAGGCCGGCTATGCGCTCGAGGACGTGGTGCGCGTCGGCGTGTGGCTGGAAGACCCACGGGACTTCTGGAGTTTCAACAAGGTATTTGGTGAGTACTTCAGCCCCGAACATGCGCCGGCGCGAGCCTGTGTACAGGCAAACATGATGGTCGATTGCAAGGTTGAGATTGATTGCGTGGCCTACAAGAAAAAAGGCTAAATGAGCGTTCCCATGCTCCGCGTGGGAACGCCGCCCTGGACGCTCTGCGCCCGCTTTTGTGACGCAGGGCGTCACGGTATGCATTCCCACGCAGAACGTGGGAATGCTCATTTGTAACGGGACCTGACACTGCCATGACCGAAGACACCATCAAGCGCCGCGCCAAAGGCCTGGACCGTGCGTTCGATATCCTCGACTTCCTCAAGGAAGTCGGCCAGCCCCTGCGCCCCAATGATATTGCCAGTGGCATCGGCAGCCCGAAATCCACGGTCTACGAATTGGTCGCCTCATTGTTGGAGCGACGGATTCTTGAGGCGGTGGGCAAGGACGGTCATGTCTACCTCGGCCGCCAGTTGTACTTCCTCGGCCAGGCCCACTTACGGCATTTCGACCTGACCCGCGAGGCCGACCATGCTTTGCAGGAGGTCGTCAGCCGAACCCACGAAACCGCGCAGATGTGCCTGCTCAATGGCCGTAAGTACACCGTGGCCCTGATGCGTGAAGGCGAGCGGCATTTCCGTATTTCCTCGGACATCGGCGAGAACGCGCCGATTCCCTGGACCGCCTCGGGGCGCCTGCTGCTGGGGCACTTGAGCGACCAGCAAATCATCGATCTGATCGACGACGACGACTTCATCCTGCCGGACGGTCAGCGTCTGCCGCTGGAAACTTTCCTTGGGCAAATCCGCCAGGCCACCCTCGATGGATTTTTCTCCTTTGACAGCGTCGCCGATACCTTTACCCATTGCTTTGCCGCCCCGGTGCGGGACGTGCAAGGCATCAGTATTGCGACCCTGTGTATCGTCGCCCCACGGGCCGATGCCCGGGAAAATTACAATGACTATCGCCAGGTGTTGATCGAAAGCGCCAACAACCTGGCCCGTCGTATCAACGAATAGGAGTTTCTTATGTCTGCCTTCAACGCCGTTGAAAAGGGCGCCGCTGCCGTGGGTGCTCACCTGGTTCGTGACGTCAGCCTGCCTGCCTTGGTGCTGCACCGCGATGCCCTGGAACACAACATTCGCTGGATGCAGGATTTCGTCAGCAGCAGCGGCGCTCAACTGGCGCCCCACGGCAAAACCAGCATGATGCCAGCGCTGTTCCAGCGCCAGCTGGCGCAGGGCGCCTGGGGCATCACCCTGGCCAGCGCGGTGCAGACCCGTGCCGCCTATGCCGGCGGTGTGCGTCGGGTATTGATGGCCAATCAACTGGTGGGCGCGCCGAACATGGCGCTGATTGCCGACTTGCTGGCCGACCCGCAATTCGACTTCCATTGCATGGTCGACCATCCGGACAACGTGGCCGACCTGGGAGCCTTTTTCGCCGCCCGCGGCCTGCGCTTGAATGTGATGATCGAGTACGGCGTGGTGGGCGGCCGTTGCGGTTGCCGCAGCGAGCAGCAAGTGTTGGCCCTGGCCAAGGCGATCAAGGCCCAACCAGCCCTGGCCCTGACCGGCATAGAAGGCTACGAAGGGGTAATCCACGGTGAGCACGCCATCAGTGGCATCCGCGAGTTCGCGGCTTCTTTGGTGCGCCTGGCGGTGGACTTGCAAGATAACGCTGCTTTCGACCTCGCCAAACCCATCGTCACTGCTTCGGGTTCGGCCTGGTATGACCTGATCGCTGAATCCTTTGAAGCGCAAAATGCCGCCGGCCGCTTCCTTAGTGTGCTACGTCCTGGCAGCTACGTGGCCCATGACCACGGCATCTACAAAGAGGCCCAGTGCTGCGTGCTCGATCGTCGCAGTGACCTCAACGAAGGCTTGCGCCCGGCCCTGGAAGTCTGGGCTCATGTGCAGTCGTTACCGGAGCCGGGTTTTGCGGTAATCGCCCTGGGCAAGCGTGATGTGGCCTACGACGCCGGTTTGCCGGTGCCACTGTTGCGCTACAAGGCTGGCGTGCTGCCGGCTACTGGGGAGGATATCAGCGCCTGCACGGTCACGGCGGTGATGGACCAGCATGCTTTCATGACCGTGGCGCCCGGTGTTGAGTTGAGGGTTGGCGACATTCTATCGTTCGGTACTTCTCATCCGTGCCTGACCTTTGACAAGTGGCAAGTGGGCTGCCTGGTGGATGAGCAGTTGCAGGTGGTCGAGACCCTGAAAACTGCGTTCTGAACTACCCATTCCACGGAACCCGACTATGAACACTGTGCCTTTGCGCATCGCCCTCATCGGCGAGTGCATGATTGAATTGCAACACCGCGCCGATGGCAGCCTGCAACAAAGTTTTGGCGGCGACACCTTGAACGCTGCCGTGTACCTGCGCCGCGAGCTGGGTGAAGGGCCTGTGGTGGATTACGTCACGGCGTTGGGCGATGACAGCTTCAGCGACGCCATGTGCAAGCACTGGGCCGAGGAGGGCCTGGGCTTGGGCATGGTGCAACGTCTGCCGGGGCGTTTGCCTGGTTTGTATTGCATCCAGACCGACGCCCGGGGCGAGCGCAAATTCCTCTACTGGCGCAACGAGGCGGCAGTGCGCGATTGCTTCACTACCCCGGCGGCGGAACCGATCCTGGCGGCGTTGCCGGCTTACGACGTGCTGTATTTCAGCGGTATCACCCTGGCAGTTCTGGGGGAGGTGGGGCGCGAGCGTCTGTTGAAAACCCTGATCGAAGCCCGCAGGCAGGGCGCCAAGGTGGTGTTTGACAACAACTATCGTCCACGCTTGTGGGCCAGTGTCGACGCGGCGCGAGCGGCTTATCACAAGCTCCTGGCACAGGTGGACATCGCTTTGTTGACCGAGGATGACGAACGAGCGTTGTTTGGCCATGAAGACAGCGAACAGGTGTTTGCGGCGTATCCGGCCATTGAAGAAGTGGTCCTCAAGCGTGGCGCTGACGACTGTCTGATTCGTTGGCGTGGCGAGCGTTTTGCCGTGCCGGCGCTGGTGGTTGAGGCGGTGGTAGATACGACGGCGGCGGGGGATTCGTTCAGTGCGGCGTACTTGGCCAGCCGGCTCAAGGGGGGCACGCCGCAGGAGGCGGCATTGGCCGGGCATCGCCTGGCGAGCCGGGTGATTCAGGTGCCTGGCGCGCTGATTCCCCGAGAGTGACGCACTTGTAGTCGCTGCCGAAATACGAGGCAGCGGTGGGCTGCGAAGCGGCCCCCGTGGGCGGTCCTGCGGACACGCATCGCAGCCTCGTACCTCGGCAGTGGCTACAATTAGTCCCGGTAAAACACCTGCACCAGGTGATAGCCGAACTTGCTCTTGATCGGCCCGTGGACCACCTTCACGGGCTTTTTGAAAATCACCGTATCGATCGCGCCCACCATCTGCCCCGGCCGAACCTCACCCAAGTCACCGCCGCGCTTGCCGGACGGGCAGGTGGAGTATTTCTTGGCCAGCACATCAAATGCCTCGCCCTTGGCAATGCGTTGCTTGAGCTGTTCGGCTTCTTCGCTGGTTTTCACCAGGATATGGCGGGCTTGGGCTTTCATGGGCTTGTTACCTTGCAACGGATAAACGTAAGGGCGCGCGATTATGCCTGAACTCATTTGTCGACGCTGATCATGCTGCGGATTTTAGTGGCCAGCAGGTCGATGGAGAACGGTTTGGCCACCATGTCCATGCCTTCCTCCAGGAAGCCCTGACGCTCGGTGGCTTTCTCGGCGTAGCCGGTCATGAACAAGACCTTGAGCCCAGGGCGATGCTGGCGGGCGATTTCCGCCAGTTGTCGGCCATTCATGCCTGGCAGGCCGACATCGGTTATCAGCAGGTCTACACGCAGGTCGGACTCGAGCAACGGCAATGCCGCCCGGGCATCGATCGCCTGGTGGGCGGTGTAGCCCAGCTCACCGAGTAAATCAACCACCAGCATGCGCACCGCAGCGTCGTCCTCGACCACCACCACCGATTCTCCGGCCAGGGCCACGGGGGCTTCCCCATGTTTCTCGGGTTCGTTGTTTTCCAGGGCAGTGCCGTGCAGGCGTGGCAGGTACAGACGCACACAGGTGCCGTGGCCGGGGGTGCTTTGAATGGTCACGTGGCCGCCTGATTGCTGGGCAAAACCATAGATCATCGACAGCCCGAGCCCGGTGCCCTGGCCGATGGGCTTGGTGGTGAAAAACGGGTCGAAGGCCTTGGACAGGATTTTCGGGGTCATGCCGGCGCCGTTGTCGCAGACGCCGAGCATTACATAGTCGCCGGCCTTGACCGGCTCGAGGCTGGTGATGTCGGTGTCGTTCAGATAACTGTTGGCGGTCTCGATGCGCAACTCACCGCCATCGGGCATGGCGTCGCGGGCGTTGATCACCAGGTTGAGCAGGGCATTTTCCAACTGGCTGGCGTCGGTGCTCACCGGCCAGATATCGTTACCCAGTTGCACCTTGAGTTCGATATGCGCGCCCTTGGTGCGGCGAAACAGCTCTTCGAGTGAACTGACCAACTGGTTGGGATCAATGGGTCGCCGGTCCAAAGATTGGCGTCGGGAGAAGGCCAGTAAACGGTGGGTCAACGCCGCCGCGCGGTGGGCAGAGGACACGGCGGCGTCGGTGAATCGGCCGATTTCCGCGCTGCGTCCGGCGGCGATGTAGCGTTGCATCAGGTCCAGGCTGCCGATGATGCCGGTGAGCATATTGTTGAAGTCATGAGCGATGCCGCCGGTGAGTTGGCCCACTGCTTCCATCTTCTGTGCATGGCGCAGGGCGTCTTCGGCGCGCTCGCGTTCGAACATCTCGTTTTGCAGGCGCTGGTTGGCTTCGGCCAAGGCCTGGGTGCGTTGGCTGACCCGCTCTTCGAGGTTTTCATTGAGGTGGCGCAGGGCCTCTTCGGTCAACTTGCGCTCGGTTTCATCGATGACAAAGATATAGAAACCATTGACCGAGCCGTCATTGCTGAATCTGGGCAGGTACTTCATCAAGGCATGCCGTGGCCGACCATCCCGATGGGGTGTGATCGTGACAAAGCTGCACGTCTTGCCCTTGAGCGCCGCGGCGATCTTGTCGGCGCGCCCGGCATACACTTCTTCGCCGACCACTTCGAGAATGGTCTTGCCGTACAGCTCCTGCGGGGTCATGCCGTACCAGTCCAGGTAGGCGCTGTTGTTCAGGCGAAAGCGCTGGTCGTGGTCGACATAGCCGATCAGCACCGGCATGGCGTTGATGATCAGTTGCAACTCGGTCTGGCTTTGGCGCAGGGCCTGCTCGGTATGCTTGCGTTCGGTCAGGTCCAGGGCTGCACCGAGAAAGCGGGCGGGGCGACCATGGTGATTCTTGTAGCAGCGTCCGCGGGCAAACACCCAGCGTATCTGGCCGTCGGCTTGCAGCAGGCGATATTCCTCGGCGTATTCGGTGCCATGGGTGATGCAGTGCTTGATGCTGCGAGTGACCATGCCACGGTCTTCGGGATGTACACCTTGCAGATAGTCGCTGATGGGCAGCAAGCCGGCATCGCAGGGATCAACGCCGTGCAGAAAGGCAAAGTGAGCGTCGGCAATAAAGCGGTCTTCGGCGATGTCCCAGTCCCAGGTGCCTACCGCATCCGTGGCAGCCAGCGCCAGTTGCAGGCGCTGTTCCGTGTTGTGCTGGGCCTTGAGGCTTTGCTCGGAACGCTGTTGCAGCTCCAGGGCAACCCGACGACGTTCGTTGGTCTCGATGGCGGTGGCCAGGATTCCGGCGACTTCACCGCGCTCGTCACGAATCGGGCTGTAGGTCAGGTCCAGCCAGATCTCGGTATCGCGGTCATTGCGTTGCAGGACGAAGCGCTGTTCGCTGAACGTACGCACCTGGCCGCGCAGCACGGCGCTGTAGATTGGATCGGTGAAGCTTTTCATCTCTGGCCAGATCAGGTCGACCGGTTGGCCGAAGGCCCGAGGGTGCTTGTTGCCAGCCAGTCGGGCGAAACCGTCGTTGTACAGCTGCGTGAGCTCGGGGCCCCACAGCAACAGCATCGGCATGGGCGAATGGATAACGATGTCAACTGCCGTACGCAGGCTCTGTGGCCAGTCAATGACTTCACCGAGGGGGCTTTGTGCCCAGTCCAGCCGTGCAATCAGTGTGGCGGCCTCGCTACCGGTGGGTATTCCATTCATGTAAATGCCCTGCGCTTATCGCTTTGAAGAATGACAAGAGCCCATTATCCCGTGGGGCAGGAGAGGCTTGCTACCCTCGAAAAATAACATGCTTGAGGGCTTTTTCTTTAAATGTGTGCGTCAGGGCTGAAGCCTTTCCTCAAGTCGTCAGTTCCTGTCGATTGCGAAACTGCTCCAGAGCCTCGGGATTGGCCAGGGCATCGGTGTTTTTCACCAACTCGCCATGCACCACATTTCTGACCGCCAGCTCGACGATCTTGCCGCTGATGGTGCGGGGAATATCGGTCACCGCGAGGATCTTCGCCGGCACATGGCGGGGAGTGGTGTTGGCGCGGATCACCTGGCGGATCTGCTGCTCCAGCGACTTATCCAGTTCGACGCCATCGTTCAAGCGCACAAACAGCACCACCCGTACGTCGTCCAGCCAGCGTTGCCCGATGGCCAGGCTTTCGATCACTTGAGGCACCTTTTCCACCTGTCGGTAAATCTCTGCGGTGCCGATACGCACGCCACCGGGGTTGAGTACTGCATCGGAGCGGCCATGGATCAGCAGGCTGCCATTGGGTCGTTGCTCGGCATAGTCGCCTTGGGCCCAGACACCGGGAAACTGGCTGAAATAGGAGGCGCGCAGCTTTTCCTGGCGAGGGTCGTTCCACAGGCCGATGGGCATTGCAGGGAAGTGTCGGGTACACACCAGTTCGCCCTTTTCACCGATCAAGGGCCGGCCCTGGTCGTCCCACACTTCAATCGCCATGCCCAGGCTCTTGCACTGCATTTCGCCACGGCGCACCGGCAGCACCGGATTGCCGATCACAAAACAGGAGACGATATCGGTGCCGCCCGACATGGATGACAGGCAAAGCTGCTGCTTGATATCGCGGTACACGTAATCGTAGCTGTATGGCGACAGTGGCGAGCCTGTGGAAATGATGCTTTTGAGGCTGCCCAGGTCGTGGCTCACACGTGGCGTGAGGCCGGATTTCTCCAGGGTGGCGAGGAATTTCGGGCTGGTACCGAAGACGCTGATGTTTTCCTGGTCGATCAGGTCTAGCAGTCGTTCCGGGCCTGGATGGAACGGCGAGCCGTCGTACAGCACGGCCGTAGCGCCGATGGCCAGCACCGACACCAACCAGTTCCACATCATCCAGCCGCAGGTGGTGTAGTAGAACAGGCAATCGTCCCGGGAAAGATCGGCGTGCAGGCCGTGCTCCTTGAGGTGGGTGAGCAGCACGCCACCGGTGCCATGGATGATGCATTTGGGCACGCCGGTGGTGCCGCTGGAATAAAGAACATACAGCGGATGATCGAAGGGTACGGCGACGAACTCGGGCTCACCGCCGACGCTGTAAAAGTCATCCCACAGGGCAACGTTGGCCGGGGTCTGATAGTCGCCGATACGCGCTTCGGGGCGGGCATAGGGCACGATGATCAACTGTTCCAGTGACGGCAGGCGCCCAAGGATTTCATTGAGCTTGGTGCTCTGGTCGATGTTCTTGCCGGCATAGCGATAACCGGCGCAGGTGATCAACACCTTGGGCTCGATCTGGCCGAATCGGTCGATGACGCCTTGGGTGCCGAAGTCCGGCGAAGAACAGGACCAGATGGCCCCCAGGCTGGTGGTCGCGAGCATGCCCACCAGGGTTTGCCAGGTGTTGGGCATGCAGGCGGCGACCCGATCTCCCATGCCAACGCCGGCTGCCCGCAGGCTGCGTTGCAGGCCGGCGACGTGGTGGGCCAGTTCGGCGTAGGTGAGCTGTTCGCGTTGGCCGTCTTCGCTGATGGCGACCACGGCCGGGTGATCGTCGCGGCGGCGTAGCAGGTGTTCGGCGAAATTCAGCGTGGCACCGGGAAACCACTGGGCGCTGGGCATCTGTGCACCTTCGACCAGCGCGGCGCTGGGAGGGGTGCGAAACTGCACCTCGAAGAAGTCGACAATCGCCTGCCAGAAGTCCGGGCGCTGGTCGACGCTCCATTGGTGCAGGGCCGGGTAGTCGGCGAGCTGCAAGGTGTGGCGGTCATTGATAAAGCGCCGGAACTGGTCCATGCGGGTGGCGTGGATGCGTTCGGGGCTGGGTTGCCAGAGTATGTCGGACATGCTGGGAATCTCTCTCGTTCCCACGCTCTGCGTGGGAATGCCTCTCTGGATGCTCTTGGGACGCGGAGCGTGGGAACGATCACTACTGGGCCAGCCAGCCCCCGTCGATATTCCACGCTGCGCCACGCACCTGGCTGCCAGCTTCACTGCATAGGAACAGTACCAGTTCCCCCAGTTGTGACGGGGTGACGAATTCAAGCGACGGCTGTTTCTCTGCCAGCAAATCATGGCGGGCCTGTTGCGGGTCGACGCCCGTGGCGATGCGGTCATCAATCTGCTTTTGCACCAGCGGCGTCAGCACCCAGCCAGGGCAAATCGCATTACAGGTGACATTGCTGGTGGCGGTTTCCAGGCCCACGACCTTGGTCAGGCCAATCACTCCGTGTTTGGCTGCCACATAGGCGGCCTTGCCCACCGAACCCACCTGGCCGTGGACTGAGGCGATATTGACGATCCGCCCCCAGCCCCTGGCCTTCATGCCCGGCAGGCTCAGGCGGGTGGCGTGGAATACCGAGGACAGGTTGATCGCGATGATCGAATCCCAGCGCTCCACCGGGAAATCCTCCACCGCAGCCACATGCTGGATGCCAGCGTTGTTCACCAGAATATCGACGCCGCCGAACTCGCGCTCGGCATAGGCGAGCATCTCGGCAATCTGCGCCGGGTCGCTGACGTCTGCTGGGTGATGGCCTACCTTGCCGCCCAGGGTCTGGACCTGGGCGATCACCGCGCTGGCATCGCCAAAACCGTTGAGGATCAGGTTGGCCCCGGCCTTGGCCAGGCTCAAGGCAATGCCCAGGCCGATACCGCTGGTGGAGCCAGTGACCAGGGCTGTCTTGCCATTCAATGTCGTCATGAAAACCTCACACAATGCCGGTGGCGTAGAAAGTACCGATCACCACGAACACCGCGAGGGTCTTGATGATCGTGATGCCAAAAATATCTTTATAGGCTTCGCGGTGGGTCAGCCCGGTGACCGCCAACAGCGTGATGACGGCGCCGTTGTGGGGCAGGGTGTCCATGCCGCCGCTGGCCATGGCCGCCACCCGGTGCAGCACTTCAAGAGGGATATTGGCCGCATGGGCCGCTGAAATAAAGCTCTCGGACATTGCCGCCAGGGCGATGCTCATGCCGCCCGAGGCCGAGCCAGTGATGCCGGCCAGCAGGGTCACGGTAATTGCTTCGTTGACCAGTGGGTTGGGGATGCCCTTGAGCCAGTCCGCCAGCACCAGGAAGCCTGGCAGCGAGGCAATCACCGCGCCAAAGCCATATTCCGAGGCCGTGTTCATCGCTGCCAGCAACGCGCCGCTGACCGCACTTTTGCTGCCTTCGGCCAGCTTGCTGCGAATCGCCGAGAAGCCGAACACCAACACCATCACGATCCCCACCAGCAACGCGGCCTGCACCGCCCAGATGGCGGTCAATTTGGCGATTTCAGTGGTCACCGGTGCGCTCATGCCCGGCAGACTGAGGCTGTGGGTCTTGCCGTACCACTGGGGGATCCAGTGGGTGAACAGCAGGTTCATGACCCCCACCAGCAACAGCGGCGACAGGGCAACCCACGGATTAGGCAGCTTGATATCTTCGGCAGTTTCCGGCTCGTTGCGCAGTTCAGTGCCGTAGCCTTCGCCAGCCCGTTGGGCCTTGTTGCGTTGACGGGCCAGGTACAGCATGCCGGCGCAGAACACGAAGATCGTGCCAACCAACCCCAGCCACGGTGCCGCCCAGGCGGTGGTATTGAAGAAGGTGCTGGGAATGATGTTCTGGATCTGCGGCGTGCCGGGCAGGGCATCCATGGTGAACGAGAACGCGCCGAGGGCGATGGTGGCCGGGATCAGGCGCTTGGGAATATTGCTTTGGCGGAACATCTCGGCGGCGAACGGGTACACCGCGAACACCACGACGAACAGCGACACGCCGCCGTAGGTCAACAGGGCGCACACCAGGACAATCACCAGCATCGCCTGGCGGGTACCCAGCAGGCGAATGGCCGCGGCGACGATTGAGCGGGAGAAACCGGAAATTTCAATCAACTTGCCGAACACCGCACCCAGCAGGAATACCGGGAAATATAACTTGATAAAGCCGACCATTTTTTCCATGAACACCCCGGTAAAGGCTGGGGCGACGGCGGAAGGGTCGGTGAGCAGCACGGCGCCAAGGGCGGCAATCGGAGCAAACAGGATGACGCTGTAGCCTCGGTAGGCGGCCAGCATCAGCAGCGCGAGCGCCGCCAGGGCAATGATTACACTCATGGAGTGTCTCCAGATTTGATTGTTGTTTTTGTGGGGTGGAGCGTTGGAGAGGGGCTATAGCGGGATTTGTGCCATGTTTGTAAGTAATTGAAATGTATTAATATTATTATATTTGTGAGCGAGGTTTTCAGTGATTGTCTCTGTATTGAGACGGGTGCCGGCCACCTGTAGGAGCGAGCTTGCTCGCGATGGTCGTTAACGATAACGCGTTGATCCATGATGAGCAGGGCCACTTTGGTTTTTCGCGAGCAAGCTCGCTCCTACAAAGGGTTGTCTTTATTGTGAGAATTTATTCTCTTTATTGAGATTGCTCGATGCCCAGCGCTACCATTTTTTTGTACAGCGTCGACCTGCCGAGCCCCAACCGCTTGGCGGTTTCAATGACGTTTCCATCACATGCGCTCAACGCGGCACCAATCACCTGCCGATCAAACCGCTTCCGCGCAGCACTAAAGGTTTCCCCGTCAATTTGCTCTACAGCTGCCCTGCGCTCCACCGGGCTGAAAGTCCCGATCGCCGCCCGAATCTCGCGGGCGTCGAGCACCAGGTCATCACTCAGCAGCGCCGCGCGCTCCAGCACATTACGCAGCTCGCGGATATTCCCCGGCCAGGCATGTTGTGCCAGCAGTGCCAACGCCTCCCGGTCCAGTTCATGTTGGCTGCGTAGCTCCTCCAGAATCGCTTCACTCAACGCCGGCAAGTCATCGAGCCGTTCGCGCAATGGCGGCACCTGGATTGGCAGCACGTTGAGCCGGTAATACAAGTCGGCCCGAAACTCGCCCCGCTTGATCGCGGCCTCCAGGTCCATGGACGTCGCGGCAATCACCCGCACGTCGCTGCGAATCATCTCGTTTGAACCTACGGGCTCGAATTCTTTCTCCTGCAGCACCCGCAGTAATTTGCTTTGCAGCGGCAGGGGCATGTCGCCGATTTCGTCGAGGAACAGCGTGCCGCCCTGGGCTATGTGCAGTTTGCCGGGACGGCCCTTGCGGTCGGCGCCGGTGAATGCACCGGGAGCGGTGCCGAAGAACTCGGCCTCCAACAGGTCATGGGGAATGGCCGCGCTGTTGATGCTGACAAATGCCTTGTGCGCCCTGGGTGACGCGCCGTGAATGGCTTGGGCCAGCAATTCCTTGCCGGTACCGGTTTCCCCCAGCAGCAGTACCGGCGAGTCGGCACTGGCGCTGCGCCGGGCGCGGCGCTTGACTTCCAGGGTGGCGGCACTGGTTCCGATAAAGTGAGCGAAGTTGTACTTGCTCTGGCGTGAGCGCAGCAATGAACGAGTGGAGGCCAGCTCCTGCTGCATGCTCAGGTAGCGTTCGATCAGCGGTGACAAATTGCGCAGTTCATCGAACAGGGCAAAGCCGATGGCGCCGATCACTTTGCCTGCGTCGTCATGAATCGGCAGGCGCATCACCACCAGCGGGCCTTTGGGGGTGTCCTGGATATCCAGCAGGATCGGCTGGTCGTTGCGCACCACCTGGCGCAACAAGCTGTTGGAAATCACCTGTTCGCAGGGCTGGCCGATGGCATCAAAGGCACTTTTGAGGCCGAAGCGCCGCGCGTAGCGCTCGTTCATCCATACGATGTTGGCGTCGCCGTCGACGATCACCGTGCCTTCGCTGGACTGCTCGATGATTTCGAACAGCGATTGAATGGCCAGGCCACGAACGTGTTGGTAGTCCTTGAGGCTTTCGGTGGTGTTCATGTGGGGTCCGTTATGTGCTGCGAGCGGCGGCCAGGAGTTCTTGGGTGTACGGGTGCTGCGGCGATTCGAACACCTGATGGCTCGGCCCGCGCTCCACCACCTTGCCGTCCTTGATCACGATCATGTCATGAGCCAGGGCGCGTACCACCGCCAGGTCATGGCTGATAAACAGGTAGGTCAGGCCGTACTTTTCCTGGAGTTCGCGCAACAACGCCACCACTTGTTTCTGCACGGTACGGTCAAGGGCCGAGGTGGGCTCGTCCAGCAGAATTAACGCCGGCTTGAGTACCAGGGCTCGGGCGATGGCGATGCGTTGGCGTTGGCCACCGGAAAACTCGTGAGGGTAGCGATGGCGGCTGGCGGGGTCGAGGCCGACGTCCTGCAATACCTGGATCACTTGGGCGTCGCGATCCGCCGCACTGCACGGGGCATGGACCTCCAGGCCTTCGCTGATGATCTGGTCCACCGACATTCGCGGGCTGAGGCTACCGTAAGGGTCTTGGAACACTACCTGCATCTGCTTGCGCCACGGGCGCATCTGTTTGTGACTCAGGCTGTCGAGGGCCTCACCCTGGAAGCGAATGCCACCGCTGGAATCCAGCAGTCGTAAAATCGCCTGGCCCAAGGTGGATTTGCCGGAGCCGGATTCGCCGACAATGCCCAAAGTCTTGCCCCGTTGTACGCTCAAGCTGATGCCATCCACCGCCCGCAAGTAGTGCTTGCGCCGAAACAATCCGCCACCCAGGGGGAATTGCACGCTCAGGTCATCCACCTCCAGCACCGTCTCACGCGCGTCGTGGCACAGGGCCGTGCCTGCCGGTTCTGCATCCAGCAGCAGGCGGCTGTAAGGGTGTTGCGGTGCACTGAACAGGGTTTGGCAATCGGCCTGTTCGACGATCTCTCCGGCCTGCATCACGCAGACCCGCTGGGCAATGCTGCGCACCAGGTTGAGGTCGTGACTGATCAATAGCAACGACATGCCCAGGCGCTGTTGCAGGGATTTGAGCAGCAGCAGAATCTTGCGTTGCACGGTCACATCCAGCGCCGTGGTGGGTTCATCGGCGATCAGCAATTGCGGCTCGCAGGCCAGGGCCATGGCGATCATTACTCGCTGGCGCTGGCCGCCGGACAATTGATGGGGGTAGGCCTTGAGTCGTTCCTTCGGCTTCTGGAGGCCCACCAGTTCCAGCAGTTCGAGGATTCGTGCCTGTGCGGCGTGAC
The DNA here is from genome assembly GCF_009707515.1 of Pseudomonas karstica. GTDB lineage: Bacteria > Pseudomonadota > Gammaproteobacteria > Pseudomonadales > Pseudomonadaceae > Aquipseudomonas > Aquipseudomonas karstica. The sequence goes on along the minus strand of NZ_WLYI01000002.1, from coordinate 259,087 downwards.
CACCCAGGCCCTTGTGCAGCAACAGGGTCTCGCCGATCTGTTTTTCGATGCTGTGCAGTGGGTTGAGGGAGGTCATCGGCTCCTGGAAGATCATCGCAATGCGGTTGCCCCGCAGTTTTTGCAGGGCGCTGGCGTTGGCACCCAGGAGCTCCTGGCCGCGATAGCGTATGGAACCTGTGATTTCGGCTCCGGCTTCGGGCAGCAATTGCAGGATCGAGTGCGCCGTTACCGACTTACCCGACCCCGACTCACCCACCAGCGCCAGGCATTCGCCGGGTCGCACATCCAGGCACAGGTTGCGCACCACGGTCTGGCCGCTGAAGGCGACGCACAGGTCGCGGATCTCGATCAGGTTGTCGCTCATGCTGATTTACTCATATAGCTGGGCCTTTCATGAACGTGGATCGAAGGCATCACGCAGAGCCTCGCCGATAAACACCAGCAGCGACAGAATCAGCGCCAGGGTGAAGAACGCCGTCAGGCCCAACCATGGCGCCTGCAGGTTCTGCTTGCCTTGGGCGATCAGTTCCCCCAGTGAGGCGCTGCCCGCCGGCATGCCGAAGCCAAGGAAGTCCAGGGCGCTCAAGGTTGAAATCGCGCCGGTCAAGATGAACGGCAGATAGCTCAGGGTGGCCGTCATCGCGTTCGGCAGAATATGCCGGCGGATAATCTTTCCATCGCCCAGGCCCAATGCCCGGGCGGCCTTGACGTACTCCAGGTTGCGCCCGCGAAGGAATTCGGCACGTACCACGTCCACCAGGGCCAGCCATGAAAACAGCGCCATGATCCCCAGCAGCCACCAGAAATCGGGTTCGACGAAGCCCGACAGAATGATCAGCAGGTACAGCACCGGCAGCCCGGACCAGACCTCCAGGATTCGCTGGCCAAGCAAGTCGACCCAACCGCCGTAATACCCTTGCAAGGCCCCGGCGGCAATGCCGATGGCCGCGCTGATGGCGGTCAGTGCCAAGGCAAACAGGATGGATACACGGGCGCCGAAGATTACCCGCGCCAACACATCGCGGGATTGATCGTCGGTGCCCAGCCAGTTCACCGCGGAGGGCGGGCTGGGAGCGGGGCGGGTCAGTTCGTAGTTGGGCGTGTCGTCGCTGAAAGGGATCGGCGGGAACAGCATCCAGCCACCGTCCTTCTTGATCAGCTTTTGCACATAGTCACTGCGGTAGTCGGCCTGGAACGGCAGTTGCCCGCCGAACTGCTGTTCGGTGTAGCGCTTGAACACCGGGAAATACAATTCGTCCTGATAGCTGAGCACCAAGGGCTTGTCATTGGCAACCAACTCGCCACCGAGGGTCAGGAAAAACAGGCCGATAAACAGCCACAGCGACCACCAGCCGCGACGGTTTTTCTTGAAGCGTTCGAAGCGCCGACGGGCCACGGGAGACAGTCTGGGCATCAAGCGTTTCTCCCGTCGAAATCGATCCGTGGGTCGACCAGGGTGTAACAGAGGTCGCCGATCAGTTTTATCAGCAGGCCAAACAGGGTGAAGATAAACAGCGAGCCGAACACCACCGGATAATCCCGGGATACTGCCGCTTCGTAGCTCATGCGGCCCAGGCCATCGAGGGAGAAGATCACTTCGATCAGCAGCGACCCGGCAAAGAACACGCTGATAAAGGCTTGGGGAATCCCCGAGATCACCAGCAGCATGGCGTTGCGAAATACATGGCCGTACAGCACCCCTCGTTCGCTCAGGCCCTTGGCCCGTGCGGTGACTACGTACTGGCGGGTGATTTCATTGAGGAAAGAGTTTTGGGTGAGGATGGTCAGGGTGGCGAACCCGCCGATCACCAGGGCGCTGACTGGCAGCACCAGGTGCCAGAAATAGTCGGCGATCTTGCCCACGCTGCTCAGTTGTTCAAAGTTCTCCGAGACCAGGCCGCGCACCGGGAACCAGTTCAGTGAGGTGCCGCCGGCGAAGACCACGATCAGGAACATCGCGAACAAAAACGCTGGCATCGCATAGCCAATCACGATGGCTGTGCTGCTCCAGATATCGAACTGGCTACCGTGCCTGACCGCTTTGCGGATACCGAGGGGGATAGACACCAGGTAGGTGATCAGCGTGGCCCAGAGCCCGAGGGAGATGGTTACCGGCATCTTTTCCAGGATTAGGTCGACCACCGTCGCACCGCGAAAGAAGCTGTTGCCGAAGTCCAGTTGGGCGTAGTTCTTGAGCATCAGCCATAGGCGCTCCGGTGCCGGCTTGTCGAAGCCGTACTGTTTTTCGATGTCCTTGATCAGTTTTGGGTCGAGGCCGCGGCTGGCCCGTGAGCCGCTGTTGATGGCGTCCCCGGAGCCACCGCCAATGCCACCGCCGCCGATCCCTTGCAGGTGGGCGATGGCCTGTTCCACCGGCCCACCCGGAGCGGCCTGGATGATGACAAAATTCACCAGGAGGATGATGGCCAGGGTAGGAATGATCAGTAGCAGGCGTCGCACGATATAGGCAAGCATCAGTGGGCGCCTCCCGGCTGGCCGCGCTTGATCAGCTCGGCTTTCATCTGCTTATTGGTGAGGGGAGTGGGGCTGACTTCCCACCAGGTTTCCAGGGCTTCGTCATTGCTGGCTGCCACGGCCGGGCGACCGAAACGGTTCCACCAGGCGGCGGAAGTGCCCGGCGGGTAGTAATTGGGGATCCACAGGTAATTCCATTGCAGCACTCGGTCCAGGGCGTGGGCATAGCTGAGCATCTGTGCCTGGTTGCTGGCCTTGACCAGCCCGGCGATCAGGGTGTCGACGGCCGGGTCCTTGAGAGCGATGTAGTTGTTGGCACCCGGATCGAAGGCGGCAGCCGAGCCGAAGTAGTTGTAGAGCTCCATTCCCGGCGAGGTGGTGACCGGGAAACCGCTGACAATCATGTCGTAATCCCGGGCCATGAGGCGGTTGACGTACTGCGATGAGTCAATGCGGCGGATATTGAGGGTGATGCCGATCTGCGCCAGGTTGCGTTTGTAGGGCAACAGCAAACGTTCAAGGCCGGACTGGGCGTTGAGGAAGGTGAACTCCAGTGGCTCGCCATCGCCGTTGACCAGTTTGTCGCCGTCTGGCTTCCAACCGGCCTGTTCCAGCAGAGCCAGGGCTTGCAGCTGTTTATCGCGGATCATGCCGCTGCCGTCGGTGGTGGGCGCCTTGAAGACCTGGGTGAAGACCTCATCGGGAATTTGCCCGCGCAGCGGTTCCAGGATTGCCAGTTCGTCAGCATCCGGCAGTTGGGTGGCGGCAAGAGGGCTGTTGGAGAAGTAGCTTTGCTGGCGGATGTACAGGTTGTACATCATCTGCCGGTTGGCCCATTCGAAATCCCACAGCATCGCCAGGGCCTGGCGCACGCGGCGATCCTTGAATATCGGTTTTTGCACATTGAACACGTAGCCCTGGGCCGGTTGCGGCGCGTCCTTGGCCAGGTGTGCCCGTTGCAGGCGGCCATCGTTCAGGGCCGGGCCGTTGTAGCCGATGGAGTAGCCGGTGGCGGAGAACTCGCGGTTGAAATCGTAGGCGCCGCCCCGCAGTACCTGGCGGGCAACTTCAGTGTCGCCGAAGTACTCCAGGCTCAGGTGATCGAAGTTATACAGGCCGCGACTGACGGGCAGGTCCTTGCCCCACCAGTCGGGGTCGCGCTGGAAGCTGATGGTGTTGCCGGAGTCGACTTTGCTCACCCGATAAGGGCCGCTGCCCAGGGGCGCCTCGTAGCCGCCGCCATTGGTGAAGTCGCGGCTCTTCCACCAGTGCTCGGGAAACACCGGCAAGGTGGCAACGTCCAGAGGCAGGGTGCGGTTCTCATTGCTGGAGAAATCGAAGCGCACTTGCCGGGGGCCTTCCACTTCGACGTGCTTGACGTCGGCGAACAGTGTTCGGTAGCGCAGGCTGCCTTGGGTCATCAACAGGTCGTAGCTGTAGCGTACATCTTCGGCGGTGATGGGCTGGCCATCAGCAAAACGGGCCTTGGGGTTGAGGTAGAAGCGCAGGGACAAGCCGTCCTCCGAGCGCTCGATCTGTTCTGCCACCAGGCCGTAGACCGTGTACGGCTCATCCAGGGAGCGCTGGGCCAGGGGCGAATACACCCAGCCGTCGATCTGGCTGACGCCGATGCCTTTGTCGATGTAGGGCATGACATGGTCGTAGCGTCCAATCTCGATGGCCGAGCGCCGTAGGCTGCCGCCCTTGGGGGCGTTGGGGTTGGCGTAATCGAAGTGGCTGAAGCAGGTGGGGTATTTCGCAGGTTCACCGTATACCGTCAAGGCGTGTTGCGGTGCGGCGAGAGCGGCCGTGGTCGCCATCAGCAGGGCCAGGGTGGAGCCAACCAGGGAGGAGCTAAATAAGGTGATGAAGTCCAGTCGCATTTTCAGCCTTGGGCGCCAGGTGAATAAAGAAGGGGATTTGTACGCTAACCCTGCACGCCTCGCCAGTCACCCTGCTGACGCACAAACACAACGGCCCACCAAAAGGCGGGCCGTTGTTTTAGGCAGGCCGGCGGATCAGTCCTGACGGCTGGTCACTTCCAGCAGGTGATAACCGAACTGGGTTTTTACTGGGCCTTGCACGGTATTGACCGGGGCGCTGAATACCACGCTGTCGAATTCCTTGACCATCTGGCCTGGGCCGAATGAGCCCAGGTTGCCGCCGTCACGGCTGGATGGGCAGGTGGAGTTGGCTTTGGCGATCTCTGCGAAATCGGCGCCGCCTTCGATTTTGGACTTCAGTTCGTTGCACTTGTCTTCAGTGGCAACCAGGATGTGGCGGGCAGTGGCTTTGGCCATGGGGGGTAACTCCTTGAATAAAAAAGGTGAGCCTACCGGATTCAGGCGGTTATTTCCCGGCAAAGTTCCTACGATGTTCACGCAACCGCCGCGCCGCTTCGCGCAACAATTGCTCGGTACCCTCCCAACCCAGGCAACCGTCGGTCACCGACACCCCGTAACGCATCGATGGGCTCAATGGCTGGCAACCTTCGAACAGATGGCTTTCCAGCATCATGCCGATCAGCGAGGTGTCGCCCTGCAAGCGTTGTTCCAGTACGTCATTGAATACGGCGGGCTGGCGCAGTGGGTCCTTGGCGCTGTTGGCGTGACTGCAATCGACCATGATCCGGGGCGTGACCTTGGTTTTTGCCAGGTCAACCTTGACCTGGGCCACGCTCTGGCGATCGTAGTTCGGCCCGCGATGGCCGCCGCGCAGCACCAGGTGTGTATCAGGGTTGCCCGCCGTCTGGATGATTGCCGGGTGACCCTGGCTGTCGAGGCCGAAATGACGATGCGGGTGAGCGGCGGAACGCATGGCGTCGCAGGCGATGGCGACGCCACCGTCGGTGCCGTTCTTGAAACCCACGGGCATGCCCAGGCCGCTGGCCATCTCGCGGTGGATCTGCGACTCGGTGGTGCGCGCACCGATGGCCACCCAACTGAGCAAGTCGTCGAAGTAGCCGGCAGCCATGGGTTGCAGCAATTCAGTGGCGACCGGCAGGCCCAGGCGCAGCATCTCGCGCATCAGTTCTCGAGACAGGTTCAGGCCGGCGGCCATGTCGTCGCTGCCGTCCAGGTGCGGGTCATAGGCCAGGCCCTTCCAACCGATGGTGGTGCGGGGCTTTTCGACGTAGGCGCGGATCACCAGCAGCATCTGGTCACTGACTTCCAGTGCAAGCTTCTTCAGGTTGCGGGCGTATTCCATGGCCGATTCCGGGTCATGGATCGAGCAGGGGCCGACAATCAGCAGCAGGCGTGAATCTTCGCCATTGAGAATGGCGCGCACCGCCTGGCGATGAGCCTGGACTTGTTCGTTCAGAAACGGGCTCAGAGGCAGTTGCTGCTTGAGTTCAAGAGCGCTGGGCAAACGCCGGGTCAGCGCTTCATTGGCGCAGGGCAGGGTGGAAACAGGCAGGGCGGCGATGGAGGAGTTCATATTTGGGCTTCCTGGGCAAGCGGCGGGTGTCTCCCGCGCACTTGGCCCTACAGGGGTGTTCGACAATTGGCCGGATTGGCTACGTGTGTTGGCTTGCCACCTGCAGGTGACCGATCGGAGGCGGCAGGCTGTCCCGAGCGGGGCTTGCTAAATCGCCAGGCGGTGGAGGTGTCGTAGCGGTAATAGGTGGCGTAGTTCATGGTGTGATTCCTTTAAATGTTCTGAAGACAACGAAAAACCAAGGAGATGCTTTGCCAGGGCCAGAAAAACAAAACCCCCGGTCGGGGAGCCGACCGGGGGTTAGATTTCTCTGGTAGGCGACCCCTTGAGTAGTGGGCGCCGATTTCAGGTATCAGGCGCGCCAGTGGCTAAACCAATACCCAAAATAAAAGCTGGCCAGCGCGCTCAAACCGTTCACGCGGGTAGCCACGGCCGAACGTTGTACGTTGGCAGTAAGGCAAACCTGAGTGGGGGTGAGTTGCAGCATGGTATATCTCCAAATGATGGGGGGGAGCTTACTAGAGGCGCGCGGGTGGATTCAATCAGTAATTTCTATGGGCAGTAAGTGTTCAGGGCTATTGAGCAAGTGTCCCTATGTTTGACTACGTTAACTAAGAGGATTTGATGGAGCGCAACCTTATGCCGTTTCAGCTGCGGCTCGCCACAGATCGGGACCTGACATTCGCCCGAACCCTGACACGCCAGGCGATGGGTGACTATTACCGTCAAAACGACCTGTTATGGTCCGACAAGGGATTTGATACCGCCTGGGCTGGCCGGGAGAATTGGCTGATCTATCGAGAGGGCGCAGTGGTGGGTTTTGTCAGCCTGAGTCGGGATGAAAAGGCACTCTATATCCGTGAATTGCATATCCTCAAGGACTGCCGTGGGCAAGGGGCTGGCAGTTGGGTGCTGGAGCAAATGGCCCTAAAGGCCCGTACCCAAGGCCTGGGGCTGTTGCGGCTGACCGTATTCAAGACTAATCCGGCGAGAAGGCTTTATCAGCGCAAGGGCTTGAGTATCATTGGCGAGGAGACCTGTTTCTGGCGGATGGAGCTTGACTGCCACTGATTCCTGACCGTTTACTCAGCTAATAAAATCGTTTGTCTCCCGGCAGATATCTGCAACGTACGGAAACTCTACCTATATGATACTTGCAGCTAGGTCTGCGCCTTGGTTTTTTGCTAAGGTGTTCAGCAACCTATAAGACCATATCGCGAGGTGTCTGCTTGATTAGGGTGCTAGTAGTCGATGACCATGATCTCGTTCGTACAGGCATTACACGAATGCTGGCTGACATCGATGGCCTGCAAGTAGTCGGCCAGGCCGAATCGGGGGAAGAGTCCCTGGTCAAGGCCCGGGAGCTGAAGCCCGATGTGGTTTTGATGGACGTCAAGATGCCCGGGATCGGCGGTCTTGGGGCCACTTGCAAGTTGTTGCGCAGCCACCCGGACATCAAGGTAGTCGTAGTCACCGTCTGCGAGGAAGATCCATTTCCTACACGGCTTCTACAGGCGGGCGCGGCGGGTTACCTGACAAAAGGCGCAGGCCTGTCGGAAATGGTCCAGGCGATTCGCCTGGTGTTTGCCGGCCAACGCTATATCAGCCCGCAGATTGCCCAGCAATTGGCTATCAAGTCTTTCCAACCCACCAGCGACTCTCCGTTCGATGCACTGTCGGAACGGGAAATCCAGATCGCCTTGATGATCGTGGGTTGCCAGAAGGTCCAGTCGATCTCCGACAAGCTGTGCTTGTCGCCAAAAACCGTTAACACTTATCGCTATCGCATTTTCGAGAAGCTCTCCATCAGCAGTGATGTTGAACTGACCTTGCTGGCAGTGCGCCATGGCATGGTGGATGCCAGCGCCTGAAATGACTGACCTGTTCGATCCGAGTGCTTTTCTCTCCACCTGCAGTGGCCGTCCTGGCGTGTACCGCATGTTCGACAGTGATGCGCGCCTGTTGTACGTCGGCAAAGCCAAGAACCTGAAGAACCGCCTGGCGAGTTACTTCCGCAAGACCGGCCTGTCACCCAAGACCGCTGCGCTGGTGGGGCGTATTGCCCAGGTGGAAACCACCATCACCGCCAATGAAACCGAGGCGTTGCTGCTTGAGCAGACGCTGATCAAGGAATGGCGGCCACCCTACAACATCCTGCTGCGCGACGATAAATCCTACCCATACGTATTTTTATCCGACGGTGATTTTCCGCGCCTGAGCATTCACCGTGGGGCGAAGAAGCGCAAGGGCAAGTATTTCGGCCCTTACCCCAGTGCCGGTGCCATCCGTGAAAGCCTCGGCCTGCTGCAAAAAGCCTTTTTTGTTCGCCAGTGTGAAGACAGCTTCTACAAGAACCGCACCCGGCCATGCTTGCAATACCAGATCAAGCGCTGCAAGGCGCCATGTGTGGGATTGGTGGAACCCCAGGAGTACGCTGAAGACGTGCGCCACTCGGTGATGTTCCTCGAGGGGCGCAGCAACGCCCTGGCCGATGAGCTTTCCACAGCCATGGAGCAGGCAGCCAGCACCCTGGATTTCGAGCGGGCGGCCGAACTGCGCGACCAGGTGTCCTTGTTGCGTCGGGTCCAGGATCAGCAAAGCATGGAAGGCGGTACCGGCGACGTCGATGTCATCGCGGCGTTCGTCAATCCGGGCGGCGCCTGCGTGCATCTGATAAGCGTGCGTGGCGGGCGAGTGCTGGGCAGTAAGAATTTCTTTCCCCAGACCGGTATCGATGAAGAGGTTGCCGAGGTCATGGCGGCGTTTCTCGGCCAGTATTACGTCAGTAGCCCCGAGCGCGACTTGCCCAGCGAGTTGATCGTCAACGTGGTTCATGACGACTTCCCGACGCTGATCGAAGCTATTCACGAACTGCGTGGCCGCGAACTGGACATCAGCCACCGCGTGCGCGGTACCCGGGCACGCTGGCAGCAATTGGCCGTGACCAACGCCGAACAGGCCTTGAGTGCACGCCTGGCCAATCGTCAGCACGTTGCCGCCCGCTTTGACGCGTTGGCCGAAGTCCTCAACCTCGAAGAGCCACCACAACGCCTGGAGTGCTATGACATCAGCCACTCCAGCGGCGAAGCCACCGTGGCGTCCTGCGTGGTGTTCGGGCCGGAAGGGCCAATCAAGTCCGACTATCGGCGCTATAACATCGAAGGCGTCACCGCTGGCGATGACTACGCCGCCATGCATCAAGCCCTGACCCGGCGTTTCAGCAAACTGAAGGACGGTGAGGGCAAGCTCCCTGATATCCTGCTGGTGGACGGCGGCAAGGGCCAGTTATCCATGGCCCGTGACGTGCTCAACGAATTGGCGGTACCCGACCTGATCCTGCTCGGCGTGGCCAAGGGCGCCACCCGCAAGGCCGGTTTTGAAACCTTGTACTTGAATGATGCCGCCCATGAGTTCACCTTGAAGGGTGATTCCCCGGCGCTGCACCTGATTCAGCAGATCCGCGACGAAGCTCACCGTTTCGCCATTACTGGCCACCGGGCGCGGCGTGGTAAAACCCGGCGTACCTCAACCCTGGAAGGGGTGGCAGGGGTAGGGCCGAAGCGTCGGCGGGACCTGTTAAAACATTTTGGTGGCTTGCAGGAGCTGTCCCGTGCAAGCATTGACGAAATAGCCAAAGCCCCTGGTATCAGTAAAAAGCTCGCTGAGTTGATTTATGCAAACCTGCATAGCGAGTAGAATGCCTTCTCACCTCGTAGCCAGTTGTGCCGATGAATATCCCTAATCTGATCACCGTACTTCGCGTCCTGCTCATCCCGATTTTCATTTTGCTGTTTTACCTGCCGTACGAATGGAGTTACCTGGCTTCCAGTTCAGTCTTCGCCTTTGCGGCGGCAACCGACTGGCTGGACGGATACCTGGCACGTCGCCTGGAACAAAGTACGCCCTTTGGTGCGTTCCTTGATCCTGTGGCCGACAAGCTGATGGTGGCCGTGGCCCTGGTGTTATTGGTACAGGAGCACGCCAACCTATGGCTGACCCTGCCCGCTGCGGTGATCATCGGTCGCGAGATCGTCGTCTCCGCCTTGCGTGAATGGATGGCCGAAATCGGCGCCCGAGCCCACGTGGCCGTCTCCAACATGGGCAAATGGAAAACTGCGGCCCAGATGCTTGCTCTGGTCATCCTGCTGGCCAATCCCCCGCTATTCACTTTCTGGGTATTGTTGGGCTATGCCTTGTTGTTGATCGCTGCTGGCCTGACCTTGTGGTCCATGCTGCAATATCTGCGTGCCGCATGGCCTCATCTGCGGACCACCGTCGAAAAGAAATAAAACTATTTTGAATCAAGGGCTTGACGGGTGTTCTGGATTCTATAGAATGCACACCACCAAAACGCGGGAATAGCTCAGTTGGTAGAGCACGACCTTGCCAAGGTCGGGGTCGCGAGTTCGAGTCTCGTTTCCCGCTCCAATTATTTGTCTACTGGCTTCCATTGAAGTTTGTAGAGATTGAAAAAAGAGGCTTCGGCCTCTTTTTTCGTTCCAGTAAGTTCCACTCGAAACCACTACCAGCCACGATTTTTTAGTACATCATTTAGTACATTAATCCGGCACTTGGTAGATCACCTTTTCGTGGGACTCGCCTCTCTGGAAACCGTACAAATCTCCTCTATTCAAACGAGACGGAGACTGTACGATGGCTCTCACCGAAACTGCGGTCCGGCACGCCAAACCCCGTGCCAAGGACCACACCCTCCCTGACTACAATGGCCTCGCTCTTTTCGTGAGTACGAAAGGCGCCAAATACTGGCACTTCCGCTTTTCCTGGGCGGATAAGCAACCTCGTATTTCCCTTGGTACCTATCCTGAAATTAGCTTACGAGATGCTCGTGCTCTGCGTGAAGTTGCGAGGGCACTGATCGCTAGCGGCATCGATCCACGTGTCCATCGGCAGCTGGAGCGTAATGCCAGGCGCCTGGCCATGGAAAACGCTTAAGAAGCGGTTGTTCAGTTTTGAAAGTGGTACGCAAAGTTGAACATCGGGTTTCTGGTCGTGGGTCTCGATAGTCCGGTCGGACCCAGAACCTCCCGCTTCATATACACCATCGTCCTTAATGCTGGAGTTCGGAAGGTGTGTTCGCCGGCCCCTTACCAACCAATCCCGGACACGACGTTAAGTTTTTCCTCGGCCCGCGCCGGCGCCAACCCTTCGTTGAATTGGTGATGCGGGATTGTTTGTAGTGGGCGACCGGAAGCAAGGCTGGCTTCATTAGCCATCGCGACTGTATAACTTCGCTATGGGTCTAATCGGCGCGGATCGTAAGCCTCGCTTAACTACGGTTATTGATCAGCCTCTCCTCATACATGTGAGGACGACTGCGCCTGCGACTCACCTCTCACGTCGGCGTCGGAGGTGCGAACCCTGAGGAACTCCAAGGGCGAACTCTTTCGTAAGTGCATGCCGGGAGCGTCGATGAAGGCGATGCGCAGGATGGTAGGCACGATCAAACACTGGCGCATCCATCGATTCACTACGGATGACCTGAGGGAATTTTCTCGCAGGTACAACGCTGTTATTCGAGGATGGATCGAATACTACGGTAAATTCTGGTACAGAAACTTCAGCTATCGACTGTGGAGCGCGTTGCAATCGCGCCTGCTCAAATGGATGAAGAGCAAGTACCGAGTCTCTATACGTCAAGCGGAGCATCGGCTGCGTCTTGTTCGAAGAGAGAGTCCGCAGCTGTTCGCGCATTGGTATTTACTACGTGCATCGAATGTGTGATCAAGAGCCGTATGACGGGAGACTGTCACGTACGGTTCTGTGAGCAGCCGAGGGGTGAAACTCCCTTCGGCTGACTCGACTTGCTGGGTCGCTGCGCAGCGGCAAGCGGGCGGCGGCGATCATGAGCCTGATCCAGTCGGCACGCATGAACGGACATGATCCGTATGCCTATCTGAAAGATGTGCTAACAAGGCTACCGACACAACCGGCAAGCGAGATTGGCCAATTACTCCCGCATCAGTGGGTGCTAAGACTTCCCAGTTCACAAAATCATTGAGGATATAGGATGAAAGAAGGCTACCACTCAGTACCTGATGGCATGCTTGCTACAGTAGTAACGTCTCTGTCGATAACGTCGTGCCCCGACTTGAGGCCGGAAACAGCCACACCCGCTTGGGATTTCGAGCGTTTGTTGAATCCTCAGCCCGACGCATATCGTGCGATTTATAAGAATGTTGGAGAAGATTGGCTGTGGTTCAGCCGCTTGGCCATGACCGATGATGGATTAAATGAAGTTATTCATTCACCTGATGTGGAAATCTACCACCTACGTGGGCACAACGGCGGCGAAGGGCTGTTGGAGTTAGACTTTCGTCAGCCAGGCTCGTGCGAGCTGGCTTTTTTTGGTCTATCGAGTTCTTTGATTGGAGGGCCTGCTGGACGTTGGCTTATGAACCGTGCTGTTGAGCGTGCTTGGGCACGACCTATCGAACGGTTCTGGGTTCATACCTGTACATTTGATCACCCCGCCGCGTTGGATTTTTATCGCCGATCAGGCTTCGAACCATTTTCCCGACAAGTTGAAATTTTCCAAGACCCCCGGTTGACTGGTTTAGTCGACGCGAAAGCGGCGCAGCATGTCCCCCTGATACGCTTAGTTTATATGCCTTGATGAGCCGATACCTTCCGCTCGATTACCTTGCGGCAAAAGCCATTCTCCGACCCGCAAGGTGTGTTTTCCGGACGTACATGGACGTCCCCTGTTTGCCAAGCTTTCATCTAGTAACGGTTTAGAGGTAAAGATTGCGCCCGTACATTCGGACTTTAATGCGAGACATGCTCGCTGTCCCTGGTGTTCTGCTGGTCAGCACCTCAATCGCTTACACGCACTCTAAGTGCCTCGTCCGGCGAAGGTTATGCTTACCACGGTCTTACCTGACACTCAAATTGTTCGCAGAGTGATGGAGACAATGACAAATAAGGGAGTTGAGGAAGCGGGGCTACGGCCTCTGAGTTGAACCTCTGTGAGGTAGACGGAGCGGGCGTATAGCCCTCCAAGCTGGCTTTGCTCGGCCCACGCTTTCGCTCCGCTCCCTGCATTAGGATCGTCGAGACGTGGGACCTTTAGGTTCGGGATGCACTAAAGAAATCACAGATCTGTCAGTTTTTTGTAATTCTTATGTCACCACGCTGATGGTGCGTGCTTTCTACAGTGGGCTCTCATACATATGTTGGAGAGAGCCCCATGAAAATTCATACAGCCCTTGCTACTGCATGCTCGGTTGCCGCGTTGTCTCTGCTCGGCGCCTCAGTCGCACAGGCTCAAGACGCTACACCGGGCGCGATCAAGAACGTGGTGCTGGTACACGGTCTTTACGCCGATGCTTCCAGCTGGGCCAAGGTCATACCGCTCCTGCAGGCCAAGGGGTTACATGTAACGGCGGTGCAAAATCCGACCACCTCACTGGATGCCGACGTCGATGCAGTCAAGCGGACCCTGGCGCTGCAGGATGGGCCAACCGTTCTGGTGGCGCACTCTTACGGCGGCATGGTTATCAGCCAGGCCGGTGACGATCCCAAGGTAAAAGGCCTTGTGTACATTGCCGCCCGAGCCCCAGACGCCGACGAGGACTACCCAGCACTGACAAAAAAATTCGCTCCGGCACCTGCCGGGGCTGGCTTGCAATGGTCAGCCGATGGCTATGGCTTGTTGTCCGAGCAGGCATTTGTGAATGACTTCGCCGGTGACCTTCCCAAACAGGAAGCCCAAGTGTACTTTGCCGTCCAGCAGCCAATGGGCAAGCCTGTTACCATGGCCAAGACCAGCGTCGCGGCCTGGCACAACAAACCGAGCTGGTACGCGGTTTCGACGCAAGACCGGACCATCAATCCGGACCTGGAGCGCTTCATGGCCAAACGGATGAACGCACATACCGTCGAAATCAACGCCAGCCATGTGTCGCTGATTTCTCAGCCCGCCGCCGTCGCTGACCTGATTGTTCAGGCCACCCATGCGCAACAGTGATTAAAGTGAAGGCAGTGCGGCGATCCCGCACTTTCCTTGTTGGATCGCCTAGGTATGAAACCAGTCGTCATGAAAATCCTGATCATAGAAGACGAAGCGAAAACCGCCTCCTACCTCTGCGCCGGCCTGACCGAAGCGGGATACGTGGTCGATCAGGCCGACAATGGCATCAACGGCTTGCATATGGCACGCGAGGCACATTACGACCTCATCCTGCTCGATGTGATGCTGCCGGAAATGGACGGCTGGACGGTGATGGAGAAGCTTGGCGCGCGCCAGCAGACACCAGTGCTGTTTCTCAGCGCTCGTGGCAGTCTGGAAGATCGCCTGAAAGGCCTCGGTCTTGGTGCCGACGAATACCTGGTCAAACCTTTTTCTTTTGCCGAGTTACTGGCGAGAGTCCGCATTATCCTGCGCCGCGGCCAGGTCGAAGGCCCCGTCGACACCTTGGAAGTGGGGGACTTGCAGGTCGACGTCCCCAAGCGTCGGGTAACGCGCGCCGGGCAACGGCTGACTCTTACCAACAAGGAATTCAGTCTGTTGCTCTGTTTCATGCAACACCGCGATGAAGTGCTTTCCCGCAGCCTGCTGGCATCGCTGGTCTGGGACATGAATTTCGACAGCGACACCAATGTCGTCGATGTTGCCGTGCGCCGGTTGCGGCAAAAAATCGACGACCCCTTCCTGTCCAAACTGATTCATACCATTCACGGCGTCGGCTACCGTTTCGAGGATGAAGCATGAGTCGACTGTCGCTGACACTGCGCCTGGCAATGCTGCTTGCCTGCTTCGCCTTCGGTGCGGTCGCCAGCCTGGGTGCGGCGCTGTACTTTGGGCTGAAGGTACAGTTGACGATGCGCGATGACGCGGCCCTGGTGACTCGGGTCGAGCAGATCCGCACCTTGTTGCAAGACAGCGACGCCCGGGAACTGATTCGTGATAAACCACGCCTCTTCGAAAACATGCTGGGCAACGCCGAATCGCTTTTGCTGGTAAGACCCGAAAAAGGTCCCGCGCTCATCAGCGTCAATCCCGGCCAGCGCAACATTCCGGATGTCGAGCTGATAGACACCGATGCGAGGTTGGCGCTTGCTAATGTCCAGCATGGTCAGGCAGCCGACGGCACGCCTTTCATCTACATGGGGGCTTGGGTACGCAGCTCCAGCGGCCAGCCATCGTTGCAAGTAATTTCCGGCCGTCTGTTGACGGAGCGAACCCGCACCCTCAATGAATATCGAAACAGCATCCTCGCCTTCTCCGCTCTCGCCGCAGTCCTGATCGCCTTGCTGGCTTTCTTCCTGGCCAGACGCAGCATGGCGCCCCTGCACCGACTGGCGGAGCAAACTGCGTCCATCAGTATCGGAACCCTGGGTCTGCGCATGGACCCACAACGTGCGCCCAGTGAACTCAAGGCGGTGATCCTGCCGTTCAATGCCATGCTGGACCGCCTTGAGCAAGGTTTCACTCAACTCAAGCAGGTCAGCGCCGACATGGCCCACGACCTGCGCACTCCGATTGGCAATATGCTTGGCCAGATAGAGGTCGGGCTGGGAAAACCCAGAGACGTAGACTATTACCAGCGTCTGGTGGGCTCCAACTATGAGGAGCTGCAACGGCTGTCGAAGATGATCGATAACATGCTGTTCCTGGCCCGAACCGAGCATGCCGAGGACGCTATCGAACGTGTGGATGTGGATGTTGCCGATGAGCTGCGCAGGATCGGCCACTACTTCGAGGATCTGACCGAGGAGCGTGGAGTGCGACTCGCCTGGTCCGGCAGCGGCACTCTGCGTGTCGATGTCATGCTTTTTCGGCGCGCCTTGGCGAATCTGGTTGCTAATGCGGTACGGCATGCACAACCCGGCACCGAAATCCTGATGCAGGCTCGATACGCGGCCACCAATAGCATTGTTGAAGTGCGCAATGTGGGCGATACCATCGAGCCGACGCAACTCAACCGGCTGTTTGACAGGTTTTACCGGGTAGACAGCTCTAGGCATCGCTCTTCCGAGCGAAACGGGCTGGGACTATCGATTGTTGCGTCGATCATGCAGATGCATGGCGGCCGTTGCGAAGTCAGTAGCGTACAAGGTGTGACAGTCTTCAGTTTGGTGTTTGCGAAACACAATGCTTAAGCGCTCAAGCACCCGATGTTGTTTAGCGCTCTGCGATTCCACAATATCCCCATGTGGGGCTTCGGTGCGAATCATGGCCATCGATGCCGTAGCGTTTCGCAACAACCTCTATACCGCCTGGGCGTATACCCGCGAACAGCTCGCCGGCATCGCACCGCGAGTGCGCTGCAAGTGAACACTCTGCCCAGGGTAACTGGCGCTCCAACTGCCCGGCCAAGCCCAGCAACAGGCCTTCAGCGCCGAACTTGCCCATGAACTGAATGCCGATGGGCAATCCGCTCTGCGGGTCGTGGGTTAGAGGCACCGACCACGTTTGCCAGCGCGGTGAAGGGTGACTGATTGAATCCGTGACTCATCCAGCCACGCCCGTCCAGATGTTCCTGCCCGGCATTGTAGGTACCGATCAGCGGCGCCAGCCCCGGCAAGGTCGGCGACAGCAGCAGGTCGTAATGCTCGAAGAAACCACCGATTTTTCGGGCAACGACATTGCGCTCGAACAATGCGCCCAACAGTTCGGTGGTACGCAGCGTTTTGCTGCCGGTTACTTGACGCAAGCAGGCCCCGACATCACGGCTACGGTTGCTCTGAGATTGATCAGGTTTTCCATAAAGGTCACCAACTTCTTGGCACCACCGTCACCTCCGTTTTGGCGCCTGTTCAACATAGGATCTGAGCATCTGCTTGAGCTGTCGATCAGGCTATAGCGGTATCGTCCTCGATAAAGGCACGGACGGTGCCTGAAAGAGCCAGAAGAAACATCGCAGTTACCACATTGGCGTCCACGAATTCAGCATCCTTAGCGCTAGCGAACATGGCAGCGATATCGGCTTTCATGCTGCGCAGGCTGCGATCGACCAGTTCCGCGGTGTCGAGTTCTGCCACCACAAGGTAGAGCGCCCGTGTCACGTCCCCGCGCTTGGTCTTCACCTTCAGATAGGCCTCGGCTAGGGCATCTGCCATCGTTCCTGCCCTCTCACCCTGCAGCAGAAGACAAGCCTGTCTGATCTCATCCTGTACAGACTGCAGGTGACGCGCCAGTGAGGCATAAAGCAGGGCCTGCTTGTGAGGGTAATACTGGTACATCGTCCCGACCAAAACGCCGGCACGCTCAGCAACGCGCGTCGTCGTGAGACGCTAAAGCCCTTCGGCCAATAAAACCTGAATGGTCGCTTCGAAGATTGCGTTAAGGAAACTCTGAAAAAGACTTCCAAATCTGGTGAGATACGGCTGTCCCACGAACTGAACGGTTGAGCCCCGATGAAGCAAATGTCTTTCGCTGATGCCGAGTACGCAGGCAAACGTAAGCAGACCCGCCGTGAGCGTTTCCTGATTGAGATGGATCAGGTCGTGCCCTGGAAAGGCCTGATTGCGTTGATCGAGCCGCATTATCCGAAGGGTGAAGGCGGTCGTCCGGCGTATCCGTTGATGGCCATGCTGCGGGTTCATCTGATGCAAAACTGGTTCGGCTACAGCGATCCGGCGATGGAAGAGTCCCTCTATGAAACCACGATTCTGCGCCAGTTTGCCGGGCTGCATTTGGATCGGATTCCGGATGAAACCACGATCCTCAACTTCCGCCGGCTGTTGGAAAAACATGAGCTGGCCGGTGGGATTTTGCAGGTCATCAACGGCTATTTGGGCGACCGAGGTTTGCTGCTGCGTCAGGGAACTGTGGTCGATGCGACGATCATTCATGCGCCCAGTTCGACCAAGAACAAGGACGGTAAACGCGACCCCGAAATGCACCAGACAAAGAAAGGAAATCAGTACTATTTCGGGATGAAATCGCACATCGGTGTCGATGTTGAATCCGGTCTGGTACATAGCGTGGTGGGCACGGCGGCGAGTGTGGCGGACGTGACTCAGGTCGATCAGTTGCTGCATGGCGAGGAAACTTACGTCTCTGGCGATGCCGGTTACACCGGCGTGGAGAAGCGTGCGGAGCATCAACATCGCCAGATGATCTGGTCGATCGCAGCGCGCCCCAGCAGCTATAAGAAGCATGCAAAAAAGAGCCTGATCGGTCGCATGCGCCGCAAAATCGAATACGCGAAAGCTCAAGTCCGGACCAAGGTTGAGCATCCATTCAGGGTGATCAAGCGCCAGTTTGGTTATACGAAAGTCCGCTTCCGAGGCTTGGTGAAAAACACCGCGCAGCAGACCACACTGTTTGCCTTATCGAACCTGTGGATGATGCGAAAACGACTGTTGAATGCAGGCGAGGTGCGCCTGTGATGTGGACAATGAGCCCTGAAAAGGTGCTATTCCGCAAAAAACAGTGAACTGACAGGAGGAAAGGTCTGATTTTCGATTAAGTCGGTGTTTTTTGAACCTCAGACAGCGAGGCCGTTAAAAACGGCTGCTTACTTCAGACCTTCCCTAAGTGGTTTAGATCAACGTGTTACGGGACTGAACCAATACACCACCGAGATGACGGTCGCGATCCATATAATACAAATGCATATGTGTATAGCGACAAAGGGGTTGTCTTTCATGGGTAGATTGTAAGTCTCAAGTAGACGATCAAACAGGATCTCAACCAACGAGCCCTCACCTTAGCGATGAGCTTTGCCCATTAAACTTTCCGATGAAGCTCTTGCTCTGCAACTACAGACGGAAATTGTCAAACGCTTCTGGAACTTTAGTCTCCGAAACTAAAGTTCCAGCTTTTCGGTTGTCCGCCAGTTGGCGCTATTGAGTAGCTAATGATTGACCAACGGTAACGTCACCACGAACTCACTCCCCTTCCCATTACCCTCACTCGTACCGATGACTTTGCCGCCATGTGCTTCCACCAGCTCCCGAACTACGGTCAACCCAATGCCCAAGCCGGCCCCATTGAAACCTATGGCGTGTTCGTCCTGAACGTAAGGGTCAAAAATAAAAGGCAGTGCTTTAGCCGAAATACCGATTCCATTGTCGGAGATACTTATCTTCAAAACTTTGGTCTCGACCGCTACAGACAGCCTGATTCTGCCGTCGGCCGGAGTGTATTTGGCCGCATTCGCCAGTAGATTATGGAGAATTTGAGCCAGGCGTCCTGGGTCACCACTCACCATCAAGATGCCACCGGGAAGATGAGCATCAAAGTGCTGCTTTTGCGCGGTCATCACAGGGCCACACGCATCAACAGCCTCACTCAGAATTTGCAGCATATCGACATCGCGGCGATCGATTCGCAACTTACCCGTGCTGGCGCGGGAGACGTCGAGCAGATCGTCGACCAGTTGTGAAATATGCTGCACCTGGCTCTCGATCAACTCACGCATCCGCGGTAGCTGATCGCTAGGTAGCCGGACCATACGCTCTGCAATCATGCTGATGGGTGTTAATGGATTTCGCAGCTCATGGGCCACCATCGCAAGTACGCTTTTCTGCTGACTCAATGCACGCTCGGCTGCCGCCTGAAGGTCTTGAGCGCTGAGTGCAGCTATGACCAACTGCGCGTTAGCCTCACGCAGCTCTTGGTACAAACGCTGTTCCTCCAAGCGAGGGGGGGCTACAGCATCTGATTGTGCCAGCAGAATCGCCAGCGCCAACTGCTGATTGGCTTCGATCACTTGCTCGACCTGCTGGGTATCCACCAGTCGGCTACTTGCGTCGCTCAATTGTTTTTGCAGCGCTGCTAATACCGCTCGCGCTTCAACAGTTTTTTGACCAAGCAGGAAGAGTTCGTGAGCAGCATTGGCCATATCACGTTCCTTCTTGCCACCGGCGTTACTCATGAGTCGAGCTCAATCATTTTTATCTCCTGTGCGTACCGCTCCTGAACTCTGTTTTGTCGGTCGGCCACCAAGCAGCCCCTCGCGACCTGGCAGCATTTCACCGATCTGAAGGCCGTTGTTGTCGATGCGATACAAGCGCAACTCATCGGAGTGAGCGCTGGCTCGCACCTTGACCACGGCCATGATCCGCAACAAGCGACTCTCTACTTCAATGTAGCGTTGGACGATGATGGCGTCGGTGAGAAATGCCGTGCCGTACGGGCTGAAACGCAGGTCGGTGTAGCGGTCTTCCAGCTCGGAAGTCATCAACACGCTGACCCCGGCACTCGTCAACGCCGTGACCATGCGCGACAATGACTCGCGAAAGTCTTCGCGAAAGGTCGGTGCCAGCGCTAGTTCGAAGCCCGACAACGAATCGATCACCACTCGAGTGGCTTTCAATCGGCTGATCTCGCTGAGCAGCAATTGCACGGTCTCATCTATGGACAGGTCCGGGGCACGGCTGTCCACCAGACCGACCTGGTCGCTCTTGATCAGGCCCGCAAGGGTAGCGTTCTGGGAGTGATTAGGCCGTTGTTCAAATACCGCGATCACACCAGTTTCGCCATTGCGCGCGCCCTCGGCGAGGAAGGTTGCTGCCAGAATGCTTTTGCCCGAGCCCGACGGCCCGGCCACAAGCAAGGAATAACCACGGGGCAGGCCACCGCCCAGCATGTCGTCGAGCTGTGGTACTCCCATTTTCAGGCGCTTGATGGGGAACTCCAGCGGTGCTTCAACCGAGTTGAGTGTCGCAGGCGCAAAGACCTTGATCCCCGACGTAGCGATGCGGAAGGTGTGCAGCCCCGGCAATGTCGGCTGACCGCGCATCTTCATGATTTCCATCTTGCGCACCATGGAATTGCGCTGAACGCTCTGGCGCAGCCAGATCAAGCCGTCGGCCACGGTGAAAATCGGGTTGGTGTCGGTTTCGGTGAAGTATTCGCCAATGAGGAAGGTCGTTGCCTGCCAGGTGGTCATCAACATGCCCAATTGCTGAACGAACTGCGGCAGGTTGTTGTTGGGGTTATCCTGGGTCTGGCTTGCCAGCACCACGGAACGGAACGAGTCGACGAACACCAGTGACGGGGAGTGAGCCTCCACCTCGCTGACGATGCGCCGCAGCACTTCGTCCAGATCCCCGGCTAGGGTGTCGTCTGCCAGGTTAATATAACGGATCGACTGGTTGATCGCTTCGCTGTCGAAAAAGTCGAATTGCTGCTGATAACGTAGCATCTTCAGCGGCGGCTCTCCCAGAACGGTAAAGAACAGCGCCGGTCGCTCGGGCGTCGCCAGGGCGAACATCATCTGATGCGCCAAGGTG
Organism: Pseudomonas karstica; assembly: GCF_009707515.1. GTDB lineage: Bacteria > Pseudomonadota > Gammaproteobacteria > Pseudomonadales > Pseudomonadaceae > Aquipseudomonas > Aquipseudomonas karstica. Next base: position 237,967 of record NZ_WLYI01000002.1, on the reverse strand, counting down.
GTTTTGCCACAGCCAGGCGGGCCTGCGATCAGGTTGAACGAAAACTCCGGCAATCCTCCGCCCAGCACCTCGTCCAGTCCTGGCACACCGGTGGCCAGGCGGTTGATAGTCACTTTGGTGCTCATGGCGAATTTTCCTGCGAAGGGGTGTCGCTCAAAGAAGGCTCCCACACGCCACGAAGCAAACGTGCGGTGAGCAAAGGCCCGATCAGCGTGGTTAGCAGCTCGTAAAACGTGGTCAACAACACTTGACCGAAAAACAACGCGTCGGCTTCGCTTTGCTCAACGAGCACGGAATTGAGGGCAGTCACATCCAGCGAGGCCTGCAAGCTGTCATAGGTGCCGGCCAGACGCGGATGAGCGGAAGCGCACAGCTGGAGGCTGCGACGGTAAAGCGCGGCAACCCCTTGCTGGCCAATGATGGCCGTGAGAGCTGCGTCCATATCCTGCAAGGTTGAAACAATCGCCTGGGCGATCCTTGCAATGTCCGCGTCGGGGCCAACACGGTGCGCCAGAGAAGCTACAATCTGGCGGCTCTCTTCGCTTAGCGTGAGCATGGCTGACTGATATCTGATGGACAGTACTTGATGGTACACCCTGTAGCTAGCAATCGAACCCCAATCGGACGTAGGATTGCAATTACTGTCAATTACGGCAGCAAACGAGTTTTTTGTAAAACACTTTGACCGACAGCTTTGGGTCGATTCTGTTGAAAAAGTCGGTTCGTCCAGACTGCCCCAATACTGACCGCTGAAAACGTCTTTATTGCGCGTCGCTACGCGAAATCTGAGCCCCGAATCCTCTGCTCAAAGTACAGATTTCAATCTCAAATGCATACTTTTCTACCGTGGAAACCATGGCCGACTTTTTCAACAGAATCGGCCGATTTCTGCCCCTCGTGACAGGCAGAAATCGGCCAATTTCCGCCTGTCGCTTCAGCCAGCTGTGGTTCGGTTTCACGTGGACGCATCGATACACAGCAAACCTAAATCCTCCAGGCACGGCCGCCAGGTGTTAGAGCTGATCAAGAGGAGACTCGCTACTGGAGAAAATCGTCATGCTGATAGAATCGTATTAGCTACTCATAACATCCCTCCGAGAATCGGCATGAACCCAGAACTAACTGAAGAAGAGATGCGCCGGGCGCTGTTCGGTGCTGACGAGCCGGTTGCGCAGGACAATGCGCCTCCCGTGCAAAAGCCTCTCACGGATATCGAGATCGCGCACTCGACGAAAGCAGCAGAGAAAAAGAAGATCGCGAAAGCATTTACACCTAAGCTGAAAGTAACGCTTCGGGTGGGCAATGAATTTGAAGGCAAGATGCACGAGATGGTCCATGAGGCCGATACGTTGAGCTCCCTCCTAGCCGAGCAAGAAGCGACTAGGGTGGCTAGAAAAAAATTCCGATTTGTGGAAGTGGTTTCGATCAAGTCGATGTAAATGAATTTTCACGAGGCTATCAGAGCGAGGCACGGAGGGAGTGAATGCGCAGATTCGAAGTAACAGTGGCCCTGTTGATTCAGGTCGAGCGCCAGGAAGGTTCGCGCAATACCAATGAATGGCGGATCCACCATTTTTCTAGTAAACATGAATAGGTGTCAGCTTCGGGTCGATTGGGACCAGAAGCAGTCTATCGGTTCCGTTTTAAATGGTCTTATGCATTAGCCAGGCACCCCAGAACTGACTACTGAAGGAACGAGTAGCGACTCCGAATCCAGAGTCATGCATCAATTGTTGAACCGCAGCCTCGGAATGTGGCGGGTCAGCTCCCTGAAGAATTTTTCCTAACTTGGCCTTCACTTCATCCGGCCTGGCGCCATGCTGTCGCCACTGTTGTCCCCAGGCCGCAAGCAATAACGGTTGGCTGGCATAAGCATATTGATTGCCCGCGACAATCAGCGGAGCACCCGGCTTTACGCGCCGATGGAGAAGCGGTTCTCCTTGTCATGCAGCCGATACTTCAAGTGCCAGAACTTGGAAGGTGGTTTTCCGACCTTATTCGACGCCCTCACCTCTAAGTAGAGACCAGGGACTTCGCCGTCAGCGTGCTTGCCGGGTTCGGTCAGCGAGCGGATGAAGGCATCGCTGAGTTTTCGTTTGAAAACAACTGCATTATCTTGGGGCATCGGTGGGGCATCCTTTTTAAGGAGCCGAAATTTCCCCCCAATTATTCCCCCGCGAGCTCTGGAATCCAGTGGAGTTGGACGGACGGTTTTTGACATGAAATTTATTTAAGGCTTTGTTATTAATATATATTTTTGAATTAAATGGAGTCCTGTCACAGGCTATCTGGGCCCCCAAGGTGTTAGTTCAGTAGCGCACCGGCCTGCATCATGGTCCGAGATCTGAAATTTTGGCCACCGCCGTGGGTAAGACCTGCGCAGTTGATAACTTGAAGTCGCATGTTGTGCCAATCCTTTAATATGAATGTCATGGCATTAAGCAATTATTGAATACCTGAAACCCCTGCCAAGGAAGCTTCTCCATGTCTACTGTCACGCCTTCAAGCAGCGCAACGCCAACATCGCAGAACAATTCCGCCTCTGCATTCGATGCTAAATTGGACATCGCCAAGTCCAGTCGGATTCTGGCCGACTACATGAAAGAGAAAGGCAAGGGCGCGATCAGTGGTAATGAACTCTCGTCGCTGGCCAACGCTTCGTCCAAAGAGGTGCCTGCCGAAGTTTCGGCAGCCGCAGACTACATGACGCGCCATTCGGACGTCTTCACCGCCATCGAAACTCACGATGTGGCCGGTGCTGACAGCTACAGCGGCGCGTGGAACTTCGAGTGGGCAGCAGAGGGCGGCCTCAAGGGCACTGCCACCGAAGCCCTCGCCAATATGAGCGAAGTGTTCGACTCCGCGATTGCCAAGTCTGCTCAAATCACTGAGCTGAGCACCATTGCCAAGACCGAGCTGGACTCGTCCAAACAGCGTCCTCAGAACTGATTCCTTGTGTTCATCAGCCTGGCCCCTGCCAGGCTGATCCCTCTCGTACAGCTGCCTGATCTTCGAATGGCGTCCCGGCCCTGATGGATGGGCAAACGGGTGACTGGCGCATGCGTTTTGTTGTAACACTCTGCAGGGATACTCCCTTTTCATGATGCTGGCGCATGCAGATTCTATCGTCCAATTAATACCCTGCTAGTGGCACGTTTGTGCGCATTCACGCTGGCTGACCTGTCGCGAGTGCTGCGTCCCATGCGGGCTCGCACCGCCGCTGCACTCATTCATGCCCTAAGAAAAGGAGTCATTAATGTCCGTTCAAGATGTCAGTTTTGTAGGCATAACGTCCAAGCCACAAGACCCCAGGCTTGCCCAGGCCTGGGACCAGGCGATCAAGCAGGCCAAGGAGGCAGGCATTGAATGGGAGCGGCCAAAAGGCGACGACCGCTCGGCCCAGGACATCATTGACGACACTCCGGTGCTCAAGAACCTGGGCAACCAGAGTGATGTGAAGGATAACCTCAAGGACCGTGTCGGCGATTTCGAGACTGACCCTGATGCGGCCTACCGCGCCAAGCAGGTGCTTGAGCACGTGGAAAAATATAATGAGGGTGGTGAACGGATCGCCAGCAAGGACATCGATAACGGCCGGGTCGATGGCTTTACCAAAGGCGGCGATGCCAAGCACGGCACCGAGGCGGGTCGCCTGCAGGACTTTGGCCGGCAAGGGTTCTCCCACCTTAAAGGCGAGCTCAAGGATCTGTCCAAGTCCGGCGATGATCCCAAGGTACGTGAACAAGCCGAGGCCTTGGGTATCAAGTGGGAACGCCCTGAAGGGGATGATCGCTCCGCGCAGGACATCATCAATGACAATGCCTTGCTCAAGAATCTGGGCAACCAGAGCAGCGTCAAGGACATGCTCAAGGAGCAGGTCGGCGACTTCGAAAATGATCCGGACGCCGCCTATCGCGCGACCCAGGTGCTCGAACACATCGAGACCCTCGATGGCAAGGGCAGCAAGATTGCCGGCAAAGACGTAGGCAACGGCAGCGTCGACGGCTTCACCAAAAGCGGCGAAGCGAAGAATGGCACTGAAGCCGGTCGCCTGCAGGACTTCGGCAAGCAGGGTTTCTCTGCCCTCAAGGGTGAAATCAAGGACTCTTCGTCGGCTGGCGACAACAAGGAAGCCCGCGAGCAGGCCGAAAAGATCGGCATCGTATGGAATCGCCCGGAAGAGGATAAGCGTTCGGCGCAAGACATCATCGAAGACAACCCGATGCTCAAGAACCTGGGGAACCAGAGTGGTGTCAAGGACATGCTCAAGGACCAGGTCGGCGATTACGAGAGCGATGCTGATGCCGCCTACCGGGCCGCGCAGGTCATGGACCGCATCACGATGTTCGATGACAAGGGCAATACCCAGTCCGGTGGTGATCTGTTCAACAGCAGTGTGGACGGTTTCACCAAGAGCGGCGAAGCCAAGCACGGCACCGAGGCTGGTCGCTTGCAGGACTTCGGCAAGCAAGGCTTTTCGGCCCTGCCAGATCTCAAGAAAACCGATGATATCGCCAGCTACAAGGATTACCTCAAGACCAATCCGGATGCCGATCCAGCGTCGCAGCAGATCGCCAGGTACGCAGCGATCCTCGATGAAAACTTCGATGCGATCAAGGGCAAGACCGGTGCGGGCAAGTACCTGACTGCCGACGACATCAAGGAGTACAAGAACCAGAATTCACAGTTGAACGAGGAGACCAAGCAGGCGCTGGATTTCTGGTCTCAGCCAGGTGCTTTCAAGGTCATCGACAACGCCAAGAACCCACTGGACAATAATCCTGATGGCGATCTGAGCAGGGCCGATGTCCAGGGCTGGCTCAAGAGCGCCAATGTACCCAAGGATGCGACCTCCGTTATCACGCTGCTCTCGGGGATCGCCGGCAGCAATGCCTTGGCCAAGGTCGATACCGCAGGCTTGAACAAGGACGTGTTCGATCACCCGGATAAATATTCGGCAGAAGAAAAAGCTGCTGTGCTGCAGGATCTCAAGGCCGCCCAGCAATTGATCATCCAGGGCAGCGCTGCCGGCATGTGGAAGGACGACAAGTCGCAGGTCACGATTGCCAACAAGGTGGGCAGTCATCCGGATGCCCAGAAGCTGCTTGACGATGTGAACGCGCACATCGAGATCCTGCAAAGCGACCCTGAGGTCAGTCAGTACGTGAGCGAGCACGGCTCCAGTGAATTGATCAAGCTGGTGGAAGGTAACAAGGGGCTCAAGGAGTCCCTGCAAAAGACCTACGACGACGAAATCAAGTCCGGCAAGTCACTCGATACGCTATGGGACGCCAAGTCCAAGGATGGCAAGACCACGCAGCCGGAGATTCTTGCCGAGTTCTTTGGTACTGCGCAGACCCTCCAGGGCGCGCTGGGCATCGAAAATACCGGTGAAATCCAGGCCGCTGTCAAAGGCTCCAAGGCCAATGGCGAATTGGAAAGCTATTACGAGAAGTCGCTGGCTTCAGGTGATCGCCTGAATGAGCTGCTCAAGGACCATACCCCTGAAGAGGCCATGAGTGCCTACAGCCTTGAAGTCACGCTGTACAACTCGGCACTGGACCCTGAGTTCACTGGCAAGCTCGACACACAGCTCAACGAAAACTTCACCCGGATCGCTCAGGACAATGTCTTCAAGGATGCCTCGTTCGACGATATGAAGGTGGCCTTCGGCGTCAATGGCGGTGCTGAGCTGGATGAGGCCAAGGTCAAGAAAATCATCGAGCAGATCAGCAAGGAAAACCCGCAGTTGCTCGTCAATGCCGACGGCACCGTGGCGACGCCAGACCAGGTCCTGGCCAATTTCAGGGGCGACTGGGACCTGCTTCGCCAAGGCACCAAGACCCTGGATGCACTGGATGTATTCAGCAAGGACTCGTCGCTCAAGGAGGCTTCGAGCAAAGGCGTCCTGCACGGTGTGAGCGGGTTGTTCATGGCCGGTATTACCATCGCCAAGGGCGCCAACAACGCCGGGAAGCTGACCGAGCGGCAGACCGTTGACATCGCCACCGGTTCGGTACAGTCCGCCACGCTCCTGGCTGAAGGTGGTCTCAAGAACTATCAGGATTACCTCAAGGGTGTGAAGGGCAAGCTTTCGGGTGATCAGTTCGGCGACCTGATCAAAAAGTTGGACGATCCGCTGAAAAGCGTGACCGCCAACCTCAAGGGCATGGAAAACGCGGCCAAGGGGATTGGTGGCATTGCTGCTATCGCTGCCGGCGCCTACGGCATCTTCGATGGCGTCAACGCGCTCAGGAAGGGCGATACGGTTGCCGGCGGCATGAATATCACGGCCGGTTCGCTGGGGATCATGGCTGGCCTGGCTTCGGCGGTTGAAGCGGGCGCCAGCGCAATGAGCGTGTCGGCGGTTGCCGCTTCGCGGATCTCGATGTTAGCGGGTGGCCTGGGCTTCGCGGCGGCGGGTGTGGCTGCGCTGGCACTGCTCATCCCGGGCCTGATCGAGGAAGTCAAGCAGGAGAAACGGGTGGGCAAGTTCGCGGATGCCCTGAGCGATTACCTGACCCAGTACGAAATCGACGGTGTGCCGAACGGCGATATCTGGGATATCCCTGACGAGGAGTGGCCGGGCGAAGATAGCACCATCGCTTCCTGAGTCCGGGCAGAGAGCCTGCTGGCGAGCGTAACGGCTTGAGTTGCGCTCGTTTTTTCAGGTGGCATCGAGTGACGATAAATAACTTACGTAGAGTTGATTGCAACTGGCCATCAATGCTTAGTTAGTAACGATGGATCTTTTGTGTATAAAAAGATCCATGGGGATTTATTGTTGTTTTGAACTTTTTGTTGGATTTTGCTGGTGGGGCATAGTCTGTCTGGCACTTTGATCTACTGCAGGAGCCTCTTGGGTTGCCTGCCAGGGATGATAGGTGGGCCGCGTGGCCCGGGGCTTATTCTGCTGGGCCGATCGAGATAATGATCGGCGTTGAGATTAAAACACCTGTTGGACGTTGAACTGTAATGTTCAGTCCCTATTCTTCGATTGGCAACATTAGTTGGCCGCTTGGCGGCGCAAGTATTCCTCACCGATTAGGAGAACCAACATGAGCGAGACTACCCCAGTAAGTTCCGGCAACGCTGACTCGGCTATCGCCAAAATGGAAGCCACCTTCAACATGGCGATCGAAAAGTCGGCCAAGATCACCGAGCTGTCCACCGCTAAGAAAGCTGAGCTCGACGCTACCAAGCAACGGCCTCAGAACTGATGCCGTCATGCAGGCAGCCTCACGGCTGCCTGCATGCCTGTTCTGCGATGCTGAACCTTGAAAAATAACAGCGCTATCTGTGCCTCATAGGTATTTGTCCGCACGCCTTATTCCGGAAATACAACCATGACGGCCTTGACTTTCTTCGCCGCGATCCCAACCGCAGCCGCTACGGGCAAAGGGCTGCCAGTGCTTGGTATCACCCGCGGCCTGCATCAGGGGGGTTGCCTGCCCCTGGACAAGCCCATCTATATTCTTGGCTGTGCCGAAAATGCTGATCTGTTGCTCAGCGACGCAGGCATTGCCGAACGTCATATGGCACTGCGTTTCACCGATGGCCAGGTGGCCGTCGAGGCGATTGGCGGCGACGTGTTCGTGTGCGGTCCCCGTGGCCGGGAAATTCTCATTCCTGCGGGCAAGGGGCATCGTGCGCACTTGCCCGTGGGCATCCGCATCGGCGAAGCCTGCCTGACGCTCCATCGCGACACCGCATGCCTGGAGCCGATAGCGGCTCCAGCTAGAGCATCCGCCTGGCAGCGCAAGCCGCGGTGGATCATCGCCTTGCTGCTGATGTTCCTGTGCGTGGGCGCCTTTGCCTTTCGGGGCGAGCCGCAGGCGTTGAACACCGCTGATAAAGCCGCTGCGCTGGCCGTGCCCCATGAATCGACGCAGACCGTCGTACAGGCCAGGGCTTGGCTCGAACAGCAGCTTGCCAGGTCAGGCCTGCACCAGATCAAGGTCAGCGAGGTCGATGGCCAGCTCAGTGCCCATGGGTCTTATGGCCCGACCCAGAAAAGCCAGTGGCTTGGTTTGCAGCAAGCCTTTGATAGCCACTTTGGCCAACAGGTTATGTTGCTCCCCGGTGTGGTGGCCCGCAACGAAATCGCCAAGCCCCGTGTGCGTTTTCAGGCGGTGTGGTTCGGCGATAACCCGTACGTGATCAACGACAACGGCGAGCGCCTGTTTCCAGGGGCTGCGCTGGCCGACAATTGGATACTTGAGCGCATCGAGAACCATGAGGTGATTCTCGCCCGTGGTGAAGAAAGGTTCACGCTCACCTTATGAGAATCGACCCAGGTGCTCCCTTACCGACAACCGCCGAAAGAACCCCGGCGGTAGACAGCGTCCAGCCGACCAAAGCGCGCCAAGGTGGACGCTTCGAGGCGGTGCTGGGCCAGCGTGCGGTGTCGGCACGTCGTTCGCTGCGTGCCGAGGTTGAGCAGTCGGGCCTCGTTGAGGGCATGACGGCCGAGTTGTTCGGCAGTCGCCGCTCAATGGAAATTCTCGAATACGTCTTGGACAACGTGATCCCCACCCTGGATGCCGAGCCCGAAATCAAGGCGTTGGCTCATGAACTGATCAGCGAAGAAATCGCCCTGCGCAGCTTGCTCGAAGAGCAACGCGCCCAGGTGATCGAGTCATGAATCGTCAGGAACAGGACTGCGTCGATCTGCTCAAGGGCATGGGCGAGTTGTATCGCCGCAGCGGCCAGTCGCAGCGTGCCTTGGTGCTGCTGTTGATCGCCGTCCAGATGGCGCCCGACGACACTATGTTGCTGCGAAATCTGGTCATGGCCTTTACCGACAGCGGCCAGGCCGAGCGCGCACTGTCGGCGCTGGACCGCATGGTCGAACTGGAAGGGGAGTCCTCTGGCCTTTGGTTGTTGCGCAGCCGTGCGCTATGGAGCGGCGGGCGCAAGGATGAGGCGCGTCAATGTTTCAAACGTTACCTGACCGCCCGCAGAGCCGCGCAATAATGTTCCTCGACCGCCTCAACGCATTGGCTCGCATGGCCGCCCAGCGCAGCGACGTGATTGTCGTCGTCTTCATGTTGATGGCTATCGTGATGATGATTATTCCGCTGCCAACCTGGCTGGTGGATACGCTTATCGCCCTGAACATCTCGCTGAGCCTCCTGATCCTCATCGTCGCCTTCTACATCAAGCACTCGGTGGAGTTCTCGGCACTGCCGCCGCTGATCCTGCTAAGTACCCTGTTTCGCCTGTCCCTGTCGATCACCACCACGCGCCTGATCCTGCTCGATGGCAACGCCGGGCACATCGTCAAGGCGTTTGGCGATTTTGTCATCGCAGGCCAAGTCGTGGTTGGTTTGGTGGTCTTCCTGATCATCACCGTGGCCCAGTTCGTGGTGATCACCAAAGGTGCCGAACGCGTGGCCGAGGTCGCGGCGCGCTTCACTCTGGATGCCATGCCAGGCAAGCAGATGAGCATCGACAACGACTTGCGCAACGGCGATATCGATCAGCATGAAGCCCGCCGTCGACGCTCACGTCTGGAGCGTGAAAGCCAGATGTTCGGCGCAATGGATGGCGCCATGAAATTCGTCAAGGGCGATGCGATTGCCAGCCTGGTGATCCTGGCGGTCAACCTGCTGGGCGGCATGATGATCGGCATGGTCGAGCGGGATATGTCGTTCGCCGATGCGGCGCACACCTATTCGCTGCTGACCGTCGGCGACGGCCTGATCGCCCAGATCCCGGCCCTGTTGATCTCGGTCGCGGCCGGTATGGTGGTGACCCGGGTCAACAGTGGCACTACCGAAGGCAACCTGGGCAATGAGATTCTTCATCAGTTGGGTTATAGCGCCCAGGCCCTGGGCTTGACTGCTTTGATCCTGTTGGGCGTGGCGTTGTTGCCGGGCTTTCCCGCCATTGTATTTATCGGGCTGTCGGCGTTGCTGGGGGGGGCCGCATTCATGGTCTACCGCCGCGACAAGACGCCCCAGGCTGAGGTGGTGGAAGGGGCCAGTGAAGTCGCGGTGCTTGAAGACGAACCGGTCGAGCAGTACGAAACCCTGGCTAAGCCATTGGACAGCCGCGTGCTGCTGAGCATCGGCCTGGAAGTGGCCCAGGTGGCACCCGAACTGCCGTTGCGCCAGCGCATCGAAGCCTTGTGCCATGAGCTTCGCGGCGACCTGGGGATCGAGGTGCCGGTGCCGGACATCTACATCGACCGCAACCTGCCCGCCAACGGCTTTGTGGTCGAACTCGAGGGTGTGCCGATCAGCGAGGGCGAGTTACCGGTCGGTTGCTTGATGCTCAAGGACGACCTGGTGCACGTCCAGCTACTGGAAATCCCTGCGCTGGAGGCACCGTCGCCGCTGCACAGCCGTGCGGCGCAATGGATCGAGCGCACTCACCAGGGGCTACTGGAGGAGGCCGGTATCGGCTTTCTCAGCGTCGCCGAAGTCCTGCGAGGGATCATCGAGCGCAGCCTGCGCCGTAATGCTGCGAGCTTCCTGGGCATTCAGGAAACCCGCAGGATTCTGGAGCGCATGGAAGCCAGCTATGACGAGTTGGTCAAGGAAGTATTACGCAACGTGCCCTTGCAGCGCCTGGCTGAAACCCTGCGTCTGTTGATTGCCGAGGGTGTGTCGATCCGCAACCAGCGCGCCTTGCTCGAAGCGATGGTCGAGTGGGGCGCCCGTGAGCCGGATGCCGCGCGCCTGGCCGATCACCTGCGCGCCAGCCTGGCGCGGCAGATCAGCCACCAGTACGCCGACCGTAACCGTGTCATCACCGCCTTCGTGCTGACCCCCGGGGTGGAAGAGCAGTTGCGTGCTTACCTGCGCCGAGCCGACAACCCGCGCGAGTTGCTCAACGAGCATGCCAGCCGTTCATTATTGATCCAATTGCGTGCCGTTTGCGGGCACCTGGCCGAAGGTGATCGCAGCGTCCTGTTGGTACACCCCGATTTGCGTCGCAGCCTGCGTCGGCTGGTGCTGCGTGGTGAGCTGGAGTTGGCGGTGCTGTCGTTCCGCGAGCTGGCCGGTGAGTACAACCTGCAGGCCATCGGCTCCATCAGCTTGACTGAAACTACCGACCGCCGGTCCGCCGGTGATGTCTCCCTTACTTCAATGGCGACTGCTTAATGATGTGTTTTGCGCTGTGGCGCGTGCCTGTGTATTTCGGTTTCTGGGTCACTGTGGTGTCAGTCGTACTGCTGCCGCAACTGGCCAGGGCACAGGACATCGCCCTGGGCAGCAGGGCCACCCTGGATCTGGCCCAGGGCGAAGGTCGCATCCTGCATTTCCAGGGCCCGGTCGAGTCGGTTCTGGTCGCAGAGCCTGGCATCGCTGATCTGCAGGTGGTTTCGCCTGGTGTGATCTATGTGTTCGGCAAGACGCCCGGGCAAACCAGCCTGATTGCCCTGGACGCCGAGGGTGAAGAGCTGGCCAGCCTGAGCCTGGCAATCAACCGAGGCACCCAGGCAGTGATCCGCCCGTTGAAAGACCTGCACCCCGGGAGCAATGTGCAGGTGAGCGCCGTCGGCAACCGCATGGTGACCAGTGGCATGGTCAACAGCGTCGGCGAAGCAACCGACCTCAACAGCCTGCTCAACACTGAAGGCCAGGACTTTGGTCCTGCCCTCAACACGGCCTCCTACTCAGGCTCGGCCCAGGTCAACCTGCGGGTGCGTTTCGCCGAAGTCTCGCGCTCGGAGTTGCTGCGCTACGGGGTGAATTGGAATGCCCTGTTCAACAACGGCACCTTTTCCTTTGGCCTGTTGACTGGCGGCGCCCTGGCGTCCAGCGCGGCTTCTGGCGCCTCCAACGTGGTCAGCGCCGGGCTGGCTTCGGGCAACGTCAACATCGATGCGATGCTCGAAGCGTTGCAAAGCAATGGCATCCTGGAAATCCTCGCCGAACCCAACATCACCGCCATGACCGGCCAGACAGCCAGCTTCCTGGCCGGAGGCGAGGTCGCAGTGCCGGTGCCGGTGAACCGCGACACCGTAGGGATCGAATACAAGCCCTACGGTGTTTCGCTGATGTTCAACCCGACCCTGCTGCCCAACGGCCGCATCGCCCTGCAAGTGCGCCCGGAAGTCAGCAGCCTGATGGGCTCCAGCACCGTGTCTGTCGGCGGCTACCAGGTACCGTCGTTCCGGGTGCGGCGTGCCGATACCCGTGTCGAGGTTGGCAGTGGCCAGACCTTCGCCATTGCCGGATTGTTCCAGCGCGAGAGCACCCAGGACATCGAGAAAGTGCCGATGCTGGGCGAGATGCCAATCCTGGGCAATCTATTCCGCTCCAAGCGCTTTCAGCGCAACGAAACCGAATTGGTGATCCTGATCACTCCGTACCTGGTAGAACCGGTTCGCACGCGCGCCCTGGCCACGCCGCTTGATGCCCAGCTCACGGGCGCGACCAACACGCCTGGCGGGCCGCGCAGTAGCGACATGTTTGGTTTCTACATCAATTGAGCCAGGAGCGAGCATGAACCCTCAACCGTCCCATCTGCCCCTGACCGCTCTGCTGTTCGGCGTGCTCTGGCTACTGGCTGCCTGCAAAACGCAGCTTGATCCGGTGAGTTATTCGCCGGACTACCAGGCCTTCATCCGGGCCGATGGTCGCATTGAACGGGTGCCAGTGGCTTGCCTCGAACCACCGGTCGAAGACAGCTTCTATACCGATGCAGGGGCCTACTCGCACCTGCTGTCGCCGGGTTGTGCGAATAACCTGGTGTTGTTGCAGATGGTCGAGCAGCCTTCGGACCTGATCGAGGGCCGGGCGACCGGCCCAACCATGGCCGCTCCGGTTGGCCGGGCAGCCCAGGTCTACATCGAAGGTTACGATCGTGAAGAGCTGCGCCGGCGGTTGGCCGAACAGCAGGCCAAGGCCGACAAGCAGGAGGGTCAATGAAGCATTTTGGCTCAGCGGCTGCCGACCAGCCCCAGCTCACGGGCCTGGATCACAGGGTCTTGGATGGCCTTGATGCGTCGGGCCTCGGTCAGCAGCCGGGTGTATTGCTTGGGCGTGATGTCTTCCAGGCTCTGGGTCTTGAGGACTTTTTCGTGGCCGGTCAACACCATGACCAGCAGGGCGTTGCGTTGGTGGCTGGCCTGGGCGCGGGGCGACTCGCGTACCGTCTTGATGGTTTGCAGCGCCTGTTGCGACTGGCCGCCCAACGCGTAGGCGAGTGCCAGGTTGCATTGGGTATCCAGGTTGGTGGGAACCAGGACCAGGCTTTGGGTGAATGCCACCTGGGCCGCCGCTGGCTGGCCACGCAGCATCTGCGCCACACCCAGGCGGTTGAATGCTTCGGGGCCATCGTTGCCCGCGCTGGCCTGGGTCAGGGAGGTGATCGCTCGCTCCAGTTTGCCCTGGCGCAGTTGGGCAGTGCCGACGCCGAGCAATCCCGCGGCACTGTCGGGTTGGCGTTCCAGCGCTTGCTGGTAGGCGCGCTCGGCGGCACGCGCATCGCCGCTGGCCAGGCGAGCCTCGCCCAACTTCAACCAGGACTCGATCTGGGCGTCCGATTCCTGGGTGGCTTTTTCGTACAAGGACGCGGCAGATCCTGCATCACCGCGTTTTTGCAGGTCGCCGGCCAGTTGCATGTAGCGCTGGTAGCTGCCATCGGAGATCGGTTGGTTGGCGCAGGAAGCAAGCATGACGCTGGCAAGCAACAACGATGTGTAGGCAAAACGATTTGGCATGAACAGAGCTCTTTCGGCGAATTTTGCAGAGGGAAAAACCAAGGAGTGTTGATCACTCAGACCCGACAGGTTGCCCGACGTTTAAGTCATCTTCTTGACATGATTCGTAAAAAACAGCGTTTTTTTGCTCGGGTCAGGACATCAGGTCGGTTGTGGGGAGCAATTTCATGCGCAACCTGACACTGGCTGCTGTCGGTCTGGCGTTGGTGATGGCGGCGCTTAACTCGCTGGCCGCCAATCCCACTGAAGCGGACCCTGCCAACCGGCAGCCGAGCTGGTTCACTCGGCCCTATGCCTATGTGCTGGTCGAGCAGGACGTGCGCGGTGCGCTGGAAGAGTTCGGCCATAACATGGGCCTGAGCGTGGTCATGTCGGACAAGGTGCGTGGCCAGTCGCGCAGCCGGGTACGCGCCGAAACTGCCGGGGATTTCCTGGCGGCGCTGTGCGACTTCAACGGGCTGGCCTGGTACTTCGACGGCAATGTGCTTTACCTCACCGCCGACGCCGAAACCGATACGCGAATATTCAAGGTCCATGGTCGGCAGCTGGAGCAATTACAGGCGTACGTCGCCAGCCGGGATGTGTATGGCAAGCCTATGTCAGTGCGCACCGGGCCCGATGGCGATGAGTTGTTCGTCTCCGGGCCGCCGGCCTGGCTGGCCATGATCGAGCAGCACCAAAACCAGCAGCTTACGTCGACGCCGATGGCGGCGACCCGCGAGCGCGGCGTGCGTGTATTCAGGGGCGGTGCAGTGACACAAGAATGAAAGCACAGGCCTGTAGGCTCAATTATCCGTTCGATCTTTCATCAACCCAGTAAAGGAGAGTCACCATGTCAGTCACCCCTATCGGCGAAAACACCGCTGTTACTGCCAGCTCTGAAGCGCAGTTCAATGCCGCTGTGGACAACGCCAAGAGCGAGCTGAGCGATGAAGAGCTCACCGAGGCCCTGATCACTCAGGCCGTTACTATCGGTGGCCAGTTCATCATCATGCCTCGTGCCCAGGAAATCCTGAACGAAGCCCAGTCGGACGACGACGAATAGGCCCACGCCATGACTGTAAGTCTCGCAACAACAGCCACGGCGGCCCTGCCGCCGTCAGGGGGGCAGGTCGATCTGCAGGCCTCCCAGAACCTGTTCGAACACATGACTGACAGCGCCAAGGGCATGCCTGCTGGCGCCGGCCCGCAGCAAATAGGTGAAGGCCTGATGGAGCGCCTGAACGGCTTCATCGACCGCTCGCAAAACTTCTCCAAACGTGCCGATGCGCTGACCAATGGGCCTATGGTTGGCAACGCTGTGGCACCTGCCGGCACCCAACAATTCGCATCGCTACCCAATGGTGCCGCTGCGGGCGAGCCGGCAACAAAGGTTGCAGATCAACAGATCGACCAAATCGTCCAATCATTGGGCCGCATGTTCGATTACTCCATTGAAACTCAGATGGTCGTTCGTGGCGCGACGCAGATTTCCGGCGCCGCCAACACGCTCTTGAAAGGTCAATAAAGCCATGTTCCGCCGTTGCCATGCCGTGCGTCTGATGATTGTCCTCACCTTTGCCAGCTTGCTGCAGGGCTGCGATATCGACCTGTACACCAACCTCAGTGAGCGCGAGGCCAATGCCATGGTCGCAGTGCTGCTGCGCGATGGCGTGCCGGCGACTCGCAAAGTCCAGGAAAACGGACAGCTCACCGTGGTGGTGGACGAAAAGCGCTTTGCCGAGGCCATGAGCCTGCTCGACGAAGCCGGCTTGCCGGGCCAGACCTTCTCTAACATGGGGGCCGTGTTCAAGAATAATGGACTGGTATCTTCCCCGGTGCAGGAAAGGGCGCAGATGGTCTATGCGCTCAGTGAAGAGCTCTCGCACAGCGTTTCGCTGATCGACGGTGTGGTCTCTGCCCGGGTGCATGTGGTGCTGCCCGACAATGACCTGCTCAAACGGGTGATTTCCCCGTCGTCGGCTTCAGTGCTGGTGCGCTACGACCCCAATACCGACATCAATCCGTTGATCCCGCAGATCAAAACCCTGGTGGCCAACGGCATTTCCGGTTTGAGTTACGAAGGGGTCTCGGTCACTGTGATCAAAGCCGCCTCCGGCAGCAGTCGCGCCGATGCACAGCCGCGCCTGGCCAGCTTCCTGGGCCTATGGATGCTCGAAGACAACCTGCCCCGTGCCTGGATGCTGTTCGGGGTCCTGCTGCTGGCCGCGCTGTCGATGGCCGGCGTGTTGGGCTGGCAGTACTGGCAACGACGCTCCTCCCAAGCCTTGTATGTGCTGGAGGATGTTAAATGAGTGATGCCGCGTTGCAGCAGTGGCAGGGTCTGATCGGGCAGCCGCTGGATTTCGTCGGTACGCAGCCCCTTGCGGCGTGCTTCTCGGATAACCCCGGCAGCGCGCAACTGGGTGCCTTGCGCAAACAGCCACGCTTCCAGGCGCGCTTGCTGCGTTTGCTGCTCAGCAGTCATGAACTGCAAGCCCCTGATAGCCTGCCACTGCCTGATGCCGTCGATCTGCCGGTGCTGCTGCTGCCGCCCAAGGCCTTCAAGCGCTTGCCGCGCCTGTGTGGCGCGATCCTGCATAGCAGTACCCTGAGCCGCGAGATTCGTGGCGATAGGGTCAACCAGTTGCGCGATTTGCTGGGCAGCGAGGTGTTTGCCCTGGCGTTGGCAAACCGTGCCCTGGGCAGCGGTGCCGACTTGCTGCGCCAGCCAGCCGAACTGCTTGAAGCCATCGACCGCGATGGCGCCCGCTGTATAAGCGCCTGGCTGCAGGCGCAACCAGCCGCTCTTCGGCCCTGGTTGTGCCTGCGTTTTACCGAGCTGCAAGCCGAGGGCGGGCCCGTGACTCCCACACCCGTGGCCAATGCCCGGGCCATCGTGCGCCGCGCCGCTTCGAGCCTCCAACCGCTTGAAGAGCAGGGTGCCCGATGAGCGAGCTGCCAACCCGTCCTGCAGTTCGTATCCTGCGTGCCGAGCAGGCCGACCTGTGGATTGACGGCTACGCGTTCCTGCAGGCCGCCCGTGACCAGGCCGAAGCCATCAGGCAAGACAGTGAGCAGTGGTTGCAACAAGCCCATGCCGAAGGGTTTGAAAGCGGCCGCCAGGAGGGGGCCGAACAGGTCAGTGCACTGCTGGGCGAAACGTCGCTGAAGATCGATGCCTGGCTGGCTGGGCTGGAAACTTCCCTGGCTGACCTGGCGCTGGGCATTGTGCACGAAATACTCGATGACATGGACGATGCCGAGCGCGTGGTGCGCTGCGCACGTAAAGCGTTGGGGGCCTTCCGCCAGGACCAGGCCCTGACCCTGTTTGTCTCGCGCCAGGACGCCGAAGCCGTGCGCCAGCAGCTCAAGCTGCAAGGGTATGGGCTGCCGGCGATTGCCGTGGAGCCAGACGATCGCTTGCAAGGTGGCCAGGCACGGTTGAGCAGCCCGGTAGGTTCGGTAGAACTGAGCCTCGAAACCCAGTTGCTCAACCTGCGCCGCAACCTGCTGCCGTTCTCCGACGAGGCACAGCCGTGACCGTGATTCCCCATGACCTGCTGCCGCGCCTGGCCGAACGCTTGGCCAATGCCCGGCCGCGTCCGATGAAGGGCACCATCCGCAGCATCCGCGGGGTGCTGCTGCGCGCTAGCGTTGCCGGTGTACACATTGGTGAACTGTGTCAACTGCGTGAACCCGGTAGCGGCCGCAGCCTGGCTGCCGAAGTCATCGGCTTCGAAGATGACGAGGCGATCCTCTCGCCCATCGGCTCGATGGACGGACTGTCGACCCGTACCGAAATCATCGCCACCGGCGAGACCCTGGGGGTGAGCGTCGGCGATGCGCAGTTGGGCAGGGTGATCAGCCCCATGGGCGAGTTTCTCGATGGCAGCCCGCCGCTGGGTGTGCTGCTGCGTTACCCCTTGCATGCCGAACCCCCGGCGCCATTCAGCCGTCAACTGATCGCCCATCCGATGTCCTTGGGAGTGCGCAGCATCGACGGCCTGCTGACCCTGGCCCAGGGCCAGCGCATGGGCATTTTCGGTGAACCGGGGGTGGGCAAGTCGTCGTTGCTGGCCAGCATTGTGCGTAATACCAATGCCGACGTGATCGTCATTGCCCTGATCGGTGAGCGAGGCCGTGAAGTGCGCGAACTGCTCGATGTGCAGATGGGCGCCGAGGCCCGGCGGCGCACCGTTGCGGTGGTCGCCACTTCCGACCGCCCGGCCGCCGAGCGGGTGCGTGCAGCCTTCGTTGCCACGGCTCTGGCCGAATACCATCGCGACCAGGGCCGCAACGTGCTGCTGCTGATGGATAGCCTGACCCGCTTTGCCCGGGCCCAGCGGGAAATCGGCCTGGCGGTGGGCGAGCCGCCGACCCGTCGCGGTTACCCGCCGTCTTTCTTCTCGGCCTTGCCACGCTTGCTTGAACGCGCCGGCCCCGGCGCGACCGGCAGCATCACCGGGTTGTATACCGTGCTCACCGAAGGCGACGCCTCGATGGACCCGGTGGCCGAAGAAACCCGCTCAATCCTCGACGGGCACATCGTGCTCAGCGCCGACCTGGCACAACGCAACTTTTTCCCGGCGGTGGATGTGCTGCAAAGCCGTAGTCGACTGATGGACCAGGTGTGTGGCGACGAGCAGCGTCACCTGGCCATGCGTATGCGCGAGCTGATGGCACGGCGTAACGAGATCGAAATGCTGATCCGGGTCGGTGAATACGCCGCCGGGAGCGACCCACTGGCCGATGAGGCGATTGAGCGGCATGAGGCTATCGAGGCGTTCTTGCGCCAAGGTGCCAACGAGCCAAGCAGCCCCGATGAAACCCTGAAGCACATGCGCAGGGTCATGGCATGACAACCCTGGAGGTCCAATGAAAACCAATGACATGCGCAACCTTCAAGCCCTGCGTCAATTGCGCGAACAACGTGCGTCCAGCCAACTGGTCGCTCAGCAGCAGCGCTGTCGGGAAACTCACGTGGCCCTGGACGATGCCAAGCAAAAGCTGCGTCTGCATCGTGAGGCCCTGGCTTGCGAAGCCGAGCGCATCTACGGGTTGATCAGCCAGGGTGTGTCGATCAGTGACTGGCAGGCGGCCCAAGATCACTTGGAGGCGCTGTACGAGGGGGGGCAGCGACAGCTGGAAGTGAGCGTCGGCGAAGTGGCCCGCACCCTGCAAACCCACGAGCACCAGCGCGAAGTGTTCCGGGTTGCCCATGTGGCTCGACAGCGCCAGAGCGAAGCCTGCGACACCTTGCTCGACGACCGCGAGCGCTTCGAACGCCGCGTCGACGAACACCGGTTGGAGGCCGATGAGATTCCTCGTATTGCCACCGGAGGTCGTGCGTGAACTGTCGCCCGGACCCGCCCTGGACGCTCTTTGCCGAGCAACTGACTTGTGTCGACTCTCGATGGTTGGACTTGCACAACCGCCTGCATCGCACCCGCGAAGCCTGGAACGGTGAATGTGCAGGCCAGGCCATCGGCGTGCACTGGGGCAGCGTTGCCGAGCCTGACGCCACGGCGATTGAGCTGTTACTGGGGCTGGGCGAAGAGGGCGATGCCTCGGCGATCAGATTGTACCTGCCAACGCAGGCGCTGCACGTGCTGGGCGTGCCCGTTGCCCTGGACTTGCAGACCTTGCCTGGTGCAATGCTGCTGGAGCTGGCGCTGCTGAGCCTGATCGAACCCCTGGAGCACCTGATCAGGCAAACAATCCGTTTCATTGACCGCACCGACCCGGCACATGCCGTTTTGGCCGCGCAACCTTGCCCGTTGCATCTGGCAGCGCGGGTCGCGCTCGACGGTTCGTCCATGCCCGTAGTGCTGCACCTGAGCGCCAAGGCCGGCGAACAGATCGCGCAATGGCTCGACCAGCATGCCCCGCCGGCCTTCCATGCGTTGACAGGCCTGCGCCTGTGGTTGGCGGTGGAGGCCGGTGAAGCCGAACTGAGTATTGGCGAGCTGTGCAGCCTCAATCCAGGCGACGTGGTGATGCTCGATCCTTGGCCCACGGCCCAAGTGCGGCTGGTGGTGAACCATCGTCTGTACGCCCGGGCTGCCCAGCACGGCACCACGCTGAAATTGCTTGAAACACCGATGTGCATCAACTTTCCCAAGGAATTCTCTGTGAGCCAAGCACCTACCATGAGTGAAGCACCGCACGGGCAGAGCCTGGATTCGTGCCTGGACGAACTGCCGCTGAAAATGGTCTGCCAGGCCGGTAGTGTCGAATTGACCCTGGCGCAACTGCGCGAACTGGGTGAGGGCAGCCTGCTGTCGTTCACCGAGCAACGCCAGGACAGTGTGGACCTGATGGTCAACGGGCGTCGCGTCGGCCAGGGGCAACTGGTCAGGATCGGTCCCGGCCTGGGCGTACGAGTGTTGAGTATCGCCGCATCATGAATGGCTACCAGCCCAACTTGATTGAAATCATCGTTGTCGTCGCCACCATCGGTTTGATCCCGCTGGCGGTGGTGACCCTGACCGGCTTCATGAAAATTTCCGTGGTGCTGTTTCTGATCCGTAACGCCCTGGGCGTGCAACAGACACCGCCCAATATGGTGCTGTACGGCATCGCCCTGATCCTGTCGGTCTACGTCACCACACCGTTGATTGGCGACATGTACCGGCAGGTGCAGGGCCGCGATCTCAACATCGAGAATATCGAACAACTTACCGCCTTCGGTGATGCACTGAGGCCGCCATTGCAGGCACACCTTGCGCGCTTCGCCAACGAAAGCGAGCGCGGTTTTTTTATCCAGGCCACTGAAACCATCTGGTCCCCCGAAGCCCGGGCCGACCTGCGCGACGATGACCTGGTGGTGCTGGTGCCGGCGTTCGTCAGTTCTGAGCTGACCCGCGCGTTCGAGATCGGTTTTCTGCTGTATGTGCCGTTTCTGGTGGTGGATTTGCTGGTGGCCAATGTATTGATGGCCATGGGTATGTCCATGGTGTCACCGACGCTGATTTCCATACCGCTGAAACTCTTTCTTTTCGTCGCCTTGAGCGGCTGGTCGCGCTTGATGCATGGCCTGATTCTCAGCTATGGGGGGACGTAATGGGCCAGGATGTATTTCTTTCGTTGATGAATCAGGCACTGATGACGGTGCTGCTTTTGTCCGCACCGGCGCTGGTTGTCGCGATTATCGTTGGCCTGGGGGTGGGTTTGCTGCAGGCCCTGACCCAGATCCAGGACCAGACCCTGCCGCAGGCGGTCAAGCTGGTGGCGGTGCTGCTGACGATCGTGTTCGTGGGCCCGCTACTGGCCAGCCAGGTCGTTGAACTGGGTAACCAGGTGCTGGACAACTTTCCGTTGTGG
Organism: Pseudomonas karstica; assembly: GCF_009707515.1. Taxonomy (GTDB): domain Bacteria; phylum Pseudomonadota; class Gammaproteobacteria; order Pseudomonadales; family Pseudomonadaceae; genus Aquipseudomonas; species Aquipseudomonas karstica. The sequence goes on along the minus strand of NZ_WLYI01000002.1, from coordinate 216,984 downwards.
ACGCGCTGAATGGCATGAATATAGAACTTGCCAACCAGTTCATCGAAGTCGCCTACCCAGTCATCAGCTCGGCGGCGCTGTCCGCCAGCCGCGCCATGGGCGTGGTGGTGATTACCCCGGCCTTCAACCGTCTGGGCCTGACCGGCATGATTCGCAGCTGCGTCGCGGTGTCCATTGCCATCCCCATGTTCGTTCCGGTGTACGGCGCTTTCACGGCATTGCCAGAACATGGTGGGTTTTTCCTGGCGGGTTTGCTGGTCAAGGAATTCCTGATCGGCATCCTCATCGGCCTGCTGTTCGGCATTCCGTTTTGGGCCGCCGAGGTGGCTGGCGAATTGGTCGACCTGCAGCGTGGCTCGACCATGGCCCAACTGGTTGACCCGTTGTCATCGGGCGAGTCCAGTGTCATGGCCACTTTGCTGACGGTGATGCTGATCGCCCTGTTCTTCATGTCCAGCGGTTTCATAATGATGGTCGACGGCTATTACCACAGCTACCTTTTATGGCCGGTTACCGCGTTCACCCCGTTGTTCGCCAGTTCGGCGCTGATGGCGGTGCTGCAGATCCTTGACCAGGTGATGCGCATAGGCGTGATCATGGTCGGGCCGCTGATCATCTGCATGCTGGTGACCGACCTGATGCTCGCCTATCTGTCGCGCATGGCGCCCAACCTACACATCTTCGACCTGTCGTTGCCGGTGAAGAATCTGTTCTTCAGTATCTTGATGGTGGTCTACATCAGTTTCCTGATCCCGGTGATGATCGACCAACTCGGCGAATTTCGCGGCATCGTGGAGATTCTCAAGACCCTGGCAGGCTCGGCATGACCCCCTTTATCGTGCGAAGCACCGATGAGCGATAGCAGCGAAGAAAAATCACAGCCGGCAACGGACAAGAAGCTGCGCGAGGCGCGCAAGAAAGGCCAGGTGTCGAAGAGTCAGGATCTGGTCTCGGGCATGGTCATCCTGTTCTGCACGCTGTGCATCTCGATCATGGTGCCCAGGGCCCAGGCACAGATCACTGCGTTGCTGGACCTGATCGCGCTGATCTATATCGAACCCTTCCACAGCGTCTGGCCACGGGTGCTGGGCACCGCCGAGCAATTGCTGATCAACCTCACCCTGCCGATAGTGGCCGTGACCGTGGGGACGGTGATCCTGACCAACATCATCACCATGCGTGGCGTGGTGTTTTCGGTCGAACCCATCAAGCCAGACATCAAACGCATCAACCCGGCCGAAGGCTTCAAACGCATTTTTTCGATGCGCAGCTTCGTCGAATTCCTAAAGGGTGTGGTCAAAGTCGTACTCCTGGGCCTGGCATTTTACGTGGTCGGGCGCATGGCATTACAGGCGCTGATGGAGTCATCGCGCTGCGGCGCTGGCTGCATCGAATCGACCTTCTATCTGGTGCTTAAGCCTCTGGTATTCACGGTACTGTCAGCCTTCTTGCTCGTCGGCGCGGCAGACGTGCTGATGCAACGCTGGTTGTTCGGCCGAGATATGAAAATGACCCGCAGCGAACAGAAGCGCGAACGCAAGGACAGCGACGGCGACCCGATGATCAAGCAAGAGCGCCAGCGCCAGCGCCGCGAAATGCAAGCCCTGGCCACCAAGCTGGGCGTGAACCGTGCATCGTTGATGCTCGGCTCCGCCGGTGGCTGGGTGGTGGGTATACGATACGTGCGCGGTGAAACTCCGGTGCCGGTGGTCGTGTGCAAGGCCGAACCCGGGGAGGCGGCGCAGATGCTCGCGCAGGCCACGGGCCTGGGGATCGCTCATAGCCTTGATACCACCCTCGCCAAGGAAATCGCCCGACGGGCAGTGCCGGGGGACCCGGTGCCAGACAACACCTTCCAGGCAGTGGCGGATATCCTGGTGGCTGCGCGGTTGATTTGAGTGAATAGCCCCTAGTTTTGTAGACACCTCCGTGCCTTAGAATGAGGCCAATCGTCCAGCTGTGCTTTGATTTATGCAGTAGGGGCCATTGGGAGTCTCAAAGTGATTGAACAGAGTTTTAGAATTCGATTCTCCGAGATCGAAGCCACCGTCCCTGCAGCACCAGGGCTATATGAAATCGTGACCGATGAAGGCGGGATGCTGAAGGTAGGCATCAGCGGCAACCTGCGCAAACGACTTGTTCAGCACAGGCAATCCCGGCAGTCTCGTCTCAAGCTAAAGGAAGGAGGGCAGTGGAGCAACCCGAGTGATGTGATGAGCAAGCAGTCGATACTTGCGAAGCATTTATTCTTCCGTTCACCAGTTACTGGCTTCGATTTGAAAACTGAAGCTGGTAGGCAGGTCTTTTTGGAGCAGCGTTGCCACGTGTTAGTTACCGTGACCTTGACTCGAGAGGAGGCTCGCGAGATGGAAAGGCTGAAGGAGCAAAGCGGTGCATACCCGTTCGTGGGAGTCACGAAGACGCCTGAGCTCGGATGATTACGCTACCCATCGAAATCACGTTGTGCTGTGTCTGATAGACCTACGCAGAGGGCAATGGAGAAGTCGGTGGTTCGGGCCGCAGGCCCGGCTTAGTTGTAGGATTCGTAGATGGAGGAGAAAGTTCTGTCAACGATCATGGAATACCAACCAGAGCCCCAGATTTCACAGCGTATTTGGATGACCCTCGGGCTGCCGTCACGCGGTACCAGGCTTCATGACCTAATTCACGAAGGACTGCCTTTTGAGTTCCTCGACCGAATAGCGAGCCTTCTGTAGGTGCAGCGGAAGGTGATCTCCGAGGCTATTTGCATGTCACCCGCAACGATGGCGCGTAGGGCGAAAGTAGGACGGTTAAACACCCTAGAAAGCGACCGGCTGATTGCATTGATAACTGTTTGTGAGGAAGCGGTTTCCCTGTTCGAGAACGACGTCGCCGCTGCTGCTGCTGGATGGATGAGCTCGCCGGTTCGTGGGCTTGGTTCGAAGCGTCCAATCGACATGCTGGGGACAAGGATGGAACGAAAGCGGTCTTAGATTGTTGGCGCTGATTGAAAACTGACCCAGCCTTTACTGGGGCAGTTTTCGGTCAGCGGCAACAGCTCAGACAAAGTCGAGTCCTGGCTGATCGCGTTATTTGGCGGATAGGAAATGGAAGAAACGGGGTGGATACCGGTCGGGCAGCTTTCGGATTGGTTGGCAATGAAGCGGCCGTCAGATGTCGCAAAAGTCCCCTGAATGTCACGGCTTTTGCGCCAGACTTTCCCCTGATTTTTCAGTGTCGGCGATCTGGCGGCAAATTCATGAGTTACGCGACAAACACGTCTCAAGTGATCTGATCTTCGATGGCGGTTTTATCGATGACGGAGAGCACATCGGCAATCTTGCCATCCTTTACCTCGTAAAACACGTTCTCTGCGAAGGAAATGCGCCGACCGTTGATCTTCAGGCCAAGGAAGTATCCTTTTGGTGAGCAATTGAACAATAGCCTCACAGCAATAAGCGGCGAGTCACACGCCAGACGATCGATGACGAAACGTAGATCGGGAATATCCTCGAAATCCTTGATCAGCATCGAGCGGTAGCCTGACAGCCCAAACGGTCGGCCATTGTGTTTGGCATCGTCGGCAACATACCGCCCTAGCGCATCCCAATCTTGGCGATTCAGGCAGTCTAGGTAGGCGCGATAGAACGCTTGCAGCGTCATGTTTCCAGACATCATCAAATCAAACCCTTTGCCGTTATGTGGGCCAATACCAAGCGGATTTTCCATCGTCATCCGCTCTCTTTATTCGTCGCAAAACTCCCGATTATAACTACAGTTCTGCACATGAATTTTTCGACAGTATCAACAATGATGATGCCTGCCTAGCTCGAAAAGGGAAGTTCTTAGTGGACAATATTTCGATAGTCCAAGCGCTTATTTCAGACGACCTCGTTCGCTGGCGCCTACTTGAAATGGTGCGTAGGCTCTGCCTGGTATGCGTTGGAAGTTCAAGCTGCGGTAGCTGGCATCCGTGACCTTTTAATTGAGAGGAAATAAATTCATCCTCTAGGCCCACTCATTCTTAGCCTGCTGGTTATCGCTGCTAAGCGTGGGATGCACTACATAACGGGCACATTCGTGAAACGGTGGGAGCGAGTAGTAGCTCGCGTATTAGGAGTAATCAGCGCCTCTCCACTCCAGACTTCGTCGAGTGGATTCAAACGTTAAATACGCGGATTTCCGGCGATGCTCCCATCACTGCAACGCAGCTGGATCAGGTGCGAATTGCTACCAAGTTACTCTGCCTGCCCAATGTGGTCATTGCAGCCAACTGGCCGTGACAAGGGTTCAAAACTAACCCCAGGCTTCGATATCGTGCTGCGCCCCAAGGTCGTGACTGTTACTCCCGGCTGGCTGAATGGGAGCTATTGGGCTTTCAGGTCGAGCCTGGCGTGGGGCGCATGGCTTTTTCCGTTGCACACCTCGATGGTGCTGTGGAGATGTGTTGTATGCGTCCGGCCAAGTCATCTACCCAGCCCCACAAAGCCAAGACATGGTGTGCACTTAAATTTAAGTGGGCACCAGTTCTAGCCTTTTAAGCGGGTATTTCATGCAGCCAACACGCCGTTCCTATTCCAAGTCCTTCAAAGCCCAGGTCATTCAAGAGTGTGCCGATCCCGGCGCTTCGATTGCCAGCATCGCGCTCAACCATAGCCTCAATGCAAACCTCGTCCACAAATGGATTCGCCTGCAAGCGCAGAAAAGCACAGCGCTGCAACCTGCATTTATTCCGTTACCCGTGCCGCTGGCCGGGGCAACACCCCACTCATCATCATCGAATATTTGCGTTGAAATACAGCACCCGCGAGGCACCGCCAAAGTGAACTGGCCCACTGAAAATGCTGCTGCCTGCGCGACCTTTCTTAGAGACCTTCTGCGATGATTCGCATCGACTCCATCTGGCTCGCCACTGAGCCGATGGACATGCGCGCGGGTACCGAAACGGCGTTAGCCAAGGTGGTTGCGGTGTTCGGTGCGGCGAAGCCGCACAATGCTTATCTGTTCGCCAACCGCCGCGCCAATCGCATGAAAGTGCTGGTGCATGACGGCTTCGGAATATGGCTGGCGGCGCGCCGGTTGAACCAAGGCAAGTTTCACTGGCCTGGCATTCGCCATGGCTCTGAAGTGGAACTGGATACCGAGCAACTCCAGGCATTGGTGCTGGGTCTGCCATGGCAACGCGCAGGTTCTGGAGGCTCGATCACACTGCTTTGACGGCTGCCATTAGCCTATCGGTCTATCGCCGCGAAGCGCCTGCTCTGGCAAAATCCGGAGCATGACTTCTTCGTCCAATCTCGACCAAATGTCCCCCGACCAACTGCGTGCTTTGGCAGCGCAGTTGCTGTTGCAAGTCGACACGATGGGCAAGAAAATCAACCGTGATCAAACAGTCATCGAGAAACTGACCTTCGAGATCGCGCAGCTCAAGCGCTTGAAGTTTGCCAAGCGCAGCGAGCAGATGAATCCTGAGCAGGCCAGTTTGCTCGATGACCTGATCGATACCGATATCGCAGCGATTGAAGCAGAGCTTCAGGCCTTGCAAACAGTGCCAGCGGCGACCGAGAAAAAACAAAAGCCCAAGCGCACTGCGTTACCAGCCGAATTTCCACGCACTTTGATCCATCACGAACCTGACAACACTCACTGCCCCTGTGGCTGCGCACTAAAACGCATCGGTGAGGACTTCAGCGAGAAGCTGGACTACACGCCTGGCGTGTTTACCGTTGAACGCCACGTGCGTGGCAAATGGGTCTGCGATGACTGCGAAAAGCTGATCCAGGCACCGGTTCCGGCACAGATCATCGACAAGGGCATCCCGACTGCCGGACTACTTGCCCACGTCATGATCGCCAAGTTTGCCGACCATCTTCCGCTTTACCGCCAGGAATCGATTTTCGGTCGAGCGGGCTTGGCGATTCCACGTTCAACGTTGGCTCAATGGGTTGGCGTAACTGGCGTGCAGTTGCAGCCTCTGGTCGATGCTCTGCGCGACGTAGTGCTCGGGCAGCAGGTCGTCCACGCCGATGAAACACCGGTGCAGATGCTCGCTCCAGGCTCGAAGAAAACCCACCGTTCCTATGTTTGGGCCTACGCCACCAGTCAGTTCTGCGAAACAGCGGCTGTCGTTTACGATTTCAGCCCCAGCCGCGCCGGAGAGCATGCTCGCAACTTCCTGCAAGACTGGAAGGGCAAGCTGGTGTGTGATGATTTTGGTGGCTACAAGGCCAGTTTCGAACTCGGTGTGACCGAGATCGGTTGCATGGCCCATGCGCGGCGCAAGTTCTTCGAACTGCATGCCACCAACAAGAGCACGCTGGCCGAACAGGCCTTGCGCTACATCCAATTGCTTTACGAAATCGAGAGCGAAGTTCGCGATCTGAAGCCGGATTTACGGCGCCTAATACGGCAAGAGAAATCCGTACAGGTAATGGATGCGCTGCATGCCTGGATGATCGCACAGCGCGACCTGGTGTCCGAAGGTTCGGCTATCAGCAGAGCGCTGGATTACAGCCTGAAACGCTGGGCAGCGCTGTCGCGCTACCTTGATGACGGCGCCGTACCCATTGACAACAATTGGGCCGAGAACCAGATACGACCTTGGGCTCTTGGACGCAAGAACTGGCTCTTCGCAGGGTCGTTACGCAGCGGAAAACGTGCGGCGGCGATCATGAGTTTGATCCAATCGGCGCGTCTCAACGGGCATGATCCGTATATTTACCTGAAGGATGTTCTCACGCGCCTTCCGACGCAGCGGGCGAGTGAAATAGACCAGTTGCTGCCGCATAACTGGCAGCCCGCCTAAGTTACACAAGACCTGATTTCCGTAAATTTATACTAACCTATCCGCCAAAAGCACTCACTCTAGGATCCTGGCTTGTCAGCTCGCTGCAATATTGCTAGTGTCGATCCATGACTACCTATTGCCTCACCTCGACTACCACCACCACGACCGCTGAAAGCGGAGCGTGCGAGGTTTCGTGAGCCAATAGCAGACGAACTTCAAAGGCCCGCCAGCGATGGACAGGGCCTTTTTTATGCCCTTGTGTCGCTGGCTCAAACGCAAGGAGATGCACCCATGTACGCCCTGTTGATACTCGATATCCAAGTCGGGCTAGTTCACGGCCCGGAAAAACTATGGCGCGGCGAAGAGTTGTTGGAAACACTGAATACCCTGATGGATAAAGCACGCAGCGCAGGCGCTCCGATTTTTCTCGCGCGCCACATCGGGCCCGCTGGATCTCCAATCGAACCAGGCAGCCCGCTCACGATGGTTGCACAGGAACTGAAGCTGCTGGGTGGAGAAGTGGTGTTCGAAAAACGGCGCCCCAATGCTTTTGAAATGACCGACCTAGCTGACAGTTTGCGCTCTTGTGGCGCTACCGGTGTGGTAGTCACTGGGATGAAAACTCAATACTGCGTCGACAGCACCTGCCGTGCTGCTCGTGATCTTGGCTTCGATGCGGTACTCATCGCCGAAGGCCATACCTGTTCAGACACGCCAGTGATGAAAGCTGAGGACATCGTTGCTCATCACAATGCAACTCTTGATGGGCCGTTCTGCCAGCTAGTTCGGGCTGAGGAGTGGAGCTTTTAGCAGAGCCCGAAAGTGCGGGAATGCGCATGAATTGCCGTAAGCACTGGCACCATACATGCAATCCCGCACGTCTTAAATGAGACGTTAAGTGTCTGCTATGGGTCGATTTTATTGATCGGAAATTGGCCGAGGCGCTGTGCTTCAGACTGTGAACACCGTAACACTTGGTAATGGGCCGCGAGATGTATTGCCGGAACGCTTACGATGTGTTTCCACCTCGGTGTGGTAAGAATGATTACATATGCTACTCCCGGAGCCTCTCTTGAGGTTGAGTCTGCACACGACAACTGGATGCCACTTGATGAGTGGCTGTCAGAGTACAGCCCGGTTTTTTATGCCGCTGACAGATCGTCCTTCGAGGGCATGAATTTGATGGCGCCACTCCTGCAGACACAGGGGCTGACGTCGGGCTGGACCGGCTCCCTAGGCCGAGGCGAAGCGGCTTGACAGTTGGATACCTCGGTCAAAGCGTTAGGTAATTGGTTGGATGCAGCGCGTAATGGGCTCTTGATGCACCTCAAAAACAAGTCCAGAATTAAGTCTTTTCCTGCTTAGGCAAGAAAATAAACCCCTTAGATTTTAATGGGTCGGACGCTAGATGCGAGTCTCGTTTCCCGCTCCAAGATTCAGAAAAAAGCCACTCAATGAGTGGTTTTTTTTTGTGCCTGAGAAATGCCTCAGCGTTGCCTTTAGCGCCGCTCAAGGTGTTTGAGCGCAAGGCTTGAAAGGATGGCAAAGGCAAAAAATATCACCGCAATCACCCATAGAAAAACATCTGCCTTGAGGAAGATGCATGACGCAGAAGAACTTCGCTGTGTCGCTTTCAACGACCACGGTGGCGGTCAAGGAGAGGGGGCAACGCCTGGTTCTGTCGGTGCCCTTTAGCACAAACCCTGGATGAGCGGTCGAGGAGTGCAGTCGAAAAGGTTGTAATAGGAACGATTCGCGTTTATCGTGCGCGCGTCCGTCATGTCCATTCATGGCGTTTTCCGTGTTTGTCTGCCAGAGGCGTTCCATGTCGCTCCATGAAACGGATTCGATCGTTTCTCTCGATATTTTGTATGGCACCCAGCGCGGCTGGCTGCAGGGCTGGTTGTGGCGCTCGTTGGGGTGCTCGCAGCAAGCGGCGGATTTAGTCCAGGACACCTTTGTGCGTTTGTTGGTGCGCGGTCAGCCAATCAGCGCTCGTGCTCCGCGTGCGCTGCTGGTGCGTATTGCCCGCGGCTTGGTGATCGACCACTGGCGTCGCGATGCGTTGGAGCGAGCCTATCTTGAGGCACTGGCGCAGTTGCCCGAGGCTAGCCATCCATCACCTGAGGTTCGTCATGAGGCGCTGCAATGCCTGGAGCGCATCGCGCAGTTGCTTGAGGGGCTCAAGCCGGCAGTGCGCGAAGCCTTTTTGCTGTATCAGCTCGGTGACATGAGCCATGCACAGGTGGCTCAGACGCTGGGCGTTTCCAGCCGTACCGTGGAGCGTCATGTGGCGAGCGCCCTGTTGCATTGCTATCGAGTGTGTTTTGAGGGGTCGCAGTGAGTGCGACTGCCGAGCGGCTACCGGAGGAAATCATACGCACGGCCATTGAGTGGCAGATGCGCTTGCGGGCCAATGCCAGCAATGCCGAGCTGCATAGGCAGTTGCACGACTGGCGGTGCCACGACGCCCGACATGAGCTGGCCTGGCAACGCTTGCAGCAGGTAGGCGGGTTGTTCCAGGTCAGTCAGTTGCCCGATGCCGCACGAACCATCCCCCTGTTGCGACGTGCCGAGGCTGATCTAAGCCGTCGACGCACGCTGAAGTTACTCGGCCTTGGCCTGGCGGCAGGCAGTGCAACGTTGCTGGTCACGACAGCGCCGCCCGCCTGGCGTAGCGACTTTGCCACGACCACCGGCGAGCGTCGTCGGGTTGATTTGGGCGCTGGCGCCGAGCTGATGCTAAATACAGGCAGTGCAGTGGACGTACTGGGGCGCGAGTGGGTGCTGCGTACTGGCGAGGTGCTGGTGGATGGCGCCGGCTGGCGTGTGCGCTGCCGTTTTGGTGAGTGTGAGGGCAGGCAGGCGAGGGCGGTGCTGCGCGAGCGTGATGGCTACAGCGAAATCCACGTCGAGCGCGGTGAAGTGTTGATTTCCACTACGTTCGGGCAGCGCCGTCTGCAAGCGGGTAATGGGCTGGGCATTCACCCAACGCAGATGACGGTGTTGGGCAAGAGGGCGCTCGATCCCTTCGCCTGGACCCGCGGCCTGTTGGTGGTCAACGATATCCGCCTGGTCGACTTCCTGGCTGAGGCTGGACGTTATCGTCAGGGCTGGTTGGGCTGTGATAACACGGTGGCCGATTTGCGCCTGTCCGGGGTTTTCCACCTGGATGAGCCGGCGGTCATGCTGCGCAACATCACTCATCTGCTGCCGGTACACATCGTCGAGCGCACCCGCTGGTGGGTACGCATCATGCCGTTGGCGTAAAATAAGTTGTCGGACTTTTGCGGTTCGTCCGGTTAGGAATGATCACTTCCTCAATGGATACCATCATGTTCCTTGCCAGACAGCCTTTGCGTACCTCTGCCCCGTTCCGACCCCGTACTCTACCAAGGGCCGTTTGTCTGGCGTTGACCTTGCTTGGTGGGGCGGTGAGTCTGCCGATTCAGGCGGCATCGCCGGCGACTGGGCAAACGGCCCCGAGTATCCCCGCCGGGTCGCTGCAGCAGGCGCTCAGCACCTTCGCCGAGCAAGCCAATATCACCTTGTCGTACTCCCCGCAAGCGGTGCGCGGTCTGAGCAGCCCAGGCCAGCCGGGCGGTGGCTCGCTGGAAGAAGGCCTGGCGAAGCTGCTTGCCGGTAGCGGCCTGGTCGCGCAAAAGACCTCGTCCGGCTATGTGGTGCTGCCCGGCAAGACCGACTCAAGCTATCAACTCGCACCCACCAACATCAATGCCACCGCGGTTCAGAGTGCGTTCGCGCCAGTGGAGGGCTATTTCGCCAGCAATGCCAGCAGCGCCACCAAGACGGACAAGCCGATCCTGGAAACGCCTCAGAGCATCAGTGTGGTAACGGCCGAGCAGATCGCTGACCGCAAGGTCGACAGGGTCGAAGATGCCGTCGCATACAGCGCGGGTGTGCGGGTGGGCAGCTCAGGGCTGGACCCACGCTTCGACATGATCAGTGTCCGTGGTTTCGAGACCACCATCGGTGCCGACTTTCTCGATGGCCTGCGCCAGCCCGGCAGTGGCTGGCTGTCCTTGTACTCCACCGAGGCCTATAATTTGGAGCGCATTGAAGTGCTCAAGGGGCCGGCATCGGTTCTTTATGGGCAGATCAGCCCAGGCGGCATGGTCAATCGGGTGAGCAAGCGTCCGAGCCTATTGGCGAAAAATGAAGTGCAGGTGCAGTCCGGCAACTACAACCACCAACAGGCGCAGTTCGATGTGGGTGGGCACCTGGATGAGGCGGGGGATGTGCTGTTCCGTACGGTTGGCGTGTACCGCGATGCAGAGAATTATATCGAACAACTGAACAACGATACTCGCCTGCTGGCGCCTTCGCTGAGTTGGCAGATTGATCCCGACACCCGCCTGACAGTGCTTGCTCAGTATCAGGAGCGTGAGACTGGCGCTTCGCCGATGCTGTATCAGGAGGGCGACCACCTCACCAACTTCTGGCAGGGTGACGAGTACTTTGACAAGCTCGAACAACGCCAGTGGACGCTCGGTTATGAGTTCGAACACGCGTTCAACGATACCTTCAGCGTGCAGCAGAACCTGCGCTACGGTCAGGTGGACACCACCAACCAATACCTCCAGCCCAGCGACTCCGGCGATGGTCATACCCTCAACCGCTCGGCGATAGGTGTCTACGAAGACATGTCATCGCTGTCGACCGATACGCGCCTGGTGAGCCGCTTCGCCACCGGGGACCTGCAACACACCCTGGTCACCGGAATGGACTATGCGTGGATCGACACGTCACTGTTGTATGCCATGGGCGACGCACCGTCAATCGATCGCAACGCGCCGAACTATCACCAGCCCGTTGATCGTCCCACAACCCCTCTGGCTGACGAAGACGGGTTGGAGCATCGCAGCGGCCTGTACTTGCAGGATCAGATCGAGCTCGACCAATGGCGCCTGTCAGCCGGGCTACGCCGTGACTGGGTCAAGGTTCGCCGATCCGACAACTTGGGCGGCAACAATACCAAGACGAGTGATTCGGCGACCACCGGACAGCTCGGCGTGCTCTACCTGTTCGACAACGGCCTGGCACCTTACGCCAGTTACGCGACGTCGTTCCTGCCCGAGAGTGGCACCAACGCCAGCGGCGAACCCTACAAGCCGACCAAGGGCGAGCAATACGAAGTGGGGCTCAAGTACCAGCCGCCTGGCACCAGCACGATGCTGACGGCCTCGCTATACCACCTGACGCAAACCAACGTACGGACCCGTGACCTGTCCAATCCCCTCAACAGCATACAGACCGGCGAGCAGGTATCCCGTGGCCTGGAGCTGGAGGCTGTTTCCGACCTGAGTGAACGCCTGCGGATGACGGCGAGCTACAGCTTCAATGATCCTGAAGTCACCCGCAGTAATGACGGCAATGAAGGCAAGGCCCCGATGAATGTGCCGCGTCACCTGGCTTCGCTCTGGCTGGATTACCGCCTGCCCATGGGGCTGGGGTTGTCCGGCGGCGCGCGCTACACCGGCAGTAACTATGGTAACGCCGCAAATACCCTGAAGAACGAGGATTACACCCTTATCGATGCTGGTGTGCATTACGACTTCGGTAGCGGCCTGGACGGTGTACGCCTGGCCCTGAACGCCCGTAACTTGTCCGACAAGCGCTACATCAATTGCCAGGAAGGCTATTGCTACCGGGGTGAGGCGCGCAGTGTCGTCACGAGTCTGAGCTATCGCTGGTGAGGAGAGAGATGATGATTCGTACTTTGTTCATGTGGCTGGGCGCCACGTTGCTGCTTGGCTTCTCGGCTGCCCACGCAGAGTCGGTGACCCTGGATGGTACCGAGCAGTGGACGATGAAAAGCGCGGAGGGCCGTGAGTACCGCATCATGATCAGCCTGCCTGAGGGTGATGTGCCTTACACCGGCGGATATCCTGTGATCTATCTGCTTGACGGCAACGCCTATTTCCCGGCCTTCCATGCAGCCAAGCGGGCGCAGGATCGGCTGCGTGGTTCGATTCTGGTGGCTATCGGCTACCCGAGCGATACGCCGCTGGACTTCGTGCGCCGAGCGTTCGACTTGTCACCACCTGTGCCGCAGGAGCGCAACGATCCGCCACAAGGTGGGCAGGATCTGTTCCTCGACTTCATCGAAAAGCGCCTGATGCCGAGGGTGAATGAGCGTTTCAAGGTCGACCAGGATCAGCGCAGTTTGGTGGGGCATTCTTTTGGCGGCATGTTTGGTGTTTATACGCTGTTCACTCGGCCGACGCTGTTCCAGCATGTAGTGGCGGTGAGCCCGAGCCTGTGGTGGCGTGATCGCTACCTGTTGGAGTCTGAACGTGTTTTCAGCAAACAGGCGCGCGCCGGGCAGGTGGATCTGACACACAGCAGTCTGACGCTATTGATGGGCGAGCGCGATATGGTCCAGGAAATCCAGGATGCCCGTGCCTTGCAATTGCGGCTGCAGGATTTGTCGCAGTATGGGCTACGTAGCGACTTCCAGGTCGAACCGGGCGAGGATCACATGTCGGTGCCGTTTCGTGTTGTCACTCGGGTGCTTGATGAGTTGATCAGTACGAGGCGTTTCTGAATGTTCGTAGAGGCAGTGAGCAACTGGCCAAATCACTCCCCAGCACAGTTTTAAAGAGCTGCAATGAGTCAAGACGATCTGCACTGAACGCAATACGTTCGGAAGCCACGAGCGTGGAGTTAAAGGCAACACTGTCTCCACTCCCAGCGCACACCGCGTTAGGTTGCTGATTAGCGCCCCTCACTACACTCTTGGAAGCCGTGATCATGAAAACCTTAAGTATCAAGAACCAGAGAGCCAGCGTACAAAACCATTCAACGCTCGGGGTCAAAACCATGGCAATAGGCACCTACGGTGCTTACTTTGCACTTACCGTCATTTACTTCTGGTTCGGCGGTATGAAGTTCACCCACTACGAAGCAGTCGGACTGGTTCCGCTGGTGAGCAATAGCCCTTTCCTGGGTTGGGTTTATGGCATTTTCAGTGTCGATACCTTCTCCAGCCTGCTCGGCGTGCTGGAGGTTTCGATCGGTGTTCTGATTGCAGGACGCTTGCTGTCACCAAAGCTCTCATTGATTGGTGGTGCGCTGTCTGCCGGATTGTTCTTCACAACCTTAAGCTTTATGTTCTCAACCCCAGGCGTGATTGAGCCCAGCCTCGGTTTTCCAGCCATTTCGGTTGCGCCGGGTCAGTTTCTTCTTAAAGACTTGGGGTTGCTTGCCGCTTCGATATTTGTGGCCGGTCATTCTTTGACCGAATTGGAAAGCCGTTAAACCGATGGTTGTCCTCTTGGAATGGCCTGAAGCAGTTCGATGCTCTCAGGCCATTGCCCTGTCATATTCTCCTGACAGATCTTTCATCCAGTCCCGAGGGCTATAGCCCGTCTTGCGTCGAAACGCGCGTGCAAGTGCCGAAGGGCTTTCATAACCGACTTCGGCGGCAATCAACGTAATCGACCGTCCTTCACGTAGACGTTTCTGCGCCAGGCTGATACGCCAACTCAACAGATAATCAGCAGGTGTTTGCCCGATAACCGCCCGAAAATGCGCCGCATAGGCTGCACGCGACATGTTCGACTCGCTCGCCAGTTCCGCGATCGACCAGGCACGGTGAGGTGCGTTGTGAATCTGTACAAGAGATCGCGCCAGCCGCAAGTCGGCCAATCCAGCCATCATTCCGGTACGCAACTGGTGATGGTCGAGCAGGTGCCGAAACAACAAAATGATCAATAATTCGAACAAGCAATTCAGCGCGGCCTCCCTGCCACAATGTCCGCCTGCCGCCTCGCCGAACATCCATTTCAGGGTATCGGCCAACATTGGCAGCTCATCCAGAGACAGCACCAGACAATCGGGTAACGAAGCCGACAACGGGTTATCTACCCCGCCCTCAAACTCCACTGATGCACACAACAGTTGAGCGCTCTCGGACTCATCAGCAAACAGTTGATGCCGGTTGGGACGTGGCATAAAAATCAGGCTGGGGCGGGTCAGCAGCACGTCCTTGCGATCGGGCCCCAATAAAGTGACGCTACCAGCCTGGAGCAGATGGATATAACCACGCCGTTCAGCGCCATCGTAGGACGCCAAGCCGCACAGTTTGCCACTGTAAAACAGGTTTGCGCGCACTCCGAACTGCGACAACAACGTGGACAAGCGATCCATGGGCACTCTCTTGGCGAAATATAAACGCTCAGATCATACCACCGACGATTTGTGGTCCGATTTGGCCCGGCACATTGAGGGTTATGGACCGAATGGCTACGACCGAGTCGTGCCTGACACCCCTTCGGATCAAGTGATAGCGATACAACAAGCACCGCCCTGGCGGTGAACTGCCCCCGGTTGATTGTCTTCGCATCATCACATACAAAGACGACGAGTCAGATCATTCAGAAGCCATCGACCGGCTTTCCCTAAAGAGCGATTTTGCATGTGAGCTGCGTAGATCGGAAGTGAGTCTGGTGTGCTCTGAAGTTCGGCGGTTAACTCAAGCGGCAAGAGGCGTCCTGAAGCCAGATGATCCGCAATAAGATGCTCTGGCATTCGGCACCAACCGAACCCTGCGAGCAAAAAATCCAGCCGCCGTGCCAAATCTACAAACCGCCACTGGTGACTGCCCATCACTCCATAGCTTGGGCCGCCGGGAGAAACCGGATCGGAGAGTACCAGTTGCACGTAAGGCTTGAGGTCAGCAACCGTGACCTGGCGGCCTAACTTGGCCAAGGGATGCCCGCTGGCTACTACTGGCCTCAGCCTGACGCTGAGCAGCGGCAGTGCGATGACATCGTCGGGCACTGTCGGAATCAACGCACAAAGCGCCAATGCGGCATCGCCGTTGCGCAATCGGCGTTCTGCGCCACCCAAGCCTTCCGTAGAGAAACTCACCGCCAGATGTGGAAAAGCTTCACGTATAGCGCGCAGGCTCTCGATAAGCGGCGCACTGGGGACTAAAGGGTCTATAGCGAGTGCCAGTTCCGGTTCGACCCCTGCTACCGTGCTTGCTGCCATTGCTTCAAACTGGGCCGCGCTTGCTAGCACCGCGCGTGCTTGAACCACTAGCACCCGACCTACTTCGGTCAGCGTTGGACGATGGCCGCTGCGATCAAACAGAGTCACGCCTTGAACTGACTCAAGTGTGGCGATCGACTGGCTAATCGCAGATTGGGCACGCCGCAGGTGACGTCCCGTTGCCGAAAAGCTGCCTGTATCAGCAATGGTCACAAGAATGCGCAACTGATCCAAACTGAGATTCCCGATCACGACCCATCACTTATATAGATGGACTCGATCATATTTACATCACTCCTGCATAGAGATCGCGTTGGGTAGAGTGTGTCGCACATCGCCTGAAGCGACAACGCAAAACACACCGCGGCGTGACCGTGCAGGAGTTACTTCCATGTCCAGACTTCTTACCATTGAAACCAGCCCACGTGGGGACGCTTCAATCTCCCGGCAGCTCACTCGCAGATTCGTGGCAGCGTGGGAAGCTGTACACCCTGGGGGTGCTATCAAGATACGGGATCTAGCGCACACTCCTCTTGCGTTCGTGACAGCCCTCTGGTTACAGGCTTACTTCACTCCAGGTACCCAACATTCGCCTGAAATGAAAGCCATGTTACAGCTGTCCGATGAGCTGGTGGCTGAGCTGCTGGAAACCGACCACCTGGTTATTTCAACGCCGGTCTACAATTATAATGTCCCTGCGGCGCTCAAGGCTTGGGTGGATCATGTGGTACGTAAAGGCTTGACCTTGGGCTTTGATGGTAAAGGGCTGGTGACCGGTAAAAAGGCCACCGTGCTGCTCGCCTCGGGAGGGGTATACACCAGCGGCTCGTCGATTAGAGACCGTGACATTGCGACCCAATATTTGAAACTGATCCTGAACGTCCTGGGCATCACCGACGTTACTTTTATTGCGGCCGGCGGCGCTAAAGCTGTAGATCTCGGAGAAATCAGCATGCACGAATTTCTAGAGACCTTTGATGATCAAATTCAGAAACGGCTAGCTTAGATAGCATCGGTTTTGGCCCGTCCGGTAACCGCATTGCAGGCGGCGTTGAGTGGCTATGGGCAGAACCCAATAGCCTGCCTTGGAACTCGGTTTTTTTGCTCTTGAAACGTCCCAATAACAATCCAGAGTTGAGTCTTTTTCTGCTTCAGGAGTAAAAAAGCGCTGCAGAGTTTCATTGAGTTCTGTAAGCGATTGAAATCAGGGCCTTCGGGTCCTTTTTTCGTTCCGGCGGGGACCACTGAAATACAGCACCATCCTGCTTCATATCGGGTGGCACAGGGGAACTCCCATTGCCCAGACTACCAATCAAAAACGCTTGTTTTTGGCTGAAAATATTCTGGGGTTTGGGCGTAGAACCCGGTTAAGCAACAACCCTTGCTCCACAAAAGCCTCGGCGCTTGCATGTCGGGGCTTTTGTGTTTTCGAGGGGGCCTTCAGGTCTTGTCTTTGATGGTCGTGGCAGGCCCGTTGGTCTTGACGCTTTCGATACCCTTGTCCCGCGCAGCCTCCGACGAGTACTGCTCGCTGTTGCCGATCACTTGATGGTTGGCGGCCTTGAGGTTGAAGTACGGCTGGTCGTTCTTGGCGACTTTTTTCTCATAACGCTCATTGAGCGGGCTATTGGTCTGAACCGAGGCGATGCCGTTTTCAGCGGCGCTACGGGTGGTGTAAAGCTCGCTGGTCAAAATAGTTTCCGCATTGCCTGCCTTGAGGACAAAACGAAACTGCCCGTTGCTGCTTTTTGTTAACTCATACCATCCAGCCATGATCTGCTCCTTTTAAGTACACATGTCGTCACGTTCCGTAGGATTAAAGGTCATTCTCGTTTTTTTGCCAGCGGGGGGAATGAGCAACGGTATTTGCCTGGAGGAAAATATCAATAATATTTAGATATAGTTTGCACTTTTCTATGGCGTATTTCGTCGTCTGCGCTCATAGGTGACGCGGTAGCTACTTGGTGCCACGCCGAAGAAGGCGCGAAAGCGCATATGGAAGTTGGCAAGGCTGCAAAAGCCGGTGGCAATGGCGATATCTGTGATCGCCCGATTGCTTTGCAGGATCAACTGACGTGCCCGGGTCAGGCGCAGCTCAAGGTAGTAGCGCGTCGGCGACGCGCCTACAAAACGGCAGAAACGCCGTTCCAGCTGGCGCCTGGAGATCTTCACGCAATCGGCCAGTTCATCAATCGACAAAGGTTCCTCGATGTTCTTCTGCATCAGCTCCAACGCCAGTTTCAGTGTTTGCGGCAGGGTGGGGTTAGTGTCGACGAGTACAGTGGATGTCCCGGACACTTCGGCGGTTTGATCGCAGCCGAGTATTTCCTCGACCGCATGGGCCAGTGACGCATCTTTCTTGACCTTGATCAGTTCCAGCATCATGCGCAACGAACTGCTGGCCCCGGCACAGGTGATGCGATTTTTGTCGATGACGTGGGTACGGTTGGACACCCGCACTGTGGGGAACATATCCGTCATCATCGCGCGCCCATCGGGATGTACCGCGCACTCGACGTCGTTCATTAGTTGCGCTTCAGCAAGAAAGAACGCGCCATTCCACAAGCTACCCATGGTCGTCCCCAGAAACGCGACATTACGTAATTTGCGCCGCAAATGAAGGTCGCTCAGCAGCCGCACGCGCAACCCACCCGCCACGATCAGTACATCGATCCGATCGGGGAGTTGCGCGAGTTCCAGGTCTGCAGAAATCGCGATACCCAGGTCGCCCATGACCAGGCGGTTCTTGAGCCCCACGGTGATGATTTCGAAGGCCGGTGAGTCGCTGATCAAGTTCGCCGTCACTAGCGCATCCACAGCACCCGTGAAGGACATCATCGAGAAATTGTTTAACAGCACAAAGGCCACGCAAGTGACAGCCTGCGGTTTGAAGGGTTTTGCCGGCGTGCAGGCGTACCCCATGTTTTTGTCTTTAAGCACGCTCTCGAATACCAATGACATGAACTCCCTCTGGCTCCTGCACGGGCCGACTAAACTATCATCCGTGATGTGAGGTGCCATTTTTCGGGGGGGACAGCAGTAAATTAAAGAATGCCTGGCAGTTTTCACGGCCGGGGAGGGCGTTGACGCTGCGCTCGATTGCATCACTCAGAGACGCACCCAGGCTTGCATCCGCCAGCAGATGGTATTTTTCGCTGAGCTCTTCACTCGACATCGGATTGCCGGGGTCGCCCTTGGCGGTTGATGTCGGGCTGGTGAGGCGCGAGCCATCTTTCAAGGTGACCGTTACCCGTGAGAGGATTTTCTCAGGGAATAGAGCCGAAAGATCCACGCCTTCGCGCAAGGTGATCTGTGCGCTGATGTGCAAGATATCCGGTGCGTGGATCGTGTCTCCGGTCACTTCGTCAGGCCCGACTTTTCCTCTGGCGATCAGCGCCGCCAATGGAAACGCCAAGGCATATTGTGCCTCGTCGGCGTTGTTCGGAAAGTGCCCTTGCAAGCAGACAGACTCATAAAACGTCTCGACGTCGATGGTCTCGACTGACTCAGCGCTGAGGGTCGGGTGTAGGTGCATCAATGCGGTCATGGCGGTAAGGGCAGGTTGCGCCCAACGGCACACCGGCCAAGGTTTGAAATACTGTTCGTCGATTTCCCAACGAGTGCCGATATCGTCCCAGAACCTGGAGACTTCCTGGGGTTCGACTGTGGCGGCTGGTGCGCCCGTGACGCCCATCTGCGCCATCAACAGCGCGTTGATCCCGTTGTATGCGCCAGCGCCATGGGCGTCACGCAACATGGAAGGAAAGTTGACCAAACGCATCATCGGGCACCTGGGCCCAAAATACTCTGCGATACCCAACGCGTGGCGAAAGGTGGCTTCATCCAGCTTCAGCAGACGTGCGCCCGCGCATACCACGCCAATTCCGGAGAACGCCCCCGATGCGTGATATTCCGGTGCGGTGGCCATCAATACCTGGCCGGCACGTAATGCGGTCTCGTAGCCAATACACAGGGCACTCAACAGTTCCTCGCCACTGATGTCCTTTCCTTGGCTCAGGTAGGCATCCACCAGGGTGACGATGGCCGGTACCACCGTCGCACCTGCATGCCCCTTGGAGGTGAAGTGACCTTCATGGGCATCCAGGCTGTCGATACAAAAACCACCGGCATATGCGGCGCCCAACGGATGGACCGTACGGCCGTCAAACCACAGGCGGCTGGAGAGTGTATTGGCAGGGTAGTGGGTGTCGGCAAAGTCCTTGAGGATGACGCTTGTTCGGTTATTACGCGAACCCGCAGCAACGCCAATGATGTCCAGCAAGCACGTCTGGACCAATTCGCGAGTGTGCAGCGGCGCGTCGCTGTAGTTGAAATTCTGGACGAACGAATACAACTGCATTTCACGACTCCAGGAGGAAGAAGGGCGAAATAAGCCGATAGCTGCCCAGGACTGGGCAACCGGTGCTCGGCGTTAAGGCCGGGTTTATTTCCGTGCGGTGCGGGCGTCGGTCAGCCAACCGTCGAACGCTGCACGGTGCGCGACAATCCACTCGGCTGCATGGCGCTTGATGTCGGTGGGGCTGCTTTCGCCTTTGTGCATTTTCAGGTTTTGCGCACTTTCATCGTCGGTGGTGATCTGCATTTCAGACAGGAACTTTACGGCCGCCGGATTTTTTCGGCGAACTCCTTGTTCAGCACAGCCCTGACCGTATCCACCGGGAAACCCAGGTTCTTGCCCTGGTATAGGGTGTTCACATCGTTTTTACCGCTGGGCAGATCCGTACGTGGCACGCTCAACCAAACGACGTCCTTACCTTCGACCAGCACACTGGAAATCCACTGCGGCACCCAGGTGAAGTAGAGGATTGGCTTGCCTTGTTCATAGCGCGCAATGGTGTCGGCCATCAATGCAAAGTACGAGCCACGGTTATCCATGACGGTTTTTTCCAAGCCATAGGCTTTCATATGGTGCTCAACCAGCACTTCACAGCCCCAGCCGGGGTTGCAACCGGTCATGTCGGCCTTGCCATCACCGTTGCTGTCGAACAGCTTGGCGATCTCGGGCTTTTTCAAGTCTTCGATCGAGGTGATGTGGTAAGCATCAGCCGTTTTTTTATCGATCATGTAGCCCTGTAACACACCCGGCATGATGTTGCCGGTTTTCACCAGCGTATCGTCACCACCGGCTTTCTCGTAGAACGATGCATGCAGGTTTTCCCACACGTGCACGGTGAAGTCGGCGTCGCCGTAGGACAGTGCCAGCAGCATCGCGGGGTAGTCGGTTTCCTTCGGCGTCTGTACGTCGTATCCCAGCTCCTTGAGGCCGGCCATGGCGATCTCGCCGCGAAAACGCTCCTCGGCAATCGTCGGGAAAATCGGGGTGATATCAACGCCCTTACCGGGGAGTTGCGCTGTAGCCGCGCAAGCGAAGAGCGGGGGAATCGCCAGCGCCAGGAGCGCCACAGAACGAATCAGGGTGGCTTTCAGTGCGCATTTTTTAGCATTCATTATCGTCTACCTTGCGTGGTGGATAGAGCCAGCATTCATCGGGGGGCATGATCCAGACTGCTACGCGGTTCAACTTTCTTTCGCGCTGACGGGAGTCTCCTTGATGCCCTCTTTTCTCTTCAGGCGGTACAGCACACCCACCGGGCCGGCCTGGTACCAATGCTCACCACGGATAGCGCGGTTGCTGCGCTCGCCCATGGCTTGGGTCAGCCGGTCGAGGAAGATGGCCAGCAGCACCAGGCCGACACCGCCAACGGTGGCCAGGCCCATATCCAGACGACCGATCCCGCGCAATACCATCAACCCCAGCCCACCGACGGAAATCATCGAGGCAATCACCACCATGGAAAGGGACAGCATCAAGGCCTGATTCAAACCGGCCATGATCGTCGGTGCCGCCAGCGGCAGTTGCACGCGCATCAGCATCTGGCGCGGCGTGCAGCCGAACGCCCGGGCGGCCTCGATCTTGTCCTCTGGCACTTGGCGGATGCCCAGGTTGGTCAGCCTGACCAGCGGTGCCACCGAGAAGATGATGGTCACCAGTACTCCAGGCACGTTGCCGATACCAAACAACATCACCACCGGCACCAGGTAGACGAACGCGGGCAGGGTTTGCATGGCGTCCAGTACGGGGCGCAGGAGCATTTCCAGGCGGTCGCTGCGGGCACTCAATACGCCCAGCGGCACACCGATAATCGTGCAGAAAAACAATGAAGTGAGCACTAGGGCGAGGGTGGTCATCGCGTCGGTCCATACGCCGATCAGCCCCAGCAGCGTTAGGGTGACAAAACACAGAATGCCGATTCTTCTGCCACCCACCTGCCAGCCAAACAAGGTGGCCGCAATGATAAAAATCGAAGGAGGAATAGACAGCAAGCCAAACTGGATGCCATTCAATACTTGGTCGATAGGCCAGCGGATCGAGCGAAAAATATCGCGAAAGTTATGCACCAAATAGTTGAGCGCAACTTCCACCCACTGTCCTAACGGAATAGTGAAGGATTGAAACGGGTCGAGGAGACTGAATTCGTTCATGCTAATCACCTGAATGTCTGAGCTTTTATCGCAAGCGTAAGACGCTTAGTGACGACTGATTGTCTGGAGCAGGAGGCTCTTGGAAATCGTGCCTTTGAAAACACCCTGGTGATCCAGCACCGCCACCGGATTAACGGCATTGGCGACGATATGAAAGACGTCCTGCAGGGGAGCGTCATCCAGCAGCGTAGGGATTGAGCGATCCTCGGCATACGGATGTTCTGCACAGATCCTGGCGACATCACCCGCCTTGAGGATCTTGGAAGCATCGAAGCCTTTGAAGAACGCCTTGACGTAATCATTGGCCGGGTAGCACAGCAACTCTTGCGGCGTACCGATCTGCACTACCTTGCCCCCCTCCATGATCGCGATGCGATGGCCGATTCGAATTGCCTCTTCAATGTCATGGGAGATGAAGATGATGGTGCGGTGTTGTTCGGCTTGCAGGCGGATCAACTCGCCTTGCATTTCGTGGCGGATTAACGGGTCGAGTGCGGAGAAGGCTTCGTCCATCAACAGGATGGACGGGTCGTTGGCCAGCGCCCGGGCCAGGCCCACACGCTGCTGCATGCCGCCGGAGAGCTGGTGAGGGAAGCTGTAGGCGTGGCCTTCAAGGCCCACCTGTTTCAAGGCTTCAAGCGCGCGCTTGCGGCGCTCGGCTTCGTTGACACCGGAAATCTCCAGGCCGAAGGCAGCATTGTTGATTACGCTCATGTGCGGCATCAGTGCAAAGGACTGGAACACCATGCTCATGTCTTTACGACGAACGCTCAGTAGGTCCTTGTCCGAGAGACCGGTGATTTCCTGGCCGTTGAGGTGAATGGTGCCGGACGTAGGTTCGATCAATCGGTTGAATAACCGCACCATGGTCGACTTTCCCGAACCGGATAGGCCCATGATGACGAAAATCTCCCCGCGATTTACCGAGAAACTTGCGTCGAATACGCCAACTACCTGACCGGTCTTGCTAAAAATTTCATTTTTATCAGCACCGTCGGCCAACATTTTCATCGCCAGTTTCGGCTGTGGGCCAAACACTTTATAAATATTCTTTACCGAGAGTATCTCGTCACCAAGACTCATAATCCCTCCTGCGGCAATTACGGCGTAAGATCAAGAAACTTAAATAGTCTTGATCAGTAAGTACGGTAAGTACGTTGCTTCTGGGGGCAGTCTTGCGGGGAAGGCTTGGGAATTAGTCATAGTGACTAACCTCTTTATTATTAGATATTTATTGTTTTTTTCGACGCTGAGTTAAACGGCACCTTGGGTATCAAGTTATTACCTAATAAGGTCAGCGTCTAACAACATTTCGTCCGGCCAATCAATAACGCTATGTTATCGATATTCAACCTGGATGATTTTCTCGGCCCGGCGATTCTTTGCCTAAGCTCAACGGCGTTTTACCTGTTGCGGCACTACACTTTCAGCTACTCTCTGGCCTCAGCAGCAGGCGCGAGCTCAGCGTCGACTTCATCCTCCATGGCCCGTGCAGGGGCCTCAAACCGGGTATTGAAAACTCCACGTTATGGTTAAGCACATTGATCCAGACATGACGTTGCTGAAAATGCCGTCCCTCAAAGCCGTCAAGTCCTTTGTCGCCGCCGCTAAATACCAGAGTTTCACGCGTGCGGCCGAAGCGTTGTGCGTGACCCAGGCCGCCATCAGCCGGCAGATTCGAGAGCTTGAGGCCTACCTCGGCGTCGACCTGTTCAAAAGAGTAGGGCGGGCCGTCGAATTGACGGAGGCGGGCTCGATTTTTTTTGATGCTGCCCAGTTGTCCTTCGTCAATATTTCCCAGGCTGCTGAGCGCATCCGTACCAATAATGCCGGCAAACGCACGCTGACTCTCTGCTGTTCTCCGGCGTTTTCGGCACTGTGGCTCGCCGCCAAGCTGCCGGGCTTTTTCACCAAAAACGCAGATATTGACCTGAACCTGGTAACGACGCAGAACTTTCTGTCGATGGAGCCTGGCGTGACGCCGGATATCTTCATCACCAAGATGGCCAGAGTGCAGGACGGCTACCGCAGTTATCCGCTGTTCCATGATGTGATTTATCCGGTCTGTACACCCAAGTACAAAGCCGAGCATCCGGAGCTTGCCAGTCTGGAAGGCCTGCGCGACGGGGTGCTGTTGAACCTCAGCCCCTACGGTCGTTCACAGGTGGCGGAGCACGTTGACTGGGGTGTGTGGCTGGCGTATCACGATGTAGATATCGAAAAGCGTCCCCACGATAGCCCCCATGTGTTCAATGCCAATGACTACAACCTGGTAATCAGCATGGTGCTGACCCATCAAGGTGTTGCGCTGGGCTGGAACCATCTGGTGGCCAACCTGATCGACAACGGTTCATTGGTGCGTGCGGCGGAGCAGGAAGTGGTATTGCAGGAAAGCCAGCATTACCTGACCTTTCGTGAAGACCGGGTCAACGATGAAGCTTGCTGTCGATTGCGTGATTGGATTCTCGCGCAGTTTTCCTGACCGCACCGGGCATGACGGGAAGGGCGCGCCAGTGGTCAACGCGTGGTGACCACCGGCAATGTAGCGCTTAGCCGACCGGCCTCAGCGGAATTTTGTCGTCGTCGAGGTGTTCCAGCATGGTTTTGCAGTACCAGTCGTCAAACTGGCATACACCGATTTCACTGCCCAGGGACAACGGGCCTGGCTCGTAGGCCGGGGAGCTGACGCCGACCTGCGCGCCTTCCACCAGGATGCGGTCTTGGTTATTGGTGGCGACCCAAACTTTGGTCAGGCGGTCAATGTCGTAATCAACGCCTTCCTGTGCTTCTTTGCGCACAATCCATTTGGTAGTGACCATGGTCTCGCCCGGGCCGAGCGGCAATACGCGAAAGCTCAGCGCGTGATCGCCGAGGAAATGGTTCCAGGTCGACGGATAGTTGAAATACAACAGTGCGCCGATGTCGGCCTCGCCACTCTTATCCAGGCGGCCGGTGACGGCGGGCCTGCCGTCCATGGTGTAGCTGACGGCACCTGACGATAACGGGATGCGTGTCATACGAAAGCGTCCATCGTCGTCCATCACCAAACGGCTCGGCAGGCCTGAGGCTTCGTAGCGATCCCAGTGCGCCTGGAGCTCAAGGTCTTCAGCATCTTCTGCACCGCCCACCGAAGGGTTATCGAGGAAAGAGTTCATCAGTTCCGGGTGGGTCGCGTCGCAGTGGTAGCATTCGCGGTTATTCTCGAACACCAGTTTCCAGTTGCCTTTCTCGATGATGCTCGATTCGAACGCTACCTTGCAGTCGTCCAGGCCGTGGGGGGTGACGAAGGGTGTCAGGGCCTTCCTGAATGAGGAAAAGTCCGGGGCAACGTCCGCGACGCACACATAGATGTAGCTCTCGACGATCTCGCAATGCACCGGCTTGAGCCCGTGCTCGGCTTTATCAAAGTCATCACCCATGTTGCCGGCGAACAGCAACCTGCCATCCAGCTCGAACGTCCACTTATGGTAGGGGCACACCAGTTTGGCGACCTTGCCGCTGTCTTGCGGGCACACCTTGGAGCCGCGATGGCGGCAGGCGTTGTGGAAGGCTCGAATCTGTTTGTCCCCACCGCGCACGACGGCCACTGGGTAATCACCGATCTGCAGCGACAGGTATTGGCCGGGTTTTTCCAGTTCAAATGTGTGCCCTGCGAAGATCCAACTCTTATGCCAGATCTGCTCGAGGTCCTGGCGGTACACATCAGGGTCGCTGTAGAGGGCACCGGGCAGCGCGTAATCAGGTTTGCGCTGTGCGATAAGATTTGAAACGGCGGATTTGGTGCTCACGGTCAATACACTCCAAAAGCCAGGGGACGGTACGGCAGGACTGCCAGGAAAGCCTGACTAAACGGTCTTGATACGTAGGCGTCTCGATATTTTTGTTATTACAATTTCAATTAATAAACAACGGAGGCGCCCGTTAAATAGCGCTGTTCTAAAGGCTACGTTGGTCAACAGCCCCCAACAAGAAACATTTACGCTGATCAATGCATAATCAAATGTTATCGATCCATAGGCGGGCAAAGGATTTTTAAGATCAAGTTATTGATTTTAAAGGATTAATATTTTTTCCACGTACCGTATTATCTCAGTAGAAGTGCAAACGACGCCAAAGCGTTCTATTGACCGCCCTCTGTTCCTCATGCCAGTCTGAATTCAACAACAAACCGTATTAACGGTGCATAGCTTCTGGAGGTCGTTTATGAAAAAGCGGCAAGAGTACTCCCAACCTTGTAATGCATCCGCCTAGTTAATCATGTGTTGAAAACTTCACCTTTATAGAGGGTGCAGAGCAATGTCATGCGCGCGGTTAACTGTGGCATGGCGTTATTGGGTTCAATAGTAACTGACGTTCAAGTGAGTTTTTAACGCTTTATCGCGCCTCAAGCGGTCAACGATGACGTGCCTGTTGGTCTTCCATATAACTTGTATTCGGAGAATGTATCTTGAGATTTGAAGGCATTTATACGCCCGCCGTCACCCCTTATAACGCCGATGGGGACATTAACTGGAACGCTTATTCGGATGTTCTGGAGTCACTGATCGAGGCCAGGGTTCACGGCATCATCATTGGCGGTTCCACCGGCGAATATTATGCGCAGACGCCGGAAGAGCGCACTGAGTTGGCCGCCTATGCGAAGGACGTGATTGGCACCCGAGTACAACTGATCGTCAGCACCGGCGCGATTCGCACCGAAGATTCGGTGCAATACGCCAAGGATGCCAAGGCGATCAAGGCCGACGCGATTCTGGTCACTTCTCCGCCCTATGCATTGCCAACCAGCGAAGAAAACGCGATCCATGCCCTGGCCATCGACCGTGCCGCTGACCTGCCGATCATGCTGTACAACTACCCAGGCCGCATGAGCGTGTCGATGGATGAGGATTACCTGTCCCGGGTCGTCACCTCCAAAAATGTGATTGCGATCAAGGAAAGCTCCGGCGACATGGGTCGTGTGCACGTACTGGCGCACGGCTATCCACAAATTGGCCTGTCTTGCGGTTGGGATGATCAGGCACTGGAGTTTTTTGCCTGGGGGGCACGCAGCTGGGTGTGCGCCGGTTCCAACTTCCTGCCCAAGGAGCACGTGGCGCTCTATGAAGCCTGTGTGCTCGAGAAGAATTTCGACAAGGGTCGTCAGATCATGTCGGCCATGATGCCGCTGATGAACGCCCTGGACGGTGGCAAATTCGTGCAATCGATCAAGTACGGTTGCGAGTTGATTGGGCTGAACGTCGGCGAGGTGCGCGCCCCCTTGCAACCGTTGCAGGCGCCGGAGAAACAAGCCCTGCAATCGGTGGTTACCGAACTTCAAGGCAACGTCGCACGCATTGTTTCGGAGGTCAGCCATGGGTGATCTTCTGACCAAGGCCGACTATGCAGCCATCGCCAAAGAACTTGCGTTGCCATCCAATGCCTTTATCAATGGCGCATTCACGCCTGCCAAGTCTGGCAAGACTTTCGCGACCCACAATCCGGCCACGGGTGTGTTCCTGACCGACGTCGCGGCGTGTTCGTCCGACGATGTCGACTATGCCGTCAGCAACGCCAAAGAAGCGTTTGACGATGGTCGCTGGCGCTCGCTGGCACCTAGGGAGCGTAAAGCCGTCCTGCTGAAGTTTGCTGATCTGCTGGAGCGCAATCAGCACGAACTGGCCGTGCTCGAGAGTCTGGACAGTGGCAAGCCGGTCGGCGAGTGCGAGCTGGTCGATGTGCCCGACACCATTCACACCCTGCGTTGGCACGCGGAGTTGATCGACAAGATTTACGACAGCACGGCCCCCGTAGGTAGCGGTGCACTGACTATGGTGGTGCGTGAGCCTATCGGTGTGGTGGGTTGTGTACTGCCGTGGAACTTCCCACTGCTGATGCTGGCCTGGAAAATCGGCCCGGCGTTGGCCGCCGGCTGTTCGGTGATCGTCAAACCGGCGGAGCAAACCACGCTGACTACCTTGCGGGTTGCCGAGTTGGCGTTTGCAGCGGGTATTCCGGCCGGTGTGCTCAACATCGTCACGGGCACCGGCAAAGAGGTCGGTGAACCGATCGGTTTGCACAACGATGTCGACATGGTCAGCTTCACCGGCTCCACCGCCACCGGGCGTCGCTTCCTGCACTACGCGGCGGACTCGAACCTCAAGCGCATCGTGCTGGAGTGCGGTGGTAAGAACCCTGCCGTGGTGATGGATGACGCCGAAGACCTCGACACCGTTGCCCAGCATGTCGTCAATGGCGCGTTCTGGAACATGGGCGAAAATTGCTCCGCCACCTCTCGCCTGATCGTGCATGCCTCGGTCAAGGATGAGCTGTTGCAGCGCATGGGCACTTACATCCGCGAATGGCAGATGGGCGACCCTCTGGACCCGCAGAACCGTGTGGGCCCGCTGATCAGCCCGGAGCATTTCGCCAAGGTCAAATCCTACCTGGAACAGGCTGCCGCCCAAGAGCTGAACGTGATTTACGGCGGCGCTACCCGGCACGGCGCTTACGTGGAACCCACGGTTATTGACGGCGTTGCCCCCGATAATCGCTTGTTTCAGGAAGAAATATTCGGCCCGATTCTCTCGGTGACTACCTTCAACACCCTCGCAGAAGCCATCGCCCTGGCCAATGACACGGTGTACGGCTTGGCGGCGTCGGTCTATACCGGCAGCCTGCGCCGCGCTATCAAGCTGTCGGGGGAGATTCGCGCGGGCATCGTCACGGTGAACTGCTTTGGCGAGGGCGACGCGTCGACGCCGTTCGGTGGCTATAAAGAGTCAGGATTCGGTGGTCGGGACAAGTCGATTTTTGCCCATGACCAATACACTGAACTCAAAACCATCTGGATCGATGTGTCGGGTCCGTCGGATGATGAGACCGAAAAATGAGCACCCATACCATCAAGCGCCTGCCGGTCGATACCGGCGTTTCAGGTTGGGAGGCCGTCTCCACGCGCACTGCGCCTGTCCGTGAACTTGATGGGAACGTGACAGCGGACTGGTTGATTATCGGGGCCGGCTTTGCCGGCCTCTCCGCTGCGCGCAGGCTGGCCCAGTTGCACCCGGGCGAGCGCATTGTAGTGGTTGATGCGCACGAGGTCGCCAAAGGGCCAGCGGGCAGGAATTCCGGCTTTATGATTGATGTGCCCCATAGCCTGTCGTCCGGCGAGTACTCGGTGGCCAGTGAGTCGGCCACAGCGCTGGAAATTACGCAAAACCGTTTTGCGATTGCGTTTGCCCAGGCGGCTGCGTGGGAGTACGGCATGTCTGCAAGCACCTTCGATCCTTCGGGCAAGATCAATGCGGCGGCCACTGAGCGTGGGGTGAAACTCAACGCTAACTACGCCAAGTCACTGCAGCGTATTGGTGAGCGATTCCACCTGTTTGACGCCCGGCAAATGCGTGAAATTACGGGTTCTACTTACTATCAGAACGGTGTCTACACACCCGGTGCGGTGATGATCCAGCCGGCGCAATACATCCGCGATCTGGCTCTGGGGCTGGCAACGCAGATCACTCTTTACGAGCGCTCTCCCATCGTTGAATTGTCCAGGCAAGGCAGTGGTTGGACGGCTTGCTCAACTCGCGGGGCGGTGAACGCGCCCAAAGTCATCCTGGCAGTTAACGGGCATATTGAAGACTTCGGTCACTATCAAAAACGCCTGCTGCATGTGTTCACCTATGCCTCCATGACCGAGGCCTACAGCGATGAGGCGTTCGACAAAGAGGTGCCGGGTAAACCTCGTTGGGCATTGTTGCCGGCGGACCCCATGGGCGCAACTGTGCGCAAGATTTCATCCGGTGGGCAGTCACGTATCGTGATTCGCACCAAGTTCACCTACGACCCGAGTATCCAGGTCACGCCCGAACGCGTGGCTTCGGTGGCCAAGGAACAGCGGCGTTCGCTGGACGCGCGCTTTCCTGAGTTGAAGTCCACGGCCTTGGAGTTCAGTTGGGCCGGCCGGTTGTGCTTAAGTCGCAACAGCGCCGCTGCCTTTGGTGAAATTGAGCAAAACCTGTATTCGGCGTGCTGCGAAAACGGGTTGGGCACGGTTAAAAGTACCCTGGCCGGGGTGATGGCCGCCGAGCTGGCGTCGGGGCTGCGCTCCGAGATTCTCGACAGCTTCAATCAAGCGCCAGGGCCCAATCGGTTGCCGCCCAAAATACTCACGACGCTGGGCGTCAGCTCAGTGATTCGCTGGCACGAATTCTGGGCTGGCCGAGAAGGGTGATCCAGCGGGAGCAGTCATCATGAAAAAGCAAGGCGCTGACCGAAGACATCCATTGAGGCATTTCTGCTCATCGGATTGTGGCCTTGGGCCCCAAAATCCAGGGCGCCCATCCGGTGTGGGCGCCTTTTGTCCTGTGAAAAGCCTTGTAATCGTTGCCCCCCAAAACATGCCTACTGTCGTCTTTTATACATTCTGCGCATAAAGGGCTTGGTTTAGTTCGTTAGCATTAATTAGAATCAGTCTCATTCATAGTATTCTTTGTGCAGAGCCTCTTGATATGAGTGATGCAGCTACGCCGACAGGGCACTCCCTACATACGTTGTACCGTGATCACGGCAGCTGGCTGGAAGGTTGGTTGAGCCGCCGCATGGGTAATGCCTGGGATGCGGCGGACCTGCGTCAGGACACCTTCGTACGGGTGTTGTCCAGTTCCCAACAGATTGCCGACATGCATGAACCTCGGGCGTATCTGCTGACAGTCGGCAAACGACTGCTGAGCAATTTCTACACCCGTCGCAATCTGGAACAGGCTTACCTGGATGCCCTGGCGAGCCTGCCCGAAGACAGCGTGCCGTCTCCTGAGCAACGCTGGCTGCTGCTGGAAACCCTGCAAGCCCTGGATGAGTTGCTCGATGGCCTGCCGACCTTGGTGCGGCGGGCTTTTTTATGGAGCCAGTTGGAGGACGTGGGCTATCGGGAAATCGCCGAGCGGCTGGAAGTCTCCGAACGTACGGTCAAGCGCTACATGGCTCAGGCCTACGAACATTGCCTGCTGGTGGACTTTTGATTCACCCGGCCCCATCGCCTGAAGCCCGTGAAGTCGCCCGGGCGGCCGCACGCTGGCTGGCCATGATGGAGTTCAACGCTGATGAATTCGACCATGCCGGCCTAAAACGCTGGCGTGAAAGTCACAGCGCCCATGAAGCGGCCTGGGAAAAGGCTCAACGGCTGCGCCAGCGATTCTGCGGCGTGCCGCCTTCGCTGGGCATGGCCACGCTCGATCGCCCGGCACTGGCGCGACGTGCTGTGCTCAAGCGCACCCTGGGCGTCGCCACGTTGGTGCCGACGGCGTGGCTGCTGGGTCAGCAATTGCCGCTGGATGTCTGGCGCGCTGATTTGCACACCACCACCGGCGAGCACAAGCGCTGGTCGCTGGCGGACGGCAGCACCTTGCACCTCAACACCGACAGCGCCGTCGACCTGGATATCAAGGCCCGGCGCCTGGTGCTGCTACGCGGGGAAATGGCGCTCAAGGTTGTTGGCGCGTCCGCGCTGACGATCCAGGCACCATACGGGCTGATCACCGTGAGCCGTGGCGAAGCCTGCGTGCGTTTGGGGGAGCGGGATTGCCGGGTGTCGGTGGTCAGCGGCTCGGTACAACTGCAACCGCTGCGCGGGCCGAGGCTGACCCTGGGCGAGGGCCAGCAAGTCAAGCTACAGGTGACGGGGGCTGGGTCGGTGGACACCTTCGATGTGGCGCAATTGGGCTGGCGTGACGGGGTGCTGGTGGCGCAGAACCAGTCGCTGGGGGATTTTCTGCGGGAGCTGGGGCGCTACCGGCCGGGCGTGTTGCGCTGGGACGAAGCCTTGGAATCTCTGCGGGTCACCGGCAGCTTTCGCCTGGAAAACACCGACCGCATCCTCGCGCTGCTCTCGGCCACCCTGGCGCTGGACGTGCAAACCCGCACCCGTTACTGGGTCACGCTGACACTTCGAAAAAATATTGCCTGAAGGGTGTCCCCTTTTTCTGTCTCGCTTGTCATTCAAGATAACCGAACGGAAATGAGAGTTATTCCCAATGACAGCAATAGTCCCTCTGCTTTTACTCCCGGCCTTCGCCGGGTTGCGCCCGTTGTTACGCCTGAGTCTGATGTTGAGCTTGAGTGCCAGCCCTTTCTTTATCGCCACCAGCCAGGCCGACGAGGCCAGTCGGCGCAGCTACCAGGTGCCTGCTGGCAGCCTCAGTGCCGTGCTGACCCGGTTCGCCGGGCAGGCGGGGGTCAACCTGTCGGTGGACCCGGCGCTGGTGAGCGGTCGCAATAGCGCTGGGCTTTCTGGTGAATACGCGGTGGAAGAGGGCTTTGCCCGGTTGCTGCAAGGTTCCGGCCTGCAACTGCAAGCCGCAGGCGAGCAGGCCTACACCGTCGCCCCCGCGCCAGAGCAGGGCAGTTTGCAACTGCCGACCACCTCGGTGCTCGGTGCCGAGGGCTCGGAAGGCGGCGAGCCGTATGCCGGCGGCCAGGTCGCGCGCCGCGGTTCGCAAGGCTTGCTGGGCTCGCGGGACTTTATGGAAACGCCGTTCAGCATGACCACCTACACCAACGAGGCGGTCAAGAACTTGCAGGCTCGCACCTTGGGCGACCTGGTCGCCAGCGACCCCTCTGTTCGCGCCACCAACCCGGCGGGTGGGCGTTATGAGCAGTTCACCATTCGTGGGTTGAGCCTGTTCAACAGTGATGTTTCCTACAACGGTCTCTATGGTCTCCTGCCGACCTATTCGATCGACATGGAGATGGCCGACCGCGTCGACATCATCAAGGGCCCGAGCCAGCTCATCAACGGCATCTCGCCGCGGGGCAGCGTGGGTGGCGGGATCAACGTGGTGCCCAAGCACGCGACCGACAAGCCCATCACATCGATCACCGGCAGCTATGCCTCCAACAACCAGCCCGGCGTTGCCGTGGATGTCGGCCGGCGCTTTGGTGAAGATAACCAGTTCGGTATTCGTTTCAACGGCGTTAAGCAGTCCGGCGACACCGAGTGGGATCACCAGAGCGTGGACCGTGAGATGGCCGTGCTGGGCCTGGATTTTCGTGGTGAACGCCTGCGACTCTCGACAGACATCGGGCACACCGAGCGTGATACCGATGCGCCGCAGGAACGTGTACTGGTTGGCCCCAAGGCGCAGGTTCCGCATGCCAGCGATGTGAGCCGTAACTATGCGCAGCACTGGAGCAAGGCGCGTACCGTGGACACCTTCGGCATGGTGAACGGCGAATTTGATCTCAGCGATTCGGTCATGCTGTACGGCGGTGTGGGGGCACGTAAAAGTAATCACGACTTCCTGCGGCATAACGTTACGATCCTCAACGATGCTGGCGATTTCAACGTCCAACCCCGTGACTTTACCCGGGATGAAAGTGTCTGGACGGCCACGGCTGGGGTGCGCAACTGGTTCCATACGGGCTCGGTGAGCCATGAGGTCAACCTGGCCTCCAGCTATTACTCCATGGATTTTGAAAATGGCGGCGCTCGTTATGCTTCGCCCTCCAGCAACCTGTATGACCCGGTGCAAACACCCACCCCAAATAACCCCACGCGCCAGGATAACAAGGTCTACACCGAGAACCGCTTCAGCGGCGTGGCGTTGTCCGACACCCTGGGCTTCTTCGATGACCGGCTGCTGCTGACCCTCGGCGCCCGCTGGCAGCGGGTCAAGGTTGACGACTGGACGAATAACGTCAAAGGCGCTACCGCCTACGATGAAGAAAAGGTTTCACCGTCGGGCGGCATCCTGTTCAAGGCCACCGATAAGCTGTCGCTGTATGCCAACTACATGGAAGGGCTGAGCCAAGGCAAGATCGCGCCGTCTAGCTCTGATAACAGCGACGAAATCTTCCCGCCGTTCATCAGCCGTCAGGTCGAGGTCGGTGCCAAGTATGACGCCGGTGCGCTCGCCGTCACCGCTGCCGTGTTCCGGATCAAGCAGCCGGCCTATGCGACAGACGACACGACGAACCTCTTCGGCCCCAACGGCAAACGTGAGAATACGGGTGTGGAGTTGAGCGTGTTTGGCGAGCCGCTCAAAGGTGTGCGCTTGCTTGGCGGTGTCATGTACATCGACAGTGAGTTGACCAACACCACCAATGGCACCTTCGATGGCAACCGGGCGCCCGCCACGCCGAAATACAACGCCAACCTGGGCGCCGAGTGGGATGTGCCGAACGTACAGGGCCTGACCCTGACCAGCCGCGTCATCTATTCGAGCTCGCAGTACCTGGACCAGTCCAATGATAAGGAAATCGATTCCTGGGAGCGATTCGACGTGGGGGCACGCTACGGGTTCAAGGTCGACGAAAAGAACATCACCCTGCGTGCCAATGTCGAGAACGTGGCGAACAAGCGCTACTGGAGTTCGGCCGGCGCCTCGGATGACAGTGAGCCGGGCTTGACCCTGGCGACACCACGCACTTTGCTGGTCTCGGCCACTGTTGATTTCTAAAACGATGTACACCCCATGGATGGGGTTTGTTTTATTTTTATATAACGTATTGATATCAAGTGATATTACTTTGCAATTAACTGAGTGATTAATCCGATATGACAGCTAACTAACAAAGCCATGTTGCGCTGATATCAAAGCGCCTTTTTTGATCAGTTGTATATTTAAACCGATTTGTTCCAGGTGGCCCCCTCCTGCGCGTTATTTAACTAACGTCGACTCCGTCACAGACATGTTTTTATTTCTTGATACAGGTTGCAGTAACTCGTAAATGAGAATAATTTGCATGCCGAACTTATCGGGGTTTATACACATGCTGAATGAAAAAGTTTTGCACGCCGAGTTTCCACAAAAAGACAATGCTCATTATCTGGGCCGCCAAGGCCAGTTTGAGTCCAATGTCCGAAGTTACCCGCGCAAGTTGCCGCTGGCTATTGCCAAGGCCAATGGCGTATGGGTGACAGATGTGGAAGGCAAGACCTACCTCGACTGCCTGGCGGGTGCCGGTACCCTGGCCCTGGGGCATAACCACGAAGACATCATTGCCAGCATCGATCACTTCATGGCCTCGGGTATGCCGATGCACACCCTGGACCTCACCACACCGCAAAAAGATGCCTTCAGTGAAAAACTGTTGAGCCTGTTACCGGGCCAAGGCCGCGACTATTGCCTGCAATTCTGTGGTCCCTCCGGCGCTGACGCGGTGGAGGCGGCGCTCAAGCTGGCCAAGACCTTCACCGGGCGCAGCAACATCATTAGCTTCAGCGGCGGTTACCACGGCATGACCCATGGCGCCCTGGCGGTGACTGGCAATACCGGGCCGAAAAACGCCGTCGCATCGTTGATGCCGGGCGTGCAGTTCATGCCGTATCCCCATGAGTACCGTTGCCCATTTGGCATCGGGGGCGAGGCCGGTGTCGAAGCGCTGGCCTATTACTTCGCCCAGTTCATCGAGGACGTGGAAAGCGGGGTGTCACTGCCGGCCGCCGTCATTCTGGAAGCAGTGCAAGGCGAGGGCGGGGTCAACTGCGCGCCGGTCCAGTGGTTGCGCAAAATCCGCGAAATCACTCGCCAGCACGGCATCCTGATGATTGTCGATGAAGTCCAGGCCGGCTTTGGCCGCACTGGCAAGATGTTTGCCTTTGAGCATGCCGGCATCGAGCCGGACATCATCGTCATGTCCAAGGCCGTCGGCGGCGGGTTGCCGCTGGCATTGCTGGGGCTCAAGCGTGAATTCGATGTGTGGGAGCCGGGTGCCCACAGCGGGACTTTCCGGGGTAATCAGATGGCCATGGCCACCGGCCTTGCGACGCTCAATGCCTTGCAGCAACAGGATCTGCCGGCCCAGGCCGAGCGTCGCGGGCAATGGCTCAAGATGCAATTGATGCAAATGCAGCAGCGTTTCCCGGCCCTCGGCCAGGTTCGCGGTCGTGGGCTGATGCTGGGCATCGAGATTGTCGATGAGCGCCAGGCGCCGGATCGTTTGAACAGTTTTCCAGGGGACCCGACCTTGGCGGTGGCGATTCAAAAGCACTGCTTCGACCAGGGGTTGCTGCTGGAGCGCGGCGGCCGCCAGGGCAATGTGATCCGGTTGTTGCCGCCGTTGATTATCGATGACGAGCAATGTGCATTGGCTGTTAGCCGATTTGAAAGAGCCCTGACAGCAGCGCTCTCCCAAGAACGCGGTCAAACCGCTGCCCATTAATGGGCCAGTCAATATAAACGTTTAACGAGCCATTGATAAAACACCATAAACCAGCCCCGGACTGTATAGGGGCATGAACACTTATTGGTTTTTTATCGCTAATGGTTATTTGGATGCCCAGACATGAAGTCGTCCGTAATCCCACGGGTTACAGAGGAGCAAGTTATGCCGCAAGTTATGCAAGATCCCGATCGCCGGGTTTTATCCAATCGAGTCAGTGAGTTGGCGAGTACTCGCGCCTTACTTAATTGCCTGATCAAAGAGTTTGCACTGCCTGAGAACTGCCTGCGTTATAGCTGGCCGCAAGAAATGGGCGGTATTGCTCCCGGAAGTTACCTGGAAGGGCTGCAATGGAAGGGTATTCCGCTGACCATTAGCCTGCCCAATGGGCAACAATTCTTTGTGATTGTCGATCGTCGTGATCGCCTTGGCAGCCATCGCTATTTGTCCGATGTCTATGCGCGAAAGGCTGACGATAACTGGCGCTGCCTGATGTTTCCCGAATTCGTCGCGCAACTGCTGGCCGCCTGTGAGCACATGACCTGCGCCAGCAACGACGAACTATTGGACCAGGTGCTGCAAAGCCAGTCCCTGACCGCCGCCATCGTCGCCCACAACATGGGTGGCAGCGGCCCGGCGCCCCTGAGTGGTTATCTGGCGAGCGAGCAAGGCTTGTGGTTCGGTCACCCGAACCATCCGGCCCCCAAGGCACGGCTGTGGCCGGCACACCTCGCCCAGGAAACCTATGCCCCGGAATTCCAGGCGCGCACCGCACTGCATCTGTTCGATGTGCCGCGTGAAGGTTTGCGCATCACCGCCAACGGCTTGACTGAAGACCAGGTGCTGGCCGGGTTTGCCGACCAAAGCTGCGCCGGGCCAGGCCGGGCGATCATTTGCCTGCACCCGGTCCAGGCGCAGTTGTTCGTGCAGGATCGACGGGTGCAGGTATTGCTGGAGCTCGGTGAGCTGCGGGACCTGGGCACCACGGGTGCACTCGCCAGCCCCACCGCTTCGATGCGCACCTGGTACATCGAAGGGCATGACTATTTCATCAAGGGTTCGCTGAATGTGCGCATTACCAATTGCGTGCGCAAGAACGCCTGGTACGAACTGGAAAGCACACTGATCATCGATCAACTGTTCCAGCGCTTGCAGCAGACCCAGCCAGAAACCCTGGGTGGCTTGTCCACCGTGGCCGAGCCTGGTTCGTTGAGCTGGGCGCCGAAACACGCCATGGAAGTTGACGGCCACTGGTTCCGCGAACAGACCGGGGCGATCCTGCGGGAGAACTTCTGCCGTCGCTCGGGTGCCGATCTCAGCGTGATGGCCGGCACGTTGTTCGCCCACGATATTCATTCACAACCCTTGGTCCACCGGTTCCTGCAGGGCTTCAACGGCCAGGCGCTGGACGACGAACAGTTGCTGGACTGGTTCGACCGCTACCAGGCGATGTTGCTGCGCCCGGTGCTGGCGCTGTTTTTCAACCACGGCGTGGTGATGGAACCGCACCTGCAAAACAGCATCCTGATTCACGACAACGGACAGCCCCGACAACTGCTGCTGCGGGATTTCGAAGGGGTCAAGCTCACCGATGAGCTGGGCATGGCAGGGATCGATGTGGGCTTGCATCCCCGGGTTCGCCAGTCGCTGCTCTACACCCGCGAACAGGGCTGGAGCCGCATCAGCTATTGCCTGCTGATCAACAACCTGTCTGAAGCCGTGCTGGCCCTGAGCTGGGAGCGTGCGCACCTGGCGCCGCTGATGTGGCAGCGCGTGGAACAACAACTGCGCACTATCCGCGATGAGCTGGTACGGCCCGCGCCGGAACTGGACGCGATGATTGCTGGCGAGTCGATTGCCTGCAAGACCAACCTCAAGGTGCGCCTGGCTGCCAAGGCCGACCGCCAGGCCGGTTACGTCAACCTGCGTTCGCCCTGGGGCGAGGAGGTGCGTTATGGGTAAGCTGCCTGCGACGGTATTGGCCGCCATCGACGACGCACGGCGCCGCAGCGACGATCCGTTGGCATTGTTCGTCTACGACCTGGATGCCTTGACCCGGCACGTCAGCGACGTCATGGCCGCGCTGCCTGCCGGTGTGGAGTTGTACTACGCGATCAAAGCCAACAGCGAAGCGCCGATGCTCGAGGCCTTGGCACCCTTGGTCAGCGGTTTCGAGATTTCCTCGGGCGGCGAGATCGACCGCGTCGTGGCTTGCCCAACGCGCAAGCCGTACGTGTTTTCCGGCCCTGGCAAGCTCGACTCGGATTTGCGCTCGGCCCTGGCGAACCGGGTCGAGGCCATTCACCTGGAAAGCCTCAACGAAATCGATCGCTTGCAGCGTTTGGCACAACAGGCCGGGCGCGTTCAACCGGTGTTTATCCGTATCAACCCGCAATTGCCGCCATCGCTGTCCAGCAAACTGGCAATGGCTGGCACCGCCACGCCATTTGGCATCGACGAATCGGAACTGCCCGAGGCGGTGCGCCGGGTTGAAGCGTTCAGCCACCTGAGCCTCAAGGGCTTCCATGTGCATGCGATGTCCCACCAGAACTCGGTGGAGCGCCACGAACAACTGCTGGACTTCTACTTGCAACGCTGGACCGAGTGGAAGGCGCTGGCGACCGGAGCCGAACCACCGACTCACTTGAATGTCGGCGGCGGCATCGGCGTCGATTACCTCACCGGGCAGCGGTTTGACTGGTCGCGCCTGTGTCGGCACCTCGGCCAGAGTCTGGCGGCCCATGAGCAACCGCCGGTGGTGCGTTTCGAGCCGGGGCGTTTTATCAGTGCCTTCTGTGGTTACTACGTGATCGAGGTGCTGGACACCAAGACCAGCCATGGCGAGCACTTTCTGGTCTGCCGGGGCGGCACCCACCAGTTCCGCCTGCCGGTAGCGCAGAGCCACGATCACCCGGTCATCCACTTGCCCCAGCGGCCACGGCCACGGCCGGACACGGCGAAAACCTGGACCGTGGTCGGTCAGTTGTGCACGCCCAAGGATGTGCTGAGTCGCGGTTGCCGGCTGGAAGGCGTCGAGGTCGGCGATCTGTTGGTACTGCCCATGGCTGGAGCCTACGGCTACAACATTTCCCACGCCGACTTTCTCTGCCATCCCCGTCCGGTGCAGACGTTTGTCAGTGAGCACATGCGTGGAGTGTCGCTGTGAAGGTGCCGCGTCACTGGGTGGTGATCAACGTATTGCTGGGCACCCTCACGGTCAGCCTCAACAACAGCTCTCTCAACCCGGCACTGCCGGCGTTCATGAGCGCGTTCGCGATCGGGCCGCTGATGGCGACCTGGATCGTCGCAGGCTTCATGACCGCCATGGGCATGACCATGCCGCTGACCAGTTTCCTGAGCCAGCGGATCGGGCGCAAACGCCTGTACCTCTGGGGCGTGGCGCTGTTCATCGGCGGTTCGCTGCTGGGCGCGCTGGCCGGCTCCATTGCCTTGGTGATTGCCGCCCGGGTGATCCAGGGGATCGCCAGCGGGCTGATGATTCCGTTGTCGTTGGCGATCATTTTCTCGGTGTATGCCAAGGATGAGCGGGGCCGGGTGACGGGGTTGTGGGGCGCAGCGGTGATGCTCGCCCCGGCGGTGGGGCCGCTGTGTGGCAGCCTGCTGCTGGAGTGGTTCAGTTGGCGTTCGCTGTTTTTGATGAACGTGCCCATCGGGTTGGTGGCACTGATCCTGGGCGTTGGTGTGCTGCCGGCTTCCGAACCACCGGAGCGCAAGCCCTTCGACCTCGCCGGTTACCTGTTGATTGCCTCGGGCATTGGTTTGTTGATGATCGCCACCAGTCGTTTGCATAACGCAGGCGGTTTGGTCGATCCACTCAACCTCGCGATGCTGCTGGCGGGCGTGTTGTGCCTGGTGGCGTTTGTCCGGGTGGAGCTGAGCCGGCCGGCGCCGTTGCTCAACCTGCGGATCTTTACCCTGCGCGGGTATCGGTTGAGCGTGATCATCGCCGTGGTGCAATCGGTGGGCATGTTCGAGTGCCTGGTGTTGTTGCCGCTACTGGTGCAGATGGTGCTGGGCTACAGCGCAATCTGGACCGGCCTGGCACTGCTCTGCACCGCTGGGTTCGCCAGCCTGTTCGGCCAGTTGGGCGGCAAGCTGCTGGACCGGCACGGGCCACGGGCCGTGGTGTCGGCGGGCATATTGCTGACCGGCGCGGCGACCCTGGGCCTGGGCTTGCTGACGCCGCAAACCAGCATCACCACGGTGTTCCTGCTGATGATGGTGCGCGGTGCGGGGTTGGGGCTTTCCTACATGCCGGTGACCACCGCCGGGCTTAACGCCTTGCCCGAGCCGATGGTCACCCAGGGCGCGGCGATGAACAACATCTCGCGCCGCCTCGTGTCCGCCCTGGCAATTGTGATCGCCTCGCTCTGGCTGGAAATGCGCCTGTCCACCCACGCCGGATCGGCGCTGCAAACCAGCGGCGCCATCAGTGACGTGTTTATTGCCACCGGTGTGCTGATTCTGCTGGCCTTGCCCTGTGCCTGGCGTTTCCCCATGCCCGAACGGCCGACCGAGACGCCATCCGTGGCCCTCGAACAACGATAATTTGACAAGGAATTTCCATGACGACTTTCGAAAAAAACCTGCATCCCACACCTTCCCTGACGGCCGGTGCCTGGCTGGCGAACGTTGACCCCGATGTGTGCCAGCGAGTGCAACAGCGGGTGGTCGGCCAATTGCTGCAAACCCTGTTGTATGAAGATGTGCTGCCCTATCAAGACCAAGTGCTGGACAACGGCCATCGTCGCTTCATTGTGCAAGGCACCGACGCCGAACAACAACCGGTGGAGTACCGTTGCAACGGCCTGCGCAGCACCAGTTTCGAGCTTATTCGCCTGGATCATGCCAGCCTGGAGCGGGTCGATCACACCGGCCAGGCCACTGCGCCGAATCTTCACCAGGCGCTGGCCGAGCTGCTGAGGGAGTTCGAGGGCAGCGCCCATCTGCCGCGTTTCATCCAGGAACTGGAGCAGACCCAGCTCAAGGACCTGCAAGCCCGCAGCCAGGGCTACAGTGCTGGACGCCCAGTGCATTTGCTGGATGTGGATGCGCTGGAACAGCATTTCATGGACGCCCACAGCTACCACCCGTGCTACAAATCGCGGATCGGCTTTTCACTGGAAGACAACACCAAATACGGGCCGGAATTCGCCACGCCCATCGCCATTGTATGGCTGGCCGTGGCGAAGGCTTGTGGGGCAATGAACCATTCGCAGAAGATGGATTTCGACGCTTTCATTCGCCAGGAAACCGGGGAGAACCGCTGGCAGCAAATGGCGACAGCCCTGCAGAACCAGGGCAAGTCGCCGGACGATTACTGGGTGATTCCGGTCCACCCGTGGCAGTGGGAAAACACCATTGTCCCGTACTTTTACCCCGAGCTGGTCAATGGCGAGCTGATTTACCTCGGCGTTTCGGACGATCAGTACAAGGCCCAACAATCGATCCGTACCCTGGCCAACGCCAGTACGCCGCTGCGGCCCTATGTGAAGCTGGCGATGAGCATGACCAACACCTCGAGCACGCGAATCCTGGCGCGGCACACGGTGATGAACGGCCCGATCATCACCGACTGGCTGCAACAACTGATCGCCACCGACAGCACCGCCCAAGCGCTGGGTTTCGTGATCCTCGGTGAAGTGGCCGGCGTCAGTTTCAGTTATGACCATCTGCCTGCCACCCGTGGGCCACAAACCTATGGCACCTTGGGCGCGATCTGGCGCGAAAGCATCCACGGCTACCTGAAAGCGGACGAACATGCCGTGCCGTTCAACGGCCTGAGCCATGTGGAGAACCGTTACAGCAACGGTGAGGAAAGCCCCTTCATCGACACCTGGATCGCCCAATACGGCTTGCAGGCCTGGACCCAGCGGTTGTTGGAAGTCACCGTGCCGCCGATCATCCACATGCTGTACGCCGAAGGCATCGGCATGGAGTCCCACGGGCAGAACATTGTGCTGATCCTCAAGGATGGTTGGCCGCAGCGCATCGCCCTCAAGGATTTCCACGACGGCGTGCGTTATTCGCCCGCGCACCTCGCGCGCCCGCAGCTGTGCCCGACCTTGGTACCGCTGCCCGCCAGCCACGCCAGGCTGAAC
The DNA here is from genome assembly GCF_009707515.1 of Pseudomonas karstica. Taxonomy (GTDB): domain Bacteria; phylum Pseudomonadota; class Gammaproteobacteria; order Pseudomonadales; family Pseudomonadaceae; genus Aquipseudomonas; species Aquipseudomonas karstica. The sequence continues at coordinate 174,432 of NZ_WLYI01000002.1, read as the reverse complement.
CGCAACTCGTTCATCCTCACCGATGACGTCAATGCGGTGCGCGACTTCTCCTGCGATTGTTTCTTCTTCATCTGTCTGGCCGAGATGTCGATTTTCCTCAACCAGCACTATCAGTTGGACGAAACCCGCTTCTGGCAGATGACCGCCGACGTCATCAGCGCGTACCAGGCCGCCCATCCGCAGCATCGCGAGCGGTTCGCGCTGTTCGACGTGTTCGCACCTTCTTATGAAGTGGAAGAACTCACCAAAAGGCGTCTGCTGGGTGATGGTGAGCGTCGCTTCAAATCGGTGCCCAACCCGTTGCATGCCTTCAGGTCGCAAGCATGCTGAGAACCAATCAACTCAAGCTCAAGCTCCGTGCGGGGGAGGCCGCCTATGGCCTGATCAGTTCTATTGCGTCAGCGGCGGCCATTGAGCTGATCGCCGAGGCCGGTTACGACTTCGTGATCATCGACATGGAACATGTGCTGATCAATCCGGAAACAGTGGAACACATGATCCGCATGGCCGAGGCCTATGCCATCACGCCGTTGGTGCGGGTTGCGGACCTGAACCCGAAAACCCTGTTGCGCCTGCTGGACGGCGGCGCCCAGGGGATCGTGCTGCCGATGATCGAGGGCCCTGAGCAGCTCGCGGAGGCGATTGCTGCTTGCAAATACCACCCGTTGGGCCGACGCAGCCTGAATGCCGGGCGCCCTGGATCGTTTGGTAAACACAGCCTGGCCGAATACGTTGGCCTGGCCAATGAGCAAATCCTGGTGGTGGCGATGATTGAAAGCGTCGAAGGGGCGCGACGGGCTGCAGAGATTGCAGCGGTGCCGGGGCTGGACATGATCCTTGAAGGCGCGGCCGACCTGTCCCAGTCGTTGGGCATGCCCTGGCGGATCAACGAGCCTGCGGTGCAGCAGGCGCTGCAGGACACCTGGCAGGCTGCTCGCAAGGCCCAGGTGCCGTATTGCGCGATTCCCCGCCAGCCCGATGACCACGCCCGCTGGCGGGCTCGCGGGGTGAACACTTTTGTGTTGGGCGACGAACGTGGTATCGCGTTTCGAGCGCTTCAAGGCCGCTTGGCCACACTTTCTTCAGAAGGACAATGAAACATGCACACCCTGACCACACAGGCCTTGGCCCAAGCCGCCGACATCGTCATGCAAGACTTGATCGACTGCCTGCTGGCCGAGCATTTTTTCGGCACCGATCCACTGCCGCTGGTGAGCCTCGACGACTGGCAGCAGGCCCATCCACAAGCCCCGGCCCTGGGCGCAACGCACCAGGTCTGGGAATGGAGCTGCGACCCGAGCGAGCAGCGCTTTATCAGCATCGCCCTGCGTCCTGGCATTACCCAGCAATGGGAAAAGGTGCCGGGCACGCCGGTGCTGGCGCGCCAGGATGAGCAGTGGACCACTTTGTCGCCGGACGACTTCATGAAGCGCGTGTTTGGCTCGATGGCCGAGCGCTTCAAGGACAACGATAAAGGCCTGGCACTGTTTCTCGACGTGCTGCAGACCAGCGTCACCCAAACGGCGCTGTCCTTGTCTCACGCCGTCGATGACCAAGGGTTGATGGCTCAGGACGGCGCGACGTTTTTTCGCACCATGGAGCAATGGGCGTCGCTGCGTGACCGTCCGTACCACCCATTGGCGAAGGCCAAGCAGGGGCTCAGCGATGCAGAATACCTGCGTTACCAGGCGGAACTCGCCCGCCCGGTGGCGTTGAACTGGGTGGCGGTGGACCGCACCTTGCTGCAATGCGGCGAAGGCGTTGGCGACTTGGCCCAGTGCTATCCGGCACACTACCTGCTGCCCCAGGATCTGCAGGCCCGGCTCGACCAGGAAATGCACGCGCGCGGCTTGGCCGACAGCCACATCGCGCTGCCGGTCCACCCTTGGCAATGGGAGCATGTGCTCGACAAACAACTGGGCGATGCATTTGCCAAGGGCGACTGCCAACGCCTGAGCTTCAATGACGGGGCCTTCTTCGCCACCTCGTCCCTGCGATCCATGACGCCATGCTTCAACAGCGCCGATTACCTCAAGCTGCCGATGGCGATCCATTCCCTGGGTGCTTCGCGTTACTTGCCGGCGGTGAAGATGATCAACGGTGGCCTGAGCGAAGCCTTGCTCCACGAAGTACTGGAAAAAGATCCAATCCTGGGTCAATCGTTGCACTTGTGCGACGAGAGCAAGTGGTGGGCCTTCATGCCGCCCGAGGCGACGCTGTTCGACGAAGCGCCCCGGCACCTGTCGGCCATGGTTCGCGGCTACCCAAGCGCGTTGCTTGACGACGCTGATTGCCGGCTGCTGCCGATGGCTGCCCTCGGCACGCCGTTGCCGGGCAGTAACCGTCACTTCTTCGATGACTGGATGCACTACCGCAACTTGCCGGCCGATGCCCAGTCAGTGCTGACGCTGTTCCGCGAACTGGCGCACAGCTTCTTCGACATCAACCTGCGCATGTTCCGCCTCGGCATGTTGGGCGAGGTGCATGGGCAGAACGCGGTGCTGGTCTGGAAGGACGGCCATGCCGATGGCTTGCTGCTACGCGACCACGATTCGCTGCGTATTTTCGTGCCGTGGCTGGAACGCAACGGCATGGCCGACCCGGTGTATCGCATCAAGAAAGGTCATGCCAACACCCTGTACCACGAACGTCCCGAAGACCTGTTGTTCTGGCTGCAGACCCTCGGCATCCAGGTCAACATGCGGGCGATCATGGACACTCTGGCCCAGGTTTACTCGATCCCGGTGAGAGGTTTGTGGCTGGTCCTGCGTAATGTGCTGGACGAGTTGATCGAAAGCATCGACTTCGACGACGAAGCGCGGGCGATGATCAAGCGTCAGCTGTTCGAGGCGCCGAACTGGCCGCAGAAGCTATTGCTCACGCCGATGATCGAGCGAGCGGGTGGGCCGGGCAGCATGCCGTTCGGGAAGGGTGAAGTGGTCAACCCGTTCCACCGATTGTCCCCTGAGGGCTGAGGGCATGGCGGTCAAACCTGTAAGGGTGACCCATGTCCAGGGCTGAACCCGCTGCCGTCGAATCGTCGTGCCATTTCACGCCCGAAGAATGGTCGGTGCTCGGCGGTGCCTTGCGGCTCAAGCCGCTGGGCGCGCGCGATGTGGCGCGCTCCCTGGCGGCCCGTGAGCTGTTGAAAGGTGGGGAATGCCTGCGACTGCTGGATCACTTGACGCCGATCCTCGGTTCGCCGTCCCGGGCGATTACGGCTTCGTTGCTGAGCAAGCGGATTTCATTCCTGGCCACCGGTGCTTGTCTCTACTCCTTGTCGGCCTGCGACAAGGGGCTGCAGTTTTCACTGGACAATTGCGTCATTGAATATGGCCACGATGAGGGACTCTGGACCTCTTCGATGCCGTTGCATGATCTCCAGCCGCTGAGCCATGCCTTGGGAGCCCCGGGTGGTCGTGATGCCTGGCGCGAATCCCTGGTCAGCAGCTTGTTTGCCGGGCTCCTCAAACCGTTGTGGGATCTCTTCGCCCAGGTCAGCGGTATCTCGCGGCGCATCCTCTGGGAAAACACGGCGGTACGGGTGTACTCGCTTTATGAAAAACGCATGGCGGGCCTGCAAGACCCGCAGATACAGCGCCGTGTCGAAGCCGATTTCGACTGGCTGCTCAACCACGCCGAGCCAGCGCTGTTCGGTCTGGACTATAACCCGCTGCGTCATTTCCACCGCCCACCGATGCCGCTTGCAAGCGGTGAGGGCTGTCGACGGCTGCGGCGCACCTGTTGCTTTTATTACCAGGCCAGTAACCCCGTTGAATACTGCTCGGCCTGTCCGTTGCTTCGAAAGAGAAAAAAACCATGAACGATTCAATCGCGCCATCGCGAACCTCGGTATTGGCGCAATACGGCAACATCGCTTCGTCGACTATTGGCCACTTCACTGACATCGGTTACCTGCGTGGCATCCGGCCCCTGTTCGACAACCTGCGCATGATCGGCAAGGTCGTCACCGTCAAGCTTTTTACCCCCGACGGCAGCGTTCTGCGCGAGGCCTTGTTGCTCAGCCAGCCCGGGGATGTGTTGGTGGTCGAATGTGTGGGCGACCCCGAGTGTGCCTGTTGGGGTGAATTGCGAACCCTGGCCGGGCTGATCAAGGGCCTTTCCGGGGTGGTGGTATCCGGCGCGGTGACTGACGTTGTCGCTTTGCGCATGCATCGTTTGCCTGTATTCAGTCGTAGCGTCAGTGCCTTTACCACCCGCAGCCTGGGTCAGGGCGGCGAGGTCAACCAACCGATCCAGATCTCGGGCGTCACGGTGCGGCCGGGGGACATTGCCATTGGCGACAGTGACGGAGTGTTCATTCTTGGCCCACAACAGGCCGTTGACCTATTGCCGGAACTATTGGCGAAAGAGCAGGCGGACCAACAAAAGAGAACCGAGCTTTTGCAGCGGCTTCAGGCCACTCGCTGAGTGTCCTGCTTGATGAGTTGCTCGCCGGTGACGGTCACGTTGCTGTGTTGATTGCCCCGGCCCATGCGGCGTCAAGGTGCCCCGTTGAACACGGGGCGCTTGGGTTTCAGCCTTGCTTGGCGCCGCCGATCTGCCACACGTAGGGTGGCTCGGTACCGTTGACGTGCCAGTCGCCGATGATGCGCTCTTTATAGATCACCGGGTTATGGGACGAGGCGGTGCGCGCGTTGCGCCAGTGACGGTCGAGTTGCTTGGCGGTGCTGGTGCCCGACGCGCCGAGGGTGTTGAACAGGTCACTGGTGGCGCGCAGTACCAGTTCGACCGCCACCACCTGGGCCTGGGCCGACTCCAGCTCCGCCGCGATATTGGCCTGGCGCTCGGTTTCGGCGTCGTCGGTGAAGTGGGCAAGGTAGGCCGCTTGCGCTGCTTGGGCCGCGCGCAGGGTGGCGGCCTCGCTGGCGTAGACCAGGCCGCTGGCTTTGCCGATCACCTGCAGGATCTGCGGATCCTGGCGGGTGGACGGTGCATTGCCGTGGCTGAATACCCGCGTGCGCTTGCCCACTTCTGCAGAGAAGTCGCGCAGGGCAGCGCGCCCGGATCCGACCAGCACCGCGAGCAGGACCAGTTGATAGAAAGCCGTCTGGTATTTGAAGCGGGTCGCGAAATCGATGATGTTCTCTTCTTCGACCCGCGCATTCTCGAACACCGAGGTACCGCTGCCGGTGGTGCGCTGGCCAAAGCCATCCCAGTCGTCGCTCTGACGCACGCCAGGCTGCTGGGTGCGGATTGCGGCGATTACGTCGGCGCCGGTGTCGTCGCGACGGGCGAACAGGTCGATCCAGTCCGAATACAGGCTGCCGGTGCTGTAGTACTTGGTGCCGTTGACTACCCATTGCTCGCCCTGGCGAGACACGCGGGTGATGACGTCGCCGATCTTCACCGCGCCGACTTCCGTCCAGGCGCAGCCGACCAGATCGCCCTCGACGAAGCGTTTGAACCAGACTGCCTGCGAACCGCTGACCTGGGCATTGAGTCGGTCCTCGACAAAGGCGAAGTGGCCGCGCAGTGCCTGGGTAATATTCGAATCGGCCTCGGCCAACTCGATCAGCAACTGGAACAGTTGGGGCAAAGAAGCACCGGCCCCGCCGTGTTCAACGGGGACACGCACGGCACCGAAGCCAGCTTCCTTCAGCCACTGGATCTGTTCATAGGGCAGGGCGCGCTCGCGCTCACGGGCTACGGCGCCTTCGGCAATACGGGCGAAAATGGGCCGAAAGCGTGTGGCCAGGGTGGCGTAGTCAATGCTGGTGGTCAGCGACGGCAAGTGTTGGGCTTGGGCAGTCATGCAAACTCTCCGGTTACGGGACACTAAAAAGGCGCATGCCTAGGCACACGGCTGGATGCAGGCCATTGCACAGGCCATGCCGTAACAGTGGAGCCCGTATTTAAGGGGCTGTGCGCGGAGCCGCAGGCCCACGGACTGTTCGATGTACGCACAGCTTGTTGATGCGCTGTTTGTGGGGCAACACAAACCTGCGGCCAGGAAATTCTCGCAGGCCGGGATAGCTGTTTGTGGAGCAACAGCTATTCAACAGGTTGCCCGGAAACGAACAGCTCCGGCGTTCGCCAATTAATTCTATATGATTGAAAAATAACACTATTTTGTTGTGGCACGGTTGCTGCTCTACCCCTTGCATGATTCGATCGAGTAGCCAGGCGAAATGTGATGAGTGACAACAGGCTCAAGGTAGTGGCCATTTGCGGCAGCGTGCAGCGCCCGTCGCGCACGCTGGTTCTTTTACACCAGGTGCTCGGGCGCCTGGAGCAGCGTCTGCCAGTGCAGGTGCGTGTCTTGGAGTTGACCGAGATAGGCCCGCAGTTCGCCGGCGTGCTGCGCCGCGAAGCGCTGCCGGATAGCGTTGAGCAAGCGCTGAAAGAGATCGAAGAGGCCGACCTGCTGATCGCTGCCAGCCCGGTATACCGCGCGTCCTATACCGGATTGTTCAAGCACCTGTTCGACTTCGTCCATCACTTGGCCTTGCGCAATACCCCGGTGTTGCTCGCCGCCACCGGTGGCAGCGAGCGCCACGCGCTGGTTATCGATCACCAGTTACGCCCGTTGTTCGGCTTCTTCCAGGCCCACTCGCTGCCCATCGGGCTGTATGCCAGCGAGGCCGACTTCAACGACTACCAGATTACCGACGCGGACCTGCTGGGGCGCATCGAGCGTGCCATCGAACCGATCGTCCAACACTTTTCCACCCCTGGCTTGGCTACCGCCTGAGCTGTTACTGGAGTACATCGTATGAGCCAACAACCGATCAAATTCGCCTACTGGGTGCCCAATGTCAGCGGTGGCTTGGTGATCAGCAAGATCGAACAGCGCACCAGTTGGGACATTGATTACAACCGCAAGCTGGCGCAAATCGCCGAGCGCTCCGGTTTTGAGTACGCGTTGTCGCAGATCCGTTTTACCGCAGGTTACGGCGCCGATAACCAACACGAGTCGGTAACCATCAGCCACGCGCTGCTGGCCGCTACCGAGAAGCTCAAGGTTATTGCCGCGATCCTGCCAGGGCCGTGGACGCCGGTACTGGCGGCCAAGCAATTGGCGACTATCGATCAGTTCACCCAGGGCCGCGTGGCGGTGAACATCGTCTCTGGCTGGTTCAAGGGCGAGTTCCGGGCCATCGGTGAGCCGTGGCTTGACCATGATGAGCGCTATCGCCGCTCGGAAGAGTTTATCCGCGCCTTGAAAGGTATCTGGACCCAGGACAACTTCAGCTTCCACGGTGATTTCTACCGTTTCCACGACTACACCCTCAAGCCCAAGCCGCTGCAGCGCCCGCACCCGGAAATCTTCCAGGGCGGCAGCTCACGGGCAGCCCGGGACATGGCGTCGCGTGTATCCGACTGGTACTTCACCAACGGCAACAGCGTGGAAGGCATCAAGGCACAGGTCGACGATATTCGCAGCAAGGCTGCTGCCAATGGGCATTCGGTAAAGGTGGGGGTCAACGCGTTCATCATCGCCCGTGAAACCGAAGCCGAGGCCAGGGCGGTGCTTGAAGAAATTATCGCCAAGGCCGACCCGCAAGCGGTGCAGGGCTTTGGTAGCGAAGTGAAGAATGCCGGGAGCGCGAGCCCCGAAGGCGATGGCAATTGGGCCAAGTCGAGCTTCGAAGACCTGGTGCAATACAACGATGGTTTCAAGACGAACCTGATCGGCACGCCGCAACAGATTGCCGAGCGCATCGTCGCGCTGAAAGCCGTCGGGGTTGACCTGATCTTGTCCGGCTTCCTGCATTTTCAGGAAGAAGTCGAGTACTTCGGCAAGCATGTGCTGCCGCTGGTACGCGAATTGGAACAGGCCCACGTCGAAGCCCCGGCGTTTGCGTGAGGGCTGGCGCCTGGTACTGACCCAGTAGTCTGCACGCGAGGTAATGCTCAGATCGACAGGTTGATCACCCGGTTGCCCAGGGCGCTTTGTCCCGGGCGGCGCTTGTTGACCATCAGTTCGCCGATGCGGATCAGGTGCGCGCGGGTAATGTTGCGCGACAGCCCGAGCAAGCAGGCGGTGTGCACCTGATTGTGGTGGCAGAAGCGGTACGCAGTGCGTAACAAAGTATCCTGGACTTTCTCGTGCAGCGCGCCGCTCTGTTCCTCGAACAGCTTGGTGAAGGCGCGTTGCAGCAACTCCTCGGCTGTTTCCTCGCGGGGCCGGTTGTCGTTCTCGCGGGCAATGCGCAAGTTAGACAAATGCAGATTTTCCGCACGGATCAGTCGGTCGCGACAGATCAGCAGGGTGTGGTGAATGACGTTTTCCAGTTCACGGATATTGCCCGGCCAGTCGTAGCGCGCCAGGCGCTGGACGGCATCCTCGCTGAGGGTCACATCCTGGTAGCCCAGCCGGCGGCTGTACTCGGTGATGAAATGACGGGCCAGCGGCAGGATGTCGCCTGGCCGATCCCGTAGCGGGTGCAACTGCAGGCTGACCACGTTCAGGCGGTAGTAGAGATCTTCGCGAAAGTGGCCGGCGTTGATTGCTTTCTCCAGATGCACATTGGTCGCCGCCAGCACTCGTACGTTGATCGAGATACTCTTGCGCGAGCCCAGCCGAACCACTTCGCGCTCCTGCAATACGCGCAGCAGCTTGACCTGAATCGGCATCGGCAGGTCGCCGATTTCGTCGAGGAACAGCGTGCCGCCATTGGCCTCTTCGAACCAGCCAGCCTTGGCCGTCAGTGCGCCAGTAAAGGCGCCTTTTTCATGGCCGAACAGCTCGGCTTCCACCAGGGTTTCTGAGAAAGCGCCGCAGTTGACCGCCATGAACGGCCCATTGTGGCGCCCACTGAGGTTGTGGATATGACGTGCGACCAGTTCCTTGCCCGTGCCGGTCTCGCCAATGATCAGCACGCTGGCTTCGCTGGGCGCGACCTGCTGCACATGGGAGAGTAGCGCCTGTGATCGAGGGTCTTCGAAAACCTGGGCGGTGGCCCTGATCGAGGTGGCCAGTGTTGGTGATGGGGGCAGGGTCAGCAGTTGCATGGGTGTGCCTTATGAGTAGAAGGGTGGAGTGGGGCGCTTGGCACTGAGCGCCCATTCACACCGTTCATGGATACGGTAGTCCACCGGATCATGCAGGGTCTGGGTTCTCAGGTTGCGCCAATGGGCAGTGTCAGCACCTGGAGGAAACTGAACAGGGGGCGTTGTTGCTCTGCGGTCACTCAACCGATTGTTGGTTCGCAAACAGTACGGCTGTCTGTCGCTGATGAGGGACAGTTATAGGGGAATTTGAATATTTCTAAAAATACTGACTAGAGATATTTAAATTCCTTATTTGCATAAGGGGGGGTTGAATTTTCGAATGCCTCCAGCCTTACGCTGCTCGTTGCAAGCCTAGCTCCAGCTTTGGGCAAACAGCTTCTTCGGCCATTGGGATATATGCCGCTTTACCCGCGAACACATAGTTTTGGATTTGTATCTGATGTGGCATTGGAGTGGGATGGCAAGCGCTAGCGCGACTTGGTGCAAGTTGCGTGGCTTACAGACGAGCCAGGTAGACGAGGGGTTTGCTAGCGGCATTCATAAAAGCTTCACAAAAATGCTGCAAAGTTCGGGAGCCCGTTATCGCAAGGAGTCCCTTTGATGAAAAGTTTGATGAAGTCTGCTGCGCTCGCCGTTACGGTTTCTCTTTGTGCCACCTCAGTGTCTTTTGCTGCGGAAAGCGTCCGTCTGACAGGTTCCGGAGCGAGTTTCCCGGCACCGATCTACCTCACCTGGTTCAAGGATTTCAGCAAAAAAACCGCTGGCGTCACCGTGGATTACCAGTCCAAGGGTAGCGGTGCGGGTGTACAGGATTTTCTGAACAAAACCGTTGATTTCGCGGCCAGTGACTCGGCCATGAAAGACGAAGACATTGCCAAGGTCGCCGAGGGCGTGCAGTTGCTGCCGATGACTGCAGGTGAAATCGTGTTGGCCTATAACCTGCCGGACAGTCCCAAAGGGCTGAAACTGCCGCGCGACGTTTACTCCAATATCTTCCTGGGCAAGATCACGCAGTGGAACGATCCACAGATCGTCGCGGCCAACCCTGAACTGAAGCTACCCGATATGCCGATCACCGTTGTCGTGCGTGCAGACTCCAGCGGCACCACTGCGGTATTTACCAAGCACATATCGGCAATCAACCCTGCGTTCAAAGAAGCACTGGGTGAAGGCAATACGGTCAACTGGCCGGCCAGCGACAAATTCATCAAGTCGCCGAAGAACGATGGTGTAACGGCCACCGTACGCCAGACGCCGGGATCCATTGGTTACATCGAATACGGTTTCGCCAAGCTGGCCAAGGTTGACTTTGCCCAGTTACAGAACAAGGCCGGTCAGTACGTTGTGCCGAACGCAGAAAGCGGTGCCGAAGCGCTGGCTGCAGTGAAAATGCCGGAAAACCTGGTGGCCTGGTTGCCTGATCCAGACGGTGCCAAGTCCTACCCGATCACTTCCTACACCTGGATGATCTTCCGCAAGCACAACGAGAACCCGGCCAAGGCCAAGGCCATGCGTGAAATGATTGAGTACGGCCTGACCGAGGGTCAGAAAATTGCCGATTCGATGGGCTACATTCCACTGCCACAAGCCGTCATCGATCCGGTTCGCAAAGCTTCTGCCAACATCCAGTAACACCTGGAAGTCCTCTCTCGGCGTGTGCTGCGTGCCTCGCCGAGCGAGTTTCCCCTAGCTCCGGAACTCGCCAATGAACAAACCTTTTGTCGTGCCGGTTAATCCGGATTCTGCCTGCCAACCACCTTCCACGAAGGATTTTCTGGTTGATCGCACCTTCCGGGCGCTTGCGCGTGTGGGGGTGATTCTGGTGCTGGCGCTGGTATTTGCGCTGGTATTCGAGGTGGGGCGCAAGGCATTTCCAGGTATGGAAAAGCACGGTCTGGATGTCCTTCTCGGTAGCGTCTGGGACGTCAATCAGGGTAAGTACGGCATTCTGCCGGCCATTTGGGGCACGCTCTACAGCGCCCTGATCGCGTTGATGATCGCCGGCTTTTTCGGCGTCAGCATGGCGATTTTCCTGACCCAGGATTTCCTGCCCGCGCAGCTTGCAGCCGTCTTTCGCACTATCGTCGAGTTGCTCGCGGCCATCCCCAGCGTCGTTTACGGTCTGTGGGGGATCTACGTAGTGATCCCGGCGATTCGGCCCCTGACGGCGTGGTTGCACAGCGAGCTCGGCTGGGTGCCCTTTTTTGGTACGTCCTTGAGCGGGCCGGGGCTGCTACCCGCCGCGTTGGTACTTGCCATCATGATTCTGCCGACCATTGCCGCTGTTTCGCAGGATGCCCTCACAGGGGTGCCGATGAAAACCAAGCAGGCCGCTTATGGCATGGGTACCACCCATTGGGAAGCGATTCTCAAGGTGATGGTGCCATCCGCTGCCACCGGCATCTTTGGTTCATTGGTACTGGGTTTGGGCCGGGCGCTAGGTGAAACGATGGCCCTGGCCATGCTGGTAGGTAACGCGAACAATATTTCCCTTTCTCTGTTTGCACCGGCTAATACCCTGGCGGCCTTGTTGGCGCTGAATTTCCCCGAAGCAGGGCCGAACGAGATTGAAGTGTTGATGTACGCCGCACTGGTACTGATGTTGATCACGCTACTGGTGAACATCATCGGCTCAATGATCATGGTCTATGCCCAGCGTGGTACCAAATGATGAATGACCTCACGTCCCGTACAACCGCCTTGCCAAGCCTGCAGCGCAAGTTTGAAGGCCGCGCCCTGCGCAGCCTGGTGTTGACCACGTTGGTCTGGGGGGGCGCTCTGCTGGCCAGCGTGCCCCTGATTTCCGTGCTCTACATGTTGATCATGCGCGGGGGCGCTCGCCTTAGCCTGGAGGTGTTCACCGAACTGCCGCCCACCGGTTTCGAGACTGGCGGCGGCTTTGGCAACGCGATGGCAGGCACCTTTGTCATGGTCGGTATCGCGGCCGCAATCGCGGTGCCGGTCGGCATCATGGCTGCGATCTTTCTGGCTGAGTTGGGACCGGACAGCAAGCTGGCCAACGCCGCGCGTTTCGCTGCGAAGATGCTCACGGGTTTGCCTTCGATTTTGGCCGGGGTTTTTGCCTATGCCCTGGTGGTGATGACCACCGGTACCTACTCGGCGCCGGCGGGTGGCGTGGCCCTGGCAGTACTGATGCTGCCTATCGTCGTGCTGACGGCTGAAGAGTCGATGAAAATGGTGCCCAAGATCATGAAGGATGCCGCCTACGGCATGGGCTGCACTCGCTCGCAGGTGATCTGGAAAATCGTATTGCCTACCGGCATGCCGGCGATCCTGACCGGCGTCATGCTGGCCGTGGCGCGCGCAGCGGGCGAAACCGCGCCGTTGTTGTTTACCGCATTGTTCAGCAACTACTGGATCTACCACGAAGGCAGCCTGGAGGTGATGAATCCGACGGCGTCGCTTGCCGTACTGATTTACAACTTCTCCGGCATGCCCTTCGACAACCAACTCGAGCTCGCATGGGCGGCCTCGCTGGTGTTGGTGATGATCGTGCTGGTCGTAAATATTGTCAGCCGTATTTTCGGCAAGCCCAAGTATTGAAACGGGAGCATCTGAATTTTGAACGTATCAACTTCGCCAATAGCCGCTCCGTTTGTCACCCAGGCGCCTGTGGTCATGGACTGCAAGCTGGACAAGATTTTCTACGGCAACTTCATGGCGGTACGTGACAGCCATGTGCCGATCGAGAAAAACAAGATCACCGGCTTCATCGGTCCTTCCGGATGCGGCAAAAGCACCGTACTGCGTAGCCTCAATCGGATGAACGATCTGGTGAAGGGTTTTCGCTTTGAGGGTCATGTGCATTTCCTCGGGCAGGACGTCTATGGCAAGGGCGTTGATCCAGTGGTCGTGCGCCGTTATATCGGCATGGTGTTCCAGCAGCCGAACCCGTTCTCGATGAGCATTTTCGACAACGTTGCTTTTGGCCTGCGCCTCAATCGCTACAAGGGCGATCTGGGCGACCGCGTAAAGCACGCCCTGCAAGGCGCCGCGCTGTGGGATGAAGTCAAGGACAAGCTCAAGGTCAGCGGCCTGTCGCTCTCCGGTGGCCAGCAGCAACGGTTGTGTATCGCCCGCGCCATCGCCACCGAACCGGAAGTGCTGCTGCTGGATGAGCCATGTTCGGCACTCGACCCGATCGCCACTCGCCGGGTCGAGGAGTTGATGGTCGAATTGAAGAAGGATTACACCATCGCGCTGGTCACCCACAATATGCAGCAGGCGATCCGTGTCGCGGATACGACGGCATTTTTCTCGGTGGATATTTCCCAGGGCACACGCACCGGTTATCTGGTTGAGATGGGCCCAACTACCCAGATTTTCGACAGTCCGCGCGAACAAATGACGGGGGATTACATCAGCGGCAAGTTCAGCTAGTCACGCGCCCGGTCAAGGCCACATGTCACCAAGGGCCAAACGGCATTGGCGGCATGTAGGCGTTTTGCCTTTTTCATACACCGTTTCTCAGGATTGCCAATGTCTGTAACGCGTCGTCTTGATTTGTCAGCGATTGAACGTGCACTACGTGAGGTGCAGAACCGCTTTGCCGAGCTCAGCCGGCACTTTACCGAGCCGCGTGACCCCTTGACTGACGAAGTACTGCACAATGTGCTTGAAGGCTATGCGCTGATTGACGATTATGTCGCACGCGGCGTCGACCTGTTTGATCTTCAGCAACTGAACCTGATGCTGGAGATCAATGCCACGGTTCTCTGCGGCCGTGATCCGGCGCGCCGATTGGAATACGCTCAGCACCTGGCTGCGACCGAGGAACACTTCTTCAACAACGTCGAGGGTGGGATAAAAGACCTGTTCAATTGGTATTGCGCGTATCGCAGCGAGTCGGTCTGGAAGCGTGCCGCCGGTGTCTATGTACGCATTCTCAGCAAGCCGCAACTGTTCATCGAAGGCAATAACCGAAGTGGTTCGCTCATCGTCAGCTATTTGCTCATGCGCGCAGGTTTACCTCCGTTCGTGCTGACGCTGGAAAACGCCGAGGGTTACTTCAACCCGTCATCGGTCATCCGCAACTCCGCCAAGCATGGTGTCAAGGCATTGTACGAATTGCCCAAGATCAAGAAAAAATATGCAGCTTTCCTGGAAGAACAGGCTCCTGATCCAGAGGCGTTTTTTCTGGGTGAAACACCGTTGCCCGTCCATCAGGGGCGCCCTTGATGAAAAGGTATTCGATGCTCGACAAATGCCGGATTTCCAGCAGCCGAGCATGGCAGGCAATCCAGCGTTCTATCCCGACGCACCTGTTCAGGCGCCAGCGCATACGGATTTCGTTCGATATCGATGACACGCTGGCCTGCCAACTCCACCACTGCGCAGTCGAGCAAAGCCGGCTGCCGGCCTGTGTTCATCGTTGGCTGGGCGAGCCGTTGCGTACGGGAACACGTTCCCTGACCCGAGAGTTACGTCGCCAGGGATGCAGTATCTGGGTCTATACCTCGTCCGGCCGGACACCGTCCTATATCAGGCGTTGGCTATTGCTGTACGGTATCCGCGTCGACGGTGTGGTCAACAGCGTTCGGCATAACCATGCCCTGACGGTGCATGGGCTTGCGAACTCACCCTCGAAATTTCCGCCGGCATTCGATATCGACTTGCATGTCGATGATTCCGAGGGTGTGCAGAGTGAAGGCTATGATCACGGTTTTCGCGTGGTTGTCGTTCGTCCAGATGATGAACTCTGGGCGCAGAGAGTCCTGGATGCAGTCGCTGAAGTCCAGGCGCAGCTAGCCTGGCAGCAACCGCTCAGGCATAAGAAACCCGCGCCAGAACGCACAGAAGCTTTTTCCTCCTGATGCTGAAGTCAAATCAGGACCGTTGATAAGCGCTTCTCGAATCACCACCACACGGCGGCTAAGCTCATCCACAATTGCTGATGCAAGATCAGCAATTGCGAACTACCCCCTCCAAAACTGGATAAGCAACAGGAATCAAGGTTCCGTACGGGGTGGAGGTTGCCCCGGAACAGCCATCGTAGCGGGAAGCGGATCACCGATAGCCAATCGCATGGCCGCGATTTCCTGCTGCTGGGTTATGATTATTTCCTGTGCCAACCGCTGCAATCGTTCGTTGTGACCATACTTCAAGAACGCTAATGCCATATCGATACCGCCTTGATGATGGGGGATCATCATTTCCACAAAGTCACGATCAACATCCCCGGTGGGCCTCGACGCCATATCGACCATCATCTTTTCCATTGCCGATTCATTCTCTGCCAGGAACTGCGCTTCCTCAGGCGGGCCCTGCACGACGACCGCAGGCGATGTACTATGGTGATTCATCTCATAGGCGGATGCGGCGGATACAAACGTCAACATCGTTAAATACCTAAAAAATCCCGCCCCACGCAATCCAATAATGGTTACGACCCCAGTCATTTTTGATTCCTCTCGAAGATAACGATCTCAAGCAAGACGCTCGGGAGCCGACGCTATTCCCTTTACAAGAGTAAAAAGGTAGCCACGTGAGAAATGTGCGCGCGGACCGCACTTTCCTCTGTCGCACGGTTAGTTCTGGTTTATGCAACCGATTCCCTCAACCTGGTAATCCAGTACATGCTCGCGTCCTTGATGGTCGAGGTAATTCAAGCGTGCCGGGACGATTCCGCATGCTTGAGAGGTGTCGGTACTGGACAGAATTTTGTCAACATCCAAATCTATGAGGAAGCCGGTTTGGTCGTGGATGACCGGCGTGGTTGCTGGAGTATCGGCAAACGCCGACCCAATGACTAGAAAAGCGGCGAAGCCGAACATAAACATTTTCATAATAAGTCTCTAACTGTTTAGGATAAGTGCGATCGATGCGTAGCACCGAGACGAATTAATCAGGATTGATTCAGTAAGCATCAGCAGTATTTGTAGTGATTTAGACGTTTAAGTTGCGGACTATTTATCATCTGTTTTGAGGGTGGCTACAACTTTATTGCTTTTCAGGTCTACAGTGGAAATACTAAGGTCTTTATTCAAGACATAGGCTTTCTTCTGGTCTTTAGTAAATATAATGGCCTGGCGTGGTTCTTTTAATCCTGACACAGTCGATGTCACTTTCATTGTCTGGGTGTCGATCACTGAAAGGCTATTGTCCCCCAGATTACCGGAGTACACATACAAGCCGTCCGGCGTCAATGCTGCGCCGTAAGGGTTTTTGCCAACGGTCACGGTGTTGATGATCGAGCGTTTTTGCGTGTCGACAATAGCAATGGTATTACTGCCACTGTTAGCGGCATAAAGGGTATTGCCATCAGCGGAGATGGAGATTGCCCGCAATTTGTTGAAGCCGTTGATTTCGCCTTTGATTTTGTTGGTCTTGCGATCGACCAAAGTAATCTTGTCTCCCAAGAAGTTGGTGACGTATACCGTATTGCCATCCGGGCTGATACGAATGCCTTGGCGCGGTTGAGAGAAGCCGGACACGACCGCAACGGGATGCTGGTGTTCTAGATCGACGACCGAAAGTGTGCTCGCCGCTTGGTTGTTGACATATAGAAAGCGGCCATCCTTACCCAAGGCCGTACCAAATGCGCCCGCGCCCAAAGGAAGGTCCACCAAGGTTTTCAGCGACTTGGTATCAATTTTTCGGACGATGCCCAGGCTGCTGTCGGAGAGGTAAAACGCGTCTCCCGAGGGCGCGAATACAATGTTTCTCGGGGTGACGTAGCCGTTCAGGACTTTGCGGACCTTGCCGGATTTTAAGTCATACACCACCACGTCAGAACGCTGACTGTATGACACGACAGCCGTCAGTTCATCGGGGCTGATCGCCAACGAGTTGTTTTGGATATTGCCGTCGAAGGTCCATCTTTCGTCGGCGGCTCTGGCAGACATGGACGTTACCGAGGAGGTAACGACCGCTAAAGCAGCGATGGCCAATGAATGTTTTTTCAGCATGGGATAACTCCATATCAATTCGGATAGGACATCAGGTGGCACAAACACGGCGTGTTCATGTATCCACTAGTAGACGAACGTCCAAACGTTTTATTCCCGAACTGAAAACTGGATTTTTTGACCCTCGGTATCTTTCTGGTTATTCGATATAAGTGCGATCACGAAGCTTGCTCGCGCTATGTGTTGTGCACAAGCAAAGACCCCGGCGCAAGGCCGGGGCAATGACGTCATGTTTGCTGTGCAGAGTCATAAACCTTGGCCCATTGGAGCGCTGCACCAACCGTACAAAAAAATAGGCCTGATTATTACAGGCGTCAACCTCAAAACGAGCAGGGGGTGCGCCTGTAAAAATTTAAATTTATCGCGATGGATGGAATAAATATTTCTACCGTGCGTCTTCCCTTCAATAAAGTCAGTCCCCAGCAGATTTTGCGGTAACTCAAAAAACTAACGTGACTCAACGACACTATAGGATATTTATATGCAGCGCCTAAGCCTTCCTCTGACCCTGCTTTCCCTAACCTTACTTGCCAGTACGACGGTGAGCTATGCCGGACAGATTCCTGGAAAAATGTCGGCTAATGATATTCCGATCTCGCATCAAGACCGTTTGTACGCAGCAGAACAATTCTCCAATACCCTGTCGGTGACCGATCCAGTCGATAACAAGTTACTGGGCGTAATCAGTCTGGGCGATCCGCAACCGGGTAACCTGACCCCCCTGTATCGTGGTGAAGTATTGGTTCATGGGTTGGGCTTCTCTCCCGACCACAAAACACTAGCAGTGGTATCGATTGGTTCCAATTCGGTGTCCTTTATCGACACTGAAACTAATACAGTCAAACATAAGACTTATCTTGGTCGTGCGCCTCACGAGGCGTTCTTCACGCCTGATGGCAAAGAGGTCTGGGTGACCGTGCGCGGAGAGGACTATGTATCGGTAATTGATGCCAGCACCTATCAGGAAAAAACCAGGATCAAAACGCCGACGGGGCCGGGTATGCAGATATTTTCTCCGGACGGCAAGTATGGATACGTGTGCTCATCTTTTAGCCCGCAGACCGTAGTGATTTCCGTTGCCCAGCACAAGATTGTTGGCCGTGTACAACAAGCTAGCCCGTTCTGCCCAAATATTGCGGCTTCCGCTGACGGCAAACAAGTCTGGTTCACCTTGAAGGACATTGGCAAAGCTCAAGTGTTCGAGGCCACTCCACCGTTTAAACTGATCAAAACACTGGATATTGGTCCAATCGCCAACCATGTAAACCTTGTTAATAACACCAATGGTTCATTCGCGTACATTACCGTTGGCGGTTTGAATCAGGTACAGGTCTATCGCACTGACACCTTTGAAAAGGTTACGACAATTGCCGTCGGCAACCTCCCGCATGGTATCTGGCCGTCGGGCGATGGTAGCCGGATTTACGTTGGCCTGGAAAACGGTGACGCCTTTGATGTGATCGATACGATGAACAATAAAGTCATCGCCACTATTCCTATCGGCCAAGGGCCGCAGGCAATCGCTTATGTGCCAAACGCTGTTACAAAGGGACCGGGCACCGATAATCTCAAACCACTGGGTCTCGCGGGGCAGGCTGTTAACCTCACGTTGCAGGATGCGGGGAAATCAGCCGATCAAGTACCGACTAACGTAACCCTGTTCAACCAGGGCCTGACGCAGGTACTGCAAGCGTCTGTTACCGGGCTGGAAGCGAAACAACCTTACACTCTGGCGCTTGCAGAAAAACCTGACGGCACCGGTACGCTTCAACCGTTGGCGGCCTTCATGTCCAACCCGGCAGGTGCGGCGATTGTCAACGCCATCGGCCCTATCCGTCAGATTGTGCAAAGCGATACCCCGGAACAACGGCGGTATTTGGTCATCGCGATGGGTAAGCCTGATCAGTTGGGAGCGGTGGTTCAGATTCAGTCCAAATGAAGTAAAGGATTGCGGGGTGCATGTTTATGACGCTGTGGTCCGTATCCGGCCTAGTGATGTCACATAACCCCACAAACAATTTGACATATGTTATTTGTGATCACATATTGGACCCATAAGAACGTCCAATGTGAGCCTTACTCATGACAGATCATCCAATCCTCCTGCCCACCATGCGTCAGGTTTCCCGCGATACCCTGCAAGACCAGGTTTATCGGCAGATCCGTGAAGCGCTGATGAGCGGCCGCTTCCAGCCAGGCCAAAAGCTGACTATTCGTGGTCTTGCCGAGGCGCTGGGTTCCAGTCCGATGCCGGTGCGTGAAGCGCTGAACCGCCTCAGTGCAGAGAACGCCTTCGAGGTCACTGAAACCTCCCGTCTGCGTGTCCGCATGATGACTCCCGAACGGTTGCGCGAAATTCGCGACGCCCGGGTTGCGCTCGAAGGTCTGCTGGCCGAGAAAGCCGTCAGCCTGCTCCAGGATGCCGACCTTAAAGACATCACCCAGCTATGCGACCAGATGCAGCAAGCCGCCGACAGCGTCGATGTGGCTCATTATCTGTGGACCAACTTTGCTTTCCACCGGCGTATCTATGCGGTTGCCAACGCGGAACTGATCACCGCGGCAGTGGAGAATTTTTGGCTGCACATGGGCCCCTGCTTTGCGCTTGTAGCACCGGATAAAGCGCATCTTCAGCGCTCGATGGAAGCCCACAACCGCATCGTCGAAGCCCTGGTCGCGCGTGATGGGCCAGCGGCCCGGGCGGCAGTCACCGACGATATCATGCAGGCGGCTGACTCCCTGGCGCGCCTGATCGTCAAGGGCGACCGTTCAAGGTCGCCAGTTTCTGGAGTAAAAAAAGCATGAGCGTTCTCAATCGACTGATTCCCTATACTGGCCTGCGGGTGCTGATCTCGGGCGGCGCAGCCGGGATCGGCGAAGTGCTGGCGGCGGCCTACATGGAAGCCGGTGCCAAAGTGCACGTGTGTGATGTCAGCGAAGCCGCCCTTGCAGCGTTTCGCGACCGTTACCCAAACAGCACCGCCACCCGTGCGGACGTCGGTGACCCGGCGCAAATTGAAGCGGTGTTCAAGGTTCAGCGTGAACTGTTCGGTGGTCTTGATGTGCTGATCAACAACGCCGGGATCGCAGGTCCAACGGCAGGCATCGACGCGATCACCGAGGAAGAATGGCAGCGCACCATCGACATCAACCTCACAGGGCAGTACCGCTTTGCTCATCACGCGGTACCGTTGCTCAAAGCCTCACCCAATGCGCACCTGATCCACATCGCTTCGGTGGCCGGCCGTTTGGGTTACGCCTGGCGCACACCATACGCCGCGACCAAATGGGCCATCGTCGGCCTGATGAAATCCCTGGCATCCGAGTTGGGCGAAAGCGACATCCGCGTCAACGCCTTGCTGCCCGGTATCGTCGAAGGCCCGCGCATGGACGGTGTGATTCGCGCCCGCGCCGAACAGATGAACGTACCTGAAGCCGAGATGCGTGAGGAGTACCTGCAAAAGATCTCGCTCAAACGCATGGTCACCGCCGAAGACGTCGCTGCCATGGCGCTGTTCCTGTGCTCACCCGCCGCACGCAACGTGACCGGCCAGGCTATCAGCGTGGATGGCAACGTCGAGTACCTCTAAGCGTCTCGACCTCAGTTGCCACAACAAGATTTATCAACAACTTTCTCGCCAAGAACAAGAACGGAGAACACTCATGTCCAAAAAACGTCCGATCATCATCACCTGTGCCGTCACTGGGGCTATTCATACGCCGTCGATGTCGCCACATTTGCCGATCACACCTCAGGAAATTGCCGATGCTGCCATCGGCGCCGCTGAGGCCGGCGCATCGATTGTTCACTTGCATGCCCGCGACCCGCATGACGGGCGACCCAGCCAGGATGTCGATCTGTTCCGCCAGTTCTTGCCGCAAATCAAGGCCAAGAGCGATGTGGTGATTAACATCACCACCGGTGGTGCGCCGACCATGGGCGTGGAAGAACGCTTGCAGCCAGTGGCGCAACTCAAGCCGGAATTGGCGTCGCTGAACATGGGCTCGATGAACTTCGGGTTGTACGAAATGCTCGAGCGTTTCACCGAGTTCAAACACGACTGGGAGCGGCCGTACCTGGCGGAGAGTGACGACCGGATCTTCCGCAATACCTTCCGCGACATCGCTCACATCCTCAACGCCTGTGCCGAGAACCGTACCCGCTTTGAAATTGAATGCTACGACATTGGCCATCTGTACACCGCCGCGCACTTCCTGCAGCGCGGATTACTCAAGGCGCCGATTTTCATTCAATCGGTGTTCGGCCTGCGAGGAGGCATCGGCGGCCATCCTGAAGACCTGGCGCACATGCGCCGTACCGCCGACCGTCTGTTCGGCGACGCTTACCAATGGTCGATTCTCGGTGCCGGTCGCAATCAGATTCCACTGGGCACCATGGGTCTGTCGATGGGCAGTCATGTGCGCGTTGGCCTCGAGGATTCGCTGTGGGACGGGCCGGGCAAACTGGCAGCGTCCAACGCCGATCAGGTCAAGCGTATTCGCACGGTGATCGAAGCCCTGGGCGCACGCGTGGCGACACCGGATGAGGCCCGGGAAATGCTCGACCTCAAGGGCCAGGACAAGGTCGATTTTTAATAGCCAATTTTTTCGCTCGGGTGCGGGTGCCGGCCGGATTGGTTGGCGCCTGCGGTTAAGCGCGAAACGTGTCATCGCCATAACAACAAGACAGAGGTGAAAAATGCGTATCGATATCGTTGTCGACGTAAAGACCACGCTGGGCGAAGGGCCGGTCTGGGATGTCGATCAACAACGTCTGTACTGGATCGACAGTTTCGACGGTCGTGTGCTTCGCTGTACTGATGACGGTCGCGAACTGCGTGCCTGGGATGTCGGCCAGAAAGTGGGTTCCATGGCCCTGCGCAAGAACGGTGATGCGGCCATCGTGGCGTTGCAGAGCGGACTCTACAACCTCGACTTGCCGACCGGCGATCTCGAACTGATCGTCGATCCGGAACCAGGGCAGCCGAACAATCGACTCAATGACGGCAAGGTCGATCGCCAGGGTCGGTTTATCGTCGGTTCAATGGACACTCAGGAAGATCAGGCCAGCGCCAAACTGTATCGCCTCGACCCGGACTTGAGTCTGCACACGCTGGACGAAGGCATCATCGTTTCCAACGGCCCTTGCTGGAGCCCAAGCGGCGAAACCTTTTACTTTGCCGACACCTGGTCCGGGGAGATCTGGGCTTATGACTACAACAATGCCACGGGCGCGGTCGCCAATCGACGTAGCTTCGCCAGCGTCGACACATCCGGTGGCGGCGCGGCAGATGGTTGCACCGTGGATGCCGAAGGTTGTTTGTGGCAGGCACTGGTCTACGCCGGAAAACTGGTGCGCTACACCCCGCACGGGCAGGTGGATCGAATCATCGAGATGCCCGTGAAGAAGGTCACCAGCCTGACCTTCGGTGGACCGAACATGGACACGTTGTTTGTCACCTCCATGGCCAAGCCTCCGTTGCCGCGCTTCCCTGAAGATGGTCAGCAACGCGGCGCCTTGTTCGCCATCACAGGGCTGGGTGTGAAGGGCATCGCTGAACAGCGCTTCGCCAGCTAACCCCTCAACAGGCTGAACCTGACCGTTAAGGACGACTGGACCCTTTCTCGATAGGGCGTGTGCGGCACGCCTGGAGATTTCCCATGCCAAATAATAAGAATGCATCGCTGGGCAAGATTCACCGGTTTTCGTGGGTGTCGTTATTGGTGTGCTGGATGATCTGGATTCTCAATGCCTACGATCGCGAGATCGTGTTACGCCTGGGGCCGACGATTTCCAAGCACTTCGATTTGTCGGCGGACCAGTGGGGCACGGTGGCGACAGTGGTCATGCTGGCCTTGGCCGTCCTGGATATTCCAGGCTCGATCTGGAGTGACCGTTACGGCGGCGGTTGGAAACGGGCACGCTTCCAGGTGCCACTGGTGCTGGGCTACACCGCGCTGTCCTTTCTCTCGGGGTTCAAGGCATTAAGTGGCAGTTTGGCCAGTTTCATCGCCTTGCGAGTGGGCGTGAACCTGGGGGCTGGCTGGGGTGAACCGGTCGGCGTCAGCAACACCGCCGAATGGTGGCCGGTGGAGCGACGCGGTTTTGCCCTGGGCGCACATCACACCGGTTACCCCATTGGCGCGATGCTCAGCGGCATCGTTGCCAGCTTCGTGATCACCACGTTCGGTGAAGAAAACTGGCGTTATGTATTTTTCTTCGCCTTCGTGGTGGCGCTGCCATTGATGATCTTCTGGTCGCGGTATTCAACCGCCGAGCGCATCACCAAGCTGTACGTGGACATTGCCGCCCAAGGCATGACCCCGCCGGACAGCACGCCATCGACCAACGTCAAAGGCCAGGCCTGGAAGATGTTCAAGGCGACTCTGCGT
Source organism: Pseudomonas karstica (assembly GCF_009707515.1). GTDB lineage: Bacteria > Pseudomonadota > Gammaproteobacteria > Pseudomonadales > Pseudomonadaceae > Aquipseudomonas > Aquipseudomonas karstica. The sequence continues at coordinate 151,132 of NZ_WLYI01000002.1, read as the reverse complement.
GACCGCAACATTGCCCTGACAGCCGGTAACACGATGCTCACGCAAGTGGTGTACATGGGCGTCAACGTTGTCTTACCGGCCTATCTATACAACATCCTTCACCTGTCATTGGCCGAGTCGGCAGGCATGAGCGTGGTGTTCACCTTGACCGGCATCCTGGGGCAACTGGTCTGGCCGTCGCTGTCGGACATCATCGGTCGGCGCGTGACATTGATCATCTGCGGACTGTGGATGGCGGTCAGTGTCGGTGCGTTCTACTTCGCCAACACCATGCTGATCATCATCGTTGTGCAACTGCTCTTCGGTCTGGTCGCCAACGCAGTCTGGCCGATCTATTACGCGGTCGCCTCCGATTCCGCGCAGCCCTCTGCGACATCGACAGCCAACGGCATCATCACCACGGCGATGTTCATCGGCGGCGGCATTGCACCGGTATTGATGGGGACACTGATCAGCATGGGCGGCGGTTGGACCAGCCTCAACGGCTATACCGTGTGTTTCTTCGTGATGGCTGGCTGCGCATTGGGCGGGGCGTTCCTGCAGCTGTTTTCCCACCGGCCTGAGGCGTTGGTCGCCCAGCCGGAGCTTTAATCGTTTTTTGTTCCCGGTGGCCAGAACTGCCGGGGCTTCTCAACAGCCGTAGCTACCAAGAGGTTTGCGCGATGACAATAACAAGAACCATCGAAACACCTGATACCCCCCGAGATTCGGCGACGCTGAACAAACTGATGTTCGTCAAACTCATGCCGTTGCTGATCGCGGCCTATGTGCTGAGCTTCCTAGACCGGACCAACATCGCGCTGGCCAAGCATCATCTGGACGTCGACCTGGGCATTTCTGCTGCCGCTTACGGTCTGGGAGCCGGGTTGTTCTTTCTGACCTATGCGCTTTCGGAAGTGCCCAGTAACCTGATCATGCACAAGGTCGGCGCACGGTTCTGGATTGCACGAATCATGGTCACCTGGGGATTGATCTCTGCAGCGATGGCCTTTGTTCAAGGCGAAACGTCGTTCTACATATTGCGATTGCTGCTGGGCATCGCCGAAGCCGGCCTGTTTCCCGGCGTCATGCTGTACCTGACGTATTGGTTTGGCCGTGAACAGCGGGCGCGTGCCACCGGCTATTTTCTGCTGGGTGTGTGCTTTGCCAACATCATTGGCGGGCCGCTGGGCGCCGCGCTCATGCAACTGGACGGTGTCTGGGGCTGGCGTGGCTGGCAGTGGATGTTCATGCTTGAAGGCCTGCCGGCCGTGTTCTTTGCCATGGTGGTCTGGAAAAAACTGCCGGACCGCCCGAGCAAGGCACCATGGCTCAGCGCCGCTGAAGCCGAACAGATCGAGCAGACGTTGGCCGCTGAGTCGCAAGAGGGTGCCGGTGGCAGTGGTCACTCGTTTAAACAATGCCTGACCCCGCAGATCCTGTTGGCAATCCTGGTGTACTTCTGCCATCAGATCACTGTCTACACGGTGATCTTTTTCCTGCCCGGCATCATCGGTAAATACGCTGATCTGAGCATGTTGCAGATCGGATTGCTGACGTCCCTGCCTTGGCTGGCGGCGGCAGCAGGCGCTATTGCACTGCCCCGATTCGCCACGACGCCGGCGCGCGCCCGGCAAATGCTGGTAGCGGGGTTGCTGACAATGGCCGCAGGACTGGGGATCGCCTCACTGGCGGGACCGATGATCAGTTTGCTGGGTTTCTGCCTTTCGGCAGTGATGTTCTTCGTCGTGCAATCAATCATTTTTCTCTATCCGGCTTCGCGACTGAAGGGAGCAGCGCTTGCCGGCGGCCTGGGATTCGTCAACTCATGTGGCCTACTGGGCGGTTTTGTCGGGCCCTCTGTGATGGGGTTGATCGAGCAAAGTACCGGCAATGCGATGGATGGCATGAAATTCATCGCGATTGTCCTGGTGGTGGCGGCGATTGCAGCATTGCGTTTGCGTCAGGGCCATGAGCCCAAGACTGACAAGCAACGGCTGCACGGCCGGCGACAGCCCGTATGAACGCGCGCTGACAGATGCGTCACCCGACAAGGGGGGAGTGGTGCGGTATTCATGACACTCTGGCTCAATCCCGCCAGCCCGGCGGGATTTTTTTAATTGTCGAAAGCTTCAGGCCTTGGATTCGCGGATGGAAAAACCAGCCATGTGCTCCAGCCCCTTGATCAATGCCGAATGGTCCCATTGGCTGCCGTCCAGCGCCGCGCAAGTGCTGAATACTTGCTGTGCGTTGGCGGTATTGGGCAGGTTGAGGTGCAATTCACGGGCGCCTTCCAGGGCCAGGTTCAGGTCTTTCTGATGCAGGGCGATGCGGAATCCCGGATCGAATGTGCCCTTGATCATGCGTTCGCCATGTACTTCGAGAATCTTCGACGAGGCGAAGCCACCCATCAGCGCCTCACGTACCTTGGCTGGGTCTGCACCGTTTTTCGAAGCGAACAGCAGGGCTTCAGCCACTGCCTGGATATTCAGGGCGACGATAATCTGATTCGCTACTTTGGCGGTCTGACCGTCACCGTTGCCGCCCACCAGCGTGATGTTCTTGCCCATGCTTTGCAGCAGAGGCAGGGCGCGGTCGAACACGGCCTGATCGCCACCGACCATGATGCTCAGAGTACCGGCCCTGGCTCCAACTTCACCGCCCGAAACCGGTGCATCCAGGTAACGCGCGCCAGTGGCGACGATTTTTTCCGCGAACGCCTTGGTCGCAGACGGAGAAATCGAGCTCATGTCGATCACCACTTTGCCGGAGCCGGCGCCATCAGCGACGCCGTTTTCGCCAAACAGCACCGCCTCGACATAGGGTGTGTCTGGAACCATGACAATGATGAACTCCGCTTGTCGCGCTACTTCACACGGGTTCGCCAACACTTCGGCTCCAGCGTCGGTGAGTGCTTTTGGCGGGGTGCTGTGATGGCTTGAAACGAACAACTGATGGCCGGCCTTGATCAGGTTTTGCGCCATTGGCAGGCCCATGATGCCGGTGCCGATAAATCCGATAGTCGCCATGTTCGATGCCTCTCGGTTAAATAAGTTTATGGGAAGCCAGCCAGCCCAGGCCGGCTTCGGTGGTGGTCAACGGCTTGTACTCGCAACCGATCCAGCCGTCGTAGCCAATGCGGTTGAGGTGTTCGAACAGGAAGTGATAGTTGATTTCACCGGTTCCCGGTTCATGGCGGCCTGGGTTATCCGCCAACTGCACGTGTTTGATCACTGCCAGTTGGTTTTCAAGGGTGCGTGCCAGGTCGCCTTCCATGATTTGCATGTGATAGATGTCGTATTGCAGGAACAGATTGCTGCTGCCGACCTGTTCGCGTATCTCCAGGGCCTGGGCCGTTGTGGTCAGGAAGAAACCGGGGATGTCGCGGGTATTGATCATCTCCATGACCAGGCGAATACCCGCGGCTTCAAGCTTGGCACTGGCGTATTGGAGGTTGTCGACGAAGGTATCGTGCACCCGTGCCAGCTCCGTATCGGTGGGGGAGATGCCGGCCAGGCAATTGACCTGGGTGTTGCCCAGGACCTTGGCGTATTCGATGGCCAGGTCGACGCCGGCCTTGAATTCCTCGACCCGGTCCGGATGGCAGGCAATCCCGCGTTCGCCCTTGCTCCAATCGCCAGCGGGCAGGTTGAACAGCACCTGGGTAAGGTCATGCTCATCCAGCTGCGTCTTGATTTCGGCTGATCCGAACTCGTAGGGAAATAGGTATTCCACGCCGGTAAAACCTGCGTTGGCGGCTGCGGCAAAACGCTGCTGGAATGGCTGCTCGGTGAATAGCATCGACAGATTGGCGCATAGACGTGTCATGGGTTTTCTCCGGTTGGGCCAGAAGATCAGGCCATGGGGCTGATGGAAGTCGGGGCGTCGGCGGCGTATTCGGCCAGCGCTTCGAACTCGTTGATCGCGTTGATTTCAGTGCCCATCGCGATGTTGGTGATGCGCTCGAGAATGACTTCGACTACCACGGGCACGCGATGCCGGGCCATCAGTTCGCGAGCCTCGGCGAAGGTAGCCTGCAGATGCCCTGGATCCGTCACGCGCAAGGCCTTGCAGCCCAGTCCCTCGGCGACTGCAACGTGATCGACGCCGTAGCCTCCAAGCTCCGGGGCATTGATATTGTCGAACGCCAGTTGCACACAGTAGTCCATGTCGAAGCCGCGCTGGGCCTGGCGTATCAGGCCCAGGTAGGCGTTGTTCACCACCACGTGAATGTAGGGCAGTTTGAACTGCGCACCCACGGCAAGTTCTTCAATCATGAATTGGAAGTCGTAGTCTCCGGACAACGCGACGACTTGGCGCTGTGGATCGGCCTTGACCACGCCCAGCGCCGCCGGGATCGTCCAACCCAATGGCCCGGCCTGGCCACAGTTGATCCAGTGGCGGGGTTTGTAGACATGCAGGAACTGCGCGCCGGCAATCTGCGACAGGCCGATGGTGCTGATATAGCAGGTGTCCTGGCCGAAAAAACGATTCATCTCTTCGTACACCCGTTGCGGTTTGATCGGCATGTCGTCGAAATGAGTCTTGCGTTGCAGACGGCTTTTGCGTTGCTGGCAACGGGTCAGCCAGGCGCCGAAACTCTTCAGGCGACCTGCTGTGTGCCATTCACGGGCGACCTCAAGCAGCATGAGCAAGGCACTGCCGGCATCCGAGACGATGCCCAATTCCGGCATCAGCACCCGACCGATCTGGGTCGGTTCGATGTCGATGTGAATGAACCGGCGTCCTTCGGTGTACACCGCAATCGTGCCGGTATGCCGATTGGCCCAGCGATTGCCAATGCCGATCACCACGTCCGATTCAAGCATCGTTGCGTTGCCGTAGCGGTGGGACGTCTGCAGGCCGACCATGCCGGCCATTTGCGGGTGGTCATCGGGAATGCAGCCCCACCCCATCAGGGTAGGAATTACCGGAATGCCGGTCAATTCGGCGAACTCCACCAGCAGTGCCGACGCATCGGCATTGATGATGCCGCCCCCCGCGACGATCAGCGGGCGCTCGGCCTGATTGAGCAGGGCCATGGCTTTTTCCGCCTGCTGGCGACTGGCTTTGGGCTTGACCACGGGCAAGGGTTCATAGGCGTCGATATCGAACTCGATCTCGGCCATCTGCACGTCGAAGGGCAAGTCGATCAGGACCGGGCCCGGACGGTCACTGCGCATGATCTGGAAGGCTTTCTGAAAAACGTAGGGGACCTGGCCGGGTTCCATCACGGTAGTCGCCCATTTGCACACCGGCGCCGCGATGCTCGAGATGTCCACGGCCTGGAAATCTTCCTTGTGCAGACGCGCACGCGGCGCCTGGCCGGTAATGCAGAGGATTGGTATCGAATCGGCGGAGGCGCAATACAGGCCGGTAATCATGTCAGTGCCGGCCGGGCCCGAAGTGCCGATGCACACGCCGATGTTCCCGGACACCGCGCGGGTGTAACCCTCGGCCATGTGGGACGCGCCTTCGACGTGGCGAGCCAGCACGTGATCAATGCCACCCAGTGCTTTCAACGCGGCGTACAGCGGGTTGATCGCGGCACCGGGAATTCCGAATGCGGTGTCGATGCCTTCGCGGCGCATCACCAGAACGGCGGCTTCTATAGCTTTCATGAGGGGCATGGGGCTCTCCTTGACTCGATATTTTTTATACATCGACAGCATCCATTTGCTAGCCTGCTTTGGGAATCGTCGCTTATATCGTTTCTGTCGGTATCAGGAGTATCGAATGGACCGTTACACGGAATTGCGCAGCTACGTGCTCATAGCGTCCCGTGGCAGCTTTGCCGCCGCGGCCTTGGCCGACGGCGTGACACCCGTGATCATGGGGCGGCGCTTGACCGCACTGGAGCAGAGGCTCGGGGTAAAGCTGATCCATCGTTCCACCCGCGGGCTGACCCTCACCGAACTGGGTGAAGCCTACCTTGAGCAAGCCAAGGTCTTGCTGCAATCGTTCGAGGAGATTGACGCAAGCATCAGCGAGAACCGCAGCGCGGTGCGCGGCCATCTGATGATCACCGCCCCGGCCGGCTTCGGTCGACGGCATGTTGCCCCGCATGCGCCGGAATTTCAGGCGCGGTTTCCGGACCTCAAGCTTTCCCTCGACCTGACCGACAACGTCATTGATCTGGTACGCGAAGGCTACGACATGAGCATTCGTATCGGTGAAGTGCTGGACCCCAATTACGTGGCGATCACCCTTGCCGCCAATCGCCGGGTGGTCTGCGGTGCGCCGAGTTACTTTGCCACCCGTGGCACCCCCAAAACCCTTGACGACCTGGCTCATCACAACTGCCTGGCCTTTAGCCTGCAGGGAGGGCAACACCGGGGCTGGACCTTCCAGAAAGAGGGCCGGCAGGTGGCAGTCAAAGTGGCCGGAAATCTTTACTGCAACGACGGTGAACTGCTGTTCGACTGGGCCAAAAGAGGCCTTGGCATTTGCTGGCGCTCGGTCTGGGAAATCCAGAGCGAGCTGCTCAGCGGCGAGCTCACCACGGTGCTTGATGAGTTCGCCTTGCCCAGCTACGACATCCAGGGCGTGTACCCCCAGCAACATTACCTGCCGGCCAAGGTGCGTTTTTTCATTGCCTTCCTCAAAGAGGTCTACAGCCGCCCCGGTTATTGGGTCCGCAACTAGATCAGCGACAGCGACACGGGGGGCAAGCCGTGGATCTGGCCGCTCACCTCCCCAGGGCCCGGGGCGAAATACATGCCGGTAAAGGAGCCGGTGGTGATGACGAAATCCTGGGGCAAGGTCCGCCCTTGGCGCGTGTGGTGATTGACCAGCCAGGGCAGCAGTCGGCGCGGATCACCCGCCGGATTGGCGACCGCTGCTGGCACGATGTTGTCGCCGTTGAACGTCAGTTCGAGTGTGGGCTGCACGAACGTGAAATGTTCTTTGTAAGGCACAAACTCACCCACTATCAGAGCGCCGTGGTTAAGCAGGTCGGCCAACTGCGTCAAGGGCTCGATTTTCGGCCAGGCGGCAAAACGGCTGGAGACTATTTCGATGGTCGCGGCCATTTCGCCAACACCGGCCATGACTTCCTCGTCGCTATAGTCTTGGTCACGCGAACCGAACGCACGGTTGAAGCGAAAGGCTATCTCCAGTTCCAGACCCACCGGCGCATAAGCCCCACGGTCGAATTGGCTGGCGGGTGCAAACAGGCAATCCCGTGGAAGCGGTGAGCCCTGGATCGGGCCGGTAGGGGATTTTGAACCGATTTTCCAGCCGCCGGGTTCGACGCCGCGCAGGCGAAAAATCTCCTGTTGGGTCAGGTAGGCAGTGGCGAAATCCGCGGGGTACACATTGCTGTCGAGTTCGCCCAGCGGGTTGCGTTGCCGTTGCGCGTCGACGATCAATTGCGCCAGGCGCGAAGGGTTGGATGCTGTATTCAAGGTGTCGCTCCATTTATCAAGACCCCGCCCACAGGCGGGGGAGGCTGCAAGTTATTTACTGATGACCGGGGAGGTTTGCACATCGGTTGCCGACGCCAGAGGCGCTATCACATACTCGAATTTGTTCTGCGGCTTCATGCGAAAGGAAAGAATTACGCCAATCGCCAACAGGATGATGCTGACCAGGAACGGCAATTGCCAATTGCCGAATTTGTCGATCAGCAATCCCGCCACCACTGGGCTGACGATAGCCGCCATGGCCGAGCCGGTATTCATCATGCCGCTGGCCGTGCCGCAATGATCAGGGGCGATGTCCATCGGGATGGCCCACATCGGGCCAATCGTCATCTCGGAGAAAAAGAAACCGATGGCCAGGCATGCCAGGGAGATGTGCATGTCCTTGGTGAACATCAGCGGTACCAATGACAGCAGCGTCAAGCCCAGGCAGACCGCGACCATCAGGCTGCGTGCCTTGTTCAGATCCTTGGTGCGTGCATAGATACGGTCACTGACGATGCCCCCCAAGGTATCGCCGACGACACCGCCGAAGAACACCGTGGAGGCGAAAATGGCAGTGCCCTTCAGATCAAGGCCCATATTCATGAAGTACATCGGCACCCAACTCAGCAGCAGCCATAGCGTCCAGCCGTAGCAGAAATAGACGATGGTCACCGGCGCCATGCGTTTGAACAGGCGTCCCCAGGCCAACGGCTGCTTGCTTTTCACCTTAGGCGGCGGCAATACGTCCAGCTCTTGTTGCGAGATGCGCGGATGGTTCTTCGGCAGTTCCGTAAAGACCAGTGCCCAGATCGCCACCCAGGCGAAGCTGATGCCAGCGCAGACGTAGAACGATTCTCGCCAGCCATAGGTTGCCATGACCGCGATCATCGCAGCCGGCGCCAAAGCATTGCCCAGTCGCGCGAAAGCGTGAGTGATACCTTGGGCGAACCCGCGTTTTTCCTTGGGGATCCAGCGGGACATGGCCGCGGTGGCGGCAGGGAAGGTGGCGCCTTCGCCCAGGCCGAGCAATACCCGGGCGATGATCAGCGAGACGAAGCCGCCGGCCAGGCCGGTCAGCACGGTAGCGCTGGCCCAGATCAGCCCGCAGGCGATCAGTGTACGTCTGGCACCAAAACGGTCGCTGACCCAACCGCCGATAATCTGGAACACCAGATAGGGATACGCAAAAGCAGAGAAGACAATGCCGATCTCTGTCTTGGTCAGGTTGAATTCCTTACCAAAACCGACCGCCGCGGTACTGACGTTGACGCGGTCCAGGTAGGTAATGAAATACATGGCGCACAGCATGAAGAGCACCACCGTAGTGGGGCGCAGACGTAAAAATCTCATGTTCTATCTCCATTTCTTATTGTTTACGCTGACAACGCGTTGATTCGGGATAGTTAGTCGGAGCACGGAGTTACGGCTGTGCCGCAGCTGCGTTTAGATCATTCGCGCCGCAACGGCACGGATTGCCCTCCCAGGTAATCCATCGCCGCCAGCACACCGCTTGACTGCAGTTTCACGCCAGCCATTTGCAGGCCCATTTCGCAGCCGGTCAGGGTGGCCATCAGCATCAGGTCATTGCAGTCGCCCAAGTGACCGATGCGGAACATGCGACCTTTCATCTTGCCCAGGCCTGTTCCCAGGGACATGTCGAAGCGCTCGTAAATTGTTTTGCGTACGACGTCGGCATCGATGCCTTCGGGGGTCATCACACCGGTTAGCACCGGGCTGTACACGCTTGGATCGGCGCACTGGATTTCCAGTCCCCAAGCATTGACTGCTGTGCGGCAGGCGTGAGCCAGGCGGTTGTGACGGATGAAAACATTGTCCAGGCCTTCGCCGAGGATCATGTCCAGGGCCTCGGACAATCCATACAGCAGGTTGGTATTCGGGGTGTACGGCCAATAGCCGGTCTTGTTCATTTCGACGATTTCGTCCCAGGCCCAGAAACTGCGGGGCAGGCCGGCGGTTTTGCTGGCCTCGATGGCCTTTGGGGACAGGGCGTTGAAGCTGATACCCGGCGGGAGCATGAGACCTTTTTGCGAACCGGACACGGTGACGTCCACACCCCATTCATCATGGCGATAGTCGGCTGATGCGAGGCCGGAAATGGTATCGACCAACAGCAGTGCTGGATGGCCGGCAGCGTCGATAGCCCGGCGCACGGCAGCGATATCCGAGGTAACACCGGTGCTGGTTTCGTTATGCACGACACACACCGCCTTGATGCGGTGACTGCTGTCGGCGCGCAGGTGCGCTTGGACCATTGACGCGTCGACCCCGCCGCGCCAGCCCTCGATCCCGGGCCGGCCGATAAATTGCGGCTTGAGCCCCAGGCTCAAAGCCATTTTCTGCCAGAGAGTGGCGAAATGCCCGGTCTCGAACATCAGGACTTCATCGCCTGCACTCAAGGTGTTGCACAGCGCTGCTTCCCAGGCGCCAGTACCTGAAGCGGGGTAGATGACGACAGGATGACGGGTCTTGAAAATCTTTTTGATCCCATCCAGCACTTTGAGCCCCAGCTCCCCGAATTCCGGGCCACGGTGATCAATGGTGGGGTAGCTCATGGCGCGCAGGATACGATCCGGTACCGGGCTTGGCCCCGGGATTTGCAGGAAATGACGGCCGGCGGGATGAAAATCGAGCTTCAGCATAGATGACTCCTTGTTATTGTATTTTGAATTCAAAATACGTTAGCACGGCTTCTTGCTGTGTCAAACCCTATAGTTGCGCTAACATTGCGCATGAATTGGGATGTTTTCGAATAAGGCTGTGGCGTTTAAACGACGCGATGAGGATTTTGAATGCAAAATATGGAAGGTTCGGGCGAGCCAGGCAGCCCTAGGCTGATGCCCAAGGTCGAACGTCAGCGGTTGCACGATATAGTCGTGGAACACCTGCGCAGCTTTATTACCGAAGGCGTATTGGCACCGGGAAAGAAACTCAACGAGCGCGAGTTGTGCGAAACCCTTGGTATTTCCCGCACGCCCCTGCGCGAGGCATTGAAAGTCCTGGCGGTAGAGGGCTTGATCGAAATCAACCCCAACCGCGGTGCGAGCGTCGCGCGGATGTCAGAGTTGGAGATTCGCGAAACCTTCGAGTTGATGAGCGGCATCGAAGCCTTCGCGGGGGAGTTGGCCTGTGAGCGCATTACTGCCCAGGAACTCGAAGAGATCCAGGCGCTGCACTACGCCATGGTGGTCAGCAAGAACCAGAACGACCTGCCGGGGTATTTCCAGCGCAACCGTGCCATTCACGACCTGATCAACCTGGCCGCGCGCAATTCGGCGCTGCGTCAAGTGTACTTGTCCTTGAACCGGCGTATCCATGCCTTGCGTTTCCTGTCCAACCAGCAAGCGCCAAAATGGGAGCGGGCGTTGCATGATCACGAAGAAATGATCGAAGCCTTGCAGGCACGCGATGGCAAGCGTTTGAGCACTATCTTGCGTCACCATCTTCTGGAAAAACGTGACGCGATCATGCTCATGGTGCGTGACGACTGCGAACACCCAGATTCGATTCGCCGCTAAAAAGCATAAGCAGGGCGCGTGACCTCGACATCTGGCTGACCGCCTGACGTTCATACTGTAGTTAAAAATGAATATTGAATTCAAAATACATAATCGGTGACACTGGGTTCCTCTCCCAACAATAAGAATCCGTCTGTTTGGCGGAGATGAGGAACGCAATGACCGATTTTCCGCGTAGAGGTGATAATCATAATTCCCCCGGACGCCGCGATTTCTTGCGCAAGTCGTTGACGCTGATCCCCGTGGTAACCCTGGCAAGTGCAGGTCTTCCCACCGGCGCATTCGCCCAGACCCCGGCGAGTGACGCCCAACCAGGCACCGGGGGACCGGCCAAAGCCGATGATTACAAGCCAACGTTTTTCACCCCGCAAGAGTGGGTATTCCTGATTGCAGCCTGCGACCGTTTGATCCCGTCTGACCCGGTTGGCCCCGGCGCCGTCGAACTGGGTGTGCCGGAGTTTCTCGACCGCCACATGCAGACGCCCTATGCCAACGGTGGCATCTGGTACATGCAGGGGCCATTCATCGAAGCCGCGCCCGAGTTTGGCTATCAGGGGCGCTTGACCTTGCGCGAAACGCTACGTGTCGGCATCAACGCGGTCGATGCCAGTTGCAAGAAGTCCTTTTCCGGCAAGACCTTCGCACAGCTGTCGACTTCCCAGCAGGAGGACCTGCTCAAGAGTGCCGAGAGCGGCAAGCTGGCGCTGGAAGACATCTCGTCAAAGCTGTTCTTTACCAGCCTGCTCAGTGAAGTGCGCAACGGTTACTTCGCCGACCCTTCGCACGGCGGCAACAAAAACATGGGCGCGTGGAAGATGATCGGTTATCCCGGCATGCGCGCCGATTACATGGATTGGGTGACCGTGCGTGACAAGCCGTACCCGCTGCCCCCGGTCGACCTGGCCGGACGGAGGGGTTGAGCATGGCGAACGTTAAGCCAAAAGTAGACGCTGTGATTGTTGGCATGGGCTGGACCGGGGCGATCATGGCCAAGGAGCTCACCGATGCAGGGTTGACAGTGGTGGTGTTGGAGCGCGGCGCTGATCGTGACACGCAGCCTGATTTTGCCTACCCGAAAGTCGTCGATGAACTCGAAGGTTCGGTGCATCGCCGCTATCTGCAAAGCCTGTCACAGGAAACCGTTACCGCGCGGCATAACCTGACATCCACCGCCGTGCCATATCGGCAGATGGGCTCATTCAAACCGGGCACCGGCGTGGGTGGGGCGGGTAGTCACTGGTCTGGCTGTCACTTTCGCGCGTTGCCGGAAGACTTCAAGTTGCGCAGCAATGTCGAACAGCGCTATGGCGCAAAATTCATTCCCAGCGACATGACGATCCAGGACTTTCCGCTCAGCTACGAAGACCTTGAGCCGCACTTCGATCACTTCGAATACGTCTGTGGTACCTCCGGCAAGGCCGGTGTGATTCAGGGCGCCAAGCAGCCGGGCGGCAACCCGTTCGAAGGTTCGCGCTCGCGTGAGTTCCCATTGGGTCCGAACCCGAATTATCTCGGCGCGGAAATGTTTTACGGCGCGGCCCGGGAGATGGGTTGGGACCCGTATCCGATCCCTGCATCCAATGCGTCTGCGCCTTACGTCAATCCATACGGATGCCAGATGGGGCCTTGCAACGCCTGCGGGTTCTGCAGCGATTACGGTTGCCTCAACTACTCCAAAGCCAGTCCGAACATCAGCATTCTACCGGTGCTGCGCCAGCGCAAGAACTTCGAACTGCGCACCCATGCGCAAGTGCTGAAGGTCAATCTCGACAGCGATGGCAAGAAGGCCACCGGGGTTACGTATCTGGATGCCCAGGGCCGTGAAGTCGAGCAGCAGGCCGATCTGGTGCTGCTCTGCGCATTCTCCTTATACAACGTGCACTTGATGCTGCTCTCGGGCATCGGCAAACCGTACGACCCGTTGAGCGGCGAAGGGACCGTCGGCCGTAATTACTCGTACCAGAACCTCAACCGCGTGGTGCTGTTTTTCGGTAAGGAAGTGCAGGCCAACCAGTTCATCGGCATCGGTGGCGCGGGCACGACCATGGACAACCTCAACGGTAACCAACTGGACAATGCCAAGGCTGGTTTCGTCGGCGGCGGGATTATCTGGGCGCGACAACCGGGTGCCGGGCCCGTGCGTGGAATCAACGTTCCACCGGGCACGCCAGCTTGGGGCACACAGTGGAAGCAGGCCGCCAGCGATGCGTTCCGTCACTCGTTTTACTTCGAAGTGCAGGGTGCCTGCATGTCGTACCGTCAGCACTACCTGAGCCTGGATCCGACCTATAAGGACGGCTTCGGGCGACCACTGCTGCGGATGAACTTCGACTGGCACGACAATGAAATCAAGGCCTCGCAATTCCTGGTCGGCAAGGCGCTGGAGATGTCGAAAATCCTCAACCCAACCGCTGTGGCAGGCGATGCGAAGAAACCAGGAGAACATTACAACATCACCAAGTACCAAAGCACCCATACCTGTGGTGGCGCGATCATGGGCAGCGACCCCAAGACCTCGGCGTTGAATCGGTATTTGCAATCCTGGGATGTGCATAACGTGTTTGCCATCGGCGCCAACGCATTCCCGCAAAACAACGGCTACAACCCGACCGGGATGGTGGGCGCGCTGGCGTATTGGTCTGCCAAGGCCATTCGTGAGCAATACCTGAAGAACCCCGGCCCGCTGGTTCAGGCCTAAGGAGAGAAACCCATGAAAAAGTTTCTCTTGAGTCTGTTCGGACTCGGCATGCTGGTGTTGGTTGTAGTGTTGGTGTTCGCTTTCTGGCCAACTCACACCCGCTCATTGCAGGCATCGCCTGAGGCAGAACAGGCTGCGCTGATCGAGAAGGGCCGTTACCTGGCCGACGCTGGCGACTGCACGGCCTGTCACACCGGCAAGGGCGGCAAGCCATTCGCGGGTGGCCTGCCGATTGCCTCGCCGATTGGCACGCTGTACAGCAGCAACATCACGCCCGACAAAAAATCCGGTATCGGCAACTATTCGCTGGATGATTTCGACCGTGCGATTCGTCATGGAATTGCGGCCGACGGGGCTAGCCTGTACCCGGCCATGCCTTACCCGGCATACGCGAAGATCAGCGATGACGATATGCGGGCGCTATACGCGTATTTCATGCGCGGTGTAGCGCCGGTCCACGCCGAAAATCGCGCCAACGAAGTGCCGTGGCCACTGTCCATGCGCTGGCCGCTGGCGATCTGGCGCAAGGTATTCGCGCCTGATCCTGATGCGGTGGCATTCAACGCCGACGGCTACAAAGACCCTCAGGTTGCTCGCGGAGCCTATCTGGTTCAAGGTCTTGGGCATTGCGGCAGTTGCCATACACCACGGGCGTTGACCCTGCAGGAAAAAGCGCTGGATGAGTCGAGCCCGGCCTACCTGTCAGGCGGGCCGGTCATCGATGGTTGGCTGGCGGTCAACCTGCGCGGGAACCCGGCTGACGGCCTGGGCGCTTGGAGTGCCGAAGACATCGTCGCGACGATGCGCAGTGCACGCAGCACGACCCACGCAGTAGTGGGTAGCGCCATGGGCGATGTGGTCGTTCATAGCACCCAGCACCTGAACGATGGCGACCTGCAAGCGATGGCTGCGTACTTGAAGACGCTGCCAGCCGGCGATCGTCAGGTATCGAGTTTCAAGGCCGATCCGACTACAGCCAACGCGTTGGCTGCCGGGCAAGAAGACAGCCGTGGCGCTGAACTGTATGTCGACAACTGCGCTGCTTGCCATCGCACCAACGGTCAAGGCTACGCACGGGTCTTTCCGAAAATTGCGGGCAACTCCTCGGTGCTTGCGCAGGATCCAGTGTCGATGATTCGCCTGGTACTGACGGGCAGCAAGCTGCCAGCCACCGCAACGGCGCCGTCTGAGCTTGGCATGCCCGGTTTCGCCTGGCGTTTGTCGGATGCTGAGGTGGCACAGTTGCTGACGTTCATCCGCAGCAGTTGGGGCAATCAGGCGCCTGCAGTGAGGAGCGCTCAGGTCAAGCAACTGAGGGACACGTTGCCGATAGAGTCGCCCGCAGTCTCGCGGACCAATATCGCCAAGCCCTGAGGCTGTTATTACTTGAAAAGGGCTGGCGCAGGTGCAATGCCCCTGCCTGCCCTTTTTATCTGATCGGCACGATCTTTGAGGGGAAAGTCGAGTCAGCGGTAAAGCCAGGACCTACGATTAGAGAGTGTCGCTTCGCTAGACGACGCGAACGTAGATTGGCCTGGGCGTTTCCCGAGCCAGGACTGGTATTGCTTGGTGTTTTTATATTTCATTATGGAATAAATAAATAGTTATTTATTCCTTTTATTGTTGGTGCTGGTGGTGCACTTTGGAGGCCTGCACATCCAGGCGGATGAGCCCGAGATCAGATAGGAAACTTCACCATGACCATCAAAGCGATCAACGTCCGGAACCAGTTCAAGGGCGTCATCAAGGAAATAGTGCTAGGCGAAGTGGTTTCCGAAATCGATGTGCAAACCGCTTCCGGCATTGTCACCTCGGTAATTACGACCCGTTCGGTGCGAGACCTTGAATTGAAAGTGGGGAGCGAGGTGATTGCCTTCGTTAAATCCACCGAGGTTTCGATCGCCAAGCTCTGATAGTCGGATTGAAAGTGAATATTTGCGGCCTCGGCCGCTTTTTTTGTCGGTACAGAGGCGTGTGCCTGTTGTTCCTATAATGTTGAGGTTTTCATGGCGACTCCCTTCAAACGCTGCGCATTGACCCTGTTGGCAGCATCCGTGGCAGCGGTGACGGCGTTGCTCAGCCCCGGCGTTCAGGCCGAAGGAAAAATCAGCATTGCCCAGCAATTTGGCATCGGTTACCTGATACTGGATGTGGTACGCGATCAGCAGCTCATCGAGAAGCATGGCAAGGCGCAGGGCCTCGACATCAAGGTCGACTGGAACAGTATTTCGGGTGCCACGGCGATGAACGAAGCGCTGTTGGCCGGCGCTCTGGATGTGGTGTCGGCCGGCGTGCCGCCGATGCTCACGATCTGGGACCGGACCAAGGGCAAGCAGAACGTCAAGGCTATCGCTTCGCTGGGTTCGATGCCCAATTACCTGCTGACGAATAATCCGAATGTGAAAAGCCTCAAGGACTTCACGGAAAAAGATCGCATCGCTGTCCCTGCGGCGGGTGTCGGCTTCCAGTCACGCACCTTGCAGATCGAAACGGCCAAGCAGTTTGGCAAAGAACAGTTCAAGAAATTTGACGATATCTCGATCAGCCTTGCCCACCCGGACGCGACGGCGGCGCTGATTGCAGGCGGTTCCGAGATCAACTCGCATTTTTCCAGCCCGCCGTTCCAGTACCAGGAACTGCAGAACCCCAACGTGCACAAGGTGCTCAGTTCCTACGATGTACTCGGCGGCCAAGCCACATTCAACGTGCTGTACACCACTGAAAAATTCCACGACGACAACCCGAAAACCTACAAGGCGTTTTACGACGCATTGGTTGAAGCCGAGAAAATCATCAAGGCCGACAAGCCTGCGGCTGCCCAGACCTATATCCGGGTGGAGCAATCGAAGCTGGCCCTGTCATTGGTTGAGAAAATCATCGCCGACCCTGAAATCGATTTCACCGTGGTGCCACAGCGCACTTTTATCTATGCCGAGAAACTGCAGGAATTAGGCGTACTGAAAAACCAGGCGGCGAGCTGGAAGGATTACTTCTTCGAAGAAGCTCACGATAGCGGGGGCAGTTGAGGCCGGTCATCAATACCCCTGGCTGTTTTTGATCAACTCATAGGCCCGACGCACCAGCGGGTTCACGGTGTTAGGGCGAATCCACAGGTGATAGGTGACGTCCGGCAGTCGCGGCAATCCGTCATTTTCACCCAGTACGCGCATATCGGGGCCGAGCATTTCCATGCTTCTGGGCGTGACGCCCAGCCCCGCACGCGTCGCCGCCTTGATACCGATCAGGTTCGACGCCAGGTAGGCCTGGCGCCAGGGAATGTTGGCGCGCTCCAGGGCTTCCAGCGCGTAGCGGCGATAGATGCTCGGTTCATCCACGAGAATCAGTGGCAAGGGTTCACCCGGTGTATGGGTGTACTGCGCCGAGCAAATCCACCACACCGGCGAGGTGCGCAAGGCAAAGCCTTCGAGGCTTGGGTCTTCGCGGGTGGAAATTATCATGTCGACCTTCCCTCGGTGCAGGTCGTCCATCAGGAACGGGCTGCGGCCGACATCGATCTCCAGGCGCAAGCGCGGTGCCGAGCGGGCGATGTGGCTGAGGATCGGCGGCAGGATGGTGTCGGCGATGTCATGGGGCGAGCCGATGCGCAACACGCCGCTCAAGCTGCTTTCACGCAGGGAATTCAGGGCTCCATCGTTGAGCGAGAGCATCTGCCGCGCGTGGCGCAATAACTGTGTGCCTGCTTCGGTGAGTTGTTTTTGTCGCCCGCGCTTCTCGAACAGGCTCACGCCTACAAGGTGTTCCAGGCGTTGCATATGCTGGGTGACCGACGATTGCGTGCGGGCCAGTTTCGCTCCGGCCTCGGCAAAACTATGGTGATCGGCCACGGCGATGAACGTGCGCAGTAATTCAAGATCGAGGGTAGGTGAGGTCGACATGGCCATTTCCGGTGTTGTTTTTATATCAAGCCTGCAAACATAAATATTACATTTTATAATGTGTTGGCGGCGGTTTATTTGTTTTTCACTAAGATTTCCCAGTTATATATGGGTTTTTTTAGGGTCGTCTGTCAATTTAGATACTGTAAGTTATAACGATATTAGATATATGAATTTCCGTTACTTCAGAACTGTACTTAGGATGCCCACACATCAGGTCGGGGTTACGCCGATCATTCATGAGGGGAAATCCATGTTGCTCGAGCGCTCACCCGTTAAACGATTGTTGCCTGTGATGCTGGGGGCCTTGATCTCGATGGTGGGCATGACCAGCGCTCAGGCTGATGCAACCCTGGATAAAATCCAGCAACGTCACGTGTTGGTGGTCGGGGTGTTGCTGTCCGGTGGTCCCTTCGGCGGGATTGATCCCGCCACACACAAACCTCGTGGTCTGAACGTCGACTTGGCTCAGGAACTGGGGCGCCGACTGGACGTCGAGGTGCAACTGGTGCCGGTATTGCCGGCCAACCGCGTGCAGTTTCTGCAGCAGGGCAAAGTTGATTTGCTGATCGCCAACATGGAATGGACGGCCGAGCGTGGCGAGATCCTAGGGTTTGTGCCGACGCCGTTCTACCGTGTCGGCGGCACTGCCGCAGTGCTCAAGGACAGCAAGATTACCCATTGGGAGGACCTGAAGAACCAACCAGTCTGCACCTCCCAGGGCAGTAGTTACATCAAGCCTCTCACTGAGTTGGGCGTCGAGATCAAGGCTTTCAAGAGCTCATCGGAGTCCCTGTTGGCACTGCGTGGCAATAACTGCGTCGCGGCGGTGCATGACGCCACGTTGATTAACCCGTTGATCGCCGACATCGCCGAATGGCAGGGCTATCGCGCGCTCACCCCAGAGCTCAACCCGGCCCCGTCGGTGATCTGGACCCGTCGCGCAGAAAGCGATACCCAGGCCAGGCTCGACCTCATCGTCAAGGAACTGCACCGTAGCGGCTGGCTGATCCAGGCACAGACTCGCAACCACATCACCCCCGCGTCACCGGCCCTATTGGAATTGCAAAAGCAGTTCCAAGCCAACGGCGCCTGAGCCAGGTACCCCCTCAACGTTTTCAAGAGACCGTCGTTTTGCACGACGGTCGTTCAAGGTAGTCGTGCATGAAGCGTTATTTTTCCGCTGCAACCCTATGCCTTGCCTGGTGTGCTGCATTGGGGGCGAGCCTCGCCCAGGCCGATGCCACGCTGGACAAGATCGAGCAACGCCACGCCATCAGCGTCGGGGTGATTCTCAGTGGCCCGCCGTTCGGCACCATCGACCCCAAGACCGGCGAGCACCTGGGCTATAACGTCGAACTGGCCAAAAGCGTTGCCAAGGCGCTGGGCGTCGAAGCCAAGACCGTTTCGGTCCTGGCTCCAAACCGAGTGCAGTTCCTGCAGCAGGGCAAGGTCGATATCCTCATCGCCAACATGCAGTTCACCGAAGAACGCGGCGAGATTCTTGACTACGTGCCCACGCCCTATGAAGAAGTCGGTGGCGCCGCGTTGATTCGCAAAGGTGCGGGCATCACTCAATGGCGCGACCTCAAGGGCAAGCCGGTGTGTGTGTCCCAGGGCAGCAACTTCATCAAGCCGCTGCAGGAAACCTACGGCGCGCAGATCAAGGCTTTCCGCAGCCAGTCCGAATCGCTGTTGTCGCTGCGCGGCAATGGCTGTGTGGCGGCGGTACATGTCAGCCCGACCATGCATGCATTGTTGAGCGAACCCGAGTGGGCCGAGTATGAAATCCCGCTGCCGGGTGACCTGATCCCGTCAAACTCGGTGATTTGGCTGCGTAAAGGCGAGCACGATACCCAGGCGAAACTGGATGCCATTGTGCGCGACTGGCACCGTAGCGGCTGGCTGATCGAATTGGGCGAGCGCACAGGTATGACGCCGTCCCAGGCGTTGCGTGACCTGCATGAGCAATACCGCAACACGCCACCGCTGGCATCGCAACCATGAGTCGGCGGATATTTCTTGCCTTGCAGCAACTGCTCGGCCCCAGTCATGTGCAGAACAGCGAAGAAGCTGCACCCTACCTGACCGACAAGCAGGGTCGTTACGTCGGCCAGGTTATTGCCGCAGTGCATCCAGCGAACACCGAGGAAGTCGCGGCAGTGGTTCGCATGTGCGTGGCCACTGATACGCCGGTGGTGGTGCAGGGCGGCAACACCGGCCTGATGGGCGGCGCCACCCCGGATGCCAGCGGCCGGGCAGTATTGCTGTTACTTGATCGGATGAATCGAGTGCGCACGGTGGACATTGATAACGACACCCTGACCGTCGAGGCGGGCTGCATTCTGCAAACTGTCCAGGACGTTGCCCGTGACGCCGGCCGGCTGTTTCCCCTGAGCCTGGGAGCCGAAGGCAGTTGCACCATCGGCGGCAATCTGGGCACCAATGCTGGTGGCACCGCCGTGTTGCGTTATGGCAATACCCGCGAGCTGACCCTGGGGTTGGAAGTGGTCACCGCCGAGGGTGAGATTTGGAATGGCCTGCGTGGATTGCGCAAAGACAACACCGGCTATGATCTGCGTGACCTGTTCATCGGTAGCGAAGGCACACTCGGAATTATCACCGCCGCGACCCTGAAACTCTTTCCATTGCCGAAGGCACGGGCTACGGC
The DNA here is from genome assembly GCF_009707515.1 of Pseudomonas karstica. Classification (GTDB taxonomy): domain Bacteria; phylum Pseudomonadota; class Gammaproteobacteria; order Pseudomonadales; family Pseudomonadaceae; genus Aquipseudomonas; species Aquipseudomonas karstica. The sequence continues at coordinate 130,946 of NZ_WLYI01000002.1, read as the reverse complement.
CCTGTTGGCTTTCGATTCTTTGGCCCAGGCGGTGCAATTGCTGTCCCATGTCCGCGCCGGTTTCGGTGCCAGCCTCACTGCATTCGAACTGCTCAGTGCTGATTGTCTATCGCTGCTGCGCGAGCAATTCCCGCAAGGTCCGCAACCTTTTCTCGGCGCCGGGCAGCCTTGGTTTGCACTGTTGGAGCTGTCCGACAACCACAGCGAAAGCCATGCCCGTCAAACGTTTGAAGAGGTGTTGGGTGAGGCCTTCGAGCGCGAATTGCTGGCCAATGCGTGGATCGCCGAAAGCCTGGTCCAGAGCGAAGCCCTATGGCTGTTGCGGGAGAATATGAGCGAGGCGCAGAAACGCGCAGGTCGTAACATGAAGCACGACATCTCAGTACCGACTTCCCAGGTCGTGGCGTTTGTCGCTCATACCGATGCGTTGTTGCAGGCACATTTCCCCGGTGTCCGTCATTTCACGTTCGGCCATTTGGGCGACGGCAACCTGCACTACAACGTCGCTCATCCACTGGGCTCGACGGTCGAGGCGCATATGGCTGACTACGCCGCGCTCAGCTTACTGGTGCATGATAGTGCCCATGCCCATGGCGGCTCCATCAGTGCCGAACATGGCATCGGCCAGCGCAAACGGGACATATTGGAGCGCTACAAAAGCCCGGTGGAACTGGACCTCATGCGCCGCATCAAGCAGGCACTGGACCCCAAGAACCTGCTCAACCCGGGCAAAGTCCTGGAGGTGCTTGCGTCATGACGCTTCGCCTGTCCAAGCGCGTGCAGCGCGTCTCGCTGTCGGCCAATGCCGCTGCCAAATCCCAAGCCACGGCGTTGCGTGATGCCGGTCGCGACATCCTCGACCTGACCACCGGCGAGCCGGATTTCGATACCCCTGAACACATCAAGCGGGCCGCTTATACCGCGATCGCCAGTGGTGCCACCAAGTACACCCCGACGCCTGGCGTAAAAGCCTTGCGTGTCGCTGTGCAACGCAAACTCCAGGAGGAAAACAGTCTGGACTATCCGCTGCAATCGATCGTGATTGCCAACGGGGCAAAACAGATCATCTTCAATGCCTTTGCCGCGACCCTCGACGACGGCGATGAGGTGCTGCTGCCGACGCCGTACTGGCCGACCTTCCCGGACAGCGTGCGCTTCAATGGCGGTGCGCCGGTGTTTATCGAGTGCACACTGGCGCAGGGCTGCAAGCTTCGCGCAGAACAGCTGCAGCAACACATTGGCGAACGCACGCGCTGGCTGATCCTCAACGGCCCCGGCAACCCCAGTGGCGCAGTTTACAGCGAGGCTGAACTGCAAGCCTTGGCCGAGGTGCTGCGTCGCCATCCACAGGTGCTGATTCTGCTGGATGAGCTCTACGAACATATCCGCTTTGACGGTCATCCGGCCCAGAACCTGCTCAACGTCGCGCCGGACTTGCAGCCGCGCTGCCTGCTGGTGGGCGGGGTGTCCAAGACTTACGCCATGACTGGCTGGCGCATCGGTTTTGGTGCCGGGCCGCAAGTGCTGACCAACGCCATGGCAGTCGTGCAATCGCAATCCACGTCGGGAGCTTCTTCAGTCGGGCAGGCTGCTGCGTTGGCAGCCTTCGAGGGCGGGCTGGATTTCTTGCGGCCGCAGGTCGAGGCTTACCAGCAACGCCGGGATTTACTGGTGAGTGCCTTGCGCAAAGTGGACGGTCTTGACGTGCTCGAACCTCAAGGTGGCTTCTTCGTGTTTGCCCGCTGCGCCGGGTTGCTGGGACGTTATCGCCCGGACGGCGTGTGCCTGAACAACGATGCCGAGGTTGTGGCGTATTTACTGGAGGAGGGCGTGGCGGGTGTGGCGGGCAGCGCTTATGGCTTGTCGCCGTGGTTTCGCCTGTCCATCGCCACGGCAACCGACAGCGTTGTTGAAGCCGGGCGTCGCATCGCCCACGCCTGCGCGCAATTGCGGGGCGAACCATGAACCATTGGCTGGAGCTTTTCGTTCACTGGGCTGCCGGGTTTGGCCTGAACTACGGCTTTGTGCTGGACAGCTACCAACGAGGAACCCTGGAGCAGGGTGCGCTGACCACGGTGCTGCTCTGTCTGTTCACCATTGCTGGAAGCCTGCTGGCCGGTGTTGGATTGGCGGCGATGCTGACCTCTGGCAAAGCCTGGCTGGCAACACCGGCAAGGATATTCGTTGAGGTCACCCGCAATACGCCGACGCTGGTGCAGTTGTATTGCGCCTTCCTGGTACTGAACATGCTACTGACCCAGGCGGTCGGCGCGGCCAATCCGCTTACACCGTTCGCCTGGGTGGTGATCGTGATCTCGTTGCACAAGGGTGCGTTCCATGCCGAAGCCTTGCGTGCCGGTATCGAGGCGGTACCAAGCGTGACGCTGGAGGCGGCCAGTTCGCTGGCGTTCAGCAGTCGTCAGTTGCTGTGGAATGTGCAGTTGCCGCTGGCCCTGCGTTTTGCCTTGCCGTCGCTGATCAACAACCTGATCGACTTGGTGAAGATGACCGCCGTGGCCTCGGCTATTGCCGTGGGAGACATCACTTATGCGGCGATTATGATCTGGACCCAAAGCGACAACGTGCTGGAGTTGATGATTCTGATCCTGAGTTTTTTCGGCCTACTGAGTTTTATCGTTAATTGCGTGGGGCGCTACCTTGAAGCGCGCCTGAGGATGCCCGGCTATGGCCATTGAATCGGCCGTGAGCGCGCCGCTGGCCTGGCCGCGGCGGCATGTCGGCAAGCTATTGCTGTTGGCCGGCGCCGTGCTCTATCTGGTGTATTTCGCCCCATACAGCCCAGTGTCCAAGGCCTTGCTGCAATGGTCGCCGGCCCTGGCCGTGGGCTTTGGCCAGAACATTTTGATCAGTCTTGTCGCCATCGGCCTGGGATCGTTGCTGGGGCTGTTGGTGGGTGCTTTGGCGTTATCACCCCTGCGGCTGCTGCGATTGCCGGCGTGGATCTGGGTGCAGGTTTTCCGTAATGCGCCGTGGCTGGTGCTGATTTATTTCACTACCTACGTGTTCCCGTTCGAGATCCACATCGCCGGCACCTATGTCTCGTTCCCGGACTGGGTCAAGGTCACCATCGGCCTGGCGTTGCCGGCAAGTGCCAATGTCGCGGAAATCTTCCGTGGCGCCATTGCCTCGATCCCCAGTACGCAGTGGGAAGCTGCACGTTCCCTGGCCTTCACCCGCGGGCAGATTTTCCGTTCGATCATCCTGCCGCAGTGCTTCAAACGCATGTTGCCGCCGTGGATGAACCTCTATGCGGTGATCACCATGGGCACCGCGCTGGCATCACTGGTGGGCGTGCATGACGTGATCGACACCGCGCAAATCGCCAGCAATACCGTGAACATGACCGGCTTCACCGTGGTGATTTATCTCAGCTTGCTGGTGCTGTTCTTTGCCTACTGCTACCCGATCTCCCGACTTACCCAACGCCTGGAGCGACGTTATGCCTTCTACTGAGACTGTCGCCGAGCCCTTGGTCAGCCTGCGCGACCTGCACCTGTCGTTTGGCAATAATTCGGTGCTCAAAGGTATCGACCTAGACGTCCATCGCGGCCAGGCTGTGTCGATCATCGGCCCGTCCGGCTCCGGCAAGTCGACGATCCTGCGCTGCATCACCGGCCTGTTGCAGCCCCAGCGCGGCAGCATCCGCGTTGGCACCACCGAGGTGCACACCCTGGCCCAGGAAGCCCAGCGCATCGAGTTGCGCAAGCGTGTGGGCTTTGTGTTCCAGCAGTACAACTTGTTCCCGCACTTGTCGGTGCTGGAAAACCTGGTGATTGCCCCGCGCAAGGTGCTGGGCCGCAACCGGATCGAGGCCGAGAAAGATGCCCGGGCCTTGTTGGCCAAGGTGCGTATGGAGCACAAGGCCGATGCCTATCCGGGACAATTGTCCGGCGGCCAGCAACAGCGGGTGGCGATTGCCCGTGCACTGGCTATGCGTCCGGAATTGATTCTGTTCGATGAGGTGACCTCGGCTCTTGATCCGGAAACCGTCGGCGAGGTGCTGACGGTAATTCGCGAGTTGACCGAGGAAGGCATGACTTGCGTGCTGGTCACCCACGAAATGCGTTTCGCAGAAGAAATCAGCGACATTGTCTACTTCACTGAACACGGCGTGATCGTCGAGCACGGCAGCGCCACGCAAATCTTTCAGCACCCCACCAGCGAACGCACCCAGGAGTTTTTGCGGCATGCCCTGGGTGATCCGGGCCGTCGGCCGCCCATCGCCAATGATCCGTATCTGTTGAGCAACCTGAGTCGCTACAGCTTGTCCGTCTAATACCGAGGAGCCTGTTCATGAGTACCGTTAACCGTGCCGATGTCATCGAGGATTTCCTGAAGAAAATCCGCGTCATTCATCAGCGGGGCGTCGACCGCGCCGCGCTGGTGGAAATCGTTTCCTTGCTTGAAGCCTTGGCCGAGCGCCGCGATCTGTTTAATTTCGAGGCGTTCCCTGCACCGGTACCGGGGCAGGGCAGCACCGCGTTTCGCTACCGTCTCAATGACGATGGCGACACCCCGACGCTGTACCTGAACTCGCTGTTGCCGGGCAAAAGCACCCTCCCTCACAACCATGAAACCTGGGCGATCATCAGTGCCGTCGAAGGCCAGGAAATCAACTACGTCTACCGGCGTGATGACGAAGGTCGCGAGCCCGGCTTCACCACGTTGCACCTGGAAAAGGAAGTGATTGTGCAGCCCGGCACTTCCATCTCGTTTCTCGGCGAAGACCTACATGGCATTCTGGTCGAGGGCGAGCAACCGACACTGCACTTGCACCTTTACGGTTTGCCGCTGGAGTCCCTCAACGGCCGTTACGGTATCGAGGTCGACGGGCGCATTCTCAATTACAACGCCTCGCAAATGGCGCCGTCGATCAAGGCCTACGCATGATCGACCAGACCGTAACGCCAGGACAACTGCGGCAATGGCTGTTCGATGGGCAGGAAATTGCCCTGTTTGACGTGCGTGAGCATGGCCAATACGGCGAAGCGCACCTGTTTTTCGGGGTGAACCTGCCCTATAGCCGCCTGGAGCTGGAGGTTCGGCGTCTGGCGCCGAACCCTCAGGTGCGGCTGGTGATCTATGACCAGGACGGTGGCGACGTCGCGGCGCGTTCCGCTCAGCGCCTGCACTCGCTGGGCTACAGCCGTGTGCATGTACTTGACGGCGGCGCCGAGGGTTGGCAAGCCGCCGGGTTCCAACTGTTTGCCGGTGTGCATGTGCCTTCCAAGGCCTTCGGCGAGTTAGTGGAAGAGGCCAGCCATACGCCCCATGTCACGGCGCAGCAATTGGCCGAATGGCAAACCCGGGGCGAGCCGCTGGTGGTACTCGACGGTCGGCCGTTCGATGAATACCGCAAGATGACTATTCCTGGGTCGGTCTGCTGCCCGAATGGCGAACTGGGCTATCGCGTGCATGATCTGGTGCCGGACGAGCGCATGCCGATCGTGGTCAATTGCGCCGGTCGAACGCGTAGCATTATCGGCGCCCAAACGTTGATCAACCTGGGCTTGAAGAACCCGATCTACGCCTTGGAGAACGGAACTCAGGGCTGGTATCTGGAGGATTTTCAGTTAGAACATGGCAGCACTCGACGTTACGCCGATGAGGTGACATCCAGCACTCTGCCCGCGCAGCGTCTGGCCGCTGCACAACTGGCGCAGCGAGCCGGAGTGAAAACCGTCGAGGCCGCTCAGGTCGAGCAGTGGGCCAGGGATGCCGGGCGCAGCGTGTTCCTGTGTGACGTGCGCACCGCCGAAGAATTTGCCGCCGGCAGCCTGCCGGGCGCGCAACATACGCCGGGCGGGCAGTTGATTCAATCTACCGATCTGTATGTCGGTGTGCGCCAGGCGCGGGTGGTGTTGGTCGACAGTGATGGCGTGCGCGCACCGATCGTTGCCAGTTGGCTTCGGCAGTTGGGCCACGAAGCCTATGTGCTGGCGGGTGGGGTGAACAGTGATCTGGCGTTGCCCGCACTTGCAGTCGTTGCTCGCCAGACTTTGCCGTTGATTACGGCACAGGCATTGGCCGATGCGCTGAAGGATGACGCGGTCGCACTGATTGATCTGCGTCCGAGCATGGTCTATCGCAAAGGCCATATCGTCGGCGCGCGTTGGTCGATCCGTTCATTGCTCGCCAGTGAGGTGGCCGGTGACCGGCGGCCGCTGGTGTTGCTGGCTGATGATCCGCTGCTGGCTGCTTTTGCAGCACTGGAATTGCCCGAAGCTCAGCGCGCACAAGTCCGCTTGCTGGACGGCGGGCTTGACGCCTGGCGCGCAACAGGCCTTGGGATTCAGGAGGTTGGTAACACACTGCCTGATGATCGGTGTATCGACTTCCTGTTTTTCACCCATGATCGCCACTCCGGCAACAAGGACGCGGCGCGTCAGTACCTGGCCTGGGAAATCGGCTTGCTGGCGCAGATGAGCGAAGACGAAATTGCCAGTCTCAAGCCGCTGCAGGCAAAACCTCAAGCGGCTCGGCATGCGCGGGTCAACACCCGTCTGGTTCATTCGGCGCGTACCGCAAAGGGCCGCGGCGCTCGGCCGGTCAATGTGCCGGTCAGCCGGTTAAGCACGGTGCTGTTCGACAACCTGGCGCAAATGCGCGATGCGCGTTCCCGTCGCGACAGCGAACGGGTCTTGAGCTATGGCGCTCGGGGCAATCCGACGGCCTTCGCCCTGGAAGACCTGGTCAGCGAGTTGGAGGGCGGTTATCGCAGCCGTTTGTTCTGCACCGGGCTGGCGGCGGTGGCGCAGACTTTCCTGGCTTACCTGCGCCCCGGCGATCATGTGTTGATCACCGATGCTGTGTACTCACCCGTACGGCGCCTGGCGGAGGAATTTCTTCAACCCTTCGGTATTCAGGTCAGCTACTTCAGCCCGGATGGCCGCGACCTGGAAGCGCAACTGCAAGCCAACACCAAAATGGTCTACACCGAAGTGCCAGGCTCCCTGTTGTATGAGCTGAGTGACTTGCCGGCCATCGCGGCGCTATGCAAACCCCGTGGCATCTTGCTGGCGGTGGATAACACCTGGGGCTCGGGTTATCTGTATCGGCCGCTGGCCCTGGGGGCGGACATTTCGATCATGGCCCTGACCAAGTACCTGTGCGGCCACAGTGACGTGGTAATGGGCAGCGTCTGCACACGGGAAGAGGTCTGGCCGGCGCTGGCAGCCATGAGCGATACCTTTGGCAGCACCGTCAGCCCCGACGATGCCTATTTAGTGCTGCGTGGCGCGCGAACCCTGGCGCCGCGCTTGGCGGTGCACGAGCGGCAGGCCCTGGAAATCGCCCATTGGCTGCAAGCTCAACCGCAGGTCAAGCAGGTCTTCCACCCGGGCTTGCCCGACCACCCTGGCCACGCCCTGTGGCAGCGGGATTTCAACGGCAGCAACGGTTTGCTCTCGTTCGAATTGCGCGACGCAGACGTCACGTACGTCGAACGATTCATCGATGCGCTCCAGTTGTTTGGCCTGGGCGCTTCCTGGGGCGGCTACGAAAGCCTGGTGACTGTCGCCGATACCAAGGATCGCAACAGCGCCGCAGACCGGGGATTGAACCCGGTGCTGCGGTTGCATATCGGACTTGAGGATGTCGAGGCGTTGATTGAGGATTTGACGCGCGGGTTTGCTGGCGCAATGCAAATCTAAGGTCAATGGGGCGATTCAGGTCCAGGAAGCCAACTCTTTAGCGCACCAAGCCTGCTTAACGCAGGCCCGGCTTCCATATCTCGACGTCCTGGGCATCTACCGCCTTGGGCAACAAACCAGCGGCGAAAAAGGCATCGGCAATTTTCTGTTGTTCACCCAACTGATCGGCAGTTACCGGCTGTACCTGATAACTGCGATGGGCGTTGGCCGCCTCGACCGTTTCCACATCGAGGTTGCCCCACAGCGGGCCGAGCACTTGAGCCGCATCACGGGGGTGGCTTTTAACCCAGGCCCCGGCTTCACGCAGTTGCTGGTAAACCAGTTGGATGACTTCAGGGTGCGCCTGGGCGTAGCGGGTGCTGGTCAGGTAATAACGCTTGTAGCTGGCCAAGCCATTGCCGTCGGCCAGGGTACGCGTCGGTAGTTGACGCTGTACGCCGCTGAGGAAGGGTTCCCAGGTGACCCAGGCATCGACTTTCTGATTCTCGAAGGCTGCCCGGCCATCGGCGGGTGACAGGTACGCAGGTTGGATATCAGAAAACTTCAGGCCGGCCTTGTTCAGGGCCGCGATCAACAAATAGTGGGCGCCAGCCGCTTTGGTCACGGCCACTTTCTTACCTTTCAAATCTGCCAGTTGCTGCAACGATGAGTGTTTGTGCACGACGATTGCCTGGGCCGAAGGCGAGGGTGCCTCCTGGGCAAAGTACGTCAGTTTGGCCTGGGCGGCCTGGGCAAAAATCGGCACGGTATCCGCCACGTCAGCACTGACATCGACATTGCCTACATTCAGCGCCTCCAGCAGTGGTAAGCCGCTGGGGAACTCATGCCAGCTCACGTCAATGTTCGCCTCGGCGAGTGCCTTGTCCAGCGTGCCTTGGGTTTTCAGCAGGGTGATCAAGGTCGATGACTTCTGATAACCGATACGCAGCGTTTCCCGGGCCTGGGCGGGCAGGGTGATGCAAGCCAAGACCAGGGTAACGACCAGGCCGGCCAGGATAGGACGACGGAATATCGCCCCTGGGTTCTTGATGAGTTTTGACATGGCATGCTCGATATGAAGTGAAGAGTGGATCAACGTCTGTCAATCCTATTGTTCTAAAAACAAATATATAAATATCTTTTAGTTATCGATTTGAGCGGCTTTACTGGCGTCAGAACGGGTAGTGCAGGCGGGTGTAATTGCCGAACGCCTCGTTTGGCATCGTCAGGCCTTCGCCAATGCCACAGCCTCGCGGGTCGCTGCAGCCGGCACGCCCTTCGCTGATATGGTCAAGCGACGCGAATTGGCGCGCCACTTGGTAGGGTTGTGTAGCTGACGGTCACGGTGGCCACCAGGCCGATGTTCGACGTCAGCGCAGCCAGGGCCGAGAGAATGGTTAACGGCTCGAAGCGGTTGAGGTAGTGCGGGCTGGATTTTTCATGGATGTGCAGGCTGTCGGCGATGAACACGAAATCGAACTTTGCCCTTTCGGCCAGTTGCGTCTGCTGTTTGTAGAAACCGAAATGGGTGCTGGCATTGGGTTGTGCCTGCGGATGGCGCCATTCGCCCCAGCCATGGCCGACCCCATGGACCATTGCTCCGAGCTTGAGTTGGCGTTTTTGTTTGCTCATGGTTCTACTCCTTTAACGCAGCCTGGATAAGTGAGGCCCGTTGGGTGTTGAAGCTCTTGTCAAAGCCTTGGGAGACGTCGATGTGTCGGGTCAGCAAGCCTTCTTCCAGGTAGATGTCGGCGGTGGCCTGCAGGCCGCTGACGACCGTGTCGTTAATCACCACCGGCTGCATGTGGGTCGCGTTGGCCACGGCCACATGCACCGCCAGGGGCAGGCCGGTGATCCTGGCCTGGGCCGCGGCGTACTCGTTGGGGTGCTCGTTGCTCCAGCGATAGGCCCGGTCGACCCGGGCGATAAAGTCGTTCAGTTGCTGGCGTTTGTCGGCGATGGCCTGGCTGGTGGCGGCAAGGTAAAGGTGATTGCTCAGCAGGCTGCTGCCGCTGGCCAGGACCCTGGCCTGGCTCTGAGCGGTGACGACAGTGGTGAAGGGATCCCAGGTGGACCAGGCGTCTGCGGTGCCGTTATCCAGCACCAGCCTGGATTCACTGGGTAGCAGGAAGATGAATTGCACATCCTGGGTGCCCAGGCCGGCGCTGCGCAGGGCCTTGATGGCCAGGTAGTGTCCGATCGAGCCGCGGGTGGTGACGATGTGCTTGCCCTTGAGGTCTGCAACCGCCTTGATGGGTGAGTCCTTGGGCACAAGAATGGCGGTGGTATTACGCCCTTCGGCGTGAATGATGCTGACCACCTTGAGCGACGCACCGGCGCCCAGGGCGAACACATAGGGTGCATCGCCCAAGGCACCGATATCCACGGCGCCGGCATTCAGCGCTTCACCCAGGGGTGCGGCGGCGGGGAATTCGGAAAATTGGATCTCATAGGGTACATCCTTGAGTTCGCCGGAGACTTCCAGCAGCGCCTTGAGGGTGGATTTCTGATTGGCCACCCGCAACGGTTGCAGGTCAGCGGCGTGTGCCGTGCCAAAGGCCAGGGTGATTAACAGGAGGGGCAGGGTGAGGCGCATCGTGTGGCTCCAGGCTGAGTGTTGCGTTCAGTCGCCTCCGCCTGGAGAAGGGGTCGGCTGATGTAGGAAAGACTGGGCATCCGGCCTTTTCGCATTTAGATGATGAAGAAGCCATGGGTGCCGTCCCGGGCCAACTGGTCCACCAGTCCGTATTCCCAGTCCAGATAGGCCTGCATGGCTTCGCGAGGGCTATCGTTGCCTTCATAAGGCCGGCGATAACGGTCGATGCGCGGTAAGGCCAGGCGGGTTTCACCCTCCTCAAGCGGCAGTTGCGCGGCGATCCAGGCTGCAGTGCCGCTGCGTAGTAAAAACGCCGTTTTGCCGGTCAGGGTTTCGACCTCGGCAACCGCCAGTCGGGCCAACTGGCTGCTGCCGCACGTCAGCACATAACGTTGGGCGGCTGGCACCTTCGCAAGGGCCTCAGGCAACTGAGCGCGCAGCACCCACCAGGCGCCCGGGATGTGGCGTTTGACGTAGTTGGCGCTGCTGGTGAAATCCAGTACCGCAGTGTCGCCTTGGGACAGCCAGTCGGCGAGGGTCTCGGGGCTGATTTCCTCGGCCTGTTGCGGCTCGGGAACCGGCGCCTTCCAGGGGCCTTGCTCACTGAAGTGCGCAGGCTGCAGGTCATCCAGTACGTACACTTCCCAGCCCAGTTGTGCGAGCCAGGAAGCCGACATGTTGGCGCGCACGCCGTCGTTGTCGGCCAGCACCAGGCGCGCGCCGCGCACGCTGGCGTAGTGGTCGGTTTCTTGCACCAGTTGTCCACCCGGTGTCGAGCGGGCTGTGGGCAGGTGGCCGGCCTCGAATTCTTCGGGGGTGCGTACGTCGAACAGATAAGTGCTGCGTGCCGGCTCCTGCTGCCAACGGTGCAGGTCAGCCAGGTTCGCACGGCCCACCAGGGCTTTATCGGCAACGCGGCGGGCATCGCGAGTGGCGATTTGTTGATGTTCTTCACGGGTGGGGGCGAATCGGCGTGACTGGCCATGCTCCAGCTTCTGACCGGCCAGGGTCCAGCCGATGGTGCCGTTGCGCAGGGCTGAGACCGGGTTGGCGATGCCGGCATTGATCAGCGACTGGGTGCCGATGATGCTGCGGGTACGCCCTGCGCAGTTGACGATGATGCGGGTGGCCGGGTCCGGCGCCAGCTCCCGGGCTCGCAGCACCAACTCGGCCCCCGGTACGCTGATGCCGGTGGGAATGCTCATTGTCTGATATTCATCGAAGCGTCGGGCATCGAGCACCACCACATCGGCCTCGCTGTCGAGCAACGCCTGAACCTCTTCCGCCGCCAGGGAGGGCGTGTGGCGCTGGCTTTCCACCAGTTCACCAAAGGCCTTGCTTGGTACATTGACGTCGATGAACAACTCGCCACCGGCGCTACGCCAACCGTCCAATCCCCCCTCAAGCACGCTGACACGGGTGTAGCCAAGTGCTTGCAAGCGTTGTACAGCGATGGCCACGAGGCCTTCTCCGTTGTCATAAACCGTGACTGGGGTATCGCGGCGTGGAATGCGCGAGTACACCTCAAGCTCGAGCTTGGACAACGGGATGTTGGCCGCGAATAACGGGTGCGCTTCGGCGAAGGGTGCTTCTTCGCGCACATCCACCAGCGCCAGTTCTTCACGGTTCAGCAGGGCCTGGCGAATCTCGGCGTAGGAGCGGGCAGGTGCAGTACTCATAGGGCTTGGCTCTCTTTGGACAAATCCCAGATATTGGGGAGAAAGGCGTTGGAATAACCCGAAATGAACAGTTTTTCGCTGCCGTCGGGCTGATACACCGCACGGCGTACGGCACCGATGTTGGCGCCATAGACATGGATGCTGACCGAGACCTGATCATCAAAGGCGTTACTGACTTGATGGATGTCGCCGATCTTGGGAGACACCGCCTCGACCTGACCTGGCGCCAGCTTTACTCGCGGGCCCTCAGGCACCAGGTTGCCGGCGGGATGGCGGGCGAACCCCTGGGAGTACTCTGCGCCACGCAGCATGCCGATCAAGCCCCAGACCCGATGGTCATGGATGGGCGTGCGTTGCCCCGGACCCCAGACAAAACTGACGATGCTGAAGCGCTGCCGTGAATCGGCATGCAGCAAAAATTGTTGATAGCGTTCTGGATCCGGCTGGGCAAAGTCGTCGGGCAGCCAGTCATCATGGCTGACCAGTTGAGCGAGCAGCCTGGCGCCGCGATGCAAGAGATCCCCCTCGCTGGGGTTGCCGTCGATCAACTCCGCCAGGGCGTCTATGAATGCTCTGAGTCTCTGCGGGTGTCGGGCCTGGGTCATGGCGACTCCATCATCGTGGTGAAAGGTGGACGTCATGAGTTAAGCATAATGATGTTGATTAATATGCTATTTTTTAATGATTAGGTTATAGCTGAAAGGAATTTAGAACCCTTGTGAATAGCGTTAGATGTTATCGATAGATAGGCCGGACTATCCAGATATGCGCAATGGCACTATTCTTTTTCCAGCAGCGTTATGCTTTCCAAACATCTTATCGACTGTTCTCTATGTGCGGGCCAAATGAAAATTGATGATATCGACGCCTTTGTCGAAGTGGTTCGTTGCCAGTCCATCAGCCATGCAGCCGAGTCACTGCAGCTGACCCAGCCCGCCATTACCCGGCGCGTGCAGAACTTTGAGCAGGCCCTGGGCGTGGAGCTCTTCGACCGCAATACCAAACCGCTCAAGCCCACCCTGATTGGCAATCGGGTGTATGAGCAGTGTCGTTTGATCCTGCGGGAAATGGATGCCTTGCGCGAACTGGTCGCCACGGATGCACCGCCCACCGGGCTACTGCGCCTGGGCGTTGCGCAAACCATCGGTGACGTGGTGTTGCTGGATGCCCTCAAGCATCTGCGGGTCGAGTACCCCGAACTGCGTGCTCAAGTGGCGACGGGTTGGGGCAGTCAGTTGGTCGGCAAGATCGAGCGTGGCGAGCTGGATGCAGCGGCGGCGCTGTTTCCGGCGGGCAAGATCTTCCCGGACAACATCCTCGGCGAGTCAATTGGCAAGATGGAACTGGTCGTGGTGTGCGCCAGGACGCAGTTGCCCAAACGCCCCTGCAAACTCGCTGACGTTTACCAGAATGGCTGGATTCTTAATCCCGACGGCTGCGGCTTCCGCGCCGGATTGCAACGCACCCTGTCGGACCAGGGCCTGGCCATGCAGGTCAACCTGGAAACCTTTGGTACCGAGTTGCAGCTGGGTCTGGTGGCTGATGGACTGGGCCTTGGCCTGGTGCCGCGTTCGTTGTTGGAGCGCAGTGCTCATTTCGATCAGTTGGCGGCCATCCCCCTCAAGGACTTCAAGCCGGTGATGGACTTGTGGCTGATCTACCCGCGCTTTCTCGGCAACCTGCAAGGGCCGGTAGACGTCTTCGGCAAACGGGTCGCCGGATCACTGCAGAAGGTCAAGAGTGCGGCATGATCAATTCGGGGGAGGAGTATCATAAAAAATAATAATAATTAGCTTAGATTAAAATGTGATTTTTATTATTTTTGGCCTTCCCCTAGGCTTGCTGGAATCCTTGCAGGCCATCCAGGAAGTTTTGCCATGAGCAGCGTCAGCCCTTTATCCAGCGTCTCAAAAAATGTTCACCAGCGCGTCACCCCTGAAGAGTGGGAGGTACGTGTGAAGCTGGCTGCGGCCTATCGGTTGGCAGCGCTGTTCAAGTGGACTGACCACATCTATACGCACTTTTCTGCGCGCGTGCCGGGTCCTGACGAGCACTTCCTGATCAACGCCTTCGGGTTGTTGTTCGACGAAATCACCGCCTCCAACCTGGTCAAGGTCGACATCGACGGCACCCTCGTCGACGACCCGACGGGGCTTGGCATCAACTACGCCGGTTATGTGATCCACAGCGCCATTCACGGCGCCCGTCCGGACCTGCAAGCAGTGCTGCATACCCATACCCGTGACGGCATCGCCGTGTCTGCCCAACGCAACGGCCTGTTGCCGATTTCACAGCATTCCATCGGTTTTTCCGGGCGGGTGGCTTATCACGGTTACGAAGGCATTGCCCTGGACCTCAATGAGCGCGAACGGCTGGTAGCTGATCTGGGGGACAAGAGCGTCTTGATCCTGCGCAACCACGGTCTGCTGACCGCAGGCATCAGCGTTGAGCACGCGTTCCAGCAACTGCAGGGGCTGGAGCGCGCCTGCAACATTCAGATCGCGGCGCAGGCCGGTGGCAATGCCGAACTGATCTTCCCGCCGGCCGAGGTGGTGGCCAAGGTCGAGAAACAGGCCGAGACGCTCAAAAGTGGCGATGGGTCGGGGGTTGCGCGGCATTGGAATGCGCTGATCCGGCAGTTGGAAAGGACAGATACGGCTTATAAGGAGTAGTTGAAGAGCAAGATCAAAGGATCGTAGCTGCAGGCTGCGATCCTTTGAAACATGAGTGGGTCAGGTGGGGTTCAAGCAACTTTTTCCGTCGCCAGCCGCTCTCGCTCGGCTACCAGTTTGCGGGTCAGTGGGATCAGGTGCTTGCCATAGTCGATAGCGTCGTCGAGTGGGTCGAAGCCGCGGATCAGGAAGGTAGTGATGCCCAGGTCGTAGTAGTCGAGCAGGGCTTCGGCCACTTGCTCCGGGGTGCCCACCAATGAGGTGGAGTTGCCCTGTGCGCCCAGTAGGCCAGCAATGCCGGTCCATAGGCGTTTATCCAGGCGCGAGCCTTGGGCCGCTGCCGCCAGCAGGCGCCGCGAACCTTCGTTAGGGGGCGCGCGGCGGACAAAACCGTTCTGTTCGGCGAGTGCGGTGGCCTGTTGCAAGATGCGCTCGGCGCGCTCCCAGGCCAGCTCTTCGGTGTCCGCCAGAATCGGGCGCAGCGACAGGCTGAAGCGAATCTCCCGGCCATGTTTGGCAGCTTCGGCGCGCACCTGATTCACCACCTCACGCACCTGTTCATAGGTTTCACCCCACAACGCGTAGACATCTGCCTGCTTACCCGCCACCGCGATGGCCGCCGCTGATGAACCTCCGAAATACAGCGGAATGTGCGGCTGTTGCGGCGACTTCACGGCTGAGTGCGCGCCTTCGAATTGGTAATACTTGCCTTGATAATCGAAGGGCTTTTCGCTGGTCCACTCCTGGCGTACCACATCAAGGTATTCATCAGTGCGCGCATAGCGTTCGTCCTTGTCGATGTAACTGCCATCGGCACGCAGTTCGCGATCATCGCCACCAGTGATGATATGCACGGCGGTGCGACCACCATTGAGCACATCCAGGGTCGCAAACTGCCGCGCCGCCAGGGTGGGCGCCGCGAACCCCGGCCGATGAGCGATGAGGAATTTCAGTTTTTTCGTCACGCTGGCGGCATGGGAGGCAATCAGCGTGCTGTCGGGACTGTTGGAATGAAACGCCACCAACGCCCGGTCAAAGCCGGCTTCTTCATGGGCGCGCGCGACGTTCTCCACGTACTCGGGCTGTAAAACGGGGCCGCTGCGAGGATGGATCTCCGAGGCGTGATGGCCGCCGATGTAGCCGATGAATTCAATACTCATGGTCAGTTCCTTGTCGTTGGTAGGGATCAGAAGTCATACGCCAGCATCGTGTGTCGACCGAGTTGGCGCCGCTATTGCCGCTCGAGTGCTGCTGCGCTCGATGTCTTCGGCCTTGATTCAATCCTCCACCTGGCATCGGGGGTCGGTCTGTACTGACGAAAGTAGGCGTAACAGGGTGAGGTTGTGAAATGCCGTTTTGTTCTATGTTAATTATTAAATTAATTAATCACTAAAAAGGATAAATATCAGGTATGTGCATTTTAGGCGAGGTGTCGAACGCAGGTAGCAAAAGGTGCGGGCTACGTCGGTTTACTATGCAAATAATTTATCCACGCCATCGTATATCTGATTTTTAATCATATTAGGTTATTCCCAAAAAGAATTTCACTGGGGTTTTTTATGCGAATAGCATGAGTCCGAAGTAGATGCATGGCGCCTCCGGCCATGGTCTTTAAGCGGAAGGAAGCCTGAATGAGCGCAAAGACTGTCGAGACACCGAGCACCAGCAGTTCGCTCTTCATCGATAAGGCCGTTCGCCTCAACGCAACTGAGCAGGGCGTGACGAAGCTGCTTCCCGATAGGCTGCGCAATTGGCGAACGCCTGAAGCGTTATTGCGGTTGGTCAGCCCTATCGTGCTGCTGTTGTTGTGGGAACTGGCGTCACGTTGGGGACTGATTCCGCAGCGGGTCATTGCCGCACCGTCGCAGATCGGTGGCACGCTCTGGGCCATGATCGTCTCGGGGGAGCTCGGTAAGCACCTGTGGGTTTCGTTGCAACGGGCACTCTTGGGGTTAAGCATTGGGGTCTCCATCGGCGTGGCCGCGGCGCTGGTCAGCGGGCTGTCGAAGCGCGGTGAAGTGGTCCTCGATTCACCGATGCAGATGCTGCGTACCATCCCTTCGCTGGCCCTGGTGCCGCTGTTCATTCTTTGGTTCGGTATCGGTGAGTTCACCAAGATTGCGCTGATCGTGACCGGCACCACCTTCCCGGTGTACCTGAACCTGTTCGCCGGCATCCGCAACATCGATCCCAAGCTGATCGAGGCGGCTAACACCCTGGGCCTGAATCGGCGGGAGTTGATCTGGCATGTGATTCTGCCGGGCTCCTTGCCCTCGTTTTTCGTCGGCCTTCGCTACTCCCTGGGGATTTCCTGGCTGGCCCTGGTGTTCGTCGAGCAAATCAACACCACCGCCGGCATCGGCTATCTGGCCAGTGATGCACGGGACTTCATGCGCACTGACGTGATCGTGATCTGCCTGCTCATTTACAGCGTCCTGGGCCTGTTGATCGACGGACTGATCCGCACGCTGGAGCGTTCTGCCCTGGCCTGGCGCCCAACTTTTGTGAGGAACTGATATGTCGAGCATCGACCTTGTGGACACGTCCAAGCCCGCGCACCCGGTAGCGCCGGTGCAACTGCGCAATGTGGTGCGCCAATTTGGCGAACAGCGGGTCATCGACGGCCTGGACCTGGACATCGCCCCTGGGGAATTCGTGGCGCTGCTCGGCGCCAGCGGTTCGGGCAAGACCACCTTATTGCGCAGCCTGGCCGGCCTGGACAGTATCGACAGCGGCCAGTTGCGAGTGCCCAAGGCACGGGCGGCGGTGTTCCAGGAGCCCCGGCTGATGCCCTGGAAGCGTGCCTGGAAGAACGTGATTCTCGGTCTGCACATTCCCAACGCCAAGGGCCGTGCGGTGCAGGCCCTGACCGAAGTAGGCCTGGCCCATAGGCTGGAAGCCTATCCAGCGACGCTTTCCGGCGGCGAGGCTCAGCGGGTGGCACTGGCCCGCGGTTTGGTCCGCGAGCCTAAGCTGTTGTTGCTCGACGAGCCGTTCGCTGCGCTCGATGCGTTGACCCGCATTCGCATGCATCGGCTAATCATCGACTTATGGCGTAAACACACACCAGCGGTGCTGTTGGTGACCCACGATGTGGATGAAGCCATTCTGCTGGCCGACCGGGTGATCGTACTGGCCAACGGCAAGATCGCCGAGCAACTGACAATCGATCTGCCCCGGGCTCGTGACAGCGGTCAGGAAGGCTTCCAGGCGATCCGCACGCGGTTGTTGAAACTGTTGGGGGTTGAAGCGGTGGAGCCTGCGGCCCAGGTAGTAGAGCCGGCGCGTCCGCTCCCTGACAACAGCACCCGGCGTTTTGCCCATGGTTGATCTTTTTATGCAGGGACGTTCCGACATGCCGAAGCGCTTTTGGAAAACCACGGTTGTGCTGTTGTCGGGCGCGGCGCTGTTGCTCAGCGGCTGCGGCGAAACGAAGTCGTCATCGGCCAAGGCTCCTGACTTGTCCAGTGTGACGCTGGTGCTGGGCGATCAAGCCAAAGGCCTGCGCACAGTGGTCGAGGCAGCGAACGCGCTGGAGGGTATCGAGTACAAGGTGCAGTGGGCGAACTTCCAGGGCGCGGCACCGCTGTTCGAAGCTCTGCGGGCGGGGGCTGTCGACCTGGCGCCGGCGGGTGATACGCCGGTGCTCGCGGCAGCCACGGGCGGCACGCCGTTGCGGATTGTCGCGGTGCGGCGCGGTCAGTCGCGAAGTATCGCGATTCTGGTTCCGCCGGACTCGACGATTCGCAGCGTTGCCGACTTGAAAGGCCGTAACGTTGTGGTGTCGTCGGCCCGAGGCAGCATTTCCCAGTACCTGCTGATCCGCGCACTGGCCAATGCCGGGATCGACGAGAAAGACGTCAACGTGGGCTTTGTTCTGCCAACTGACGCCTTGCCCGCGTTCAACGCCGGGAAAATCGAAGCCTGGGCGACCTTCGGTGTGTATCAGGCATTCGCTGAGCAGCAGGGCGCTCGGGTGCTGATTACCGGGGAGGGTATCAACTCGGGGCTGACGTTTATCACGGCCAGTGACGAGGACTTGAACGACTCGCTCAAACGCCAGGCGTTGAGCGATGTGCTGCAGCGCTTCGCCAAGGCATTCGAATGGGCGCAGCACAATCCCGAGGAGTACGCCCGGGTGTTCGCCAAGGTCAACGACATACCTCTTGAGGTCTCCCAGACGCTGCGCAAATGGGGCGACGAATCGCTGGCGCCGGTGGAATCACGAGACGTCCAGGCTCTGCAGCAGGTCGATGATTTGTTCGTGGAAAAGAAGATCTTTCCCCACCGGGTCGATGTGCAAACACTGACGGATGACCAGGTTTTTTCCCTGGCACCTTTGGCACTGACGCAATCGGAGCCGGCGCCTTGATGGCCTCATTGCCCACTGTCCCAGCCTTCGTGCACGGCGGTGCGAATAGCCTCCAGCAGCATCGCAAAAGCCGGGTTGTCATTATTTTCCCGCCAGATGAGGTGCAGCTCACTCTGCGCGCCTTCGCCCAGGTCGATATCGCGGAACACCACATTCTTGAACACCACGCTGCTTGCGCAGCGCGGCACCAGGGCCAGGCCCATGCCGGCGTTGACCAGGGCCAGAATAGTCAGGGACGAACCCAGCCATTGCACGTACTCCGGTGCAACGCGGGCCGAGCGTAGCAGGCCGGTCAGCAGCTCGTTGAACGGTGGGTAGGCCGAGTGGGCGTACATCAGGAAGGGTTGGGCGTCCAAGTCCTGCACCGTGACCTGGTCGGCATGCGCCAGGCGATGGGTGTTCGGTACGGCGAGTACGAAGGGCTCGCGCACCAGGCATTCGGTGGCGTAGCCAGGCTCCAGCAATGGCGTACGTACTATGCCCAGATCGATGCGCCGGGCACGCAGGGCCTCATGTTGCTGATAGGTATTCATCTCCGCCAGATCGATCTTCACGTGGGGCTGCTTGAGCCGCGCCTCGGCGATGACCTTGGGCAAAAACTCATATACCGCACTGCCGACGAAGCTGATATTGACAGTGCCGATATCGCCTTCGGCAAAGCGGCGTGCGGTCACGGCCGCTTGCTGGGCGCGCTCCAGCAGGTTCTGGGCTTCTACGAAAAATGCGCGGCCAGCAGCGGTGAGCGCAACGCTGCGCGTGGTACGGGCGAACAGCTCCACACCCAAGTGGTGCTCCAGCAATTGGATCTGCCGGCTGAGGGGCGGCTGGGTCATGTTCAACCGTTCCGCGGCCCGACGAAAGTTCAGTTCGGTGGCCACCGTGGTGAAGCAGCGCAGTTGAGTCAGTTCGAACATTGATCTAATCCGTGTATCAATCGAATGCCAAGTTAGATTAGACGGGAACAATACACGGCGTCCATCATTGACTCGTCCCTAAAAAAACAATGATTGGGAGTCGCCCTTGAATACCCTCCATAACCCGCCAGACCCGACTGTGCTCGCCCGTGCGGCGGCAAAGGTCAAGCGTCACGTACTGCCGCTGTTCGTGGTGATGTTCATCGTCAATTACATCGACCGGGTCAATATAGGTTTTGTACGCAGCCATTTGGAAACCGACCTGGGCATTGGCGCTGCGGCCTATGGCTTGGGTGCAGGATTGTTTTTCATTGGCTACGCCATCTTCGAAGTACCGTCCAACATGCTCCTGCAGCGCTACGGCGCGAGGGCCTGGTTGACGCGCATCATGTTCACCTGGGGTGCGGCGGCAATGGCGATGGCCTTTGTCCAGGGCGAAACCAGTTTCTATGTGCTGCGCTTTATCCTTGGCGCCGCCGAAGCCGGGTTTTTCCCCGGCATCATCTATTACTTCACCCAATGGCTGCCGGCCACCGAGCGCGGCAAGGCCATGGCAATCTTCCTCAGTGGCTCGGCCATCGCCTCGGTGATCTCGGGGCCCGTGTCGGGAGCGTTGCTCAATGTCAGTGGCTTGAGCCTGCATGGCTGGCAGTGGATGTTCCTGATCGAAGGTTTTGCCTCGATTGTGCTTTGCGGGTTTGTCTGGTTCTGGCTGCAGTCCCACCCCCATCAAGCCACGTGGCTCAGCGCCGAAGAAAAACACGCACTGGTCAGTGCCATCGAACTGGAGCAGCAGGCGCGTGAAGCGACCCAGACCACCCGGCCCTCGGTGTTCAGGTTGCTGGCCGACAAGCAGATCGCACTGTTCTGTTTCATCTACTTCTCCATTGCCCTGACCATCTATGGCGTGACCTTCTGGCTGCCCAGCATGATCAAGAAAATGGGCGACATGGGCGACTTCCAGGTGGGCTTGTTCAACTCCATTCCCTGGTTGATTTCCATCGTCGCCATGTACGGCTTTGCCTCCCTGGCCAGCAAATGGAAACACCAGCAGGCGTGGGTCGCCCTGATGTTGGTGATTGCCGCGTTCGGCATGTTCATGTCTACCACCGGTGGGCCGGTGTTCGCCTTTGTCGCCATCTGTTTTGCCGCGATCGGCTTCAAGGCTGCCTCCGCGCTGTTCTGGCCGATCCCACAGGGTTACCTGGATGCGCGTGTCGCTGCAGCGGTGATCGCCTTGATCAACTCTGTCGGCAATCTGGGTGGCTTCGTTGCGCCCACTACGTTCGGTTTTCTGGAGCAGAGCACCGGCTCCATCGAGGGTGGGCTGTATGGCTTGGCCGCCACCTCGCTGGTAGCGGCGGTGGTGGTGTTTTTTGCCCGCACTGCGCCTCGCAGTGGCGCCCCACGCCCACCCAGCACACCGCCTGCAGAACGTGTCACTGCAAAATCAACTGTCCATCAACACGCCTTGCGCTCAGATCCACAGGGAGCCTCCTCTTGAAAATCGTCCGCGTTACCGTCACCCCGATTGCCTTCCGGGACCCGCCACTGCTTAACGCCAGCGGTATTCACGAACCCTTCGCGTTGCGCTCGATCATCGAGATCGAGAGCGACACTGGCTACATCGGTCTGGGTGAGAGCTACGGTGATGCCCCTGCATTGGCGATCCAACAGCAAGTCCAGCAGCAACTGATCGGCCTTGATCCCTTCGATCTGAACGGTTTGCGCGCCATCGTCCAGGCCACCGTGGCCGCATGCAAACCGGTCACGCTTGCCGGTGCGGAACTGGCACCGGGGTCCCATGCCAGCAAGGCAGTGAGCAACGCATACTCGGCATTCGAGGTGGCCTTTCTCGACCTGCAGGCGCACTCATTGAATGTGCCCTTGGTGGATTTGCTGGGTGGGGCAATCCGCGACCAGATACCGTTCAGCGCCTACCTGTTCTTCAAGTATGCCGAACACGTGGGTTCACCCTACAAACCCGACAGCTGGGGTGAAGCCCTCAACGAAGAACAGATTGTTGCCCAGGCCCGGCGAATGATCGAAACCTACGGCTTCAAAAGTATCAAGCTCAAGGCCGGCACCCTGGAGCCTGCGCATGAAGTGTCGTGCATCAAAGCGTTGAAAAAGGCATTTCCCGGAGTGCCGCTGCGCATTGACCCGAACGGCAACTGGTCCCTGGAAACCTCGATTCGCATGGCCGAATTGTTGGGTGATGACCTGCAATATTACGAAGACCCGACCCCAGGCCTGGCGGGCATGGCCGAGTTGCACAAGCGCACCGGCTTGCCCCTGGCGACCAATATGGTGGTCACCGACTTCGACGAATTCCGTCGCAGCGTGGCGTTGAATAGTGTGCAAATCGTGCTTGCCGATCACCACTATTGGGGCGGCCTGCGCGACACCCAGGTGTTGGCAAAGATGTGCGACACGTTTGGCCTGGGCGTGTCGATGCACTCCAACTCGCACCTGGGCATCAGCCTGATGGCCATGGCCCATGTCGCAGCGTCGGTGCCCAACCTCGATTACGCCTGCGACACCCATTACCCTTGGCAAGAGCCGGACGAAGAGGTGATCAAGGGCGGCAAGCTGCCTATCGTCGATGGTTGCGTGAAGATTACGCGCGCGCCAGGGTTGGGCCTGGAGCTTGACCATGACCAACTGGGCAAGCTCCATGACCAATACCTCAGTTGCGGAATTCGCCAGCGCGACGACGTGAAACAGATGCAGCGCTATCAACCGGACTGGAAGGCCGTCAAACCCCGTTTCTGAAGCGTGTCGCAGCTTTTGCCCGGTAGTACCTGTATGCGGGCCTCCGGGCTTTTTTGTTTGTGTGTTAAGCCGCCGCTTTGGCGGTCTTTCAATTCACGGCTTCCGGTAACGGTGCTTGCGAGCGTGGCTTGCTGACCGACCTGCTGGCCAGAAGCCCCAGCTCAAACAGCATCCACATTGGTACCGCCAGCATGGTTTGCGAAAACACGTCCGGTGGCGTCAGCAGCATGCCGACGACAAAGCAACCGACGATGATGTAGGGCCGGCTTTTTTGCAGGGTCTGCACGTCCGTGATGCCGGCCCAGATCACCAGGAAGGTGGCGACCGGGATTTCAAAAGCCAGGCCGAACGCCAACAACAGCGCGAGGATGAAATCCAGGTACAGAGCGATATCGGTCATCATCGTCACGCCGTCCGGCGTAACGCTGGTAAAGAAGCCGAACATCATCGGGAACACCAGGAAAAAAGCAAACGCCATGCCGGCGTAAAACAGCAACACGCTGACAGCCAGCAACCACGCGGCAATGCGCCGTTCCTGGCGGTACACCGCCGGCGCGATCATGCCCCAGACCTGATGCAGCAACAGCGGCATGCTGATGAACAGGGCCAGCATCATGGTCAGCTTGAGCGGCGCCAAAAAGGGTGAGGTCACCCCGGTAGCAATCATGCTGGCGCCTGCGGGCAAGAACTCGCGCAGCGGCTGAGAGACGAAGCTGTACAGGCGCTGGGCAAAGGGAAACAGTGCGCAAAACACCAGGACGATGGCCAGCAAGCAACGCAGCAGGCGCGAGCGCAACTGCGCCAGGTGGCCGGTCACTGACAGGGGCCGGGCAGGTGAGGGCAGGTGGTTCATGGGGAGAGTTGTCCAGAGGGGAGGCCGCTCTCGGGCGGTGGCGCGGCGGCTGGCGTGGGGTCCAGGCGGATGCCTTCGCGCAGTTGCTGTTCCAGTTGGCGCAGTGGCGGGTGATCGATACCTTGCAGCAGATGCGCGTTGTCCAGTTCCTGGGTCACCTGGGCCTTGAGCATATTCATCGCGCGCTTGGCCCGGCCCAGCCACAGGCCGGCATTGCGTGCGGCAATCGGCAAGCGCTCAGGGCCCAGCACCAGCAGTGCTACCAGGCCCACCAGCAGCAGTTCACTGAAGCCGATATCGAACATCAGTGTTTGCTTTCTGCGGATCGACTCTGTGCGGCATCCATCTCAAGGCCGGCTTTTATCGGGTCCTGCTGAGCGTTGGGTTCGCTGCCCATGGAAGAACGAAAGCCCTTGATTGCCTCACCAACATCGCTACCCAGTCCTTTCAGGCGACGAGTGCCGAACAACATGACCACGATCAGCAGCACGATGACCAGTTGCCAAATCCCTATACCACCCATATCGACACTCCAAGCCATTGATTTGAAATATGAAGGCGCAGTGTGCCGAGGCTTTGTGACGCTGCGGTGACGTTTTTGCAGGATTTGTATGAGCCTGCCACCTGGTTGAAACATCCACTGTGTTGACTGTCGTCAGGTTGTTCAATGAAGGTGGCGCGGCAATGTACAAAAAGCGACAGCAGGGGGCGGCGCTATTGATGGTGCTGGTGGCCCTGGCGATGCTGGCGGGCGGTATGGCCTGGATGGTCGAACAGGGGCGCCAGGAGGTCGACAGTGTGCGCCTGGTCCAGCAGCGGGTGCAGGCACGGGCAATCGAGCGGGCGGCGCTGGCCTTTACCCAACAGGCGCTGCAGGATCCGCTGTGGCGCGCCAGCCCGCTGTTCTGGCAAGCCATGCGCGGGCAACCCCTGAGTTACGACTTCAAGGGCGGCAAGGCGAGTATTCGCATTCGCGACCTGCACAGCTGTTTCAACGTCAACGCGTTGATCGGCCCCGAAGCCGAGCGTGCGCAACGCCAGTTGGTACATTTGCTGGGTGCCGACATGGCCGCCGAGCGTCTGGCCCAGACCCTGGCCGACTGGCTCGACGCCGACCAGCAAACGCGCCTGCAAGGTGCCGAAAGCAACGAGTACCTGCGCCAGTCGCCGCCGCGCTTGGCGGCCAATCAGTTGATGCGTGACATCAGCGAGTTGAACCTGTTGTCGACCCCCGATGCCGTCCGGGCCTTGCGCTACCCACAATTATGCAGCCTGGCCGAGACCTCTGGCTGGCGCCTGAACGCCAATGCGTTGAGCCTGGATATGCTGGCGCTGCTGGATGCGTTGTATGAAGGCGAAGTGTCGCGCTCGTTGCTGACGCGCCTGGTCAGCGCGCGACCTGCGGGGGGCTATCGCGACGCCAGCGACTTGCGCCAAGCCCTGGGGGCGCTGGATGACGCGACGTTCGAGCGTTTGAGCGAAGGCTTGCAGCTCAACGGCGACCACTTCCTGTTGCAGTTGGATATTGAACTGGATGGCCAGCGGTTTCGCAGCCAGTACCGGGTCGAGGCCCAGGGTGTGGTGAAGTGGCACGCCCGGGTGCCGGCTCAGGGCATGCTGCTGCGCTCGCGCGAACCGATGCCGTTATAGGTTCCAGGCAGACTGTAGGAGCGAGCTTGTTCGCGAAGAACGCATAGGCGACGCGTATATCCAGGATGCACACGTAATCGTTGACGTTTTTCGCGAGCAAGAACCAGGCGTCCCTCGCTCCTGCAATGGCCGGATTTGTTAGGCGATTGCCAGTTCACCCCCGTCGGCGCGCTGGATCACCACGGTGCTGGCGCGTGGACGCACGGTGCCGGCGGTGACATCGGTGGCCACGTCGGTAGATGGCCAGTTCTCCGGGTGCTGGATGTTGACGAACACTGTCTTGTTGTCCGGGGTAAAGGTCACCCCGGTCACTTCCGCACCGTTAGGCCCGACGAAGAATCGCCGCAGGTCGGCCTGGTTCTGGGCGCTGACCGGCACTTGTTTGCCCTGGGCGTCGACCAGGTTGGTGGGAATCACCACCAGCATTTGGTCGTTGGTGTAGCTGGTGATAGTTGATTCGCCGTTGTCAGTCTGGATCCACATCACCCCACGGCTGTCGAAGCTCATGCCGTCCGGGCTGGCGAACTGGTTCAGCGCGGTAAGGCCGCTGCGGTTGATGTCCGGGGTGCCAGCGGCGTTGGCGCCAAAGACGAAGATGTCCCAGGTGAAGGACACCTGATTATCGGCGTCATGCCAACGCATGATATGCCCGTGCTTGTTGTTGACGCGCGGGTTGGCGGCGTTGGCCACGGTGCGGCTGGTGTTGTTGGTGAGCGTCAGGTAGACGTCGCCATTGAGCGGGTTGACCGAGGTCCACTCGGGGCGATCCATGGGCGTGGCGCCCACGGCGTCGGCGGCGCCACGGGTGTTGAGGATTATCCCCGGCAGGTCGGTGAACTTTGCTCCCAGGGTGCTGCCATCGGTGGTGGCGCTGGCCACGTCGAGCAGCAACCAATCGCCACTGCCGTCGGCATTGAAGCGGGCCACGTAAAGTTTGCCGCTGTCCATGTACTTGGCGCCGGTTGCCAGGCGATTGCTCGGGTTGGCGTCGGCCGGGTCCCACAGCGCAGTGGAGACGAACTTGTACAGGTACTCGTTTTGCGAGTCGTCGCCGCTGTAGAACACCACCGGCTTGCCGGCGGTGGTCAGGCCTGGCCAGCAACCTTCATGGCGGAAACGGCCGAGGGCGGTGCGTTTCACTGCGCGGGTCGTGGCATCGTAAGGATCAATCTCGACGATGTAGCCATAGGTGCTGGCTTCATTACGGTAGTCGTCGGTCGCCGTGGCGCCGGTCGGGGTCACGTCGAAACGACTGAACTCTTCGGCCACCTCGCTCGGGTCGCCGGCGGCGGTTTCCCAGCGATAGTTGCCGTTGCTGGTACCCACGCCGATGCGCACTTGGTCCGCTGGCCGAGTTCCGCTTTTATTGACGAAAACCCCTGGCCAGTTTTCTTCGCAGGTGAGGTAGGTACCCCATGGGGTGTAGCCATTGCCGCAGTTGTTGTTGGTACCGCGGGTCTGGGTACCGGTCGGCGAGAACTTGGTCTTGACGTGGTCGGTGCCTTTCATCGGGCCTGCCAGGTCCATGACCGTGGCCGTGGTGAAGCGGCGGTTCAGCGGGTCGTTTTCAATCACCTGCCAACGGCCGCCGACCTTGGTCACGCGCATCACGCCGCCGCCGTGGGCGTTGATTTCCTTGCGTACTTCTTCGGCTGGGCGTATGCCGCCGACCAGGGTCGGACCAGACGGGTGCAGAGCGGCTTGGTCGATATATTCGTGGTTGATGGCGATCAGGCCATCGGTGGAACTGCCATTGATGGGGAAGAAGTGCATGCCGTCGTGGTTCATGCCCACCGAGTTGACCTGGTCGGTCGAGGTATTGCTGCCGTCGCTTTTCCAGGCGGCGGCGTTGCTGTTCAGCGGCGTGCCCCAGGGTGCCAGGACGTGGGCAGTGTAGCCGGCAGCCACGGTGCAGGCGTCGGTGAGAGAACCGGGGATCGACTTGAAGCCCAGCTTCAGCCCCGGCTCGGGGGTCGGAGTAGGGGGAGTGTCGTTGTCTGAACCACTGTCGCTGTCAAAGCATCCCGTCAGGCCGGTACCGGCAATCATGGCGATCGCGGCGCCGAGCCCGCCACGTACCACACTGCGGCGGCTCAGGTAGGCAGTGAGTACCGATTCCATCGGCTCATTGAGGCTCAGGTTGCGATTCTGGTTGTCGCCAGTCTCTCGACTCATTTCATCAGGCCCTTTTATAAATCACGATTGTTTGAAAGGAGCCGGAACTGTAAGAGTCAAGTGTGATGATTCTTTGGCGGTTTTGTTAAAAATGGATTTAATTCCATTTCTTTTATTTCCTTTTGTTACAAGGGCTAACATTTTACCCTTGTTAGAAAACTGACATTAAACCGTCATTAATTGCCCCCCACTATGCCGCCCTTGTGAGAGTTGGCTTCAGGGTGAGGGATCAATGGCTTCAATGGTGCGGCGCGATGTATTGGGATGGATGACGCTGGGCGCCTGTGCGCCTTGGCTGGCCGGCTGCTCCAGCCTGGGGGCGGCGGCGGGGCCGCAGGACAGTCAGCCGGTGGACCTGTTGTATATCGCCGACACCCTTGATGCACGCCTGCCCGGTCGCCCGGTGGTGCCCGCCACGCGCCTCGGCCCGGCGACACGGATCGGCCAGCCGCCCTGGATTACCGGGGCCAATGCGCGTTTTCGTCAAGTCGATGGCAGCCAACTGGATGGTTTGCTGGATGCCTCCTTGAGTGACACCGTGGAAACCGGAGGCTACGCGGTACTCGGTGCTGTGCTGCAACGTTTGCGTGATGAAGCGGGCCAGGACAATAGCTTGACCCTGGAAAACGGCCAGTGCTGGAACGGCAGCGGCCTGGCCTACCTGACCCGAGGCCTGTCCGGGGTCCAGGGCAGCCAGTTGCTTGGCAGCGAAGTGCGGGTCAGCAGCGATGAACGCGTACTGTGGCCGGAACAATGCCAGGGGCTGTACCACCAGTTCGGCCATCCGGTGCTTGGCGCCGGGCTGGCCAGCGACAGTGCACAACGCCTGGCCACCCCCGGCATGAGTGTGTTCCGGCGCGGTGGCGTGCGCATCGCCGTGGTGGGTATCACCGACCCTTATGCGCGGGATCAGAAAGCCTCCTTGAAGCAATGGCTGCACAGCCTGCAACCGGTATTGACCCAGGCCCGGGCCGAAGCCGACCTGGTGGTGGCCCTGGCAGACGTCGGCACCGGCCCGGGGTTCTGGCTGGCCGAGCGCCTGAGTCAGGTCGATCTGGTGCTTTGTGCCCGAGGCCAGGATTTGTGGCCGCAACCGGTGGAAGTCCTGCAAAGCTCGGGCAAGCGGGTTCCGGTGGTACTGGGCGGGACCCGAGCCAGCGGCACGTTTCGTATCCGCTGCCAGGCGCAGGCTGGGCAATGGCGCTTTGACGCACGTTTTTATCCGGCCCAGGGCACTGCCCTGGATGCCGCTGGCCAAGCCCATGCCCAGCGCCTGCAACAATCCTTGCAACAACAACGTGCGGCCCATGCTGGCTGGCTGGATCAACCATTGGCCAGGGCCCCGGAAAACCTCTGGCGCCGCGATGTGCGTGCTGGCAGTTGGGATCGCTTGTTGCACCAGGCCCTGGCCCCGCAGCCCGAAAGTGCGGTGCTGCTGCCTGGGTTGCGCTACGACAGCCCCTTGGCGCGCGGCCAGATGATTACCCGCGAGCACTTGATCAGCCTGAGCGCCAGCTACCCGGCGCCGGTGGTCGATGTGCCGGCGCAACAGGTGCGGCAGGTGTTGGAGAACGCCGCCGAGCAACTGTTTGGCGAGCCGTTGCTGCTCGATAACAGCCAGGACCTGCCGCGCTGGCTCGGTCAGCCCTGGCAAGTCTCTTATAGCCCTGGCGGCAAACGGGTCAGTGAGTTTGCCGAGCCTGTCGGCACTTGCCGCACCTTTGGCCTGGGCTTTGCCGCCGATGCCGGGCAGCCCTTGTGGCAGCACGTGGAAGGCTGGTTGCGTGAGCAGCCGACGGATTGGCAATTGGCGCCATTGCAACTGCCCGAAGTGCGCTACGTGCAGGGGCACCCGGGGTGGCACCCACGGAGCCTGGTCAGTTGAGCCGTGCGGGCGGCCTGTTCAATCTATTGCTGGTGACCCTGTTTGCCTGGCTGGCGGCGCGCTGTGTGCTGCAGCTCTGGCACGGCGTCGCACAACCGGTCGCGCCGTACCCGGCACCGGCGCCGGTAGCCGGCCTGTTGCATGGCCACTGGACGCCGCGCCAGGCGCCCAGCAGCGACCTGCCGCTGACCATGCTGAAGGTCGATTACCTGGGCAGCCTCAAAGCCAGCCAGTTACGCGCCACGGTGGTGGTGCTGCGTTACCAACAACAAGAACGCACGCTGACCTTGGGTCAGCGCCTGGCCCCGGGCATCGTCTTGCAGGATATCGATGCGCGCGGGCTGATTTTCGACAATCAAGGACAGCGCGAGCGCCTGCCGTGGCCGCCACAACGGCCGGTGATCGGCCTCAAGCGCCAGGAATGAGCTGACTATGCACATGATCAATAAATGCCTGGGCCTGACGGCGCTGTGCCTGGCCTTGAGCTTTACCCCGGCCAGCGCCGAAGAAGAAACAGCGTTGTATGAAGTCAATTTCATCGACACCGAACTGACGGAATTTATCGACAGCGTGTCGCGCATCACCAACACCACCTTCATCATCGACCCACGGGTCAAGGGCAAGGTCACGGTGCGCAGCATCGAGATGCTCGGCAGCGAAGAAATCTACGACATCTTTCTCGCCCAGTTGCGCGCCCAGGGCTTCGCCGCGGTCGACCTGCCCAACGGCAGCGTGAAGATCGTGCCGGACCAGGCCGCACGGCTGGAGCCGGTGCCGGTGGAGTCTTCGCGCCAGGACGCGAAAATCAATGACGGCATGGCCACCCGGGTGTTCAGCGTGCGCAACGCCGCCAGTGAACAGATGCTCAACATCCTCAAGCCATTGATCGACCCCCGGGTCGGAGTGATTACCCCATATCCCTCGGCCAACCTGCTGGTGATCACTGACTGGCGCAGCAACCTGGACCGCATCGACGATCTGCTGCTGCAACTTGACCAGGTCAGCCAGGAACCTCTGGAAGTGCTGCCCCTGGCCAATGCCAGCGCGAATGACACGGCACAATTGATGACGCGTCTACTGGCCCGTGAGCAGGGCGCCGACAGTGCCCAGGTGATCGCCGACCCACGCAGTAACGCGTTGCTGGTGCGTGGTAGCGCCGACAGCCGGCAGCGTGTGCGCGCGCTGCTCAAACAGTTGGATCAGCCGCAAAGTGCATTGCGCACCTCGAATACGGTGGTGATGTATTTGCGTCATGCCAACGCGGCCGAGGTGGTCAAGGTGCTACGCGGCTTGAGCCAGGACGCAGGCGGCGCGGCTGAAGGCGTCCCTATTGAAGGCGAGCAGAAGCAGGTTGCAGCCAGTTCCTCAGGCATTCGCATGGAGTCGGAGGAGGGCACCAACGCGGTGGTGATGGTGGGGCCGGACAGCGAAATTGCCGCCTACCGCTCCATCGTCGAACAGTTGGATATTCGCCGCGCTCAGGTGGTGGTCGAGGCGATCATTGCCGAAGTCTCCGACACCCGCGCCCAGGAGTTGGGGGTGCAATGGCTGTTCATGGGCAACTCCTTTGGCGGCGGTACGGTCAACTTCACCAACAGCGGTGCGAGCATCACCAGCCTGGCGGCGGCCGCTTCAAGCAACGACACTGCAGGCTTGAGCAAATTGCTGGCCAATGTGCCGGGGGTCACCGCAGGTGTCGGCAACCTCAACGGTGGCGGACTGAACTTCCTCGCGCTGCTCAATGCGCTGAAAAGCGAAAGTGGCTTCAACCTGCTGTCGACCCCGACCTTGCTGACCCTGGACAACGCCGAAGCGTCGATCCTGGTGGGCCAGGAAGTGCCCTTCGTCACCGGCTCCGTGACACAAAACAATACCAACCCCTACCAGACCATTGAGCGTAAGGAAGTGGGGATCAAGCTGCGGATCAAACCGCAGATCAATATCGACAACACGGTGCGTTTGGATATCGTCCAAGAGGTCTCGTCGATCGCCGACAGCAGCGGTGCCAGCGATGTGATCACCAACAAGCGCGAGATCAAGACCAAGGTCATGGTCGATGACAACGGCCTGGTGGTGCTCGGCGGGTTGATCGGCGACGAGGCCAAGACCGGTGACCAGCGGGTGCCGTTGCTCGGTGATATTCCCTACCTGGGGCGGCTGTTTCGCTCTACCAACAGCCAGCGCACCAAGCAGAACCTGATGGTGTTTATCCGCCCGCGGATCGTACGCGACGGTGACACCCTGGCCCAGCTCAGCAGCGAGAAGTACCGCAACCTCAAGGCCAACTCGACGCTGGCGTTGCCGGCGCTCTCGGACAGCAACGCCTTGTTGCAGCTGTTTCCAGCCAGCCGCGAGCGTCTGGATGAGGGTACATGGTGAGTACTCTGTTGCCCTATCGGCTGGCGCGCCAGGCAGGACTGGCGCGGGCGCCGGCTCCTGAGGGCTGGGCTTTGTGGCTGCGTGAGGATGTCGACACCGATGCCTTGCAGGAAGTGTTGCGGGTCCACGGCTTGCCGTCGGCGGTCGAGCACCTGGACCCGGCCCAGTACGAACTGCGCCTGGGCGGCTTGTACCAGGCCGGCGAGTCGGCCACCGCAGCCTTGATCGAGGGCATCGGCGAGCACGTCGACCTCGACAGCCTGATCAACGAACTGCCACGAATCGAGGACCTGCTCGAGAGCGACAACGAGGCGCCGGTGATCCGCCTGATCAACGGGTTGTTTGCCGAGGGCTTGCGTTTGCGGGCTTCGGATATTCATATCGAGACCTTCGAGCAAAGCCTGGTGGTGCGGCTGCGGGTCGATGGTCATCTGCGCGAAATTTTGCGGCCACCCCGGGCCTTGTCGGCGATGCTGGTGTCGCGGATCAAAGTCATGGCGCGGCTGGATATCGCCGAAAAACGCCAGCCCCAGGATGGGCGCATCACCCTACGCTCGGGCGGCCGCGAGGTGGATATCCGCGTTTCGACCTTGCCCGGTATCCACGGCGAGCGGGTAGTGATGCGGGTGCTGGACAAGCAGGCCAACCTGTTGGACTTGAATAACCTGGGCATGCCCGCTGAAGTCGAGCGCGACTTGCGTGCCTGCCTGTCGCGGCCCAACGGCATCTTGCTGAGCACTGGGCCAACCGGCTCGGGCAAAACCACCACGCTCTACGCCAGCCTCAATACGTTGAACGATGGCTCGTGCAACATCCTCACCGTCGAAGACCCGGTGGAATACGCGATTACCGGCATCGGCCAGACCGCGATCAACCCCCGCGCCGGCATGACCTTCGCCAGTGGCCTGCGGGCGATTCTGCGTCAGGACCCGGATGTGATCATGCTCGGTGAAATCCGTGACCAGGAGACCGCGCAGATCGCGGTGCAAGCCAGCCTCACCGGGCACCTGGTGCTCTCGACGCTGCACACCAACAGTGCGGTGGGCGCGGTGACCCGCTTGCGCGACATGGGCATCGAACCCTTCCTGATCGCCTCCAGCCTCAAGGGCGTAATGGCCCAGCGCCTGGTGCGGCGCTTGTGCCATTGCGCCACGCCCGTGCCATTGCAGGCCGCCGAACGCCAGTTGTGGCCGGAGTTGGCGCAACTGGACCAGAGCTTTCACCCCCAGGGCTGCGAAGACTGCCAGGGCAGTGGTTACAACGGGCGTATCGGGCTCTACGAATTCATCACACTGGATGCCGGGCTGATCAGCTTGCTGTACGACGGCGCCAGCGAAATGGCCATGCATGAATACCTGGCGGACAAGCGCCAGAGCCTGACCGCCATGGCCACTGACTGCCTGCGCCGTGGCGAGACCAGCCTGGAACAAGTGCTGCGCGCGGTGCGCGACTGATGCCTACGTATCGCTACCAGGCGTTGGACCTCCTTGGGCGTCGCCGCAAAGCCAGTATCCAGGCCGAAAGCGAGCGTCATGCCCGCCAATTGCTGCGCGAACAGGGACTGTTCGCCCGTGAGTTGCAGGTGCAAAACTCAAGCTTGGCCAGCCCGCGTGGGCAGCGCTTGAGCCATGCACAACTGTGTGAATTGACGCGCCAGTTGGCCACGTTATTGAGCGCCGGCATTCCCTTGGTGGATGCCTTGGCCACCCTGGAGCGCCAACTGGCAGAACCTGCCATTCGCAACTTGTTGGTGGCGGTGCGCGGCGCGTTGGGTGAAGGTTTGAGCCTGGCCCAGAGCCTGCGGCGCCAGGGCGGGCAGTTCAATACGCTGTATTGCGCGCTGGTCGAGGCTGGGGAGCGCTCCGGCAAGTTGGCACCGGTGCTGGAGAGGCTGGCCGAGCACCTGGAACAAGTCCAGAAGCAACGGCACAAGGCCCGCACTGCGCTGATTTACCCCGCGGTGCTGATCCTGGTGTCGATGGCGGTGGTGATCGGCCTGATGGCCTTTGTCGTGCCCAAGCTCACCGAACAATTCAGCCATACCGGGCAGAGCCTGCCGCTGATTACCCGAATATTGATCGGCGCCAGCGAGGGCTTGGTGATGCTCGGTCCGTGGTTGTTGGTGCTGGCCTTGCTGCTGGGGTTGCTCGCCCGGTTCTTGCTGCGCCAGCCCGTGTGGCGCTTGCGTCGCGACCGCCTGGCATTGCGCTTGCCGCGTATCGGCACGTTGCTTTCGGTGCTGGAAAGTGCGCGGGTTTCACGCAGCCTGGCGATTTTGCTCGGCAGTGGCGTGCCGTTGCTCGAGTCACTGGAGGTGGCAACCGCCACCGTCGGTAACCGACAGATCCACCAGGCCCTGGAAGCGGTGCGTGAACAGGTGGAAGGCGGTGTGACCCTGTACCGCGCGCTGAGCGCCAGCGGGCACTTCCCGCCGATGCTGTTGAACATGGTCGCCAGCGGCGAGGCCAGCGGCACCTTGCCCGACATGCTCGAGCGGGTCGCCGACAACCAGGAACGTGGTTTTGCGCGGCAGGTCGACCTGCTGCTGGCGTTGTTCGAACCCTTGATGATTTTGCTGATGGGCGCGGTGGTGCTGTTCATCGTGTTGGCGGTGCTGTTGCCGATCATGCAGCTCAACCAGGGCCTTAGCTTTTGAAAGTAGAGAACCTAAAAATGGAGATCCAAGTCATGTCTGGCAATCGTGTGTCCAAGCGTCGCGAGCGCGGTTTCACCCTGATGGAAATCATGGTGGTGATTTTTATCATCGGCCTGCTGATTGCCGTGGTCGCGCCCAGCGTGCTGGGCAGCCAGGACAAAGCCATGCGCCAGAAGGTCCTGGCGGACCTGGCGACCCTGGAACAGGCGCTGGACATGTACCGGCTCGACAACCTGCGCTTCCCCAGTTCCGAGCAAGGCTTGCAGGCCCTGACCAGCAAGCCGGGCATCGAGCCGCTGCCGCGTAGCTGGCGCGCCGACGGCTACATTCGTCGCCTGCCCCAGGACCCGTGGGGCAATGCCTATGGCTACCGCACGCCGGGCCAGCATGGCCGGGTGGACATCTTTTCGCTCGGCGCCGATGGCCAGGAAGGTGGCGAAGGTACCGACGCCGACATCGGTAGCTGGAACCTCTAGGCATGCAGCGCTGCCGCGGGTTCTCGCTCCTGGAAATGCTGGTGGTCTTGTTGATTGTCGGTTTGTTCAGTGCCCTGGGTGTGGCCTCGCTGGATGCCGGCCAGGCTCCGATGCACCAAGCCTTGGCGCAGTTGGCCAACGAGGCCCGCACGCAAGCGGCCGTGGCCCGGCATAGCGGGCAACTGCTGGGCTTGCGCTGGAACGGCCGGCAGCCGGAGTTCGTGCGCTGGCAACCGGGGCGTGGCCAGCCGTCGTGGCAGGTCCAGTCGTCGCGCACCACGCCCTGGCCGGCAGGGCTGCAGCCTGACTGGCCGGTGAGTGCCGCGCCGCAGGTGATGTTCACCCCCTCGGGGCTGGCCCGCCCCGTGTCGTTGACCTGGCGCTGGGCCGAAGGCCGCCAGCGCTGGCAATGGCGCGCGGACAACACTCTACAGATTGCGACCCAGCCATGAAGCGCCAACGCGGTTTTACATTGCTCGAAGTGACGGTCGCCCTGGGTATTGCCGCGCTGATGGCGGTGATGGTCAGCCAATTGTTGCGCCAGCGCATCGCGACCCATCAAGCGGTAGCACAACACCGCATCGGCACTTTGTGCGCACGGGAACTGGAGACGCGGTTTGGCGTGGAGCGGTACTGGCCGCAGATCAATACGGTGGCAGGGGAACTGCGCCAGGGACACACCACCTGTTACTGGCAATTGCGGCTGGGCAACACCGGGGTCAATCGCTTGCGTCGTGGGGAATTGTCGCTGTTTGCCGACTCCGAGCAGCGCCAACCGTTGGGCCAGTTCAGCCTGTTTTTGGTGCGCCCGTGAAGGCGCCGCAGCGTGGGTTGACCCTGATCGAACTGTTGGTGGCGATGGCGCTGACGGCGGTGGTCGGGGTGTTGCTGGCGGCATTGGTCAATGGCTGGATCAAGGTTCGCGAGCGTCTTGAGGAGCCCGGCAGCGAACCCCGGGTGCTGGAGTTCTGCCTGGCTTTGGAGCGCCGCTTCGATGCCCTGGTGTTGCGCCAGTTGTACGAGCAGCGCTTGCCCGAGGGCCTGGCCTGGCTGGATTGGCAGCCCGCGCTTGGGCAACTGCAATGGGTGGCCCTGGCTGCCTGGCCGCCGGCAGAGGCCGCCTCGCGCGTGCAACGCCAGCGCCTGGTGTTTGATGCCCGGCAAGCGCGCTTGAACCTCTTTACCTCGCCAGACCTGTATGCCGCCGGGAAACCGCGTTGGGAGCTTCGCGAGTCACTGGAGCATATCGACCGCGCTGCCTTGAGTTTTTACCAGGGTACGCGCTGGCTGGCATTTCCTTCCACTGTTGCCGCCCAGCCCAATCGTGGCGTGCGGATCGAGTTCGAGCATCATGGAGCACCTTATGTCTGTACCTTCGCCTTGCCCGATACCCAGCCATGAGTCGGAGCTCGAGCATGTTTGAACGTCTGCGGGCCAAACCGCGACAGTGGTTGCTGGTGCGTCCGCCGGCCACCCCCGATCGCCCTTGGCAATGGATGCACTACGCCGCGCAGCAGGCCCAGTCCAGCGGCGCCTGGCCGCCGCCGGCAGCGTATCTGGAACTGCCCGGCGCGCTGATCATTCCAGCTCTTGATTGCAGCCATTTCTGCCTGCCGGCCCCCCCGGGGCTCAAGCGCCATGAGTGGCCGCAACTGTTCGAGGAGTATGCGCAACAGCCCGCCGAAGAGTTGCTGGTCAGTTGTTTGTCCCGCGAGTCCGGGCAGCTTGAGTTGCTGGTGATGCGGCGCCAGCAGGTGCAGCAATGGTTGGCCGAGTGTGCGGCGCTTGGGGTGCAGATCAGCCACGGCTGGGCCGAACTGCAATTGTTGCCGCAACCTGAGCCTGGGCACGCGGTGGGCTGGCAGCGTGAACAGTTGCTGTGCCTCAAGGCGCATTCCCGGCAGTGGCTGGTGTGGCCGCGGGTGTTCGGTGAACGCTTGCCGCAAGCCTGGCGCGAGCTGCCTGCCGAACCACTTGAGGGGGACTGGCCGTCGCGCCTGGCCTGCCTGGATCAATTGCCCAGCGTGTTGGAAGATGCGCGGCCCCTGCGTACGCGCGAGCGTCGAGCACCGGTGATGAGCGGCGTGCAGCGGCGCCTGCTGCTTGGTTGTGGGTTATTGGCGGCTTGTTGGGGGGTGGTTTATCTGGTCCAGACCCTGCACCAACTCGATGCCTGGAAAGCACAGGTAAAGGCCGTGGCCGGGCCGTCCAATAACCTCCAGCAAGCCCGTATGGCACTCACGCGCCTGCAGAATCAGGAGACCGACTGGCGAGTACGCCAGCAACAAATTGTGGCCCTGGAGCAGGCGCTCTCGACCTGGCTGCAACAGCAGCCTGGCTGGTCGGTGTCGAGCAATCAGCTTGATGGCCGGTTCTGGCGCCTGGGCCTGCGTGGCAACGGGCCTCGACCGGCGCCGGCCGAGTGGCAAGCAATGGCCCTGGCGGCCGGCGCCCAGTTGAGTGCCGAGCCCCAAGGTGGTGCTGCTGATTTGCAACTGAGTTTCGATTTGGGAGAGCAGCCATGAGCGCCCGGATGCTGGAGTACCTGGCCAGTTTCAAGCAACTGCCGCCGCTGCGTCGCTATTGCCTGCTGGCAGGCTGGTCAATGGTGCTGCTGTTGCTGCTGGTGTTGTTGACACGGCCGCTGCTGGCGGCCTGGCAAGACGCGCGACAGTGGCAGGTATTGGCGCAACAGGCCCGCACATTGATGCCGCCTGCGGGGTTTACCAACGAGCAGTGGCAAGCGCTGGCTGCGTCGCGACAGTGGGTGCTGACCCGTGTCGAACAGCAGGGCGATCGCTGGCAGTTGCAAGGCGAACTGCCCGGGCCCCAGGCCCTGCAGCAATTGTTGCGCACTGTGCAGGAGCAGGGCGGCCGGCCGCTGCAGTGGAGCCTGGCGCAGGGCGGCCAGGGCTATGCCTTCAGCCTGGAAGTGGCGGATGGGGCGGTTCGGCCATGAGTCGCGCCATCGCATGGGGGGGCTTGGTGTTTGTGCTGACCTTGCTGTTGGAGTTGCCAGCGGCCTTTGTCGCCCGGCAGTTGGATTGGCCGCCTGGCTGGCAGCCCGGCGGGGTCTCGGGCAGCGTATGGGATGGCCGTGCCACCCGGCTCGGCGTCCTGGGGCCGGTCGAATGGAAGGTCCGGCCCTGGGCGCAGGATGCGCAGTTGAACCTGGGCTTTCAACAGCGAATCTGGGAG
Source organism: Pseudomonas karstica (assembly GCF_009707515.1). Lineage (GTDB taxonomy): Bacteria > Pseudomonadota > Gammaproteobacteria > Pseudomonadales > Pseudomonadaceae > Aquipseudomonas > Aquipseudomonas karstica. Next base: position 93,014 of record NZ_WLYI01000002.1, on the reverse strand, counting down.
CTGTCGATTCACGGCTGGCCCTGGAACTGGCAGGCGCAGTTGGCTCCCCGCGCGGTCAGCGCCTTGCCCCCGACGACGTTCGTGCTGGACGGCAGTTGGGAGGGGCGATTGCAGGTCAATGGCGCGGGGCGTACCTGCCGCACCACTGAAGGTGCGCTGCTTGGCCACGATCTTGCGCTGCTGAGCCCGTGGATGGTCAACCTGGGTAGCACCCGGGTCGAGCTGCAATGTAGAGATGGGATGCGCCTGCTGGCGGACCTGCAGTTACCCGCAGAGCACAGCTTCAAGGTCCAGGCCGACCCGCAGCGCCAGCGCTTGCAGGTAGACGGGCGGGTCGAGCCGGGCGCCGCGGTGACCCCGCTATTGGTTCAGGCACGCTGGCTGCAACCCCCCGGGCAGACCTTCAGCAAGGTGCTGGGTAAGTAAGGGCCAGGCTCCTGCTCTATGCTGTCCCTCTTGCCTGCGTAAGACTCATTCCAATCCATGTTGTCGCTTCCAGTCGCCCGGATAAACAACGTATCCAAACAACGCGTACCCCCCATAAACCAACTCAGTTCCCTCGGGGATCCACAGCATTTGCCCTGGCTCAACTCGGTAGTGTTCGTGGTTGGCTTTAAGCTCGAAGCATCCTTCAATCACGAAAATAACCTCGTCGTAGAGGACAGTCCAGGCCACTTCGGCACCCTCCCAACGCGCGAAGCCGATACCCAGGTTTGGCGAGATTTCATTGCTCAAGGCCCGCGCGACAGCCGCCTTGCCAGGTGGGCCGCCGCGGTGAACAAAGTCGAGATCACGGTGGTCGATCAACCGCACCGGCCCTTTGCTGGAAAGCATTTTCACAGTTCGCTCCTGCTGTTCCACGCGGCCATGCGAATACGCGTGCGCACCCCCAGGCCCAGCAGCGGCTCAGGTGGGTTTCGCGATGGCATGCCAGTCACCGCTTGGATGTCTTGCAAGTGCCTCGACTCTGCTCCCACCGCCAGGTCCGCCAGCAAGGCCCCGGAGATCGTGCCCCAGGCCGCGCCTACGCCATTATCGCAAGCAGTGGCATAGACCCCGGTTTCCAGCTCGCCGAAGAAGTTCGTGAAGTTACGTGAGATCGCGTAGACGCCCCCCCAGGTATGAGTGAATGGAACGCCGGCCAGTTGCGGGTAGCGAGCCAGCAACGCCTTGCGATGCCCTGCGCGAATTTCTTCGCGTGTCGCCTCGTTTACGCTTTTGCCGTAGCGCGGCACGTGCTTATACGTGTTACGGATGATGAGGCGGTTGTCTTGGGTCATGCGCACGGTGGTACCGGCGTGGTCGGCCGGGGTCAAGCCCCAGTCGGGCTGTATGCCGATGGCTACCATCTCCGCCTGGCTTAACGGTCGGGTCCAACTGGCGAATGTCATGACCGGCAGCAGCCGACTGCGCAGGTAGCCAAACTCCTGAGTGAAGATACTGGTGCCCAGCAGCAGGCTTGGAGTACGAACCTGGCCATCGCTACCTTGCAACAGCCATTGACCCTTGCTGTCACGCTTGAGGCCCAGGATCGGTGACTGCTCAAGCAGTTCGACGTTTTTTGGCAGTGAGTCGGCCAGACCGCGAACCAGCGCTGCCGGCTGCATCAGGTAACAGCCCGGCGTATACACGGCGCGGCTGTAGTGGCGGGTGCCGATGACGTTAGCCAATTCGTCTCCCTCAACGCTTCGAAACGGCTCGCCCAGCTCCGTCATCAGGCGCTCGAAATGCTCCAGGTAGGCGAGCCCTCGCGGGCCGACAGCCCCCTGATATTTACCGGCATGAGACCACTGGCAGTCGATCTGGTGTTGTTGGACCAGTCCTTGCAATTGATCGATAGCCGCGCGATTCAAACCAAGCAGGCGCTGCTTGTGAGCCGGATCTGGATGTTCAAGGGCCATTTTATGTGGCAGGTCTATGACAAAACCGGAGTTGCGTCCGGAGGCACCGTAACCCACGCGCTGGGCATCGATCAGTACGATGCGTGCACCGGGCTTTTGTTCGGCCAGGCGGCGAGCGGCGGCCAAGCCTGCAAAGCCTGCACCGATCACTGCGTAGTCGGCCTGCTGTTGGCCGCTCAGGCGTTTGGCAGGAGCGGGCGAGGGCAGCGCCCCATACCAGCCGCAGTCATGGTCATCATGGGGCAGGTGCATGGTTGGACTGTTCATATTTTTGTTCTCATGCCACGTGTGTGTGAGAGGCCTGGCAGTTCTGCAGCCAGGTGCTGCGTTGTTGCTGCGCTTGGCGTCCGAGCAAGACAAAACCACGCAAAGTGCCGGCGTCATCGTGAAACGCAGCGCTGAGGCCGTCGGCCGTATGTTCAGTGTGCCATTGACCAATGCAGTCAGCCGGTGCCGCAAGCAAGCACAGTGGCGCTGCCGGGGTCTTGACCGTGACGGGCATCAACGGATATCGAACGATGGTTGCGTGGCCTGTCAGCGTGCGCGCCAGGGCTTCAATACCTTGGTTGATCGGTGCCAGGTAAGGCATCAATTGGCCGTTGATCTCAATGCAGTCCCCCAGGGCGTAAATGCCGGACACCGAGGTTTGCAGGTATTCATTGACCTTGATCCCGCGTTCGCATTCCAGGCCGCAAGCCATCGCCAGTTCCTGGTTGGGCCGCAGTCCGATGGCTGACAGCACCAGATCCGCTTGCAGGTGCTCGCCGCTGGACAGCGTCAGTTCGAATCCATGGGGGCCGCGTTCGATGCGTTGCAAGGTGGTTTGCAGGTTCCAGCTCACACCCAGTTCACTGAGGGCCTGCTGCAAATGAAGGCCGGCAGATTGCGGAAGCAAACGCTCCATTGGCCAGGCACCTAAGCCAATGACGTGTACCTGGAAACCGCTGCTGGCCAGGTCGTTGGCGAATTCGCAGCCGATCAGCCCGTCGCCGAGGATGGCGATGCGGCGGGTACCCTCCAATTGGGTGCGAAAGGCATGATAATCAGAGAGGTTGTTGACGCTCACCATGGCCTCGGCGCAACCCTCTACCGGCACACGAACGGGCGCTGCGCCACTGGCAAGAACCAGTTGGCCATAGGTGATTTCACCGAGGTTGGTGTAGACGCGTCGAGACTGGGCGTCGATGCGTTCTACGTGGCAGTGCGGGTAAACCCGAATGCCCAGCCGTTGTTCGATAGCCAGGGGGCTTTCGCTCGACAATGCGGCCGCGCTTCGACCCTGTGCCAGCGCAATCGACAACGCTGGCTTGGAGTAGGCATGCCCGGACTCGCGAGTCAGTACGCGGATCTCCACATTCGGGTCTTGTTTGCGCAGGGCCTGGGCCAGGCCGTAGCCTGCATGACCGCTGCCGATGATAACCACCGGGCCGGCAGGCAGAGCCACTTGCACCGGGGCGGCGACAGGGCGGAGGGCAGTTGCCGCGACTACCGGCGCAGCAGTGGCGGGCTCGGTGATCTCGATCATCTCGAAATCACTCTTGCCTACCTTGCATTCCGGGCACAGCCAGTCCTCTGGTACATCTTCCCAGCGGGTGCCGGCAACGATTCCGTCATCCGGCCAGCCCAGGGCTTCGTCGTAGATCAGCCCGCAAATAATGCATAGCCACTTCTTCATGATGTCGCCCCTCACTCGCCCTGGATTCGCAGCGCCAGGTTCTTGGTACGCACATAGCTGTAGAGCGCTTCCTGACCCTTTTCGCGACCGTAACCGGATAGGCCTACACCGCCGAAAGGCGTCTCGATGCCGCCGGCAAACCATTCATTGACGTACACCTGGCCCGCCCGCAGTCGTCGCGAGCAACGCAGGGCAAGGTTCAGATTCTGGGTGAATACGCCAGCCACCAGGCCGAAGTCGGTGCCATTGGCCAAGCTGATGGCCTCTTCCTCGGTGTCGAAGGGCAGGATCGCCAACACTGGGCCGAATACTTCACTTTGAGCGATTTCCATGTCCGCGGTAACATCGCAGAACACCGTTGGCTGCATGAAGTTGCCGGCCAGACTTGACACTGCATCGCCTCCGGCAACGACTCTCGCACCGGCCTGTTGGGCGCGTTGGCACATTGCCTGAATGCCTTGAAGTTGAGCGGCTGAAATCACCGGGGTCAGTTCGGCATTCTCCGAACCTGGGCCAATGTTCAAGCCCCGTGCCAGAGCACCGACTTGCTCGATCACTTCGTCGTAGATAGAGCGCTCGACCAATAGCCGTGACATCGCGGAACAGACCTGCCCGGCATTGAAGAAGATCCCGTTGCGTACGCTTGCCAAGAGTTGTTCGCGGTCAGCATCGGCGAACACTAGAGCCGCTGATTTGCCGCCCAACTCCATTACGCTGGGCACCGCATTCTCTGCTGCTGCGCGCAAAATGCTTTGTCCGGTGGGTACCGAGCCGGTGAAGACAATCTGATCAACGCTTTTGTGCGCCGCCAGGAATGCCCCGACTTCACGCCCGCGGCCGCACAGCAGATTGACCGCGCCTTGGGGTAAACCGGCGCGTTCGATCGCCTGCATCAATACGCACAGACCCAGTGGCGAGAGTTCCGGCGACTTGATGACGACCGCGTTGCCTGCGGCTAATGCGGGGGCCAGGGAACGGGCGCAGATCGATACCGGAAAGTTCCAAGGTACGATCTGCAACGAAACACCCATCGGCTCATAGAGGGTGAAGTCCATATAGCCATTGCCCAGCGGTACCGAGATGCCTTCAATCTTGTCGGCCATGCCGGCGTAGTATTCGAAATAGCGCGCCGCTTCAGTGAACTCGTCCCGCGCATCGCGAAGGGTTTTGCCATTTTCCGCGCAAAGGATTTCAGCGCCTTGGTCTGCCACCAGACGAATCTGCCGGGCGATTTCCAATAGCCAGCTGACCCGTTGGGCGGGGCGTACCCGGGTAAGCGCGGCGCTATCCGCGCAGCGCCGTGCCGCCTGCAGGGCGAGTTCGGCGTCGGCGACGCTGGCCTGGGCCATGGTCGCGACCGGCTGGTTGCTGGCAGGGTTGAGGATGGTCAAGTGTTGATCGCTATCGACCCACTGCCCGTCGATATGGTTAAGCCAGTGTTGAATGCTCATCGGGATATCCTCGGCTCAGGCCTTCTCGGCGCTATTCAACAATTGGCGTGCGGCCCATTTGTGGAAGTAATGAGTCGGCAAGTCCATTTCCGGTGAGAAGGCTCCACCTTTGTAACCCGGCGAGCTGCGACCTTTTTGCATGCCTTCGACTGAGGCAATGTCTTCGGCGAACACTACCCGCCAAGACTCGAGGACGGCCTTGCGAGCGGCGTCGTAATGCGCACTGAGGGCCTCGTCGCCTACATAGAACACGCGCAGGTGTTCAATAGTCTTACCTGGTGCTACCGGCTCAAGCATCATCGCAAAAGCGTGGTCGGCCTGGATGCCCAGCAGCACGTTGGGGAAGAACGACACGTACTCGGCATTGCGCATGCGATCAGCCGGCCAGGATGGGAAGGTCGGCAAGTGGGTGCCCGCGACGTCTGACAGGTTGTAGGCAAGGCTGCCTTGGCCGGCGAATTGGTCAAAAATGATGTTGTAGTGGTCTTCCAGGCGCGAATAGCTGTTCAGGCTTGGGTGAATCCATGGCAGGTGGTAGGCCTCGCAGTAGTTCTCGACGGCGAGCTTCCAATTGCAATTGACCTCAATCGCCATCGCGCCGCCGTTGGTCTCGCGGCGCAGCAGACCCATGCCATCCGAGCCCAGAAATTGCGCCCAGCGTTCGGTCAGCGGGGCCAGAGCGTCTTCCAGCGAAGGAGCATCCCCGGACAGATTGACGAACACCATGTCCATCCAAATGGCACTGCGCAGCGGCTTAAGGCCGTGTTTCTCGCAGGCGAAGCGTTCGTCTTTATGCTGGTTGATTCCGCCGACATGAGGCGTGCCACGCAACGCACCATTCAGGTCGTAAGTCCACGAGTGGTATGGGCAACGAATCATGCCCTGGATGGTGCCGGCTTCCTGCACCAACTTGACGCCACGGTGGCTGCAGACGTTGTGGAAAACCTGAACCACACCTTCGCGGTTGCGCATCATCAGCAGCGGCAGGCCCATGAAGTCCACCGGCTTGACGTAGGCGTTGTTTGGCAGGTCAGTAGCAAAACCGATGCACGCCCAGTTGCTGCCCAGAACCTGATCTCTGTCCAGCTCGAAGTAGCGCTGCTCGGTGTAAAAGTCGTTGGTCAAGCCATGGGCCTGTTCGATAGGAGCAAGAACGGCTTCCAGGGTTTGTACGGGGATGAGGTTTGCGATGCCCATTATTGTTGTCTCCAGATCGCACGGTTGGTCAGCCTTGATGGCCTGTGGCTGGAGTGATTGTTCAGGGCGTGGATGGATGCCGACAAACCATTTTTAATTCTGGATTGATGAGAAAAAGTCATTCATGTGATTTTGCAGTAAATGCACAGCTTCCCCCTGATTATCAGCCAGTTATGCATGCATTTATCTCATCAATTGATGAGATAAAATGGTTTGTTCAGCTCGACCGTCCTCACTCATTGTTGATCGCGCAATCCCCATATTGCAGATAATTACAATCCCGTACGGCGTTGCACTACAAAAACAAGGGAGATAGCCGATGCGTGCTAAAAGTGGCCTGTTCAAAGGCCTCAACCCGACTGTGACGATAGTCTCGGTCGCAATTGTCGTGATCTTCGTGCTGCTTTGCGCCTTTAAGGGCGATCAGGCCGCAGCGGTGTTCAAGACCGCTTCCGATGCAATCCTGGAAAATTTCAAATGGTTATATCTGGCAGTCGTGAGCGGTTTGCTCGGTCTACTGTTGATGCTTGCGTGCGGGCGTTACGGCACACTCAAGCTGGGCGCTGAGAACGACACTCCGGAGTTCAGTTTCGGTGCATGGATCGCCATGTTGTTCAGTGCCGGAATGGGCATTGGGTTGATCTTCTGGTCAGTTGCAGAACCAGTCCTGCATTACGCGAGTAACCCATTCAGCCCAGGGCTGACCGACGAAGCCGCAACGGTGGCGATGCGGCTCACCCTGTTTCACTGGGGCCTGCACCCCTGGGCTATTTTCACCATGATCGGCCTGAGCCTGGCGTACTTTGCCTATTGCAAAGGTTTGCCCCTGGCGCTGCGCTCGATTCTTTACCCGCTTATAGGCCAGCGCATTTATGGGCCTATTGGTCACGCGGTGGATATCCTCGGTGTGGCGATCACCGCGTTTGGGGTTTCCCAATCGCTGGGCCTGGGGGTGGTACAGATCAACACCGGTCTTAACCAGGTCTTCCAGGTGCCGGTAAGTATCGGCCTGCAACTGTCCATCATCGCTTTGGTGACGCTGATCGCTGCAGTGTCGCTGGTGGCGGGCCTTTCCAAAGGCATGAAGCGCCTGTCCACCTTGAATATGTGGATGTCCTTCGGCTTGATGGTCGTGGTGTTGTGCCTGGGGCCGACCCGTTACATCTTCAACTTTTTCTTCGAGGCCACGGGTGACTACGTCCAGCATATCGTCGGCTTGAGTTTCTGGACCGACGCTCAGGCCGATACCCATTGGCAGAAAAGCTGGACTGCCTTTTATTGGCCATGGTGGATGACATGGGGGCCTTTCGTAGGTTTGTTCATCGCGCGGATCTCCCGTGGTCGTACCGTCCGCGAGCTGATTGTCGGCGCTTTGGTGGTGCCTACGCTGGTGACGGTCCTGTGGATGTCGGTGTTCGGTGGCGCAGCATTGAAGGACGAGCAACACGCCCGCCAGGCTTATGCACAACTACCGGTGGCTGAGCAGAATGAAGCGGCACCTTTTAAAGGCGGGGTCGTGCTTCAGTCGACCCAGAAAGAAACCACGTCGGCGATGTTCACCTTGCTCGAGCGTCTTGATGGGCCGGCTGTGGGTGCGGTGTTGTGCCTGATCGTTTGCTTGCTGCTGGCGGTGCATTTCATCACGGCGGCGGATGCTGGAACCCAGGTGCTGTGCATGCTCAATTCCGTGGGCAGCATCAATCCGCCCAACTGGATTCGAATACTCTGGTGCTTCCTTGAAGGCGCTATCGCGGCGGGGTTATTGCTGGCTGGGGGACTGATCGCAATCCAGATGGCGAGCATCATCATCGGCCTGCCGATTGCGTTTTTCCTGCTCATTACCGGCTACAGTCTTATCCGCAGCCTGCGGGCTGACACCTTCACCACTGCCAACGGCCAGGTCATGCGCCCAATCGCAAGTGAGCCGATGGCAGACCCTTACCCAGCTTACCTGGACAATCTTGCAGCGGTGAAGCGTCCGCGGGAGCTCGCATGACCCGGTTGCATGCTCAAGCGCATCGGCACCAATTGTAGCGTTACTGATGAAGAGGGCGCCGGGTGCAAGCCGGGGCCCATCTTTCTTGCGTATCAGTACCAGGATCAACAGTCACTCAAGCGTCAACGGTTTCTTTCAGATGGGTCATCAGCCACTGGCAGAAACGGTTGACGCTTTGTCTGTTGGGGGCTCTGCCTTGTGGTTCGAGCAAGCAGAACTGTGCATCGGTACGCAGGGTGGTTTGCGTCGGCCGCACCAAGCCTCCGGTCTGCAGGTGGTTGCTGATCAAACTCGACCAGGCCAAGGCAATACCCTGACCCGCAAGCGCCGATTGGATCAGCATGGCGTAACTGTTGATATTTATGCGTCGCCGAGGCTCGGGTGCGGGGTGGCCCAGGCGCTGAAACCACTCCATCCAACCGATCCAATCCCGCTGCGGATCCTCCAGCCATAACCAGGTGCATGTGCCTAACCGATCCAGCGCAGCGATCTCTGGATGCTGCGCTAAATAGGCAGGGCTACATACCGGGAAAATCTCTTCGCTGAACAACGGCGTGACCTTCATGTTCTTCGGCGGCGTGCTGCAGTAGTAAAGCGCGAGGTCGCAGTCCAGCCGGGAAAAATCGCTGACTTGGTCGGTGGCAATGATACGCAGGTCAATCTCCTCATTTTGGCGTTGAAATTCCGAAACGAGAGGAAGCAGCCACAACGATGCCATTGCCGTACTGGTGACGACAGTGACCTGCTGTGCTCCCTGCCAGTGGCGAACACCCGCTGTGGCGTGGACGATTTGCTGCAGCGAGCCAAGAATGTTTTCGTAATATTGACTACCGGTGGCAGTGAGGTTGATTTCTCGGGTGGTACGGACAAATAGCGCAGTGCCTAGATAATCTTCGAGTATGCGTATCTGACGGCTGATCGCGCCTTGGGTAACGTTCAGTTCGCGAGCTGCCAGGGTGAAGCTCAAGTGGCGAGCCGAGGCCTCGAATGCCACCAGGCTGTTGAGTGGCGGCAGGGGTTGCAGTTTCATCAGGTTAGTCACTGTTTTATAAGTTTTATGTGCCTGGAGATTGTGCAGAAGTCAGTGTGCAGTAGCCACCATTTTAGGCGATCAAACCTAGTGTTTCGACATGCGGTACAACCGTTGGCCACAGGCCCTAATCAGCTTCACCCGGAGCGAGTCGAGCTCTGTATCAGGCTGTATTTTTTTGATTGAAATTAATTATTTGGATTGAGTATAAAACGCAAATTTTCATTGACCTTGAGTGCCGAGCACACAAAGGAAAATCTGTCGGGGTTGGTGCCATGCTGAGAAGTCGACTAAATGTACTTTGGTGTACATTTACAGGTCGCCAGAGTACATTTAAGTTACGTATTTTGAATAAGGTAAGGCGAGATGTCCCAGTTAGGGAAGGCCCGTGGTAAAGCCCAGGAGGCAGGTTGGCGTGGGTCGCCGGAGGGTTGGCTGGAAGCTGCTTATGATGCCTTGAAGGAGTCGGGTGTCGATGCCGTTCGGGTCATGCCGCTCGCCAAGCGCCTTGGCTTGTCACGAACCAGCTTCTACTGGTTTTTCGAGGATCGCGAACAGCTGCTGGCCGCCTTGCTTTCACGCTGGCGGGAGACCAATACGGGGGGCATGATCCGGCAAAGTGAAAGCTATGCGGAAAGTATCTCCGAGGCGATCCTGAACGTTTTCGAGTGCTGGCTTAACCCCACGTTATTCGATTCACAATTCGAATTCGCGGTGCGTAGCTGGGCGCTTCAGTCCAGTGAAGTTTCTGCACAAGTATCGATCGTCGACGAGCAGCGCATGAACGCTTTGGCGAGCATGTTCAAACGCTTCGGTTATGACAGCCAGGGCGCTGATACGCGGGCCCGAACGATCTACCTGACTCAGATTGGTTATATCTCCATGAACACGACTGAGTTGATCACCGTGCGCTTCCAGCGCATACCTCATTACGTGAGTATTTTCACCGGTAAAGTCCCCAAGCAACGCGAGCTGGATCGTTTCTACGGGAAGTTCGGCTATGCCGAAAAAGCGCCTGGGGTTTTCATCCCTTTGACGGACACCTTCGATGAGGCCTCAGTCAATGAGCAATGAGACACTGGGGATTATTGGTGGAACCGGTTGGTTGGGTGGCTCAATTGCACAGGCCGTGCTGGCGAAGGCACTGTTGCCGGCGGGCAAGCTGGTCATTTCGAACCGTTCGGGCAGCCATCCATTGGCGCAACAAGGCGTGTGCCTGGTCACTGATAACCAGGCGCTGGTGAACCGCAGCGATGTTGTCATCATCGCGGTTCGCCCCGAGCATTTCACCAACCTGAATATCAACGCGACGGGCAAGACGGTCATTTCTCTGATGGCCGGGATCACGGCGCAGGTAATTGCTGTTCAGACCAAGGCTTCGGTGGTCGTGCGGGCGATGCCCAACGCGGCGGTAGAAATCGGACAGTCCTTTACGCCTTGGTATTGTTTTGGAGAGGTAGGGGCAACGACGAGAAGCTTTGTGCAGCGTTTGTTTGAATGTGTCGGTACTGCCGCCGAGGTTCAGGCGGAAGACTTTATTGATTACCTCTCCGCACTTTCGGGTACTGGCCCGGCCTTTCCCGCCTTGCTGATGACGGCACTGGCCAACCAGGCGATGGTTGCCGGCATACCGGCTGATATTGCGCAGCTCGCGGCGAAAAATGTCGTTGTAAACAGCAGCCAACTACTTTCCAGTCGCGATGCCCAGCAGGTGATCGATGCCCTGGTTGCCTATCAGGGCGTGACGGCCGCTGCTTTGCAAGCGATGACGCAAGGTCACTTTGAAGAACAGGTCGGTAAGGCGTTGCAAGCAGGCGCTGCCGTTGCCCGGGAAGGGCTTCAGGTCGGATAAACCGAAGCCTCTTTACAGAGGCTTCGGTTAACATCGTATTGACTCCGCTGAAGACGTCAGTATGACTTCAGATGTCTTTGAGCAACCGTAGCGCATCGTAGATGGCGGCATGGGTATTGCGCGCCGACACCGCATCGCCGATCCGGAATAGCTGGAAACGGCCTTCAGGGTTGGTCACGATATTTTGGGTTTTTCCGGCGATCAGATTGTGCTGTTCGACCGCGCCGTTATTGCTCGAATGGGGGCGCAGGTCGAAGTACAGATCGTCCAGGGGAAGGGTGCCGTGGTTGATCACCACCTGATCGACCACTCTCTGTTTATGCACCTGGCTATAATCGCTGCTGAAGTTGGCAACCAATTGCCCGTCGTGCTTCTCTACGGAGTCGACCCGATACGTGACCGTAAAGGTGACGTCCAGGTCCTGCAGGCTGCGCATGTAAGGCACCAGGTTCATCGCCATCACCTCGGGTGAAAACGATCGGTCAGGCGTGACAATTTCCAGCGTTGCGCCGCTGTTGGCAATGACCTCTGCCGCTTGTAACGCCGCGTGGTCGCCCGCGTCGTCGAAGATCAGCACGTTCTTGCCGGGCTTGATGTCGCCAGAAATGATGTCCCAGGCTGACACCACCAGTTCATTGCCCTGCTTGAGCACCTCGGTGTGCGGCAGGCCGCCGGTGGCGACGATCACCACATCCGGCTCTTCAGCCAACACTGTCTCGGCCTCGGCCCAGGTGTTGAAGTGGAACTTCACGCCCAGGCGTTCGCATTGCGCCATGCGCCAATCGATGATGCTGATCATCTCGCGACGACGCTCGCTCAGAGCGGTCAATCGGATCTGCCCGCCGGGTTGGTCGGCGACTTCGAATACCGTGACGTCGTGGCCGCGCTCACCGGCGACCCGTGCCGCCTCCAAGCCTGCCGGACCGGTGCCGATCACCACCACCTTGCGCCGGGTTGGCGCCTTGGGGATTTCGTGGGGCATGGTGGTTTCGCGACCGGTTGCAGCGTTGTGGATGCAATACGCGGCACCGCCCTGATAGATGCGATCCAGGCAGTAGTTGGCGCCGACGCAGGGGCGGATTTCCTCTTCGCGCTTTTCGATGATCTTGCGCACAATGTGCGGGTCGGTCATGTGGGCCCGGGTCATGCCGACCATGTCCACCTTGCCGGAGGCGATGGCATGTCGCGCAGTGGCCACGTCCGGGATCTTGGCCGCATGGAAGGTCGGAAAACCGGTGGCCGAGCGGATCTCACCGGCAAAATCCAGGTGTGGCGAGTTACGCATGCCCTGGATCGGAATCACATCAGTGAGGCCGGCATCAGTATCAATGTGCCCGCGAACGACGTTGAGGAAGTCGACCAGGCCGCTGTCCTTGAGCAGGTGGGAGATTTGGATTCCGTCTTTGGCACCGAAGCCACCTGGCAGGTCTTCATCGCCAGTGTAACGAACCCCCAGCAGGAAATCCTCGCCGCAGCGCTGACGGATTCCACGCAAAACATCAAAGGTGAAGCGCAACCGGTTTTCCAGCGAACCACCGTATGGGCCGTCGAGCTCGTTGGTCAGTGGCGACCAGAACTGGTCCATGAGGTGACCGTAAGCCTGCAACTCCAAACCATCGAGCCCCGCCGCCTTCATGCGCTCGGCGGCGTCCACGTAGTCCTTGATGATGCGATCGATGTCCCAGTCTTCCATTTTTTTTGGAAAGGCCCGGTGGGACGCCTCACGGCGATGGGAAGAGGATACGACCGGGAGCCAGTCAGCCTTGTCCCAGCGCGTGCGCCTGCCCAGGTGGGTCAGTTGAATCATCACCGCTGCACCGTGTTCGTGACATTCGTCGGTCAGGTCCTTCATCCATTTGACCACCTCATCCTTGTACGCCAGCACGTTGTTGAACACCGGGGGGCTGTCACGGGAAACAGCGGCGGAGCCTGCGGTCATGGTCAGCGCAACGCCGGCCTTTGCGCGTTCAACGTGATAAGCCCGGTACAGATCCTTCGGCATGCCATCGACAGGATAGGCGGGCTCATGGGAGGTGGTCATGATCCGGTTTCTGAGGGTCAGGTTTTTGATCTTATAGGGCTGCAGCAAAGGATCACTGGACATGGTGTTGCTCCGGGAACAGAACATCAGGCTTGGGTTGACATGAAAGTATGTCGAATGTACATATGTGTCAACGAGTGAGACGCAGATGTACATTTTGAGGGCGTAACCAGAAAGTCAGGACTGAAATCGGGGGGAGAGGGCTGGCGTCTTTGCGTAAGCACCTCTGTTGCACTGCCAATAATAATTAATACAGTACGCGGAGATGCATCATGATGACGTCACCCAGTAAAACCTGTATCGGCTGGTTTGCAGGCTTGGCCATGGCCTCCTGCAGCCTGATGACTCACGCCGAGGAACCTGCACCTATCCGTATCGGATGGGTGAATTGGTCGGATACGGAAATCGCTGTAAAGCTGGCAAGCACCGCATTGCAAGACCACCTCAAGCAACCGGTTAAATTGGTGCTGGCCGATATTGGTATTCAGTTCCAGGCGCTGGCTAACGGCAATATCGACCTGATTCCAATGGTCTGGTTGCCGATTACTCACAAAGCGTTCTATGACAAATACCGCGACAAACTCGAAGACCTGGGCGTGTTGTATGAAGGTCGGATCGGCATGGCGGTGCCAACGTCTATACCTACCCGTGAGATCGCCAGTGTCGAAGACCTTAACAAGCCAGAAGTGCGGGAAAAACTCGGTGGAAAAATCCTGACTTCCGAAGTGGGTAACGGTCAATACAAGCTGACGGAAAAGGCCATTAAAGAATATAAACTCGATGGCTATAAGATGGTTGGCTCTTCGGAGGCTGGCATGTTGAGCGAGTTGGACCGTAATCTGAAACGTGAGAAATGGTCGTTGGTCAACGCATGGAGCCCACATTGGATGTTCTCCAAGTGGTCCCTGCGTTATTTGGAGGATCCGAAGCGGATTTTCGGTGGCGCTGAGCAAATCCACGCGGTTGCACGCCAAGGTTTCAGCGCAGAGCACCCCGATGTTGCTCGATTTTTTGCTAACTTCAAAATTCCTCAAGCTGATCTTGAGACATTGATGGCTGCTGCGCGTGAAAGCTCTGCAGACAAGGTAGTTGCACAATACTATGCAGCCAACAAGCCCCGCTTTGAGGCAATGTTTGGCAGTCAAGCCGCGTCGGTGCCAGCAGCTCAGTAATGACAGTCGTCTGGCTGTAGCTATTTGACAGTTTGGTGCCCTTGGTGGAGAGCCAGGAGCACTGGCTGCATCGACTAAAGGCGCAGCCTCACGTATTTTTACGGACTGGGTGAGTGGGTTCGAAAACGATGATGAACAGCACTGAAAACCTGTGTTTAGATCCTGATGTTATTAAGCGCGGCCAGCTGCTTCAGCGATCACTTCAGTATGTCCTGTCAAACAGCGTTGCCGACATTGCGTCAGATTTGCCTGCTACTTCTCTAAACACGGCCCAATGGCTCATCACAAAGCCATCGAAGACTCTCCATGCGCTACCAGATTCTTTGGAGCCCTATTTATCCCAAGCCCTTAACGCTGCGCCAAGAACCGACGAACATTTGAGCGCGGTACTGGGGGCGTTAAGCGTTATCTTGCCCCATGTCACTTGGATAAAACGACAGGCCCAGCCTGGCCAGGACGATGCGTTTGTGCAAAGGCATCGTCATGGGATGATCACAGGCCCGGATGGGCTATTTGAATGCTCCACCTTGACCTTGGGATTGGCGCTCATGGCGCCTGATACCTGTTATCCCTTTCACCAACACCCTCCGGCTGAGTTCTATCTCATCCTGTCGCCAGGCGAATGGTACCGAGAGGACGTGGGGTGGTGGAATCCTGGAGCAGGGGGCGTTGTATTCAATCCTTCGTCCTGTATCCATGCAATGAGATCAACGGATGCTCCACTTCTGGCGCTGTGGGGGTTACTTCATTAGTGCCTACTAAGGTATGGCGCGGACAGCAAAACGCCGGCATGAGCCGGCGTTTTGCTTATCAGGGTTTATCGCAAAACCTGGCGGGCGAACTCAGCGAAACGCCGGCACTACCTGCTTGATGAACAGCGCCAGAGATTTTTTCTTCTCGGCATGGGGCAGGCTGTTATCACACCAGAAGCTGAACTCGTCGACCCCCAGTTCCTGGTAATACTTGATGCGCGGGATGATTTCTTGCGCGGTGCCGATCATTGCGGTTTTGTGCAGGCTCTCCAGTTCGAACTCCGGGCGTGCAACGAATTTTTCTTCCGGGCTTGGCGCGAGGAAACCATTGACCGGCACCTCCTTGTTGCCAAACCAGGCATCAAAGGTACGATAGAACTTCGAGATCGCCTTGGCCCCGACTTTCCAGCCTTCGGGGTCATCGGCTGCGTGGATGTGGGTGTGACGCAGCACCATCAGTTGCGGGCGTGGTACGTCTGGATTGTTATCCAGGGCGGCCTGGAACTTGTTCTTCAGGTCGAGGACTTCTTCGTCGCCCTTCATCAGCGGCGTGACCATGACATTGCAGCCGTTGGCCACCGCGAAGTTGTGCGAGTCCGGGTCGCGAGCGGCGATCCACATCGCAGGGTTGGGCTTCTGGATCGGCTTCGGCACGCTGGTGGAGGTGGGGAATTTCCAGATATCGCCATCGTGGGCGTAATCGCCTTGCCACAGGGCGCGAACCACCGGAACCATTTCCCGCAGCGCTTGACCGCCGGACGATGCCGGCATGCCACCGGCCATGCGGTCGAATTCCACCTGGTAGGCGCCACGTGCCAGGCCCACTTCCATGCGACCGTTGCTGATCACGTCCAGCAGTGCACATTCACCGGCAACCCGCAGCGGATGCCAGAACGGCGCGATGATAGTGCCGGCGCCGAGGTGAATGGTCGTGGTCTTGGCGGCCAGATAAGCCAGCAGCGGCATTGGGCTCGGCGAGATAGTGTATTCCATGGCGTGGTGTTCGCCGATCCAGACGGTGCTGAAACCACCGGCTTCGGCCATCAGAGTCAGTTCAGTCAAGTCTTCGAACAGCTGACGATGACTGACGCTTTCGTCCCAGCGTTCCATGTGCACGAACAGGGAAAATTTCATGACGCTTACCTCGGATCTTTGTTATTGACTGTCGGTTCAGGCGAGGACGGGCAGGGCGCCCATCTTGCCGTGGCAGTACACCAGCGGACCGGCGGTGTGCTGCGGCACTATCAGGTTCTTTACGGCGCCGACCATGATGGCGTGGTCGCCGCCTTCATATTCGCGCCACAACTCGCATTCGATGACCGCCGTGGCATTGGCCAGGATCGGGTTACCCAACTCGCTCAGCGTCCATTCGATGCCGTGCGCCTTGTCTTTGCCTTTACGTGCGAAAGCATAGGCCTCGCTCTGCTGGCCGCCGGACAGGACGTGAATGGCAAAGCGTTTGTTCCTGATCAACACCGGGTAAGAATCGGAACTGTAGTTGGGGCAGAACAGCACCAGGGCCGGGTCCATGGACAGCGAACTGAAGGCACTGGCGGTCAGGCCGACAATTTGCCCTTCGTCATCCAGCGTGGTGATCACTGTGACCCCGGACGGAAACGAACCCATTACTTGTTTGTAGGTGGCGGCATTGATCATGGGGCGGTCCTCTGGCAGTTCGGTACGGATTTTATGTATTTATAGGTCTTATGGTATACCGTAATACATAGTTTGCAAGAGCTTTTCCCATTGCCCGATAAACGTGCGCATTTTGTCTTTAAGGCAGTTATTACTGGGCTTTCTGCCAGGGAATAGCTTCGGTCATCCGTCAGAATTGCGCATCAGGTACTTGTAAAAAAAGCAGATCAGTCTTGTACAAATGTTGGAATACCATAATATGGTCTTCATCTGAGAGGTTGCCATTGAGCACCCCCGGTTTGGCTTCATACAAATATAAGATCAGACAAACTCGAGTTCATGCATATGTCCCAGATGTCCCGGCAAGACCCCCTGATCGAGAATCACACAGTCGATTACGTCCCCCTCGCAGAGCGCCACGGGAAGGCCCGCGATCTTTTCACCCTTTGGTTCAGTACTAATATTGCGCCGTTGCCCATCGTCACCGGCGCCATGGTGGTTCAGGTGTTTCACCTCGACCTGTTCTGGGGGATGCTAGCGATTGCGCTTGGTCACATGCTTGGCGGGCTGGTGATTGCCCTGGCTTCGGCGCAAGGCCCACGGATGGGTATTCCGCAGATGGTTCAGAGCCGCGGCCAGTTCGGCCGTTATGGTGCGCTGCTGATCGTGTTCTTTGCGGCGCTTATCTATATCGGTTTTTTCATCTCCAATATCGTGCTGGCCGGCAAGTCCATAGTGGGTATTGCGCCGTCGGTCCCGGTGCCGGCGAGCATCCTCATCGGTGCTCTCAGCGCCACCGCGATCGGGGTGATCGGCTACCGCTTCATTCACATCCTTAACCGCATTGGCACCTGGGTCATGGGCAGCGCCTTGCTCGCCGGGTTTCTTTACATCTTCGCCCATGAGTTGCCGGCGGATTTCTTCACGCGTGGCGGTTTTAATGTGTCCGGCTGGCTGGCCACGGTGTCGCTGGGGATCATCTGGCAGATCAGCTTCTCGCCTTATGTGTCGGACTATTCTCGTTACCTGCCGGCGGATATCGGCATTGCCAAGCCGTTCTGGGCCACGTACCTGGGGGCGACCCTGGGCACCATTCTATCGTTTACCTTCGGCGCGGTGGTGGTGCTGGCAACCCCGGAGGGCACCGAAGCGATGGTCGCGGTCAAGCAATCCACCGGTTGGCTGGGACCGATTCTGATGGTGTTGTTTTTGCTCAACATCATTAGCCACAACGCCTTGAATCTATATGGCGCGGTGTTATCGATCATTACCTCGATCCAGACCTTCGCCAGCCAATGGACGCCCAGTATCAAGGTGCGGGTGGTGTTGTCGAGTGTGGTGCTGGCGAGCTGCTGTGTCGTCGCGTTGGGTGCTTCGCAGGATTTCATCTCGCAATTCATCGGCCTGATTCTGGCACTGTTGCTGGTGTTGGTGCCTTGGGCTTCGATCAATTTGATCGATTTCTACCTGATCAAGCGCGGCCACTACGACATCGCCTCGATCTTCCTTGCGGATGGCGGGATTTACGGGCGCTTCAATCTACATGCGATTGTTGCGTATTTCATCGGGATTATCGTGCAACTGCCGTTCGCCAATACGTCGTTGTATGTCGGGCCGTATGCCAATTTGGTGGAGGGTGCGGATTTGTCGTGGTTGGTGGGGTTGGTGGTGACTTGTCCGCTCTATTACTGCTTGGCGACTCGTGGGCGGGCTCAGAAGAGCAGGGCAGCGCGATTGGGGTATACCGACTGAGCACAACCGCTCTCGTGTCCGTCTAAAAATGCCTGATACTTCGCCGGGCATTTTTGGGGGTGATGTCCTGTCTGGGTTTTTGCTTTGGGCCAGCCTTGCTCAAAAAGTCCCAAGAGGATTTCATTCAACAATAGTCGGATGGCGTGATTTGGAGAGCTTTCCTCAGTGAGATCTTCCAGTAACAGGGCCTGGTGGACGGATATATCTGTAAGATATTTCTTTGATGTATTCACTAAATAACCCTCTGTTAACAGTTGGGCGTTGAGAGTTAAGAAAAGCCATCAATAAACGTAGCGAAATTCGATTGTCAGTCACAGCCCATAACTGAGAAATATTTAATATTCTGAATCGGACTACAGGCAGTACTTACATAAATAACCTGGGAGTGTTTCCAGTAGCTAAAGCGGTTTGCCTTATTGTAAAAGTCAAAACAATATTTTATATGTGGGAAATCTGTATTAATTAGCTCGCTCTCCCAATACCTGAGAGAGTCGAAATCACAGAGCAAAAGGGTGGTGAATAGCCTAGATCTTCTATTGGTGTGCAAATCACTATTTTTTCTCACGCTCAGCCCTATGCATTAATCGAAGAGGACGTAGCAAGCGATTTTGTTCAGTCCGTGGCGGAGTTTTTGAAATTCATTACGCAGACATGAATCCATCCGAACCTTGCCCGTTGTTGTTCAACGAAACTTTTAACGTCGCCGGCATACTGACCGTGCAACGAAAATCCAGTCCGTTAATACCAGAAAGCTTAAAGCAGCACTAACTTGGTTGAGTGATCGTGTATCGGAGGAAGGAGCATTCTTGTCGGTTAACAATAACATCGTTGCTTCATTGAAATAACAGGCGATGAGCATATTATTGCATGGACTTTCTTAGTTTAGATGTATGCGTTAGTCCTAAGCACTAGTGTTTGCTGTGATAATTGCTGATAGCAACGAAATGATCGGCTTGGATCAGCAGCCTTGTTCTACTGCAGTTCGCAAGCTACCGTATCTTCCAATTCACCTAAACCCCGACTGTCAATACTCCCTTCCCCACGAATGCGTGAAGAACCAAAAAAAGGCCGCCACAACCCGACGTTGCGGCGACCCGAGGGTGACAGGTGAATCACGGCCCACTGGCATGGGCCGTCGGGGGATCAATGAGCGCCAGCAGCTTTGTTCAGATCACTTTCGGCCCATTCGGTGTACACGCAGGCATCTGCTGTGGCCCAGCGCACGCATACCGGATTACCCGCTTTGAGCGGCATGCCAGCGGCGGACAGCGCCTTGACGGTCATCGACGTACCGCCCGAGGTGACCACGCTGCAGGTCTGGCTTTCACCGAGGAACAGCACTTCCACGACCGTGGCCGAGACTTCATTCCAGCCGGCCGCCAAGGGTTCCAGAACCGCCTGCTCGACACTCAAGGCCAAGGCCTTTTCCGGACGTACCATCAGCAGCACATCCTGATCGACTTGCAGGCCTGCGGTCAGTCGGATCGACAGCGACTGGCCTTCGAAACTCGCGACCGCATTGCCATGTGCCTTGAGCTTGAGGAAGTTCGAGTTGCCGAGGAACGAGGCGACAAAGGCATTCGGCGGGTTCTGGTACAGGTCAAAACCGCTGCCCAGGCCGACGATTTTGCCGTGGCTGAAAATCGCAATGCGCTGGGACAGGCGCATGGCTTCTTCCTGGTCGTGGGTCACGTAGACGATGGTAATGCCCAGGCGCCGATGTAGCTGGCGCAGTTCGTCTTGCAAATCTTCCCGGAGCTTTTTATCCAGGGCGCCCAGGGGTTCGTCCATCAACAGGATGCGTGGTTCATAGACCAGTGCCCGAGCGATGGCTACCCGTTGCTGCTGGCCGCCGGACAGTTGTGAAGGGCGGCGATGAGCAAATTGTTCAAGCTGTACCAGCTTGAGCATGGCATCGACCCGGCGCTCGCGCTCGGCGCTGGCCAGTTTACGAATGGCTAGCGGGAACGCGATGTTGTCGCGCACTGACAGGTGCGGGAACAGCGAGTAGCGTTGGAACACCATGCCGATGTCGCGCTTGTGCGGCGGCACGTTGACCAACGATTGGGCATTGACCAGGATCTCGCCGCTGCTCGGCGTTTCGAAGCCGGCGAGCATCGACAACGTCGTACTTTTACCCGAGCCGCTGGAGCCGAGGAAGGTCAGGAATTCACCGTCCTTGATGTCCAGCGAGATGTTGTCCACGGCGGCAAAGTCGCCGTAGTACTTGTTCAGGTTGCGCAGGCTCACCAAGGGCTGGTTGCTCTGTTGGGCTTTGATCACTGCACTCATGTCGTTCTCCTGGGCGCTCAGGCGCTGATTGGATTGCGCCGGCGAAGGGCGGCTGCGATCACCATGATCAATACCGAGAGGCCGATCAGCAGCGTCGAGGCGACGGCGATCACGGGCGTCAGGTCCTGGCGCAGGGTGGTCCACATTTTCACGGGAAGGGTTTGCAGGGTTGGGCTGGCCATCATCACGCTCAGCACCACTTCATCCCACGACACCAGGAACGCAAACAGGGCGCCGGCCACCATGCCCGGGCGAATCGCCGGAAAGGTCACCTTGAACACGGCTTGCAGGCGTGAGGCACCACAGATCACCGCGGCATCTTCGATGGACTGATCGAACAGCTTCAGCGAGTTGATGATCGAGATGATGGTGAACGGCAACGCAACGATGACGTGGCTGACCACGAAGGCGAACATCGTCCCGGTGTAGCCCAGTTTCAGGAACAGCGCGTACACCGCCACCGCGATGATCACCAACGGCACGATCATCGGCAGGGTGAACAGCCCGTAGAGCATTTCCCGGCCAGGGAAGCGCCCGCGTACCAGCGCAAACGCAGTGGGCAAACCCAGGGCGACGGCGCAGATTGTGGTCAACACCGCCACCTTGAGGCTGGCCAGGACTGCGCTCATCCAGTCGGGGTTGGAGAAGAACTGGCCGTACCATTTCAGGGTCCAGCCCGGCGGCGGGAATACCAGCCACTGGGAGGAACCGAAGGACAGCAGCACGATGAACACGATCGGCAGCAGCAGGAACAGCGCAATCAAACCCGTTGTGAAGTACAGGCCGAAACGCATGCGCCGGCTCATTGCATTAGGGGTCAGGAGCATGACGGCTTACCTCGCGTTGCTGGCGCCAACCGGGGATTCCGGCTGAAGCTTCAGGTAGAAGTAGAACAGCACCAGCGTAATAGCGATCAGTAATGCGGCGCCGGCGCTGGCCAGGCCCCAGTTGAGGAACGACTGCACCTGTTGAATGATGAACTCAGGCAGCATCATATTCTGTGCCCCGCCCAGTAGCGCTGGAGTGACGTAGTACCCAAGGGACATCACGAACACCATCAGGCCGCCGGAAAACAACCCCGGCCGGCACAGTGGCAGGAACACCCGGAAAAAGTTGCTCCAGGGACTGGCACCGCAGATCGATCCGGCTTGTAGAATCATCGGGTCGATGGCCTGCATGGTCGCCTGCAGTGGCAGCACGATGAACGGGATCATGATGTAGCTCATGCCGATCACCACCCCGGTGAGGTTATGTACCATCTCCAGGGGCTGATCGATGATGCCCATCGCCATCAACGCCTTGTTGATGACCCCGGAAGCTTGCAGTAGCACCAGCCAGGAGTAGGTCCGGGCGAGGAGGCTGGTCCACATCGACAGCAGCACGATGTTGAGAATCCAGCGCCCCCAGCCACGCGGTACCAGGGTAATCGCCCAGGCCAGCGGAAAGCCGAGCAGCAGGCTGAACAGGGTGACCAGGCCGGCTACCGAGAAGGTGTTGAGCAAGACCCGGGCATACGCCGAGTTGGCAAACAACTGCTCGTAGTTGCCCAACCCCGGTACCGGCTCCAGCACGCCACGTAGTAACAGCCCGATCAGCGGCGCAAGAAAGAACAGGCCGAGAAACAGCAGGGCGGGGATCAGATTGCTCGAGCCGCGCCAGCGCTGCATCAGGGACGGGGACTGTTTCAGCACAGCCACTTGGCCTGGAACCGCACCGGCAGCGCCATGAGCGCTCCCGGTCGGAGCGGGTTGACGGGGTGCAGCTGTCATTTTCATTTGACCAGCCATTCGTTCCACCGTGTTGCGATGGCCGGACCGTTTTTGGCCCAGTACGCGAAATCAAGCGTGATTTGATCCTTGGCGTAGGCCGTCGGAAGGTTAGGGGCCAGCACTGAGTCCAGGCGCGCCACGCTATCGACGTTGACCGGTGCATAGGCGGTCAGGTTGGAGAAGTCAGCTTGTCCTTTGGCACTGCTGGCGCTGGCCAGGAATTTCATGGCTGCCGCCTTGTTTTTTGTACCCTTGGGCACGACCAGAATGTCGGCCATGACCAGGTTCTGTTTCCAGCTCACGCCCACCGGCGCACCATCTTCTTGCAGGGCGTGGATCCGGCCGTTCCAGAATTGCCCCATGCTGACCTCCCCAGAGGCCAGCAATTGTTGCGACTGGGCGCCGCCGCCCCACCAGACGATGTCTTTCTTGAGGGTGTCGAGTTTCTTGAAGGCGCGATCCAGGTCCAGCGGATAGAGCTTGTCAGCGGCCACACCATCGGCCAGCAGGGCCAGTTCCAGCACGCCAGGGCTTGGCCATTTGTAGAGGGCACGTTTGCCGGGGTAGGTCTTGGTGTCGAACAGCGCGGACCAGTCCTGAGGTTTGCTGGCGCCGAGCTTGTCTTCGTTGTAGCCGAGGACAAAGGAGAAGAAGAACGAGCCAACGCCATGATCGGAGACAAATCGCGGGTCGATTTTGTCGCGCTGGATCACCGAGAAGTCGAGGGGTTCGAGCAAGCCTTCGGCGGCGGCGCGCAAAGCGAAGTCCGCTTCGACATCGACCACGTCCCACTGCACGTTACCGCTTTCGACCATGGCTTTGAGTTTGCCGTAGTCGGTCGGGCCATCCTGGACCACGGTGATGCCACTGGCCTTGCTGAACGGGGCAGCCCAGGCCTGCTTCTGCGCATCCTGGGTGCTACCACCCCAACTGACGAAGTTGATGCTTTCAGCCGCCATTGCCACGTGACTGGCGGTGGCCAGTAAGCCCGCGAACAGTACTGCGGTTGCACGTTTGTTCAACACCATTTTCACGCCCTCATTGTTGTGTTTATGAGCGGGGCTTTGCAGTGCCCGCCTATGGGGAGCAGTAGGTCCATCTGCCAGCAGCAGCTGTCCGGCCTATGGAATATCATATTATGGTATTCCAAGCTTTGTGCAAGCACTTTGCCTTACCGGTTATCCGCCAAAATTGAGACTTTTATGGATTTTAAGCCTTGTCTAGGGCAAGCCGCTCCTACAGGGATTGCGCCATACCCGATGCTTGCGCATCACTGGACAAACGGGATGCTCTCGACCACTTCCAGGTCGTAACCGGTCAAGCCTGCGTATTTCAATGGCGGGCCGAGGTGGCGCAGCTTGCCTATGCCGA
The DNA here is from genome assembly GCF_009707515.1 of Pseudomonas karstica. Classification (GTDB taxonomy): domain Bacteria; phylum Pseudomonadota; class Gammaproteobacteria; order Pseudomonadales; family Pseudomonadaceae; genus Aquipseudomonas; species Aquipseudomonas karstica. The sequence continues at coordinate 69,128 of NZ_WLYI01000002.1, read as the reverse complement.
GGTCGTGCAGAATCTGCGCCCCGGTGCCCACTTCAGAATAGATGCGCGATTGCGAGCGACTGAACTGTCGTGGTGGCTGCGTCAGTTGAGGGACCCGTTCGAGCAGCGCCTGGGACGATTCATGATTGGCCAGTACGACCACCACGCCGCGACCTTCTTCGGCCACCCGTTGCAAGGCGGCCCACAAGGTCCAGTTCAACGGGCCACTGTAATCGGCGCCCACCAGGTCGCGCAGCGGATCAATCACATGCACGCGCACCAGCGTCGGTTCGTCCCGGTGTAATGTGCCCATGACCATGGCCATGTGGACGCCGCCTTCGATGTGATCTTCAAAGGTGATCAGGCGGAAGGTGCCATGCACCGTGGGTAGCTCACGTTCTCCGATACGCACTACGGTGTGTTCGGTGCTGAGGCGATAGTGGATCAGGTCGGCGATGGTGCCGATCTTGATCCCGTGCTTGCGCGCGAACACTTCCAGGTCCGGGCGGCGCGCCATGGTGCCGTCGTCATTCATCACCTCGACGATCACCGAGGCGGGAGTGAAACCGGCCAGGCGTGCCAGGTCGCATCCGGCTTCGGTGTGGCCAGCGCGGGTCAGTACGCCGCCTTCCTTGGCCCTCAGGGGGAAGATGTGCCCGGGTTGTACAAGATCGATGGCCTCGGCATGGGTGGCGACGGCGGCGGCAACAGTTCTCGCCCGGTCAGCGGCGGAGATGCCGGTGGTCACGCCGACGGCAGCCTCGATGGACACGGTAAACGCAGTGCTGAACACGCTGCCATTGCTCGGTACCATCTGCTCCAGGCCGAGGCGCTGGCAGTGTTCGTCGGTCAGGGTCAGGCAGATCAGACCGCGCGCTTCCCGCGCCATGAAACTGATGGCCTCGGCCGTGCAGCGATCGGCAGCCAGTAGCAGGTCGCCTTCGTTTTCCCGGTCTTCGTCGTCAACCAGGAGCACCATCTTGCCTTGTCGATAGTCTTCGATGATTTCTTCGATGCTGTTAAAGGCCATGCTGGAACTCTCAGTGTTGGACGGGTATATTTATTGGTATACCATAATACAAAATAAGCCAAGAGGTCACTATGAAGGCGTACTGGATTGCTCATGTGGATGTCACCGACCCCGATCAATACTGCCAATACACCCAGCGGGCTCCGGCGGCCTTCGCGTTGTATGGTGGGCGGATGCTGGCCCGGGGCGGGCGCAGCGAAGCACTGGAAGGCGGGCCCATGCGGCAACGCAACGTGGTCATTGAGTTCGACTCATACGAACAGGCACTGGCCTGCTACCACTCTGAGCATTATCAGGAGGCGAAACTGCATCGGGAAGGGGTGGCTCGGGCCGAGATCATCATTGTCGAGGGTGTAGGGCCCTGAATGTGGGCTGTCAGCGAATGAAGTGGATTTTGCCGTTGTCGTCGTTACCGATATAGATGCCGTAGACCCCGGCCTGGCGCTCTTCAATGTAGCGCTCGAGGATCTGCCGGATCGCCGGGTAGTAGATGCTCTCCCAGGGGATATCCTCGGGCGCGAAAAATTTGTAGTCGAGAGTTTCCGGCCCATACTGGCCGGTGATATCCAGGGCGGTGGCACGGAAGATGATGTACACCTCGCTGATCTTCGGCACGCTGAAAATCGAGTAGGGTGAGAGAATCTCCGCACGTACGCCGCTTTCTTCCCATACTTCGCGCAGTGCCGCCTGCTCGGTGGTTTCACCGCCTTCCATGAACCCCGCCGGCAGCGTCCAGGTGCCGGGGCGCGGCGGGATGGCGCGCTGGCACAACAGATACTTGCCATCTTGCTCGATGATGCAGCCGGCAATGATCTTCGGATTGATGTAATGGATGTAGCCGCAACCACGGCACATCAGGCGCTCGTGCGTATCGCCCGGCGGCAGCTGAGACTTGAGGTCATCGCCACCGCACTTTGGACAAAAGCTCGGGCTGAACATGCTCAGCGGCCTATGCGCGGTTCTTTGAGCGCGATGGGCACGGTGATCTCGGGGATTTCACCCATCTCTTCCTGCTTGCGCTTGAGGTACTCCAGGGCGACCTTGGCGGCAGCACGCACGTGGTCGACGCAAGCCTGGTGGGCGGCCAGGGGATCGCCGCTCTTGATCGCCTCGACCATGCGTTCCATTTCCTGGTTGCTGCTGCCGCGACGGTTTTCCTGGGACACCGAGGTCGCCCGCAGATAGCTGATGCGGGCCTGCAATTGGCGCAGCTGGGTGGCGGCGACATGGTTGCCGGACCCCTCGAGCAGCACATCGTAGAAGCCCTGTACCGAATCGATGACCTGTTGCAGCTCGCCATCCTTGAGGGCCTTGCGGTTTTCCTCGAGGGCTTTTTCCAGGGCCTTGATATTCTTGGCCTTGGCACGCAGGGTGAACAGTTGAACGATCAGGCCTTCGAGCACACAACGCAGCTCATAAATGTCGCCGGCATCGGCCAGGGTAATGATCGCAACCCGTGGGCCTTTGGCGTCGGCAAACTCCACCAGGCCTTCGGATTCAAGGTGACGCAAGGCTTCACGTACGGAAGTGCGGCTGACGCCCAGGCGATCGCATAGATCGCGTTCGACCAGACGGTCTCCCGGCAGGAGCTGGAAGTTCATGATGGCGCTTCGCAGTTTATCCAGCACGATTTCGCGCAGGGTAACGGGGTTGCGATTGACCTTGAAGCTGTCGTCGAGTGGCAGGCGTTTCATGGGGTCGGCTCTGAATGTGGCTGTCCATGCAAAAAGAGCACGTTGATCCGTGGATCATAAGTGCTCGATCAATCCAAACAGCCAAGGGTTAACTGGAGGCCTCGGCATCGGCTTCGGCGAACGCTTCACGGGCGAGCCGGAAACTGTCTACGGCAGCGGGGACACCGCAATAAATACCGACCTGAAGCAGAGTTTCACGTATTTGTTCACGACTCAGCCCGTTACGCAAGGCACCACGTACATGTAGCTTGAGTTCATGAGGCCGGTTGAGGGCCGAAATCATCGCCAAGTTTATCATGCTGCGCTCTTTAAGCGACAAACCCTCACGCCCCCAGACGTGGCCCCAGCAGTACTCCGTGACCATTTCCTGCAACGGTCGAGTGAAGTCATCGGCGTTTTCGATAGAGCGTTTCACGTAGGCTTCACCCAGAACTTGGGTGCGAATTTTCAGGCCTTGCTCATATTTCTCGTTACTCATTGTTGTGTGCTCCTGGGCCCATGCAGGCTCCCGTACTTGAAGAAAAAAGGGCCGCACCGGGGGGGGTTAGACGCAGCCCAAAAGTAGACGTCAGGCCAGGGTAGGCAGCGGGCCCAGCTTGCCTTTGTGGTAGATCATCGGCGTGGCCGGCTGTTCGGGCAGAATCAGGTTCTTCACCGCGCCGACAATGATCGCGTGATCGCCACCGTCGTATTCACGCCACAACTCGCATTCGATGATTGCCGTGGCCTTGGCCAGCAGCGGGTTACCCAGTTCGCTGAGGTGCCATTCAATGCCCTTGGCCTTGCCCTTGCCTTTTCCCGCAAACGCATAGGCTTCAGTGGTCTGCTCGGCCGACAGCAGATGGATCGCGAACTGCTTGCTGTCGCGTAGGATCGGATAAGTGTCCGAGGCGTAGTTGGGGCAGAACAGCACCAGCGCCGGATCAATCGACAGCGCACTGAAGGCGCTGGCGGTGATACCGACGATGTCACCGCCCGGGTCCAGGGTAGTGACCACCGTGACCCCGGAAGGAAAGGAACTCATGACGTCTTTATAAATGCCGGGCTCGATCATGAAGAGGGTCTCCTAGCGCATTACGAAGGGGTCAGGCATTGGTGCCTGGGAGAGGTTGATCCACACCGTTTTCAGCTCGGTGTAGGCCAGCACCGAATCGATGCCGCTTTCGCGTCCATAGCCACTGTTCTTGAAGCCGCCGATCGGTGCCATGGCCGATACGGCGCGGTAGGTGTTGACCCAGATAATCCCTGAGCGAATGTCTCGGGCCAGGCGATGGGCACGCCCTAGATCGCGGGTCCAGATGCCGGCGGCGAGGCCGAACTGCGAGTCGTTGGCAATCGCCAGCGCTTGGGCTTCGTCCTTGAACCGGATGACGGAGGCCACTGGACCGAAGACCTCTTCTTGCATGATTTTCATCGAGTTGCGGTCGCATTCGAACAGGGTCGGTTCGTAGAACCAGCCGTCGCCCAGATTCTCTGGACGCTTGCCGCCCAGACGCAGGCGCGCACCTTCGGCGATGGCATCAGCTACCAGGCCTTCAACCACGGCCAATTGTTGCGCCGTGGCCATCGGGCCCATTTCGCTGCTGTCTTCTTGCGGGTTGCCGATGCGGATGCGTTTGGCGCGCTCCACCAGGCGCGAGACGAATTCGTCGTAGATTTCGTCCTGCACCAACAACCGCGAGCCGGAAACGCAGCTCTGACCGGATGCCGCATAGATCCCGGCAATTGCACCGTTGATGGCGCTATCGAGGTCGGCGTCGGCGAAGATGATGTTTGGCGATTTTCCGCCCAATTCCAGCGACAGCTTGGCAAAGTTCTCGGCGCTGCTGCGTACCACATGCCGGGCCGTGGCAGCACCGCCGGTGAAGGCGATCTTGCGTACCAACGGATGGCGGGTGAGGGCGGCGCCAGTGCTTGGACCATAACCAGTGACGACATTGACCACGCCCGGCGGAATACCGGCTTCGAGGGCCAGGCGGGCCAGTTCCAGAATGGTCGCCGAGGCGTGTTCGGACGGTTTGATCACAATGGTGTTACCTGCCGCAAGGGCCGGCGCCAGTTTGATCGCCGTCAGGTACAGCGGGCTGTTCCAGGGAATGATCGCCGCGACCACGCCCATAGCTTCGTGCACTGTGTAGGCGAACAGGTCGGGCTTATCGAGGGGCAGGGTGCCGCCTTCGAGTTTGTCGGCCAGGCCCGCAGTGTAGTGGAAGAACTCCGGTAAGTAGCCGACCTGGCCGCGGGTTTCGCGAATCAGCTTGCCGTTGTCGCGGCTTTCCAACTGCGCCAATTGTTCTTTGTTTTCCGCGATCAGGTCACCGAGACGACGCAGCAGTTTGCCGCGAGCGGTGGCGGTCAGGCCGCGCCAGGCCGGGCTGTCGAAGGCTGTTTGCGCAGCCTGCACGGCGCGCTCGACATCGCCTTCGTCAGCGTCGGGCAATTCAGCCCAGGCTTGAGCCAGGGCCGGGTTCAGGCTTTCAAAGGTCTTGCCGGACAGGGCATCGACCCATTCACCGCCGATGCACATCTGGAAGCGTGTGAGTGTCATGCAACGATCCCCTTTATTTGGTGTTGTCGGGAGTGCGCAGTGTCAAGAAATTCCAGCAACATCTGGTTGACCAGGCGCGGCGATTCTACGGGCATCATATGCCGCTGCTCGGCGAGTACGGCAACGGCCGCACCGGGAATCCGTTCGGCCAATTGCCGGGCCATTTCCGGTGTCGAGCCGGGGTCCAGTTCACCGGTGGCGACCAGCGTCGGCACTTGAATGTTCGCCAGATCCTCCACGCGGTACATGTCCTGGGTGGCGAACAGCTCATAAGCGGTCAGATAACCCTGCGGGTCGTTACCCGCCAAGGTGTGGCGCAGCGCGGTGATCTGCGCCGGATTGGCTGCCTGGTACTCGCGGCTGAACCAGCGCGACAACGCGGCCTCGGCATTGGCATCCGGACCGTGCTCGGCAGCTTGAGCCGTGCGGGCAATGACCCCGGCACGCTGTTCGGCGCTGCGATTGAACACACTATTGAGCACCACCAGGCCTTGCAGGCGTTGCGGGTAATGCGAGGCAAAAGCTCGCGCCACCAGTCCGCCCATGGAAAAACCTATTACCGTCGCCTGGGGCACTTGCAGGTGATCGAGTAGCTCCAGCAACTGATCAGCATAGCCGAGCAGGGGAGTGCCATGTTCCGGGCGCGGGCTGGCGCCGTGACCGAGCATGTCATAGGCGATCACACGGTACTTTGTGGCCAGGCCAACAACCTGGCCACCCCACATTTCTTTGTTCAGGCCCACGCCGTGGATCAAAACCACGGGCTGGCCTTGGCCGGTCGCCAGGTAACTGGTGCCAGCCGGGGTGAGTTCAGCGGTGAGCCGAATCATGGAGCGCTCCTGCATGCCTTTTTGTTGTGGTTGCCATGTTCGCAATTACTGGGCGTTCTCGGCAGCCAGTTCTTCCAGGTCGATATAACGGTTGCCGATGCGTGGGTGCAGGCGGCCGCCATCGGCACAACCCAGAACCACAACGATTTCGTCGGCACGCGGCGCATCTTCGATCTGCATTTCCAGGGTGATGTAGTGCGAACGCAAGCCTTCGTCATCTTTATGCATCATCGGGATCTGAATCGAGGTGCCAGGGCCGCCGCGTTTGTTGGTGAAACTCAGGTAGCTCTTGGCCTTGACCGCTTCACGGTAGTGATTGCCGAAGCGCAGGGTGTGGATCACTGCGGAGGCGTGTTCTATTTCGCCGTCGGCGCCGACCACCGCGGCCTTACCGTAGGCTTCGATCTTCTCGGCACCGCCAATGATGCCCACTAGGCGTTCGACCATCAGCGCGCCGAGATCAGAGCAGTTGGCGCGAATTTCCGGTTTCAGGTCTTCAACGAAACTGCGGTCGAGCCAAGGGTTTTTCATCACTACGGCCAGGCCGACCATAGTCACTGGCGTATCAGTGGCTTTGCCGCCTTCGATAAAGGTTTCTTCGACATAGCTGACGATCTTGCGGATTTCGAAACTCATGAGCTGCTCCGTAGGCTGAATGCTTGTTCGTCTTATGGTATACCATAATACTGTGAGCACAAGTCTTTGGAATAAGTTTCTAGTCGGACGGTGATAAAAGGCACGGCGCAATCGTGCGGGCGCATTCAAAGCGCCGTCTTTACGATGGGGGTGATCAATCAAGAGAGGGGGGCTGCTGCTCCAGTCGTAACCACGGCCCAAGCTTTGGGGTGCGAGGTTACGTTACTGGAAGATGGGCCACGACTGACTGGGCGGCTGAACGTAGTGCTGGAAGCTGTGCAAGGAAGTTTGTGCTTTCAGGTGTTCCACGCTCTAGTTGGAGTAGATTATTCAGTTCGTTTTCGAAAGCGGAAGTAGCACCTCGATGCGTTGGTCATTTTTATCATAAGACCAACGCTCCAGGTCCAAAAGCCAAAGTTGCCTTATCCTAAGCTCGTAAAAACTTCGCTTTGCGGACTTATTGAAATCGGACAGCGGTAGCATCCATTGCTCTCTGGTGTCTTTATCCGGGAAATTGATCCGGTAGTAGTCCTTGTGAACGATCTCTATTTCGTTATCAGGTATTGCGCGTGCAAACCCGGAAAGTTGTATGCCATCAAGCCCGACCGGCGGAGCGGAGTCACCTAAGTCGGTTCTGAATATAGAACCTGATATATTGGGTTCTTGTTCGATGTTTCGTGAGTGCAGTGAGTCAGACATTGAGTACCATAAAAGGCTTTCGGTCTCGGTTCGATACACATAGTTTACCGTGGATGCCCACGGCGCGCCGTGGGCCGAGGCAGTCGCCAATGTTATAAAGCGTGTGGTATGCAACAGCCTGTCGCATCGCTCAGCTAAAGATAGTTTCATAGCGTCTGTCTTCTTGGTACGGGAGCGTCGTTCAATAAGCGGGCTTCCAGGATTTCCCACCACTCATCTTGCTCAACACGTTTCTTTTCCCACTCCGCGATATGAGAGCGCGCTGAAACGGCCTTGCGGTATGCCCCCCAAGCCGCCTCATCTTTAAATGATATCCAGTGCTCAATCGAGTGCACTTCGGGGGCAATGGTTTGCACATACCATCGAGGGTCAAAAGCCATGTCCAGCCCATCATAAAACCAAGTCTCCCGTTCCCTGACCCAGTCCCAGAATGCTGCGTGGTTGGATCTGGCTTTGGCATTAGGGCGAAGCAGGTAGATAAGGTGCAGCATGTCAATCTCCTTTTGCTAATCTGTTATAAGCTTCCAGTCTGCACTTAAGCTGGACTTGAACCGCTGCTTGTAATCTTGGGTGAACAGAGCGTTGTGCTGGCGAACCGCATGCTGGTCCAGTGAGCCTTTGCAATAAATAACAACGGTAGCTAAAGGTTCGATCAAACTTCCGCGCTTGGCTTTTGCTTCCAGCGCAGAGGTGGAAAGACAGCACTTCTTAAGGCCGTGAAATGCTGCGTAGTCCAACGAAAGGTAATAGGTCAGCACGAAGTAACGAAAGTCATTGTCTGACAGGGTATAGTCGGAACCGAAATACCGGGCATGCAGGGATTGACCAAATTTATAGAATACAGTTACAGCCGATACCCGGTTTCCCCGTTCGGCAAATACAGCGATCGCGCTATGAATGACACCGGATTTTCTTTGCCCTTGCAGGTTTTTAATGATCCATTGTTTGTCTTGAGGGGATCCATATTTGTTTCGGTTGTTGGTTATTAGCGTGGCGATACTTTCGTCAAGGTCGCTGGTCAATGGAAGCCACCTGACCTTGTTTTCATACTTTTTAAATGCCGCTATTTCTGCCTTGCTCCGTATGCGGTCATGAGAGTTCCAGGACTCAAGCATTTCTGCCAACCCTCCGGCAGGCACAGGCATCATCGCCTCTGCGGCATGCAGCAGGGCGTGGGTCTCTGGTACGCAGTCGACGATTTCCAGAGCCTTTTGCAGAGGCATGTACGGGATGAGGAATCCAGAAAGCTTTTGTTCGCTCGCGTGTTCTTGAGCAGCATAAAATACATGACGAAGTACTTCTTGACGGCGCGTTCCGTGAGTACAAACGAGCTCATTATGAGTGCTGCGGCGTGCGCCACCCCACAGGAAATCATTGCCCCACTGGTCTGGCATCTTTGGAAAAAGTGCCTGGGTACTGAACATGGCAGCTTCTGGTTCTCCAGCCCAAAGTGCACAGCCGGCTAATAGCCCAGAAGATCCATAGACTGTCAGAGCCTCTGTGGGGCCTTGTGCATGCTCTAAACTTGCAAGCCATTCATATGAGTTGTAAAAATTCTCATCGGTTATCAGGCCGTCCCATTCATGTCGGTCAATGTAGGGGGTCGAGCAAGAAATATTGGATTTTAATTCGCTTCTGCGAATTATTTTATCAGTATGAGTTAAGGCACTCATGCTAGTTTCCAATAATACAGTCTATGATGGCCGCATGGGGAGAATCTATATAGTTTTTCCAGTAGGGCTGCCCTAATAGCTCGAGTCCGCTTGTATTGATGTGGTGTTTTCGCCAGTGTATGGTTTTGAACCCGGCCCGGGTTAAAGCGTTTTCTAGCGTGTCGGCAGTCCAGTAGTAAGCCTTTACCTGTGCGTCATAGGGTGGGTGGCATAAATCTAAAGTAACGACAGAGGCGTCATCTGTGTGATGTTCGTGTACTGGCGCAAGGCGAAACCCATAAGCTTCATAGTAGTTTGGGTTTGGATTGTAATCGGGGTGAATGGGCAGCGTGATTAATCTTCCGCCTGGTTTAAGCAGAGACGCCATGCTTTGACACATGGCATTGAGTTCTTGAGTGTTCGACGCATACGGAAGGACGTATATAGAGATAACCAAGTCGAATTGGTTTAAAAGGTCTGGGCTTACAGTGGAGGTGAATTCAATCCCCAGTTGTTCTTTTTCCTCCCGGCGCCTTGCATAATCAAGCATTCCAATTGACTGGTCGTAGCCAACTACTTTTTTGGCTCCGTGTTTTTTTAGAATGCGTGAATAAAGGCCATTGCCGCAGCCGAAGTCAAAAATGCTTAGTCCTGACACATCACCGAGCACATCCAACACAGAAGGGATTTCACAGTGCTTTCTAAATGGCCATTCAGCCATATTGTCATAGAGTGCTGCCAGTTCATCAAATTGACTTGTCATTTATAATTCCTTTTAAAGTACAGCCGTCCTAGTGTCTTTCGTCGCGCATGTCAATGGTGTATTTTTTTGCCTCCGTAGATCTTGCAAGAACTGTAGGTTAAGTTTTTTTTCTTGCAAGGAATAAAAGGAAATATAATCGTGTTGCTTATTTTGCTTGTGTTATATGCAAGGCTTTAGGCTGGTTTTGCATGTTTTATATTTCCATTTGATCTAGGTGGTTTCATCGAGTGGGCTAGCCTTCGCGGGTAAACATTGCGGCTGTAGAAAAATGAATGAAGCAATAACGTTATAAATGCCAGGGAATAACTTTTCAGGAAGAAATCTAGATGGTAAGCAGCTCGATATTTGACAAGGTAATAGGAGGGCTCGTTGTGTCGTGCCAGGCACTGGAGCATGAGCCGTTACATGGCTCCGTGCATATGAGCGCTATGGCATTGGCGGCGGCCGAAGCGGGGGCGGTAGGCATTATTGCCAACGGAATATCCGATATTTCTGCAATTAAGAGCCGTGTGGCGTTACCTATAATAGGTGTCTTGACGGCTGGCTACCCTGAATCATCTATCACGTTGACACCGACTATTTCAGAGATAGCAGCCTTGATGGCTGAGTCCCCGGATATGATCGGGCTTGATGCAACGGATCGCAGGCGTCCCAACGGGGAATCACTGGAGGACTTTCTTGAGGCGATACGCTCTGAGTACCCACATCTGTTGCTGATGGCTGAAATTGCAACGGTCGAAGAAGCTATTTATGTACAGTCTTTGAAATTTGATTGCATCTCCACAGCCGCCTATGGGGCCACACAAAACACGGCAGGAAAAAAATTGTCCCAGGACGATTTTTCACACTTCACAGCAATACGGCGGGTCGTTACCCAATGCCCATTGGTTGCTGAAGGGGGGATCGGCAACCCTGAACACGCTTGTCGCGTACTCCAGCTAGGCGCCGATATTGTTGTGGTAGGCGGCGCGATAACTCGGCCACAAGTGATTACCGAATCCTTTATCAGTGCAATGCTCAGGTGTCGTAGCGAGTGCCCCGCATGACTGCTGTGGTTGACCCTGTGCAGTGAGCCCGTCTTTAAATGGTGTGGTCAGGTCCTGACTTCAATCGGGAGGCAGGGCGGCATGTTGTCGTATCACTATGCGACTTGCCGTCTTCCTTGCTTTTGTGTGAATAGGCCTAGTGACCTGTATTTTATGGATTTTCTCGACTGACTTCACGCGGAAGTCCTAATGCATAGCTTTGTCTATCTATAGGTTGTACGATAACGTACCTCTTGAGGTGCCTTATCATTTTTCGATCCGAGGTTTGTGAAACCATGACTCCACAAGAATTAAAAACTGTCCTGTCTTCCGGCTTGCTGTCGTTTCCTGTGACCGACTTTGACGCAGCGGGGGACTTTCGCGCCGATACCTACGCCCGTCGCCTGGAATGGTTGGCCCCCTACGGTGCCAGTGCATTATTCGCGGCCGGTGGCACTGGAGAGTTTTTCTCCCTGGAACCAGGGGAATACACGTCAATCATCAAGACTGCGGTAGATACCTGCAAAGGCCGGGTACCGATCCTGGCCGGGGCCGGTGGCCCGACCCGGCAGGCCATCGCCTATGCCCAGGAAGCCGAGCGGCTGGGCGCCGCCGGCATCCTGCTGATGCCGCATTACCTCACTGAAGCCAGCCAGAAAGGCTTGGTGGCTCACGTCGAACAGGTGTGCAACTCGGTGGACTTCGGTGTGGTGGTCTACAACCGCAACCTGTGCCGGTTGAATGCCGACAGCTTGGAGCAATTGGCTGAGCGTTGCCCGAACCTGATCGGTTTCAAGGACGGCATTGGTGAAGTCGAGCCGATGGTCGCTATTCGTCGCCGCCTGGGCGAGCGCCTGACTTACCTCGGCGGCTTGCCCACCGCAGAAGTCTATGCGGCTGCCTACAAAGCACTGGGGGTACCGGTGTATTCATCGGCAGTGTTCAACTTCATACCGAAAACCGCCATGGAGTTCTACCGTGCCGTGGCAGCCGATGACCACGCCACGGTCGGGCGTTTGATCGATGACTTCTTTCTGCCGTACCTGGAAATTCGCAACCGCTGCGAAGGCTATGGCGTGAGCATCGTCAAGGCGGGTGCTCGCCTGGTGGGCCACGATGCCGGCCCGGTGCGTGCGCCACTGACCGATCTGCTGCCCGAGGAAGTGGAACAACTGGATGTGCTGATCAAGGCCCTCGGCGCCCAGTAACCGAGTAGAGCTGTTGTGGTTTGCCTGCGGTAGCCATAGGTATCTACAGACTTGCTGAAAAGCCTGGTTTCTGTAGATACCGTCTGGCTACAGAGGGGTCAGCACATTCATTACGGTGTCGAGGGCAACCCGGGTATCGTCCAGTTGCACCAGCGAGGCGTGTCGGGCACCGAGGGCGTCGCGGTTCTTGATGGCGGTCAGTATTGCCTTGTGCCGGGGCAGGCTGAGCCGTTGGATATCGGGGCGCCGGTTGGTGATGTTGATCGACTCGCGAAGCGGCAGCGACAGCATGTTGCACATGTAGGCGAGCAAGTCATTGCGGGTGGCGTCGGCGATGGCCCGGTGAAAATCCAGGTCCGCCTGCAACAGGTCTTCGTGAGTCTGTGCCGTCTCCATGGCCTGGTAGGCTTTTTCGATGATCGCGATGTCAGCATCGGTCGCGGTGGTGGCGGCCATGGCGGCAATTTCCGGTTCGAGAATTCGGCGCACACCCGCCAATGTGTTGAAAAACTCGCTGTGGGGCGTTGACTGCATCAGCCACGACAGCACATCGGGATCAAGCAAGTGCCATTTCAGGCGCGGCCTTACCACTGCACCGACCCGTGGCTTGGAGTACACCAGCCCCTTGGCGCTCAGCACGCGGGTGGCTTCGCGCAGCACCGACCGACTGACTTTGTATTCTTCGCAGAGCGTTGCCTCCATGGGTAAGCGTTCTTCCGGCTTGAAGCGTCCGGAGACAATGTGCATGCCCAAGTCTTGAACGATCTGGGCATGCATGCTCTTGCGTGGCTTGGGCGGCTGGTGATCCATAACAGGGAGGTTGCTCTGGCTAAATACAGCGCATCATAGCATTCCTCCCCTCCCTATTAGTGGGAATGACGCGGGACTTCGGCCCCACGGCAACCTACCAGGAAGTCGAAGTCGCAGCCTTGGTCCGCTTGTAGTACGTGGTCGATATACAACTGGCGATAACCGCCCACGATCAATTGTTGCGGCGGCTTCAGGTCGGCCATGCGTGCTGCCAGTTCGGCGTCCGAAATGTCCAGGTGCAGGCGTCCATTGGCGCAATCGAGTTCGATCCAGTCGCCTTCCTGCACCGTGGCCAACGGCCCTCCAGCCGCGGCTTCCGGTGCCACGTGCAGCACCACGGTGCCGTACGCAGTACCGCTCATACGCGCATCGGAAATACGCACCATGTCGGTCACGCCCTGGGCCAGCAACTTGGCTGGCAAGCCCATGTTGCCCACCTCCGCCATGCCGGGGTAACCCTTGGGGCCGCAGTTTTTCATCACCAGGATCGAGTTGGCGTCGACGTCCAGTTCCGGGTCGTTGATCCGGGCCTTGTACATGTCGAAGTTCTCGAACACCACGGCTCGGCCGCGATGCTGCATCAGTTCAGCGCTGGCGGCGGAAGGCTTGAGCACTGCACCGAGAGGCGCCAGATTGCCCCGCAGTACGCAGATACCGCCGTCGGCGCGGATCGGGTTGTCGAGGGTGCGGATCACTTCATCCTGGCCGTAGATCGGCGCGTCCTTGGTGTTGTCGCCGAGCGACTTGCCGTTGACGGTCAAGGCGTTCGGGTGGGGGATCAGGTTGGCTTCACCGAGGCGGCGCAGTACCGCCGGCAGGCCGCCGGCATAGTAGAACTCTTCCATCAGGAAGCGCCCGGACGGTTGCAGGTCGACGATGGTCGGCATGCCACGCCCCATGCGGGTCCAGTCGTCCAGGTCGAGCTCGACGCCGATGCGTCCGGCGATGGCTTTCAGGTGAATCACCGCATTGGTCGAACCACCGATGGCCGCGTTGACGCGAATGGCATTTTCGAAAGCCTCCTTGGTGAGGATCTTCGACAGTTTCAAGTCTTCACGCACCATTTCGACTGCACGCATGCCAGACATGTGCGCCAGTACGTAACGGCGCGCGTCGACTGCCGGAATCGCCGCGTTGTGGGGCAGGGAGGTGCCGAGCGCTTCGGCCATGCAGGCCATTGTCGAGGCGGTGCCCATGGTATTGCAGGTACCTGCCGAACGAGACATGCCGCCTTCAGCCGCGAGAAAGTCGTCGAGGGTAATAGTGCCAGCCTTGACCTGCTCGCTGAGTTGCCACACCACAGTGCCCGAGCCGATATCCTGGCCCTTGTGCTTGCCGTTGAGCATCGGCCCACCGGTGACGACGATGGCCGGGACGTCGCAGCTGGCGGCGCCCATCAACAACGCCGGGGTGGTCTTGTCGCAGCCGGTCAACAGCACCACACCGTCGATTGGGTTGCCGCGAATGGCTTCCTCGACGTCCATGCTGGCCAGGTTGCGGGTGAGCATGGCGGTGGGGCGCAGGTTCGACTCGCCGTTGGAGAACACTGGGAACTCCACCGGAAAGCCACCGGCCTCGATCACGCCGCGTTTGACGTGCTCGGCAATCTGCCGGAAGTGCGCGTTACACGGAGTCAGTTCCGACCAGGTGTTGCAGATCCCGATGATCGGCTTGCCATGAAATTGATGGTCGGCAATTCCCTGATTTTTCATCCAGCTGCGGTACATGAAGCCGTTTTTATCGGCAGTACCAAACCACTGGGCGGAGCGCAGGCCGGGCTTTTTATCAGACATGATCACTTCTCTTATTGTATGACTATATGTTCTATATGCCGCTAACATAAGCGTAAAATCTTCGGTTTGGAAGTGTTGTTGAGCAAATAGTAATACTATATAGTCGGTTTACACCTGAGGTATGACCCTGACGGATTTCCGCGAGAGGCATCCCCTGAGCTTCTATAAAAACAACAATCGGAGACCGACCCCATGAGCCAGGAATTGCGGCTTATTCGTCGCATTACGCTGAAGCTGATTCCCTTCCTGATCCTGCTGTATCTGATCGCCTACGTAGATCGCTCGGCCGTAGGTTTTGCCAAATTGCACATGGGCGCCGATGTCGGCATCGGTGATGCGGCTTATGGGTTGGGGGCCGGCCTGTTCTTCATCGGCTATTTCCTCCTGGAAATTCCCAGCAACTTGATGCTTGACCGCTTCGGCGCACGGCGTTGGTTCGCGCGCATCATGGTCACTTGGGGCGCCATCACCATCGGCATGGCATTTGTCCAAGGGCCTCACAGCTTCTACGTGATGCGCTTTCTACTCGGCGCAGCGGAAGCCGGGTTCTTCCCGGGCGTTCTCTACTACATCACCCAATGGTTCCCGGTGCGCCATCGCGGCAAGATCCTCGGCCTGTTCATCCTGTCCCAACCCATTGCGATGATGATCACCGGCCCTGTGTCTGGCGGCCTGCTGGGCATGGATGGGATTCTTGGCCTGCATGGCTGGCAGTGGCTGTTCATCGTCATCGGCACCCCTGCGATTCTGCTGACCTGGCCGGTGCTGCGTTACTTGCCCGACGGTCCGCAGCACGTCAAATGGATGGATCAGGCCGAAAAGGACTGGTTGACCGGCGAGCTTAACAAGGACCTGCAAGCCTACGGCCAGACGCGCCACGGCAACCCCTTGCACGCCCTCAAGGACAAACGGGTATTGCTGCTGGCGTTGTTCTACCTGCCCGTGACGTTGAGCATTTATGGCCTGGGCCTGTGGCTGCCGACCTTGATCAAGCAATTCGGTGGCAGCGACCTGACTACCGGGTTCGTGTCGTCGGTGCCGTATATCTTCGGAATTATCGGTTTGCTGATCATTCCCCGCAGTTCCGATCGCCTCAATGATCGTTATGGTCACCTGGCAGTACTTTATGTGCTGGGGGCGATCGGCCTGTTCCTCAGTGCCTGGCTGACGGTGCCGGTACTGCAATTGGCGGCGCTGTGCCTGGTGGCGTTTGCACTGTTTTCTTGTACTGCGGTGTTCTGGACCTTGCCAGGGCGCTTCTTCGCCGGCGCGAGTGCGGCAGCAGGCATTGCGTTGATCAACTCGGTGGGCAATCTGGGTGGCTACATCGGGCCGTTCGTGATCGGCGCGCTCAAGGAATACACCGGCAACCTGTCGTCGGGGTTGTATTTCCTGTCTTGCGTGATGGTGTTCGGTTTGCTGCTGACGGGTGTGGTCTATCGGCTGCTGGAGCGTAAACACGCGCTGCCGCAGGATCAGTTTGCCGCCAGTGCTCGCGGCGCCACGCGTACTTAATCGACCATCAGGAGAAGATTCATGCGTTTAGTTCAGTTCGAATTGAGGAATGGCGAGCGTCGAGTGGGCGTGGTCGAGGGCAATCGGGTACGTGAAGTGCAGCACGCCCTCACCACGCGCGAGCTGGCATTGGCGGCCATCGAGGGGGGCGTTGATTTGCAACAACAGGTCCAGGCTTTCGGCCTGGGTGACAGTCACGACTACGCCGAACTGCTGGCCGCGCTTAAAATATTGCCGCCGCTGGACCACCCGGACCCTGCGCATATGCTGGTCAGCGGCACCGGTCTGACCCACCTGGGCAGTGCTTCTGCGCGGGACAAGATGCATCAGCAGGCCGGTGACGACAGCGCAATGACTGACACCATGCGCATCTTCAAATGGGGCGTGGAGGGCGGTAAACCGGCCTCCGGCCAGGCCGGCGTGCAACCGGAATGGTTCTACAAGGGCGACGGCAGCATCGTCGTGCGCCCGGGCCAGGCATTCGCGGTGCCGCCGTTTGCCGAAGACGCCGGCGAAGAGCCGGAAATCGGCGGCCTGTATGTCATCGGCCACGACGGCAAGCCTTATCGCCTGGGGTTTGCCGTGGGCAATGAATTCTCCGACCATGTGATGGAGCGCAAGAACTACCTGTATCTGGCACATTCCAAATTGCGCAATTGCAGTTATGGTCCTGAACTGCGGGTGGGTGAACTGCCCCAGCACCTGGTCGGTACCAGTCGCATCTTGCGTGAAGGCGAGGTTATCTGGGAAAACGAATTTCTCAGTGGCGAAGCCAACATGTGCCACAGTCTGGAAAACCTTGAGTACCATCATTTCAAATACAGTCAGTTCCTCAAGCCGGGGGATGTGCACATTCACTTCTTCGGCACCGCTACCTTGTCATTCGCCGACGGTATACGTACCCAACCGGGGGATGTGTTCGAGATCAGCCAGGCGGAGTTCGGCGCGCCACTGATCAATGGTGTCGGCAAGGTCGACGCGGTGTTCGAGCCCGGTAACGTCATCACGCTTTAAGGAGACCCACATGTCCCAGTTTCTCGGCCACAACTACATCGGCGGCCAGCGCAGTGCCACCGGCACCATCACGCTGCACAGCGTCGATGCCAGTACCGGTGAAACCTTGCCCCACACGTTCTACCAGGCCACCTTGCAGGAAGTAGACGCCGCGGCCAAGGCTGCCGCAGCGGCTTACCCGTCCTATCGCACCTTGAGTGCCCAGCGTCGTGCGCAATTCCTCGAAGCGGTGGCGGATGAGCTGGACGCGTTGGGCGATGACTTCGTCGAACTGGTCTGCCGTGAAACCGCGCTGCCCGCAGCCCGCATCAAAGGCGAGCGCGGCCGTACCAGTGGCCAGATGCGCCTGTTCGCCAATGTACTGCGTCGCGGTGATTTCTACGGTGCACGTATCGACAAGGCGCTGCCTGATCGTCAACCGCAACCGCGTCCGGATTTGCGTCAATACCGTATTGGCCTGGGGCCGGTGGCGGTGTTTGGTGCCAGTAACTTTCCCTTGGCGTTCTCAACTGCCGGCGGTGACACCGCAGCGGCGCTGGCGGCTGGTTGCCCGGTGGTGTTCAAGGCTCACAGCGGGCACATGGCAACTGCCGAACACGTTGCCGATGCAATCCTGCGCGCGGCGCAAACCACCGGTATGCCGGACGGTGTGTTCAACATGATCTTCGGCGCCGGGGTGGGTGAAGCACTGGTCAAGCACCCGGCGATCCAGGCGGTCGGTTTCACCGGGTCGCTCAAGGGTGGGCGAGCGTTGTGTGATATGGCAGCGGCACGCCCGCAACCGATCCCGGTGTTTGCCGAGATGTCGAGCATCAACCCGGTGATCGTGCTGCCCCAGGCGTTGCAGGCGCGGGCAGAAACTGTCGCCCGGGACCTGACGGCTTCGGTGGTGCAGGGGTGCGGACAGTTCTGTACCAATCCCGGTTTGGTGATCGGTATCGCCTCGCCACAGTTCACGGCGTTCACCCGGCAGGTAGCGCAACTGATCGCTGACCAACCGGTACAAACCATGCTCAACGCCGGAACCTTGAGCAGTTATGGCAAAGGCTTGCAAAAGCTGCTGGCGCACACCGGCATCGAGCATCTGGCCGGCAACCCCCAAGCGGGCAGCCAGGCACAGCCACAGCTGTTCAAGGCCGATGCCGGCCTGCTGATCAATGGCGATGAAGTGCTGCAAGAAGAAGTGTTCGGGCCGACCACTATATTCGTTGAAGTGGCTGATCAGGCGCAACTCAGTGCGGCGCTCAAAGGGCTGCACGGCCAGTTGACGGCGACGATCATCGGTGAGTCCGCTGACCTGCAACAGTTCGCCGAACTGACGCCCTTGCTGGAACAGAAAGTCGGCCGCATCCTGCTCAACGGTTATCCGACCGGCGTCGAGGTGTGTGATTCGATGGTCCACGGCGGGCCTTATCCTGCTACCTCCGATGCCCGTGGTACCTCGGTAGGCACCCTGGCTATCGACCGCTTCCTGCGCCCCGTGTGCTTCCAGAATTACCCTGATAGCCTGCTGCCCGATGCGTTGAAAAATGCCAACCCGTTGCGCATTCAGCGGTTGGTGGATGGTGTGCCATCCCGCGAACCGTTGTAACGCGCGGCCCTTCTACCTAAGAGCATGTACCTGAGAACAACAACAATCCAGGAGGCTTCATGTCGTGTAACGCCGTCACCGCACACCGTGCGAAATTGGGCGAGGGGCCGTTCTGGGACGCCCCTACCCAGGCCCTGTATTGGGTGGATATTGCCGGGAAACAGGCGTTGCGCCTGATGGGCGATAGCCTGCAAGCCTGGCAGTTGCCGGAGCACGCGTCAGCGTTTATCCCGTGCGCAAGCGGTGATGCGCTGCTGACCATGAGCAGCGGTGTCTATCGTCTCGATCTGACCTGCGAGCAATCGGCGCCGCGCCTGAACTTGTTTTGTGTCGCCGATCCACAACCGGGCAACCGTGGCAACGAAGCCCGCTGTGATGCCCAGGGCCGGCTGTGGCTGGGCACCATGCAGAACAACATTGGCGAACAGGGTGAGGATTTGCCTGTGCTGCAGCGATCCGGTGGCTTGTTCCGGGTCGATGCGGATGCGCGGGTAACGCCTTTGCTGGAAGGGCTGGGCATTCCCAACACCTTGTTGTGGAGTGACGACGCTACCCAGGTGCATTTTGGCGACAGCCTGGATGGCACGCTGTATCAGTATTCAATCCAGCCCGACGGCCACCTTGCTCCGGCGCGTGTGTGGTTCGGCCCGTACCCACGCGGCGGCCCGGACGGTTCGGCGATGGACGCCGAAGGCTACATCTGGAACGCCCGCTGGGATGGCAGTTGCCTGCTCAGGTTGACCCCCGGTGGTGAGGTCGACCGGGTGATCGAGTTGCCCGTCAGCCGGCCCACCAGTTGTGTATTTGGCGGCCCGGACCTCACCACCCTGTACATCACCAGCGCTGCCAGTCCATTGAATCACCCGTTGGACGGCGCGGTGCTGGCCATCGAGGTCGATATACCTGGAAAACGCTGTCATCGATTTGCCGGATAAAACCCCAAACTGTAGGAGCGAGCTTGCTCGCGAAAAACGTCAACGATAATGCGGGCACCTTGAATGAACGGGGTGCCTCCAGGTTTTTCACGAGCAAGCCCGCTCCCACAGAAAACAACAACAACAAGGAGTCACCCTATGAATCGTCGTCGTGGTATCCGTTCCCTGTGCTGCGCCGCAGTGGCAGTCTCGGCCATGAGCTTGAGCGGGTTGTTGCTGGCCGCTGAAGAAGTGAAAATCGGTTTTCTGGTCAAGCAGGCCGAAGAACCGTGGTTCCAGACCGAGTGGGCCTTTGCCGAAAAGGCTGGCAAAGAGCATGGTTTCACCGTGATCAAGATCGCCGTGCCGGATGGCGAGAAAACCCTGGCGGCCATTGACAGCCTGGCCGCCAACGGTGCCAAGGGCTTTGTGATCTGCCCGCCGGACGTGTCCCTGGGCCCGGCCATCGTGGCCAAGGCCAAGGCCAATGGTTTGAAAGTGATCGCCGTGGATGATCGTTTTGTCGATGCCAAAGGCCAGTTTATGGAGGACGTGCCGTACCTGGGCATGGCCGCGTTCGAAGTCGGCCAGAAGCAGGGCGCCGCAATGGCCGCCGAAGCGAAAAAACGCGGTTGGGATTGGAAAGACACCTATGCGGTGGTCACTACCTACAACGAACTGGATACCGGCAAAAAGCGCACCGACGGCTCGATTCAGTCCTTGAAAGAAGCTGGCATTCCTGAAGACCACATTCTCACCGCAGCCCTGAAAACCCTGGACGTTCCAGGCAGCATGGACGCCACCAACTCGGCATTGGTCAAGTTGCCCAGTGGTGCGAAAAACCTGATCATCGGCGGCATGAACGACAACACCGTGCTGGGCGGCGTGCGCGCCACCGAAAGCGCCGGTTTCGCCGCCGCCAATGTGATCGGTATCGGCATCAATGGTACCGATGCCATCGGCGAATTGAAGAAAGCCAACAGCGGTTTTTTCGGTTCGATGCTGCCTAGCCCGCACCTTGAAGGCTACAACACCGCGAAGATGATGTTCGACTGGGTCACCACCGGTAAGGAGCCGCAGAAATACACCGCGATGGACGAGGTGACCCTGATCACCCGCGACAACTTCAAGCAGGAGCTGGAAAAGATCGGTCTGTGGAACTAAGGCCGGTTGTCTTCCCTGGCAGCCCTGGAAACGGGGCTGCCTGATCGCGGTGATGAGGTAGTTATGCACGCGCAACCAGAAACACAACCACATATGGCCGGTGCCAGCCTGTGCTTCAACGGCATCGGCAAGACCTTTCCCGGGGTCAAGGCATTGGACGCCATCAGCTTTACCGCTCACCCAGGGCAGGTGCACGCCTTGATGGGCGAGAACGGCGCCGGCAAATCGACCTTGCTCAAGATCCTTGGCGGTGCCTACATCCCGAGCAGTGGCACGCTACAAATCGGCGAGCAGACCATGGCCTTCAAATGCGCCGCCGACAGCATTGCCAGCGGCGTGGCGGTGATTCACCAGGAACTGCACCTGGTGCCGGAAATGACCGTTGCGGAAAACCTGTTCCTCGGGCATTTGCCGTCGCGCTTTGGCGTGGTGAACCGCGGCTTGCTGCGCAAACAGGCGCTGGCCTGCCTCAAGGGCCTGGCCGATGAAATCGATCCGCAGGAGAAGCTCGGCCGCTTGTCCCTGGGCCAGCGCCAACTGGTGGAGATCGCCAAGGCCTTGTCCCGTGGTGCCTATGTGATCGCGTTCGACGAACCTACCAGCAGCCTGTCGGCGCGGGAAATCGACCGGTTGATGGCCATCATCACGCGCCTGCGAGACGAGGGCAAAGTGGTGCTGTACGTCTCCCATCGCATGGAAGAAGTTTTTCGCATTTGTAATGCAGTGACCGTGTTCAAGGACGGTCGCTACGTGCGCACGTTCGAAGACATGAGCACGCTGAGCCACGATCAACTGGTTACCTGCATGGTCGGCCGTGATATCCAGGACATCTACGACTACCGTGCACGCGCGCGCGGCGAGGTGGCACTCAAGGTTGACGGTGTATTTGGCCCGGGTTTACGCGAGCCGGTCAGTTTCAAAGTCCACAAGGGCGAGATCCTGGGGCTGTTCGGGCTGGTGGGCGCAGGGCGTACCGAGCTGTTGCGGCTGCTCAGCGGGTTGGAGCGTACGAGCGCCGGGCACCTGGAATTGTGCGGCGAAAAGCTGCTGTTACGTTCACCGCGCGATGCCATCAACGGTGGTGTGCTGCTGTGCCCTGAGGATCGCAAGAAGGAAGGCATCATCCCGCTTTCCAGCGTCGCCGAAAACATCAACATCAGTGCCCGTGGCAAGCATTCGGCGTTTGGCTGGCTGCTACGTGACGGCTGGGAGAAGGGCAACGCCGACAAGCAGATCAAGGCGCTGAAAGTCAAAACGCCGACAGCTGCGCAGAAAATCATGTACCTGTCCGGCGGCAATCAACAGAAGGCCATTCTTGGCCGCTGGTTGTCGATGCCGATGAAAGTGCTGCTGCTCGACGAGCCGACCCGCGGTATCGATATCGGCGCGAAGGCCGAGATTTACCAGATCATCCATAACCTGGCGGCCAGCGGCATTGCGGTGATTGTGGTGTCCAGCGACCTGATGGAAGTGATGGGCATCTCCGACCGCATCCTGGTGCTGTGCGAAGGCACGATGCGCGGCGAAAAAAGCCGCGAGCAGGCCACTGAATCCAATCTGCTGCAACTGGCTTTGCCGCGCCAACGCGCCGACGGCCTGGCGAACTGAAGAGGTGAATATGACAACCCAAAACAATGCGTTGCCCACGGCGCGCAAACCCCTTGACCTGCGCGGGCTGCTCGACAATTGGGCGATGTTGATGGCAGCGGCAGGGATCTTTTTACTCTGTGCCTTGCTCATTGATAACTTCCTGTCACCGCTGAACATGCGCGGCTTGGGCCTTGCGATCTCCACCGTGGGTATCGCAGCCTGCACCATGCTGTATTGCCTGGCATCAGGGCATTTCGACTTGTCGGTCGGTTCGGTGATTGCCTGTGCCGGAGTGGTGGCGGCGATCGTGATGCGTGATACCGACAGCGTTTTGCTGGGCATTGGCGCGGCATTGTTGATGGGGCTTATCGTTGGGTTGATCAACGGGATCGTGATTGCCAAGCTGCGGGTCAATGCTTTGATCACCACCTTGGCGACCATGCAAATCGTGCGTGGCCTGGCCTATATCTTTGCCAATGGCAAGGCGGTCGGCGTATCCCAGGAGCAGTTCTTCGTCTATGGCAATGGTCAGTTGTTTGGCGTGCCAGTACCGATCCTGATCACCATTGCCTGCTTCGTGTTTTTTGGCTGGCTGCTCAACTACACGACCTACGGGCGCAACACCCTGGCCATCGGTGGCAACCCGGAAGCGGCGCTGTTGGCGGGGGTCAACGTCGATCGGACCAAGATCATTATCTTCGCGGTGCATGGCGTGATCGGGGCATTGGCCGGCGTGATCCTGGCATCGCGCATGACCTCCGGCCAGCCGATGATTGGCCAGGGGTTTGAGTTGACGGTGATTTCTGCCTGCGTGCTGGGCGGCGTGTCGTTGAGCGGCGGTATCGGCATGATTCGCCATGTGATTGCCGGGGTACTGATTCTGGCGATCATCGAAAATGCGATGAACCTGAAAAACATCGATACGTTCTACCAGTATGTGATCCGTGGTTCGATCCTGTTGCTGGCGGTAGTGATTGATCGCATGAAACAACGCTGAAACTTCGATGTTGAGCGTTCCCACGCTTTGCGTGGGAACGCTCATAGACCGGCTCAGTCGGTGGAGAATTTGAACACAGTGTTCTGGGTATAGGTCTTCCCCGGATCCAGACGGGTCGAAGGGAAGTTCGGCTGGTTCGGCGCGTCGGGGTAGTGCTGGGTTTCCAGGGTAAACGCGCTCCAGTGATTGTAGGTCTTGCCTGCCTTGCCCTTGACCGTGCCGTCGAGGAAGTTGCTGGTGTAGAACTGCACGCCGGGTTCCGTGGTGTAGAGCTGCAGGCGGCGCCCGGATTGCGGGTCGTGCACCTCGGCGGCCAGTTTGCTGAGGTCACCCTTGGTATCCAGCACCCAGTTGAAGTCAAAGCCACCTTGTTTTGGCTCGGCGAATTTGAGCTGTGGATGATCTTCCTTGATGTGCGTGCCGATGGCGGTTGGTTGTAGAAAGTCCATCGGTGTGCCGGAGACCGGGGCCAACTCGCCGGTTGGAATCAAGGTACTGTTGACCGGTGTGTAGTGGCCGGCGTACAGGGTGGCAAGTTGTTTGAGTATGTCGCCATTACCGGCGCCGGCGAGGTTGAAGTAGCTGTGGTTGGTGAGGTTGAGCACCGTGGGTTTGTCGGTGGTGGCGGTGTAGTTGATGTGCAACTCGTTTTTATCGTTGAGGAGGTAGGTGACCTGGGTTTTCAAGTTACCGGGGAAGCCCATCTCACCGTCTTTGGACAGGTAGCTTAGCGTCACGCCCACCGAGTCTTTGTGCTTGACCGGTTCGGCTTCCCAGACGTGTTTGTCGAAACCCTGGGCGCCGCCATGCAGTGAGTTCGGGCCATCGTTGAGTGGTACCTGGTAACGCTTGCCGTCCAGTTCGAAGGCACCCTTGGCCAAGCGGTTGCCAAAGCGCCCGATGGTGGCGCCGAAGAAGGCGGTTCCACTCTGGTAGCCCTGTACATCGTCAAAGCCCAGGACCACGTCGTCGAGCTGGCCGTTTTTATCCGGCACGATCAACGATTGCAGGACACCGCCGTAGGTAATGACCGTGGCTTGCATGCCATTGCCGTTACGCAGCACGTATTGTTCGATAGGGGTACCGTCGTTGGTTTTGCCGAAGGGTTTGTGTTCGCTGGACAGGCCGGCGGCCTGGGCGCCTAGGCTGGCCATCATCAGGGACAGGGCAAGGCTGGAAAGCAGGTGTCGGGATTGCGGCATGGTTGAACTTCCTTTTGTTTTTTTGAGTGGAATAGTTCTACTAATTTGCAGGTGTTGTACAGTTGACATGCAAATCTATAGGGATAAATGGCTTTTCTGCAATATAAAATAAGACTAATTGGATAGGGCGAGCATCATATGAGCAATGAGAAGGTTGCGGGCACCCAGGCTGTGTATGCCGATCTGCAGGGAAAAACCGTATTGGTTTCCGGTGGTGCCTCGGGTATTGGCGAAGCGTTGGTGCGTGCCTTTGCACACCAGGGCGCAAAGGTCGGGTTTGTGGACATGGCCAAAAGCCAAGGAGAGCGACTGGCCGCGCAATTATTAACCCAGGGTCATCGCGTCGAATTCGTGCACTGCGATATCACCGATGAGCACGCTTACAAGGACGCCATCGCGCACTTGGCGCAAACGCTGGGGCCGATCACGGTGTTGATCAACAATGCCGCCAATGATGTTCGGCATACCCTGGAGGAAATCGACTCCGCGATGTTCGAGAAGCTGATTGGGGTGAACCTCAAGCACGCTTTTTTCGCCAGCCAGGCGGTGGTTCCGATGATGAAGGCTGCAGGGCAGGGCGCGATCATCAATCTGGGGTCGATCGGCTGGATGATGGCTTCCGGCGGCTACCCGGTGTACGCGGCCAGTAAAGCTGCAACCCACGGCATGACCCGTGGCCTGGCGCGGGAATTGGGGCCCTGGCATATCCGCGTCAACACCCTGGTTCCCGGCTGGGTGATGACGCAAAAGCAACTGGTGCTATGGGTCGATGACGCGGCGCGAGAGCTGATCAGTCGTAGTCAATGCCTGCCGGGCAGCGTGCAACCTGAGCATATCGCCAATATGGCACTGTTCCTGGCGTCTGACGTGTCGGCGATGTGCTCTGCGCAAAACTTCATTGTCGATGGGGGTTGGGTATAGCGGTTCGCTTGGGTAGGCGAGCGCGAACCGGTCTTGGCCCCATCAGTTGCCTGGATGGGGTTACCAGCTCACCCTCACCCCTGCATTGCCACTCACACCTTCCAGGGCATTGGTGTCCAGGTTGGTGTTGTAGTCCGCCGCCAGGTAGACGCTGACCGAAGACGACAACCGTGCAACCACGCCCATCCCGAGATCGAGAGAGGAGGATTTGTGATCGCTTTTGATCCGGTCAATATCGTCGTAAGTCACCGTGTCACTGCCGCCAAAGGTGCGCCAGGCGTTCGCTCGCAAGTAAGGTTCGACAGGCGTGTCTTGCACCAGGTAACGACCCTTCAGACGTGCGCCGAGGCGGCCGGTCCAGTAGTCCTGGGAGTCGAATGACACCTTGGAAATCCCGTCGTTCTGGCTGTCCATATCGATCTGCTGGTTGATCACCTGTACCTGCGGTTCCACCACCCAATGCTCGGAAACTGCAATCGGATAACCGGCTTCGGCAGACAGCGCCAAGGCATGGCCCTTGCTGTCCATTTTCACGCCACGGTCAGATTTGTTATCGCCATCCAGGCGGGTGCCCATGGCCACCAGGTCCACGTACCAGCCCTTGGGGTCGGTGAGGGTCCAGTAGGCGCCGAAGTTATCGCCGTCGAGTTTGACCCGGCCCGAGCGGCGGTCCTGAAAGCCTTCGGCAAAGCCTTTGACATCCCCCCGCAAGCGGGTCTGGCCGACAAACAAGCCGAAGCGCTGGATCTGCCCACCGCTGGTTTCCGAGGCGTACAGGTCATGGCCGACCTGGTAGCCCTTGCTAGAGCCGTCGAAGCTGGGTGATACGGTGCCCGACCAACTCTTGTTGAAGTCACTGCCATAGGTGCGGCCCCAACCCGCCGGGACCGCGCCGGTTTCGCTCAACAGGCTTTGTTCGCCCTGGCGGTCATGGAAGGTGCCCAGCGCTTGCAAGGTCATCAACTGCGCCGCCGGCACGACCACCGAATACACCGGCACCTCCAGGCGATACAGCGGGATCGGATCGGCGCCCGCAACCGCCGTCGGCAGTGGCGGAGTGGTGACGGCCGGTTCCGGCGAGGTTTCGGCTGGCACCTGGACGGGCGGTGGAGCAGGGGGCTCGACCGGTGCGACAGGTTGTGCGGTCGGCGGCTCCACGGGCGGTTCGTCGGGTGCCACCACCGGTGGCGTCGGCGGAATCGGCGGCACGGGTACCACCACTGGTGGTTCCGGCGGAGGCGTTGGCACCACCGGCGGTTGCACCGCGACCACGGAGGAGCGCAGGTACCAGTTGTTTTCCGAACCCGCGGTCACACCGCCCTTGAACAGGTAGTACTGATAGGCCCCGGCCGAGAGCGAGCCTTTCAGGGCAAAGGCATCGGTGCTGCTGACGGCGCCGTTGAGCGCCTGCACCACTTCAATCCCGTTATTGAGCGTCAGGCCACCCAGGCCGCCAAGGTTGGTCACCGCCAATTGGGTGTTGCCGCTGATGTTGCCGTCCGAGACCACCAGTTTGTCAGTGGCTGAATTGTCGTCACCGAGCACGGTTTGCAGCCACAACTGGCCGTTGTTGCCGACATAGTTGCCGTGCACCGTCAGCGAGTCGGTGGCGCTGTTGCTGGTGGTGGTCATGTCGATGGTACCGGCGTTGTTGAGGGTGGCCAGTTGGCCGGCGGTGTAGGGCCGGATACTGCCTTGGGTCACGGCCAGCACACTGCTGCTGTCGATGGAGAACGTGCCGGTATCGCTGGCGCTGTCACCGAGGAAAAAGTCCCCCGCCAGGTCGAAGCGGGAGTTGTTGTTTAGGTTGACGGTTTCCCAGGCGATGTAGCGGGTGGCCGTGCTGGAGGTGGTGTTGTCGAAGGTCAATTGGTCATCGCCCAGGCCACCGTCGATGGACGGCGTGGTACTCAACAGGCTTTCGTCCAGGCCGCTGAGTTGCGCAGTGTCATTACCATCGCCCATCAGCACGGCTGAGTTGATCTGGCCGCCATTGAGCCAGTTGAAGGTGTCATTGCCGACGCTGGCGCGGATCTCGCCGTCAATTACACCACCGCTGACGGTGATGCTGTCGTCGCCACCGCTGGTGCTGATATTGCCGCCGATGGCGCCGCCGGAGACCTCGATCCTGTCGATGTCAAACCCGGTGACGAGGTTGCCGAGGATCGTGCCGCCGGACATGAGGTAGATGTTTTTGTCGAGCTTCATGTTGACCCGCCCGATAGTGCCGCCTGTCTGTTGTGCCACATCGCCGTCTTCAAAGGCACCCACGATGGTGCCGTCGCTCATCAGGAAGGTGTCGCGGCCGTCGCCTTGGGCGAGGGACTGGATCTGCCCGCCACTCATGACAAAGTCGTCGATGCCATTGCCTTGGGAAACTGCGCCGGTGACCGTACCGGCACTGATCTGGAAGCGATCATTTCCGTCGCCCTGGTTCACGGCTCCCACAATGTTCCCGGAGTGCATGTCGACGAAGTCGGCGCCGGGCCCGGTGGTGATGTTGCCGTTGATGGTGCCAGTGCCGCCGGCTGGCAGGGTCAGGGTGTTGTTGCCCACCAGGTCAGTGAGGCCGGTGGCGCTGCTGCCACTGTCGCATACATAACTGTCGACACCTGGGCCGGGAGTGAGTACGCAAGCTGCCTGGGCCTGTTGCACGGCCAGGCTTATAAGGGAAAGCACACCGACTCCCAACAGGCGAGGCTGTGGAAAGAACCGTTTCGTGCGCATGAGAGTACCCCTGTTATTGTATTAAAAGCTGTACAGGGTTTAGTACACGCTGTTCAGGTTGGCAATTAATGCGTGCCTTTTTCGGAAAGGGTTACACCGTCGTAAATGATGGCTAATTGACTGGGATTGATCTTTTCTAACGTCGTTTCAAGACGTTATCCGGGATGTTTTCCCTTTGCTCCCCCAGCCTCGTCGGAGTTGAGGGCGGTGCGCATGGTGGGCTCCGTGATTTTATTGTTGTATCAGAAGTGAAACTCAAGTTTCAGGCGTGCGCAGTCCTCCTGTAGGCGCGAGGGGGACGCCTACAGGGAACAGGGTGTTTGGGTGTGAGTTACTGCAAGTTCACGAACAACCCGCCGTCCACCAGCAAGGATGCACCGGTCACGTAGCGCGCCATGTCGGAGGCGAGGAACACGATGGGCCCGGCCACATCGTCCGGTTCACCCAGGCGGCCCAGGGGCGTGCGCGAGGTCATATAGGCCAGCTTTTCCTCGTCGGCCAGGTCTTCCTTGTTGATGTCGGT
Source organism: Pseudomonas karstica (assembly GCF_009707515.1). Taxonomy (GTDB): domain Bacteria; phylum Pseudomonadota; class Gammaproteobacteria; order Pseudomonadales; family Pseudomonadaceae; genus Aquipseudomonas; species Aquipseudomonas karstica. Next base: position 40,303 of record NZ_WLYI01000002.1, on the reverse strand, counting down.
GGCAATGGTCCCCGGCAGCACTGAGTTGCAGCGAATGCCATACGGCCCCAGGGCAATGGCGCAAGATTGCATCAATGAGTGCAGGCCGGCCTTGGTGGGCGTGTAGTGGGTTTGCATGGCGCCGCCCACCAGGGCGCTGATGGAACTGACGGCGATGATCGCGCCACCCTTGCCTTGGTTTTTCATCTGGTTGGCCGCTGCCTGCACGGCAAAGTAGGCGCCGTTGAGGTTGGTGTTGACGGTCTTCAGATAGACCTCGCGAGGCATGTCGAGAAAGGAGTGGAACGGGCAGATTCCTGCGTTGTTGACGAACACGTCGACACTGCCAAAGGCCTTGAGCGCGCCCGCAACCAGTTTGTCTGCGGTGTCTGGATCGGCGGCATCGCTGCCCACCTCAATGGCCTGGCCGCCAAAGGCCTTGATCTCTTCGATCAGTGAATGGGCAGCTTCAGTGCCTTGGCCGCTGCCGCTATGACCGATCACCACCCGGGCCCCCTGGCGTGCGCATTCGCGGGCGGCTGCACGGCCGATGCCCCGGGAGGCGCCAGTGATAATCACGGTTTTGTCTGCAAGTAGCATGTAAAGACTCCTATGGAAGTAGATGGCTTCAGCCGAGATAGTTGCCGTAACCAACCATGGCAATGGCACCGAGAATGACCGCGATCCCGGCCACCAATACACCTTTGTTGGTGGCGCTGGTGCCATGCCATTCACGGAAATACAGGCCCCAGCAGTTAGAGACGATGATAATGAACGACATGTGCAGCACCCAGGAGCTGGCGTCGTTCTGCAAGCGGCTTTCGCCCATGCCGTAGAAGAAGAATTGCAGGAACCACAGGGTGCCGGCACAGGCCACCAACAAGTAGTTGCCCAGCAGCGGGGTGCTGCGGTCGATGTAGTTGTGGAAGGTCTGGTTGCGCCAGTTCAGCCACAGGCACCAGAGGCCGTTGGTGGTCAGGCCGCCCCACATGATGACCATGAAGGTCACGTTGTTCTGGAACAGGCTATTTGCGCCATGCTCCACGGCCGCTGCGGCCAAGGGACGACCGGCGGAAATGCCATAGCTGAAACAGGCGCTCAGCACACCGGAGATCACCGCCACCAGCATGCCCTTGCCCAGGGAAAACTCGCTGACACTGGCAAACTTCACTGCTTGTGACACTTCCCGTTCCTTGATCAGGCCGGCCTTGCCGCACACCGCAATGCCGAGCAACGACACGGCGACGCCCCACAACACCCAATGCCCGCCTTGTGAGGCCAGCATCGAGGTCAGGGTGCCTTCGGTTTCGTTGGTGAACAAGTCGCGGTACAGCGCGGGCATCAGTGCGCCCAGGGCCGAGGTCAGGCCCATAATCAGCGACATGCCCAGGGAAAGCCCGAGGTAGCGCATGGTCAGGCCGAAAGTCAGCCCGCCGATACCCCATAGCACACCGAAAAAGTAGGTCCAAAGCAGGGTGTTGGTGTCGGCCTGGCGCAGGATCTCGACCCAGCCGGGCACCGTCAGTTGTGCGGCGATCAACGGCACGATCAACCAGGACACCAGCCCGCCGGTGATCCAGTAGCTTTCCCAGGCCCAGCCTCGGACCTTCTTGTAGGGGATGTAGAAACTGCCGGAGGCGAAGCCGCCGATGAAGTGCAGAATCACACCCAGAAGAATGATTTCCACGTGGTCGAATCCTTTTTATTGTTGTTGTCGGCAGGTGAGTCAGCCTGGGGTGAGGCTGAACACCGGCACTAAATCCACGCTGATAGGCGAGGCGTCGGGATGGCTGGGCATGATGTCTTGCATGTGCTGCCACCAACGCTGCATCAGTGCGCTACCTGGCAGTTGATCAAGGCCATGGACATCCTCATGGGTCATCACCGCGAACAACGCATTGCTGGCTTCATCGAGAAAAATCCGATAATCCACCACGCCGGCATCGCGCAAGGCCTGGGCCAGTTCCGGCCAGAGTTGGTCATGACGCAGGCGATATTCTTCGGCCTGGCCGGGGTTCAGATTCATGCGAAAGGCGCGTGTCTGCATTACGGCTCTCCATGGAGCAATGTCGGGCTGTAGATGCGTATTGCGTTATGCCGGAAGAACTTGGCCTGCACCTGGGGCGTTTTGTCAGCGGTGCAGGCTTTTACCAACCCCAGGGTGGTGGCGAAGTCCGCGAGGTGATCGCTGTTGGGCCAATCGCTGCCGAAGAAGCAGCGGTCCTCGCCAAAGGCTTCCCACAGCACTGCCAGGCGGTCGTTGTAGAAGGCGCTATCAACGATCAAACCCTGGGGGCCGAACTGGGGGATTTCTGCCAATTTGGCAAACACATTGGGCCGTTCCGCCAGGCGCAGCAGGTCGGTGTGATACGCCGCTTCTTCACCGGCCGGCACGCTGGCGTTAGGCAGGTGATCGACGATAATCCGCAGTTCTGGCAGTGCATCGCTCACCTGCAGCAGGCCCTTGATCAGTTGGGGGTCGGGGTTGGCGCTGTCGAGGCTGCGCCCGCATTCGGCCAGCCGGCGCAAGCCGTCGATAAAACCCGGACGGGCCTGATCGATCAACAGGTCTCGATCCCACAAGTTGCCGTAGCGCAGGCCGAGAAACAGCGGCTCATGCTCCAGTGCTTCAAGATCAGTGGCGAAGTCGGCATGCAACGGGTCCAGGTTGCCGATAAAACCGAGCATCCGTGGATCGCTGCGCAAGGTCTCCAGCAACCAGCGGTTGTCGTCCCTCCAGGGGCTGGCTTCCACGGCCACGGCGCCGATCACATTGTGCCCGGCGGCCAGGGCCCAATAGTCGGCGGGTAAATGCGCGGCATACAGCCGGTTGTCGGGCTCGGGCCAGGGGATGCCTTGGGGGCGGCGCGGGTCGAACAGGTGCAGATGGCTGTCGATGATCGGGCCGCTGTAGAGGTTGGCAATGGTCATTGCGCAATCCTTGTTGGAAGTATTGTTATGAGGGGCCCGCACGCTACCGCGCAGGGCCCCGTTGCACCACCTCAGGACTGCAGATACATCACATGGGTATGGGTATATTCATACAGCCCATGCTTGCCATCCGCGCCGCCGATCCCGGACTTGCGCACGCCGGCATGAAAGCCCTGCATCGCTTCGAAGTTCTCGCGGTTCACATAGGTTTCGCCGAATGACAACTCGCGCACGCCGTGCATCGCCTTGCCCAGGTCGCGGGTGTAGAGCGACGAGGTCAGGCCGTAGTCACAGTCGTTGGCCAGGGCGATGGCTTCGTCGAGGTCGTCGACAATCTGGATCGGCAGCACCGGGCCGAAGATCTCTTCGCGCATGATCTCCATATCAGCACGACAGCCGGCCAATACCGTGGGCTGGAAGTGAAAACCTTGACCGAGGTCGGCAACCTGCCCGCCACTGATCAATGTCGCGCCCTGGCTCAAGGCAGTGCGAACCTTACGCTCGACACTATCAAGGCCTTGGCGGTTGATCAGCGGGCCCATATCCACATCCGGTTGAGCGATGGGGTCACCGTAGCGTGTAGCCGCCATGGCGGCGCTGATACGCTCGATAAATTGATCGGCGACCTTGCGCTCCACATACACCCGTTCAGCGCAGTTGCACACCTGGCCGCTGTTGATGATCCGCGAATCGCGGATGGCTTTTACCGCCAGGTCCAGATCCGCATCGGCCAACACGATGGCGGGGGCCTTGCCTCCCAGCTCCAGATTGAGTTTGGTGATGTTGGGGGCCGCAGCAGCCATGATCCGCGAGCCGGTGGCCACGCTGCCGGTGAAGCTGATCATGTCCACGCCTGGGTGGGCGGTCAGTGCGCCGCCAACCCGGCCGTCACCGCACACCACGTTGAACACACCTGGCGGCAGGTCGGTTTCGGCCACCAGCTTGGCGAACTCGAAGCAGTTGTTTGGCGTTTCTTCGCTGGGCTTGATGACGATGGTGTTGCCGGTCAGCAGCGCTGGAGCCATTTTCCGGGCGATCAGGAAGAACGGGAAATTCCACGGCAGGATACCGGCCACCACCCCCAGGGGTTTGCGGAACAGGAAGATATTTTCGTTGGGGCGGTCGCTGGTGATGATTTCGCCTTCGATGCGCCGCGCCCACTCGGCCATATAGTCGAGGTAATCGGCGGTGAAGTTGACTTCCACCTCCGCCAGCCCCGTGACCTTGCCCTGTTCCAAGGTGATCGTGCGCGCCAGGTGGGCGACGTTTTCCCGCAGTTTGGCGGCGATTCGGCGCAGGTGCCCGGCACGTTCGATCGCGGGTTTGCGGCCCCAGTCTTTCTGGGCGCCACGGGCGGCGGACAGGGCGCGGTCGACGTCAGCGGCGCTGGACGCCGGGACTTTCGACAGCAGCGCCCCGGTGGCTGGGTTGAGCACGTCGAGGTGTGCTTGGCTGGCGGTAAAGTGGCCGTTGATGAAGTTCTGGTACACGGGAACGGATGACATGGGCAGGTGCCTCAGTAAGTACGCGACGGCGCTTTTGCGTCTGCGACGGGGCGATAGCGGGCGAGGGTGGCAAGGGCGCTCTGGCGCAGCAGGCTGATGTCGATGGCCACCGCGATAAAGCGGCAACCCCAGGCCTGGTAACGGCGGGCGTCTTCTTCGTTGGGCGCGAGAATGCCGCTGACTTTGCCGGCGGCAAGGGTGGCGTCCACCGCGTGCTTGATGCGTTCCTGTACTTCGGGGTGGCCCGGGTTGCCGGCGTGGCCCAGTCCGATGGACAAGTCCGCAGGGCCGATAAACACCGCATCCACGCCGTCCACGGCGGCAATCGCCTCGACGTTTTCCACCCCCAGCCGCGACTCCACCTGCACGATCAGGCACAGCTGCTCATGGGCGGTTTGCAGGTAGTCCGCCACGCCGTCCCAACGGGTGGCGCGGGTCAAGCCACCGCCGACGCCACGGATGCCATGGGGCGGATAACGCATGGCGCGCACCAGGGCCTGGGCCTGTTCAGCGGTTTCGACCATGGGGATCATCAACGTCTGGGCGCCGACATCGAGCAGTTGCTTGATCAGGTTGGCGTCACCACTCACCGCACGCACCACCGGCGCGGTTCCATAGGGTGCAACAGCCTGCAGCTGGTTGAGCACACTGGGCACTGTGTTGGGCGCGTGTTCGCCATCGATCAGCATCCAGTCGTAGCCGATGCTGGCGACGATTTCTGCGCCGTAGGCCGTGGCGAAGCCGGCCCAGATGCCGTACTGGGTAGCGTCCTGGGCGAGAGCGGTCTTGAAGCCGTTTTGAGGCATGTTCATGGCAGTCTTCCTCAGCGATTGTACGGGCGATGCAGCTGGCAATCCGGGTTCAGGTCAACCCCAAACCCTGGCTTGTCCAGTACCGAAAGGCGCATGCGGCCATTGACCGGCACGGGTTCACCCAGCAGTTGCGGGTGGAACATCGGCACTACTTCATCTGCCTTGGGCGCCATCATCAGGAATTCGGCGAATGGGCTGTTATGACGGGTGGCGACGAAGTGGTAGCTGTAGACCGACGATCCATGAGGCACCACCAGAGTGTTGTGGGCATCGGCCAGGGCGGAGATTTTCACCAGCTCGGTCATGCCGCCGCACCAGCCGACATCGGGTTGGATAATGTCGCAGCAGCCCATTTCCAGCAGCATGCGAAAGCCCCAGCGGGTGGCTTCGTGCTCGCCGGTGGTGACCAGCATGCCCTTGGGTACGTTGTTGCGCAGTGCCGCGTAGCCCCAGTAATCATCAGGCGACAGGGCTTCCTCGATCCATTTCAAGCCGTACTCATGGGCACCGATGGCCAGTTTGGTGGCGTAGTTGAGGTCCAGGCTCATCCAGCAGTCGAGCATCAGCCAGAAGTCCGGGCCGACGCGTTCGCGCATGGTCGCCAGCTCTTCCAGGTTCTTGCGCAGGCCTTCTTCACCTTCGCTCGGGCCGTGGTGCAGGGGCATCTTGCCGCCGATAAAACCCATTTTCTGCGCCAGGTCCGGGCGGGCGCCCGTGGCGTAGAACTGCAACTCGTCACGCACTGCGCCGCCGAGCAACTGATGCACCGGTTCCTGGCGGATCTTGCCGAGCAAGTCCCACAGCGCCAGGTCGACCCCGGAAATGGTGTTGATCACCAGGCCCTTGCGCCCGTAGTAGAGGGTGGACTGGTACATCTGGTCCCAGATCTTTTCAATATCGGTGACACGGGCGCCTTCCAGGAACCGCGCCAGGTGTTTTTCGACGATATAAGCGGCTGGCTCACCGCCGGTGGTCACGGCGAAACCCACCGTGCCATCGCTGGCCTCAATCTCCACCACCAGGGTACCGAGCACGTTGATGCCGAAGCTGCGGCGGCTCTGGCGATACTCCGGGTATTTGCTCATTGGCGTGCTGATGTGATCGTCGATCCAGTGGCCATCCGCCTGGTCGTGGTAATCCGCGCCGCCGCCGCGCAGCACAAAGGCGCGGACGTGCTTGATGGTGATGTTGCCCATGGTGTGACTCCTTGATTTAAACAGTGGCTGGCGTGTTCGTCGGTTTTTGCCCAGGTAAATGAATACCCAGTACCAGCAACGCCGCGAGTACGGTGGTGGCGGACAGCAGGTAAAGACCGGCCGCCGGGGAGTGGAAGGCGGTTTCGGCCCAGTTCTTCAGCACCGGTGCGATAAACCCGCCCAGGGCGCCGAAGGAATTGATCAGGGCGATGCCGGCCGCTGCGGCGCTGCCGGCCAGGTAGCTGGACGGAAAGGTCCAGAACACCGGTTGCACGGCGATAAAACCCGAGGCGGCGAAACACAGGGCGAGCATGCCCAGCAGCGGATTGGCGAAGGTCACCGAGCAGGCAATACCGACGGCGGCCATCAGCAGGGTCAGCGAAGCTGTGCGACGGCGTTCGCCGGTGCGGTCGCAGTAACCGGGGATCCACCAGGCGGCGACCAGTGCGCAGACCCAGGGAATGGCCGACACCAGCCCGACCGTCAACCCGACCTTGGTGCCCAGCAACCCACTGACTTGGGTCGGCAGGTAAAACACCACGCCGTAGACACTGGCCTGGATCAGTAGATAAACCAGGCACAGGTACAGTATCGAGGGTTGGCACAGCACGTTGAGCAAGCTGCGGCCATGGGAGGACTTGTGGCTGTCTTCAAGGTCCAGGATGCCTTGCACCTGGTCACGCTCTTGCTGGGTCAGCCATTTCGCGTCGCTGGGGCGGTTGTCCAGATACCAATAGGCCCAGATACCGACGGCGCTGGCCATCAAGCCTTCCACGGCGAACAGCCATTGCCAGCCATGTACACCGGCAAAGCCATCCATCTCCAGCAACAGGCCGGACAGCGGGCTGCCGAAGATAAACGCCAGTGGCGCGCCGAAGTAGAAGAATCCCATGGCCTTGCCGCGTGTGGCCGAAGGGAACCAGTAAGTCAGATAGAGGATGACCCCGGGGAAGAACCCGGCTTCAGCCACCCCCAGTAAAAAGCGCAGTACGTAGAAGCTGGTTTCGTTATGGGCAAAGACCATGGCGGCAGATACCAGGCCCCAACTGACCATGATCCGACACATCCACAGGCGGGCACCGACCCGGTGCAGGATCAGGTTGCTTGGCACCTCCAGCAGTGCATAACCGACGAAAAACACTCCGGCGCCAAAGGCGAAAGCGGCGTCACTCAGGCCGGTGTCAGCCTGGAAGGCTTGTTTGGCGAACCCGACATTGGCGCGGTCGAGGAAGGCCATGATGTACATCAGCAGCAGGAAGGGCAGCAGCCGCCAGGAAATCTTGGCGAGCAGGGGGGCGGGCAGGGTTTTCATGATTGAGTCCGATGTTTGTTCTTATGGGAAGGACTGTACGGCTGCCGAGCAATACGCTACAAATCGAATCTCGCTTACAAGCGATAACCTGAAGGTATCGTTACCAAGGAATAAAATGAGCAGTCCAATCATCTCCCGCAGCCTGTTCAACCGCTTGCGCTACAAGCATCTGCACATGCTGGTGGCACTCAGCTCCAGCCAGAACCTGCACCGTGCGTCCCAGGCCTTGAACATGTCGCAACCGGCGGCCACCCGCATGCTGCGGGAGATCGAGGACATGTTCGGTTGTGATCTGTTCGAGCGCTTGCCCCGAGGCATGCGCCCCACGGCCCTGGGCAAGGAGTTGATTCGTTTCGCCGAATCAGCCTTGAGCGGCCTTGATCGTTGCGCCGAGGACTTGATGGCGCGACAGCAGGGCGGTTATGGCTATTTGTCGATCGGGACCATCATGGGCGCGGCACCGGATCTGGTGATGGACTCCATCGCCCAGATCAAGGCACTCAACCCACAACTGCGGATTCGCATCATGGGCGACACCAGCGATCAGGTGATCCAACTGCTGGAGCAGGGCCGAATCGACCTGGCCATCGCCCGTCGCAACGCCGCCACCGACAGCGAGCATTACACCTTCGACCCTCTGGGCAATGAGCGTTTGCTGGTGGTGGTGCATGCCGGGCATCCCCTGGCCCAGCGTCATGACCTGCCACTGGCTGAGCTGGTCAGCGACTGGCCGTGGATTTTGCAGCCGGAAACCAGCCCGGCGCGCATCGGCTTCGATCAGGCCTTGCAACACTTGGCCTTGCCACCACCGGCAGACATCATCGAATGCAGTTCGGTGTACTCCATGCAACAACTGATTCAACTGACCGACGCCATCATGGTCCTGTCGGAAAGCGCTCTGCGTGACTACCTGAAGATGGGGCTGGTGATAGCACTGCCGGTGCAATTGGACGTTCAACTGGCTCCATTTGGGATGCTGCTGCGCAAAGGTGAGCCGGTGAGCCGCGAACTGGGGTTGTTTATCGATTTGTTGAAGAAAAAATCCGCAATGCTCTAAGACGCAAACTGACCAAGAAGAGCCTGGGGCGCATCTGGGGCCGGTGGGCAAGTGGGGCTTTGCTTGTCGACGTCACTTTGATCGCCAGCCTGTTCTAGGACCCAAACCTCAACAACGGCCTGGAATAGTCTAATAATGAACATTACGGGCGCTGGCAGATAAGTCTGATAGTTTATCTTTTCGCTTCGTTGATACGTTCACCGCCTAAGGAACTTACTGATCAGGGATGTGGAGACTGAAATCTTGTATGGCGGGTGTATTCATGAATCTCACTACTTCTTCGACCGCAGCGTTGCTTTTCCCCCCTTCCAATGTGCCTGCCCGTGACACGCTCACCTCGTCCCAGGAACAACAAAATGCATCAACGCCTGGCCGTACACGCAGGGATACACAGGTGGCACAGGTTCATGACGGTGATCCTCCTCTCGTCGTTATACCGGATGACGAAGTTCCCGATAATTTTCAACACAAAGTGATTCAGGCCAAACATGGGTCAGAAGGCAGCACTTACTTGAAAGGCTATAACACACCATCCTCTGTACAACTGCCTGGTTATTCTACATCTATGAGCAACTTGGAACTCATGAGGCTTGCGTTGGATCGCAGCCTTAGTCCAGATCAGTTGGGTGCGTTGCAGCGGTTGATGGAGCAGCGTGTTATCAAGGGAACTCAAAACAGTGTGAGTTTATTCACGAAAGTGATATCGGGTAACGGCGTGAAGGTGACGCCAATGGCCCAAAGTTTCTATCTTTCCTTGATCAACCAAACGTTCGGAGGAGAATGCGCAGGGGTCTCACACCTCCTGTCGTTGGCCACTGCCGAGGGTAAGCAGCAAACGTTCATGGGTAACATCTACCTGGCGGCTGTCGATCCAGAATCTCCGGAGTCCCAGGCGTTTTTTCAAAAACTTGCCCAGGTTCATGGCCATGTCAAAGACCGTAACGTCGCACATGACCCTGCCACCAAGAGGACTGCCGCCTTTACCACCATCGCGCCAGAACTCATTAACTCACCTACGAGCAAAACACTGTTGATCAGCAGTGAGGGGCATCGCCTTTCAGCAGGTGTGATCGTCGGCCCTGAGGGTAAACGAACGTATTACTACAGCGACCCGAACATCGGTCTTGTTGAGTTTTCTTCTGCCAAAGCCTTCGAGCAAGGATTGAAAAAAATATTTACCAGTCCCGAACTGAAGTATCTGACTAATCCTATTGTGGATGGCTCTGGCGAGCCTAAATACATAATCAGTGTGTTTAATAAAAACCTCATTCCTGAAGTTTCTGGCGACTCCAACGACGTAAAGTTCATGTATGACGCCCCCTTGAGTGGGCTCGATACCGTCAAGGTGATTGATGCTTCCCGACTGCCGACGTCAGATGAGTTTCGTCGTCAGACCACACCCCCCGAAAAGGCGCAAGTAGCGGATTATGATCAGGTGTCTGAGGGGCTGAAAAAACTGCATGCATCCAAAGGAATGCCGCAGTTTCACGAAACGGTGGCCGCATTGGCCTCAGTCAGAAACTTCATGGCAAACCATCCAAATGCCCCCTCTATGTCGGCCATGAAGGCACTTGAGCAAAAGTTGACGGGTGCGATCAATGAGGCCAAGGCTCCCGTTAATTATCCCTATGCCTTCGAGCGTATGGAGCAGGAGAGTGTAAGGCAGGCCGAGAGAAAAGTCGGTTTACCGACAGACTTCAAGTCCCAGGTCATGCATGGGACGACAGTTGATATAAAAAGTAATGGCAAAAACGACCCGAAAAGATCCGTGCTTGTGGCCGATGCCGTCAACGAAGTGCTGCGCAAACTCTCACAGAGTGACCCGGCCACCGCAGAGGCGGTGGGCAAGAAGCTCAAGGTGATTATCGCCAACCCTGGCGATCAACCGGAATCGCAGCTGCGTTTAGGCAAACCTCCTACCCTGGTAATAGGTGACGATTTTTTCGCTCCTCCCTCCGCGAGTGACAACACTGTCGCTGATCGAGTTGGCTCCCAGGCGCAGGCCAATGGCGGTGACCCCACAGCCCAAAAGCAAGCCGCGTTGATCGCCGGCAAGCTGGGGATGGCGGGTTACTACAAGGATAAACCCAAAGAATTCCTGACGGCGGCTAATAACAGTGAACCGTTTCGCGACGTCGGTAATAAACTCAGCCAACGCGCATCCAGAAGCTCCCGTGATTTTGTGGAGGAAGCCTTCACCGCGCGTCTCTACGATGGAAAACTCGACAGTCAAACCGATGCCTCATTAAAAAGAATTTTCTCTTCTGCGGGAGATGCCCCGGCCACTGTTGCGGTGACGCCACCGACAATTGAAGTGGCACGGATTGACGAAGCGCAAGTGCGGCGCCTGCAAAAACTGGATGAAACCCGCCCTCCTATACGGATCGGCGAGATGGACGTCAGCCGTGTCGAACTCTACAAAATGGGTGGCAGTCTCGATGGCAAGCCGATTGAAGACGCGCTGGCAAGTGATACGGAGGGTCGCAAGCTGGTCGGCAAGCTGCAGATCGACTACACCCGCTTTGCGGCTTATCTCAAATCGCAGCCGGGTGACGTTGGTGATCGTGTAGCCAATGTGCTCGGTGAGATCGCCTCGCTCCGCGACCCCGCTTCTGCACCGCTGATCCACAGGGGCGACGGCTCGCCGATCGCTGAGTCGCTGCAAAAGAATCTGCGTGAACTACCCCAGCACTATGCTGCGGCAAAGGCACTGGAAAGCAGCAAAAAGCCGTTACCTGCAGATTTTTTCTCCCCGCAAACACCTGGCAAGGGGGGCGCGACAAAAAAAGCAGGGCTTGGGTTTCAAGCCTTCAGCACATTCCAGGGGCTGCGTAGTTCCATAGAGAGTTTCCAGAAAGGCGATACAACGGCGGGAGTCATAGCTCTGGGTGCTACGGCGTCTGACTATGTTGGGATGGGGGTTGAGGCAGGCCTCAATAAAGCGGCACAGAAAACCATCAGCAGCAAAGCCCCAAGCATGTTTGCATTCAAAAACTCCAGCATCGGCAAGCTCATTGGAAAAGCCGGCGGTGTTGCTGGCGCAGCAATCAGCGTTCCCTTCGATATCTACAATGCTGTCGACTCGTTTAAAAAAGCCGCCAACAGCAAAGGCAAAGAGGCCCAGGACCACTACGTAAACGGCGCGATTGCAGTGGCTAGCGCCACAACTTCACTCGCCCTGACCGCAGCGTTTATGGCCGGGGCGAGTGCCGCCGGACCGGCAGGGCTTGCGGTAGCGGTAGTGTTGATGGTCGGGCAGCAGATCTACAGCGCTGTGCGAACCGTGGAAGATATCAATGAGCACGTGCCGCTGACAGGTATGCAAAAATTCGATACTGGCCTCAGGGCGTTTCTGGGTTTCGAACCAGGGTTCGATGTGATGAAACCCTATCTGGAGGCCAAGTATGGCAAGGCGTACGAGGAAGACAGCAGGGCACGCTATAAGGAGTTCCTGGAGGGGCCCGGCAAACCTTTGTTTGAGCGAGTGGTGTTCGGGTCGACGGATGTGGAAGCCAAAATGGTTCCGGGAAAAGTTAGTCTTGTTTCCCCGCTCTGGTATTCACCTATTACTTGGCCGCTGAGCCTGATCAAAGTTCCTGGCGAGGTTCCAGCCGTTGAATCAAAAGGCGGTAACGACCATATTGCCGACCCCTACAAGTCATGGAATGGTAAGGAGGTCAAAACCGTAGAAGGCGTTCAGGGAGAAGGCAAGGCTACGTTCTGGGAACTGGGGGACGGTGATGATTGGGCGACGGGAGTTAAGGAAAAACCTAATTATTTTGTATTGGGGGGAGGTAAAAAAGGGGTCAATGGGGGCGATGCTGACGATACGGTTGTCATCAACGCCGATGCACGCCAGACACTGGAACAGGCGGAGCAAGTCTCGACCAGCGAAAAGGATGGTTTCAGTCCGCGACAGACCTCGCTGGATGGCGGTGGGGGCCGTAATACGCTGGCATTTTCCGGGACTTTAAGGACATCCTACAAGGAAGATGGAGAGGATAAACACGTCCAATATGCAGGGCATGTCATTAACTTCAAAACCAATACGGTCTCGGTAAAAACTGAAGCCTCCAATACAGAAGGCCTGAAGAAAATCGCGCACTTCCAGTCGTTTTCCAATGCGACTACGGTTGAGCGCGGTGAAAGCTTTATCCAGGGCAATGACGACAACAATCTGCTCACCCTCAATGGCAATAACGATGTGGCATTCACCGGTAAAGGCTCGAACGTTATTATTATTAATGGCGGTGCCGATGTCACGGGAGAGGGCGGGCCCAACACCTATATGGTCAATCAGGACTATAGGAGAGTGACCATCAATGACCCCGCCAGCAGTGTTGTGAAACTGGACTACTCTGCGGCGCAGGTCTCGGGTTGGGAGGCTTCGTTCGAGGGGGATTTGACCGTCACCCTGCAAGGCGAGTCCCTTCAGGAAAAAAGAACCCTTGTCATTAAAAATGCCTTTCCCAAAGACGCAAAGGACGACGATAGCGCGTTGCCAACGTTCATCACCAACGACGGCGTGTTGATGACTATCAGTGCCCCGCGCAAGGCCGGCATCCGTGTCCCACAGGTGAGCAGCCTGAAAGTGGAGACAGAGAAGCCCGAAGAAGCTTAAGTCATAACGCCAGTGCGGTTGCACTACCTCTGCCAGGCTACCAGAGGCTAATGTATTGCAACCGCAGCGTGTGTGTCGAAAGCGCCTTCTATGGCTCCAGTCGTTTCAGCGGCTTTGTAAGCTACGCTCCATACGCTGCAAGCCCTCTTCGAGCATCGACCTTGGGCAACCGAAGTTCAATCGCACGAATTGCTGGCTGTCATCGCCAAATTCAATCCCGGCGCTCAAGCCGACCTTGGCCTGCTCCAGGAAGAACCGCTGAGGGTCTTCCAGGCCCAGGGCGCTGCAATCGAGCCAAGCCAGGTAAGTACCTTGGGGTGCGTGCATCACGATGCCCGGCAGGCGGGTTTGTACGGCATCCAGCAAATAATCGCGGTTGGCTTGCAGGTACTTCACCAGCGCTTCCAGCCACGGCCCGCATTGGCTATAAGCTGCACGCGTGGCTTCCAGGCCCAGGGGGCTGACGCTGTCGACCATGCCGCAGCGAGCATTGTTGAAACGTTCGCGGATAACTGGATTCTGGATCACCGCAAAACAGGTTTTCAGCCCGGCGACGTTATACGCCTTGCTCGCCGACATCAGCGTGATGGTGCGCTGGGCGATCTCGGGGCTCAGGCTCGCCGTGGGGATATGCCGACGGTCGTCGAAGCACAGTTCGGCATGAATTTCATCGGAGATGATCAGCGCGCCCTGGTCCAGGCAGGCCGTGGCGACTGCCAGCAGCTCTTCCCGGGGAAACACCTTGCCTATCGGGTTGTGGGGGTTGCTCAGCAGGAACGCGCCTGCCCCCTTGAGAGCCTGATGCAAGGCGGGCAGAGGCGTGAGGTATTCACCTTCGGCGTTGAGTTGGAATGGCACCTCGATCTTCGGCAGGTTCCAGTTGCCCGGTGCCAGGCGCAGCGGGAGATAGTTAGGGGTTTGCAACACCACAGGTTGCCCCGGATGCACAAAGGCATGCAGCGCCATATTGAAGCCCGGCTCCACACCCGGCAGGAACAGCAATTCGTCAGGCTGCACACGCCAGGCGTACTTGGCCCACAAATCAGCCACGATGGCCTCGCGCACGTTGTCGCCAGCGACGCTGTAACCGAGGATTTGCTGGTCCAGGCGTGCATGCAGCGCCTCAAGGACCGTCGGCGGCGCGGCGATGTCCATGTCGGCAATCCACATTGGCAGCACGTCTTGCGGGTAGCGGCTCCACTTGGTACTGCCGGTGCCGAGGCGGGAGTGGATTTTGTCGAAATCAAAGCTCATAGGAGGCTCGTGTCAGAGGCTGGCAAGGAATGGCGCTGATTCTAGCGCCATCACGGTTACATGCCAGCGTTGATTGCCTCAGCCCGCACGCCAGAGGAATCTCACTGGCCAAGATTGCCTTTCCAGGCCGTTGCCAGGCTCGCCGTTTTTATCCCTGCACGGTCTAGCGGTTCACCAGTTTGGCCGGGAGGGCGATCACCAGGAAGCAACTGAGAATCAGGCAGCCGGCGAAAAACCACAGGGCCCCGCTACTGCTGCCCGTGACGTCGATCGCGACGCCCATCAGCGAGTTGCTTACCAACCCGGCGATGTTCGCCACTGAGCAGGCGAGGGCAAAGCCGGTTGCGGCAGCGGTACCTTTGAGAAAGGTAGCAGGCAGGCTGAAAAATACCGGCACGGCGCCAATGATCGCCGCCGAGGCAATCGCAAACAGGGCTACGGTGGCAACCACGTTATGGGTAAAGAAGGTGCTGCCGGCCATGGCCGCGGCGCCCACCAGGAACGGCACGATGATGTGCCAGCGGCGTTCGCGATGTTTATCGGAGCTGGCGCCGATCAGCAGCATGCCCAGCAGCGCAGCGACGCTGGGTAATGCAGTCAGCATCCCGATGTGGAAGGTGTCGGTGATCCCCGCGTTGCGGATAAAGGTCGGCATCCAGAAACCCATGGCGTAGGCGCTGAGCAGGATCGAGAAGTCGATGCCGCCGAGCATCCACACTTTCAGGTTAAAGAAACCATCGCGGAAGCTGTGTTTGCTGTCGGCACCGTCGGCGTCGTCCTTGCGCAGTTCGCTTTCCAGCAGGGTCTTTTCCTCGGGCGACAACCATTTTGCTTGTTGGTAGGTGTTGGGCAATGCCCAGAAGGTCAGCACACCGAGCAGTACGCTGGGCACGGCCTCGATCAGGAACAGCCATTGCCAGCCGCGCAGGCCACCCATATTGTCGAAGTGGCCCATGATCCAGCCGGACAGCGGACCGCCAATCACGCTGGACAGTGGCAGGCCGATCATGAACAGGGCAATGATCCTGCCCCGCCGATAGGTGGGAAACCAGGTGGTCAGGTAATACAGCACGCCCGGCAGAAACCCGGCCTCGGCGGCCCCGAGCAGGAAGCGCAGGATGTAGAACTGGGTGGTAGAGGTGACCAGCATGGTGCAGGCCGACAGCAGGCCCCAGGTGATCATGATCCGGGCGATCCAGATTTTTGCCCCGACCTTTTCCAGCACCAGGTTGCTCGGCACCTCGAAGATGATGTAGCCGACGAAGAACAGGCCGGCACCGAGGCCGAAGGCGGTTTCGCTGAACTGCAACTGGTCGAGCATCTGCAGTTTGGCGAAGCCGATATTGATCCGGTCCAGATAGGCGGCCAGGTAGCAGAAGCACAGGAAGGGAATCAGTTTCCAGGTGATCTTGTGGTAAAGCGTGTTGATCGGGTCGGCGACGGTGGTCGCCGGTGCTGCATTCGCAATGGGCATCGGGTGTCTCCTGGCGGTGACTTATGATTTTTATACAGCCGCTTTTTTCAGCACTTCGGAGTGCTGTACAAGCGACGTCCAAAGGCAGTGACAGAAGACTGAGGCATTAGCCTGTAGGAGCGAGCTTGCTCGCGAAAAGGGTATATCCGACGCCGCAATGGGCCTGGAATACTTTCGCGAGCAAGCTCGCTCCTACAAGGATTTCACTCCTCAGTTTTTCCAGACCGCGCTCTATGGCGCGGTTCCTCGTGAAGCCTTACTGCTCCCTGAACGTGCTCATCGCCTCCTGCTTGCTCACCACGTCGCCATACTTGCTGTCGATATCAAACAAGTTCGCTTCATGGGGCCCCGGGTGCCGGTCGCCGACGCATTCGCGCACGACGATGGTGCGAAAACCGTGTTGCACCGCATCCACTGCGGTAGCGCGAATGCAGCCGCTGGTGGAACAGCCGGCCAGCACCACGGTGTCGATTCCCTGGGCGTGCAGCATCGAGGCCAGGCTGCTGCCGAAAAATGCGCTGGCGTACTGTTTGCTGATCACAACTTCATCGTTGCGGGGCAGCACCTGGGGGCAAAACGCGGCCAGGGGATTGCCCTCGACCATGTCTTTCATCACCGGGGCCTTTTTCACCCAGACACCACCGTCGGCGAAGTGGCCGGGATGGTAACGGATATTGGTGTGCACCACCGCAATCCCGTGACGCCGTGCACAGTCCAGTAACTCGACGCTTTCAGCCACGGCACTGACCACGCCCGGGGCAAACAGCGGTGCGCCTTCGGTGGTGTAACCCTGCATGAAATCGATCATCAGCAACGCGGCTTTTTTGCCGAAGCCGATGCGATTGCCCCAAACGCCCTGGTAGTTGGCGTCGGCGGATTGTTCGCTCATTATGCGGCTCCTCAGTAAGCGCCAGACAGCAAGGCGCCGGCGCCGGGAACGATGGGCTCCAGGTCCAGGGCCTTGAGCATGGCGTAGGTGGTGGCGATGGCGGCGGTGAGTACAGGCAGGCCGGTTTGCGCTTCGACCTTGGCCACCACCGGCAGCGATTGCATCTGCACGCAGGCTGACAGGACGATAACGTCGACGCCTTCCAGGTTCATCCCGGCGACGATGGCCGGCAGGTTGGCGGGGTCGTGACGGGCTACGTCGAGGTTGTCGGGAATCTCCAGGGCGCGCCAATCCACCACTTCAAAGCCTTCTTCGCGGATGTAATCCACCACTAGTTCGGTCAGTGGTTTCATATATGGCGCAACAATGGCGATGCGCTTGGCACCCATCACTTTCAAACCTTCGATCAAGGCCCCGGCACTGGTGATGACCGGAGCGTTGCCGTCGTTATCGGCGGTGGCCTTGCGCAGGCGTTGTTCGGAGTTGCGGTGATAGCCCAGCCCCATGGCCATGATCGCCACCAGGCAGGCGTAGCCCAGCACGTCGACCTTGGCGTCCGACAATTCGACGGCGCAACGGTCGGACTCGCCGTCCATGGCCGCCAGTTCTTCCTTGCGCACTTGCTTCATGCGCATGCGGCTGGAGTGAAAGGTGAAACGTTCCGGACGGATCAACTGGCGCGCAGTGAGCATCGCCGGAATCTCGGTCTCCATGGTGGTATTGGAGCTCGGCACGATCTGGCCGATGCGGTAAGGCTTGAGCATGGTGGTCTCCGTTATTCAGTTCAGGCGTGGGCCAAGAAAGTCGTCGAGGGCGTGGAAGAAACCTTCCAGGTCGTCCCAGGGGATCATGTGGCCAGCGTTGGCGACATGGGCCACCTTGATGGCCGGTTGCAGCACCTGGATTTCGTCAATGTCCCGGGGCTCAATCACTCCGCCGCGCCCGGCCACGATCAACAGGGCAGGGGCCTTCAGATGGGGAAGGTCCTGGTGGAAATCGACGTCGTGAAAGTCAGTGAATGCCCGCACGATGGCGGGTTCATAGCAGGTGTGCAGCCACTCGGCCCGCAGTTGCAGTTGCTCATGGGTCCAGGTGGCGCAGAAGGCGCGCATCGCCTCGGCATCCATGCCCACCAGGGACTGGCGGATCGAGTCGACATACCAGGGCAACTTGCTTGGGTATTCACGACGGCCAGGGCCGGACACCGGTGGGTCGATCAGCACCACGCGGTTGACGCCTTGGGAATGACGCACCGCACTGCGCACGGCAAATCGCGCGCCCATGGAGTGGCCGACCAGATGATAGTTGTCGAGCTTCAAGGCGTCGGCGAAGGCGCCAATGTCATCGGCGCACGTGTCCGCGCTGTAGTCCAGCTCCGGGCCGGTGGAGGACAGGCCGCGACCACGCACGTCGAGCACATAGGTGTCGAAATGCGCACCCAGGCGCTCGGCGACGAACCCCCAGGTGATCGCCGGGCTGGTGATGCCGGGAATCAGGATCAGTGCCGGGCCTTCGCCGCCGTAGCGCAGGTAGTGCTGGCGAATGCCGTTGGCCTGGACGTTGCCGCCGTAGAGAAAGGTGCTCACGCCGCCACCCCCGATTTCAGTTCCTGGGCGTAGAGGTCATAGCCATAGACCCAAGCCGGGTCTTCCTGGGTTCGCAGCCAAGTGTTGGCGTTGGACACTGCCTGGACCCGGGAGGCACGCTCCTTGCGGTTGGCTTCATAAAGCTGAAAAGCCGTGTGGTAGTCGCTCAGGCCGACTTCCTGCAAGCAGCGGGTCAGCATTGCGGCGTCTTCGATAGCCATGCCGGCGCCCTGGGCCATATGCGGCTTCATCGGGTGGCATGCATCGCCCAGCAACACCAGGCGGCCACGGCTCCACAGCGGCAGCGGGTTACGGTTGCGCAGGGGCCACTTGGTCACGCTTTCGGTGGACTCGATAAGTGCTTGCACGGTGGGGTGGTAACCCTGGAACGCTTCGAACATCTCTTCGCGACTGCTATCGACAAAGGCGCCCTGGAAGTCCCATTCCGGATGTGGCACGCCGGTGACGTAGTAGTACTCATCGCGCTTGCCGGTGGTGTAGTAGACCATCATGTGGCGGTCTTCGGTCCACCACTTGATGCAGTCTTCAAAGTTCAGGTCGTACTTGGCGAGTTGATCACCACGGATCAGCGCACGGTGGGCGACCCAGCCGCTGTACAGCGGTTTTTCCGCGCCGAGCAGTTCTTCACGGATGCGCGAATTGATGCCGTCGGCGCCGATCACGATATCGGCATAGGTCACCTCGCCGTCGGCGAAGGTCAGGCGTACCTGGGTATCGGTTTCTTCCAGGGTTTCCAGGCGTTTGTTGAAGTGCACGGTACCGGGCTTGATGGTGGACATCTGCAGGGCGTGCAGGTCGCCTCGGTGCACGGTGATGTAGGAGGCGCCGTAATCCTTGAGTGGGATACGTGACAGGTAGTCGCCGGTCTGGCCGTCGCGGCTGAACCAGAAGTCGGGGTGCGAACCCATCAGGTCCAGCTGTTTTTCAATGCCCATGCGCCGGAAGATTTTCATGATGTTGGGCCCCATGTGGATCCCGGCGCCCAGGCGGGAAAACTCCGGCGCCTGCTCGTAGATGTCCACGTCGAATCCTGCTTGTTGCAGCAGGGTGGCGGCGGCGGCACCGCCCAGGCCGGCGCCGACGATTGCGATTTTTTGTGTACTTGGCATGGGGCATGGTCCTTTTGTTCGAATGATTCCGGCGGTGTCTGTCCGCAAGGTTTTTAAAGTGTATACGCTCATTTTTTGAAATGAAAAGCTTTCGTTCGAAAAAATATTTATTAGCTGTACTTGTCGTGTGTAACCGAATTAATCCATGTTTTATTGGTGTTGTGTGGATTGGTAACGTTTATTTCTGGCTCTTGCAGTCAGGCGGAAATTCAGGTCTTATCGTATTTAAGTGGCGTATACGCTATAAAAATGCACTGATGTGAAGCGCTGTGCTTGAACTTGGTGCGGCAGATGAGGAGACAGGAAATGCCGGTAAGCGATTGCGAACTGACCCAGATGTTTGAGCATGTATTGACGTTGTCGAAGGTCGATGCGACCCAGAGCGTTGCGGTGCTCAAGAGCCATTACTCCGACCCGCGTACTGTGCGCGCCGCGATGGATGCGGCGCAGCGCCTGGGAGCCAAGGTGTATGCCGTGGAACTGCCCTCGTTCAATCACCCCAAGGCCATGGGCAACGACATGACCGCCTACTGCGGCGACACTGCGCTGACCGGCAATATCGCGGCGCAGCGCGCACTGGAAGCAGCCGACCTGATCGTCGACACGATGATGCTGCTGCACTCACCGGAGCAGGAGCAGATCCTCAAGACGGGCACGCGGATCCTGCTGGCGGTGGAACCGCCGGAAGTGCTGGCGCGGATGCTGCCCACCCAGGAGGACAAGGTGCGGGTGCTGGCGGCCGAGCAGGTGTTGAAGAGGGCGCGCTCGATTCACGTCAAGTCCCGCGCCGGCAGCGATTTCCGGGCGGCATTGGGGCAGTATCCGTCGGTGACCGAGTATGGTTTTGCCGATGAGCCGGGACGCTGGGATCACTGGCCCAGCGGTTTCCTGTTCTCCTGGCCCAATGAAGAAACCGCCGAAGGTGTGCTGGTGCTAGACATCGGCGATATTTTGCTGCCGTTCAAGACCTACACCCGGGAGAAGATCACCCTGGAGATCGAGAAGGGGTTCATTACCAGGATCCATGGTGGTTTTGAGGCCGAATACCTGCGCGATTACATGAAGTATTTCAATGATCCCGAGGTGTACGGTATCTCGCATATCGGCTGGGGTTTGCAGCCACGGGCGCAGTGGACGGCCATGGGCTTGCACGACAAGAACGACGGCATGTGCATGGACGCCCGGGCATTCTATGGCAACTTCCTGTTCTCCACTGGCCCGAACACTGAAGTTGGCGGCACGCGCAAGACGCCGTGCCATATGGACATCCCGCTGCGAAATTGTGATGTGTACCTGGATGATGAGGCGGTGGTGATGGGTGGAGATGTAGTTGCGCCACCGGCCTCTTTGGCACGCTTGTAGCTGCTGTCGAAGAGTGAGGCTGTGATGGGGTGTGAAGCGCCCCTCGGCGGCGGTCCTTCGGGCACGCATCGCAGCCTCGTGCCTCGGCAGCGGCTACACGCCCACATTTTGAACCGACTCCGACAATGAGAGCCTTGAGTCCATAGAGCATCCCCGCCATCATGCCTTCCCATTATTCGTCGCCTGTCGAGCCTGCCGTGTCTGATTCCTACGTTTTCTCTGATCAAGTTGGCCACTTGCTGCGCAAGGCCTATCAGCGCCACCTGGCGATTTTTCAGCAGAATGTCGGCGACTCCCAACTGACGGCGGTGCAGTTCGTCACCCTGTGCGCCCTGCGCGATCATGGTGCAAGTTCCCTGACGGAGTTGGTCAAGGCCACCGCTGTCGACCAGGCGACCATTCGCGGAATCGTCGAACGCCTCAAGGCCCGAGAGCTGATTACCCTGGAGCCGGACCCTCAGGATCGGCGCAAGGTGGTGGTGGACCTGTCCCCGGCCGGTGCTGCATTGGTGCAGCAAACCGTGCCCTGCGCCGGGCGGATCAGCGAACTGACCATGAGCAATCTCAACCCGGCCGAGCGGGTGGCGGTGATGTTTTTGCTACGCAAGATGATCGACGATCCCCAAGACTGATCCTGCCGTCTGCGACCGGAAAACCCTGTAGCCGCTGGCGCAGCCTGCGATCGGCTGCGCAGCAGTCGTTTGGGGCCTTGAGATTGCTGAAGGTCCTGCGGCCCTTATCGCAGCCTCGTGCCTCGACAGCGGCTACAAGCGTGATGCCGTAGTCCGGGCTGGCATCGTTTTTGCTCTCTATTTATGTAGTAACCACTTCATCAGTCAAGTGTGTCGCGAGACCCCAGGTACGCGACATTTTTCACGACTTTTTCATGTAGTGAGTACTTCATCAATTGCCATGGGCGAAGCGAATGATCAGCCAGCACATCACGGTAGCGCTTGAAGTTAACGGCCACACCACAGAAGTCAGCGCAATGGCGGATACGCCGTTGTTGCTCATCTTGCGCAATGACCTGCAACTCAACGGCCCCAAGTACGGCTGTGGCCTGGGGGAGTGTGGCGCCTGCACGGTGATCATCGACGGCGTGGCAGCAAGGGCCTGCGTATTTCCGTTGTCGGGGGCCGTGGGGCGGGCGATTGTCACCCTGGAAGGCTTGGGCAATCGCGAGGCACCGCATCCGGTGCAACAGGCTTTTATCGATGAGCAGGCTGCCCAGTGTGGCTACTGTCTCAACGGCATGATCATGACCGCCAAGGCCTTGCTCGACCGTAACCCACACCCCAGCGAAACCGAGATCCGCCAGGAACTATCGGCCAATCTCTGCCGCTGCGGCACCCATATCGAAATCCTCCGGGCGGTGCTGCGCGCCGCTCGCCAAATGCCTTGAACGTGGATCGATGACCATGACTGACACAATTTTTTCTCGCGACCAATGGCTGGCCAAGGCCGGCGTCCTGCTGATCGTCGATGACGTGCTGCCGCCTTCGGGGCCTGTGGCCAAAGGTGGGACACCCACGGTCAAGCCCAAGGAGCTGGGGTTGTTTATCGCGGTGAACGATGACGGCCTGGTGTACGCGTTCAACGGCCATGTGGACCTGGGCACTGGCATTCGCACTTCATTGGCGCAAATTGTCGCCGAAGAGTTGGACCTGACCATGGAGCAGGTACGCATGGTGCTCGGTGACACCGAGCGGGCACCGAACCAGGGCGCGACCATCGCCAGTGCGACCTTGCAGATTTCCGCAATACCGTTGCGTAACGCTGCCGCTGAAGCCCGGCGTTTCCTGTTGGCGCGAGCGGCGCGGCGCTGGGATGTTGCACCAGGCAGCTTGAAGGTCGAGGCTGGGGTGATTTATGCCGGGGACGGGCGCAGCACCACCTATGGCGAACTGGTGCAGGGTGAACATGACGAGCTGCGTATTGGCGGCGATGCGCCCCTCAAGCCCGTCGGTGACTACCGGCTGGTGGGCAAGGGCGCCGCGCGGGTGGATATTCCCGGCAAGGCCACTGGTGAGCTGACTTATGTCCACGATATGCGCGTGCCGGACATGCTCCATGGCAGGGTCGTTCGTCCGCCCTATGCCGGGCTGGATTGCGGTGACTTTGTGGGCAACAGCCTGTTGAATGTGGATGAGTCGTCCATCGCGCATATTCCTGGGATTGTCGCAGTGGTGGTGATTGGCGATTTTGTCGGCGTGGTGGCGTTGCGCGAAGAGCAGGCGATCAAGGCCGCCCAGGCATTACAGGTGCACTGGAAACCCTGGAACAACGCGCTGCCGGATATGAGCGATGTCGAACAGGCCATTCGCGACAACCCCCGGGTGCGGCGAACGGTACTCGACCAGGGGCAGGTCGACGAAGCGCTGGCCGGCGCCAGCCAGCGCATGCCACGGACTTACCTGTGGCCGTATCAGATGCACGGATCCATCGGCCCCTCGTGCGGCGTGGCGGATTATCAGGTGGCGGGAAGCCGGGTCTGGTCCGGCAGCCAGAACCCGCACCTGTTGCGAGCCGACCTTGCCTGGTTGCTGGAATGCCCGGAAGAGTCGGTCGAGGTGATCCGCATGGAGGCCTCTGGTTGCTACGGTCGCAACTGTGCCGACGATGTGTGTGCCGATGCCTTGCTGCTGTCCCGGGCAGTGGGCAAGCCGGTGCGGGTACAACTGACCCGTGAGCAGGAACACTTGTGGGAACCCAAGGGTACGGCGCAGTTGATGGATGTCGACGGCGGCCTGAATGCCGACGGTAGCATCGCCGCCTATGATTTTGAAACCAGCTACCCATCCAACGGCGCGCCGACCCTGGCCTTGCTGCTGACCGGGCGCGTGGAGCCAGTGGCGGCGATGTTCGAGATGGGCGACCGCACCTCGATCCCGCCCTATGACATTGAGCACATGCGGGTGACTATCAACGACATGGCTCCGATTGTCCGCGCCTCGTGGATGCGCGGGGTGTCGGCGCTGCCCAATACCTTCGCCCATGAATCCTATATCGATGAGCTGGCATTCGCCGCCGGTGTCGACCCGGTGGAATACCGCTTGCGTTACCTGAAGGACGAACGCGCCATCGAGTTGGTGAAGTCCACTGCTGAGCGCGCCAACTGGGTGCCACGCACCGCACCGATGCAAACCGCCAACGAAGATCATCTGCTTCGGGGGCGGGGCTTTGCCTACGCGCGTTATATCCATAGCAAGTTCCCTGGCTTCGGTGCGGCCTGGGCGGCGTGGGTGGCGGATGTGGCCATCGACAAACAGACCGGCGATGTTTCGGTGACCCGGGTGGTGATCGGCCATGACTCGGGCATGATGATCAACCCGGCGGGGGTGCAGCATCAGATCCATGGCAATGTGATCCAGTCCACCAGTCGTGTGCTCAAGGAACGGGTGACGTTTGAGGAGTCGACGGTGGCGAGCAAGGAGTGGGGCGGGTACCCGATCCTGACCTTCCCCGAAGTGCCGAAGATCGATGTGCTGATGATGCCCCGCCAGGACCAACCACCGATGGGTGCCGGCGAGTCGGCCTCGGTGCCCAGCGCGGCGGCGATTGCCAATGCGATTTATGATGCCACCGGCATTCGTTTCCGTGAGTTGCCGATTACTCCGGAGCGGGTATTGGCGGCGCTGAATGCGGGCACCCTGGGCGAGTCGGCGAAATCCCCGGGGAAACGCAAGAAGTGGTTGTTCGGTTCGCTGTTCGCCGCCTTTGGCGCAGTGCTGGGCATGGCCGCCACCGCTTGGCCGTTTCACTCTGAGATCGCACCGATTGCGCCCCCCGGCGCGGGAACCTGGTCCAAGGCGACCCTGGAGCGCGGGCGCTTGCTGGCGGCCGTCGGGGATTGTGCGGTGTGCCACACAGCGCCTGGCGGGGCGCCCAATGCCGGCGGCCTGGCGATGCAGACGCCGTTCGGTACCTTGTTCAGCAGCAATATTACCCCGGACGTGAAGACCGGGATCGGTGGATGGTCGTACCCGGCGTTTGAGCGGGCGATGCGCGACGGCATTGGCCGCGATGGGCGCAACCTGTATCCGGCGTTTCCCTATACGGCGTTTCGCAATATCGACGAGGCGGACATGCAGGCGCTCTATGCCTACTTGATGTCCCAGGCGCCGGTGAGCCAGGCCCCGACGCCCAATGCCATGGGGTTTCCGTTCAATCTGCGGCCGTTGATGGCGGGGTGGAATGCGCTGTTTTTGCGCCGAGGGGAAATCACCGTGCAGCCTGAGCGTGGCGAGCAGTGGAATCGCGGCGCTTATCTGGTCAATGGGTTGGGGCATTGCGCGGCCTGTCATTCGCCGCGCAACATAATGGGGGCAGAGAAGGGCGGCAAGGCATTCCTGGCGGGTGGGACGGTGGATGGTTGGGAGGCGCCCGCATTGAATGGCCTGTCCAAGGCCCCGACGCCGTGGACCGAGGAGCAATTGTTTACCTACTTGAGCACCGGCTATTCCGATGCTCACGGCGTTGCGGCAGGGCCGATGGGGCCGGTAGTGTCCGAGCTGGCCAAATTGCCCAAGGTCGATATCCGGGCGATGGCCGTTTACCTGGCGTCTCTCAAGGGTGATGCCAGCGCCGAAGCGCAGATAGTAGCTGCCACGACAGCCCCCAATGCCAATGGGCGACGGGTATTCGAAGGTTCATGCAAGGCGTGTCATGCCGACGGGCTGGGGCCGAAGTTGTTTGGTGTCAGTCCATCACTGGCGACCAATACCAATGTGCACAGCGACCAGCCGGACAACCTGATCAAGGTGATCCTGCAGGGCATCAGCACCCCGGCGACCAAAGACCTGGGGTACATGCCGGGGTTCAAGGACAGCCTGTCCAACACCCAGGTCGCTGAATTGGCGGCGTATCTGCGCGGCAGGTTTGCACCGAATGCGCCGGGATGGGAAGGGCTGGAGCAGAAGGTGGCGCACCTGAGGGCCAATCCTGGTACTCACTGATGGGCTTATTCACGATGCCGTGTAGCCGCTGGCGAGGCACGAGGCTGCGATGCGTGTCCGCAGGACCGCCATTGGGGCCGTTGCGCCAACCCCGAATTTTGATCCGGTGTCTACTGTTGGGTCGGTGGCGCCTTACACACTCCCCGTAGCACAAGGTCACTGATAAAACCAAGCCAGCCTCGCTGTTGCGCCTTGTCTGCCAGTTCCTCGCCGAGAAACGAGCTGAGGGTATGCTGGTTGGAGTTGTAGAAGTAGCACAGCGAGGCAATCATCAAGTACACGTGCTTGATGTCGATGTCTTCACGAAACAGCCCCTGGGCCTGTCCCGCTTCGATTATCGGTCGCAGTACCCCGACCGCTTCCCCGGACAATCGGCGCAATTCGCTGGACTGCTTGGCATGCTTGCCCTTGTGCAGGTTCTCGATACTGAGGATGGCAACAAATTCTGGATGCTTGACGTAGTAGTTCCAGATAAATGCCACCAGATCCTGCAGGGCCTGGACTGGTGCGTTCAAGTCGAGCTTGAGTGTGCTTTCGGCTTTGTTGAACCGCTCGTAAGTGTGCTCCAGCACGCAGACAAACAGCTGTTCCTTGCTGCCGAAGTAGTAATAGAGCATGCGGTCATTGGAGTCGGCTTCCCGGGAGATGCTGTCCACCCGGCCGCCGGAGTAGCCGTCACGGGTGAAGACCTTGATCGCCGCCTGGAGAATTCGTGCACGGGTTTGGTCGGCTTGCTGGGCGCGGATGCCGGTCTTCTTGATCACCATCGGGGAGGTGTCCTGGGTGGTGTAAAGGCCGCGAATATAGCATGGGCCTGGTCTCGTCCGTTCTGCCACCGACAGGCTCTGTTATAAAAACGCCATGGTGCTTGGGTATCGGATCCTGGAAGGGCTAAGTTTACGTTTCCAAATAATTAGAGTATCCACGGATGAACTACCAACCCTTTACCCGAACATTGATAGCCACGGCGTTAGTGCTGACGTTCAGTGGTGTGCAGGCCGCCTCCGAGGCTCCGGTAGGGGGTGAAAATGGCATGGTGGTCACGGCCCAGCACCTGGCGACCCATGTCGGCGTCGATGTGCTCAAGGCCGGCGGCAACGCCGTGGATGCAGCGGTGGCGGTGGGGTATGCGTTGGCCGTGGTTTATCCGGCCGCCGGCAACCTGGGCGGCGGCGGGTTCATGACCGTGCAGCTGGCGGACGGGCGCAAGACCTTCCTCGACTTTCGCGAAAAAGCCCCGCTGGCAGCCACTGCGGATATGTACCTGGACAAGGAGGGCAATGTGGTCCCTGGGCTGAGTGCCAAGGGGCATCTGGCGGTGGGCGTGCCGGGCACGGTCTCTGGCATGGAGCTGGCGCTGAGCAAATACGGGACCCTCAAGCGCGCCCAGGTGATCGCTCCAGCCATCAAGTTGGCAGAAAACGGCTTTGAGCTGGATCAGGGCGATATCGACATGCTGCACAGCGCCACCGACGAATTCAAAAAAGACCAGGATATGCGCGGTATCTTCCTGCACAACGGCGAACCGTTGCAGCTGGGCCAGAAACTGGTGCAAAAGGAACTGGCGAAAACCTTGCGGGAAATCTCCGCGAAAGGCACCGATGGCTTCTATAAAGGTTGGGTGGCCAAGGCAATTGTTGATTCCAGCCAGGCAGGCAAGGGCATCATTGCCCAGGCTGACCTGGACAAATACAAGACCCGGGAACTGGCCCCCATCGAGTGTGACTACCGTGGCTACCATGTGGTCTCGGCGCCACCACCCAGCTCTGGCGGTGTGGTGATCTGCCAAATCATGAACATCCTTGAAGGCTACCCGATGGCCGAACTGGGCTACGGCTCCGCCCAGGGCGTGCACTATCAGATCGAAGCCATGCGCCACGCCTATGTCGACCGCAACAGCTACCTGGGCGACCCGGACTTCGTGGAAAACCCGGTGGCCCACCTACTGGACAAAGACTACGCGGCCAAACTGCGCGCCGCGATTGAGCCGCAGAAAGCCGGAGACTCCCAGGCAATCAAGCCGGGCGTGTCGCCCCATGAAGGCAACAACACGACCCATTACTCCATTGTCGACAAGTGGGGCAATGCGGTATCGGTGACCTATACCCTCAATGACTGGTTTGGTGCCGGTGTCATGGCCAGCAAGACCGGGGTTATCCTCAATGACGAGATGGACGATTTCACCGTCAAAGTCGGCGTGCCCAACATGTACGGATTGATCCAGGGCGAAGCCAACGCCATCGCACCGGGCAAGGCGCCGCTGTCGTCCATGAGCCCGACCATCATTACCAAAGATGGCAAGGCGGTCATGGTCGTCGGCACACCCGGAGGGAGCCGCATTATCACCGCCACGTTGCTGACCATCCTCAATGTCATCGACTACAAGATGAATATCCAGGAGGCGGTGAATGCGCCGCGCTTCCACCAACAGTGGATGCCGGAGGCCACCAATATCGAGGCTTTTACCTTGAGCCCGGACACCCAGAAAATCCTGCAAAGCTGGGGCCATACATTCGCCGGTCCCCAGGATGCCAACCACCTGGCGGCGATCCTGGTGGGCGCGCCGTCCCTGGGTGGCAAGCCTGTGGGCAAGAACCGTTTCTATGGGGCTAACGATCCACGACGCAATACCGGGCTGTCCCTGGGCTATTAAGACGAAACCATCCGCACACCTTCCAGGCTCTGCCCAAAGAGTCTGGAAGGCCCCGGTCAAGGCTGCCGGCGCTTGCGAGCACTGCGGCAGCGGCCACGATACCGCGGGCGAAGTGGGTACAATCCACACTTGCCAGAGAATATTTCTTGAAATCAAGGGGTTGCAAGCACTGGCAAATGAATGCATAATTGCGCCCATCGAACGCACTGGAGTTGAAAAAACTTCAATGTTTTCAGTAGGATAGAGTAGAGGCATGTTTTACATGGCCTTCTCAAGTTTGTATGCGGTGAGTGCCAGTATCCAGGGCATTGATCGCTTGAGGCCGAGTAGCAAAATGGTTATGCAGCGGATTGCAAATCCGCCTACGCCGGTTCGATTCCGACCTCGGCCTCCACTCTTGAAAACCCCGTAGATTAACGTCTACGGGGTTTTTTATTGGGCTTGGGAAAGTGCAGGCGCATCCGGGGCATCACCCTCCAATGGGCTACTAACGCAAAGCCCTGGCTCGCTGATCACATCTCTCGATTCCTAGATCTTTCCATCACCTCGCAATCTCCCTCCTTACTCGATCTGCGGCATTCACGGACTTCATTCTGAAGCGTTCCTTTAGTTCTATCGAGGGGCAGCCCTCGATGGAGCCTGGGAAACAGAGCTGTCATCAATCGATGTAATACCCCAGAGGGGAGCTATATCATGCAAGGAAGTCTTAAGTTGAAACACGCGGCGTTACTACTGATCCCGCTAATAGCGGCCTGTTCGACAACGCAAAGACCGCACGAGTTGGGGGCCGTAGAAGAGCAAGCAGTACAAGCGCAGCAGTTCGATAACTGCTCGGTGGGGTGTCCTGCTGGCGGCAGTCCTTTGACGTTGAATCGGCAAGCGTACACGCTGAACAACAATGGTTCGACGAAGTTTGCGAACTGGGTGTCATACAAAATCACCAAGCAGACACTTGCCAGCGGGCGCCCGCGCAATTGGAGGACAGACCCGGATATCCCCGCCGGAGAGACGCTCGACCCGGTCGATTACAACGGAGCAAATGTTGCGCTCAACGTTGATCGTGGCCACCAAGCGAACCTCGCTTCGTTGGGCGGGGTTCCGGACTGGCAAACACTCAATTACCTATCGAACATCACCCCTCAGAAATCCGAACTCAATCAAGGGCCGTGGGCGCGTCTCGAGGATCAGGAACGAACTCTCAGTAAAGACCCGACAATCAATCAGGTGTACGTCGCTACGGGGCCACTCTATGAGCACTTTGTAGGCTCACTCCCAGGCACGAACAAGGTCCACACTATTCCGAGTGGATACTGGAAAATTATCTTTGTGGGCAACTCACCTGCAAGTGGCGTCTACGCATCATTCGTGATGAATCAAGAAACGCCGCGAAGCGCTAGCTTCTGCGATTATCAAGTGACCGTTGCTCAAATTGAAGAGCGCTCAGGGCTCACTTTTTGGAGCGATTTACCGCAACAGGTACAGGCCGCACTGAAGTCAAAGCAGGGGCAATTACCTGGTCGGATTGGGTGCAAGTAGCTGTCTATGAAGCAATTTTACTGGTTGTCGATTATATGCGGCCGGCCAAGTTATCTATTGCCTTCTTGCAGACCTTCATCCAGATGGGCATGCCAAGGCGCGGGAAGAAAAGCTGATGCGATACCTGGCCAGATTGGGACAGAAGTTTCGCAACGAGAGCTGACAATTTCAGCCTAGCCCCGCGCTGGGCTTTTTGCATCTGGCCTAGACCGGTGAAATGGTCGCGAGTAAACCAATCGCGACGGTCAGCGCTAAAAATCCAAACAGAAAATATGCCATCTTAGCCATAAGGCCTCCGGAAAGAAGGGGTGGCGGGAACGCTTTCGCCGTGCTCCTCGGGTGTGTGGGGAGCAGGTTTATTGTGGCTGTCTTATGGGCTGTGATACAGAGGCAGGTGAAGAAGAAAAAAGCGTATCAGATGCTCAGGTAACGGCTCGTCGACGGGGCGCGACCTGATTCTGATAGTTGCCCATCAGTGTCCGGGCTGGAGAATAATCTTGGTCACGGCGGCGAGGTTGAAGGCGAAGCGTGTCAGGCTTGGCTATTCTGAAAACGCTCTGATCGGCGTGGGCTAAGAGATGGGCGGGACACTGGCGGCATTTTCGTTTTCCCAAATAGCACTCGGAGAATTTGAATGATCAGTAAGAACACTATTTGTCTCTGGTACGACGGCAGCGCGTTGGAGGCGGCGACCTTCTATGCCCAGACGTTCCCCGACAGCACTGTGACAACGGTTCATCACGCCCCAGGTGACTATCCTGCGGGTAAGCAGGGTGATGTGTTGACGGTCGAGTTCATGGTGATGGGCATCCCTTGCCTCGGGTTGAACGGCGGGCCGGCGTTCAAGCACAACGAAGCTTTCTCGTTTCAGGTGGCAACCGATGATCAGGCCGAAACGGATCGCTTGTGGAACGCGATTGTGGGTAATGGTGGCCAGGAGAGCGCTTGCGGTTGGTGCAAGGACAAGTGGGGGCTGTCATGGCAGATCACACCGCGCGCCCTGACAGCCGCAATCACCCATCCTGACCCTGCGTCGGCCAAGCGGGCATTCGATGCCATGATGAACATGACAAAGATCGACATCGCGGTGATCGAAGCGGCTCTGAAACATTGACTGAGGTTGACGCTAGAGGAGACGCAACATGAGCCGGTTAACGAGTAGGTGCTTTATTATGTTGAATCACTATTTCAGATAAGGAAAACGTCGTGAATCAGAATGCTTTTTCGTTCCTTGGCGTTGTTTTTTTAACGCTGGCATTGACGGCCTGCAGCCAATCGAAGCCTGCTGATAATGCAGTTATAGCTCAACCATCCAAGGCGTCTTCGGGGGAAGGGGCTGAGCCAGGCGAGGCTGCCCGACAGTTCGTTGCTAGAGGCAATGAGCCGTTCTGGACAATTAGAGCCAATGGGTCGGCATTGACCTGGATAACGCCTGAAAACTCACAAGGCAAACAACTCAAAGCAGAGCGGGTTGTTTCGAGCGATAAGGTTAAATACACCGGTAAAGACGCAGATAAAGCGTTCACGTTGCTCATCGTCCGTTCGCCCTGTACCGATACCATGTCGGGAGAGACTTTCAACTTCACGTCTGTTTGGACTCACGGGAAACAAAGCCACACTGGCTGTGCTGCAAGCGGGAACTAATCCATGCCGCGCTCTATGGACCGCCCTGATGGTCATGAGTTTTGTAGCCCTCGAATACAGGTAGAAAGCCACTGCCGCTGTGTTTTTTTCGTCGCCGTCTTTCAAGCGCTATTGCGCAAGATTTTTACCAATTGACGAGCAACTTGCGCTTCGACGGCGCCTTCAGTGGCGCCAGCCTCAAAAGTAGCGCAACACGCTGATGCCTCTCCGTCGGAGCAGCGATACACCGCGATGACACTTCCAGGCCCACAACCAGTGTGCCCGGACAGAATTAAGCCACCCTCAATCGGGCCCTGCATCACACCAAGACCATATCCCGGTGTAACCCAGGGGCGTCCTGAAATGGGACCGCCCAATATTCGTACGGCCTGCATATCCTGTAGCAATCTCGTCGGGAGGAGGTGCCCGGTGAACAGTCGATCCAGGAAAAGCGCCGCTTGCGAAATGGGACCGATCAGCAAGCCGTGATAGACCCAGGCAGGGTCATAGTTCGACGCATTCCCAGGGAAAGACTCCTGCAAATCGGCGTGCGTTGTTGCGAAGCGCATGCTCGATAGGCCCAAGGGTATCAATGTGCGTCGACTAACGGCCTCTTCAAGCGTCAGGTCGGTCACTCGTTCAATCAACTTGGCAATATACAGGTAGCCAACGTTTGAATAGCGCCAAGAGGCTCCAGGACTATATCGAAGCCGGGTGGCATCAAGGCGCCGCAACATATCGTCCTCCGGCCAGGCCGCCTCTTGGTTGGCAACAGCGGCATGATACTGCGCAAGCTCGCCGTAATCGGCGAGTCCCGCTTCATGCCTCAGTAGTTGGCGCACTGTGAAAGGTTGGTCAAGAACCGGGGCATCCAATCTCACCAGGCCATCACGCACCAGCGTAAGAGCGGTCGCGGCTATGACCGTTTTGGTAAAGCTCCACCACGGGACTATCTCTGGTTGATCAGGTGTCAGTGACTGACCATTGGATATAACTGAGATCAACATGGATTGCCTCATTACTTGGCCAGGCACCGAGTTTTTATTGATTGAATCTTAGCCTGAAGCGACCGTAGGTTGTTACAAATAAAGCAATAATGAATTCCAGTATTTGGGATTTATCAAAAATAGCATTGGCATAATAATGGACTCAACTTCCAAGTGAAGCCACGAAGCGCCAACTCAGCAGGGTCCAAGCAAACCGCCCTCCAACGTTTCGTAGAACCTTTGGCCTTATTCACTCCGCCTGAAGGCGTTAACGGTTTGCATCGTTGGGACGCCGAAAATGAAAATGTTTACAACTTTTATTGCTGCTTCGTTTGTAATGATTGGCAGCCAAATGGCTTTTGCTGATCAACCTGCAGTTGAGCAATATACCTACGGCTCGCACCTGGACATCGCCAAAGTGATTCACATGGAAGCGATCCCCGATAATATCTGTGCCGTGGTCCCTGTCCAGATGACCTATATGGATCATCAAGGGCAAGAACATGTCATGCAATACAGCGTCATGGGCAACGGTTGCACCAATAGCTAACTGAGTCCCAACAAAGCCTGTCTATGGCAGGCTTGTTCAAACGCCCCCATGGGGCAGGCCGGGGGAGTATCCCGGCACCCCTTCAAAACTCCTGTATCTGCGATGCAGGCCACCCCGCCAAGTGCGGGTTTTTTACGTCTGGAATTTACCTGTGGCCAGGACAGCCCTCGGGAAACGCTGGACGCCGATAGCCAGAGAGTGCGACGTACGGAGTCAGCAACGCCAGGCTGAGGGCATTCTTGCCCTGTTGTCCCGAAAGATCGTCTTTTCCATCCGATTTTTTAACTGAGCCAGTACAGGCAGGCTCCGATCATGACGGCCGGTTTTACGATCGTCGTCGCCCGCATCCTTCAGATCACGCTCGACGCCATAAAGCTTGTTGATCAAGTTCAGTGCGATATCAGCGCTTCCCGTCTTGCCTTTCGGCTGCACTTTTTGCGCCTCAACAAACTTGCGCCTTGCGTGCGCCCAACAGCCCAAACGTTCGACTCCAGCCTGCGCGCCCAACGCGTTATAAGCTGAGCGTGCCACCCAACCTGAAGTAGGTGGGGTTTATGGAGCGCTTACTCTTCATCCACTCATTCAACCAGTTGTCCACGGAAGTGATTGCCCGGTGTGGCCAGATTGCCTGGAAGAATGGACCGTGGGCCACCTTCTCAACGCGAGCATTGATCGGTTCGGTCCATGGTCCAGTGTGGCTGCCATCTCCACAACTCCAAGTCAGCGCGCAGCATTTCCCCTGGAGGTGGAGTAGAGCGACTTGGGTGGTCGGTGCCGCGTTGTACCGCTCAAGCGGTACCTGGCTTTTGGCAGGCCACCGTTTTTTGAACTCCAACTGGTTGGAGTCCAAAAACGGTTGGTACTTCAGATCTTCCCTAGGATAGGCTCGGGAAATGGTTAGGCAAGTAGCCATTTTTTTTCAGGAAGTTCAGATGCAGGGATAGCTGATTGCTATCCATTGGCGCTGGTCGTAGATCACTGTTTGCTGCCGCAAGAGCGGATTTTACATTGCTGGCATCATAAGCTGGCATGTTTTCATACACCTCCCAGCGCGTTAGATTTTGATAAACTCTTTCTGATAGCATGGGCAGTAGCGGCATTAGGGGGTTATCTTGCAAGTCGGGATCGGCATCCAGTCTTTTGACCCATTCGAGGTATGGCAGTTTTTGCAGCGAATAACCACTGCCGCATAACAGTTCGAAAAATTTATCTAGATCAATGGATTGAGTATGGTCTGGAGGTACCAGATGATAAGCCTGTCCAAGATTTTTGTTATCCTTCGCAATGGTTAATAGCGCGGAGCTCACATAGTCAACTGAGATAAACTCTTTGCGTTGCCGGGGGAGTCTCGGGTAGGCACCGATCGCAATACACCCTATGATGAGCCGGGATACGAAGTCTTTAGGGTTTCCAGTACCGTTAATGCTGTCGCCCATAATAAACCCAGGTCTATACACCGACAGCGGAATCCCCCTTTTTTCAGCTTCCCAAATAAACTGTTCAACAACCCATTGGCTTTGTGAATACCCAGAGTCGTATGTCATGCCTGCCAAATAAGGTCGAAGATCATCTTTTTCAAAAATTTTATCAATTTTATTAAGTAATCCAGCGGGCCCGTAAGCGGCGATAGTAGACACATAATGCAGTGGTTTAGATCGGCCCTGTGTTGCCAGGCGCAAGATGTTCAGCGTACCTTCAATATTGCCCGCGCGGTGCGTCAGATAGGGTTGAATATAATTGACGTGTGCACCTAGGTGAAAAATTACATCAACCTCCTCAGCCAATTCATCATATCGCTGGTGGCTTAACCCGAGCTTGGGCAAGGATAAGTCACCAGTGATAGTGGTGATACGCTCACTGAAATCCAGCGACCATAAGCCATACTGCGAGAGATTATGTTGGATGCGTTGACGGGCGCTTGCCTCATCCGAGGCTCGAATCAAACATATAACATTTTTAACGTTGGGAAGCGTCAGCAGATCTCGCAGAAGAAATGCACCAAGAAAACCGGTGGCGCCGGTCAACAGTGCTGTCGTAGTGTTCGAAGCGTTCCAGTTTATGGGGGCTCCAAATAATGGTTGGATGTCGTCTGGCAACTGAGCATCTTGTAACCACTGCGCTACGTCGACCTGAGGTTGAATGGTTTTGTTTTGTGAAATCACGTTGGCCAACTCGCGCAGCGTAGGGGCCTCATAGAGTGTTTGTATAGAGCAGCTTCGCTTGAATTGCCGCCTTAACTCGATTATCAAACTTGCTGCCTGCAACGAACTACCACCCAGTTGGAAAAAGTTATCCTCCAAGCCTAAGTCGGAAGTGTTCAGGATTTTTGCCATATCAGTAGTAATGAGTACTCAATGTCATTGAAAGACTCAGGTCGTGCAATTTTTACGGTACTCGTTGCTAGTTGTGATAGTAGTTTGTGTCTGTCGGTTTTTCCTGTCGATGTTAAAGGTATGTCATCAATTACGAGCAAGCGCGGAAGCATGTAATTAGGAAGGTGTTGAAGCAGTTCGTCATGAAGGAGTTTAGTCTTGAATGTGTCTGGATTGAGGGGGACGACAAAGGCTGTTAAAAAAGGATCAGTATATTCGTTCTGCACCAAGACTACCGTTGCGGCCCTTACGTCTCCTCTCCTTAAAATCTGTACTTCAATTTCCTCTAGCTCAATGCGATGCCCGCGAATCTTGATCTGGTTATCCATGCGCCCGTAATACATAAATATACCATCGGAGCGCTGCGAACTGAGGTCGCCAGTTTTGTACAGTTTCGAAGGCTGCAAGTGGCCGGGCAACGTGACACTAACAAATCTTTCTTTATTTAGTTCGTCTCGATTCCAGTAGCCGCGTGCAAGCCCATCGCCACCGATGTATAGGTCGCCAATGTCTCCTTGTGCGACGGGTAACAATCGATCATCAAGGATTAAAGCGATAGTGTGATTAATAGGGCGGCCAATGGGAACGCTGCTCCCACTTAGATCCGCCATTTTAATATCGTGCGTCATCGCAAATGTAGTACATTCCGTCGGCCCATAGCCATTAAGGAGGTGTTCGGGAGGGCCCATGTCCAGCACAAGTTTTAGAGTATGAGGATTGAGCGCTTCGCCCCCAACTAACAGATAGCGGAATGATCGGAACGCTCCAGGGAATGTCGTCGCAATTAAATTGAATAATGTTGCGGTTATGAACATGATGGTTATCTTTCGATGAGCCAGTTCCTCTTGGAAGTCATGTATATTCAGAAGTACTTTTTTCGGGATGATGACCGTGCTTGCCCCATTGAGCAGCGCACCCCAGATCTCAAACAGTGATGCGTCAAAGGTCGGATTGGCAATGCAAGCGAGACGGTCATTGCTGGTAAAGTTCACGTAGTTTGTGTTTAAAACCAATCGTAAAATACCCTTGGCTTCGATTTGGACGGCTTTTGGTTTGCCTGTGGTGCCCGACGTGAAAAGTATATGTGTCCTATGCTCCATAGATATGTCTATGGCGTCGACGGCCTCAATCTCTTGTCGCTTTTCTAGCAAATGCTGAAAATCAAGTAGTGTGGTGCGCAGGGCGTTATGTTTCATCGGCAAGATTGAAATTGTCCATTGCGTTTGTAGATCGTCCAGCATGTCGTTAAGTCGATTTTCAGGCATATCAAGATCCAAAGGGACACAAGTCCCCTTTGCCATCAGAATTCCGATCTGGCTGATAATCTGTTCAATTCCGGGTGGTAGAAGGATTCCAACGGGGGTTTCCCGGGTGACGCCTTTTTCTCGTAAAGCTTGAGCGAGGACTGTTGCCTGCTCAGCCAGTGCGTAATAAGTAATATTTTTTTCGGGCGTTGTGACAGCTATTTTATCTGGAAATTTATGTACTTGGATTAGAAAATGTTGAAGCAAACCAGGGGGCTGAAAGCTTGATAACTCAAGAGGCTCGTTGAATCTGATATCCATATCTTTCTCCAAAGAAGTGCAGACTGTCTGGAATGTCCATTGCGTTAGAGTGCGGCATACAACAAGACTAGGTTGTCAGGTTAGTACCTATATATTGTTCATGCAGAAAATTTTTGCCGCCCGCATCTATGGACAAAAAAACATTTACCAAAAGAAATACTGGCCTCCATGGACGTAAGGTGATCTGCCTATGGCCTTCTAGGCAGAGGCCCAAGAATGTCCATAGGCAGCAAACTTACTCTTACATCGGGTGCTGCGCGGCGTGGGCATGCCTGTCGGCATAGTCATTACCACCACAAAGACTCAGGCCAACCATACCGCGAAGCGACTGCGGGTCCAGACCGGCGGAGTGGTGAACATCACCGACCCGGCCAAGCGTGACTGGAGAATGCGCGCGAGATGATGAGACAGAGCTATACGACAAGGCTTGATCAGTTGTGGTCAGTGGCTTGTAAGTAGGGTTTTGTGTTCGGTCGGCAGGACGCCGGGGTAGGGGTGTTGCGGGGCAAGCTTTAAAATGGCGGAACAAAAACAATAAGGGCCTGCATCAGGTTTCCCTGGCAAGCCCTTGATATAGATGGTGCCCGAACCCGGAATCGAACCGGGACGCCCTTACGAGCGGGGGATTTTAAGTCCCATGCGTCTACCAGTTTCGCCATTCGGGCGGTAGCGCGGTGAAGCGACCCAGGGAGCCTTGCTCGTAAGAGCGGGCCTTGAGTGTTGCAACAGGCTAGGGAATATATAGATCCAACCTCATTGGCGCAAGTTCGAACACGGTCTTTGGTCGATAAATATTCGAATAAAAAAGCTAGACAGATCAGTGATCTACATCGCTTGGATGCGCCAGCTTGCAAGATATGCCCAGCATGGGAATGGCGATGGTGTCTCAATTGAAGGCACGTTTGGTGCGACGTTCGGTAGGCCACAGTCCCATGCCCGGGTGTATGGTGGGTCAGGTAACTCTTGGATTATCTCTGGATATAGAGAGGTGGTTATGAGCGTTCCAATGCTGGACAAGATGCACCTCAATGGCTATGAAATCGTGCAGGTCAACAATGGTCCCTGGCGGGTATGCACCCGGAACGACCGGTTGGCCTCCTTTGGTTCCCGTGAGGAGGCCTTGGCGTATGCCGCGGTGCTGCCGAGCTATCGGCCTCGTACACGCGCCGTCTCGAACGGCGATTGAGTGGTCTTCAACACCCCCGAAAGCATCGGCGAGCGTGTGATGCCTATCGACCCCTGTAGGAGCGAGCTTGCTCGCGAAAAACCTCAACGATTACGTGTGCCTCCTGGATAAACGCGTCGCCTATGAGTTCTTCGCGAGCAAGCTCGCTCCTACCAAAAACCTTAACTGAACAGCATTGCGGCGAGTCCGGGGCTTTTTTGTCGGCGGGGTTGCTTTTAATGGATCATTCCTCGACCACTGGCCTGGATCAGGCTGGGTTGACAGGAGCTCTGCGTGACCCAGGCAACCTTGTTTTTGTTCGTCATGATGAGTGCGGCGATTATCGCTATTCCCGGCCCGACGGTGTTGCTTGCGCTACATAATGGCTCGCGGCACGGCTTGAAGGCGGCGCTGTGGGGCATGGCGGGGGCCGTGTTGGCCGATGCCTTGTTGGTGATAGCGGTGGCTTGTGGCTTGGGATTATTACTGGCGGCTAGCGAGGGGTTGTTTCAGGGCCTGAAATGGATCGGGTCGGCGTATCTGATATGGCTGGGCTGGCAGATGTTGCGCTCACCGCAAATGGCGTTGCCGACGGTGGGCGAGGGTGAAGAACCGGGTGCGCACTTGGCCGGTATTTTTACCCGTAGTTTCCTGGTGGCTATTTCCAACCCCAAGGCCTTGTTGTTCATGTCGGCGTTCCTGCCGCAATTCGTCGACAGTGCCCAGCCGCAGTTGCCGCAGTACGCGTGCCTGTTGCTGGTACTGTGCGTGCTGAACGTGAGCACCATGATGTTCTACGCTGTGTGCGGGGCGCGCCTGCTTCGCCGCTTGCAGCCCGTGCACTTGCAACACTTCAATCGGGGCGCCGGTGGCTTATTGATGACGATGGGTGTGCTGTTGGCGGCCTACCGCCGTTCGCCAACGGCATGAGCCGAACCGCGATCAGCGCTGCAAATGTGCGGCCTGAACGTTAGCACTGAAATGTGCCCACTACCTGAATCACTCGACGAGGCCGATCAGGTCGGTATCACCGACGTCACGACCTGCTTGCGTCAACAGCGTCGTTACCTGGCCCCGGTGGTGGGTCTGGTGATTGAAGAAGTGCGTGACCAGGCTGTAGAAGTTCTTCTCTGCGGCAACGCCCTGCATGTTGTGGTACCGCAGGCGTTGGTCCAGGTGGGGCTCGCTGATGGCTTGCGCCCAGTCGAGGATGACCTGGTCCAGCCAGGCGCGATGGGCCTGGAGTTCGCGGATATTGGCAAACGCCAGTCGATCCAGCCTTTGTGGTGTGTCCAGTGTGCTTAGCGGCGTCAAGGCGGCATACCCGGCCGGGTGCTGGGCAAAACGTTTGAGCCAGACCCTGTCACCCAGGGTGAGGTGGTTCAGGGTGCCGATGATCGAGCCGAAAAAGGCCCCCCGGTCGGCCAGCAGCGCTTCGTCGCTCAGCTCGCGGGCGGCTTCATAAATCTTCAGATTCATCCACTGGTTATAGGTCGCCATCAGGCTAATATGCTCGGTGCGGTTCACGTGCGTCCTTCCTCGTTGGTACTGCGACTGAGTGTGGCGCTACCATGATAAGGCGGCCAGAGGATGGACGATACGCCAGGGGGCGCATCAACCCTGCCGGGCGGTCACGACGTTATCGCCCAGACAGGCTATTGTTGCTTGTCTGGAACCTGATGCCTTAGGAGGGCGACACTATGAACACCAGTGATCTACTTGAAAAGCTGCTGCGCGCCGGTCAGGCGTCGATGAACCAGCAGGGCGGCTCGGCAGCGGCACCCCAGGGG
>NZ_WLYI01000029.1 GCF_009707515.1 Pseudomonas karstica | reverse complement strand
CTATTTTCACAATTCGGTTATATCGGTCAAAAAAGCCCCGAAAACGCAAAGGCCGACCCTAAAGGGTCGGCCTTCTGCCCTTCTACTTACAAACTCGGAAAGGCGAACTGCGATGCTTCATGGCTGGCCCGCTGTGGCCAGCGCTGGGTGATTGCCTTGCGACGCGTATAGAAACGCACCCCATCCGGCCCATATGCATGCAAGTCGCCAAACAGCGAACGCTTCCAGCCACCAAAGCTGTGATACGCCACTGGTACCGGCAATGGCACGTTCACACCAACCATGCCCACTTCGATCTCGTCACAGAACAACCGCGCCGCTTCACCATCACGGGTAAAGATGCAGGTGCCATTGCCGTACTCATGCTCATTGATCAATTGCATCGCCGCTTCCAGGCTATTCACCCGAACCACGCACAGCACCGGCCCAAAGATCTCTTCCTTATAGATGCGCATCTCGGGCGTCACACGGTCGAACAGGCAACCGCCCAGGAAGAAGCCATCCTCATGACCGGCCACGCTCAGGCCACGACCATCGACGACCAACTCGGCACCACAAGAAACACCGTCTTCTATATAACCACTGACCTTGTCCCGCGCCTGAGCGGACACCAGCGGCCCCATATCCAGGCCACATGTCGTGCCGGCGCCAATTTTCAACGCCTTGATCTGCGGTACCAACTTGGCGATCAGCGCATCCGCTACCTGATCCCCCACGCACACAGCCACCGAGATCGCCATGCAACGCTCACCGCAGGAACCGTAGGCTGCGCCCATCAAAGCACTGACCGCGTTATCCAGGTCCGCATCCGGCATCAGCACCGCATGGTTCTTCGCTCCGCCCAGCGCCTGAACACGCTTGCCACGCTTGGTAGCTTCGGAATAGATGTACTCGGCAATCGGCGTCGAACCGACAAAGCTCAAAGCCTTGACTTCCGGCGCTTCGATCAGCGCATCCACCGCGCCCTTGTCACCGTGCACCACACTCATGACACCTTTGGGCAAGCCGGCTTCCTGCAGCAATTGTGCAATCAGCAGCGTCGAGCTTGGATCACGCTCCGATGGCTTGAGGATGAAGCAGTTGCCGCAGACGATCGCCAGCGGATACATCCACAACGGCACCATCGCCGGGAAGTTGAACGGCGTAATGCCCGCCACCACACCCAGCGGCTGGAAGTCAGACCAGGCATCAATGTTCGGACCGACGTTGCGGCTGAACTCACCCTTGAGGATCTCTGGCGCCGAACAGGCGTACTCGACGTTCTCGATACCGCGCTTCAACTCACCGGCGGCGTCTTCCAGGGTCTTGCCATGCTCTTCACTGATCAATTGCGCAATGCGCGCTTCGTTCTGCTCCAGCAATTGCTTGAAACGGAACATCACCTGGGCACGCTTGGCCGGCGGCGTGTTGCGCCACGCCGGGAACGCCGCCTTGGCCGAGTCGATAGCGCTTTGAATGGTTTCACGGCTGGCCAGCGGCACTTGGTGAATCACCTGGCCAGTGGACGGGTTGTACACATCAGCGCTACGACCGTTGTCGGTCACCAGTTCGCCATTGATCAAATGCTGGATAAGGCTCATGCAGGGCTCCTGAAAAGTTGTTCTATATAGAAGGAGAAATCAGTCGATCTTGTTCAGCACTTCGCCGACCGCATCGAACAAGCGATCCAGGTCCTGCGGCTTGCTGTTGAAGGTTGGCCCGAATTGCAGGGTGTCACCGCCGAAGCGCACGTAGAAACCGGCC
This sequence comes from Pseudomonas karstica, assembly GCF_009707515.1. Lineage (GTDB taxonomy): Bacteria > Pseudomonadota > Gammaproteobacteria > Pseudomonadales > Pseudomonadaceae > Aquipseudomonas > Aquipseudomonas karstica. The sequence goes on along the minus strand of NZ_WLYI01000029.1, from coordinate 85,834 downwards.
TTCCACAAGGCCATGCCGGCCTCGAATGGACGCACAATGGCATCGCCGTCACGCGGGGCGATCTGGATTGCACCGGCCAGGCCATAGTTACGGATGTCGATCACGTTCTTGCTGCCTTTCAGGCCATGCAGCGCATTCTCGAAATGCGGTGCGACTTCGGCCACGCTCTGCACCAGGTTTTCCTTCTGCAGCAGATCCAGTGCCGCCAAACCAGCCGCGCAGGCCACCGGGTGCGCCGAGTAGGTGTAGCCGTGGGGGAATTCCACCGCGTATTCAGGCGTCGCCTGGTTCATGAAGGTCTGGTAGATCTCGGAGCTGGCAATCACCGCTCCCATTGGAATGGCGCCGTTGGTGATTTGCTTGGCAATGCACATCAAGTCTGGGGTGACGCCAAAGCTGTCGGCACCGAACATCGAACCGGTACGACCAAAGCCTGTGATCACTTCGTCGAACACCAGCAGGATATTGTGCTGATCACAGATCTCACGCAGACGCTTGAGGTAACCCTGTGGCGGTACCAGCACACCCGCAGAGCCCGCCATCGGCTCAACGAAGACTGCCGCAATGTTGGACGCATCGTGCAGTTCGATCAGTTTGAGCAGCTCATCAGCCAAGGCGATACCACCCTGCTCCGGCATGCCACGGCAGAAGGCATTGCTTGCCAGCAACGTGTGCGGCAGGTGATCAACGTCCATCATCGCCTGGCCAAACATCTTACGGTTGCCATTGACGCCACCCAGGCTGGTACCGGCGATATTCACACCGTGATAACCACGAGCGCGACCAATCATTTTGGTCTTGGTCGCCTGCCCTTTCAGCCGCCAGTAGGCACGCACCATCTTCACCGCGGTATCGGCGCACTCGGAGCCGGAGTCAGTGAAAAACACATGGTTCAGGTTGCCCGGCGTCAGGTCGGTGATTTTTTCCGCCAGCTGGAACGACAGTGGATGACCGTATTGAAAGCCTGGAGAGTAATCCAGGGTACCCAGTTGCTTGGCGACCGCCTCCTGGATCTCCTTGCGAGTATGCCCGGCGCCACACGTCCACAGGCCCGACAGCGAGTCGTAGACTTTGCGGCCCTTGTCATCGGTCAACCAGCTACCTTCAGCAGCCACGATCAAACGCGGATCACGTTGAAAGTTGCGGTTGGCGGTATAAGGCATCCAGTGAGCATCCAGCTTCAGTTGACTGGCCAGAGAAGACGGAGCGTTTTCGGGCATATTCATGAGCAAAACCTCGCAAGGCAAAAGGCAGCGTAGGGATTTTAAAAGCGTTGTTGCAGCTAAATTGCCACGGGGATAAAGTCGGTGAAATCCAACTCTTCTAACCTTCAGTCAGGTCCCTACTAAACTATGAGCAGCCGCCGACCCGATCCCCTGGCCCAAGTCAGCGACTTCGATATCCGCCTGCTGCGCATCTTTCGCAGCGTGGTGGAGTGCGGTGGCTTCTCGGCGGCGGAAACTGTGCTGGGCATTGGGCGCTCAGCCATCAGTCAACAGATGAGCGACCTCGAACAACGACTGGGCCTGCGCCTGTGTCAGCGAGGACGCGCCGGCTTTTCCTTGACCGAGGAAGGGCGCGAGGTCTATCAGTCGGTGCTGCAACTATTAAGTGCCCTGGAAAGTTTCCGTACCGAGGTCAACGGCCTGCACCAGCACCTGCGGGGCGAACTGACCATCGGCCTGACCGACAACCTGGTCACCCTGCCACACATGCGCATCACTCACGCCCTGGCACAATTAAAGGAGCGTGGCCCGGATGTGCAAATCCAGATCCGCATGATCGCCCCCAATGAAGTGGAGCAAGGCGTGCTTGACGGTCGCCTGCATGTCGGTGTGGTGCCCCAGGCCAGCGCTCTGTCGGGCCTTGAATATCAACCGCTGTACAGCGAACGCTCCTTGCTCTACTGCGCGGTCGGCCATCCGTTGTTTTATGCCGATGACAAACAACTGGACGACGAACGCATCAACAGCCAGGACGCCATTGCCCCGACATTCCGCCTGCCCGCCGAAATCCAGGCTCACTATCAGGCGCTCAATTGCACCGCCAGCGCCTCCGACCGCGAAGGCATGGCCTTCTTGATCCTGACCGGCCGCTACATCGGCTACCTGCCCGATCACTACGCCAGCCTCTGGGTGCAACAAGGTCGACTGCGCGCGCTACAACCTGGCGCACGCTTTTATGACCTGAGCCTCGCTTCGGTCACCCGCAAGGGGCGTCGCCCGCACTTGGTGCTGGAAAGCTTCCTCGAAAGCCTGGCTGCAACCCGGTAAGTCGGGTTTTTATGAAGAGAATCCAATCAACTGGCCGGCTTCGTCGGGATCGCCACCCAGCACAATCATCGACACCTAATTAGGGGACCGCTTTGACAGTTTTCTCGTATCAGGACTTGTCTGAGGCTTGAGGGTGGGTTATCTGTGCATAAGTCGCATTCATCGATCTGCACGGAAATCTCCATGAGCCTCGAAGTTCCTGCCCACAGCAGCCGCACCGGAAAACCTGCAAGCCGTATTCGGCAAAAGAACGAGCAAGCGATTATCCAGGCCGCCGAAGACGAGTTTGCTCGCCACGGTTATAAAGGCACCAGCATGAACACCATTGCTGCGAAAGCGGGACTGCCCAAGGCCAACTTGCACTACTACTTCACCAACAAGATGGGGCTGTACATCGCCGTACTCAGCAACATCCTCGAATTGTGGGACAGCACCTTCAACACGCTGACCCCCGAGGACGATCCGGCTGAAGCGCTGACTCGCTACATCCGCACCAAAATGGAGTTTTCCCGGCGCCAACCACAAGCCTCACGGATCTTCGCCATGGAGATCATCAGCGGCGGTGAATGCCTGAGCGAATATTTCAACCAGGACTACCGCGCCTGGTTCAGCAGCCGAGCGTCCGTATTCCAGGCCTGGATTGACGCTGGCAAAATGGACCCGGTAGACCCGGTGCACCTGATCTTCCTGCTCTGGGGCAGTACCCAGCATTACGCCGATTTCGCCACTCAGATCTGCCGTGTCACCGGTCGTACCAAGCTGACCAAACACGACATGGAAGACGCCGGCAGCAACCTTATCCACATCATTCTCAAAGGCTGCGGTATCAAGCCAGCCCTCTAAGACGAAGCGACTCATGCCTTTCACACTGACCGGACTTTGCGAGTTTCGCGAAGAAATACGCAAAAGCCGCTTCCTCACCCTCGCCACACCCATCACCAGCCCACAGGACGCCCAGGCCTTCATTGAGCAGCACAGCGACCTGAACGCCACGCATAACTGCTGGGCCTGGAAACTGGGGGATCAATACCGTAGCAACGATGATGGAGAGCCCGGCGGCACGGCCGGGCGTCCAATCCTGGCAGCCATCGAAGCCCAGGGGTTTGATCAAGTAGTGGTGCTGGTGATCCGCTGGTACGGCGGCATCCAACTGGGCACGGGCGGCTTGGCCCGTGCTTATGGCGGTGGTGCCAATAAATGCCTACAGAATGCCGAGCGTCTCGAATTGATCAGCCGCCTACCACTGAGCTGTGCCTGTGGTTTTGCCGAACTGACGCTGGTGAAACTGCGCGTCGCCGAACTTGGCGGGTTGGTGGTGGAGGAAGTGTTCACCGCCAATGGCGTGGAGCTGCAGCTTGTGCTGGAAGAGGCGCAGATCGATACCTTGCAGTCCCAACTGGCGGACCTGAGCCGCGGACGCATCCTGCTGCAACGTTAAAACTGCCCACACCTACTGTGCACCCGCCTGTGGATAACCTGAGCACACTCACCTGTAACCCTTCTGTCACATGGGTTACAGGGCGTTGTTCATTTTTCGCTCAGATGTCCACACGAAAGTATTAATCCATTCCTAAAACAGTCAGTTAGCGGCTTTATCACCTTTATAACAAAGGGTCACGACGCTTATACCCAACCTTGAAGCTTGCACACAATTACTGTGGAGGAACCTGTGGATAACCCGTGCAAGAGTGCGCAGACGGTAGAGTTGGCAATGCTCGCGGGCAACTGTACGTTTTTTGATCAGCCCGCCGACAGCTATTGCAACAAAGACTGAGGTACTGTTGCCCATTAAATCCCTGAACCTTCACTCCAAAGGAAGCCATTCATGCCTACGACAAAAACCGCACTGATCATCGGCGCCTCCCGGGGCCTGGGCCTTGGCTTGGCCAAGCAATTGCTGGGCGACGGTTGGCAGGTCACCGCCACCGTCCGTGACCGGCAAAAAGCCGACGCATTGAAGGCCTTGGGAAATGTACAGATAGAACAATTGGACATCGACGATCAACCAGCCGTGATCGCCCTGAGCCAACGCCTCAAGACACAGACCTTCGACCTACTGTTCGTCAACGCAGGCGTCAAAGGCCCGACGAACCAGGAACCCGGCCACGCTACCCTGGCTGAAGTCGGCCAACTGTTTTTCACCAATGCCGTGGCACCGATCAACCTGGCCCAACGTTTTGTCGGGCAGATTCGTGCAGACAGTGGCGTGCTGGCTTTCATGAGTTCAGTGCTGGGCAGCGTGACCATCCCTGATGGCGCAGACCTGGCGTTGTACAAAGCCAGCAAGGCGGCACTGAACTCCATGACCAACAGCTTTGTCGTGCAACTGGGTGACCAGAAGTTGACCGTACTGTCCCTGCACCCGGGCTGGGTGAAAACCGACATGGGCGGCGAAAACGCGCACATCGACGTCGAGACCAGCGTCCGCGGCTTGATCGACCAAGTGAATGCCTACTCTGGTAAGGGCGGCCATCATTTTGTCGACTACCAGGGCCGGACCATTCCCTGGTAAACATCGCCCGGATTGTTATCGCCGGATTGCCGACGACAGCGATCCCCACGTAAACTGCCCACCTCGCCCTCCCCGGCGACCCTGGATCAGCAGACAGGGCAACACTGAGCTGGCAAACCTGAACCCATCATTCAGAGGAGCCGGCCAATGCCTGCGACCCGTATCTGGTTAAAAAACCCTCTCGCGATTTTCACTGCAAACACCCTCGATGCTCGTGGCGGCCTGGTGGTGCAAGATGGCGTGATCGTCGAAGTCCTCGGCCTGGGGCAAGAACCCACCAGCGCCTGTGGACACCTCTTCGATGCCCGCGAACATGTGATTCTGCCCGGGCTGATCAACACCCATCATCACTTCTATCAAACCCTCACGCGTGCCTGGGCGCCGGTGGTCAATCAGCCGCTGTTCCCGTGGCTGAAAACCCTCTACCCGGTGTGGGCCCGCCTGACACCGCAGAAGCTGGCGCTGGCCAGTAAAGTCGCCCTGGCCGAGTTGCTGCTCTCGGGCTGCACCACGGCGGCAGATCATCACTACCTGTTTCCCGACGGCCTGGAAAACGCCATCGACGTGCAAGTCGACAGTGTGCGCGAGTTGGGCATGCGTGCCATGCTGACCCGCGGTTCCATGAGTTTGGGCGAGGCCGACGGTGGCCTGCCGCCGCAACAGACCGTGCAACAGGGCGAAGTCATCCTGGCCGACAGCCAGCGCCTGATCGCCCAGTACCACGAGCGAGGCAACGGCGCGCAAATACAGATCGCCCTGGCGCCCTGCTCACCGTTCTCCGTCACCCAGGAAATCATGGCCGCCAGCGCCGAATTGGCCAACCGCCTCGACGTGCGCTTGCACACTCACCTGGCAGAAACCCTCGACGAAGAAGACTTCTGCCTGCAGCGATTTGGCCTGCGTACCGTGGACTACCTGGACAGTGTCGGCTGGCTCGGTCCGCGTACCTGGCTGGCCCACGGCATTCACTTCAACCCTGAAGAAATTGCCCGGCTCGGCGCGGCCGGCACCGGCATTTGCCATTGCCCAAGCTCCAATATGCGCTTGGCCTCGGGCATTTGCCCGACCCTTGACCTGCTCGCCGCCGGGGCGCCGATTGGCTTGGGTGTAGACGGTTCGGCCTCCAATGATGCGTCGAACATGATGCTGGAGACGCGCCAGGCGTTGTACATCCAGCGCCTGCGTTACGGTGCGGAAAAGATCACGCCGGAACTGGTTTTAGGCTGGGCCACCAAAGGCTCGGCGCAGTTATTGGGACGCAGCGACATCGGTGAACTGGCCGTAGGCAAACAGGCCGACCTGGCGCTATTCAAGCTGGATGAACTGCGCTTCTCCGGCAGCCACGATCCGATTTCGGCGCTGTTGTTATGCGGCGCCGACCGTGCGGATCGGGTGATGATCGGCGGCCAATGGCGGGTAATCGACGGGCAAGTCGAAGGCCTGGACCTCAAGGGCTTGATCGCCGACCACAGCCAGGCAGCGCGACAGTTGATCAGCGGCTAAACGCCCCACTGTAGGAGCGAGCTTGCTCGCGAAGAACCTGGGAGCACCGCGCTTAACCAGAAACCTCGCGTTATCGTTAACGACCATCGCGAGCACGCTCGCGCCTACAACCCCAACAGCGACAACATGATAAAGGTCGCAAACAAAACAAAGTGAGTCATCCCTTCGATGGCGTTGGTTTCGCCATCGTTGAGGTTGATCGCGCTGACAATCAAGGTAATAAACACCATCACTGTCTGCACCGGCGTCATCGCCATCTGAAACGGCTGGCCGGAGTAGAGCGCCATGGCCTCCATTACCGGCACGGTCAGGATCACTGTCGACAACGACGCCCCCAGCGCAATATTCACCACCGACTGCATACGATTGGCCAGCGCCGCCCGCAACGCGGTCAAAATTTCCGGCGCCGCAGAGATCGCCGCGACAACAATCGCGGTGATCATCGGCGGTGCGCCTGTACCTTCCAGGCCCAGGTCGAGGGTCTTGGACATCACTTCGGCCAGCGCGCCAATCACGATAACGCCAAAGATTAAAGTACCAATGGAGAATGCCAGGCTGGTGGACGGGGTTTCTTCGGGCGGCTTTTTACGGCGTTTTTCCGGGTAGCTGTAGCTGAAGAAATAACTGTGGGGGCCGACCTGCATCCGCAGGAACAGGGCGTACAAAACCACCATCGCGCCGATGGTGAAGGCCGAGTAAATTTTCCAGTCGGCCTCGGGGATAAATTCCGGCACTACCATCGAGACGCCCATGGCGGTGAGGATCATCACGCTGTAGGTCCGGGCGGAATCATCGTTGTAGGACTGTTCCCCATGCTTGATGCCCCCCATCAACGCCGCCAGGCCGAGGATGCCATTGATGTCCAGCATCACCGCTGAATAGATGGTATCGCGCACCAAGGTGGGCGACGGCTCATTACTCATCATGATCGCCAGGATGACCACCTCTACCAACACCGCGGCGAGAGTCAAGATCATGGTGCCGTAGGGATCGCCGACCTTTTCCGCCAGTTGCTCGGCGTGATGAGCCACACGCATCGAGGCCATGACAATAAAACCGATCAACGTCAGGCCACCCACTAACGCGACCACCTGCCCGCTGTGCAGCAACCAGTGTTCCAGCGGGTAGGCCACGATGGCGGCAATCAGCGCCAGCAGCATGAATTTTTCTTGCTTGAGGGATGTGAACATTACGGGCCTTTTCGAACGGCAAACCAGTCATTGATGGGGTACAGACTCCACCACGCCGCTAACGTTTCGTTACACCTTAGTTCACTCACCGCTTGTGCGAGGAAACCGAATGCTCACCGTTTGATCAGGTTTTGCCGATTATTTCGGCCATGGCCTGTAGAATGCCGCCATTGCACCTGATGAGATTTTATACATGTACGACTGGCTCAACGCCCTGCCCAAGGCTGAATTGCACCTGCACCTGGAGGGCTCACTGGAGCCCGAGCTGCTATTCGCCCTGGCTGAACGCAATAAGATCGCGCTGCCGTGGAGTGACGTCGAAACCCTGCGCAAAGCCTACGCCTTCAACAACCTGCAAGAGTTTCTCGACCTCTATTACCGGGGCGCCGATGTATTGCGCACCTCCCAGGACTTCTACGACCTGACCTGGGCTTACCTGCTGCGCTGCAAGGCGCAGAACGTGATCCACACCGAACCCTTCTTCGACCCGCAAACCCACACCGACCGTGGTGTGCCGTTCGAAGTGGTACTCAACGGTATCGCCGCCGCGCTGAAAGACGGCGAGCAGCAACTGGGCATCACCAGCGGCTTGATCCTGAGCTTCCTGCGCCACCTGAGCCAGGAAGAAGCCGAGAAAACCCTCGACCAGGCGCTGCCGTTCCGTGACGCGTTTGTCGCAGTCGGCCTGGACAGTTCGGAAATGGGTCACCCGCCGAGCAAGTTCCAGCGCGTGTTTGATCGCGCCCGTCACGAGGGCTTCCTGACTGTCGCCCATGCTGGCGAAGAAGGCCCGCCGGAGTACATCTGGGAAGCCCTCGACCTGCTGAAAATTGAGCGTATCGACCATGGCGTGCGCGCCATCGAAGACGAACGCCTGATGCAGCGGATCATCGACGAGCAAATCCCACTGACCGTGTGCCCACTGTCCAACACCAAACTGTGCGTGTTCGACCACATGTCCCAGCACAACATCCTCGACATGCTCGAGCGTGGCGTGAAGGTCACGGTGAACTCGGACGACCCGGCGTATTTCGGCGGCTATGTCACCGAGAACTTCCACGCCCTGCACACCCACCTGGGCATGACCCAGGACCAGGCCAAACGCCTGGCGCAGAACAGCCTGGATGCGCGGTTAGTCAAGCCTTGACAGGCACTGACTGAAACCCTGAGCAACGCTATGTGGCCAAGGCCATCGCAGAAGTGGCCAGCCGGGCAATTTCCATCTGCCCCGCTTCAGTGACCTGCAATGCCCTGGCCTCATGGATCTCGCGGACCCAGCCCGACTGCATGAACAAGCGCAATAAGCCGGCCCCTAATGCTCCACCCAGATGTGGCTGCTGCTCACTCCAATCGAAACAGTCGCACGCAATGGGTGAATTGCAGCCCTGGGCCAAGGCCTGGGTGAATATCCCGAAGCCCGCCAGATTGCGCGCCCCCTTGGGCGTCACCTCGATCCGCTGTTCCCGACGCTCGACCCATCCGGCGGCCATCATTCGTTGATAGAGACCGGCCGCCAGTTCGCCGCCTAAATGCCCTTGGCAAAGCCTGGCCCGGCGTAATGGTTCTGGCGCAACCAGTGCCTGAGCCAACGGGACAGACTTCGGCGCGCGGCGCACCGCACTGGCCACTGTGGCGCAGGCCAGGGCGTCGACGGCAGCTCCCACATCGGGTGCCGCCATACGAAAAAACCGCTTGTTCCCACGATCCTCGATTCGTAGCAAGCCGCCGGCCGCCAAGCGTGCCAGGTGGGCATTGGCCGAAGCTTGCGATACGCCCACCAGTTGCGCCAACTCATCAGTGGGTTTGGCCGAACCGTCCATCAACGCCCACATCATCGCGGTGCGTTTAGGGTGGGCCAACAATGTCGCGATCTGGCTGATGCAAGGTGCCTGTTCCATGTACCTATTCACTCCCTGTTGAATCATTTGTCTGTTGCATTGCGCAGAAAAGTATAAGCGCGAAAACGCCGGATTCCGGGGCGTCTGACAGACCAATCACAGACAGAGGTCGAATGAAAATTCCCGAAGTTTGCGAGGTTATTGCGTAGATATCTGTCGGTCTGGCAACTGTGCGGTCAACTTCATACAGCGGGACACAAGCATTTCCCGCAAAAGGTTGATCGGCTTGCTCAACTGAGCGCGATGGGCACACAACAGATTGAGTGGCGTGCGCTCGCCCCGCAGCTCCGGCAGGATCAGGCGCAAGCGCCCGGCCAGCACATCGGTGCTGACGTCCAGCCAGGACTTATAGGCAATACCGACGCCGGCCACAGCCCACCGACGGACCACGTCGGCATCATCACTGAACCGATCGCCTGTCACCGTCAGGCTGACCTCGCGCTTGCCGTCGTGAAAAAGCCACTGGTCATGCACCCGGCTGCCGAGCATATACAGCAGGCAATTGTGTTGGGCCAGTTGCTCCAAGTGACGGGGCTCACCGTGTCGGGCCAGGTAGCTGGGCGCAGCGCAGAGTACCCTGTGGTTCTGCGGGGCGATGGGCAAGGCGATCAGGCTGGAATCCTCGGGTTCGCCGTAGCGCAAGGCGATGTCCACTGGTTGGCGGAACAGGTCGGCAATGCGGTCGCCCAACAGCAGGCGCACACTCAGCTTGGGGTATTCGCGCTGAAACTCATCCAGCCAGGGCAGCAACTGGTTGCGTCCAAAGTCCGAAGGCGCCGACAGTTGCAGGACGCCGCTCACCTGATCCTGACCACTGGCCAACAACCGGCGCCCCTCATCCAGACTGCTCAAGGCAGTACGGGCGTACTCCAGGAACCCTTCACCTTCGGCGGTCAGGCGCAGGCTGCGGGTGGACCGCGCCAGCAGCCGCGCCCCCAGTTGCTGCTCGATACGCTTCAACGCCGCACTGGCCACCGCCGCGGACATGTCCATGACCCGCGCCGCCGCCGAAAGGCTGCCCAGGTCCGCCGCACGAACAAATAACTGCAAGTCATCAAAACGCAGCATGCTGAAAGCCCCAACCGATTATCAAAAAAATATTGAAAGAGACTGCTCTTTTAGCGGGTTTTATCTTGCAGAGAAATAGCCAATCATCTGTCCATCCCACTCATCACGTGCCTGGAGTCGAATATGTCCGCCGCCTTTAATGTCATTGCCACGCTGATTGCCAAACCCGGTCAACAGGACACCCTCGAACAATTGCTGCGTGGGCTACTGGAACCTACCCGCACCGAAGCCGGTTGCCAGCAATACGACTTGCACCAGGATCTGCAACACCCCGAGACCTTCTACATGCTCGAACGCTGGAGCGATGACGCCGCGCTGGCCGACCACGATCAGAGCGCCCATATCCAGAGCTTTCGCGCCAAGGCCGCGGATGTGATTGAGCATTTCGAGCTCAAGCGCCTGAAGTTCCTCGCCTGATCAACCCAACTCTTTTTGGAAACGCTCATGAAAGCTATCGCTTACTACGCCTCACTGCCCATCAACGACCCCAAGTCCCTGCAGGACATCGAATTGCCAGAACCGGTCGCCGGTCCCCGGGACCTGCTGGTAGAGGTCAGAGCCATCTCGGTCAACCCGGTGGACACCAAGGTCCGCCAGAACGTCGCCCCGGAAAACGGCGCAGCCAAGGTGCTGGGTTGGGACGTGGCCGGCGTGGTCAAGGCCGTGGGCAGTGAAGTGAGCCTGTTCAAGGTTGACGACAAGGTGTTTTACGCCGGCTCCCTGGTGCGCCCGGGCGGTAACAGCGAACTGCACACGGTGGATGAGCGAATCGTCGGCCACATGCCAAAAAGCCTGGGGTTTGCCGACGCCGCCGCACTGCCACTCACTGCCATTACCGCCTGGGAACTGCTGTTCGAGCGCCTGCAAGTGCGTGAAGGCAAGACTGATGAGAACCAAAGCCTGCTGATCGTGGGTGCTGCCGGTGGCGTCGGCTCGATCCTCACTCAATTGGCCCGCCAGCTCACCGCGCTGAATGTCATCGGCACCGCCTCGCGCCCACAAACCCAGGCCTGGGCCAAGGATCTGGGTGCTCATCTGGTGATTGACCACAGCCAACCGCTGAGCGAGGAGTTGAAACGTGCCGGCCATCCACACGTGACCCACGTTGCCAGCCTGACCCAGACCGACCATCACCTGGATCAACTGGTGGAAGCCCTGGTTCCCCAAGGCAAGCTGGCACTGATCGATGACCCCAAGGCGCTGGACATCAGCAAGCTCAAGCGCAAGAGCCTGTCGCTGCATTGGGAGTTCATGTACACCCGTTCGATGTTCGAGACGGCCGACATGATCGAACAGCACAACCTGCTCAACCGCGTGGCTGAACTGATCGACGCCGGCACACTGAAAACCACGGTGGGAGAGCACTTTGGGGTGATCAACGCCGCCAACCTGCGGCGTGCCCATGAACTGCTGGAAAGCGGCAAGGCCAAGGGCAAAATCGTGCTGGAAGGCTTCTAAGAGATAGGTCTGTCAGTGTCGTCTGTTATTCATGTAAGTGATGGACGACACCGCTAGTCAGAGACTTGATCCTTGTCATATTTTTAAGCGTATTCGGGTTTATATTGGCCGCCTTTGCCACGCAATCTTTTACGTGAGGAAGTCAGCAATGAAAATCCTGATAAAAGCGTTAGCAAAATCCCAAGGCAACAAATGGCAGGTTCGTCTGGACCAGAACGCCTTTACCTTCCGCAGTGAGGCCGAAGCCCGCGCGTTTGCCGACACCCTGCAAAGCCGAATCCAGGCTCCTCACCGATTCCCTGAAGTACACCGCTCAGTCGGCTGATGTAGCCGCTGGCGTAGTCGCCTGGGCTTTGAAACCGCTGAAGGTCCTGCGGCCCTTATCGCAGCCTCGTGCCTCGACAGCGGCTACAAAAACCACGCCGATCACCTGTAGCCGCTGGCGTAGCCTGCGATCGGCTGCGCAGCAGTCGCATGGGCTTTGAAACCGTTGAAGGTCCTGCGGCCCTTATCGCAGCCTCGTGCCTCGACAGCGGCTACAAAAACCACGCCGATCACCTGTAGCCGCTGGCGTAGCCTGCGATCGGCTGCGCAGCAGTCGCCTGGGCGTTGAAACCGCTGAAGGTCCTGCGGCCCTTATCGCAGCCTCGTGCCTCGACAGCGGCTACAAAAACCACGCCGATCACCTGTAGCCGCTGGCGTAGCCTGCGATCGACTGCGTAGCAGTCGCAAAGGCCTTGAAACCGCCGAAGGTCCCGCGCTACAAACGCCGGGTCAACATGGCTACGGTTACCGCCAATACCCCGCATAAGCTGATGACCATCGCCATCGGCATCGCCGTGCCATCGTGCAAAAAACCGACCAACGACGCCGCTCCCGCAGCCACCCCAAACTGGATGCAACCGAGCAATGCCGAAGCACTGCCGGCTCGGGCGCCCTGCCCGTTCATGGCGCATGCCGAGGTATTGGGCAGAATGCAGCCCAGGCTGGCGATACAAATAAACAGCGGCACCAGCAATGGCCACAAGGCTTCAGTGTGCAAGGCGCTGACCGCCAGCAATGCCAAGGCTGCTCCCAGGTAGACCCACACCGTGCGCCCCAGCAAAAACGCCGGGCCATGCTTGGCTAACAGCCGCGCATTGACCTGCGCCACCAGGATAAAGCCAGCGGCGTTGGTACCGAATAGCCAGCCGTAATGCTCGGCGGGGACGCCGTAGAGCTTGATAAAGACAAAAGGCGAACCGGCGATGTAGGCAAACATTCCGGCAATCGCGATGCCACCGGTCAAGGCGTACCCCAGAAATACCCGATCAGCCAGCAAACGACCGTACTGGCGCAACGCACCTGACAAGGGTTGACGCGGCTGATGGGCCGGAAAACTTTCCGGTAAGCCAACAGCCACCGCCACGGCGGCAAACACACTGAACACTGTCAGCGCCAGGAAAATCGACTGCCAGCCATATAGACCGACCATCACTCCGCCCAGCATCGGCGCAAGGATCGGTGCAAGTCCGACCACCAGCATCAACTGAGAAAAGACCTTGGCCGAACCCACCGCGTCGCATTTGTCGCTGACCACGGCCCGGGAAATCACCATGCCCGCACAGCCGCCCAAGGCCTGGACGAAGCGCGCACCGATCAGCCACTCCAGGGACGGTGCATAGGCACAGGCCAGAGACGCCAGGGTGAATAAGGTGACACCGCTCAACAGCGGAACTCGCCGGCCAAAACGGTCCGCCAACGGCCCATAGATCAACTGGCCGATCGCCAGGCCGATGAAGTACACCGCCAGAGTCAGTTGGATATTTTTTTCGTCGGTGCCGAAGGCCACGGCCATGGCCGGGAAGCCTGGCAGGTAAAAGTCGATCGCCAGCGGCGCAAATGCGCTCAAGGCCCCCAAGATCAAAATTATGCGAAGGTTCATCAGGCACCCAGGTCAGTCAGAACCAACAGTCTAGCCGGGCTAGGGAGCCTTGAACATTATGTTAGGTCGCTAACTATTAAAAATCAGGCGAGCTTCGCGCTGTAGCCTTCTTCGCTGATCAAACTGATCAGTTGCGCCGACGACAGGGTACTTTCGACCCCCACTTCCTTGGCTGCCAGGTCGACTCGCACGCTGGCGGCCGGGTCCTTATCCTGCACCGCCTGGGTTACCGCACGGACACAATGGCCGCAGGTCATTCCTTCAACGCTGAATACTTGCATGGCATGACTCCTTTGATGAGGTTGCCCACAGCTTTGACCTTGCCACTATGGCAAGGTCAAGTTCTGAAAACATCTGCCGGGCTGGTATTCATCCGCAGCGTCGGCCAAGCTTCACCCATCCATGAATGCTTAATTCGGAGAATTCGCCATGCGCTGGTCGTTTTTTAGCCTTGTCAGCCTGTTGAGCTTGTTCGCTACTGTTCCCCAGGCCAGCGCCGATGAAGACTACGCGGTACTGATCATTTCCCGGGAGCGCCTGGAAGTGCCTACCAACTGCGAAATCGGCCTGTATCTCAATGATCAGTTGGCGGGCAGGTTATTTCAGGAACAGGCCACCTCGTTCAATCTACCGGCAGGCAATCTGTCATTGCGCCTCAAGCTGCTACCTGGTCAGTCCCCAGGCTGCTTGCCGGGCATGCTTGCGCCACCGGCGCAAAACATCACATTAAAAACCGGTGACGTGCGCAAATTGCGCATCGCCCAAGGCCCGGATGGCATGTACCTCAAGCCCGCGGCGCTGGAATACTGAAACATTGATCTGAAGCCTTGACCTTCCCCGCAGGTCAAGGTTGATGCTAGGGGCAACCTCTTCTGGAGTACTGCCCATGAACGGATCCACCACCTTCGACCTGCCCATCGGCGGCATGACCTGCGCCAGCTGCGCCGGGCGGGTCGAACGGGCTCTTGGCAAAGTGCCAGGTGTACAAAGTGTCAGCGTCAACCTGGCCAACGAACGCGCCCATGTTGAAGTGCTGGGCCAGCTCGACCCTGGCATCTTGATCGCCGCCGTCGACAAGGCCGGCTACACCGCCACCCTGCCCCAGAGCGAAAAAGCCACCCAGGCCAGTCAAGAGCAGCGCTTGCAATACGAACGCTGGTCGCTGCTGCTGGCGATCCTCCTGGCCCTGCCACTGGTGTTGCCGATGCTGGTGCAACCGTTTGGCCTGCACTGGATGCTCCCGGCCTGGGTGCAGTTTGCCCTGGCCACGCCGGTGCAGTTCATCTTCGGCGCACGTTTCTATATTGCCGCGTGGAAAGCCGTGCGCGTCGGCGCCGGCAATATGGACCTGCTGGTCGCCATCGGTACCAGCGCCGGTTATGGCCTGAGTATCTATCAATGGCTGACCGCGCCCTCTGGCAGCATGCCGCATCTGTATTTCGAAGCTTCGGCGGTGGTGATCGCCCTGGTGCTGCTGGGCAAATACCTGGAAAGCCGTGCCAAGCGCCAGACCGCCAGCGCCATCCGCGCCCTGGAAGCCTTGCGCCCGGAGCGGGCGATTCAAGTGATCGACGGCCGCGAGCAGAACGTCGCCATCAGCGCCCTGCGCCTCAATGACCTGGTGCTGGTCAAACCTGGCGAGCGTTTCCCGGTGGACGGCGAAGTGGTGGAAGGCCAGAGCCACGCCGATGAAGCGTTGATCAGCGGCGAAAGCCTGCCCGTCCCAAAACAGCCGGGAGATAGCGTAACCGGCGGCGCGATCAACGGCGAAGGCCGGCTGCTGGTGCGCACCCTGGCCCTCGGCGCAGAAAGTGTTTTGGCGCGGATTATCCGCCTGGTGGAAGAAGCCCAGGCCGCCAAGGCGCCGATCCAGAAACTGGTGGATAAAGTCAGCCAGGTGTTCGTACCAGCCGTGTTGGTGCTGGCCTTGGCCACCTTGGTCGGCTGGTGGCTGTACGGCGCACCACTGGAAACCGCATTGATCAATGCGGTCGCCGTGATGGTGATCGCCTGCCCCTGCGCACTGGGGCTGGCCACACCCACGGCGATCATGGCGGGCACCGGTGTTGCTGCTCGTCACGGTATTTTGATCAAGGACGCCGAAGCCTTGGAACGTGCCCACCAAGTCAGTGCCGTGGTCTTCGACAAAACCGGCACCCTGACCTCTGGCACCCCGAAAATCGCGCATTCAAGTGCCATGGATGGCAATGAAGCCTTGCTGCTGCAACAGGCCGGCGCGTTGCAACGGGGCAGTGAACATCCCTTGGCCAAAGCGGTATTGGATGCCTGCGACGCGCAAGGCCTGGACGTCGCCGATGTCAGCGCCAGCCAGTCCCTGACCGGGCGCGGCATTGCCGGCACCCTCGACGGCCGCCGACTGGCCCTGGGCAATCGGCGCCTGCTGGAAGATACCGGCCTGAGTGCAGGCGACCTGGCCAGCTCGGCCAGCGCCTGGGAAGCCGAAGGTCGCACCCTGTCCTGGCTGATCGAACAAAGCCCGCAACCTCGCGTGCTGGGCCTATTTGCCTTTGGCGACACCCTCAAGCCCGGTGCATTGGAAGCAGTGCAGCAACTCAAGACGCGGCATATCAGCAGTCATTTGCTGACAGGCGACAACCGCGGCAGTGCTCGGGTTGTCGCAGAGGCACTGGGGATCGACGATGTTCACGCCGAGGTCCTGCCCGCCGACAAGGCTGCCATCGTTGTCGAGCTGAAGAAAACCGGTGTGGTGGCGATGGTCGGTGATGGCATCAATGACGCCCCGGCACTGGCCGCGGCCGACATTGGCATTGCCATGGGCGGGGGCACCGACGTGGCGATGCATGCCGCCGGCATCACCCTGATGCGTGGCGACCCACGCCTGGTTTCGGCAGCGCTGGAAATCAGCCGCAAGACCTATGGGAAAATTCGTCAGAACCTGTTTTGGGCCTTTGTGTATAACCTGATCGGTATTCCGTTGGCGGCCTTTGGCCTGCTCAATCCAGTACTGGCAGGCGCGGCGATGGCCCTGTCCAGTGTCAGTGTGGTCTGCAATGCGCTGCTGTTGAAAACCTGGAAACCCAAGGATCAAGAGGATCAATCATGAATATCGGCCAAGCGGCGAGCCAAAGTGGCCTGAGCGCCAAGATGATTCGCTATTACGAGTCTATCGGCCTGTTGAAACCCGCCCACCGCACCGACAGCGGCTATCGCCTGTATGGCGCCGACGACCTGCACACCCTGGCGTTTATCAAGCGTTCGCGGGACCTGGGATTTTCCCTGGGGGAAGTGGGCAAGCTGCTGACCCTGTGGCAGGACCGGCAACGGGCCAGCGCCGACGTCAAGGCGCTGGCCCGCCAGCATGTCGAAGAGTTGAACCAGAAGATTCGGGAGTTGGGGCAATTGCGCGATACGTTGCAAGACCTGGTGGAGCACTGCCAGGGCGACCACCGGCCGGACTGTCCGATTCTCAAGGAATTGGCGGCGGGGGGCTGCTGCGAGAAGAGTTGATCGCTCCCACGCGTGGGAACGATCAACGCCAGATCATTGCATCCAAGGCGGCGGTGGAGGCTCTTGCGAGGCTTTATCTGGAGGCGCATCGTCAGCCGCACGGATCGCCTGGCGACGCTCTTCATCCAGCCGCGCCGCTTCGATCTCACGAATAATGCCGCCCACATCCGCCAACTCTTCCGGCTCGTCGAACTCACCGGTCAAGACACTGGCAGGATGCAGGGTGCCGGCTTCGTACAACGCCCACATCTCCTTGGCGTACTTGGTCTTCTTTAATTCCGGCGCGAAATGCCCGAAGTAGGAAGCCATGTTGCCCACATCCCGCTCCAGCATGCTGAACGCATGGTTGTTACCCGCCGCATCCACCGCCTGAGGCAGGTCGATGATCACCGGGCCCGTGGGCGTCAGCAGCACGTTGAACTCAGACAGGTCACCGTGTACCAGGCCGGTACACAACATCAGCACGATCTGGGAAATCAGAAAGGCGTGATATTCACGAGCCTGGTCAGGCTCCAGCACCACGTCGTTAAGCCGTGGCGCCGCGTCGCCGTACTCATCGGCCACCAGCTCCATCAACAGTACGCCGTCCATGAAGTCGTAGGGTTGGGGAACCCGAACACCGGCGCCGGCCAATCGAAACAGCGCAGCCACTTCGGCGTTCTGCCAAGCGTCTTCGGTTTCTTTCTTGCCGAACTTGGAGCCCTTGGCCATGGCCCGGGCCTGCCGGCTGTTACGGACCTTACGGCCTTCCTGGTATTCGGACGCCTGACGAAAACTTCGTTTATTCGCCTCCTTGTAGACTTTGGCGCAACGTAACTCGTTGCCACAGCGCACCACATAAACAGCTGCTTCTTTACCACTCATGAGTGGTCGCAGCACTTCGTCGACCAGACCGTCTTCGATCAGGGGTTCAATGCGTTTAGGAGTCTTCATCAGCTTTTATTGTGGGTCCTTTATTACCAAACACGCGTATGGCACTCGTTATACGGCAATCCTCTCATTGCGGGGAGAGGGTACCGACCTTTGACCGGTTGAGAATGCATCCAATGTGCCAAATTAATCCGGCACGCGACCTTTGCCCGCCATTCACCCGCAGGGTTGGCTTGCGGATGATAACGGAGTTCAACGCTCGATAATTGCTGTTACGCCCTGGCCGCCCGCCGCACAGATTGAAATCAGGCCACGGCCCTTCCCGGCCGCGTCCAACAGCTTGGCCATATTGGCGACGAGGCGCCCACCCGTGGCGGCAAAGGGATGCCCGGCGGCCAACGAACTGCCTTTGACGTTCAGGCGGCTACGGTCGATGGAGCCCAGCGGCGTGTCCAGTCCCAGGCGTGTCTTGCAGTACTGCGGGTCTTCCCAGGCCTTCAGCGTGCACAATACTTGAGCGGCAAACGCTTCGTGAATCTCGTAGTAATCAAAGTCCTGCAGCGTCAGGCCGTTCCTCGCCAACAAGCGCGGGACCGCATACACCGGCGCCATCAGCAGCCCTTCTGCGCCGTTGACGAAATCCACCGCAGCCGCTTCGCCATCGCGCAGGTAAGCCAGGATCGGCAGGCCCCGCTCGTTGGCCCAGGCTTCACTGCCGAGTAACACCAGCGAGGCGCCATCGGTCAGCGGTGTCGAGTTACCAGCGGTCAGGGTACCCTTGGCGCTGCGCTCAAAAGCGGGTTTGAGGTTGGCGAGTTTTTCCAGGGTCAGGTCGGGCCGCAGGTTGTTGTCGCGGGTCAGGCCGAGAAACGGCGTGAGCAAATCGTTGTGCCAGCCTTCGGCGTAGGACGCGGCCATTTTCTGATGGCTTTCCAGGGCCAACTGATCCTGCTCGGCCCGAGAAATTTGCCAGGCCTGTGCCATCAGTTCGCAGTGCTGCCCCATGGACAAGCCGGTACGGGGTTCACCATTACGCGGCAGTTGCGGCTTGAGATGCTGCGGACGAAGTTGTAACAAGACTTTTAATTTGTCGACGATGGTTTTGCTACGGTTGGCTTGCAGCAGGATCTTGCGCAGCCCTTCATTGACGCCAATGGGGGCGTCGGAAGTGGTATCGACGCCCCCCGCAATGCCACACTCGATCTGCCCCAAGGCAATTTTGTTGGCCACCAGCAGTGCCGCTTCCAGGCCCGTTCCGCAGGCCTGTTGAATGTCATAAGCCGGGGTTTGCGGCGACAGCCGCGAGCCGAGCACGCACTCGCGGGTCAGGTTGAAGTCCCGGGAGTGCTTGAGCACCGCACCCGCGGCCACCTCGCCCATACGCAGGCCATGCAGGTTGTAGCGCTCGATCAGGCCTTCCAGTGCCGCAGTCAGCATCGCCTGGTTGCTCGCCGTGGCGTAGGGGCCATTGGACCGGGCGAAGGGGATGCGATTACCGCCAATGATCGCTACACGGCGCAATTGAGTCATGGAAAGCTCCCGTTAAAGGGTGGGTGGAATCACTGAGCCTAGCCTAGGCTCAATCGAACGACTGCCGTCCTTGGGCGGTCCATCGTTTGAACCCCTGCAACCGGAGCGCGTTCCATGTCTGACCGTTATATCGACTTCGCCAACTCAAGCCTCGGCCATCGCTTGGTCGCCGCCATTGGCCTGCCGTCGCCGGTACGCCTGGAACGCTGGCAGGCCGGACGCCTGCGCCCCGTGGAGGGAGCGCTGTTGATCGGCGGCGGCGGGCTTGCGACCAAGGTCATGGCGTTTGCCAATAAATTAACCGACGCCGTCTACAGCTACGGCCCCGAACCATCGGCGGCCCCGGCCTGGATTCCCGGCCATGGTCCCAAGCTCAAGGCGGTGCTGTTCGATGCCAGCCAATTGCAGCACACCGACCAGCTCAAGCAATTGCGAGAATTCTTTCAGCCCCTGCTGAAAAATCTCGATCACAGCCCACACCTGGTAATTCTTGGCCGCGCTCCGGAAAGCCTCGGTGACCCTTTCGCCGCCAGCGCCCAACGAGCCCTGGAAGGTTTCAGCCGGTCCTTGGCCAAAGAATTGCGCAGCGGCGGCACCCTGCAATTGCTCTATGTAGATGACGGCGCAGAAGACCAGTTGGAAGGTGCGCTGCGGTTTTTTCTCTCGCCCAAAAGCGCCTATGTCTCAGGCCAGGTGATCCGCCTGAACGCCTGCGCCACCCAGGTCCAGGACTGGACTCGCCCACTGGCCGGAAACAAGGCCCTGGTGACCGGCGCCGCCCGCGGTATCGGCGCGGCCATTGCCGAAACCCTGGCCAGGGACGGCGCCGAGGTCATTTTGCTCGATGTACCACAGGCCAAGGCGGACCTGGATGCCTTGGCCGCGCGCCTGGGAGGGCGCAGTATCGCCCTGGATATCTGCGCCGAAGACGCCGCCACACAGTTAATCGAAGAATTGCCGGACGGCATCGACATCGTCGTACATAACGCCGGTATCACTCGCGACAAGACGCTGGCCAACATGACCCCGGAATACTGGGACGCCGTGCTGGCGGTCAATCTCAACGCACCACAAGTCCTGACCAAAACCCTGCTCGACAGCGCCACCTTGCACGACAACGGCCGCGTGGTGCTGCTGGCCTCCATCAGCGGCATCGCCGGTAATCGCGGGCAAACCAACTATGCCGCGAGCAAGGCCGGGCTGATCGGCCTGGCCCAGGCCTGGGCGCCGCTGCTGAAGGAACGCGGGATCAGCATCAACGCCGTGGCCCCCGGTTTTATCGAAACCCAGATGACCGCGCATATTCCCTTCGCCCTGCGTGAAGCCGGGCGCCGCATGAGTTCCCTGGGCCAGGGCGGCTTGCCCCAGGACGTCGCCGAAGCAGTGGCCTGGCTGGGCCAGCCAGGTTCGGGGGCGGTCAGCGGGCAGGTATTGCGGGTGTGTGGGCAAAGTCTCTTGGGAGCGTAAGCATGGATTGGCACACGTTAGGCAACACCCCCTTCCTGCCGCCCCTTTACTGGCGGGCAGCGCTCAAACGCAAAGTGAACGGCACAACATTGCCCGAACAGGGGCTGCGTTGCTGGATGAGTGTAGACCCCAGGCACCTGGCGGCCTATCGCAAGGTGTGCGGCTTTGATAACAGCCCGATCCTGCCGGCCACGTATCCACACATTCTGGCGTTTGCCCTGCAGATGCAGCTACTGACGGCCAGGGATTTCCCGTTCCCGCTGCTGGGCTTGATCCATCTGAGCAATCGCATTCGTATCCTGCGCCCCCTGGGCAGCGTGGGTTACCTGCAGGTCAGTGTGAAGACGCAGAACCTGCAGCCGCACGCCAAGGGCGCGACGTTTGACTTGATCACCACGATGGAGGACTCATTGGGCCCGCTGTGGGAGGCAGAAAGCCGAATGCTCTGCCGTGGGGTGAAACTGCCGGGCGAGGTGGCGGATGACGCGCTGCTACCTCCCATCGACCTCACCGAGCTGACCCGCTGGAAAGCCCCGGCCGATATTGGCCGCCGCTATGCCCGGGTGTCTGGCGACTACAACCCCATTCACCTGAGCGCCTTGAGCGCCAAGCTGTTCGGCTTCCCCCAGGCGATTGCCCATGGGTTGTGGAACAAGGCACGCACTTTGGCGGCACTGGAGCAACACTTGCCCACCGCCAATATCGAGATAAACGTGGCGTTCAAAAAGCCCGTTCGCCTGCCCGCTGAAGTCACGTTATTGAGCAGCGCACCGGGGGCCAATGGAGAGTTGCAATTGATGGGCGCCAGCGATATCGAGCATATGAGCGGCAGGTGGCGGCCGCTTGCCTGAGGCCGAACAGCTTCAACCGGCGGGCGCGGCATGTCTCTACAGATTGACCAGCCGCACCTTCGGCAACGGGAACAGGTTGTTCAAGGTGTCGAGCAAGCGCAGCAGGTAGATCGGTTTGCGAAACAGGTCCAGCACCTGCAGGCGCAGCATGTCGCTGACATCATCCATCTCGGCATGGCCAGACATGACAATCACTGGCAGGTGTTGGCGGGCCGTGTGTTCGCGCAGGCACTTGATCAAGGAAATGCCGCTTTCCTCGGGCATGCGCAGGTCAGTGATGACCAGGGCGATATCGGGATGCAAGGTCAGCTCTTGCAAGGCGACCGTGACCGAGGTGGCCGTGAAACACACAAAACCCTCGTGCTCCAGCGATTCGGCCAGTTCAACGAGGGCATCTTCTTCATCGTCCACCAACAGGATTTGTTGGCGTACAGGTGTGGCAGCGTTCATGAGCAATACCTTACCGGGATCCATTACTGGCTGTATTGCTCATGAATGGCTGCCAAAACAGGTCAAGCGGCGGGGGCGGCGATGGCATCACCGACTCGATCAAGAAGGGCTGCAATATCCGTCCCTAGTGTCTGTGCCGCAACCATCACAACCAGCGCGATCACGGCCACGAGAATCGCGTATTCAATCGCCGTGGCGCCGTCTTTGCGATGAACAAACAACTGAAGCTGAACAAAGAGCTTCATCAGAAAGATACGGAACATAACATTTCTCCTTGCGCCAGAGCGCTGATTACAGTTTTTACACGATGATTGCGGTACGCCACTAGAGCATTGTCAACAAACCCCCGGATCACAACTGTAAGAAGCGACTAATAACAAAGTATTAGTCGGAAGGTTGACCCCATAAGTCCATGTTTCTTCGTCTGTTTATAAATCCAAAAAAACTTCCAAGGACTAATGGCATTTTGTCCTAACTGCGCTACCTTCAATAGCGAAAACGTAAGATGTTCATAGCTGCCTGGTTGCGAAGTTGTTCGCTGGGATAGGCGAGCGTGTAGTGCAACAGGAAAGGGAGAGCCGTCATGAACAGCCGTTTCAGCATGATACTGGCCGGGTTGCTATTAGTCGGGGCACTGTTTGCCGGCTATTGGGGCCTGGTCTTGAGTCGTACACCAGCCCCCGCCGCCGTGCCGTCAACACCAACAGCCACCGTGGAAAAAACCATCGATGCCGTCGAAGACCAGACTCGCCAATCGGTAGTGGTACTGGCCCATGACGTGCCGCCTTTTGTCGCCCTGACCGACGCAGACCTGACGCTGGAAAGATTGCGCACGGCCCCCGCCGGCAGCTTGACCCGTATCGATCAAGCCGTTGGGCGCACCCCATTGAGAGCCCTCGGCGCCGGGACCTGGCTGACCGAGGAAACTTTCTCCCCTGGCGGCCCCCTGGCACGCATGATCCGCGCCGATGAGCGCGCCCTGGCAGTCTCCGTCGATGAGGTGATTGGCGCAGGCGGGCAACTCAGCCCAGGGGATTATGTGGATGTACTGCTGGCGCTGCGCCAGGAACCCGGCAACACCGAACAATCGGCGCAAATCGTCATTCCTGCCCTGCGCCTGCTCAGCGTAGGTGATCAACTGGGGCTGGCCAACGATGGCAAGCCTGCGTCCCCTCCCCCGGTCACCCCCGAAGAAAAAGCCCAACAGGCACAACGCCGGGCAGCGGCGCGCACCGTGGTGCTGGCGGTGCCGGAGCAACTGCTGAGCCGGCTGATGCTCGCCGCCCAGGCCGGTACCTTGCGCCTGGCTGTGCGCAGTGCCGACGAACAATTGCTCAGCCACTACTGGGCTGGAAAAAGTGATTCACCCAGCAAACTGCAAAGCACCAACCGCGACCTTTATCAGTTCACTCAACTGGCCCTGGTGGGCCCGTCGAAAAAGCGCGGCCAAGGTAGCCCGCGCCGTGCGGGCGTCGAAGTGATACGCGGCAGTCAAGTAACCCAACAAACGCCCTGATTGATCAAGGATGCCTTGAATGAGCCATCGTTACGCACCAGTGTTCACGCAAATGACCTGGGCCCTGATGCTGTCGAGCCTGCCCGTGAGCCTGACTCTGGCAGCACCGGGAAATTGCAGCAACCTGGAGCAATTGCCTGCCGTGGTGGAGGTGGGCGAAGGCTTGCAACAAGCACTGCAATCTCCGGTGGCGATCACTCGCCTGGCCATCGGCGATCCGAAAGTGGCAGACGTGCACCTCAATGGCGACCGTGGCTTCCTGCTGACCGGGGTTGCGTCCGGCACCACCAGCCTGATGGTCTGGACCGGCTGCTCCACGGCGCCCCGCCAGAGCATGGTGTTCGTCAAGGGCAAGGCCACCTCTGCGCTTACCAGCCAGACGCTGTCGCCCTCCACCGACCCTGCACTGCCCAGCCAGGTGCAGACCGATATCCGTTTTGTCGAGGTCAGCCGGACCAAGCTCAAGGAGGCCAGCACCTCCATCTTCGGGCGCGGCGGCAACTTTCTGTTCGGCAGCCCCGGCAACGGCGTAACGGCCACTGGTACCAGTTTCAGGGGCCTGCCTGTCAATGACCAAACCTTCAATATCGGCTTTGGCGGAGGTCGCTTCTCGGCCATGATCAACGCCCTGGAAGGCAGCGGCTTTGCCTACACCCTGGCGCGTCCCAGCCTGGTGGCACTGAGCGGCCAAAGCGCGACATTCCTCGCCGGTGGCGAAGTGCCGATCCCGGTGCCCAGCAGTGGCAGCAACAGCATTGCCATCGAATACAAGGAGTTTGGCATTCGCCTGACCCTGACCCCCACGGTGATTGACCACAACCGAATTTCCCTCAAGGTGGCGCCGGAAGTCAGCGAGCTGGATTACATCAACGCCGTGAACATTCAAGGCATCGCCGTACCCGCCCTGACGGTGCGCCGCACCGATACCAGCATCTCCCTGGCCGATGGCGAAAGCTTCGTCATCAGCGGGCTGATCAGCACCAGCAACCGCTCTAACATCAGCAAGTTTCCCGGCCTGGGCGATATCCCGATCCTCGGTGCGTTTTTCCGCGACTCAGAGATCAAGCGCGAAGAAAAAGAGCTGCTGATGATCGTCACTCCACACCTGGTCCAGCCCTTGGCCGCCAACGCTGCGCTGCCCTCCTTGCCCGGCGAGCGGCTGCGCAACTACGACCCGAACTGGTACCGCCTGTACTTCCTGGAAAATGGCAACTTCGACCGGCGCAGTGGACTGTCCGAATGAGCGATAGCCTGAGCCAGACTTTTCTGGCGATCACCCGTAACAACACCGACCTGGAATGGCTCCAAGGTGCACTGGCGCCTCTTGGCCAAGTAGTCAATGCCAGTGGCAGCCTGGATGAATTGCTCGCGCTGGTGGACGTGACCTTCGCCAACCTGGTGTTTGTCGGGCTCGACCGCGAACACGCAACAGCCCAGAGCGCGCTGATCGAAGGCGTGCTGGAGGCCAAGCCAATGCTGGCCATCGTCGCCCTCGGCGACGGCATGGACAACCAATTGGTACTCAACGCCATGCGCGCCGGCGCCCGGGACTTTGTCGCCTACGGCTCGCGCGCAAGCGAAGTGGCCGGGCTGGTGCGACGCCTGAGCAAACGACTGCCCGCCGTAACACCCAACACACAACTGGGCGGCCTTACCGTGCTTTATGGCACCCAGGCCAACACCGATGGCGCGCTGCTTGCCAGCCACCTGGCGCTGGTGGTGCAAAAAAGCGGGCAACAGACGTTGTTGTTGGACCTGGGCCTGCCCTGTGGCGACAGCCTGGCGTTGCTGGGCCTGGAAAGCTCATTCAACTTTGGCGATGCCTTGCGTCATCTGCGACGCCTGGACGCAACCCTGATCAACAGCGCCTTTACCACGGCCGAAGACGGTTTGCGCATCCTGGCCTACGCCAACAATGATGAGCCCCTGGAGCAAACCAGCGCCGCCGAGTTGTACATGCTGCTCAGTGCCTTGCGCCAACATTTTCAGCACACCGTGGTGAACCTCACCGGGCAACCCGACAGCGAGGCCCTGCGTACGTTTATCAGCCATTGCGACACGCTGCTGTGGTGCACCGACCAAAGCGTGCTGGATTGCCGACGCAACCTCGCCGTGCTGAATCAGTGGCGAGAAAAAGGCATGAAACTGGACCACGCACGCTTGCTGATTGATCGCTACCTCAAGGGCACCGCCCCGAACAGCGAGGCCCTGGAAAAAACCTACGGCCTGGAAATCATTGCGGTGCTGCCCTTGAGCCCCGAAGTACGGCTCAATGCAAAAAACCAGGGGCAAACCTTGTTCAACCTGGCGCCACGGGAGCGCTTGACCCAAGGCCTGAAAGCGCTGGGAGAGCGTCTGCAAAAACGCCCCGAAGGCCTGGAACCCCCTTCAACCCGCTGGTTTGAACGATTGTTGGGAGCAGGCAAATGAACGGTGAAAAGCTCTTCGGCGCCCCCACCCGAGGTGCCCGTGGTAACGCCGATCATGACGGCCTGAAACTGGTGCTGCATCGCTACATCATCGATGCCATCGAAGAGTCGGGAAAAAACCTGCTGGAAGGCTCGCGCCAGTCCCTGGCGCAACTTGTCATCGACAAAGTCGTCGAGTACATCACCCGCATGCACCTGGCGATTTCCCGTTATGAAATGGAACGCCTGGCTGAAGAAATCGTCGACGAGCTGACCGGTTTCGGCCCCCTGGAAGTGCTGCTGCGCGATCCGTCGGTGACTGAAATCCTGGTCAACGGGCCACACCGGGTATTTGTCGAACGGGACGGCTTGCTGCACCAGAGCGAACTGCGCTTTATCGATAACCATCACGTGGAGCGGGTCATGCAACGCATCCTCGCACCCTTGGGGCGGCGCCTGGACGAGTCGTCGCCGATGGTCGATGCGCGCCTGCCCGATGGCAGCCGGGTCAACGCCATCATCCCGCCAATAGCGCTGGACGGGCCCTGCCTGTCGATTCGAAAGTTTCGCAAAGACATGCTCAAGAGCAGCGACCTGGTGGCCATGCAAACCATCGACCAGAACATTTACGAGTTTTTCCAGGAGGCCGTAGGCAAACGCTGCAACATTTTGATCAGCGGCGGTACCGGCACCGGTAAAACCACCTTGCTCAATATTCTCAGCCAATTGATCAACCCCCATGAGCGCCTGGTGACCATCGAAGACGTGGCCGAACTGCAACTGGGCCATCCCCACGTGGTGCGCCTGGAAACCCGGCCGCCCAATGCCGAGGGCCATGGCGAGGTCAAGGCCAGCGACCTGATCCGCAACGCCCTGCGGATGCGCCCGGACCGCATCATCCTGGGTGAGATTCGCGGCGTGGAAGTGCTCGACGTGATGACCGCCATGAATACTGGCCACGACGGTTCCATGAGCACCGTGCACGCCAACAATGCCCAGGACGCCTTGCTGCGCCTGGAAACCCTGGTGGGCTTGACGGGTCGCGTGGTGGCGGAAAAAACCCTGCGGCAAATGATCTGCGCCGCACTGGACGTGGTGATCCAACTGACCCGCCTGCCCGATGGCCGGCGCTGCGTCAGCGAGGTGGTGGAAGTAGTGGGGATACGGGATGACGTCTATGTCACCAATACGCTGTTCCGGCATGACAAGCGTACCGGCTTCGGTTTCCTGCGCGAGGCAATCAACCCTGCCGGCGACAAGCTGCGCCGCGAGTCGGCGATGCCACTGCCGTTATAAACAGGAAGGAGGGAGAGTGATATGACTGGCCCCATCCTGATACTCATCTGCGTGATCCTGATCGGCTTGTCGGTAAGGATGTTCCAGAACGGTATACGCAAGGCCGAGACCGACCGGGTGCTGGAACGCCTGGCCGAAGGGCAGCCATTGCTCAATGAAGTGCACAGCACCTGGACGGGTTTGGAGCGAATGTTCCTGCGTGCCGGCCTGGGCAAACCGACGGACAACCTGGGGCTGTGGCTGACCGTCTGGGTTCTGGGGGTGTTCCTGGGGTTTCTGGTCGCCAGTTGGTTCGGCTTGCTGCTGATGGCGCTCTTGCCGCCGCTGGTCCTGCGGCTGTACATCGCCTGGCGCTATCAGCGGCGGTTGAAGCGGATGATCGAACAACTGCCGCAACTGCTGGATCACACCGTGCGCAGCCTCAAGTCGGGTCGCACCCTGGCGGATGCGGTACTGGGCGCCATCGAGGCCACCAACGACCCGCTGAAACAAGCCATGGGCCGCATTAAGCGTAACGTTCAATTAGGTATCAGCTTGCCTGAAGCCGCCAATGACTTCGCTGAGTTTTATGAGCAGAACGAGTTCCGGCTGTTTGCCCTGGGCTTGAAGGTCAACCATCAATATGGCGGCAATGCCAGCGAGCTGTTGGAAAACCTGATCAAGATGATTCGGGAACGGGAGCAGGGGGCTCGGCAATTGCGGGCCATGACCGGTGAAACCCGCATCACTGCCTTTGTTCTGGGTGGCCTGCCGATTTCCATGGTCGGGTATTTCATGCTCGCCAATCCGGAATACTTGATGACTATGTGGAACGATGGCACCGGCCGCTATCTGTTATTTGCCGCCCTCGCCATGCAAGTGCTGGGCTGCCTGGCGCTTTGGCGCATGTTGCGGAGTATTTGAGATGGCCTTGCTGATCAGCGCGCTGCTGTTTCTTGCCGCCCTCATCGTGATTGTCGGCCACCTGTTGGAACAACGCCGGCGTCAACGTCTCGTCACCCAGCGGCTGCAAGGGCAACTGGCCCGTGAAGACCGGTTCGGCACCCTGATGCGCCAGCTGGGCAGCAGCTCCATCGCTCAACGCTCAATCAGCCAGGACAGCGAAACACAGACGCTGCTCAACCGGGTGGGTTGGAGAAAATCCAGCCAGCGCTCGATGTTCGCGGCCTGTCAGGTAGGTGTCCCCATCGTGCTGTCGGGACTTGCCATACTGACCCAGGAGTTGTTCTTCCAAAAAGTCGAGTCACCCTGGATTGTCCCCTTGATAGCCTTGGGGGTCGGCTATCTGCTGCCTAAGCGCATCCTGGCCCGCGCCGCTAAAACCCGGCAACAGGAGATCGCCCTCGAGGTCTCGACCTTCATCCCATTGTTGCGGATTCTATTTGAGTCCGGCATGGCGGTTGAACAATCCCTGCGCGTCTTAAGCACACAATCGCAGCGTTTGTTACCCGTCCTGACGGCTGAACTGCGCTTGATCCTGATACGGGTCGATTCCGGCCTGGATTTGGGCGAAGAGCTGGGCAAGACCGCCAAGCTGCTGGTCGTGGATGAGTTCACTGACACGACGGTGATTCTCCAGCAGTTGCTCCATCAAGGCGGCGGCGCGATGAAGTCGTTGCTGGCGCTCAAACAACTGCTGGACGACCGCCGCTTGACCCGTTTGCAGGAATATATCTCCAAGTTGTCGGCCAAAATGTCGGTGGTGATGATGCTCTTCCTGTTTCCCGCGTTGCTGATTGTCCTTGGGGGACCGGCGTTTATCGCCATCGCCCGATCCCTGAGTAATATTTAAGGAGCGTTCGATGAAAGCCCTGATTCCCGCCCTGGCGTTGTTGATGCTCGGCGGTTGCGCCACCAACGGCCAGCCCCCTTGGGCGAACCTGATGTCCCCGGGCAGTTGCCCCAAGCCCGCTGCCGACCAGGAGCTGTCGTTGAACCTGGCCAATGAGATGGCCAACGATGGCAAGCTGCACGCCAGCCTGGCTAACCTGCAGAACCTGCCCGATACCCTGCCCCAGGTTCGCCAGCGCAAAGCCAAGGCCTATCGATTGCTCGGGCGCAGTGAAGCCGAACCGTTGTACCGCAGCCTGCTGGGCACCTGCATGGCCGCAGAAGGTGAGCACGGCTTGGGGCAACTGGCCGCGGCCAGGGGCAATAACGGCCTGGCCATGGCCCACCTGCAGCGTGCCGTGAAACTGGCGCCCACCGACGAAAAAATCCGTAATGACCTGGGCGTGGTGTATCTCAATCAACTGCGCACCAAGGACGCACGCTTTGAATTCCTGACCGCCATGGAACTCAAGCAGGGTGATCAACTGGCCGCCGTCAACCTGGTGACCTTGCTGATCTATCAGAACAACTGGGAGCAAGCGGCGCACCTGGTCAGCCAGTCGGGCCTGACCCCCGAGCAAGTCACCGAGGCCAAGACACGGGCTGAAAAACTCAAGGGTTCGGCCACACCGGCGCCAAAGGCCAAGGGGCAAGTGGCTGCGGGCAGCGATGTTCTGTCGCCGGTCATCCAATAAAAGGAGTTCACGATGAACATTCACTACCTGGCCAGCATCGCGATACTGACGCTGCCCTTGACCGTACTGGCCATCGAGCCCGGCCCCTCTTCCAGGCAACAGCAAGAAACCGAAAACTGGTTGACGTTGCAGGTCAGTGGGCAGGTGGCGTCGCCCGTTCTGCAGAAGACCACTCCCGCCGAACGCGAACAGGCCATGCAGCGTTGGCTGGACAGCAACAAGCACCCAATCCCCGAATATTTTGATCAAAAAGCCGGGGGGAAGGCGTCAGGGGGAACCAACTGAGTCATGAAGCGACAGCCCTTGTAGAGCGAGAAGAACCAAGCGCCCTCCTCACGTCTAAACAATGGGCGTCAGTGGGCCGTCATCCGCTGCCGCATGCCCGAGTGGCCGGGTGAGAGCGCCAAGGCCAACTGGGTGCGGTTATGCATGTGGGTCAAGCGCAATACCTGGGACACATAGAGTTTGACGGTGTTTTCAGTAATCCCCAGTTCACAGGCGATCTGATAGTTGGTCTGGCCCTTGCTCACCAGCCGGGCGACATCCAGTTGCCGAGGGGACAATTGATTGAAGATCGCCGGCATTTCCATCGGTTCTGCATTATCGACCGCCGGCCCATTCTCGCCATCCGACGACGCGGGTGCCGGGCTGCGGCGCACCTTGTCCAGATCCTGGTACAGATCATTGATGGACTCGGAAAGGTATTGCAGCTTCTGGTTCAAACTGCCCAGGTGCACACTCTTTTGCCGATCCGCCAACACCGCTTCCTGGCGCTGCAGGCCTTCTAGCAACTCTTCAAGGTTGATGGGTTTCTGGTAGTAGTCGGCAATCCCGGCGCGCAGGGCCTTGATCACATCCTGCTTGTCGGCACGGCCGGTCAGCATGATGGCCTCGAACGCCCGCGTTTTGCCGGCCACTTTTTGCATCGCCTGGACCAACTCGATGCCATCCATCTGCGGCATATACAGGTCGCACAGCACCAGGCTGATCTCGGTGTCTGCGCTGAAACGCTCCAAGGCCTGTTGGCTGGACTCACACGGGACGCAACGATAACCGCTGCTTTCGAGAAATTCACAGAGCTCCTCCACGATCAGGGGTTGATCGTCGACTACGAGCACTTTTACTGCCGATATAAGCTTGTTCACGCGTTACTCCATGCCTGGCAAGCCAAAAATTGACCTATCACTTCAAAAGACCTTTCCCACACAACTATGAGAATAAACGTAGCCTACTTTCCGACTATGTACATAGCGATAGGTGGAACAGGACGATTAATGGATCCAAAACCAGGCACAGCCAAACCCAATCAGGAGAAAGGGCGCAAAAGGTAGTTTTGTTGAGGCGCCAGGCGCCAGGTGCGTCAGTCGCTCTTTAAGCCCTTGCCCCATAAGCGGCCACAGCCTGGGGGCGAATATCAGCCACAGCACGCTGGCGCCCGCCGAGCCGACCAGGGACCCCAGCACAATGAGTGGATCCGTTGCCAGGCCCAGGGCCGCCAGCAGCTTTACATCGCCCGCCCCCAGGCGTCCCAGCGCGTATCCTGGCAGGGTGAACAACAATGCCAGGATGAACGCCCCCAGGCCTTGAGACACAGAGGCTCCCAACCAGGTAGATCCGTTCCAGAGCAAATAGATCAGCGCCAACAACGCCACACCCAGTGTCAGCCGATTAGCGATCTGACGCTGGCGTGCGTCCTGCATTGCACATATAAATAGCCAGAGGATGATAATTAAGCCCTGAGTCACGTAAAAAACATCCCTTTTGGCTGATTGATTCTATGCTGGTATCAAGTGCTAGCAGTCAGGGTAGACGCAGTGATGAAAACAAACCTCCCCCGTAGGCAAAAAGGCGCCGCGGCGATTGAATTCGCCGTGGTTTTTGTGGTTTTTTTTGCCGTGTTCTACGGGATGATCAGCTACAGCCTGCCTTTGCTGTTGTTACAGGGATTCAACCAGGCCACCGCCGAAGGTGTGCGTCGTGGCGTAGCCGTGGACCCCAACATACCGGACTACTCCAAGGTGCTCCAGGACACCGCAAAAGACGCCGCCAGACTCAACCTGAACTGGATCCCGAGCGCCTTCCACTTCGCTGACGATCATGTCACCGCAAGTTACGTCGGTGGCGTACTGACCGTCCAGGTCTCGTACCCCTCAACCCTTCTCAAAGGCGTTTTGCCATTCATGGTCCTGCCAGGCATTGGCACCGTGCCGAACCTGCCGGCCGACCTCCAAGCCCGATCGAGCCTGCAATTTTGATCTCGGGGGACACACTCTTCGGGCGCCTGCTCGGCCGCGGCAGCGCCCAGGCCCCGGGCACCCGCATCCATCCAGCCCAACCCTGCGCCGGGTTGCAATTGCAATTGGATAATCAAGGCCGTGTGCTGCATATCGGCGGCACGTTACGCCAACAACTGCCCCAACCTCTCAGCAGCGACCCCCTACCCTTGCTGCGTGATCTGTTGTGCGCCCACAGTGCCTTGGTAATTGAAGGAGCCCCGCTGCACTGGCAACGCCACAGCCTGGACCTGGATTTCCACACGGCCGCCGGGCCCACCCTGCATACCCGAGGCGCGGTCGAGGCCCATGGCGATGGCTGGTTGCTGCGGGTGCTGGACATTGGTGACTTGCTCGGCGACCGCCAAGCAGCGCAATACCGCCAACAGAACCATCAACTCACCAGCCAGATGAGCGAACAACTGCGGGTGTGCAGCCTCACTCGCCTGCCGCAGGTATTCAACGAACACCTGCGCAGCCTGGCCCAGCGCTGGCACATTCCCTGTGTCGCTCTCGCCTTGCTGGATCAACAGGACCAAGGCTGGCTGATCTACAGCCAGTACGCGGCCCATGATGCACCCGCACTGTGGCAAACCGGGCAACACCTGGGCACCTGCCTGGACAGCATCAACAGCAATACCCCGCTGAGCCTGGACATGGCCCAGGGGCACAGCGAGCACCCTCGCTTGCACAGTGTGTTTGGCAACACCGACGGTTTCCTGGTGCCCTACCGGGACGGCCAGGGCGTCGCGGCCTGGCTGCTCTGCGGTTTTTATAGCGGCCAACAACTGACCAGCGAACGCGACTGGCTGAACCTTACCGCCGCCCTGGCTGGCCCGTTGCTCAGTCGTCTGCGCGAGCAGCGTCACCATCAACAACTGGAGCGCCTGGAGGCCTTGCAAGGTTTGTTGGGAACCGGCTGGTGGGAGTTATTGCCCGCCAGCACAGACATCCAGTTGGCCCCCCAACTCGTGCGCAGCCTGAACCTGGAAGACGGCCCCTCCCGCCTGCCCCAGGCTGCCTGGCTGAACCTGATCCACACCGCCGATCGCCAGGAGCTCAACAGCCGCCTGCAAGACCTGCAAACCCTGGGCAAGCCGCTGTTGACCAGCGTGCGCCTGCAACGCAGCGATGCCAGCGGACTGCCGATCTGGTACCGCGTCCAGGGCCAGGTCCTGGGCGTCGGTGACAACCGGCGCTGGGTCGGCTTCATGCTCGACATCAGTGATATCAAGAACCAGCAACTGCAAGCGGCCGCCGCCCATGCCCGGCTGGATAACCTGATTGCCAGCTCACCGGCAGTGATCTACGTGCAGCGCTATGTGAACGGTGCCCTGCACCCGGCGTTTTACAGCGACAGCCTGTTGCCCGTACTGGGCTGGACCCTGGCCGAGGCGACTCACGACAGCCTGCTTGCGTGGGTCCACCCCGACGACCGCGATATCTACTTCGAGCGCACTCGCCAACTGCTGCGCGAGGGCAGTGTGCGCAGCCGTTACCGGGTGCGGGACAAACAAGGTGACTACCACTGGCTGCTGGACGAGGCCAAGCTGCTGCGTGACGACCTTGGCCTGCCGGTGGAAGCGGTCGGCTTGTGGCTGGACGTCACCGAGGCGACCCTGGCGGCGCAACGGGTCAAAGACAGTGAAGAGCGCTACCGGATCCTGGTGGAAGACTCCCCCGCGATGATCTGCCGTTACCGCCCGGACCTGACCCTGACCTTCGGTAACACGCCGCTGGCCAACTACATGGAGTGCCTGCCCGAGCAATTGCCGGGGATGAACCTCAGCCACTGGCTTTCGGAAGAACAGCGCCTGGTGTTTGTACAACGCATCAGCCAGTTGAGCCCGGAGTTCCCGGTCAGCACCGCCGAAATCAGCCTGCAACTGCCGGGGCGCGAACATGCCTGGTGGGTCTGGTCCGACCGTGGCGTGTTCGATGAACACGGCCAGTTGCAAGAAATCCAGGCCGTGGGCCGCGACAACACCGAAGTGCGTCGCTCCCAGCAGCAACTGACCCAAAGCGCAAAAATGGCCACCCTCGGCGAAATGGCCACAGGCCTGGCCCATGAAATCAACCAACCGCTGAACGTGATGCGCCTGGCCATCGTCAATATACTCAAGCGCCTGGGTAACGGCGACGTACAGGTCGACTACCTCACGGAAAAACTCCAGCGCATCGACGCCCAGGTCCAGCGGGCGGCACGGGTGGTGGACCACATGCGAGTGTTCGGGCGGCGCTCGGAAGTCGAGCAACAGCCGTTCGACCCGGCACAAGCGCTGGAAGGTACCCTCGCCCTGCTCGCCGAAGGCATGCGCGGCAAAGGCATCGAATTGCGTATCGCCCCGGCCTGCGGGCCGGTGCAAGTCAAAGGCTATGCCGACCAGTTGGAGCAAGTGCTGATCAACCTGCTAGTCAACGCCCGCGACGCCCTGCTGGGCACCCGTGAAAACGACCGCGACTTCCAGCCCTGGATTTCGGTACACCACGAACATGACAGCCGGCATGTACGCATCTGGGTGGAAGACAATGCCGGCGGCATCGACTCGCGCCTGCTGGAGCGGATTTTCGAACCATTTTTTACCACCAAGCCGATTGGCGTGGGCACCGGGCTGGGGTTGTCGGTGAGCTATGGGATTGTGGAAAACATGGGGGGACGGCTGAGTGTTGCCAACGGGGAGGATGGGGCGCGGTTTTGTGTGGAGTTGCCGGTGGTAGAAAGTTAGATCACCAGGTAGGCACGGCCAGTGTGACAACTCAGGTTAGCACCCACCTCGACCTGATTGACGTCGATACCCAGCCCCAGTAACAGGGTGTTAAGCACCGTATCCAACAGAGGGCCCAGCACAGTTTTTATCGTAGCGATCAGGAGTGAACTGACGTTGCTCAGAATCGACCCAAGGCCACCGATAACATCACCCAGCAAGTTCGAGTTGCCAGGTGTCGGGCCGTACATCTGAATGTTGATACCCGCCACCGTATCCGAGAGGTTGGTGACCAGGTTAGTCGTGACATAGGGGTAATAAAGCGGCTGCTGTCCAATATCCTTCAAGCCGGGTGAGACATAGGTGTGGGTCACCGACGTATTGGCATTTTCCGCCACCTTAGTATCGACCGACAAGGCAATACCGCCACCTACAGAGGGCACACGAGGACTGCAGTCATTGAAAATCAGCAACCGGCGACAGGTCATGGTGCCGATATCCACCAATTTTATAGGAAGAAGTTGAATTTGTGACGGTGTCTGGCTGTTGCCGAACACGCTGGAGGGGTCAATATTGCCGACTTTCAAAGTCGCCAGCGCCGTCGTGGTATTGGTCGTCAGAGTTTTACTCGCGGGGTTGGCGCAACTATAACCGGTGACCCAACTGCTGCCATTGGCAGCATCCAGCGCCACGTCGATCTTCAGAGGGGGCGGTAGAATTTGCAGATCAGGCATCGTGCAGGACGCTCCCAGCAAACAGGTCAAACCATCAATCACGCCTACCAGATTAAGTTGCAGCAGCGAACTCAAGGTGCTGGTCAGCGGCCCGACCAGCCCGGTCACTGCGTTTGTCAAAGGCGCCAACGAATCCAGCACCGGCAAGCCGATCGACAATAGAACTCGCAGTTGAGCCGTCTGCACATAAATACGATTTGGCCCAGACTGCGGATTGTGCCCAACAGCAATTGCTTTGGCAGGACTGCCGATCGCCGACATCTGCGGTGGTTGCAGCACCTGAACCTTGGCAGTGATCTGTGCCAGACCCGGCAAGTTGATCGGAAAACTGGCCACCAAACCATTGGTCTTGTTAGCCAGCTGTACGAAGCCCTCGATCAGGTCGAATACCTTCACGTTCACCGCGAGCGCCGAAACATCGGTGCCACTGACAACCTGCAGTACATTGCCCAGGACCACCTGGGTAGTACCTGCCGCCACATTGAGTGCCTGCAAACTGGCAATGGTCACCGTCGCACCCAGGGTATGAGTAGGATCCAGCACATTGATCGCGGATTGAAACAGTTGGCTGACATGGATGGTGTTGCCCAGCACTTGCGAGTAGCCAACCGCCGTAAGCCCAAGGTCGACTTTCAACTGGTTCAGATAACTCAGCAGGGAAATATCGGAGGCAATCAGGCCATTCCAGCCTGCCGCCGATATATTCAAACTGCCACCCAACAAACCACCGAACAGACTATTGAGAATGACGGACTTGTTGGAGTCTACGTCGATTGTCGTACTCTGGATGGTCAGCGAAGCCACCGGTGGCGCCAGCGCCGCAACCGCCGTCGCGGTCAACGTCGTATTCCCCAATGCCTGCCCCTTGAACAGGTTCCATACGCCATTGGCAAGACTGGTTGTCAGAGTATGTGTCGCCACCACACGTATGGCTTCGTTTTTACTGGCATCGGCGCTGAATACCCGTATGTTGCTGGCGTTGGTCGAGAGTCTGCCGCAATCCACTACCAGCCCCCGGCTGCTGTCGTTGGCAACCACGGTAAAACCGTTGCGCGTGGCATTTTGTTTGGCGTAGTCGGTAGCGGTGTTAGTTGGCGTGCACTGGCCGCCGAGGCCGGCAGCTTCCAACGCCGCCATATCGGCCACGTTTTGCAACTTACGCTTCTCCAGATACAACCGCCCGCTGTCCACCACCAACAACATGCACACCAGCGCCAGCGCCAAGGTGCCGACCGCCATCAGGCCAATGGCACCGCGCTGCCTGGAGTATTCAAGTCGGGGAGACATCGGGGGCTCCTTTGCCGGCGAGCGGCCGGGCGCTTACTCTCCTGTGTTGAACAGCAGTGTAGACAAGGGTTGGCGGCTGCGCTGGCCAGTCGCCATGAAGGCGACTGGCGGAGGAAAGGGAATCACAAGAGGCGGGCAAACACTCTTATCTGGGATTCCATCAATGCGGCGGATAGTTGGACAGCACCTTGGTCACCGTTGCCCGGATCGCGGCGCTGCGATCCTGAGGGCTGGGGGTGCCGCTGAGGATTTGCTCATCGCTGCCGCGCCACACCAGCTTGCCGTCCTTGCCGTCCAGCAAATCAATCTGGAGGGTCGCGACCTTGTAGGTGATATTGCGGGTCTCGTTGTACATCGGCGCGCCCCAATACCCGTTCCACGGGCCGCCCCAGGCGCCGCCATAATTGGTGCTGACTTGCTGCTGACGGTCTTCGACGATCAGGTACGCCTGTATATTCAGATCCGCCCTGGTACCGGGCGTCGCCGGACGCAAGCCGCGCTGGTCGAGTTGCTCGCCCACGGCCTGGCGAATCCGCTGTTCGGTGAGGTCACTCTTGATCCGCGGATCATCGGGCCGGTACTGCAAGGCCGGTTCTTTCCAGCTCCAGTTGCGGTAGGCGGCAAAGTCCCGGCTGGCGTCAAAGTCGTGGTTCACCTGGCTGGTCTGGCAACCGCCCAGCAGCACAACAAAAGCGAGCAACGCGATACGACAAAACATGATTCTTTCTCCAAGGGGCGGCCCCGAGCTTGAAATGAGAATAGCTGCTAACTGGGAGGATACGCCGTCATCGCCTTTTGCACAGCCTGGCGCAAGGCATCACCGCGCTCGCCGAGGCTGCCCTGGCTGCCGGTTTCGGCACTGGCGCTCCACACCGGCTGGCCACTGCGGGCGTCGAACAGGTTGACCCGCACCACCACGACCTGCACCTCATAGGTGCGCACCACTGGCACGCTGTTGTACATGCCGTAGCCATTGCCATAACGGTTGTAGCCACCATAGCCGTAACCATAATCGTCCTGGACCTGGCGCAGACGCTTCTCCAGGCGTACATCGGCACTGACCAGCAAGTCTGGTGGCCGGTTGTCATGCAACGGGCGCAAGCCGCGTTGGTCCAGGGCACCGCTGACCGCTTCGGCGACCTGTGCCGAGTCAGCCCAGGCCGTGCCCGCCGGCAGTTGGCCGTTGCGCCAGGCCCAATTGCGATAGGCGCCGTAATCACGCACCGGCGCCGGGTAGGCACTGCGATCAAA
This sequence comes from Pseudomonas karstica, assembly GCF_009707515.1. Lineage (GTDB taxonomy): Bacteria > Pseudomonadota > Gammaproteobacteria > Pseudomonadales > Pseudomonadaceae > Aquipseudomonas > Aquipseudomonas karstica. The sequence goes on along the minus strand of NZ_WLYI01000029.1, from coordinate 47,356 downwards.
GGTGGCGGCCGCTTGGGCAGGCGCCGGGGGCATGGGGTTGGAGGCCGCAACATAAGGGTTGTTGCTGGAACAGGCGCCCAGGCCCAGGGACAGCAAAATCAATCCAACACAGCGTTTCATTTCGACCTCCGCAATTTGCGCCGTTTAAACCGGACGGCAGATCCAGTGCAAATAACGCCCAAGCCCGGCAAAGCTTGGGTGACGACGGTGAGCGAGCTCCATCTCCAACAAGTCCTGCAACGCGACACGAGCCTGGAACTCCCCCGGCATATAGTCGTGGAACACCCGCACGCCACTCTGGGTTTCGACCTGCCACAGGCCCTCTAGTTGCGCCGCCAACTCCCGAGGGTCAAGGGGCTGTTGCGGGGTCAGGCTCTGCTTTTCGCCGGCCATGTCATTCTTGCGCATTTTGCGAAAGTGGCCCTTGAGCAAATTGCGGTAAATCAACGCATCGCGGTTGTAAAAAGCCAGGGATAACCAGCCGCCGGGCACCGTCAGTTGGTGCAACACCGGCAGGATCGCGTGAGGCTCGGCCAGCCATTCCAGCACGGCGTGGCAGAGCACCAGGTCGTAGGGTTCGGTGAGCTGGCCCAACAGATCCTGCCAGGGCGCCTGGATAAAAGTCGCCGTGTGCCCAGCGTCGGCAAAGCGTTGACGGGCGCCTTCGAGCATCGGCTCGGCGGGTTCGGCCAAGGTCACATGATGACCACGCTCAGCCAGCCACAGCGACATATGACCCAGGCCGGCGCCGATATCCAGCACCCGCAGCGGGCGATCCGGCAGCGCTTCAACAAGGTCGGCCTGCAACACCGCCAGGCGAATCGCGCCCTTGGCCCCGCCGTAGATTTTCTCGGCAAACCGGGTGGCCAATTGGTCGAAATGACGGTCACTCATGGGCAAACCGCCGTTCGCTGTCAGCCAGCTTGGCGCGTACCACTTGGTCCATATCCAACCCCAGTTCGCTGCACAGCAACAGCAGATACAGCACGATATCACCCACCTCCTGACCGGCATGGGCGAGCTTGTCGGCAGGCAACTGACGCGACTGGTCTTCGCTCAGCCATTGGAAAATTTCCACCAACTCGGCCATTTCCACACTGGCGGCCATGGCCAGGTTTTTCGGGCTGTGGAATTGCTTCCAATCATTGTTATCGCGGATGCGATGCAGGCGTTCGGTGAGATGTTCGAGGTTCATGGGGGGCTCCTGAAGGTGTATAGCTTCGGGCGGATGAGCGGGGAAGGCAAGCGTGCGTAATGCGCATGTGTAGGAGCGAGCTCGCTCGCGAAAAACGTTAACGCAGCACGCCAGGTGGGTCGCGGGGCCTGCAGTTTTTTCGCGAGCACGCTCGCGCCTACCGTGAGTAAGGTCAATCCACCACGCTGAACTCCACTCGTGCCGTCTGGCCGGCTGCATCGAGCACACTGAGTTGATAACGCCCCAACTGCTCGAAACTGGCATGGATGCTGTCCTGATTGGCGCTATCCCCCAGCGGCGCGCCATTGAGGAACCACCAGCGTCGGCCACTGCCGCCCAGGGCGGAGATTTTCAGCCGCAGTTGCTGCTGGCTGCCAGCGGGAAGCCGCAGCCGGTCTCCTTCGCGCACACCGACAATAGACAGCGGCGAAGACGCCGCCAGCGCCGGTGGCGGGCAATCAGGATCGGCCGCCGGGATTCGTGCATCACGGCGCTCCACTCGCGGTAACCAGGGCTCCAGCGGCGCTGGCCACACAGCGATATCCCGAGACACTGCCCCCGGGCAATTGGCGTCCACCCGCAACCCTTTGGCATTGACCCAGACTTTCTCCATCAACCCGACACTCAACGGCTGGTCCAGCGCCTGCAACGTCGGCGGCGTGGTGTTATCCAGGGTCCAGGCGAAGCGCTGACGACGGCAATTGGGATCGCTGCGACTCATGGGTTGGCCCAGGGGCCAGCAGATGGCAGCGACGCCGACGTTCATCGGCACCGGTTTGACCCCGGCACTGATACCGCGCTGGCTGTCACGATTGGTCAGCACGTCGTGTACTTGCAACATCAACGGCGCCGCCGAAGCCAGGCCGAACTGACCGGGCACCGGAGTGCCATCCGGACGGCCGATCCACACACCGATCAGATAGCGCGGCCCGACGCCAATCGCCCAGGCATCGCGAAAGCCATAACTGGTGCCGGTTTTCCAGGCCAGCGCCGGACGCTGTACCAACTCGGCCCGGGGGTCGCGGTCAGGTCGCGCCAGGCCACTGAGAATGCGCCGCACAATCCACGCCGAACCTGGGGACAACAAGGGGCGTTCGCGCAGCACATCGTCCGGTTGCAGGCGAAGGGTGGCGCTCTTGCCGTCCCGGGCAAAGGCACTGTAACCACTGACCAGGTCCTCCAGGCGGCTGCCGGCGCCACCAAGGATCAGCGCCAGGTTCGGTTCCGCCAGCACCGGCAATGCCAGAGGCATACCCGCGATGCGCATTTGGCCAGCAAAACGTTTCGGCCCGTAGGCTTCCAGCAACTGCACCGCCGGCAAGTTCAAGGAGCTGGACAACGCAGTACTGGCCGGCACCGCGCCGCTGAACCCCATGGAAAAGTTACCCGGTCGATAATCGCCGTAACGCCTTGGAACGTCCTGCAGCAGCGATTCGGAGTGAATCAGCCCAGCGTCCAAAGCCATGCCATAAAGGAAGGGTTTCAAGGTGGAGCCCGGCGAACGCAGGGCGCTGATCATGTCGACATGGCCGAAGCGCCGGGCATCGTTGATGTCCACCGACCCCAGGTAAGCTCGTACCGCCATGGTTTCTTCCTCCACCACCAGGATCGCCGCCGAAGTGTGCTCAGGCAAACGGGCGCGCCAGCCCAGCAACAAGTCTTCAAGACGACGCTGCAGGGTGGCGTCCAGGGTGGTGCGTATCAGCGGCGGGCTGTCAGGCCGGTTCAAACGGCGCGCCAGCAATGGCGCCAGGCTCGGCTCCAGGCGTGGCGCCAGCAGCAAGGGTTCCTCCAGGGCTTCATCGACGGCAGCCTGCGGCCACACCTGAAACTCGGCCAGCCGGCGCAACACCTTGTCCCGCGCTTGCTGGGCACGTCGCGGGTGGCGATCCGGGCGCAAGCGGCTGGGTGCCTGGGGCAATACCGCGAGCATTGCAGCCTCGGCATGGGTCAGGTGCTGCGGTGATTTGCCCAGATACGCCCAACTGGCGGCCGCCACGCCTTGCAAGGTTCCACCAAAAGGCGCGCGGTTCAGGTACAGGTTGAGGATCTGGTCCTTGGATAAGTGCCATTCCAACTGGGCAGTGCGCCACAGTTGCCACAACTTGCCGTGGAAGGTGCGCGAATGGGGATCGAGCAAACGCGCCACTTGCATCGACAACGTGCTGCCACCCGACACCACACGTGCATCGCTGAGGTTTTGCCAGGTGGCGCGCACCAGGGCCAACGGGTTGATGCCGGGGTGCTGGTAGAACCAGCGGTCTTCATAAGTCAGCAGCGCATCGAGGTAGTACGGCGACACCTCACGGGTTTGCACAGGATAGCGCCACACGCCGTTGGCATCGGCGAAACGCCACAACGGTGTACCATCTTCGGCCAGCACCACGCGAGCCTGGTCATCCTTGGGCAAGGGCAGCGGCCAGATTTGGTCTGCAAGCCATGGCAAGGCAATCACCAGCACCACACTGGCGAGGATCCAGCGCGCAACTAATCGCAAATTCACCCAGGCAAACCTCTATGCTTCACGGAACTAGCCCACGGGATTGACGACCAAAGGCTCAGGTCCGGCAGATACGCCCACCTTTTCATCAGGACGCACATATGCAGGTAGAAAGCTTTTTCGAATGGCTGGGCCAGGCGCTCGGTTCCGTCATCCGTTTTATCGTCGACGGGCTCAGTGGATTATTCAATGCATTGACTCATGCCGGCGGCAACTTTGTCGAAGGCCTGTCACGCACCTTGGGCATGGACACCTCGATCATCAGCATCATCACCTTGATCATCGGCCTGATGTTGCTGTACTCGGCAGTCCGCGCCTTCATGCGAGCCTCGATCATCATGGGGATTATCTGGTTGATGCTTGGGCTGTGGCTGCTCAGTTGGGTCGTCCACTAAATTGTAGGAGCGAGCTTGCTCGCGAAGAACGTCAACGATAACGCTGGCATTCTGAATAAACGCGGTGCCTCTGCGTTTTTTGCGGGCCAGCCCGCTCCTACAGTTAGTTGCGTTTAGCGGCCCTTGATCACCATGTCCGCCGGGGTTTCCCCCACCGCCTGCCAGTTCGGCCGGTACATCGACTCCACTTGCGGCGGCGGCACACGGTAAGTTCCCGGCGTCACGGCTCGCGCCAGATACAGCAGGTGCGTGGTGCCATAGCCATCCAGATTCAGCGCTGCCACATACCGATCATCGCGGAACTCCTGGTGTTTGAGGGACGCGTTCTGCATCGACTCACGCCATTCCTTGACCTGGCTGCTGGCGTTTTCCAGGCTGGCGGCGCTTTGTGCCAGGTTCTGGTTCTCCAGCTCCAGGCCGGCGGGCAACAGGTCCACCACCAGAGCGTCCGGCACCCGTTGCTTGGCGCTGACAGCCAGGTGTACCAGCACCAGGTCGCCGCTATTGAGATTATGCAAGTTCAGCGGCTGGCCATTCATCCCCAGGTACTCACGACGAATACTCAGGTTCTCGCCACCGGCGGCCGGTGACTGCTGTGGATAACCGGAAATGCTCAGTTGCTGGTAGATCGGCTCGCTGCCCTGGTTACGCAAGGTCAGCGGTGATGCCAGCAACGCCCCTTCCAGCTTCAGGCCCGACTGGCCGTTATTCAGCTCGCGGGTTTCGCCACCGCTGGTGAGCTGTGCGGTCCAGTTGGCTTCGGGTTTACCCAGCAAGGTGCGCCCGGCAAGGAACAATGAGTTGCGCTCCTGGGTCGACAACCACTGGCTGGCCGCCATCTGGTCCGACAGCTCGAACAGTCGCTCTTCACGTTTGCCCTTGGCCAGATCGTTCTCCTCCAGCAATGCCAGAATCATCGCCTGGTCGCGCAACGGGCTGCCGTAGTCCGCCAACCATTCATTGGCTTTGCGCTTCACCGCCAGCCCGGCAATCAAGGCCTGATCGGCACGGGGCTGATCGCCCATCTTCTGCAAGGCGATAGCCAACTGCACCAGCGGCAAACCGGAACGGACGTCGGTACGCCGCTCGAACAAGCTGCGCAAAGCCCCCAACGGCGCCTGCTGACTACGGGCCAGGACCATGCCGGCATAGGCCTGCACAGCGAACCGGGTGTGGTCGGCATTGTCGCTGTAGTCGACATCGATCAGGTTGCGCTCCTGCACATAACGCAGCAGGCGCTCACTGGCTTTCTTCAGCGCCTCGGACGGCACAGCGAACCCTTGGTCGCGAGCCCGCAGCAGGAAGTCAGTGACATAGGCCGTCAGCCAGTATTCTTCCTCACCATCGGCCCCCCACAAACCGAAGCTGCCGTTGTAGCGCTGCATGCCCAACAAACGCTCAATACCCAACTCGATCTTGCGTTTGCGCTCGGCATCCGGCTCGCCCTTGAGGCCCAGGCGCGCCAACACTTGCGTATCGGCATACAACGATGGGTACAGCCCGCTAGCGGTTTGTTCCAGGCAGCCATAGGGATAAGCCTTGAGCGCACGGATCTGTTCGCCAAGGTTCAATGGCGGCCGGCTCGACAGGCTCAACAGTGCCTCACGCCCGGCCGGTTCGAACAACGCCAGTTCGGCGTCCGGCAAACTCCAGGTTTGATCCTTGAGCACCGCGCGGTATTGCTTAAGCAATGCCGGATAAGCCGGGCGCACGCCCAAGGTCCATTCGCGGGTAAACGGCGGCAGGTTTTCGCCCGGCAGGGCCAGGCCATTGACCGTGACCTTGACCTTGCCCTGACCAAACCCGCCCAGCGCACGCACCGGAACCTGCAACGTAGTGCGCTGGCCCTGGGTCAACTGCACGCTTTGCGAGGGATCGCCCAGCAACGTCAGTTGGCCTTCGGCGGTCAATTGCACATCAAGCTTCTGCGCGTTGCCCGACAAATTGGACAAGTCCAGCGCCAACCGAGTCTGGTCACCCCCGGCCAGGAAGCGCGGCGCCGAAAGCTCGGCAACCAGCGGCGCAGCGATCACCGTCTTGCCTTCGGCCATGCCGTAGCGATCATCGGTCCAGGCCTGGGCCATCAGGCGCAGTTCGCCGTTGAAATCAGGAATATTGACGCTGACCTCGCCCTCGCCTTGATCGTTCAAGGTGACCGGCGCGCTCTGCAAGGCGACGATGGTCACGCTGGTGTCTGGCCGCTTGCCGCCCTTGGCCAACGCGGCGTCGCCACCGAACGCCAGGCTGGCGAGGCGGCCTTGCCCGGCTTCGATCAACTGGCCATAAATGTCGAACTGGTCGACCCCATAAGCCTTGCGGCCAAACAGGCTGGAGTAGGGGTCCGGCGTCGGGTATTCGGTGATATTGAGAATACCCACGTCCACCGCCGCCAGCAGTACATGCACCTGTTTCGGTACGCTGCCGTCGGTGTTCCTGGCGGTGATCTTCACCGTCAGCGGTTGTTTGGGGCGCATTTTTTCCGGGGCCGCAAGGGTCACGCCAAGCTTGCGCTGGGTACGATCCAACGGCAGATGCAGCAAGCCCACCGCACGCTTGGGCGTGATATTAGCCTTGCGTTCGCCCGCACGAACCACCAGGGCGCTGACATACAGGTCATGGCGCGACCATTTCGGGTCGAGCTTCACGGCAAAGCTCTTGCCTTCGGCCGGCACCTCGATTTCCTGCCACCACAACGGTCCTTCGCTGGATTCCAATAGCAGATAACCTTTACCTGCCGCCGGCGGGGTAACGGTGACAGTGGCGGTATCGCCATCGCCATAGGCCGGTTTGTCCAGCGCCAGCTTGACCTGATCCGGCCGTACGGCACCGCCTTCGGTATTGTCCTGGGCCTGGTAACCCGCCCAGAAGCGCACACTGCTGATCAGACCGGTTTGCGGGTCTTCAACCTCGACGCGATAAGGGCCCCACTCCACCTGGAAGCTGGCCTTGGCGGTGTCGCCAGCCTTGATAGTGACGGTCTGCTCATCAAGGTTGAGAAATTTCTCGTTGTAGTGATAGCTCCAGCCATCGTTGTCGGAGTAGTTCCAGTAGTAGTCGCGGCGCTCGCGCACCAGGCGCACCTTGAGGTTCTCGGCAGCCAGTTTCTGACCGTCCTGGTTGGCCACCAGTACTTCAAACTCCACCGGGCCATCGCCATTGGTTTCCTTGCCCTCGAACAAACCGCGCAAGCCCGGCAACTGTTTGGCCGGCCACACCGGTTGCACCAGCCGCCGGGTAATCGGCCGCCCGCCCGACTCTTGCAGGCTGGCCTGGACAATGAGTTGCAGCGGCGACTTGACGTCCGCCCATTTGCTTTCCAGCGTCAGCAGTTCTTCGCCGTTGACGTCGAGCACACTTTCGTCCAGTTCGAAGTCCTGGCTCAGTTCTTCTTCAGTGACAGAGCCGAACTGATAACCCGGCAGCGACTTGACCGCTTCGCGCAGTGGGCGCACATAGACTTGCCCGCTGACCCGGTTACCGGACGCCGGTGCGCCGTACAGGTAGCGACCGTTGACATGAATGGTGGCGTTGTCGGCCGGTTTGAGTGGGGTATCACTGCCCTTCAGCTCCAGAGCCAGGCGTTCCGGCAAGAAGTCCTCGACAAGGAACTCATAAAGCTGCGGCTTGCCGTCACCCAGGTCGAACACCAACTGCCAGCGGCCCGTCGGCGCTTCGCCGGCCAGTTGCAGCGAGTATTGATAAAGACCGGAAGCATCGGCATCCCAGACAAACTTGCGGCTGACCTGCTCATCCGGGCGACGTACCTCCACACTCACCGGTTGTGGCTTGACGGCCTTGCCGTCCTTGTCCCGCAACAGCGCATTGAGCAGTACGGTTTCACCCGGGCGATACAGGTCGCGGGGGCCAAACACAAAAAATTGCAACGGATGGGCGGGCTGGCCGCCAATATCGAATTCCGCCAGGTCCAAGGCTGCACTGTCCAGGCGCAGCATGCTGGTCTGGTCACCCTGCTTGGCCAGTAGCACCTGGGCTTTTTTCGGCAGTGGCAACTCGGCATGGCCGCCCTTCTCGGTCTTGCCCTGGCCCAGCACGCGACCTTCGGCGTCGAGGACTTCCAGGTCCACGCCATCCAGGGCTTTGCCGCCTTCAAGGGCCTGGGTGAATACGTCCAGGCGGTTCTGGTAACGGTGCACCGACAGGCCGATATCACTCAGGGTGAACAGCGTGGCCGGTTGCGAATAGTCGTAGGTGCCCGATGCACGCATCACCGCCAGGTACACCCCCGGCTGTTGCAGTGGCTTGAGGCCGGCGATCGGCAGTAGCAGGGTTTCCCGGGTGTTGCGCACAGGGTTCAGGTCGAAGCGGCCGCTATAGACCAGGTCGGCCATAGGCAGCAGTTCGCGGGATTCATAGCTTTGCAGGCTGGAGTTGCGCCCCCATCGGGTGAGGAATGCGGGCAGTGATTCAGGCTTGATGCGAAAGAACTCGACGTCGATCTTGTCGACATTCAGCGCGATCACCGGCAAGCCCTCGGCCAACCGTGTCGGCAATAAGGTGCCACGGCTGGCAAACCCGACAGTCGCTTGCAGGTCACGGGTTTCCAGGCGGCTGGTGTATTCGGCGGCGAGCTTGGCGCCGTTGACGGCGCGCAGGCCGGCGTCCACCGTCAGCACCAATTTACGCTGGGGTTCCAGATGGCGCAGGCGCAGTTCCATCAGGTTATCCGACAGCTCCCAGGCGCCATCGACCTTGCCCGACTTGCTGTCCACCAGATGCAATTTACCGTCGAGCTTCTGCTCGGGATCGAGGGGAATCGAGAAGCTCACCGACAAGGTACTGGCGCCGTCCAGTTGGACTTCGGAGACGTCCACCACGCTTAACTCTCGGCCGGCATAACGCTGCTTGAGCGCGGCCACATCCACCGCAGGCTTGACCTGTACCGGCACGGTAGCTGCCGCAGGGGCCGGCGGAGCAGCCGCTTTATCGGATGAATCGCAAGCGCTCAGCAAGGCCAGCGCACAAGCCAGGAACAGTCCTTTGTTAAGCATGGGACACTCGTTGTCAGGGGATGCAAGGGATGAACTATATATCAGCGCAGGCAAAGGGGTTGTGGCGCTGGTCACATTGACCGACGGAGGGCGGCTTGGTTCTGGGTGGCACGGGCTTCGAGATCATTCCTACGCAGGTGCGCAGGTCGTTCCCACGCAGAGCATGGGAACGATCAGGGTACGCGGGTACAATGCGGCTCCCCAAGGAGCCTCCATGACTGCCCTGCTCACCGACTGGCGCCACCGCCCCACCCATCGCCGCGTCTGGGCCCTGGCCGCGCCGATGATTCTGTCGAATATTTCCGTGCCGCTGGTGGCGTTGGTGGACAGCATGGTCATCGGCCACCTGCCCCACGCCCATCAATTGGGCGCCGTGGCCGTGGGGGCCAGCCTGTATACCTTCCTCGCCTGGGCCATGGGCTTCCTGCGCATGGGCTCCACCGGGTTTGCCGCACAGGCGGCCGGGCGTGGAGACGGAGCCGCACTGCGGCAAATCCTGCTGCAGGGTTTGTTGCTGGCGCTGGGCCTGGCGATGGTACTGGGCACCATCGGCGTGCCGCTGAGCGGTGTGGTGCTGGACTGGATGCAACCGTCGCCGGAACTGAATCAACTGGCCCGCGAGTTTTTCCATATTCGCTTGTTCGGCCTGCCCGCCGCACTCGCCAGCTACGCGTTGGTGGGCTGGTTCCTTGGCACGCAAAACGCCCGCGCACCGTTGGCGATCCTGCTGACCACCAACCTGGTGAACATTGCCCTGAACCTGTGGTTTGTACTCGGCCTGGACTGGGGTGTCGTCGGTTCGGCGCGGGCGTCGGTGATTGCCGAATGGACCGGCGCCCTGCTGGGACTTGCCATGACGCAAAAAGCCCTGCGTGCCTATCCCGGGCATATCGCCTGGGCAGCGCTGAAACGTTGGCAGAGTTGGCGCCCGCTATTGGCGGTGAACCGCGACATTTTCATCCGCAGCCTGGCATTGCAGTCGGTGTTTTTCATGATCACCGTACAAGGCGCGCGGCTGGGCGATGCCACGGTGGCGGCCAATGCACTGCTGCTCAATGGGCTGCTGTTGACCGCCCATGCCCTGGATGGTCTGGCCCACGCGGTGGAAGCGTTATGTGGCCACGCCATCGGCGCCCGTGACCGCCAGGCCTTGCGCCGCTCCCTGGTGGTCGCCTGCGGCTGGTCATTGCTGGCTAGCGTCGGCTTCGCCCTGCTGTTCTCGGTGGCCGGCCATCTGTTTATTGTCATGCAGACCGATATCCCCAGCGTGCGGGAAACAGCCTTCATCTACTTGCCGTATCTGGCGGTGCTGCCACTGATTGCCGTGTGGAGTTACCTGCTGGACGGTCTGTTTATCGGCGCCACCCGTGCCCGGGAAATGCGTAACGGCATGCTACTCAGTGTCGTCGTGTTACTGCCGTTTGCCTGGGCACTGCAAGGTCTGGGCAATCACGGCCTGTGGCTGACGTTCTTGCTGTTCATGATCTTGCGCAGCGCAATTCTGGCTGCTTTTGCCTGGCACTTGAGCCGCCGTGATCAATGGTTCACCCACGCTTGAGCCCGACGAACACCTATAAAAAAACCCACCAGCTCTGGTGGGTTTTCTTTAGCCGCTAATCCATCAAGACGACAGGTAAGACGACCGCGTCAGCCCCAACCGCAAAGCGTCCAGGAACTGGGTACGCTCGCTGGCCGTGATTTTCGCGCTGGCGCACTTGTCACGGTAGTGAGTCATCAACTCCTCCGGCGACAAGTGCACGTAGCGCAGCATGTCTTCGATGGTGTCGTGGGTCTCGATACCGGCGCTGTACACCGAACCGTCATCACGCTGGTAGATGTTCACCGAGTCGGTGTCACCGAACAGGTTATGCATATCCCCGAGGATTTCCTGGTAGGCGCCCACCAGGAAAATCCCCAGCAAATAGTCCTCACCTTCGTTCAAACCATGAACCGGCAGGCTGGTCTCGATGCTCTGCTCGTCGACGTATTGCTTGATCTTGCCGTCGGAGTCGCAGGTCAAGTCTTGCAGCACCGCGCGGCGCAGCGGCTCTTCCTCCAGGCGGTGCAACGGCAGGATCGGCAGCACTTGGCCAATAGCCCAGGTATCTGGCAGGCTCTGGAACACCGAGAAGTTGCAAATGTACTTGTCAGCCAGCTTGTCGTTGAGTTCGTCCAGCACCTGGCGGTGCGAGCGCTGGCGGGCTTTCAGCGAGTTGTGCAGGCGGCGGCACACGGCGAAGTAGCACTGTTCGGCCAGGGCTTTTTCAGCCAGGGTCAGTTTGCCGTCGGCGTACTGGGTGGCCACGTCGCTCATGTAGTGAGTGGCGCGCCAGTAGGTTTCGGTGACCATTTCAATGTCGGTCGGGCCCAGCAGGTCCACCAGCCATTGCACGGTTTCCGGCAGGGATTCCTTGTTTTCAATCACCGGGACGTCGTCGTTGTGTTTCTCGACGTCAGTAACTTGCACCACCAGCATGGCGTGGTGGGCGGTCAGGGAGCGCCCGCTTTCGGAGAATATGTGCGGGTGCGGCAGGCTCTGCGCATCGCAGAATTCCTTGAGCATGCCCACCACCACACCGGCGTAATCGTCCATGTCATAGTTGATCGAACTGGCGTTACGCGAGTGCGTACCGTCGTAGTCCACACCCAGCCCGCCGCCCACATCGATATGGTCCACCGGCAAGCCAAGGTTGCGCAGTTCGCCGTAGTAACGAATGGCTTCCTTGAACCCGTGCTGGTAGTCCGCCAGGTTGGCGATCTGCGAACCCATATGGAAGTGCAACAGGCGGATGCCCTGGTCCAGGCCAGCGGCGCGGAAACGCTCCACCACCGACAGCAACTGCGCCGCCGACAAACCGAACTTGGACTTCTCGCCACCGGTGTCCGCCCACTTGCTCGACGCCAGGGACGACAGGCGCACCCGTAGGCCGACCTGGGGCTTGACCTTGAGGTTGGCGGCTTCTTCGATCACCAGGCTAACTTCGGATTCTTTCTCGATCACGATAAAGACATTGTGGCCCAGCTTCTGGCCCATCAGCGCCAGGCGGATGAACTCGCGGTCTTTGTAACCGTTGCAAACGATAGTGCCGCCTTTGGGCGCCAACGCCAGTACAGCCAACAACTCCGGTTTGGAGCCGGCCTCCAGGCCGATGGAGACGTCCTGGGTGGCGATGATGTTCTCGATCACCGCTTCTTGTTGATTCACCTTGATCGGGTACAACGCGGTGTATTTGCTCTGGTACTCCAGACGCTCGATATTGGCGTCGAAGGCGCCAGTCAACTGGCGTACACGGTCTTGCAGGATATCCGGGAAGCGCACCAGCAGGGGCAGGGACAGGCCGCTTTTGCGCAACTGGTCAACCTGCTCGTACAGGTCGACGGGCGTGCTGTTCGGGCCGTTCGGACGAACTTCTACGCGACCGGCGTCATTGATCGCGAAATATCCGGCCCCCCAATGGCGAATCCCGTAAACACTGCGGCTGTCCGCAACTGTCCATTGGCTGCCATCGTCTTTGCGTGTGCGTCGTACGGACATCGAAGTCCCCTATAAATGAAGTCGAAGAGCACCATCCTCGTTTCGAGGCTGGCGCAGTCTAAAAAATGAAAATGACGATTTGCCTGTGAGAGGGGTAGACCCCGCTTGCACGACAGAGTTTAGACACCGGTCAGGAACAGGCTCTGTGAAAACCATTCTGTGAGCACCATGGAGGCGAAAAGGTCACAGGGGTGTTTTTCACAGAGGCTGCTAGCCGCCGGACTTCTTCGCCTTGTAACCCAGCTTGATCAGCTCGGCCAACAGCAACTCGACGTGCTCGCCCTGGATTTCGATGACCCCATCTTTCAGGGCGCCACCGGTGCCGCAGCGCTTTTTCAGCGTAGTGGCCAGTTCCTTGAGCGCGTCTTCGGCCAGGGGCACGCCGGTGATGGTGGTCACCGTCTTGCCGCCACGGCCTTTGCTCTCGCGACGTACGCGGGCAATACCATCGCCTTCGGGAATCAGGGTTTGTTTGCAGGTACATGAGTCCACGGGCTGGCGACAGTCCGGGCAATGTCGACCTGCGTCGGTGGAAAATACCAAGCCACCAAGGGCGGCGAAGGATGCGGCTTTTTTGGCCACCGGCAATCCTCTTGGGAGGACAAAGACTGATCAGCACCCAACCGGGCCGCCGACCGCGAAGCCCCACTCAGGCAGGGGCAGCGCTACTGAACCGAAAAACCCTGTAGGAGCGAGCTTGCTCGCGAAGATCGTCAACGATAACGCGGGCCTTCAGGCCCCACGCGTCATCCTTGCGGTTCTCGCAAGCAAGCTCGCGCCTACATGAAGCTATAGCGGTTCAGCTTGAAAAGTCGCGCAGTGTAACGACAAAAAGCCTGCTTGCTAAGAGCCAAAAAGCGTCAATTCATACAAGTTTAGCGACGCGAGGCCAGGTAACGATTCAAGGCGGCCAGGGAGTCCGGACAATAGGGCTTTGCCTGGACATCCTTGAGAACGTCTTCGATGGGCATGAAACGCGCTTCCAGAACCTCTTCAGGCTGCAGGCGCAACGGCCCGTCCCACACCGCCGAGAACGCCGAGCACCACAGCCGGTTGCCCGGGTCTTCAAAGAAAAAATGGTCATGGGCAGTCAACTCGACCCCGCTGACACCCAGTTCCTCCTCCAGCTCACGGGCGGCCGATTGTTCATAGTTTTCGCCCGCCGCCACCATCCCGCCGGCCGCCACATCCCAATATCCCGGATAGATGGCTTTACTCAGGGTACGACGGTGCACGCACAGTTCACCGGCCGAATTGAACAACATGATGTAGGTGCCGCGTCCGATCTGGCCGCGCTTGCGCAGGTCAGAACGTACCAGAGCGCCGAGCAGGTTGTCCTGCTCGTCGACCCACGCGATCAATTCAGCATCGGAAGCCGCGCGGTGTGCGGCTTCCTTGGAGGAAGCGTCCATCATTACCCTTGGTTGAGGAGCTGGCGCAAGTCGATCACGGCAGCGTTTGCCCGGGAAATATAGTTGGCCATGACCAGCGAGTGGTTGGCCAGGATGCCAAAACCGCTGCCATTGAGGATCATCGGGCTCCACACCGTTTCCTGCGACGCTTCCAGTTCACGGATGATCTGGCGCACGCTGACCGTGGCGTTTTTCTTGGCCAGGACATCAGCAAAATCAACTTCGATGGCGCGCAGCAAATGGGACAAGGCCCAAGCCTGGCCGCGTGCTTCATAGAACACGTTATCGATCTGCATCCAAGGTGTTTCCACCACTTCTTCATCGACCTGCGGCATTTCACCCGGCGCCAGCGTTTCGGTTTTCAATGCCGTATTGAGCTTGACCCGGCCAACACTGGCCGACAGGCGTTGCGACAACGAACCCAGGCGGGTCGCGACATCCCCCAGCCAGTTGTTCAGGTTGTCGGCACGGGCGTAGAACAGTGCACCTTTCTGGTTTGGATCCGACAACCGGGCTTCATAGCGGCTCAGGGAGTTTATGCCTTCCTGGTATTCCGATTCGCTGGACGGCAGTACCCAGCTCTTGTTGTCGAAGTTGAAGCGCGGCTCGGCCTTGGCCAGATCCGCGTCTTCCGCCGATTGCGACTGGGAACGGGCAAAGTCCTTGCGCAGGGCGCGGGTCAGGTCACGTACCTGGACCAGCACGCCATATTCCCAGCTCGGCATATTGTCCATCCACAAACCTGGCGGGAAACGGTCGTTGGAGATGTAGCCACCGGGCTTGTTCAGCAAGGTGCTGACCACAGTCTTGAGGGTTTCCACGGTGGTGTATCCCACCACCATTTGCTTGCCTTCCTTCTCGGCGGCAATCTGGGCACCCTGCTGGACTGGAAACAGGGCGGGCTCTTCACTCCAGTACCAACCCAGGGCGCCAGTCACCAACAGGTACAGGACGATCAGGGAAAGCAGGGCCCGGCTCATCAGCAGGTTACGAAAATAGCTGCGGGGGGCCGACTTGGGCTCGGGGTCCGGGCCCTTTGCACTGCCTGCACGATTTTTCCAGTCCAGCATGGCGATATCCTTTCAATCACTTGAGTTCATGCACTTGAATTGATGGCGTGCGTTAAAATCTACGACCACAACCCTACCCCATCGTGCCGGTAAGCGGCGCTTTAAATCAAACCGGCACGCGGGAATGGCTCGACTATAGAGGATGCACGCTTTTTGCGCCTGCCCCCCCACACAGGTTGATAAATGAATAACCGCAACCTGCAGTGCCGCCAAGTGCTGGACGCAATCGAGTACAGCCCACACAGCAAGCAAGGCAAAATGCCATCTTTTCACCGGAGCCCACCGATTCCGTCATAACCATGTAATACAAACGCAATAACTTCAGGCACTTACTTTCTGCTGTCGGTTGAAACCACGCATGCGCCTGAAGCTGCTGACAAACCTGAATACCCTTCTTCTGGTCACCGTATGCCTGGCCCTGGCCGCTACACTTTGGTGGTCGCAACGGGCGCTGGAACGACCTTACCTGTTGATGGAACGCTACCTGGGGTTGTCGCAGACCTTTCAGAACCAGGCGGCGCGCAATATCACCGACTACTTGGCCAGCGGCGACGCACTACGGCTGAGCAACGCCAGTCAGAGCCTGGAGAACCTGTTGCAGCAGGTCGATAAGCTGCCAGCCGAGCAGGCACAAAGCCTGCGACCCAGCCTTATCGATCTGGAGGGTTTCAGCAAGACCGACCTGCTGGCCGCCGGCAAACTGGCCGGCGATCCGCAAGCGCTATTACTACAAGCCGAACGTGAGCTGGGGGCCAATCTGGAGCAACTGAGCCAGTATGCCAGCGGCGCCAATTCACCCGACGCCCCGCGCTACCTGCTGCCCTTGCTGGCAGCCTCCCAGCACTTGGCCAAACTGTCCCTGGCCCGGGACAAACTGGTCAGCAGCGGTCGCAGCGAACTGGCTGACGAGGTCGAGCGGGAAGTGGCCAATATCCGCAGCCAGGCGGATCAGCTCGAACAACTCCCGTTATTGGGTGTGACCGCCAGCACCGAGTCCAATACCAATGACTTCTCGGCGCTGATGGGGCTGGAAAACACCGAAAAAGCCGTCGCCCAAGACGTCGGCGTCAACCTCAAACGAGAACTCAACAACCTGTTGACCCGCTACCCCACCGAACTCAAGCGCACCCGTGAGCAAATCCGCCAGCGGGCGGACCTGGCCCGCGCCACCCATCTGAAAATCGCTGCCGTGCAGCAAGCCATCGCCGGGCTTGATCCCGTGGTGCGGGCCCAGCACGGGCAAATCCAAGGCGAAGTACGGGTGATGCAAGGGCTGATGATCGGCTTGATTCTGCTGATAGCGCTGCTTATCGACACCTTGCAACGACGTTTGGCGCGAGTGCTGACCAACTTGGCACCAGCCTTGTCGACTTGGGCAGAAGGTGATTTCAGCCAACCTATCGTTTTGGGCAACACCAACCGCGAACTGCACGATATCGAAGCCTCCCTGAATCGCCTGCAGGCCTACCTGGTGGATCTCGTGGGAACCATCAGAGGCAACGCCGAACAAGTGGCCGGCAGCAGCCGTACCCTGGCCCAACTAAGCAGCGGCTTGCACGACGGCGCCGAGCGTCAGGCCGGTGACACGGCGCAGATTCGTGACTCCCTTGGAGAATTGGAGGCCACGATCCAGCAAGTCGCCGGTGACGCCAGCCAGGCCGCCAATGCCAGCCGCAGCGCGGGCGAGGCTGTTGAGCAGGGTCAACGGGTGATCGGTTTGAGCTTGACCGGCCTGCATGCGTTGGTCGGGGAGGTTCAAGGCAATGCGCAGATGATTGAAAAGCTGGCAGAGGAATCCGCCACCATCGGCAGCGTGCTGACAGTGATTCGCTCGATTGCCGACCAGACCAACCTGCTGGCCCTCAATGCCGCGATCGAGGCAGCCCGGGCCGGTGAGGCTGGACGCGGGTTTGCCGTGGTCGCCGATGAAGTACGTTCCCTGGCCCAGCGCACGGCCGGCGCCACCACCGAAATCCAGGCCTTGATTGCCAGCCTGCAAACCGCCGCCCGGCAATCGGTGGAAGGCATGCGCGCCCAGGTCGAGCACGCACAAGCCACCGCCCAGCAGGCCCAGGCAGCTGATGGTGCGCTGGATGAAATCGTCGGGGCTATCCAGACCATTTCCGACACGGCGGTACGTATCGCCGATGTAACCGCGCAGCAGAGTGGTGCTGTCAGTGAAATTCGCGATAACAGTGAGCGGATTCATCAACTGGGTGAGGATAACCTGCTGCGCATAGGCCAAGGACGTAGTCAGGGCGAGCATTTGTTGGTGCTCGGCGGCCAGCTCAACACCGCCGTCCAAGCCTTCCGCGTATGACTGCGATGTGATCATTCCCACGTACTGCGTGGGAATGATCACTGCAGTGACCGAATCCTGAGCCACAGTCACATATTTTGCGCAATCCTCGCTAATCGTGCTGGCTATTGCAGAGAACTGGACAGTCACAAAGGCTTTGCGGCATAGTCGCCGGGTTCTGCCATGCCCACACTAATAATTAGGAACAGCCGATGGCGACCTTACTGGTTCTGCACGGACCCAACCTGAACCTGCTCGGCACCCGTGAACCGGGCGTCTACGGTGCAGTCACCCTCGAACAGATCAACCTCGATCTGGAACGACGGGCCCGTGATGCCGGCCACCATTTGCTCTACCTGCAAAGCAATGCCGAGTATGAGTTGATTGATCGTATCCATGCCGCGCGCGGCGAAGGCGTGGACTTTATCCTGATCAATCCCGCCGCTTTTACGCACACAAGTGTTGCATTACGTGACGCGCTGCTGGCGGTGAGCATCCCATTCATCGAAGTGCATTTATCCAACGTGCACAAACGCGAAGCTTTCCGCCATCACTCTTACTTCTCCGACGTTGCGGTAGGAGTGATCTGCGGCCTTGGCGCCAGCGGTTACCGACTGGCCTTGGAGGCCGCCCTGGAACAACTTGAAGAACAGGCTAAACGCCCCTGACCGACCCTTGGGAGTTGATGATTCATGGATATCCGTAAAGTTAAGAAACTGATCGAACTGCTGGAAGAATCTGGCATCGACGAGCTGGAGATCAAGGAAGGCGAGGAATCCGTACGGATCAGCCGTCACAGCAAGACCCCGGCTCAACAGTTCTACGCACCACAGATGCAAGCACCGGCGCCTGTCGCAGCAGCACCTGCCGCCGCTGCCGCTGCCGCACCCGCAGCGCCAGCCGCTCCGGTCCTGAACGGCTTCGTGGTCAAGTCGCCTATGGTCGGCACTTTCTACCGTACCCCGGCACCGACCTCGCCAGCCTTTGTTGAAGTGGGCAAGACCGTGAAAGTGGGCGACACCATCTGCATCGTTGAAGCGATGAAAATGATGAACCACATCACCGCTGAAAAAGCCGGCGTCATCGAATCCATCTTGGTAGAAAACGGTCAGCCGGTTGAGTACGACCAGCCGCTGTTCACCATCGTTTGAACCGCGGAGCACCTTCGATGTTGAAACCTGCGAAGAAACTGCAAAAAGTCCTGATCGCCAACCGCGGTGAGATTGCGCTGCGTATCCTGCGCGCCTGTAAGGAAGAGGGCATCAAGACCGTCGCTGTTTACTCGACGGCCGATACCGAACTGATGCACGTGAAGCTGGCGGACGAAAGCATCTGCATCGGCCCGCCACTGGCCACGAACTCGTACCTGAAGGTCTCGAACATCATCGCGGCCGCTGAAGTGACCGGCGCTGACGGCATTCACCCGGGCTACGGTTTCCTCGCGGAAAACGCCGATTTCGCCGAACAGGTGGAAAAATCCGGCTTCGCCTTCATTGGTCCGAAAGCCGACACCATTCGCCTGATGGGCGACAAGGTATCGGCCAAGTCCGCGATGATCGCAGCCGGCGTGCCAACCGTGCCCGGCTCCGACGGCCCGCTGCCCGAAGACCCGGAAACCGCTTTGCGCATTGGTCGCGAAGTCGGTTACCCGGTGATCATCAAGGCCGCTGGCGGCGGCGGTGGTCGCGGCATGCGCGTAGTGCACAAGGAAGAAGACCTGATCGAGGCGGCCAAGCAGACTCGCGAAGAAGCGGGCGCCTGGTTCAGCAACCCGATGGTCTACCTGGAAAAATACCTGACCAACCCACGTCACGTAGAAGTCCAGGTATTGTCCGACGGCCAGGGCCACGCCATCCACCTGGGCGACCGCGATTGCTCGCTGCAACGACGTCACCAGAAGGTACTGGAAGAAGCCCCGGCACCGGGCCTGGATGAAACAGCTCGCCAGGAAGTCCTGGCCCGTTGCGTCAAGGCCTGCATCGACATCAACTACCGTGGCGCCGGTACTTTCGAGTTCCTGTACGAAAACGGCCGTTTCTACTTCATCGAGATGAACACTCGTGTGCAGGTAGAGCACCCGGTATCGGAGATGGTTACGGGTATCGACATCGTCAAGGAGATGCTGAGCATCGCCGCTGGCAATGTCCTGTCGTTCACCCAGGACGACGTGAAGATGCACGGCCACTCCCTGGAGTGCCGGATCAACGCCGAAGACCCGAAGACCTTTATCCCAAGCCCTGGCATGGTCAAGCATTTCCATGCCCCAGGCGGCAACGGCGTTCGCGTCGATTCGCACCTGTACAGCGGCTACAAGGTTCCGTCCAACTACGACTCGCTGATCGGCAAGCTGATCACCTGGGGCGCGACCCGTGACGAGGCCATGGCCCGCATGCGCAACGCCCTGGACGAAATCGTGGTCGACGGCATCAAGACCAACATCCCGCTGCATCGGGATCTGGTTCGTGATGAAGGCTTCTGCGAAGGTGGTGTGAACATTCACTACCTGGAACACAAGCTGGCTAACCAGTAAGTTTGTGAACCGATCAACAAGGCCGCCTTCGGGCGGCCTTGTTGTTTGTGGCGCACTGGCGCGACGCAGAGCGTGCGGGCGGTATTCCCACGCAGGGCGTGGGAACGATCATAGGGCCAGCCTGTCGTCTTCTTCCCGCGGCTGGCGTAAACTTGCGCGCTTTCGCGGCCTGACATGGCTGCACACTCATTTTTCAAAGGTGCCCGCCATGCCTTGGCTGCAAGTCCGTCTCGCCATCAGCCCAGAACAAGCCGAAACCTACGAAGACGCTTTCCTCGAAGTGGGCGCCGTGTCGGTGACCTTCATGGACGCCGAAGACCAGCCGATCTTCGAGCCGGAACTGAACACCACGCCGCTGTGGTCCCACACGCATCTGCTGGCCCTGTTCGAGGACGGTACCGAGGTCGCCAGTGTCCTGGCCCATATGGAACTGCTCACCGGCGGCCCACTGCCCGAGCACCACAGCGAAGTCATTGAAGACCAGGATTGGGAGCGTAGCTGGATGGATAACTTCCAGCCGATGCGCTTTGGCCAGCGCCTGTGGATCGTGCCAAGCTGGCACGCCGCTCCCGAGCCTGACGCGGTAAACCTGCTGCTGGACCCGGGCCTGGCCTTCGGCACCGGCACTCACCCGACTACCGCTCTGTGCCTGGAATGGCTCGACGGTCAGGACCTTGCAGGCTGCAATGTGCTGGACTTCGGCTGCGGCTCGGGAATCCTGGCCATTGCCGCCTTGCTGCTGGGCGCCAAGGAAGCCGTCGGTACCGATATCGACGTGCAAGCCTTGGAAGCCTCTCGCGATAACGCGGGGCGCAACCACATCCCGGAACAAAAATTCCCGCTGTACCTGCCCGAACAGCTGCCTCAAGTGCAGGCCGACGTGTTGGTCGCCAACATCCTCGCAGGGCCGCTGGTCTCGCTGGCGCCGCAACTGTCGAGCCTGGTCAAGCCGGGTGGTCGCCTGGCACTTTCCGGGATCCTCGCCGAACAAGGCGAAGAAGTGGCTGGCGCCTATGCCAAGGATTTCGACCTGGACCCCATCGCCAACCGCGACGGCTGGGTACGCATCAGCGGACGTCGGCGCTAGAATGAGCGCCTGCATGAATCGGATGGCCGCATGACCGACAGTTTCGTCACCCAGTGCCCACATTGCCAAGCGCGCTTTCGCGTCAACCACGCTCAACTGAGCGTGGCCCGCGGCGTGGTTCGCTGCGGCTCGTGCCTGCAAGTGTTCAATGCCGCCCGACAGTTGCTGGAACAACACGCCAGCCCGGCAACCCCTGTGCCTCAAGCTCCGGCCGCAGAACCGACAGCCGAGGCACCACGGGCCATCAGCCAAAAGCAATGGAGCGCTGAAGAGCTGGACCTGGATAACCTGGACCTTGACGAAGAACTGGCCAAGCTTGAACGCCGGGAGATTCAACATACCCAGTCGCAGGTCGCCGATCGTCGGCAAAAGGAAGATACCTTCAGTGCCACCCGCGACTCAGCCAAGGCCGAGGAAGAACAATGGGCAGCCAGCCTGTTCAGCAACCCGCCCGACGAACGGACTCAGGTAACGCAGGCGGCAGATGACGAACCTGAGCCGGCCAGACAGGCCACAGGCAAACCCAAACGCACAGAACCTTCGATGTCACTCGACACCGTCGATGAGCAAGACGATTATACGCCCCACGCCAAGGACGACCTCGATCCTCCCGTGATCTCCTCCGGCGCCGAACCGGACGCACCTGAAGCCGAACTGCCAGAACGCTCGCCGCCACGCAAGCGCTCTCGCCCCGACGCCAGCGCCCACGATGAAGTGCTCCAGGACCTGGAAGACGACCCGCTGTACCTCTACGCCCAGAAGCGCCCTTCGGGTTGGGGCCGCCGCCTGTTCTGGGCCTTGCTGGTGCTGCTGGCCGCCGCGGGCCTTGCCGGCCAATACATCGCCTATCAATTCGACGAACTGGCACGCCAGGACGCCTACCGCCCCTGGTTCCAGGAACTGTGCCCGAAACTGGGCTGCGCCGTGCCATCCCGGGTGGATATCGACCACATCAAGAGCAGCAACCTGGTGGTGCGCAGCCATCCGGAGTTCAGCGGCGCCCTGGTAGTCGACGCGATCATCTATAACCGCGCAATGTTCTCCCAACCCTTCCCGCTGCTGGAGCTGCGCTTCGCCGACCTCAACGGCAACCTGATCGCCAGCCGGCGCTTCAAGCCCGCCGAGTACCTCAACGGCGAGTTGGCAGGGGTAACCGAGATGCCGTCCCAAACGCCGATTCACATCGCCATGGACATCCTTGATCCAGGTAATAAAGCGGTCAATTACAGCCTGAGTTTCCATTCTCCCGAGTGAATCGGTTCAGGTTTTGAGGTTTGACGGCAGATTATTGACTGAGCCGCCCAGGACCAAACCAGCGGCGATAAGAAAATAACTGTTCAGATTTTATCCAGTTCAGCCTTTATCCAGTCATCGAGAGCGGGTATCATGCCAACCCTTTTTCGAACTCTAATGATCCGGCCCCACAACAGGGAAGTCCTATGTCGGCGGTACGCATCGGCCCATACACATTACAAAACGGCTTGATTCTCGCCCCCATGGCGGGCGTCACCGACCAGCCCTTTCGTCAGTTGTGCAAACGTTTGGGCGCAGGCCTTGTTGTCTCGGAAATGGTCACCAGCGACATGAGCTTGTGGAACACCCGCAAATCGCGGATGCGCATGATCCACGAAGGTGATCCCGAGCCACGCTCGGTACAGATCGCCGGTGGCGATGCGCAAATGCTGGCGGATGCGGCCCGGGCCAACGTCGAGTTGGGGGCGCAGATTATTGATATCAACATGGGCTGCCCGGCCAAAAAAGTCTGTAGCAAGGCTGCCGGTTCTGCCTTGCTCAAGGATGAAGCACTGGTGAGCGAGATCCTGCATGCCGTTGTCGCGGCAGTGGATGTGCCGGTCACCCTGAAGATTCGCACCGGTTGGGACCGGGAGAACAAGAATGGCCTGACGGTGGCAAAGATCGCCGAACAGGCGGGTATTACAGCGCTGGCAGTGCATGGCCGCACCCGCGCCGATCTTTATACCGGTGAAGCCGAATACGACACCATTGCCGCCATCAAGCAGGCAGTGTCGATTCCGGTCTTTGCCAACGGCGACATCGATTCGGCCGAAAAAGCCCGGCGCGTCCTGCACGCGACCGGTGCCGATGGCCTGTTGATTGGCCGGGCCGCCCAGGGGCGGCCATGGATTTTTCGTGAGATCGAGCATTTTCTGCGTACCGGCGAAACCTTGCCGGCACCGGAGCTGATCGAGGTGGAACGTATTCTGCTAGAGCATCTGGCCGCCCTGCACGCTTTCTACGGAGACGTGATGGGCGTACGCATTGCTCGCAAGCATGTCGGCTGGTATCTCGCAACCCTGCCGGGCGCCAGGGAGTTTCGCGCCCACTTCAATCATTTGGATGATACGCAAGCACAGGTCGCCACCGTTCGTGAGTTCTTCGCCGAACGTGACAAGAGCCTGGCGACAGGGGACGGAGAAGGGGTGGCCGCATGACGATGATGACCGAGACTTTAGTGAGTGGAACAACACCCGTGAGCGACAACGTCAATTTGAAACAGCACCTCAACACGCCGAGCGAAGAAGGCCAGACCCTTCGCGGCAGTGTCGAGAAAGCGCTGCACAATTATTTCGCCCACCTTGAGGGCGCTGCCGTCACGGACGTGTACAACCTGGTGCTCTCCGAAGTCGAGGCGCCTTTGCTCGAAAGCGTGATGAACTACGTCAAGGGCAACCAGACCAAGGCCAGTGAGCTGCTCGGTCTCAACCGTGGCACGCTGCGCAAGAAGCTCAAACAGTACGATTTGCTGTAAGCATTCAATCAAACCAGAAAGGCGCCCGCGTAAAACCGGTCGCCTTTTTTGCTGACTCCTTTGCTTTTGATGGAAATTGAGATGACCGACCAGACTACCCGCCTGCCGATCCGCCGCGCCTTGATCAGCGTTTCCGACAAGACCGGGATCCTCGAATTTGCCCGGGAGCTGGAAGCTCTGGGCGTGGAAATTCTTTCCACCGGCGGGACCTTCAAATTGCTGCAGGACAACGGCGTGGCCGCAGTAGAAGTCGCGGACTACACCGGCTTTGCAGAAATGATGGACGGTCGGGTCAAGACCCTGCACCCGAAAATCCACGGTGGGATCCTCGGCCGTCGCGGTATCGACGACGCCATCATGAGCGAGCACGGTATCAAACCGATCGACCTGGTGGCCGTTAACCTCTACCCGTTCCAAGCAACGATCTCTAAACCAGGCTGCGACCTGCCGACCGCTATCGAGAATATCGATATCGGTGGCCCGACCATGGTTCGCTCGGCTGCCAAGAACCACAAGGACGTGGCCATCGTGGTCAACGCCAGCGATTACGGCTTCGTCCTGGAAAGCCTGAAGAGCGGTGGGCTGACCTACGCCCAGCGTTTCGACCTGATGCTCAAGGCCTTTGAGCACACCGCGGCCTACGACGGCATGATCGCCAACTACATGGGCACCGTGAACCAGGCCGCAGAAACCCTTTCGACCACTGACCGCAGCCAGTTCCCGCGCACCTTCAATAGCCAGTTCATCAAGGCCCAGGAAATGCGCTATGGCGAGAACCCGCACCAGAGCGCGGCGTTCTACGTGGAAGCGACGCCTGCCGAAGTCGGCATCGCCACCGCGACCCAACTGCAAGGCAAGGAACTGTCGTACAACAACGTGGCCGACACCGACGCGGCGCTGGAATGTGTGAAGAGCTTCGTCAAGCCTGCCTGCGTGATCGTCAAGCACGCCAACCCGTGCGGCGTGGCCGTGAGCCCGGACGCCGAAGGCGGAATCCGCCAGGCCTACGAACTGGCCTACGCCACCGACACCGAGTCGGCCTTCGGCGGCATCATCGCCTTCAACCGCGAACTGGATGCCGAAACCGCCAAGGCGATCGTCGAGCGTCAGTTCGTTGAAGTGATCATTGCCCCCTCCGTCAGCACCGAGGCCCGCGCCATCGTGGCAGCCAAGGCCAATGTGCGCCTGCTGGCTTGCGGCGAATGGTCGGCTGAGCGTGCCGCAGCCTGGGACTACAAGCGCGTCAACGGTGGCTTGCTGGTACAGAGCCGCGACATCGGCATGATCGGCAGCGCCGACCTGAAAGTAGTGACCAAGCGTGCACCGACCGAACAGGAAATCAACGACCTGATCTTCGCCTGGAAAGTGGCCAAGTACGTTAAATCCAACGCCATCGTCTACGCCAAGAACCGCCAGACCATCGGCGTCGGCGCGGGCCAGATGAGCCGTGTGAACTCGGCGCGCATTGCCGCGATCAAGGCTGAACATGCCGGCTTGCAGGTACAGGGCTCGGTGATGGCCTCCGATGCGTTCTTCCCGTTCCGCGATGGCCTGGACAATGCGGCCAAGGCCGGCGTTACGGCGGTGATCCAGCCAGGCGGCTCGATGCGTGATGCTGAAGTGATTGCAGCCGCTGACGAAGCCGGCATCGCCATGGTGTTCACCGGCATGCGCCACTTCCGTCACTAAACATCATGGCTTCCCCACTGTAGGAGCGAGCTCGCTCGCGAAGGTCGTCAACGATAACGCGGTAAGCCTGACACCCCGCAGTGGTCTCAGGTTTTTCGCGAGCAGGCTCGCTCCTACAGAGGAGCACAGCGTTTCTCAGAGGTTTTTGAAATGAATGTCTTAATCATTGGTAGCGGTGGCCGTGAACATGCCCTGGCCTGGAAAGTCGCCCAGGACCCTCGCGTCCAGAAAGTTTTCGTGGCACCCGGCAACGCCGGCACCGCCATTGAAGCCAAGTGCGAGAACGTCGCCATCGACGTTCTGGCCCTTGAGCAGCTTGCCGATTTTGCGCAGAAGAACGTTTCCCTGACCATCGTCGGCCCTGAAGTGCCGTTGGTGGCCGGTGTCGTCGACCTGTTCCGCAGCCGTGGCCTGGATTGCTTCGGCCCGACTGCCGGCGCCGCCCAGTTGGAAGGCTCGAAAGCCTTCACCAAGGACTTCCTGGCGCGTCACAAGATCCCGACCGCCGACTACCAGAATTTCACCGAGGTCGAGCCAGCCCTGGCTTACCTGCGTGAAAAAGGCGCACCGATCGTGATCAAGGCCGATGGCCTGGCTGCCGGTAAAGGCGTGATCGTCGCCATGACCCTGGACGAAGCCGAAGATGCCGTGCGCGACATGCTTGCCGGCAACACCTTTGGTGACGCCGGTTCGCGCGTGGTAATCGAGGAGTTCCTCGATGGCGAAGAAGCCAGCTTTATCGTCATGGTCGACGGCAAGAACGTATTGCCAATGGCCACCAGCCAGGACCACAAACGCATCGGCGACGGCGACACCGGCCCGAACACCGGCGGCATGGGTGCCTACTCCCCTGCCCCGGTGGTCACTGCTGAAGTTCACAAACGTGTGATGGATCTGGTGATCTGGCCGACCGTGCGCGGCATGGCCGATGAAGGCAATGTCTACACCGGCTTCCTGTACGCTGGCTTGATGATCGACAAGGCCGGCAACCCGAAAGTCATCGAGTTCAACTGCCGCTTTGGCGACCCCGAAACCCAACCGGTGATGTTGCGCCTGCAGTCGAGCCTGGTATTGCTGGTAGAAGCCGCCCTGGCCCAGGCCCTGGACAAGGTCGAAGCCCAGTGGGATCCGCGTCCGAGCGTCGGGATTGTGCTGGCAGCCGGCGGTTACCCTGCCGACTACGCCAAGGGCGATATGATTGAAGGCCTGGACGCAGCTGCTACGCTGGAGGGCAAAGTGTTCCACGCGGGCACCGCGCTCCAGGATGGCAAGGTCGTCACTGCCGGCGGTCGTGTATTGTGCGCCACGGCCATGGGCGCCAGCGTCGATGCCGCCCAGCAACAGGCTTACACATTGGCTGCGAAGATCGACTGGCAGGGTTGTTTCTACCGCAAGGACATCGGCTACCGCGCCATTGCCCGCGAGCGTGGCGACAATCAGTAAGCAGCTATCCGTTCGGTTAGGCAGGGGCGTTTTGCCCTTGCCCTACTATCGCGGCCCCGCGCATAGTTAAACCCATGTATTACCTACGAAGGGATTTCGCCGTGCGCTGGCTCAGGATCGCCATAGGTTTAACTGTCAGTCTACTGGTCCTGCTTTGCTTGCTCCCGGCTCAGGCCGTCGCACAAGGCAGCGGCTGGGCCGTATTGCTCGATGAACAGGCCGACCTGCAACTGAGCGATATCCGCTCGCCTCGCTACGCCAATCAATTCAGCCCCATCGAACTGGACCAGGTCACTGCCGCCGAACCGGACGGTGCGCTGTGGGTACGCTTCAAGTTACAACCCGGCAAACACGAGCAAGTGCTGCGAGTATTCGCTCCCGACCTGTTACACCTGAACCTGTATGTGCTCGACGGCAATACCTTGGTGGAACAGCAAAGTACCGGTAACCGCCAGCCCCAGGCAGAACGTCCGCTGCCCAGCAGCGACTTCATGCTCCCGATACCACAAAGCCAGAACCCCCTCGATGTCTACCTGCGCCTGGTCTCGGAACACGAGCTGCGCCCCTATATAACCCTGGAGCCAGCCGTCCTGGCCGCCGCCAACCTGAACCAGACCTTGATCTACGGCCTGTTGTTCGGTTGCCTGATGATGCTGATCCTGCATAACCTGATTCGTTACGGCTACTATCGCTCCCGCAGCAGCCTGTGGCTGGCCGCGTGCGAAGTCCTGTTGTTGCTCAGCCTGCTGCTGTTGCTCAACCTGTTGAGCTCATGGCTGCCAAACTGGCACGCGGTCCAGACGCCTGGGGCCTATCTCGCCTTGCTGCTGACAGCGCCCTGCGGGTTGATGTTTGCATACCGCTTCTTCGCGCCCCTTGGCCCGCACCCGCTGAACAAGCTGCTGATAGCGGATATCCTGCTGATCATCCTGTGTGGCTTGATGCTGTTGTTCGTCAACACCTTGCCGCTGAATATCATCACTTATGTGCTAGTGGCCCTGGCAGGCCTGAGCATGCTGTTCGTCTCGGCCTATCACTGGCAAAAAGGCTACCGGCCGGCGCGGCTGTTCATGCTGGCCATGGTGGTCTTCAACATCGGTACGCTGATCATCCTGCCAGCACTGCTGGGCCTGACACTGGTGGCGCCCCAAAGCCTGATCACCACCTTATTGGGCGTTATCTGCATCAGTGGCCTATTGATGAGCCTGGCCCTGGGCGAACGGCAACGCAGCATCACCGAAGACCGCTTCAGCCTCAGCCGTGACCTGGCGGCGAGCAACGCCGAGATCGCCGCGAAGGCCGAATTCCTGGCGAAGATCAGCCATGAAATCCGTACCCCCATGAACGGCGTGCTGGGCATGACCGAGTTGCTGCTGGGCACGCCGCTGTCGGTCAAGCAGCGCGACTATGTACAGACCATTCACAGTGCCGGGAACGAACTGCTCACGCTGATCAACGAGATTCTCGACATCTCCAAGCTCGAATCCGGGCAGATCGAGTTGGACGACGTACAGTTCGACCTCAACGCGCTGATCGAAGACTGCCTGAGTATTTTCCGCGCCAAGGCCGAACAACAGAACGTCGAGCTGATCAGTTTTATCCAGCCCCAGGTGCCACGAGTGATCAGCGGCGATCCAACGCGCCTGCGCCAGGCATTGTTGAGCCTGCTGGAAAATGCCCTGCACAAAACCGATGAAGGCGAGGTGCTGATCGTCGTAGCCCTGGATGAACGCAGTAGCAAGCCTCGCCTGCGCATTGCCGTGCAAGACAGCGGCCTGCCGATGGAAGCCACCGAGCGCGACGCCCTGCTGCACAGCGAATTGCACAGCAAGAACTTTCTCTCCGCCACCCGCTTGAGTGGTCACCTGGGATTGGTCATTGCCCGCCAGTTGATTTTGCTGATGCACGGCGAGTTTGGCATCAAGAGTGGCAACCAGCAGGGCAACACCCTGTGGTTGACCTTGCCACTGGACCCGGAACGCCTGGAACATCCGACATCGGACCTCGACGGCCCACTCAAGGATGCTCGAGTACTGGTGGTGGACGACAACGACACCTGCCGCAAGGTACTCGTGCAGCAATGTACGGCCTGGGGCCTGAATGTCAGCGCCGTACCGTCGGGCAAGGAGGCCCTGGCCCTACTACGTACCAAGGCGCACCTTCGGGACTACTTCGACGTAGTCCTGCTGGACCAGAACATGCCCGGCATGACCGGCATGCAACTGGCGGCGAAGATCAAGGAAGACCCGAGCCTGAACCACGACATTCTGCTGATCATGCTCACCGGCATCAGCAATGCCCCGAGCAAGATCATTGCACGCAATTGCGGGATCAAGCGCATCCTGGCCAAACCCGTGGCCGGCTATACCCTCAAGACGACACTGGCCGATGAACTGACCCAGCGCAGCAAGGGTGTCGCTCAGTCACGCCAACCGGCCCTCAATGCACCTGCGGCAGTGAGCGTGCCCAGCGATTTCCGCATCCTGGTAGCCGAAGACAACAGCATCTCCACCAAAGTGATCCGCGGCATGCTTGGCAAGCTCAACCTGCAACCGGATACCGCCAGCAACGGCGAGGAAGCCCTGCAAGCAATGAAGGCCCAGCGTTACGACCTGGTGCTGATGGATTGCGAGATGCCGATCCTTGACGGTTTCTCCGCTACTCGGCAATTGCGGGCCTGGGAAGTCAGCAACCAGCGTATCCGCACGCCGGTCGTGGCGCTGACGGCGCACATTCTTTCGGAACATAAAGAGCGTGCGCGCCAAGCTGGAATGGACGGGCACATGGCCAAGCCGGTGGAGCTTTCGCAACTGCGCGAGTTGGTTGAGTACTGGGTGGCGCAGCGGGAGCAAAAAACCGAGAATCTGCCGGCTTCCTGATGGTGTGATTTGGTTTCTTGTGGGGGTTGATTGGGGGTTGGGGTGCATATCCATTGCTGCGGTCACGGCGGCTTATGGTTTCGCTTTTACAGCGACTCACTTTGGAAAAGCCCCAAAGTAAGCAAAGGGCTCTTGCCCCACCACTTGGTGCCTCGCCCAGGCTCGACATGCCCTCTCTCCGGCATTACTCCGTGGGCCGCCGCGACGGGCCATCCATGGCCCAACACGGCTAAACCGGCGTCCTGCCGGTTTACCCACTGCGTAATACCTACGTTCGGCCAGCGTGGTTTAACGGGGCGCCTAGATCAAAAACAGAGCAAAAGCGAGGCGGCCTGACAGCCGACCTGATTTTTAGAACGTACGCGCTGTTGCTCTTGCCCTTACTTCCTTATTCGCTGACGAAGTCAGCACTCTCTTGATCTGGCTGTTGATCTTGATTTTGATCTAGGCGCCCCGTTAAACCACGATGGCCGGAGTCCGGCATTGATTCGGGGGCTAAACCGGCAGGACGCCGGTTTAGCCGCACTGGGCCAGGAATGGCCCATTGCGGCGGCCCCCCGAAGCGATGTCGGACTACGGGCACACCGAGCCTGAGCGAGGTGCCGAGTGGTGGGGCAAGAGCCCTTTTGGTTACTTTTGGGGCTCTTTTCCAAAAGTGACCCGCTGTAAGAGCGGAACCAATAACCGCCATCACCAAAAAAACGGATATGTCCCCAACACCAACAACCCGGCCAGCTACCCGGCCGCCAACCCTAATACCCCGTCATCTCCAAATACCCCACTCCCCCCTCAAACCGCACCGGCCCCTCCCAGTACGGAATGCTCACCTTCATCCACGCCTTCGGGTTCACCGCTTCGGTGGTGATGTCGAGCTGCTTGCCAGGCACCTTCAACGACCAGCGCACCGGAACACGGCGCCCCTCGATCTCGGTGCTGTCCAGTGGTGTAAGTTGGATATCCTGGTTGTGCAAGGTCTGGAGGCGACCGTCCTTGTCGATCCAGGTACCCGTCAGGTAGGGCCCGCCCTCTTTCTGCCGTACGCGAAACAGCATCAGGTGCGCGCCATTATCCAGGTGCAGGGAGAACCAGTCCCAGCCGGTCTGGTTGGCGGTGAGTGGCTGGCTGCTCCATTCGCGGTCGAGCCAGGCGGGGCCGCTGACCTGATAGGTTTTGCCATCGAGGATGAGGCTGCCCTTGGCCTGGAAAAATGGCTGGCTGTAGTAGTACGAGGCCTGGCCCTGGTCGGACTTGCGGCTGTAGCCGTTATCGCCCTGCAGAACCAGGGGCCGGCTGGAGGTCAGGCGCAGGTCGTAGTTGAAATGCCCATCGCCGGCCTTGAGTTGCATGTCGGTCAAGGCGCTTGCGGCGCCGGGGCGGGTGGCGAAGGTC
Organism: Pseudomonas karstica; assembly: GCF_009707515.1. Taxonomy (GTDB): domain Bacteria; phylum Pseudomonadota; class Gammaproteobacteria; order Pseudomonadales; family Pseudomonadaceae; genus Aquipseudomonas; species Aquipseudomonas karstica. Next base: position 16,154 of record NZ_WLYI01000029.1, on the reverse strand, counting down.
CAGTTGTCGATCCAGGCACTGAACGGCATCGCTTGCGCACCGGCCTGCCCCACACCGCCTCGGGCGTAGCGTTCGGCGGCGTAGTGACGAGACGCCGAGGTGACGGCGGCATGGCCGAGCCAAATCGTCGAATCCCTCCAGCCCGGTTGCAGGGGCCCGGCCTTGAGGGCATTGCGAAATAACGTCCACTGCACACCGAAAGGATTGCCCTGGGCGTCCTTCAGGTTGGCGGTGACGTACCACCATTCAATGCGAAAGCCGTCGTGGGGGCCATGATCGTCAGGAAAACTGAAGGCCTTGCCGGGCACCACTTGGGCAAAATCGCCGGCCTCGCTGCCCAGTCCGGCAAAACTTTCTTCCGGCGGCGCCGGGTTATCGCAGGCGCTCACCAACAGCAGTGAAGCCGCCCACACCAGGCATTTAATCTTCATGGGCAAAGGTCCTCAATAAATCTGCCGGGCGACTGCGGTGCAACTGCCACAGCGGCCAGGCCGAGGCCAACAAAGTGGCCAGCATCGCCATCCCCAACAGCTGTGCCAACTGCCAGGGAAAAACCTGCAACGGCAAGCGCCAACCAAAAGCCTGGACGTTGATCACCGCGTCCAGGCACCAGGCCAGCAGCAAGCCCAGGGGCAAGGCTAATACCAGGGTCAATACCGCCAGCAACCAGGTTTGCCCCAGGTTGAGCAACATCAACTGACGTCGCGTCACCCCCAATGCCCACAGCGGTGCCAGTTGGCCGAGCCGGCTTTGGCTCTGGGTCAACAGGCTGATGAACAGCGCCACACCGGCTATGCCCAAGGTCAAGCTGTTGAGTGCGGCGGTGGCCGCGAAGGTGCGCTCAAAGACTTGGCTCGACCAGCCCTTGAGTTGCTGTTGATCGACAATACGGCTGTCTTCCAGGGCAAAGCGGGCTTGCAGTGCCCGCACCAGCGTCGGCACATTTTCCGGCGCAACCCGCAGGTTGAATCGGGCTGGAGACAATCCTGGCCAGTGCTGCAACAAGCGCCGGGCATTGATCAGCAGATGGCCCTTGGGGTTGCCATAGTCGGCATAAATCCCCACCACCCGGGGTGACCATGCCCCTTTGGGTGTCGGGAGACTCACCGTATCGCCCAGTTGCACCTTCAACCGACGTGCCAGTTGCTCGCTGAGCATCAATGTGTCGCCTTGCAGCAACTGCCCCCAGGGATCTCCCGCCACGGCTTGCAATAACGGCCAATGCTGGCGATAGGTGGGGTCGTCTACCACGCCGAACACCTGCGCCGGCCACCCTTGCAATTGCACCGCGACTTGCCAGGCGGGCAGCACCGTTTGCACCAGGGGTTGCTGCGCCAGCCACAGTTGCAGTTGTTCGGCCTGGGCCGGGTTTTGCGGATTTAGGTACAGTTCGGCGGTCAAGCGTTGCTCCAGCCAGTTGCTGAAGGTCTGGCGAAAGCCCGAGGTCATGGAGCCGGCACCGATATTGGCAGCCAATGCCAACAGCAAAGCCATCAGCGCCAAGCTCAACGCCGGCAACTGTTGACGACAGTCGGCGAGAAACCACTGGCCCAGTACCGAACGGCTACGGCCCAACACCGCCTTGAGCAAACCGCTGAGCAGTACCGGCAGCCCGAGGGCGGCCCCCAGCAGTAAGGCGGCCATCAGGATGAAACCGCTGACCAGGCTATCGCCCAGCCAGAGCGCCAACAACGCGACCAGCAAGGCGGCCGCGGCGACCCAACCCTGGCGGTACAACCAGCGCCCGTATGCCTGGTGCCATGCTTGGGCGTTAGCCAGCGCCAACAACGGCAGTCGCGCCGCCCGCCACAGGCTGCTGGCCCCGGCAAGCAGGGCCCCCAGCAAGCTCAACCCCAGGCCACTGGCCCACCATAACGGGCTCAGGCTCAGTTGCCCGGCCACTTCGGCGCCATACAGGCCCCGCAGGCTGGCGGCCACATCCGGCAGCAACAGGCTGGCCAGCAGATAACCACTGGCTACCCCGGCCAACCCGCCCACCAAGGCCAACCCACCCAGTTCGAGACTCAGGCTGAAGATCAGCGCCCGCGCACTGACCCCACAGGCACGTAATGTGCGCAACAGCCCACGACGCTGTTCCAGGGCCAGGCCGATGGCGGCGTGGACAATAAACAACCCCACTACAAACGACAGAAAGCCCAGGGCATCGAGGTTCAGGTGAAAGCTTTCAGTCAGGCGCGCGAGGTTGTTGTCCTCGCCAGCCTTGAGTTGCAGTTGCCCGCTGACCTCTGCCGGCAAGGCGGGATGAGCCGCCGCAAAGGCCTTGTCCAGTAACAGCCGCGACAGTCGTTGTGGCATGTCCAGCAGTGGTTGGGCGAAGCCAATGTCGGTCAACAGCAAGCCGGGGGCCATGCCAGGCTGCGCATGCAACGGTGGCAGGGCTTGACCGCTGATGGTCAGAGGCTGCGCGCCCGCTTGCAGACCTAACGCCTGCAAGGTCTGGGGCGCGATCCAGGTACGACCCGGCGGGTTGAAGAAGGCAACCATCTGCTCCCGCTTCAGGGTTTGCCCGGCAACCGATCCGCCTCCGGGCAGCGACACCGGTTCGATGCCCATCAGTTGCAACCGCTGGTCTTCATGGCCCCTGAGGATCACGCGGCCCTGCACCACCGGCGAAACCGGCCACCCGGCACGGCGCAGGGTGACAAAAAGCGTCTGTGAAAAACTCGAGCCATCTGGCGCCGCAAGGCTGGCCTGGGGCTCGCCGCCAATCAGTTGGCTGGCCCGGGCATAGCTGTCCCGCGCTTGACTGTTGAGGGCCTGCACCCCGGTCAACAACGCAGTGGCCAGCCACAGGCCGGTCAACACGCTGAAAAACTGCACCGGGTGCCGACGCCAATGGCTGAGCAGCGCCCGTAACGTCCAATAAATGACCCGCACCTTAGGCCTGCGCCGCGAGTACATGGCCACGCTGCAGCACCATCTGCCGGTCCAGGCGCGCCGCGATGCGGGGGCTGTGGGTGACCATCAACAAACTGGTGGAGCTGTCGTGCAACAAGTCCAACAGCAATTGCAGGACTTCGTCGCTGGTGGCTTCATCGAGATTGCCGGTGGGCTCATCCGCCAACAGCAACCCCGGCCGGGATGCCAATGCTCGTCCTACCGCCACCCGCTGCTGTTGGCCACCAGAGAGTTGTTCGGGGTAACGCTGGAGTAAATCCCCCAGGCCCAGGCGCTCCACCAATCGGGCCTGCCACACCGGATCAAAACGCCCCGCCAGGCGCGCCTGGAACGCCAGGTTGTCTTCAACTCGCAGGCTCCCGATCAAGTTGAACTGCTGGAACACCAGGCCTATTTCGGTACGTCGCCAGTGAGCCAGCTGCGACTCGCTCATCCGGTCCAGGCGCTGCTCGCCGACCTGAATAGTGCCTTGGTCCACTTGGTCGAGCCCGGCCACGAGGTGCAATAACGTGCTTTTGCCACTTCCGGACTCACCCATCAGCGCAAGGCTCTCGCGCGCCCCCAGGTTGAGGTCGACCCCCGCCAAAACCACCAATGGCCCCGAAGGCGTGCTGTAGCTTTTGAAAACACCTTGCACCTGCAGCATCTGAGCACCCACCTGCATTGGACTGAAGGCAGAGAATAACGGCTGCCATCTTTTTATGTCACAACACAGGGCCAGAAGAGAGTTTTCTGAACCGTCGCAGTTTTTTCATACTCACTTCACTGGCCGCCACGAATGGCCAACTGAATCAGCCCGCCACCGCCTGGCTATCCATCTTTTGACGCAAGCTCAACGGCCGCATATCGGTCCATACCTCTTCGATATAGGCCAGGCACTCTTTTTTCATTCCGCTCTTGCCCACGGTGCGCCAGCCCTGTGGCACAGCCTTATAGTCCGGCCAGATGGAATATTGCTCTTCATGGTTGACCACCACTTGAAAGAGGATGTCTTCGCGGTCAAATACTGAGGTCATTGCTGTTCTCCGTTGCTGTAAGGCTCGCTGCGCTCCACGCGCAGCACTGATGTAAGAACGTAGCGCGCCCGCTAAAAATTAGAGGCTGGCCACTGCGGCAGCCAGGGCACGACCAAAAATCTGTGCCACCCGATCGACTTCCGCTGCGGTGATTACCAGGGGCGGCAAGAAGCGCACCACGGCGCCATGGCGCCCGCCCAGTTCAAGAATCAAGCCGCGTTTGAGGCACTCGCGCTGCACCAACGGCGCCAATTGACGGTGAACCGGAGGGTGGCCCTGAGCGTCCGGCATCCCCCTTGGATCGACCAACTCCACACCGAGCATCAGGCCACGACCGCGAATGTCCCCCAATTGCGCAAAATCGCGCTGCAGGATGCGCAGGTGTTCACTCAGGCGCTCACCCATGGCCGCCGCGTGGGCCGGGATGTCGTGGTCCTTGAGGTAGCGCATCACTGCCGAGCCCGCAGCCATGGCCATCTGATTGCCACGGAACGTGCCGGCGTGAGCCCCCGGCAACCAGGTGTCGAGCCATTCGCGATACACCACCACCGCCAACGGCAGGCTGCCGCCAATGGCCTTGGACAGCACCACCACGTCCGGGACAATGTCGGCGTGCTCGAAGGCAAACATTTTGCCGGTGCGACCGAAACCACTCTGTATTTCATCGACGATCAGCGCCACGCCCGCCTGCGCGGTGATCCGGCGCAGGCCCCGCAGCCAGTCAAGGTCGGCCGGGATCACGCCGCCCTCGCCCTGGACCACTTCGACGATCACCGCCGCCGGCAACAAGACCCCAGCCTCAGGGTCATTGAGCAGGTTTTCCAGGTAGTGCAGGTTGACCTTGACCCCCTCTGCCCCGCCCAGGCCGAACGGGCAGCGATAGTCATAGGGAAACGGCAGGAATTGCACGCCATTGGCCAGCAGCGCACCCAAAGGCTTTTTCGGCCCCAGGCTGCCCATCAGGCTCAACGCACCCTGGCTCATGCCGTGATAACCGCCCTGGAACGACAGCACGGTGCTACGGCCGGTGGCGGTACGTACCAATTTCAGCGCAGCTTCCACGGCGTCGGTGCCGGTAGGGCCACAGAACTGAATCTTCGCCTCACGGGCCAACTCCATCGGTAGCAGGCCGAACAGGTCCTGGACAAATTGATCCTTGACCGGCGTGGTCAGGTCCAAGGTGTGCAGCGGCAATTCATCGCTCAAGACCTGGCGGATCGCTTCGATCACCACCGGATGGTTATGCCCCAGCGCCAAAGTACCAGCGCCGGCCAGGCAATCGATAAAGCTGCGACCCTCAACGTCTTCGACATAAATGCCGCGTGCCCGCTTGAGGGCCAAGGGGATCCGCCGCGGATAGCTACGGGCGTTGGACTCCTGCTGACGCTGGCGGGCCAGCAGCGGTGTTTCATCGAACTGGTACAGCGTTTCCAGCGGGTCCGGGTTGACCGGAACCGGCGAATCTTCGATACGGCTGGTAGCGACTGACATCTCTCGATCCCTCAATACGCTGATAATGGTGACCAAACTGCCCATCCGTTGGCGTCTGGCCCAAAGGCAGGCGCACGGATTTCCTGTTCTGGAAACGCATCAGCGAGGGGAGGATTTACACCCAGCGCATTAAAAACAACGCGATACCCGTAGCCACTGATTATTCGGCGGCGCAGGAGTACTTTTCATTCAGCGCATAAAGAATTGCGCACGTCTCGCTGTCCATCTGCCCACGATAATCGTCGGGCCGAAAGTGCATCTGGAACGCCCTGATCCGCTGATTGAACGCCTGGTGACTTTTCGCCGGGGCATAGCCATAGCGCTGGAACGCCCTTTCGATCTCCACTTCCGGCGGCAGGCCCATGGAAAACCTGCGCTGGTAAACCGCCTGGGTGACTTCATCGAACCAGGCACCCACCCCGTTCACAAACAACTGGTGCCAAGGCAGACGTGGGCCAGGATCACTTTTGCGCCAATACGCCACATCCGAATGACCCAGGATATCGGTGGGGCCAATCTGCGGGTAACGCCTCTGGATGTCGCGGACCAACGCAATCAGTACATTGACCTGCTCCTGGCCGTAGGCAGGAAAGGTGAAGACACCGGCGTCATCACGGGCCAGGTTGACGACTTCGATGCCAATGGAGCGACTGTTGAGATTGTCGCGACCGGCCCACTGGCTCGCGCCGGCATGCCAGGCGCGGTGCTGCTCGCCCACCAGATGCAATACCCGCAGCTCGTCATAACCGGCGGCGCGGTAACTGCATTCATCAGGGTCGGGCAGCAGATAGTGAGCGCTGACTCCACCCCGGGTCAGCGTTCGCAAAGAACTGTCGAAGGGTGCAGCGGTGTAATGCACGATGACCTGGCGCACGCTTTCGCCATCACGCTCATTGAAATTTTTTGCAGAATAAGTGGTGTCGATAACCAACATGAAGAGCTGTCCTTTTCAAGACAGGCCGAATCATTCAGCCTGTAAGCCGTTTACCGTCATCCTGAAGCGTTCAGCCTCAAGATGGCGGTAACTATTTGGCTTTTGAAAGACAGGTCAACGGCGCAATGGCATACCCAGGTCAACCCGCAGGCCATCAGCCTGGCTGTCGAACTTCAAGGAACACGAGCAGCGTTGCACGATGGCTTGGACGATGGCCAGGCCCAGGCCGCAACCGGCGCTGTTGCCATTGCGCCAGAAGCGTTGGGTCAGGTGTTGCAGGTCCTCACTGGAGATCGGCGCACCGTGATCCCGCACGCGGAAGACCACACTGTTGGCGCCAGTCAAGACGCTCAGTTCTACCCGGGTATCTGCCGGGGTATGGCGCAAAGCGTTGTCCAGCAGGTTACGCAAGGCTGCGACGGCCAGGCCCACCGGCATTTCCAGCGGAGTCTCGAGCAGGCTGTCCGGCAGGATAAGGTCGATGCGCGAATTATCACCAGCATTGGCGTCCTGAATTGCCAACCGCGCCACTTGCTCGGCGCTCGACTGCACACCGTCGTCAAACGACAGGCTACCCTCGACGCGAGCCAGCAACAGCAGTTGCTCAAGGGTGCGATGCAGACGATCGGCGCCCTCCTCGGCATGGGCCAGGGACTGGTCACGGGCGGCGCCTTCGGTCATGCGCGCCACTTGCAAGTGGGTCTTGATCGCCGTCAGCGGGCTGCGCAACTCATGGGCAGCATCACCGGTCAGGCGCCGTTCGCGCTCGATGGTCTTGGCGATGCGCTGCAGCAACTGGTTCTGGGTATCGAGCAGCGGCTTTAATTCGCTGGGCAGCGGGTGGATCTGCAATGGCTCAAGGGAGTCGGCGCTGCGACGCATCAAGGCATCACGCATGCGGTTAAGTGGCACCAGGCTCTGGCCAATGCCCAGCCACAGCAGGCACAGGCAACCCAACAGGGCAACGCCCACTGGCACCGACGCGGCCAACAGGATCGACAGGTTCAAGGCCTCCCGCTCCACCTGGCGGTCGGCAGTGGTGATAAACAGGTCGCCACGGGCCAAGGTGAAACTGCGCCAACTCGTGCCGTCGATCATCTGATCGCGAAAGCCGCTCTGGTGGCTCTCCAGCCCCTCGTCCGGGGTGGTGTGGCTGCGGGCGAGGATTTCTCCGCGCAGGGAGCTGACCTGACATGCCATGCCGCCAGGAATATCCAGCTGTTCAGCGCTGAAGTGGGTGCCCTCACCCTTGGCGGACAGGCTCGGCAACTGCTCCATCAGCCCGGCGACCATGCGCGCCGAAGCCACCAGCCGCTGATCCAGGGAGAACATCATCTGGTTGCGCAAGTCGTTAAGCATCCAGGCCGCCGCCAGCGCCCAGATCAGCACAAAGGCAGCGCCCAGCTTGAAGGTCAGGCGCAGGCGCAGGCTCGTCACGAAACGTCCTCTCCACCATCAGCCGGCCCCAGGCGATAGCCCAGGCCGCGCACGGTTTCGACGATGCCATTCCCCAACTTGCGGCGCAGGTGGTGGATATGGACGTTCAGGGCGTTGCTTTCCAACTCGTCGCTCAAGCCGTAGACGCTGTCTTTCAATTGTTCGCTGGAAAGCACCCGGCCAGGGTTATGCAGCAAGGCCTGCAACAGTGCCTGTTCGCGGCGGGACAGGTCCACCGGCTGGCCGCCCAGCAGGGTTTCCCGGCTGCTGGGGTTATAGGTCAGCCGGCCATGTTCAATCAGGTTGACACTGCGCCCAGCCATACGACGGAGCAACGTCTGCAAACGCGCGGCCAACTCCCGCAAGTCGAAAGGTTTGAGCAGGTAATCGTCAGCGCCGGCTTGCAGGCCATCGACCCGGTTGGTCACCGAGTCCCGTGCCGTGAGGATCAGCACCGGGATTTCCAGGCCCAGGCTGCGCTGTTGCTGCAGCAACTTCAGGCCGTCCTCATCCGGCAAGCCGAGGTCAAGCACCATGATGTCGAACTCCGCCACCTTGAGCATTGCCCGCGCCGCAGCGGCCGTCGCGACGCGTTCGACCGTAAAGCCTTGAGCGCCAAGACCGGCAACAATGCCGCTGGCGATCAGCTCATCGTCTTCACAGACCAGTACATGCATGGTTTGCCCTTCGCAAAAATGAAGCTGATTAAAAGGTCTCCAGATTAAGCGCGGATTATGCCGCCAAAAGGTGCAAACTCGGACAATCCTTACGTACTAGAATAGCCCGGTTAATCATCGGTTAATCAACGCCACGCATTGTGCGCCCACTTGCATCGAACTAAGGCTTGACCATGCGGCATCTGTTTCTCTTCCTGCTGGTATTGTTCACTGGATTCGCCCAGGCCGCACCTGGCAATAATCCCTTTGAAACCAAACCCGATTTCCTCCCGGTGGGCAAAGCCTTCACCTTTACTTCCGAGCGCCTGGCTTCTGGGGAAACCCAACTGTATTGGCAGATTGCCGATGGTTATTACCTGTACCAGCAGCGCATGAAGTTCGAGGGCCTGGCCGAAAAGCCAGTGCTGCCGGAAGGTGAAGCCCACAGCGACGAGTTCTTTGGCGAACAGCAAGTCTACCGCCAGGGTCTGGAAGTGAAGATTCCCGCAGGTGCCACCGGCCAGGTCAAGCTGGGCTGGCAGGGCTGCGCCGATGCAGGCCTGTGTTACCCACCGCAATCGATCACCGTGGACCTGGGCGGCAATCCGGTCGTCGCGGCCACAGCCCAGGCCCAGGACCAGAGCCTGGCCAGCGGCCTGCAACAACGCAGCCTGGGCTGGAGCCTGCTGGTGTTCTTCGGCTTGGGCCTGTTGCTGGCCTTTGCGCCGTGTTCCTTGCCAATGCTGCCAATCCTTGCCGGCCTGGTGGTAGGCAGTGGCGCCAGCCCTCGGCGCGGCTTTGCCCTGGCCGCCAGCTATGTGGTGTGCATGGCGCTGGTCTATGCCGCACTGGGGGTTCTGGCTGCGTTGCTGGGGGGCAACCTCGCCGCCCTGTTGCAAACCCCATGGATTCTCGGCAGCTTTGCCGCGCTGTTTGTGATTCTCGCCCTGCCAATGTTCGGCTTCTTTGAATTGCAATTGCCGACATTCCTGCGCGATCGCCTGGACAACGTCAGCCGCCAGCAAAACGGCGGCAGCCTGATTGGTGCCGGTATTCTCGGGGCCTTGTCCGGCCTGCTGGTCGGCCCGTGCATGACCGCCCCCCTGGCCGGCGCCCTGCTGTATATCGCCCAGAGCGGCAACGCGCTGCACGGCGGCTTGATTCTGTTTGCCATGGGTATCGGCATCGGTGTGCCGCTGTTGCTGCTGGTGACCGTGGGCAATCGTTTCCTGCCCAAGCCGGGCACCTGGATGAACGTGCTCAAGGGCATCTTCGGCTTCCTGTTCCTCGCTACCGCCGTGCTGATGATTCGCCCCGTGGTGGGTGAAAGCCTGTGGCTCGGTTTGTGGGGCGTGCTGGCTCTCGCCATGGCCTATTGTGGCTGGCGCCTGGCCCAGGACTTTGGACGCACCGCCATGTTGTCGGGCGCCGGAGCCCTGGTACTCGGCATATGGGGCACCGTGTTAATTGTCGGTGCGGCAGGTGGCAGCGATGACCTGTGGCAGCCGCTCAAGGTCTACAGTGGCTCGCAGATCGCCAGCGCACCGAGCGCCCACGACTCGTTCACCACGATCAGCGACCCGGCGGTACTACAAAGCCAGCTCGACAGCGCCAAGGCCCAGGGCCAGTGGGTATTGCTGGACTACTACGCCGACTGGTGCGTGTCGTGCAAGATCATGGAAAAACAAGTGTTCGGCAAACCTGAAGTGATGGACGCCCTCAAGGACGTGCGCCTGCTGCGCCTTGACGTCACCGCCGACAACGCCGCCAGCCGCGAATTGCTGGGCCGCTATAAAGTACCCGGCCCTCCCAGCTTCGTCTGGATCGGCCCCAACGGTGAAGAACGCCGCGCCCAGCGCATCACCGGTGAAGTCAACGCCCAGGCGTTCCTGCAACGCTGGGCCCAGACCCGGGACGCCCTCTGATGCTGACCTTCACCATCGGCACCTTCGCCATCGCCTTGAACCACCTGCTACTGATCAGCGCGCTGATCCTCGCCACCCTGGTGGGTTGGCGCGTGGCCAAGCGCGGCGGCGAGAACCCGGAGTCGGTGCTGTTCACGCTGTTCCTGCTGGGCATGCTCAGCGCCCGGATCAGTTTTGTGGTGATGTACTGGGCCTACTACCGTAACGACCCACTGCAAATGATCGACCTGCGGGACGGCGGCTTTCTCGCCTGGCCCGGCGTCATCGCCCTGAGCCTCGGTACCGTGCTGTATGGCTGGCGCCGCCCGCTGCTGCGCAAACCCTTGAGTGCGGGCGTGATCACCGGCCTGGTCTTCTGGGCCCTGACCAGCTTCTCACTGAATATTTATGAAAAAGGCACCCGCCTGCCTGAAATCACCTTGCGCAACGCCAATGGCGAAACCGTGCAACTGACCGACTACCAGGGCGGCCCCTTGGTGATCAACCTCTGGGCCACCTGGTGCCCACCGTGCCGCCGGGAAATGCCGGTACTGGAAAATGCCCAAATGCAACGGCCCGACGTGACCTTCCTGTTCGTCAACCAGGCCGAAAGCATGCAAAGCGTCAGCACTTACCTGGCGACCCAGGGCCTGAACCTGGACAACGTACTGTTCGACGCCAGCGGCCGCCTGGGCCAGGCCGTGGGCTCCATGGCCTTGCCCACCACTCTGTTTTATCAACCCGATGGACGTCTGATCAACAGTCACCTGGGCGAACTCTCCCAGGCCAGCCTGGCCCGCGCCATGGAGTACTTCGAGACCGACTCCACCTCCGCCAAGCCGACGCCAACAAGGAAACCCTTATGCCCCGCCTCCGCCACCTGCTGACCCTGCTGCCCCTGACCCTCGTCGCCACACAAGCCTTGGCCGAAGACTGGCCGGCGCCGATCAAACAGATCGAGGCCAAGGGCGCCAAGATCATCGGCAGCTTCGACGCCCCCAGCGGCCTCAAGGGCTACGCCGCAAAGTACCAGAACCGTGGCATGGCACTGTACTTGACCGCCGACGGCAAAAGCGTCATCGCCGGCAACCTGTACGACGCTGATGGCAATGACCTGAGCACCGCGCCCCTGGAAAAACTGGTGTACGCGCCGATGGCCAAGGAGGTCTGGGCCAAGATGGACCAGAGCAACTGGATCCAGGATGGCAACAAGGACGCACCACGCACCGTCTACCTGTTCAGCGACCCCAACTGCCCGTACTGCAACATGTTCTGGGAACAGGCCCGGCCCTGGGTAAAAGCTGGCAAGGTGCAGTTGCGGCACATCATGGTGGGGATTATTCGTGAGGACAGCCCAGGCAAATCTGCCGCGCTGCTGGCCAGTAAAGACGCACCGAAAGCCCTGGAAGCCCACGAAGCCGCCGGCAAAGGCAGCAAGCTCAAGGCATTGGACAAGATCCCTGCGGATATCCAGGCCAAGCTCGATGCCAATATGAAGTTGATGGAAGAGTTGGAGTTGTCGGCGACTCCGGCGATTTTCTATCTGGACGACAAGGGGCAATTGCAGCAACAGCAAGGTGCGCCGTCGCCGGATAAGTTGGTGCAGATTCTTGGGCCGAAATAGGTTGTTGTTGGGGGTATATCCGTTGCTGCGGTAACGGCCACTGATGGTTTACCCCCCCGAATCAATGCCGGACTCCGGCTATCGTGATTTAACGGGCGCCTCAGATCAAAATCAAAAGCACGGCGGTCTGACAGACGACCTGATTTTGTGAATGCATTCCCCCTGTAGGAGCGAGCTTGCTCGCGAAAAACCTGAGGACGCCTCGGGGTACCCGATTTCCCGCGTCATCGTTAACGACCTTCGCGAGCAAGCTCGCTCCTACAGAAAACAGCTCTGCTCTGGCTTTTGACTATGGCCTTGATCTTAGGCGCTTCGTTAAACCACGATGGCTGAACGGAGTAATGTCTGCGTTCGGGCATGCCGGCAAGTGGCGGGCCCCATATTGATTTCAGACACGCAACTTCCCTTCGGGGAGCTTCGGCTAAATGGTTAGCAGCTCTTCCTCTGGCGCGTCCAGGAATACCTTTACCCGTGTCGGTGCATAAAGCCGGGTACGGTAAAGGTACTTACGCCATGCCGGTCGAAATCACCGATGCTGAAATCGAAGTCGTAACGGTGGTCAAAAAGAAAGTTGGCCACAAGGTCCCTGTGGGAGTCCGTATTTCTCAGGGTAAGGTCAACGACTTCAAGAACAAATGGCCGGGTGGGGAGGCAGACGCTCAAGTCATCTTCAGAGCGCTCGCTAAAGCTGAAGTCGACTTTATCCATGTCACCGAATTCGAGGCATGGCAGCCGGCTTTTGAGGGTGGACAAGACAACCTGATTGCCCTGGCTCGAAAATACGCCCCTGGCATCAGGATTATCGGGAATGGCAGTCTGCATAAGCTGGAAAGAGCCATCGACGCGCTTGATTCTGGAGCAGATTTTGTGTTCCTTGGACGAGGTGCTCTGAGTAACCCCGATCTTCCTGCTATCTTTGCTGCGAAACGCATGCCCAGAGAATTCGATGACGCAATTCTGAAACCCATTGCTGATATCAAGGCGTCTGAATTGGAGTTTCAACCAACAGACTGATAATGGCGCTCATTGAAAGGAAGGCGGCATTAACAGCGCCGTCTTCCTGACTCTCACACGAGCTAAGTAGTCAGTTTTCGAAGCCTGTTGATCTGTGTACACAGAAGCTAGCGCTTGATTGGCCTGGCAGACGACTAGTTATAGACGCGCCAGCCATGGCCCTGTAACCAAACCCACACGAACGTTGCCCAAGCCCAACTCTTTGAGTGTCGCCGCTACCTTCCCGGGGACGAAACCGTTTGCCGAGCGGACATCCTGGACGGCCACTACACCGCGCGGGATCACAGGTGATTCGATAATGAGGATCGCCTCGCCTGTGGCCGAGATAAATCAGATTGTTCGCGATATCGACTGTACCGCCGCCTTTCCCCATACCACAAGCGCCTCAACGCCACTTGTCTTGGCGATGGTTTGTAAGAGAAATGCCCCTCATAAACGCGTTCGCGTTGAAGCGATTGAACACCCCAAGGTAAATGTGCTCGAAACTCATCTTGCCCGTCGCCATTGATTGGAAGTGCAGCACCAGCTCGTCGGGACAGTTAAAAAGCTGCATCAGACCGTCACCACAACCTTTCCGATATGTCCATTCGACTCCAGAAAACGATGGGCATCTTGAATTTGATCTAGAGGAAACGTCTTGGCTATCAACGGCGACAGTTCCCCGGAACTCAGACCTTCAAGAATGAAGGTTTTGGCGCGCTCCAATATCGCGTCATCAGTGACGACTTCGGTATAGAGAAAACCCTTGAGGGTGAGACTTTTGCCCAATACGGTGAACAGCGGAAAAGGTGTCGGCTCAGAGCTGAGTGCACCGTATTCAAGTAAGATGCCGCCGCGAGCCATACTTTGTGTTAGCGCTTCAAAAGAGGGGCCGCCAATCGGATCAAACACCACACGAGCACCAAGACCGTCACTGATTTTCAATACCTCGGCAGCCAAGTCCTGTTCCTCGCTGGCAATTACATGATCTGCACCGGCCTCGATCAAGGCTTGTCGCTTAGCGCTGGTACGTGTAACGGCAATGCTGGTAGCACCTACCTTGCGAGCGAGTTGGATTGCTGCCAAGCCGACGCTACTCGAAGCGGCAGTCACGATAATGAAATCGCCCTTGCTGAGCTTCGCCTGTTCTATCAATGCGCCATAAGCCGTTACGTATTGCATCCATACCGCAGCAGCCTGCTCGAAGGACAGCGACTCAGGGTGCTTGACGGTTAGTCTTGCTGGTATGTTCGCCACTTCTCCATAGGTACCCCAGCGTGCGATGTCGAGCGGGGGGATCAGGCTGACTACGTCGCCGGGTTGGAAGTTTTTAACGTCACTACCCACGGCTAGCACGATGCCAGCTGCTTCGTAGCCCAAGCGACTTGGAAAATGGGCTTCTTGGAGGTAGGCATGATTTCGGAACATCACTTCTGCGCGATTTAAGCCAATAGCTTTGACATCAATCTGAACCTCATCGGCTGCAGGTGCCGGTACGGGCACATCCTCAAGCGTCAGGACACTAGCGTCGCCATAAGTGTGGATACGGACAGTACGAGCCATGTAGTTTCTCCCCATGAAAGATTTAAAGCCGAATGCCACGGTATTCGGCTGACGGTTTTATAAGTTCAAGTCTTCAATAATTTAGACTCAGTCAGCGCCGTGCGGGTGATCAATCACGAATTTCCAGGTGCCATCTGGCTGTCGGCGAACTACCTCTACGTTCTTGCCCTCAAGCTTCAGCGGGTTGCCTTGGAGATCTCTGGCAATTGCTGACCAGCTACCACGCAACAGAGCAAGATCCTGTTCAGCATTGAGAAAAGCCGTGAGCTCAGTGGTGAACGTGGGCTCTTCCAGCCCCATCCAACCTCGCAAGGTTTCACGAATTGCAGCCTGGCCTACCACAGCTTCGCCGGAGTCGATGATAAAGGTTGCGTTGTCTTCATATAGAGCGACAGCGGCTTCGAGATCCTTGTCTCTGATAGCTTGAAAAATGAGCAGATCGCAGTCTTCAGGTTTAAGCGCGGCCATAATGTGGTCCTAAATATTGGTGAACTGAGAAAGCTTGTCTTGATGACATGCGAGGATATTGAAGTGCTCCAAATTAGGGATTGGGTGCGTTGGGATAAATGGTTAGGATGGCTCCACACTCCAAACAGAAAGTTTCCAATGGATCGCTTCACTACGATGGCAACGTTCGTCAAGGCTGTGGAGTTGGGCTCATTTAGTGCTGCGGCTGATGATCTAAATATGTCCCCTCAGCTAGTGGGTAAGCAGGTCAAGGCTCTTGAGCAGCACCTGGGCGTACGGCTGCTTACGCGCACGACTCGCAAACAAAGCCTGACTGACTTCGGCCAGCAATTTTACGAACGCGCCAAGGTCATCTTGGCCGAAGTTGAAGAAGCTGAAAATCTGGCAGCTGAGACCCGCGCTGTCCCAAGTGGCCGATTGCGAATAAATGCGTCAGTTACTTTTGGAGAACGAACGCTGGCGCCACGCTTACTGGAGTACATGGCCAAGTACCCTGGCGTGTCGGTAAATCTCACGCTTTCCAACCGACTGGCTGATTTGGTTGAGGAAGGCTATGACGTAGTGTTTCGCATCGGCGAACTGGGTGACAGCGGGCTCAAGGCGCGCTACCTGGGTCCTTACGAATTGATACTTTGTGCATCACCCCAGTACCTGGCAGCTCGTGGCCCCATTTCCTCCCTGTGGGATTTGCAGCAACATGAGTGCCTTGGTTTTGCATACTCTGATGGTCGCAACGAATGGAGTTTCGAGGGGCCTGAAGGGCGTGTTGACGTGCCTATTTCCAGTCGATTCATGGTTAATCAAAGTGAACCATTACTGCTTGCTGCGTTGGCCGGATTGGGGTTGATACTGCAGCCCTCGGAACTGGTCGAGGAGGCGTTGAAGCAAGGCACGCTCGTACGTGTGCTCACTGACTACCGAACACCATCACCACCGATCAGTATGTTGTATGCCCCTGATCGGCGGATCACGCCAAAGTTGCGCAGTTTTCTGGACTTTTGTGTCCAGGCGTTTGGTCGGTAACGTGTGTGAGTGCAATTTTATCGCTGCGAAGGGGACTTTCGTAAGCGCCAACGTATCCGGTGACTACT
Organism: Pseudomonas karstica; assembly: GCF_009707515.1. GTDB lineage: Bacteria > Pseudomonadota > Gammaproteobacteria > Pseudomonadales > Pseudomonadaceae > Aquipseudomonas > Aquipseudomonas karstica. The sequence continues at coordinate 58 of NZ_WLYI01000029.1, read as the reverse complement.
GGGTATGGGGCCGAAGGGGCAGTGGTTTGGAGTGACGACCCTATGATATAGGCACCGT
>NZ_WLYI01000028.1 GCF_009707515.1 Pseudomonas karstica | reverse complement strand
GCCGGCAACTACTGGGAATAACCCAGTCGAAAAAACCAGAGTCGAAATTAAGGAACCTAGTGCTCCTCAACCTGGGTCAACTGCAAGACAAGCGAAAATAGAGGTGTTAACAGAGGCGAACGCTAAAAGACGAGTTCTTGAATGGGAAAAAAAATATGACATGCACACAGTCGTGAAACATGGCCCCGAGATACCGGATAATGCGATGAAACAGCGTACGATAGATGGAATCAACCCAGCAAACGGAAAAAAGGGGAAGATTAACTCAAGCTCCCAATTCACCAGCTGGAAAATGCAGATGCATGCAATAAATAACGCCTTATACAAAATGCAAGGAAAAAGTCCATCGCCAACAGGTTTCGATAGCGAGGGCAACCCCGTTGTAAGAATGGAAATGCCGGGAGCAGGGCATGGGTATAAGCCAAATAAAAAAGACAAGCAGAATCCAAAGCGTGTAGAGAGCCTTAATAACGCAGAAGTTCGCTTTGATAAAAATAACGTAACACGCCCATTTACCGCGCTCCCAAGATGAGTCTCCTATGCTGAAGTCACCTTTTATAGATAAACCTTTCGAGCCTGCCATATCTTATATATTGGCAGCATTATCAATATATGATCGAGAGGAAACTAAAGGCGAGGCACTTTGGAAATACAATCCTAATGACATCGGAGATAGAGAAAAAATAATTAGATTGTTCATTCTAGAAGAGCTTATGTACTTGCCTTACCGACATCGCTACGTGTTGATAACAATGCTCAAAGAGGCTTTATCGGCATCTGACTTTGATTTTTCCAAAGAGTTTGAAAGTGACTACGATGAGTACATAACCATGGCTTGGGATGAAACGGAGATAGATAACCCCCGAGGCTTCTTCGAGGATATTTATCGACTTGCAAACGAAGAGTGGAAGGACGATCTTCAAAAAGCCAGCCTAGAAGATCAATCCGCCTGGTAACTTCCAGATGTAACAGCGACCTCACCACCACCTCTAACAAGCCAAAATGTACGAAACAAATCGCCCGTACTCCCAGAGAGCGTATTTATCGTGGTCTGACCCCGATTATTCGACCCCGATTATTCCCCGATTATTTCGAAATATTCAGAAAGTCTGGATAGAGTAGAAATAAGATTTGATAAACACGACCCAAAACGCCCATTTACTGCTTTTCCTAAGTGAGTAAGAAATGTTGAAGTCACCTTTTGTCGACGCGCCATACATTCCAAAGATTTCCTATATATTAGGAGCGCTATCAATATATGACCTTGAAGATACGGTAGGTGAGGAACTGAGAAAATATGATCCTAATGATGCTATTGCTAGGGAGAAGCTCATCAGGAATTTTGTTTTGAAAGATCTAATGTGTCTGTCTTGCAAACATCGTTTTTTGTTGATGTTAGAGCTTAAAAGCGCATTGGCTACTCCCGGATTCGATTTCTCAAAAGAGTTCGAAAGTGATTATGATGAATATATAACTATGGCTTGGGATGAAGCAGAGATAGACGATCCTCGAGGATTTTTTGAAGATATTTATAGGTTGGCTAACGAGGAGTGGAAAGACGACTTCCAAAAAGCCAGCCTGGAAGGCCAGTCTGATTGGTGATAGCGCCTGATGAAACACCACAATAAAAAGCGGCGAATCCGAAAGCTCGAATTCGCCGCTTTTTGTACCGTTACTATCAGAAATCGTAGCGAGTGCTGAACATCAGATTACGCGGATCGCCGTAATACATGCTGTAGAAGTTGCTGTCCAGGGAACTGATGTACTTCTTGTCAAACACGTTGTTGACGTTCACGGTACCCGACCATTGTTTGGTCAACTGGTAGCGAGCCATCAGGTTGAACACGGTGTAGTCGTCTTCCTTGGCCTTGACGGTTTTGCCAATCAGGCTGGGTGATGCGCTGAAGTGGATACCACTCTGCCAGTTGGCACCGCCACCAATGGTCAGGCGCTCCAGGTCACCGGACAGTTTGTAGGTGGTCCACAGCTTGAACATGTCGGACGGGATGATGGTGTTGATTCGCTCGTTGTCCGCATCCTTGGTCACGCTGTGGTTGTAGCTGGCGTTCATGTTCCAGTCCGGCATGATTTCGCCGCTCAGTTCCAGATCGATGCCGCGGGTTTTTGCGCCCGTGACCGCCTTGTAGGCCGGGTTGTCGGTGCCTGCCACGTTTTGGCCCACGTCCTGGACGGCCAGGTTGTCCTGCTTGCTTTCGTAAATGGCGATGGCGCTGTTCAGGCGTCCATTGAAGTACTCGCTCTTGAGGCCCAGCTCGTAGTTGTCGCCATCACGTGGGGCCAGGGTCTGGCCGTTGCGGTCGCGCACGGTCTGTGGCTTGAAGATGCTGGTGTAGCTGGCGTAGACCGAGTGGTTTTCATTGAGGTCGTAGACGATCCCGGTGTAAGGCGTGACTTTTCCGGAGATTTTAGTGTTATCGGCGGTGCTGTAGGGGGCATTCACCGGGGTCTTGAAGTCCAGTCTGGAGTTGTATTTGTAGTTGCTGACACGTGCACCGAGGATCACGGCAAGATCGTCTATAGGCTTGAAACGCACGGCGGCATAGGTGCCATTCTGACGGAACTTCAGGCGGTCGTCGTCATACGAACCCCGGGCGCCGTAGACCGGCTCGACCGTGTGGTTGTCCCACGTATCGATATTGAGCGGCGACCGGTCGCCGCTGAGCGGGTTGGCGCCTTGACGGTGATTTTCGTAGTCCTGATAGTTGAAGCCCACGATCAACTCGTGCTCACGTCCTCCTAGCTGGAAGGGCCCCTTGAGCTGCACGTCGAAACCTTTCTGCTTCTGCGTGGCGTCACCCTTCGTCATGGCGGTGCGCGTGCCGGCACCGGTCTGTTCATTGGCGAAGCGGGAAGTGCTGAGCATCCGCGAATCATAGTCACGGGTGTTGTACATGTAGCTGGCCGAGCCTTTCAGGCTCCAGTCATAAGCGAGTTTCTGCTCGATGCTGGCGAAGGTGGTAGTCGAGTCCTGGCGGTTGGTGCTGTCACCGCTGGCGGCATTGAAGGAGCGCGACAGGTTGGTTTGCTTGCCGTTGCTGTAGAACAACGGGATGCCGGTGGTGGAGTAACCCTTGGGGTCGTTGTGCAGGTAGTCGACGCCGAAGGTCAGCAGGGTGTTGTCGCTCAGGTCGGCTTCTACGACGCCGTACAGCGAGGTTTTTTCCTGCTTCAGTGCATCCAGGTAGCTATTGCCTTGCTGGTAGGCGGCAACCGCTCGACCGCGTAATTTGCCGCTGTCGATCAAGGGGCCTGACACGTCGACTTCGGTGCGGTACTTGTCCCAGGAGCCGGCGCTTGCGCCAACGTGCCCCTGGAAAGTGTCAGTAGGGCGCTTGCGAATGAAGTTGATGGTGCCGGATGGATCTCCCGCGCCAGTCAGCAGGCCGGTGGCGCCACGCAGTACTTCAATGTGATCGTAGACCGCAAGGTCCATCAGGTCTTGAGGCAGCGATTGGGTGAAGGAGAAGATGGTGGTAGGCATGCCATCGTATTGGTAGTTATCGATCTCATAACCACGGGAATACACATAGAACCGATCACTGCCCAGACTCTGCACGTTAAGCCCCGGCGTCTGTGCCAGCACGTCGTTGACGGTGGTCAGGCTCTGGTCGTCGATACGCTGGCGAGTCATGACGCTGACGGACTGTGGGGTTTCCCGCAGGCTCAGGTTCATTTTTGTCGCGGTGCTGGTGGAGCCGGTGGTGTATGAACCGGTGTTTTCACTGACCGAGCCCAGTCCTTTGCCGGAAATCCGCGTGGCACCCAACTCCAGGGCGCCGCTCGCCCCGCGGCTGCTCAAGGTCAGGGTATTGCCTTCCAGGCTATAGGCCAGTTTGCTGCCGGCCAGCAGTTGTTCGATACCGGCCTGGGGCGTCAGCGCACCGCTCACCGCACGGCTGCGCAGGCTCTGCACATCATCCGGGCTGTACAGCACTTGCAGGTTGGCTTGTTGGCCGAAGCTATGCAGGGCGTTGGCCAAGGGCTGGGCCGGGATATTGAAGTTGAAGGTTTGCGCTTGTACCTGTGCGGCGAAGGGCAGGGCCAGGACCAGCGTGGCGCTCAGGAGGCGCGGCTGGAACAGGCGGCGCATCTTGAGGGCTTTGGCGAGCGGTGAGACGGTGTGAATGGCTGACATTATGGGCTCTTAGGTGGCGTTATCTAATGATAGTGATTCGTATTAAGTACCAATAAGACGTTGGTCCCCCAGAAAACCGGAAAGAAAAATTTCACATCCGGTTTTCAGGTCAGCGTTTTCAAGCGGTTTGCAGTTCGGTGGCGACCCGGCCGGCTTCCATGCGCACGATCTGGTCGGCCACATCGAAATAACGGTCGTCGTGGGAAATCACGATGATGGTCTTGCCCAGGCGCTTGAGGTCGGGCAGCAGTTCGGTATAGAAAATGCGTCGGAAGGTTGGGTCCTGGTCGGCCGCCCATTCGTCGAACACCAGCACCGGGCGTTCCTCCAGCCAGGCGTTGACCAGGGCCAGGCGCTTGCGCTGGCCGGTGGACAGGTCGGTGGTGCTGAACACGCCGTCGGTGATGGTGACTTTGTGGCCGATTTCCAGGCGTTTGAGGTAGCGGTCGGCGTCGGCCGGGATCGGTTTGTCGCCCTGGATCACATCGTCGAACAAATAGTAGTCAGCGAAAATAGTGGTGAACAACTGGCGATAGTCATCGCGGTTCGCCGCCACGATGGCCTGGCCATTGAGTTCGATGCTGCCTTTTTGCGGGGCGTACAGGCCGAGTAGCAGCTTGATCAGGGTGGTCTTGCCGCAGCCGTTTTCACCGACGATAAAGGTGATGTCGCCTTGCTCGATCCGCAGGTTCACCGGGCCCAGGTGGAACGGCTCGAAGCCTTCGACGCGGGGAAAGGTGTAGCTGACGTCGGTCAGTTCCAGGCTATGTACCGCCGGCGCGGCAGCGCCGCAATCACTGAGCAGCAAGTGCGGCTCGGGAGAGGAAAATTGTTTCGACAGTTCGGCAATGCGCCGGAAAGCGATCTGCGCCTTGCTGACGATCGGCAGGGTACTGATCAGGTGTTCCAGCGGGCCCTTCATGTACAGCAGCACCAGCACGAAGCCGCTCATCACGGTTTTATCGCCGCTGGGCCAGAACGATTGCATGGCCAGGGCCAGGCCGATCACCACGAAGAACAGCATCGAGCCAAAGGCCTTGGCAATCACGAAGGTGTTGATGGAGCGGATCTGGGTGGCGCAGATGCGGTTGGCGGTGTTCTGGATGCCGTTGACGAACATGCGCTGGCGGCGTGGACGATGGATGCGCAATTCTTTGGCGCCTTCGGCGATGGCGCTGTAGTTTTTCTGCAACTCATCCTCGGCTTCCCGCGCCGACTCGAAGCCCTGCATGCCTCGGGAGCGGGCGATGAACTGCACGACGGTGCCAATCACGATCGCCACCAGCATCATCAGGAACATGGGCCACGACAGCATGGCCAAATAGCCCAGGCAGCCAAGGGTCACCGTCAATGAAATGGCCAGGGGCGCGAAGGCAAAGGCGAAGTCGCTGATGGTGTCGACATCGTGGGTCAGCACCGGGATCAGCCGGTGGCTGCGGTAGCGTTCGATCTGGTCGATGGGCGCGGCGAGCACCTTTTCCCCCAGTTCCCGGCGCAGCTTGGCAATGATGTGTTGGCCGACATAGTTGGTGCCGATGTCGGAGAAGATCGAGCTGGCCAGGGCCAGCAAACACAGGCCGGCAAACAGCAGCACCACGGCCTGTGTCAGGCCGGCGTCGGAGTGCAGCGCGTTATTGATCGTCGCCAGCAGCGCCGTGACGCTGAGGCCACCGACCATGCCCAGGGCGATGGACAGCGCCACCAGGGGCCAAAAGGGTTTGAGCAGGCCGAAAAGTTCGCTGACGGCGCCGCGAGGTTTGCTGGACATTCAAGTCTCCCGTTTCAGGCTGGGGGGGTGAGCACAAGGCAGTGCTGGGCGCGGCGTGTGTCAGCGATAGACGGTGGGCCGGGCGCACAGTGCAGGCTTCGAGGGGTATCGAGGCGGTTAACCAAAGAACGAGCGGGGGGCGCAGTTATTTAGCGGGGGCTGATCTGGTGGCGGGCTCGGCAACGGCTACGCCAGTTCCTGTTTCCCTGTGGTTATTGCCGCGATTTCGCTTTGCGTCATGGCAAGATGAGCGCTGCTCAGGTTTACTACGCCTTGAGTAATGGTTTTACCGGCCTTGTGCGTCGGTCATCAAGGTCACCGAATGGACAAATACACCCCACGCGCCTGGCAACCCCATGAGCGACCGAGTTTGCCGGGTTCGCCGTCGACGCCTTGGCACCCCACCCACAAACGCTGGGCCTATGCGTTGGTTGGGGCGTTGGTGGCAATCACTGGCGGCTTGGGCAACGCCTTGGTAATCGCCAACCTGCCTTACCTGCAAGGTGCGTTGGGCGCTACCTCGGCGGAAATGGCCTGGCTGCCCGCCGCTTATGTCATGACCAACGTCTCGATGAACCTGTTGCTGGTGAAGTTCCGCCAGCAGTTCGGCCTGCGGGCGTTTACCGAAGTGTTCCTGGTGCTCTATGCCCTGGTGACCTTTGGCCATTTGTTCGTCAACGACCTCAACTCGGCGATTGCCGTGCGGGCAGCCCACGGCATGGTGGGTGCGGCTCTCAGCTCCCTGGGTTTGTACTACATGATTCAGGCCTTCCCGCCAAAGTGGCGCTTGAAATCCTTGGTGTTGGGGCTCGGGACCGCTCAATTGGCCTTGCCCCTGGCCCGGCTGTTTTCTGAAGACTTGCTGCAGATCGCAGAATGGCGCGGCTTGTATCTGTTTGAACTGGGTATGGCGCTGACGTGCCTGGGCTGCGTATTCCTGCTCAAGTTGCCGCCAGGTGACCGTTTCAAGACCTTTGAAAAGCTCGATTTCCTGACCTTCACCCTATTGGCCAGCGGTGTGGCGCTGCTCTGTGCGGTGCTGTCCCTGGGCCGGATCGACTGGTGGCTGGAAGCGCCGTGGATCGGCGTCGCCTCAGCCTGTTCGCTGGTGCTGATCATGGCCGGGTTGGCGATTGAACATAACCGCAGCAACCCTATGCTGATGACGCGCTGGCTGGGCAGTGGGACGATGATTCGCCTGGCGTTGGCGGTAATCCTGATTCGCATGGTGTTGTCGGAACAGTCCACCGGCGCGGTGGGGTTCCTTCAGGCATTGAACATGAGCAGCGAGCAGATGCGTACCCTGTACCTGATCATGTTGCTGGGGGCGATTGCCGGCCTGTTCACCAGCGCCCTGACCATCAACCCGGCGCACCTGCTGATGCCGTTGATTATCTCTTTGGCGATGATGGCTGTGGGGGCGGTGATGGACAGCTTCTCCAGTAACCTCACCCGGCCGCAGAATATGTACATCAGCCAGTTCCTGCTAGGCTTCGGCGGTACGTTCTTTCTTGGCCCGACCATGGTCCTGGGCGCTCGCAACGTGCTGGCCAACCCCCGGAACCTGGTGAGTTTTTCCGTGATGTTCGGGATTTGCCAGAGCCTGGGGGGCCTGATTGGCGCGGCGCTGCTCGGCACATTCCAGGTCGTGCGGGAGAAGTTCCACTCCAGCATGATTGTCGAACACCTGACCTTGATGGACCCCCTGGTGGCTGCTCGGGTACAGAGCGGCGGCACGGCCTACGGTTCGGTGATGGCCGACCCGGAGCTGCGCAACCTGATGGGTATTCGTAGCCTGGCCACGGCCGCCACCCGTGAAGCCAATGTGATGGCTTATAACGATGTGTTCATGCTGATCGCGGTGATCGCCGTGCTGACCATGATCTGGATCTTTATCCGCAGCCTTTGGCTGATAAGCACCACTAAAGCAGCCAACAGTGCTGCCTCATCCAGCGTGACCCCTCCTGTTCAACCCAGCGGTGCACTTTCTTCATGACCGAACCGACCACTACGACTACCCACGCCATCGCCGCCACCCCTGAGGGCACTGCACCGCCGAGCATCCCGGCCAGCGAGCCACGTTCCCTGCGGGTGCGGATCATCTCGTCGCTGGGTTTTGCCGCGATTGCCATCATCGGCGTCCTGATCGTGTTGTACGCCTGGCAATTGCCGCCGTTCAGCAGCGCCGTGGAAACCACCGAAAACGCCCTGGTGCGTGGCCAGGTGACGATCATCGGCCCGCAACTCAGCGGCTATGTGTATGAAGTGCCGGTACAGGACTTCCAGTACGTCAAGGCCGGGGATCTGCTGGTGCGCCTGGATGACCGCATTTACAAGCAGCGCCTGGACCAGGCCCAGGCGCAACAGGCCGTGCAACAGGCGTCCCTGGCTAACGTGGTGCAGCAACGCAACAGTGCCGAGGCGACCATCAAGCTGCGTCAAGCGGCGCTGGCCGACAGTCAGGCCCAGGCCCGCAAAAGCACCGCTGACTTGCGTCGCAATGAAGAGCTGATCAGTGATGGATCGGTCTCTAGGCGTGAGCTGGATGTGACGCGTGCGGCCAGCGCGCAGACTATCGCTGCCGTGGCCCAGGCCCAGGCCAACCTGGAAATCGCCCGCCAGGATTTGCAGACCGTGATCGTCAACCGTGGCTCCCTGGAAGCGGCGGTAGCCAATGCCGATGCGGCGGTGGAGCTGGCGCGGATCGACCTCTCCAACACCCGGGTCATCGCCCCACGGGATGGGCAACTGGGGCAGATAGGTGTGCGCCTGGGAGCTTACGTCAACTCTGGCGCGCAATTGATGGCATTGGTGCCGAACCAATTGTGGGTGATTGCCAATATGAAAGAGACCCAGATGGCCAATGTGCAGGTCGGCCAACCGGTGAGCTTTACTGTTGATGCCCTTGACCATCGCAAGTTTCACGGCACCGTGCAGCGCATTTCCCCGGCCACCGGTTCGCAGTTCAGCCTGCTGCAGGCAGACAACGCCACGGGTAACTTCGTCAAGATTGCCCAGCGGGTGCCGGTACGCATTGCCGTGGACCCAGGCCAGGAACAGAGCGAGCGGCTGCGGCCGGGATTGTCGGTGGTGGTGAGTATTGATACGGCGGGTCGGCTCAAGAACACGCCGCCCTGAGACGTATAGCCGCTGCCGAGGTACGAGGCTGCGATGGGTTGCGAAGCGACCCCCGAGGGCGGTCCTGCAGACCCGCATTGCAGCCTCGTGCCTCGACAGCGGCTACAGGGCTTTGTATTGCAGGCTCAAGCCCAGTTCAACCGATTGGCCCTGCGTCAACAAACGCAACCCTGGCCTGCCAGGCATATGATGAGCATTCACCGGATGACTCACCGGTTCAATGCAGAAAAAGTCCAACCCCGGCGGGCAGTACAGCAAGTAGTAGTTGCTCCCCGTCGCCCGGCACTCCAATTCATACCCCAGCTCCGGTTGCTGGATCAGGCAATGCCCGTCCCACTGGCAAAAACCATTGTCTACCAAGGTTTCAGGCAAGGCCTTGGGCTGCTGAAAGTCCCAGTCGGCAGGTACCGGACCCAGCTCCGTCGGCAGTTTTGTTTGATCACACCTCCACACCTGCCCAGCCTTGGCTTGCAGCCGCGTGCCTGGCCGGCGTGGCAGGTACGGATGCAGCCCCAGCCCATGCCACGCCGCGTGTTCGGCAAGGTGGGTGACACGCAGTGCAATGTTTAACTGGCCGTCTTGCAACTGAAATCGCTGCTCGGCGCGATAAGCGAATGGCGTACTGCTGTCCAGTTGCAGCACGACCTCATCCACTGACTGGCTGACCACTTGCCATGCCTGTTGCCAGGCGCTGCCATGAATCGGCAGGGGATCGGTGAGGCTGTTGGCCTGCAATGCCAACCAGCCATCAGGGTTGTCGAAACCACCTCCGGCAATTCGGTTCGACCAGGGGGCCAGGGGAAAGCCGGCGAGCTTGCCTGGCAATCCGCTGTCGAGTGCTTGTTGATCGCTGTGGCGCAGCAGCGGTTGGCCGCTGCCACGTAGCGTCCAGTTGACGATACTGGCGCCCAACGCCGGGGCCAGCGTCAGGTGGGTCAATGCATCTTTGAGTTCAAGGATGTTCAAGGTCATGGGGTTTTATAACACCAGCCCAGGTAACCACAACGACAGCGCTGGAATGTAGGTCACCGCGATCAACACCAGAAACAGCACGGCATAGAACGGCAGCAGGGATTTAACCGTTTTTTCAATGCTGACCTTGCCTACTGCCGCCCCCACAAACAGCACCGCACCCACAGGCGGGGTGATCAGGCCGATCCCCAGGTTCACCAGCATGATCATGCCGAAGTGCACCGGGTCGACGCCGATGCCAAGGATCACCGGCATCAGGATGGGCGTGAGGATCAGGATCAACGGCGCCATGTCCATCACGGTACCCAGCAACAGCAGCATGACATTGATGCACATCAAGATCACATAGCGGTTGTCCGAGAGGGTCAGGAACATCGTGGTGATTTTCGACGGGATCTGCATCAGGGTCATGATGTAGCCGAAGCTGGCAGCGAAGGCGATCAGGATCATCACGATGGAAATGGTCCGTACCGTGCGGTGCATCAATTTCGGCAGCTCGCTCCATTTGTAGTCGCGGTAGATGAACATGGTCACGAAGAACGCCCACAGCACCGCAATCGCCGCCGACTCGGTGGCGGTGAAGATGCCCGAGAGGATGCCGCCGAGGATAATCACCATGGCCATCAGGCCCCACAGCGCATCAGCGCAGATTTTCAGCGCCTGCTTCAAGGGGATGACTTCGCCCTTGGGGTAGTTGCGTTTTTTCGCGAAGATCAGGCACAACACCATCAGGCACGCGCTCATCAGCAAACCGGGAACCACCCCGGCCATGAATAGCGAGGCAATGGAAACGGTACCGCCCGCGGCCAGGGAGTAGAGCACCGAGTTGTGGCTCGGTGGCGTCAACAGCGCTTGCACCGAGCCGCTGACGGTCACGGCGGTGGCGAATTCCCGGGGGTAACCCTGGCGCTCCATTTCCGGAATCAATACGGAGCCCACGGAAGCGGTGTCGGCCACCGATGAGCCGGAGATCGCACCAAAGAAGGTCGAGGCCATGATGTTCACCAACGACAAACCACCCCGCACAAACCCTACCAGCACCCCGGCGAACGCCACCAGTCGGCGGGACATACCACCTTCGGCCATGATCGCCCCGGCCAGGACAAAGAACGGGATCGCCATCAGCGAAAACTTGTTCACCCCGCCGGCCACTTGAATCATCAGGGCCTGGAACGGGATGTCGATCCACCATGCACCGATCAGCGCTGAAAACCCCAGGGCATAGGCCACCGGCATGCCGATCAGAATCAAGGCGACAAAGCTGCCCAGCAAAATCAATGCGTCCATTCAGGCAGCCCCTTCGTTTTCTTCAACCAGGTCGAAACGCACCACACGGCGGTTGCTTTGGTCACCCAGCAGGAGTTTTTCCAGAACAAACACTAGCGTCAGCAGCCCGCCAATCGGGATCGGCATATAGGTAATGCCCACTCGCAGCGTCGGGATGGCGCTCATGAACTGGTTCCAGGTGGACAGGCACAGTTTGGTGCCCCAAATAGTCATGAACAGGCAGATGGTGCCCATCAGCAATTGGGAAACAATTCCGGCCAGTTGACGTTGTCGGGGAGGCAGACGGTCAGTGATCATGGCCACCGACATGTGCGCTCCCGCACGGTAGCTGGCGGCCGCGCCGACGAAGGTGAACACCAGCATTAGCAAAATCGCGGTGGGCTCCGGCCAGCTGGAGCCGGTGCCGAGAATGTAGCGGGCGAAGATGCCCCAAGGGATGATAAGCGCGACCCCGAGTACCGAGAGGCCGGCGACCCAGATGCAGGTCATGTAGATGCGGTCGTTGATGCGCAGCAGTAAATTCTTCATGGCGTTCACCGTAACCGGGCGCGGATGACTGTATGGGCAGTCGAGCGCGCCGGGCCTTTTGCGAGAGGCGGGAAAAGTTATTGAACGGCGTTGATGCGCTTGATCATGTCGGCGAAAGGCGCGCCGTACTTGGCACGTACCGAAGCGGTAGCGTCATAGAAGGGCTTTTTGTCGACGGTGATGAATTCGACCCCGGCGGCCTTTAGCTTGGCTTCGCTGCTGGCGGACTTGGCGTCCCACAAGATACGTTCTTCGGCCTGCGCGGCCTTGGCGGTTTTTTTCACCAGCTCCTGTTGCTCGGGGGTGAGTTTTTCCCAGGTGATTTTCGACATCACGATAGGCTCGGGCAGGATCAGGTGTTCGGTCAGGGTGTAGAACTTGGTGCTCTGGTAGTGATTGTGCTCCAGCAGGGTCGGCGGATTGTTTTCCGCGCCGTCAATCACCCCGGTCTGCAAGGCGCTGAAGATCTCGCCAGTGTCCATGGCAATACCGTTGCCGCCCATGGCATTGATGGTGTCGATAAACAGCGGATTGCCCTGCACGCGAATTTTCATGCCCTTGAGGTCTTCAAGCTTGCGCACCGGCTTCTTGGTATAGAGGTTACGCGTGCCGCCATCCATCCAGGCCAGGGCCACCAGGCCGAATTCGGAGTCGGTGATCTTGTCGAGGATTTCATCGCCGATTTCGCCGTCGATGATCTTGCGCATGTGCGCCTGGTCACGGAACACGAATGGCATATTGAATACGTTCACATCCGGCACCACCGGCCCGACGATGCCCAGGCTGACCCGGGTCATCTGGAGTGCGCCGACCTGGACCTGTTCGATCACTTCCTTTTCAGAGCCGAGCACACCGCCGGCGAACATTTTGAACGTCAGTTCGCCGTTGCTGGCTTTTTCCAGGGTTTTGCCCAATTGCTCCTCGGCCACCACGGTGGGGTAGCCGGCAGGATGGATCTCGGCAAATTTTATTTCCAGCGCCTGGGCGGCATTCGCCAGCACCAAGGTGAGAGGGAGTGCAGCGGCCAGCAAGGTGCGTTTGAAATTCATGGGTACGTCTCCAGTCTTTTTATTGTTGTATTCAAGGCACAGCGATGCAGCTAGAGGGTGAACGTGGGCTCCGGCAGGCCTGTAACGCCTGGGTTGAGGGCGAATACGCCGCCGGCCAGGGACTGCTCGCTGCGATCGTCGCGTATCGAGGTGACGAACAGCGTATCCAGGTTGCTGCCGCCGAAGGCGCACATGGTGGGTTTTTTCACCGGTACAGCCAGGGAGCGATCGAGGCGGCCATCGGGGGTGAAACGGTGAATCAAGCCGGCATCGTTGGCGCAGATCCAATAGCAACCGTCGGCGTCGACGGCAGCACCGTCGGGGCGACCAAGGAACTGATGCATGTCGACGAACAGGCGGCGGTTGGACGGCGTGCCGGTTTCCGTGTCGTAGTCGAAGGCCCAGATCTGCTGCACCAGTGGGTGTGAGTCCGAGAGGTACATCGTTCGCCCATCGGGGCTGAAGGCCAGGCCGTTGGGGGTGATGAAACCGCTCAGTTGCGCGCGGGGTGGTGCACCGGATGCATAGCGGTAAAGCGTGCCTTCGGCGGCGTTGGCACCCATGTTCATCACCATGCTGCCGGCCCAGAAGCGGCCCTGGCGGTCACAGCGGCCGTCGTTCAGGCGCATGTCCGCGCGCGGGTGTTCGATGCTGGCCATGGCGGTGGTGTCGAGACTGCCATCGGCGTGGGGCGTGAGCTGGAAAAATCCATCCTCCATACCCGCCACCCAATTACCCGCATCGGTGCGCGCAATACAGGCAAGCATGTGTGGGGCTGTCCAGGCGTGGACATGGCCGGTGGTGGCGCTCCAGCGTTGCAGGCCGCCATTGGGAATATCCACCCAATACAGGGCGTTTTCATCGGGGACCCATACCGGGCATTCACCGACCGCATTGCGGGCGTCGACAATCAGTTCAGCTTGCATGGCAGCTCATTCCCTTGCGTTGATAGGCGTTCAATCACCGAACGGGCCGGCGGCACAGAAGGCCCCACCCTGATAGACCCGTGCCGGGTCGTCGGCAGCGGGCATCGGTTGCGCTTCAACCTGTTTGCGGAATACTTCGGAGCTGTCTCGGGGCACAAAACCCAGGTGGGCGGCGAAACGGTTGTCCCACCAGACATCGAGATTGTCAGACATGCCATAGACCACGGTGTGCCCGACGCCAGGGGTGTACAGCGCCCGTTCCAGCAACTGGGTGAGATCGTCGAAGCTCAGCCAGGTGTGCATCATTCGGCGATTTTGCGGTTCGGGAAACGAAGAGCCGATACGGATGCTGACGGTTTCGATGCCATAGCGATCAAAGTAGAAACTGGCCATGTCCTCGCCGTAGGATTTTGAAAGCCCGTAGTAGCTGTCCGGACGGCGAGGGGAGTGGGCGTCGAGAGGTTCGTCCTGTTTGTAAAAGCCGATGACGTGATTGGAGCTGGCGAAGATCACCCGTTTTACGCCATGGCGACGTGCCGCTTCGTAGATATGGAAGACGCCGCAGATATTGGCGCCGAGGACTTCCTCAAAAGGTTGCTCCACCGAGACACCACCGAAATGCAGGATGGCATCGACGCCCTCCACCAGTTGATGCACCGCGTGTTTGTCGCTGAGATCACAGGGCAATACTTCTTCGGTGCCGTCGGTGGCGGGGGCCATGCTGGCGATATCGGACAGGCGCAATACCTTGGCATAAGGACGCAGGCGTTCGCGCAATACTTTGCCCAGGCCACCGGCTGCGCCAGTCAGCAGCAGGCGGTTGAATGGAAGAGGGGCCGTTGAAGTGCTGGTCATGGTAGTCCTATTATTGTTGTAGGTTGTCGTATGACTAAATCAAAGTATCGTTAGGGTTTCCCATGGTTGTCAACGCGGCTTTGGTCGAAATAGATCGGTGGACCACATCTGACCCATTGTCGGAACCAGGTACCCCCTCGTTCCTGCAATGGGCAATGTTTTATCCAGGGCCTTACAGCAAGGAAAGCGGGTAGCTGATGAATAGGCGGTTTTCATCAAATTCGTTGGTACTGAAGTCCCGGCGGATTGTCGCGTTGCGCCATTTGACATTGAGGTTTTTCAGCGCGCCGCTCTGCACGGTGTAGGCCAGCTCCGATTCGCGACCCCATTCCTTGCCGTCAGTGATCGTCCCGGTGTGCACGTTATCGCCGCTGATGTAGCGGTTCATCAGGGTCAGCCCTGGAATGCCCAGGGCCGCGAAGTTGTAGTCATGCCGTACCTGCCAGGATTTTTCCTTGGCGTTGTCGTAGCTGGCGTTGTAGCTGTCATTGGCCAGGGTCCCGCCGCTGGTGCCGTTGACCCGCATCCAGGCACTGTCGCCGGTGAGTTTTTGCAGGCCCAGATAGAAGGTGTTGCCACCGTACCTGGCCGAGAGCAGGGCGAAGGTGGTCTTGTTGTCCATATCGCCGGCCAGGGCGCTGCCGTCTTCCTTGCCATTGAAGAAACCGAGGTTGGCGCCCAGGGTCCAGTCGCCCACTGGCTGGCTATGGCTGAGGTTGAAGTACTGTTGCTGGTAGATGTCAGTCAGCTCGGCGTACCAGACGCCGATCAAGGTGCGTTTGTCGTTGAAGGTGTATTCACCGCCGCCGAAATTGAAGCGGTCCGAGGTGACCGCGGCTTTGCCGTTCATGAACATGTCCTCCATGCTCGAGTCGTTGCGCGGGCTGTTGCCGCGAAACTGGCCGCCATAGAGTGTCAGGCCGCTGATTTCGTTGGAAGTGATCTGGCCACCCTGGAACGTTTGCGGCAGCGAGCGGCCGTCGTCGGAGCGCAGGATTGGCAGCACCGGCATCCATTCGCCGACCTTCAGTTCGGTTTTCGACAGCTTGGTTTTCAGTGCCACACCCAGGCGGCCGAAGTTATCGGCGGGGCGACCGTCATCGTCGACCGGTAGCAGTTGGGTACCGGCGGTACCTTTACCGCCGTCGAGCTTCTGCGAATACAGTCCCAGCACGTCCAGGCCAAAACCGATTGTGCCTTGGGTGAAACCGGATTTGGCATCAAGAATAAAGCTTTGCGTCCACTCTTCGGCCTTGGCCTGGGAGTTGTCGGGGTTGGTAAAGTTGCGATTGAAGTAGGCGTTGCGCAGGTTGAGAGTGACTTTGCTGTCTTCGATAAAACCTTCGGCCTGGGCGGTGACGGGCAGGACGAGGGCCAGGCTGCCGAGGCCGATAAGGCCCAGGTACGAGGAGGAATTGCGGGCGAGTGGACTCACAGTGACGCTCCCTTATATTTTTTTGTTTTTATTTTGTTATACGTCGTCGTACAACGTAGGGAGCGATATTTGCGAGGTTTCCTCGGAATGTCAATGATTGTTGTACGATGAGTTTTAGGCTGGCATTGATAAACGTGGATGGTCTATCCAGCCATGACCATCGGCGGCAGGGTGCCGAGCAAGGAAACGGCGGCAACCGCTGCAATCCCCAACAACCACTCAGCCACCACACTGGCTTTTAATGCCCCCACTCGCTGCTCGCAGCCCTTGAGCTGCAGCCGATTGAATAACGCCAGTGCCAGCATCGCGGCCACCAGCAGTACCTTGATCAGCAGGATCAAGGCAAAGCCTGTGAACAGCGGAGTAGGCCAGAACTGCCCGGTGAGTACGCGAACATTGATAAGCCCTGTAACTAACAAGCCGGCCACCAAGCCATAGCCGATACCACTGAAACGCTTGAGGATCGATTCCAGGGCGAAGGGTGCGGGATAGCGCAGGATCAACACCAGCAGCAACAACCCGCCGAGCCAACTCCCGACGCACACCAGATGCACCACCTGATTGAGGATCAACAGTAGCCCGCCGAACCCATTGAGCATGGCGCCATGGCCGACCGGCGCCAGGGTCGCGAGCAGCAGCGCGCTCAATGGCAGGCGCGGGGCGCGCCAAGGTGTCATCAGGCTGAGTACCAGCAACAGGTTCAGCAGCAGGTGCCAAGTCCAGACCTGGCCAAAGAAGGTCTTGCCCAACACCTGTTGAACGGTCACTCCGTCCAGTGCCGCCGACCAGGCGCCTGCCATGCTGGCGGTGATCAGCAGCAGCCATGCCACCCCGGACCCGAGGGCCAGCCAGGCCAGGCCTCGGGTGATCGCGTTTAGCTGTTGGTCCAGCCGCGGTTGCGGTGCAGCGCCCAGCAGCCAGGGCCTGAAGACACCAGCCCCGAACATCAGTAACACGACGATGAAATGCAGGAAGCGGCACAGGACCAACAGATCCGCCATGGTTTATTGGCCGACCTTGAAGCTGTAGCTGCCTTCGCTTGTGTGGGTGTCGACCGACACGGCGTGCCATTGCACCTTGTATGTGCCGCCAGACAACGGTGCGGTAGGTGTCACTACCAGGACTTTCTTGTCGGCGTCCGGAGTTTCCAGGCCTTTTACCGCCACTTCGGTGCCATCTTTACTCAAGGAAACCTTGGTGAAGGTGGCCTCGACGCCTTCGCTGAAGGTCAGGCGCAGGTCATTGGGGGCTGCGACGGTGCTGTCAGGCGCCGGTGTCGAGCTTTTCAGGTGTGCATGGGCAAAAGCTGCCGAGGCGCCCAGCAAGGAGGCCAGCAGAGCAATGGTCGTCAGGGTTTTTTTGATCAACATTGGGCAATACCAATCAATTGGGTAATACAGGCAGTGTACGAAGTTTCATCGTGGCTTGTCGCCTCGCCCTAGAGCCGATGGTAGTCTTGAGCCATATCGTTGTCGGGGAACCCTTATGGGCAATCACAAGATCGGGATTCGTCGAGTCAACGTTGAAAAAATTCTGCTGGCGGCTGAAAAGGTCTTCGCTGAAAAAGGCTATGGCAGCACGGCCATGGCCGACATTGCCGAAGAAGTGCAATTGCCGCGTTCCAACCTGCATTACTACTTCAGCACCAAGAGCGAGTTGTACAGTGCGGTGCTGTTCGACCTGCTGGAAGTGTGGAAACAGGACGCGCTGTGCTTCGAGATGTTCGACGACCCGCGAGTGGTGCTCAGCAGCTACATCCGCGCCAAGATGCAGCATTCGCGCAGTCGGCCCTATGGTTCGAAAGTCTGGGCCAACGAAATCATCCATGGCGCCCCCACATTGGGTGAGGCCCTGGACGTCAGCCTGTACGATTGGGCCAAGATGAAGGAAGCGAAAATTCGCCAGTGGGTGGAGGACAAGCGCATCCTGCCAGTGGAGCCGTCGAGCCTGTTGTACATGATCTGGGCCTCGACCCAGCACTATGCCGACTTTGACCATCAGGTGATGATCTTGAACGAGCACCAGCCGCTGTCGGACATGCAGTTCGAGCGGGCGGTGCAGACGGTGACGAGCGTGATATTGCGGGGGATCGGGCTGGAACCGTGACGCAAAACCTGTAGCCGCTGGCGTAGCCTGCGATCGGCTGCGTAGCAGTCGTTTGGGGTTTGAGATTGCTGAAGGTCCTGCGGCCCTTATCGCAGCCTCGTGCCTCGACAGCGGCTACAGGGACCGCGCCGATCACCGATCACCTGTAGCCGCTGGCGCAGCCTGCGATCGGCTGCGCAGCAGTCGTTTGGGGTTTGAGATTGCTGAAGGTCCTGCGGCCCTTATCGCAACCTCGTGCCTCGGCAGCGACTTGGGTTAAACGGCTTCGCGGTACGGATTGCGCGGATCCTGCGTCCAATTCAAAAACGGCTTGCCCGTTTCCATCGGCACCATCTCAATGCAATCGGCCACCGGGCAGGTGATCTGGCACAGGTTGCAGCCCACGCACTCGTCATCAATCACCTCGTACTTGTGCGTCCCATCCGGCAGTTGCAGACTGGTGATGGCCTGGTGCGAGGTATCTTCACAGGCAATATGGCAGCGTCCGCAACCAATGCACGCGGCCTGGTCGATCTTCGCAATTACCTGATAGTTGATATCCAGGTATTTCCAGTCCGTGGTGTTGCCCACTGCCTGTCCGGAAAACTCCTGCAAGCTGCTGTAACCCTGGCTGTCCATCCACCGCGACAGGCCATCTTTCATTTCCTCGACAATTCGAAAACCATGGAGCATGGCCGCTGTGCACACCTGCACTGCGCCGCAGCCCAGCGCTACGAACTCCGCCGCATCACGCCAACTGCCAATGCCGCCGATCCCGCAGATGGGCAGGCCCTGGGTCTGTGGGTCGCGGGCGATTTCCGCGACCATGTTCAAGGCAATCGGCTTGACCGCCGACCCGCAATAACCTCCGTGGGTGCTCTGGGTACCGACCACAGGCAGGGCGACCATGCGCTCCAGGTCGACGCTGGTAATGGAGTTGATGGTGTTGATCAGCGACACCGCATCAGCCCCCCCGCGATAGGCTGCACGCGCGGCCACGCGAATGTCGGTGATATTGGGCGTGAGCTTGACGATCACCGGCAGTGAGCAGTAGGTCTTGCACCAGCGCGTCACCTGTTCCACATACTCTGGTACCTGGCCCACCGCTGCGCCCATGCCTCGTTCCGGCATGCCGTGGGGGCAACCGAAGTTCAGCTCGATGCCGTCGCAGCCGGTAGCTTCCACCAACGGCAGAATGTGTTTCCACGACTCTTCGACACACGGCACCATCAACGACACGATCAATGCGCGGTCCGGCCAGTCCTTTTTCACCTGGGTGATTTCCCGCAGGTTGATTTCCATGGAACGGTCGGTGATCAGCTCGATATTGTTGATGCCCAGCACTTCGCGATTGGTGCCGTAGTGCGCCGAGTAGCGTGACGAGACGTTGACGGCGGCCGGGTCCTCGCCGAGGGTTTTCCAGACCACGCCACCCCAACCCGCTTCAAAGGCACGGACCACGTTGTAGGCTTTGTCGGTAGGTGGCGCGGAGGCCAGCCAGAATGGATTAGGGGCTTTGATACCGGCGAATACAATCGAGAGATCGGCCATTACGCAGCCTCCACATTGAGCATGAGTTGGGCGTGCATGGCCTCGGCGGCCAGTTTGCCGTGCTGGACGGCCTGGACGGTGAGGTCCTGGCCGAGGCTGACGCAATCACCGCCGGCATACACCCCGGGGATGCTGGTGCGCAGCTGTTCGTCGACGAAAATACGCTCGCCCACGCGTTGCAGTTCATGGGCCAGTGGATCGCGTAAGGCCTGGTCATCGAAACCCTGGCCGATGGCCTTGAAGATTGCATCGGCGGCGAGGTCAAAAGTCTGGCCAGTGGTTTGCAGGCGACCGTTCTCCATTCGAGTACGAGCAAAGCGCATGCCGCAGACATGGCCTTGCTCATCCAGCAGCACTTCTTCGGGCTGCGCCCACGTCAGCAGGCGTACTTGATTGGCCTTGGCGATAGCCTGTTCGTGGTCGGTAGCGCCCATGTCCTCGAGGCCACGTCGGTACACGAGGTTGACGTCGTGGGCACCGAGGCGGGCCATTTGCACGGCCATGTCGATGGCAGTGTTGCCGGCACCGAGCACGATGCAGCGGCCGGCCAGTGGTAGCTGGCTCAGGTCATCGGCCTGGCGCAGCTCGCGAATGTAGTCGGTGGCGGCCAGCAGGCCTGGGGCGTCCTCATGGGGCAGGCCCAGTTGCTTGCTGGCGGCCAGGCCGAGACCGAGGAACACCGAATCGAATTGCTGGTGCAGTTCGCTCAAGCTCAGGTTGTCGCCAAGGCGCTGGCCGTGGCGGATTTCGATGCCACCGATTTGCAGCAGGAAATCCAGTTCCCTTTGCGCGAAGTCGTCCACCAGCTTGTACTTGGCGATTCCGTATTCATTGAGACCGCCGGCTTTTTCCCGTGCTTCGAAGATCACCACGTCATGGCCATGCAGGGCGCTGCGATGGGCGCAGGACAATCCCGCCGGCCCGGCACCGACCACGGCGATGCGCTTGCCGGTAGTGGCGGCGCGCTGGAACGGGTGTTCGCTGAAGTGGGCATTGTCCACCGCATAACGCTGCAACAGGCCGATCAGCACCGGGGCGCACTCTTCGGCGTTGTTGCGCACACAGGCTTGCTGGCAAAGGATTTCTGTCGGGCAGACCCGGGCACAACTGCCGCCGAGGATATTGGCCGAGAGAATTTTCTGCGCGGCACCCTGAACGTTTTCCTGGTGAATATTGCGAATGAATGACGGGATGTCGATCTCGCTGGGACATGCATTGACGCAGGGTGCGTCATAGCAATATAGGCAGCGAGAGGCTTCAAGCTGTGCTTGCCGGGCATTGAGCGGCGGCGCAAGGTCGGTGAAATGGGCGGCGAGGGCGTTCGCATCTTCATGGGGGCGTGGAAGGTGGGTCAGGGTCTGGATCACGGTATTGGCCTCACGGTTTTTGAGGTGCTGCCTCTAATGGGCAATGGTTTTTTTTGTTGCCCGCGATCGTTCCCATACAGAGCGTGGGAACGATCATGTGCGTGGTATTTTCAGCGCTTCACTGCAACCGGCCTGGAGTGCTCAGCCCGCTTGCTCAACTGCTCAAATACCGACGGGTACGCCGGCCGTTCCACATAGCGCCCGGCACCACGTTCGGCTCGCAGGTCACCATCGGCCCAGACCAACTTGCCCTGGCTGATGGTATGACTGGGCACGCCGCGCACGGTCTTGCCTTCGAAGATGTTGAAGTCCACTTGCTGATGGTGAGTCTTGGCGGAAATGGTTCGTGTGCCCTGGGGATCCCACAGCACCAGGTCGGCATCGGCACCGACACGAATCGCACCCTTGCGTGGGTAGAGGTTGAAGATCTTCGCGGTGTTGGTGGACGTTAGCGCAACGAATTCCTGCATCGACAAGCGTCCGGTGTTGACCCCTTCGTCCCACAACAGCGCCATGCGGTCTTCGATGCCGGCGGTGCCGTTGGGGATCTTGCTGAAGTCGTCACGCCCCGCGGCTTTTTGCTCGGCGCAGAAGCAGCAATGGTCGGTGGCGGTGGTGTGCAGGTTGCCCGATTGCAGGCCATGCCACAGCGCGTCCTGATGCCCGCGCGGGCGGAAGGGCGGGCTCATCACATAGCCGGCGGCGGTTTGCCAATCCGGGTGTTGATAAACGCTGTCGTCCAGCAGCAAATGGCCGGCCAGGACTTCGCCGTAGACCGGTTGGCCCTTGCTGCGGGCGTAGGTGATTTCGTCCAGCGCTTCCTTGGTGGAAACGTGCACCAGGTACAGCGGCGTGCCGATGGTTTCGGCGATGCGAATCGCCCGGCTGGCCGCTTCCCCTTCAACCTGCGAAGGGCGCGACAGCGGGTGCGCTTCAGGGCCGGTCATGCCCTGGGCCATCAGCTTGCGTTGCAGGTGATAGACCAGTTCGCCATTTTCGGCATGCACTGTCGGCACCGCGCCCAACTCCAGGCAGCGCTCGAAGCTGGCCACCAGGGTGTCGTCGGCCGCCATGATCGCGTTCTTGTAGGCCATGAAGTGCTTGAAGCTGTTGATGCCGTGATGGCTGACCAGCTCGGCCATTTCCTCACGGACTTGCTCGCTCCACCAGGTGATTGCGACGTGAAAGCCATAATCGGCCGCCGACTTCTCGGCCCAGCCGCGCCACTGGTGAAAGGCTTCCAGCAAGGATTGCTGCGGGTTGGGGATCACAAAGTCAATGATCGACGTGGTGCCGCCCGCCAGGCCCGCCGCCGTGCCACTGAAAAAGTCCTCACTGGCCACGGTGCCCATGAACGGCAGTTGCATATGGGTATGGGGATCGATGCCGCCAGGCATCAGGTATTGGCCGCTGCCGTCGAGTGTCTCGGTGCCGGCGGGAACATCCAGGTCAGTGCCAATGGCGCGGATTAGACCGCCTGTGCATAAAACATCGGCTCGGTAACTTTCATCATGGGTAATAACGGTGGCGCCACGGATCAACAATGACATGTGGAGTTCCTCACGGGCTTGACCGGCTTATGCCAGTTCTAAATGTTGTAATACATCGAACCGCAGGTTGGTAATCCTGTCAGCGGTGACAGGAATAGAAATTAGCCTGAGTTTTTAGAATGTACAAGTATATTTTTTATAAGCTTATATATTAATTAACTAATTGATTTTAAACGTAAAAATATGAAAATCACCAAAATGTAGCAGCCGATCACCATTTTGACGCGCTTGACAGGTTGTTGATATGAGCGACATTTTCTATTGCAAATCAGGCGCTTGGAACATGCCTCTTGACGGGGCCGCTAAATAAAAATAATTGTGTTGCACCAGATTGAGTCCTGATGGTTCGGACAACTTCTGCGTTATTTGGCCTGAGTAACGCTGAAAGTGCCGAGGGACTTTTCGGTAGGCAGCATAAAGCTGATAAACATCAGCGAGTTATATGTGCGGTGCGGACGCAGTGGTAACTTTCGGCACGGTTATTGAGTGCGGTGGCTGCCGGCCGGATCCGTGATGTCATGTTGTCAACGAGGTACTCCGGCCATCCTGCTCTTGTCGCGGGGTGAGCAAAAATAATTCGAAAAAACCGTGGAGCGGCCATGCAACAGAACAAATCTCAAGTCACTGAACGCGACGGCCTGTACGAACTCGACGCGGGTCCCGACGTCCTCGATAGCCCTCGTTACAACCACGACATCGCACCCACCAAGGTGCACGAACGAACCTGGAACAAGTGGCACATCACCGCGCTATGGATCGGCATGTCGATCTGCGTGCCGACCTACACCCTGGGTGGTGTGCTGACCGCTTATTTCGGTTTGTCGGTAGGTGAAGCGCTACTGGCAATCCTGCTGGCCAACCTGGTTGTGCTCATCCCCTTGACCCTCAATGCCTTCGCCGGCACCAAGTACGGCATCCCGTTTCCGGTATTGCTACGCTCGTCCTTCGGAATCATCGGTTCCAATGTGCCGTGCCTGATTCGCGCCTTGGTAGCGTGTGGCTGGTTTGGTATCCAGACGATGTTTGGCGGGCTGGCGATCCATCTGTTTCTCGGCTCGATTTTTGAGGGCTGGAAGTCATTGGGCGGCACCGGTGAGGTGATCGGCTTCATGATCTTCTGGACCTTGAATCTTTGGGTGGTATTGCGAGGCGCCGAATCGATCAAATGGCTGGAAACCCTGTCTGCGCCATTGCTGGTAGCGGTGGGTATCGGCCTGCTGGTATGGGCTTTGCCCAACGTGTCCCTGACGGAATTGATGGCCATCCCGCCCAAGCGGCCGGAGGGTGCCAGCGTCACCAGTTACTTCATGGCCGGGTTGACTGCGATGGTGGGTTTCTGGGCTACCCTGTCGTTGAATATTCCCGACTTCAGCCGTTACGCCAAAAGCCAGAGGGACCAGATCCTCGGGCAGATTTTCGGCCTGCCACTGACCATGTTCCTGTTTGCCGCCCTTGGCGTAATCATGACCGCGGCCTCGGTGAAACTGGTGGGCGTCAGCGTCTCCGATCCCGTGACCCTGATCGGTCATATCCAGAGCCCTGTCTGGGTTGCCGTGGCCATGGCACTGATCATCGTCGCCACCTTGTCCACCAACACCGCCGCCAACATCGTCTCGCCCACCAACGACTTCCAGAACATCGCCCCCAAACTGATCAACCGTACCACGGCAGTAGTCCTCACTGGCCTGGTCGGTCTGGCATTGATGGCCCATGAGCTGCTCAAAAAGCTCGGGCTGATCATCTCCGACGTCAGTCTGGAAACGGTCTATTCCAATTGGTTGCTGGGTTACTCAAGCCTCTTGGGGCCGATTGCCGGGATCATGGTGGTGGATTATTTCATTATCCGTAAACAGAAACTGGACCTGGCTGGTTTGTACCGCGACGACGTGTACCCGGCGTGGAACGGGTACGGGTTTATCGCCTTTGGCGTGCCGGTGGTGCTGACCTTGATGTCACTGGGTCTTGACGCGTTCAGTTGGTTCTACAGCTATGGCTGGTTTACCGGTTCGGCGCTGGGCGGGCTGTTGTATTACGGCCTGTGCATGAAGCGCGGGACGAGTCCGGCGGCGGTAAAAACCTCGTTGTGAATACGCCCAAGCCAGCGCTCACATTTGACCTGGCCGATTCATATAAAAATATACCCTGAGGAGATCATCATGAACGCTGCCGTAGACGTTCTGCAGTCCACCCATCAACACATCAACCGCGACCGTTTGTGGTTGTCCCTGATGGAGTTGGCCAAGCTTGGCGCCACGCCCAAGGGTGGCGTCTGCCGCCTGGCCCTGACCGACCTCGACCGCCAGGCCCGGGACCTGTTTGTGACGTGGTGCGAGGAAGCGGGCTGCACCGTGACCATCGATGGCGTCGGCAATATCTTTGCCCGCCGGCCGGGCCGTAACCCAAAACTGGCGCCAGTGATGACTGGTAGCCACATCGATACCCAACCCACCGGCGGCAAGTTCGACGGCTGCTTCGGTGTGTTGGCCGGCGTGGAAGTGTTGCGCACGCTCAACGACCTCAATATCGAAACCGAAGCGCCGCTGGAAGTGGTGGTGTGGACCAACGAAGAAGGTTCGCGTTTCCCTCCGTGCATGATGGGCTCGGGGGTGTTCGCCGAGAAATTCACCCTGGAAGATACCCTGGCCAAGACCGATGCCGACGGTGTCACCGTGGGTGATGCACTCAACGCCATTGGTTATGCAGGATCGCGACCTGTGAGTGGGCACAAGGTTGGCGCTTACTTCGAGGCTCATATCGAACAAGGGCCGATCCTTGAGGACGAGCGCAAGACTATTGGCGTGGTCCTCGGTGCTCTTGGCCAGAAATGGTTCGACCTGACACTGCGCGGCGTAGAAGCCCATGCGGGCCCAACGCCAATGCACTTGCGCAAGGACGCCTTGGTGGGCGCCGCTGCCGTGGTCGCCGCCGTGAATGCTGTCGCCCTCGGCCATCAGCCTCACGCGTGCGGCACTGTCGGTTGCTTGCAAGCTTATCCCGGCTCGCGCAACGTCATCCCTGGCGAGGTACGCATGACCCTGGATTTTCGCCACCTCGAACCGGCCCGGCTGGATTCGATGATTGCCCAGGTGCGCAAGGTGATCGACGACACCTGCGAAAAGCACGGCCTCACGTTTGAGATGGTCCCGACTGCGGACTTCCCGCCGCTGTACTTCGATAAAGGCTGCGTTGATGCCGTGCGCGATGCTGCCAACGGCCTGGGGTTGTCGAACATGGACATCGTCAGTGGGGCAGGACACGACGCGATCTTCGTCGCGGAACTCGGCCCGGCCGGGATGATCTTCGTGCCCTGTGAAGGCGGTATCAGCCACAACGAAATCGAAAACGCGGCGCCGGATGACCTGGCGGCGGGATGCGCGGTGTTATTGCGGGCTATGGTGGCGGCATCCCAGGCGATTGCCAGCGGCAAACTGGCGGCCTGATATCCAGGGGCGCCAAGAACCATGGAGTGAGCGGGGCAAGCCCGCTCACTATAGAAGCGCTATGCGTGGTGCGTGGCAGGTTTGTGCGACTTGTCGGGCGCCGCAGGTTTGACTTGGGGGTGATGGTGCCTGCGAGTGATGCGTAAAACGCCCCAGAGCATGGCGGCGGCCACTGAAAGCCAACCGCACACCAATAGAAAAATCGTTGTCGTCAGGCTCATGAGTGCCTCCTTTTGCCCTGTGCAGGGCACACACTGTCTTCTCAATGGACAGTCTAGCTATCGAACCGTTGCGTGCTATTGACCAATGGTCGCGTGCATCCAACTTGTTTGCTCTATGTCGGGTCATTTACTGTGGTTTGAGGCTATACCCGGGTTCAAGAGCATCCTATGATCAAGGTTCACATCGATATTTGATCAAGAGAGTGAAGAAGTTGCGGTTACGGTCGAACGTTAACACCTCCTGGCTGTTGGCAGTCTGCGTCTTCGGGCTTGTCGCCTGCGCCGGCCACCCCTCGAAAATCCAGGGCCTGCCGGAGCGGGTCGAACTCAACGGCGTGACCGGTTTCCGTACGGAGGCCTACCAGAGCGGCCCTTCTGCCTTGGCCAGCATGCTGTCCCAACAAGGCATTGTGATTACACCGGGTTTGCTGGATAAACCCTTGCATTTACCGGGTGCCGAGGCGGACCTTGAACGTAATATGCAGGTACTGGCCCGGGAGTACGGGATGTTGGTCTATCCGCTGGAGCCCAGGTTGCCGGCGTTACTGGCGCAAGTGGCGGCCGGGTATCCAGTGATGGTGCGGATCACCGAAGGGTCGGCCTTTTGGTCTGGACCACGTTATGCCGTACTGGTGGGCTTCAACCAGCAGAAAGGCACGGTGTTGCTGCATTCGGGAATGAAGCGACGGTTGCTGATGGGCGTCAGCGCCTTTGAGTCTGCATGGGAGGGCGCGGGACACTGGGCGATCCTGGTTCAGCGTCCAAGCCAATTGCCGGCCAATGTGGACGCCCAGCGCTGGCAACAAGCCGCCGGGGCGTTGGCCCAAGCGGGGCAGGAGCAGGCGGCGGCCCGGGCACTCAAGGTGCTGGCCACGAAGCCTTGAATAAAAAAACGGCGCTCAAGAGCGCCGTTTTTATTGCAGTTAATAGTGCTTCAGCGTTCGGATGCTTGTACCGTCGCACCCTGGCGACTTTTCAGGTTCTTGTCGGCCTTGTAGCGCAGGGCCACGTCCGGTACCGAGCCGCTCTTGCCGGTTTCAACCCATTTGCGAATACGGCTGGCGTCGGCAAAATGCGTGAATTTGCCAAACGCGTCGAGGATCACCAGTGATACCGGGCGATTACCCATGCTCGTCACCAATACCAGGCAGTGGCCGGCCTGGTTGGTAAAGCCGGTCTTGGTCAGCTTGATGTCCCAGTTGGCGCGGTTGACCAGGTGGTCAGTGTTGGAAAAGCCCAAGGTGTAGTTGGGTTTGCGGAAGGCTACGGTTTTTTCCTTGGTGGTGCTTAGTTCACTGAGCATCGGGTATTTGCGCGCCGCTTGCAGCAATTTGCTCAAGTCCCGGGCCGTGGAAACGTTATGGGTCGACAGGCCCGTGGGCTCTACATAATGAGTCTTGGCCATGCCCAGCGCCTTGGCCTTGGCGTTCATCGCTGCAATAAAGGCAGCGTAGCCGCCCGGGTAATGGTGGGCCAAGCTAGCGGCGGCGCGGTTTTCCGAGGACATTAGCGTTATCAGCAGCATCTCTTTGCGCGGCATTTCGCTGTTGAGCCTGACCCGTGAAAACACCCCCTTCATTTCCGGTGTGTCACTGATGTTGATGTCGATGTACTCATCCATGTTCTGTTTGGCATCGAGTATGACCATGCCGGTCATCAACTTGGTCACGGAGGCGATCGGCACGACCACGTCCGGATTGCTGGAGTAGATGACTTTGTTGGTCTGCAGGTCCACCAGCATCGCGCTGCCGGAGGCGATATGCAGTTGCGAAGTGTCCCGGGGGGCGAGAGTGGTTTCGCGAGCGTCGACGGTGGCGCTGACGACTGTGCCTGTAAATGCAAAAAATAGGCTGACAAGAGATAGACGAATTTTCACGCGGATGAACTCGCTAATAAAAAGTAGGGATTGCCGTTCTGCAACGGGACTTTCTGACAAATACCGTTACATTCTAGAAGTATGGATCAGAAAACGATAGAAAGCCTTTAGATAAAGGCTCTAACCCGATGATTGGTCAGTAGTTGGCGAAAGCCCATAAAAAAACCTCGCGATAGCGATGCTGTTTGTAGGAGCGAGCTTGCTCGCGAAGAACTCATAGGCGACGCGTTTATCCAGGATGTACGCGTTATCGTTGACGTTTTTCGCGAGCAAGCTCGCTCCTACGCTGAACGGCATTGCGCGATAGCGAGGTTTTCAAGTTTGCGGGTTATCAGCTGTGCAGGGTTTCTGCTGCGTACAGCGTATTTTCCAGCAGGCAGGCGCGGGTCATTGGGCCTACACCGCCTGGAACCGGTGTAATCCAACCGGCGCGGGGCAGGGCGGTTTCATACACCACGTCGCCTACCAGCTTGCCGTCATCCTGGCGGTTGATGCCCACGTCGATGACGATGGCGCCTTCCTTGATCCATTCACCTTTCACCAGGCCCGGTTTGCCGGCGGCAACCACCACCAGGTCAGCTCGGCCGACATGGCCGGCCAGGTCCTTGGTGAAACGGTGGGTGACCGTCACGGTGCAGCCAGCCAGCAGCAGCTCCATGGCCATCGGACGACCGACGATGTTCGAGGCGCCGACGACCACTGCGTCCAGGCCGTACAAATCAACGCCGGTGCTTTCCAGCAGGGTCATGATGCCCTTCGGGGTGCAAGGCCGCAGCAGGGGAATGCGTTGCGCCAGGCGGCCAACGTTATAAGGGTGGAAACCATCGACGTCTTTGTCCGGGCGGATGCGTTCCAGCAACTTGGAGGCGTCCAGATGCTCTGGCAGCGGCAACTGCAACAGGATGCCGTCGATGTTCGGATCATCGTTGAGGTTGTCGATCAGGTCGGTGAGGGCCTGCTGGGTGGTATCGGAAGGCAAGTCATAGGCCTTGGAAATAAAGCCGACCTCTTCACAGTCTTTACGCTTGTGTGAGACATAAACCTGAGAGGCAGGATCGCTGCCGACCAGGATCACCGCGAGGCCCGGCGTGCGCAGGCCTTGCAAGCGGCGCTCGGTGACTCGTTGGGCGATCTGCTGGCGCAGGCTGGCGGCGATTGATTTGCCGTCGATAAGTTGTGCAGTCATTACGCGTGATTAACCATCGAGAGGGAGAGGAAAAGTGCGCGTATTCTCGCATGCCAGGACGTGAGGGCAAAGGCGCTTGGTCTGCAAATTCCTCTAACCCCTTAAATAAAATGAATTTTTTTCAAAAAGGATTTGACGACCTCTGGGGGCGCCTATACTATTCGTCGCACTTGTCGGGCACAGCCTAGCACTGGTTAAGAAGGTCGAGCAGAATAGTTGTTCTGTAAGGCTGGAAGCATTTAGTTTGTAATCCTCAAAGAGTACAGATTAATAAGGCGCCCGTAGCTCAGCTGGATAGAGCATCCGCCTTCTAAGCGGATGGTCGCAGGTTCGAGTCCTGCCGGGTGCGCCATTAGGCAGCTTTGGCACAAGTAGCGCTATATGGTGGGCGTAGCTCAGTTGGTAGAGCACGGGATTGTGACTCCCGTTGTCGAGGGTTCGATCCCCTTCGTCCACCCCATATTTAAAAGGCGCCAGATCAAAAGTCTGGCGCCTTTGCTTTAAGAGCTTCAAACGCGGATGTGGTGGAATTGGTAGACACACTGGATTTAGGTTCCAGCGCCGCAAGGTGTAAGAGTTCGAGTCTCTTCATCCGCACCAATTAAAGCGTCATCCATGCCTGCGGGCTTGGTTGGGGCTCAGCAAAGAGGTTGTTTGGCTTCTTTGTTACGCAATATGGTGGGCGTAGCTCAGTTGGTAGAGCACGGGATTGTGACTCCCGTTGTCGAGGGTTCGATCCCCTTCGTCCACCCCATATTTCGAAAGGCGCCAGATTTAACAGTCTGGCGCCTTTTTTGTTTTAGCGGTTCGAATATTCAGCGGCTGCAGGTTCTGGGTCGCAAGGGCGGTGCGTTTCGTCGCATTTATGTGTCTCGATGATGCCGCGCTGTTCGCTGGTCTTGCTCGCGAGGCTGGCTGCCGGGGAGTTGATTGGCAGGCTCTTCTATATATAGAAGGGTTGGCGCAGGGCTCTGGCGTGATTGGCTGTATTTGCCACTGGGGCGAGAAGCATTCGTGCGTTCGTCCCTATAAATTGCCTGCTGTTTTTTTACCCGT
This sequence comes from Pseudomonas karstica, assembly GCF_009707515.1. Classification (GTDB taxonomy): domain Bacteria; phylum Pseudomonadota; class Gammaproteobacteria; order Pseudomonadales; family Pseudomonadaceae; genus Aquipseudomonas; species Aquipseudomonas karstica. The sequence goes on along the minus strand of NZ_WLYI01000028.1, from coordinate 60,847 downwards.
TTCCAGTAGGGTGACTTCTTGAGTTTGACCCACTAGAATGCATGCCCTTGATTCTGGGGTCGGAAACGGCCGGCTAACGTCTGTGCAACGAGGAATATCCATGCAAGTTTCTGTTGAAAATACTTCTGCTCTTGAGCGCCGCATGAGCATCACCGTGCCGGCTGAGCGCATCGAGACTCAGGTCAACAAGCGTCTGCAGCAGACTGCACAAAAGGCCAAGATCGCTGGTTTCCGTCCAGGCAAAGTGCCGATGAGCGAAATCAAGCGCCGCTTTGGTGCTGACGCACGTCAGGAAGCTGTTGGTGATGTCATCCAATCCTCCTTCTACGAAGCGGTTGTTGAGCAAAAACTGAACCCGGCTGGTTCGCCTTCGATCGAGCCTAAAACGCTGGAAGCGGGCAAGGACCTGGAATACGTTGCAGTATTCGAAGTGTTCCCTGAGTTCGAAGTTGCCGGTTTCGAAGGTATCGCTATCGAGCGCCTGAGCGCTGACGTAGCAGATTCCGATCTGGACAACATGCTGGAAGTCCTGCGCAAGCAGAACACCCGTTTTGAAGTGACCGATCGTGCCGCTCAGAACGAAGACCAGTTGAACATCGATTTCGAGGGCAAGGTTGACGGCGAAGTATTCGCAGGTGGCTCGGCCAAGGGCACTCAGCTGGTGCTGGGCTCCAACCGTATGATCCCTGGTTTCGAAGACGGTCTGGTTGGCGCTAAAGCTGGCGAAGAGCGCGTTCTGAACCTGACCTTCCCGGCTGATTACCAGAACCTGGACCTGGCTGGCAAAGCCGCCGAGTTCACCGTGACCGTCAACACCGTTTCCGAGCCCAAGCTGCCAGAACTGAACGAAGAATTCTTCACTCAGTTCGGTATCAAGGAAACCGGAATCGAAGGTTTCCGCACCGAGGTTCGCAAGAACATGGAGCGCGAACTGCGCCAGGCCATCAAGTCCAAGGTCAAGAACCAGGTCATGGACGGTCTGCTGGCTGCCAACCCGATCGAAGTGCCAAAGGCCCTGCTGTCCAACGAAGTGGATCGCCTGCGCGTACAGGCTGTTCAGCAGTTTGGTGGCAACATCAAGCCTGACCAACTGCCGGCCGAGCTGTTCGAAGAGCAAGCCAAGCGTCGCGTTGTGCTGGGCCTGATCGTGGCTGAAGTGGTCAAGCAGTTCGACCTCAAGCCCGACGAAGAGCGTGTTCGCGAGATGATCCAGGAAATGGCTTCGGCCTACCAGGAGCCTGAGCAGGTTGTGTCTTGGTACTACAAGAACGACCAGCAACTGAACGAAGTGCGTTCAGTTGTGCTGGAAGAGCAAGTTGTGGATACTGTTCTGCAGAAGGCTAAGGTGACCGATAAAGCGGTCTCTTACGAAGAAGCAGTCAAGCCGGCAGAAGCAGCACAAGCCGACTGATTGTCCAACTCGTTCGAAATATAACCATAAGCCAGCCTCGCGCTGGCTTATGCGTTTTCAAGACATGACTATTTGGGAGTAACTGCAGAGCATGTTCCGTAATTCGTATATTCAGCAGAACTCTGATATCCAGGCCGCAGGCGGCCTGGTCCCGATGGTTGTCGAGCAATCTGCTCGTGGCGAACGCGCCTATGACATCTACTCGCGCCTTCTCAAGGAGCGAGTGATCTTTCTGGTTGGTCCGGTAGAGGACTACATGGCCAACCTGATCTGTGCGCAACTGCTGTTCCTTGAAGCGGAAAACCCGGACAAGGACATCCATCTCTATATCAATTCCCCGGGCGGTTCGGTGACAGCGGGCATGTCGATCTACGACACCATGCAGTTCATCAAGCCAAACGTGTCGACCACCTGTATCGGCCAGGCATGCAGCATGGGCGCGTTCCTGCTTACCGCCGGTGCCCATGGCAAGCGTTTCTGCCTGCCGAACTCGCGCGTGATGATTCACCAGCCATTGGGCGGTTTCCAAGGCCAGGCGTCGGATATCGAAATCCACGCCAAGGAAATCCTCTTTATTCGTGAGCGTCTCAACACGCTGATGGCCAAGCACAGCGGGCGTACCCTGGAAGAAATCGAGCGTGATACCAATCGCGATAATTTCATGAGTGCAGAAATCGCGCGTGAATACGGGTTGATCGACGAAGTGATCGAAAAGCGCCCTGCTTAAAATAAGCAGCTCAAAATAGGGCTGGTCGGCTGGTCCGATCATCGGCGGGCTTGAAAAAGCCCGCAATAGCCTTCATCTTGTGTTGCAAGCCTATCGGATTTGGATCGAACGAATGACTGACACCCGCAACGGCGAGGACAACGGCAAGCTGCTCTATTGCTCCTTCTGTGGCAAAAGCCAGCATGAAGTACGCAAATTGATTGCCGGCCCCTCGGTCTTTATCTGCGACGAGTGCGTCGACCTGTGCAATGACATCATCCGTGAGGAGGTGCAGGAAGCCCAGGCCGAAAGCAGCGCGCATAAATTGCCTTCGCCTAAAGAAATCAGCGGCATCCTTGATCAGTATGTGATTGGTCAAGAACGTGCGAAAAAGGTTTTGGCTGTAGCGGTGTACAACCACTACAAGCGTCTGAACCAGCGTGACAAAAAGAATGACGACGTCGAGCTAGGCAAAAGTAATATCTTGCTTATCGGTCCTACAGGTTCGGGTAAAACCCTGCTTGCAGAAACCCTGGCTCGCCTGCTGAACGTTCCCTTCACCATTGCCGACGCAACCACCCTCACTGAGGCGGGTTATGTGGGTGAAGACGTTGAGAACATTATTCAGAAGTTGTTGCAGAAATGCGATTACGACGTAGAAAAGGCCCAGATGGGTATTGTCTACATCGATGAAATCGACAAGATTTCGCGCAAATCCGACAACCCTTCGATTACCCGGGACGTTTCCGGCGAAGGCGTGCAGCAAGCACTATTGAAACTGATCGAAGGCACGGTTGCTTCCGTACCGCCACAGGGCGGCCGCAAGCATCCCCAGCAGGAATTCCTTCAGGTTGATACGCGTAACATCCTGTTCATCTGTGGCGGTGCGTTCTCCGGCCTGGAAAAGGTTATTCAAAACCGTTCCACCCGTGGCGGCATTGGCTTCAGCGCAGAAGTACGTAGTAAGGAAGAAGGCAAGAAAGTCGGTGAGTCCCTGCGTGAAGTCGAGCCTGACGATCTGGTCAAGTTCGGTCTGATCCCGGAATTCGTCGGTCGTCTGCCGGTCCTGGCAACGTTGGACGAGCTGGATGAGGCTGCATTGATGCAGATCCTCACCGAACCGAAAAACGCCCTGACCAAGCAATATGCCAAGTTGTTCGAGATGGAAGGTGTGGATCTCGAGTTCCGTGCTGACGCGCTCAAGTCGGTGGCCAAGCGGGCACTGGAGCGCAAGACCGGTGCCCGTGGTTTGCGCTCGATTCTCGAAGGCGTGTTGCTCGACACCATGTACGAGATCCCCTCGCAGTCCGAGGTGAGTAAAGTGGTGATCGACGAAAGCGTTATAGAGGGCAAGTCCAAGCCACTGTATATTTATGAAAACAGTGAGCCGACAGCCAAGGCTGCACCTGACGCGTAAGCGTTGTCCTGTCGAAATGAAACAAGGGGCCTAATGGGCCCCTTTGTTTTTACTGTGTTTAACGACTGTCAATAAGCTTGTTTTTTTTGTAATCAGCCCCCATCTTGGCTTCAAGCTTACTTTCATCTGTCATAGAGGCGAAATCATGAAGACAACCATTGAATTGCCTCTCCTGCCGTTGCGTGATGTCGTTGTGTATCCGCACATGGTTATCCCGCTGTTCGTGGGTCGCGAGAAGTCTATCGAAGCCCTCGAGGCCGCGATGACGGGCGACAAGCAGATCCTGCTGTTGGCCCAGAGAAATCCTGCTGACGATGATCCTGGCGAAGACGCCCTGTATCGCGTTGGTACCATTGCTACGGTTTTGCAGTTGCTCAAGCTGCCTGATGGCACCGTCAAGGTGCTGGTGGAAGGTGAGCAGCGTGGTGCGGTCGAGCGCTTCATGGAGGTGGATGGTCACCTGCGAGCCGAAGTAACGCTGATCGACGAAGTCGAGGCCCCTGAGCGCGAATCCGAGGTCTTTGTCCGTAGCCTGCTCTCCCAATTCGAGCAGTACGTGCAACTGGGCAAGAAAGTCCCTGCAGAAGTCCTCTCCTCCCTCAACAGCATTGATGAACCAAGTCGCCTGGTCGATACCATGGCAGCGCACATGGCGCTGAAGATCGAGCAGAAGCAAGACATCCTCGAAATTATCGATTTGTCGGCTCGGGTCGAACATGTCCTGGCGTTGCTGGATGCCGAAATCGACCTGCTGCAGGTTGAGAAGCGCATCCGCGGTCGCGTCAAGAAGCAAATGGAGCGCAGCCAGCGCGAGTACTACCTGAATGAGCAGATGAAGGCCATTCAGAAAGAGCTGGGTGACAGTGAGGAAGGCCACAACGAAATCGAAGAGCTGAAAAAGCGCATCGATACCGCCGGGCTGCCGAAAGATGCCCTGGCCAAAGCCAACGCCGAGCTGAACAAACTCAAGCAGATGTCGCCAATGTCGGCCGAAGCCACTGTGGTTCGTTCCTACATCGATTGGCTGGTGCAGGTGCCGTGGAAAGCTCAGACCAAGGTGCGCCTGGATCTGGCCCGCGCTGAAGACATTCTTGATGCCGACCACTATGGCCTTGAAGAAGTCAAAGAGCGCATCCTCGAATATCTCGCCGTGCAAAAGCGTGTGAAGAAGATTCGCGGCCCGGTGTTGTGCCTGGTGGGACCTCCTGGTGTGGGTAAAACCTCGCTGGCTGAGTCCATTGCTCATGCGACAAACCGTAAATTCGTACGCATGGCCTTGGGTGGCGTGCGTGACGAAGCGGAAATTCGTGGTCATCGCCGGACTTACATCGGTTCGATGCCAGGAAGATTGATTCAAAAGATGACAAAGGTGGGTGTGCGCAACCCGCTGTTCCTGCTCGATGAAATCGACAAAATGGGCAGCGACATGCGTGGCGATCCGGCCTCGGCCTTGCTGGAGGTACTCGACCCCGAGCAGAACCACAACTTCAACGATCATTACCTGGAAGTCGACTACGACCTGTCCGACGTAATGTTCCTGTGCACCTCCAACTCCATGAACATTCCGCCGGCACTGCTGGATCGAATGGAGGTGATTCGTCTGCCGGGCTACACCGAGGACGAGAAGATCAATATCGCCGTCAAATACCTCGCGCCCAAACAGATTTCGGCCAATGGCCTGAAGAAAGGCGAGATCGAATTTGAGGTCGAGGCGATCCGCGATATCATTCGTTACTACACCCGCGAGGCCGGTGTACGGGGCCTTGAGCGTCAATTGGCGAAGATCTGCCGCAAGGCGGTCAAGGAACATGCCCTGGAAAAACGCTTCTCGGTGAAGGCTACTGCTGAGTCCCTGGAGCACTACCTGGGCGTGCGCAAATTCCGTTATGGCCTGGCTGAACAACAGGATCAGGTCGGTCAGGTCACGGGCCTTGCCTGGACCCAAGTGGGTGGCGAGTTGCTGACCATTGAGGCCGCCGTGATTCCGGGCAAAGGTCAGTTGATCAAGACCGGTTCCCTGGGTGATGTGATGGTCGAGTCCATCACTGCCGCACAGACCGTGGTGCGCAGTCGCGCCAAAAGCCTGGGGATTCCCCTGGACTTCCACGAGAAGCACGACACCCATATCCATATGCCGGAAGGGGCAACCCCCAAAGACGGCCCTAGCGCTGGCGTAGGCATGTGTACGGCACTGGTATCAGCCTTGACCGGTATTCCGGTGCGCGCCGATGTCGCCATGACTGGGGAAATTACCCTGCGTGGCCAGGTGCTTGCCATTGGTGGCCTCAAAGAGAAATTGCTCGCTGCACACCGCGGTGGTATCAAGACGGTGATCATTCCTGAAGAGAATGTTCGTGACTTGAAGGAAATTCCCGACAACATCAAACAGGATCTGCAGATTAAACCGGTTAAATGGATTGACGAGGTCCTGCAAATTGCGCTGCAATACGCGCCGGAGCCCTTACCGGATGTGGTTCCTGAGATAGTTGGAAAGGATGAAAAGCGCGAGACTGATTCCAAGGAAAGAATTAGCACGCATTAATACGTTTAAGCCTGGGGGGCTTCCTTGACAGCTTTTTAGAGCCCTTGTTATAAAGCGGCTCTTAAGTGTCTGTAGGCCATTCAGCACTGGTTTTTGCTTTCACCAAAAAAACTTAGAATTATACTCAATAGATATAAGGGGACTTAGAGTGAACAAGTCGGAACTGATTGATGCTATCGCCGCATCTGCTGATATCCCGAAAGCCGCTGCTGGCCGTGCGCTGGACGCAGTAATCGAATCCGTCACTGGCGCTCTCAAGGCCGGCGACTCTGTGGTACTGGTTGGTTTCGGTACTTTCTCTGTGACCGATCGTCCAGCTCGCACTGGCCGTAACCCACAGACTGGCAAGGCGCTGCAAATCGCCGCTGCCAAAAAGCCAGGCTTCAAAGCCGGTAAAGCCCTGAAAGAAGCCGTTAACTAAGCTTCGTTCAAGCTTTTGCCTATCCGGGTTGGACGCAGGTCCGACCTGGCAGCGGAGCGGCTGCTGACCTGAAGATCCATTGGGTCGCCATGCCGGGGGTGTGGGTTAAAACCTCCGTCCGCTCCGCCAGTTACGAGAAGGCGCATCCTCGGATGCGCCTTTCTTCTATCCGGACTCTACCCACGCTCCACGGTTGCCTAATTTTGAAGTTCAACCGTTTCTGGGGGACGCATGCTGCAGAATATCAGGGACAATTCACAAGGCTGGATTGCCAAGACCATTATCGGGATCATCGTCGTATTGATGGCGTTCACCGGTATCGAGGCTATTTTTCAGGCTTCGACCAACAATAGTCAGGACGCGGCCAAGGTCAATGGTGAGGAAATCACTCAAAACGAGTTGGGCCAGGCCGTCGAGATGCAACGTCGGCAGTTGATGCAACAGTTGGGTAAGGACTTCGATGCCTCCTTGCTGGATGAGAAACTGCTGCGCGAAGCTGCTCTCAAAGGCTTGATCGATCGTAAGCTATTGCTGCAAGGTGCTGCCGATTCGAAATTCGCTTTCTCCGAAGCTGCATTGGATCAAGTGATCCTGCAGACACCGGAATTCCAGGTTGATGGTCAGTTCAACGCCGAGCGCTTTGACCAGGTTATCCGTCAACTGGGCTACAGTCGTCTGCAATTTCGTCAGATGCTGACTCAGGAAATGCTGATCGGCCAGGTTCGCGCCGGTATCGCCGGCAGCGGCTTTGTCACCGATGCCCAGGTCTTGGCATTTGCTCGTCTGGAAAAACAGGCCCGCGATCTCGCCACCGTCAATATCAAGGCCGATCCTTCGGCAGTGACGCTCACTGACGATGAGGTCAAGGCGTACTACGACCAGCATGCCAAGGAGTTCATGACCCCGGACCAAGTGGTCATCGACTACCTTGAGTTGAAGAAGTCTTCCTTCTTCGACGAAGTCACGGTCAAGGACGATGAGCTGCAAGCGCAGTATCAGAAAGAAACCGCCAACCTCGCTGAGCAGCGTCGTGCCTCGCACATTCTGATTGAAGTCAACGACAAGGTTGACGAGGCACAAGCAAAAGCCAAGATTGAAGACATCCAGGCGCGCCTGACCAAGGGTGAAAGTTTTGAAGCCCTGGCCAAGGAGTTTTCCCAGGACCCGGGCTCGGCGAGCAGTGGCGGTGACCTCGGTTACGCGGGCCCTGGCGTCTACGATCCAGCCTTCGAAACAGCCCTGTATGCCTTGAGCAATGATCAGGTGTCAGCTCCGGTGCGCACCCCATTCGGTTGGCATCTGATCAAGCTGTTGGGCGTTGAAGCACCGCAAGTGCCTTCGTTTGCCAGCCTGAAAGACAAGCTGACCCGTGAGCTCAAGACCCAGCAGGTTGAACAGCGTTTCGTCGAAGCGACCAAGCAACTGGAGGACGCTGCATTTGAAGCTTCCGATCTGGCCCAACCGGCCTCGGACCTGAAGTTGACCGTGCACAGCTCCAAGCCGTTTGGCCGTGACGGTGGCGAAGGTATTACGGCGAACCGTGCCGTGGTCAGCGCTGCGTTCAGCCCGGAAGTATTGGATGAGGGTGCCAACAGCACCGCCATCGAACTGGATCCGGAAACCATTGTAGTGCTGCGTGCCAAAGAGCACCTCAAACCTGCACAGTTGCCGCTGGAAAGCGTTGCTGCAGCCATTCGTGCGCAAATGACCAAGGAGCGTGCGAGCGCTGCAGCGAAGGCCCGCGCCGATGAGTTGATTGCCAGCCTGCGCGATGGCAAGACTCCGCTGGATCAAGCGGTCGATGGTCAGGCCTGGAAAGTCACCGAAGCAGTTACCCGCAGCCAGGAAGGGATCGACCCTGCGGTGCTGCAAGCCCTGTTCCGCATGCCCAAGCCTGCGTCCCAGGACAAGCCGACCTTCACCAGTGTGTCCCTGGCGGATGGTAGCCTGGTGATCGTACGTCTGAACGGTGTCAACGAAGCCGCTGCCCCGACGGACGAAGAGAAGGCCCAGTACCGCCGCTTCCTCGCCTCGCGCGTGGGTCAGCAGGACTTTGCCGCTTATCGCAAGCAATTGGAAACCAAGGCTGACATCGAGAAGTTCTGATGTTGCCAGTCGCCTGAATAAAAAGACCCCGGCCTGAAATCCGGGGTTTTTTTTGCCTGTCGTATTTAGCGAATGTGTTTCGTCGGTACGTTGCAAACAGCGTGAGTAGTACCCATAAAGCGACGGCCTATGTGAATGAAACTGCAACAACATGCGGCATCCCAAGCCAGGCAAGGTGGCAGGGGGAGAGGGCTGCGCGGGACAGAAAAACAGGCTAAGATTTCGAATCTTTCAAGTGCTATCGACTCTATGTGTGCCCGGTTTTTTCCGGCAGACGCCGTCCAGTAGGTCACGGTGTTTTACCGACAGGAATCCGCGCGCCAGAACTCGGTTCTGTTGCACAATACCGCCCTGATCGTTTTCCTCTGGATTTTTAATGTCGACATCATTTCACTTGCGTGGCCTTGGATTGGCGCTGGTTCTGGCGGGCGCTGCGGGTTGCTCGTCACCCAAGACCGCTATCTATGAGCATGAAAATTTCGACGACTCCGGCACTTTTTCACGTGACTATCCGGTCAGTGATATCGCCGCCTGTGAGGCGGCCAGGCGTGCTTTGCTGAGCCAGGGCTACATCATTACCAGTAGCGATCCGAAGCTGGTGAGCGGCAACAAGAGTTTCCAGCAAACGGGTGAGACCCATCTGCAGATCAGCTTCAATGTGGTCTGTGCCGACAATGGTAGCGCCGATCACCACTCGACGATGTTTGCCAACGCCTTGCAGGATCGCTATGCGCTGAAGAAGGTCAATAATTCGGCGAGCCTGGGGGTGGGAGTATTGGGTTCGGTGTCGATGCCGATCGGTTCCACCGATGACTCGATGGTCAAGGTGGCCAGCGAGACGGTGACCGCGCCGAAATTCTATAACCGTTACTTCTCCTTGGTGGACGTTTTCCTGCCCCAGGAAGTGAAAAAAGCCGAAAGCATCCCCGAGAAGCCCAAGACCGACCTGGGGATTCCGGAGCCTAAGGCTGCACCCGCGGCCGATGCGGTCGAGCTGCCCAAAGAGGCTCCGGTGGCCCCGACCGCTCCAGCGGTCGAACCAGCGGTGTCGCAGCCGGTCGCGCCGCCACCCCAAGCCGAGCCAATTATGCCGCAGGAAACACCTACGCCAGCGCCCCCTGTTGAAACCACGCCGACGTTGCCAGCGCCGACAGAGGAAATTGCGCCACTGCCGACTCCGGCGCAGTAAGTCAGAGGGTGACGGGATTCGACTTGTCGACGTCGATCCCGTAGCGGCCAATGGCCTCGCTGACGCGACTGCGGCTGATCGCGCCGTCATCGGCCAAGGCTTTCAAGGCGGCGAGGGCGATGAAATGCCGGTCCACCCCGAAGAACGCACGCAAGGCTTCCCAGGTGCCTAATGAAATTTGGTATTTGATTGCACTTGCATTCGTGACGCGCCCTGTTAAATCCACCAAACGCTGCTACGTTTAATCTTGAAGTGCAGGAACGTCATGCTCCGGACATTTTTTCGTCATGACGGCACTTTAGGCTGGTTGTGCTGGTCATTAAGCAACCGCCTTTCTTTAAACAAGGAGTCAACAATGGACGATTATCAGGAAGAGCTGCTGGAATACCAGGCTTTTGAATGGGACCCGCTGGACCCGGCCGATGATGCGACAGAGCTGTAAGGCAGGCGTCAGGTGGAATGCCGCTGACTGCGGCGAAATTCCCCTGGGGTCTGGCTGTTCCACCGTTTGAAAGCCCGTTGAAAGGCTTGTGCTGAGGCAAAACCCAGCAAATAAGCGATTTCGCCAAACGCCAGTTCAGTGTCACGAATGTAGGTCATGGCCAGGTCGCGGCGGGTATCGTTGAGAATCTCGCGAAACTGGGTGCCTTCTTCCGCCAGTTTGCGACGCAAGGTCCAGGTTGGCAGCTTCAAGCGTGCCGCCACTTCCTCCAGGTCGGGTTCCCGGCCACCGTTGAGCATCGGCCCGAGCAAGCGGGTGATGCGCTCGCGCAGACTGCGGGTGCGAGTCAACTGCTCCAACTCTCTTTCACACAGCTGCAACAACCATTGCCAAGTACTGGGGCAATGTTCTGGATTACGCAGGGCCAGGGTGTTCTGGCTGAGGCGTAACTGATTGGACTCGGCGTCAAACTGGATCGGAGAATCTCCCAGCATACTGTAGCGTTCGCTGTAGTCGGGTGCGGCGAATTCAATTTCGATGCGTTCAGCCTGGATCGGTTGCCCGCTCAGGCTTGACAGTTGGCGTAGCCAACCGGCGATGATCGAGTCCACCACGAAGCGGTTGTAAGCGTTGTAGGGGCTGATCGAATAGAAGCGCAGCCAGGCGCCTTCGGCGTCTTCATGAAAGCTCGATTGGCCGCGATAGTTCGAACCGTACAGCGCCTCGAAGCGCGTCAGCGTGCGTGCGGCTTCTCGCACCGTGGGAGCCTGGGCGGCCGTGACACCGGCAAGCCCGGCCTGACTCAAGCGACTGAGCTGGCCCATGCGTAGGCCCAGGCCCGGATCCCCGGTCAGTTGAATGGCAGCGTGACCCAGGCGCATATAACGGGGGATCGAGAGGCGGGCGCCGGCCGCGCCGAGCCGTGCCGGGTCCAGGCCGTATTGCAGCAGCAGCGGTTGCGGGTCCAGGCCATGGCTGAGGATGGCGTCGGCCAGAGTGTGAACGAAACCCACCGACAGATCACCCAGACGCATCGGCGCAGGTTTCATGGTCTACAGCCAGATATTCAGCATGCGCGCGCCACGGGCATCGCCGTCGGGGAACAGTTGGCCGGTGCTGCTGACAAAGCTCTGGCCGCTGCTGCCTTGGTCGAAAAACTGCCCGCGCAGGAACACGCTCATGCCGGCGCGGGCCTGGCTGATGGGCTGCTGGCTGATCAGGGTCAGGCGGTGCCAGGCTTCGCCTTCGCTGAGTTCTTCAGGCTTGAGGCTGATTTCCGGCGGTGTCGAAACGCTTTTGAAGCCGCGCCACGGTTTGTCCCAGGTGTCGCGGCCAACGACGAACGCGGGTACCGCCACCAGTTGCGCGCCTTGTTCGTTGAGCTTGCGGTAGTTGTCCGGGTACCAACTGTCGCTGCCGATCAGGATGCCCAGGCGCCCGGCCGGGGTGTCGATCACGCGGATTGCGTTTTCATCGCCCGGTTCGATAAAGCCCCGTTCATCGAAGATCGGGTAGAGCTGGCGTTGTGGCTGGCCCAGCGGGATCCCGTCATGGCCGAACACCAGGCTGGTGTTGTACAGCGGGCCGTGGCCGACTTGCAATTGGCCTTGGTTGACGCTGGGATTGGGCAGGGTGATGGAGCCCGCTACCAGGGTAATGTCGAATTCCTTGGCCAGGCCGCCGAACAGAATCTGATAGTCCCGGGCCATGGCCGGTGCCTTCATGCGCAGATGAGCGTCGTCCATGCGGTTGTTGCCCTGGGCACTGATCAGTGCCCGCAGGAACAGCAATGGGTTACTGGCTGACAGCCAGTTCATCGCTTCTTTCAGGCTGGTGGCCTGATATAGCTCGTTCTTTTCGCCACGGACCATCAGCCAGGTCCCGATATGCTCCGGCAGCACCACGATGGTCTTATCGTTGAGCAAGCCCTGCTCCCGGGCCTTTTGCAGGTAGGCTGCAAGTTTCAGGTGCAGGCGTTCCAGGCTCTGGTAGTCGGCGGGAAACAGCTCTGGCTGGATGCCCAGCAAGTTGCCGCGATCGGCAGGTGTGCCTTCGTCTACCGCGAGGTTGATCCGCAGGTCCGACAGGTAATGCCCCACGGGGCGCTCCTGGGTCCAGACCAGATAGGCGGAAATGGCGGCGACCAGGGCCATGGTGAGGGTCAAAGCAAGAAGTTTACGCATGAGCAAAAGACAACGGACCAGAAGCAGGGTTCGCCATCTAGGGTAGGGCCCATGAACGCCATTGCCAAGGGCTGCTGCACATTTGGATCAATAACTTGTCAGTTTCAGTCATTGAGCGGTAAGAGGCAGGCTCTTAGTCTGTGAAGCATAAACCGATGGGAGGTCGCTCGAGCTTCCCACGTCCCGTGATGATCCGTTGTGGAGCTGTACCATGACCGCTGCTGCCTACCCGCACCTGCTGGCCCCGTTGGACCTGGGTTTCACCACCTTGCGTAACCGTACCCTGATGGGTTCCATGCACACAGGCCTTGAAGAGAAACCCGGCGGTTTCGAGCGTATGGCGGCTTACTTTGCCGAGCGCGCCCGGGGCGGCGTGGGCTTGATGGTCACCGGTGGCATTGGCCCGAACGATGAAGGTGGGGTGTATGCCGGTGCGGCCAAACTGACGACTGAGGAGGAGGCGCAGAAACACAAGATCGTCACCCGCGCCGTGCACGAGGCGGGCGGCAAGATCTGCATGCAGATTCTCCACGCCGGCCGTTATGCCTACAGCCCCAAGCAGGTGGCGCCGAGCGCGATCCAGGCGCCGATCAACCCGTTCAAACCCAAGGAGCTGGATGAAGCGGGCATCGAAAAGCAGATCAGCGATTTTGTCACGTGCTCGATACTGGCCCAGGTTGCCGAATACGATGGTGTGGAAATCATGGGTTCGGAGGGGTACTTCATCAACCAGTTCCTCGCAGCCCACACTAACCACCGCACCGACCGCTGGGGTGGCAGTTATGAAAACCGCATGCGCCTGCCAGTGGAAATCGTCCGTCGAGTGCGTGAAGCGGTAGGCCCCAATTTCATCATCATCTTCCGTCTGTCGATGCTCGATCTGGTGGAAGGCGGTAGCACCTGGGAAGAAGTAGTCCAGTTGGCCAAGGCCATCGAACAGGCCGGTGCGACCCTCATCAACACGGGCATCGGCTGGCACGAAGCGCGGATCCCGACCATCGCCACCAAGGTGCCCCGGGCGGCATTCAGCAAAGTGACGGCCAAGTTGCGCGGTTCGGTGAACATCCCCCTGATCACCACCAACCGGATCAATACCCCGGACATCGCCGAGCAGTTACTGGCTGAAGGCGATGCCGACATGGTTTCCATGGCCCGGCCGTTCCTGGCTGACCCGGACTTCGTCAACAAGGCCGCAGAAGGCCGCGCCGACGAAATCAATACCTGTATTGGCTGCAACCAGGCCTGCCTGGACCACACCTTCGGCGGCAAGTTGACCACTTGCCTGGTTAACCCCCGGGCGTGCCACGAAACCGAGCTCAACTATCTCCCGGTCAAGCAGATCAAGAAGATCGCCGTTGTCGGTGCCGGTCCAGCGGGTTTGGCAGCCGCTACCGTCGCAGCCGAGCGCGGTCATCAAGTGACCCTGTTCGATTCCGCCAGCGAGATCGGTGGCCAGTTCAACATCGCCAAGCGCGTACCTGGCAAGGAAGAGTTTTTCGAAACCCTGCGCTACTTCAAGCGCAAGTTGCAGACCACCCATGTCGAGCTGTGCCTCAATACGCGGGTCGACGTGCAACAACTGGTGGCCGGCGGTTACGACGAGGTCATTCTGGCCACCGGTATTGCCCCGCGTACACCGGCGATTCCGGGTATCGGGAACGCCAAGGTGTTGAGCTACCTGGACGTGATCCTGGGGCGTAAACCCGTGGGCAAAAGCGTCGCGGTAATCGGGGCCGGAGGTATTGGGTTTGACGTCTCGGAGTTCCTGGTGCATCAAGGCGTGTCCACCAGCCTGGACCGCGAGGCGTTCTGGAAAGAGTGGGGCATCGACACCCATCTACAGGCGCGCGGTGGCGTGGCGGGTATCACGGCCGAGCCGCATGCACCGGCACGGCAGGTGTTCCTGTTGCAGCGCAAGTCTTCCAAGGTCGGTGATGGCCTGGGCAAGACCACTGGCTGGATTCACCGTGCCGGCTTGAAGAACAAGCAGGTGCAGATGCTTAACAGTGTCGAGTACCTGAAGGTCGACGATGAAGGCTTGCACATCCGCATCGGCGCGCAGGGCGAACCTCAGGTGCTGGCGGTGGACAACATCGTGATCTGCGCCGGTCAGGACCCACTACGGGAGTTGCAGGATGGCTTGGTTGCCGCGGGGCAAAGTGTGCACTTGATCGGCGGTGCCGATGTGGCGGCTGAGCTGGATGCCAAGCGCGCCATCAACCAAGGGTCACGCCTGGCGGCCGAGCTGTAAGTACCAGGAAGGGGCGGGTTAGACTACCGCCTCTTTTTTCATGCAGATCCGCCTTCATGGGTCCCTTCGACTGGCTTCCCCACGCTCCCCTTGAACCCCTGTACTTGGATTGGCTCTCCGAGGCCCATGTCGAGGTCGCGGTGCTGCGCCTGGATCGTATCGATCCGCTGATCTCGGGCAACAAGTGGTTCAAGCTGACTGCACACCTGGCACAAGCCCGACAAGTCGGCGCCACCGGCATCATCAGCCTGGGTGGGGCTTACTCCAATCATCTGCACGCTTTGGCCGCCGCCGGGAAACGCTTCGGTTTCTTAACCGTTGGCCTGCTGCGTGGCCATCGGCAAGAAACTCCCACCGTCCTCGACCTTGAAGCCTTCGGCATGCAACTGCATTGGCTGGGTTACGGCGGCTATCGGGCGCGCAATGAGCCCGGTTTCTGGTTGCCCTGGCAAGCACAGTATCCACACCTTCATCCGGTGCCCGAGGGTGGCAGTGGCTTGTTGGGTGCGGCAGGTTGCAAGCCACTTGTGGATCAGGCACGGGAACAGTTGGGCAGCCTGGGTTGGCAAGGCTATGACGCTTGGTGGCTGGCAGTGGGCACGGGCACTACCCTGGCGGGGCTGGTGTTGGCCGAGGCGGGCGTGCATCGGGTGTATGGCGCGCTGGCCGTGCCGGATGACCATGGTGTCGCGCAGTCTGTGCGCGGGATCGTACAAAATGGGTATGAGCTGATCGATGCCAGCCGGGGTGGATTTGCCAAGGTTGATCCGCAGTTGCTGGCATTTATCGACGCTACGCAGCGCTCCTGCAACATGCCCCTGGAACCGCTTTACACCGGCAAGGCGTTACTGGCCTTGAAGGAGCAGATCAAGGCCGGACGTTTCGCGCCAGGCACTCGCCTGATCTTCCTTCACTCCGGAGGTTTGCAGGGACGTCGGGGGTTTGCGGATTAGCGCTTGGGCATCATCCGCTGCACGGTGTTATCCCTTATGAAGTAATGGTGGTAGAGCCCCGCCAAGGCGTGCAACCCGATCAACCAATAACCGAGGGTTCCCCCCAGTTCATGCCAGCCTTTGATCTGCTTGGCCAGGTCCTTGTTTTCAGCGATCAATGGCGACAATTCTATCCCGTAGAACATCACTGACTGCCCGTTGGCGCTGACCGTCAGCCAACCGAAGATCGGCATGCCGATCATGAACACATACAGCGCCACATGCATCAGTGTGGCGAGCGCCGCCTGCCATTGCGGCGGTGCCGGGACGATTTTTGGCGCGGCTCCAAGGCTACGGGCAAACAGCCGCAACCAGACCAGCACAAACACGGTCAGGCCGAACATGTAGTGCATTTGCACGATCAACGTTCTCGCGTCACTGCCCTTGGGAAACTGCCCGCGCAACTCAATGCAGGCGTAAACCACCGCCAGCAGCACTAACATCAGCCAGTGCAGGGCAATCGATAGGGAACTGTAGCGGGTATCGGAATTTTTCCACGGCATCACTGTGCTCCTCACTCATCAGGCAAGCTTCCGTTCTCTGGCGACGGAGTGACTTAAATGTAAGCCTATTCTTCGTGGATCGCCTGCGCCTGATCAATGTTTTGCGAGTTCTGGGGGGGCATTGCTGGGGTTGCTGGTGGATCGCGCCCCTTTATTGAGAATTTCCCTATAGCGTTTCTCGAGGAAAGCCGCCTTTCGTTACATCTCTGCGACTCTCCCAGGGGAACCCGATCATCCAAGTGGCCACTGACAGAGGCCGAAGTGCTCGTGTTTATTTGAACTTCGGTTAGGCGAAAGATTTAATTTTTACTTGGCTATAGATAGGTGAGGTTATGGTTTGAATATTTCCAAAGGTCGGTTTTTTTCAGGAACCAACCGAAGCGACGGACCCCACGACAAGGCGGCCCATGCTCAACAGGCACCTTGCTCGAGAGAGGTCGGTAGACCTGACCATCGGTTTGCGCAAAGACAAGAGAGCCAGCCTGCTGAAAGGCAACGGGCTGCGGAGTACGGGACACTGCCCAACCCGTTTACCTTTTTGTCCCATGTATTGGGTCGGTTTCTATCGGCAATAAAGCATTTTTTCTGGGGGGATCAGTCACATCACTCACATCACCCGCACTCCTCACATCCTATGAGTACTCATGAGGCGAGGTCGTAGGGTGCGCAGGTTGACAGGGACGTGAGCAAACAAGTGAGTGGCTTACTGTTTCAATCGATATGAGCAATACCAAGCCGTGTGCCGGTTTTTTGCGCTCACTGTGGATTTGTCAAAGTGAGCGTTTTTTCGCTGGCCGTGGACTTAGTTGCCCTGAGGCATCTCGCCTCGCGCCAGGCGTTGATTGATGTCGACGATAACGGCGGGTAGATCAATGATGGTGTCGATCATGTAGTGCGGGCGCGAGCCTTCAAACAAGGCATGGATGCGTTTGCGCTCGCTGGCGAGCGTGTCGCCGTCCAGGGCCTGGAACTGTTCATGGGTCAGGCCCAGTGCGTTGCCTGAACAGATCAGTGCCACAGTCCACATCCCGGCGCGACGGCCTTCGAGGATGCCAGGTACGGTGTCGTCGATCTTCACGCAGGCAGCCACATCATCAATGCCCAGGGCGATGACATTGGCCAGGGCCTGGGATGGCCATGGGCGGCCATTGGGCACTTCGTCGGTAGCGACCACATGGTCGGCGATGTAGCCGTTAGTGGCGGCCAGTTCGACGACTTTGTCCATGACTTGCTTGGGGTAGCCGGAGCACGAGCCGATCTTGATCCCTTGCTGGCGCAACTGGGCAATGGTGTCCAGGGCGCCGGGGATCAATGCCGAGTGTTCGGCGATTTTCTCGATCTGCAACGGCATGAAGCGTTGGTAGATGGCAGTCACATCGTCATCGGTCGGTGTGCGGCCAAAGGCCTTGCGATAGCGCTCGGCAACCTGCGGCTGGTCGCACAGGGTGCGGATGTGGTCCCACTTGCCCATGCCCATGGGGCCACGGGCTTCTTCGATGGAGACCTGCACGTCGAACTCGGCGAAGGCTTCGACAAAGATCTGAGTCGGCGCGAAGGAGCCGAAGTCGACCACGGTGCCGGCCCAGTCGAGGATGGCGGCTTGCAGCTGGTTTGGGTTTTGGTAGTTGTTCATGGCTCAAGTCCTGTGGGTAAAGGGGGTAATGTAGGGGCGATCAGATATCCAGTACTTCCATCTCTTGCAGTACCTCGGCCACCGCTGTGACCGCCGCTTGCATCTCGACTTGGTTGACGTGGCCGATGCAGCCAACACGGAAAGTCTCGACCTGGGTCAATTTTCCGGGATAAAGAATGAAACCCTTGGCCTTGACCCGTTCGTAGAACTCCCTGAACTGGTAGCGCGGGTCTTTGGGGGCGTGAAAGGTGACGATGATCGGCGCCTGGATCGCGGCCGGCAGGAAACTGTGCAGGCCCAGTTCGGCCATCCCGTCCAGCAGCACCTGGCAGTTATTGGCATAGCGCTGGTGGCGGGCCGGCAGGCCACCTTCTTCGTTGTATTGCAGCAACGCTTCGTGCAGTGCGGCGACCACGTGGGTGGGTGGGGTGAAACGCCATTGGCCGGTCTTGGCCATGTAAGTGTGTTGGTCGAACAGGTCCATCGCCAGGGAGTGGCAATTGCCTTGGGCTGCGGCCAGCGCTTGTTTGTCGGCGAAGACGAAGCCCATGCCAGGCACACCTTCCAGGCATTTGCCCGAGGCCGCGATCAGCGCGTCGAAGGGAACTTCGCGGGCATCAATCGGCAGCGCACCGAAGGAACTCATGGCGTCGATGATCAGGCGTTTGCCGTGGCGGGCGACGACCTGGGCGATCTCCGGCAGCGGGTTGAGGATACCGGTGCTGGTTTCGCAATGTATCAGCGCTACATGGGTGATGCCGTGGTCGGCGTGCAGCAGGCGATCCACGTCGGCAGCGGTGGTGGGTTCGTCTTCAGCGGTTTCGAACGTACTGAACGAGCGGCCCAGTACGTCGCAAATCTTCGCCAGGCGTTTGCCGTAAGCGCCATTGATCAGCACCAGCACCTTGCCGTCTCGCGGCACCAGGGTACCGATTGCTGCTTCTACGGCGAAGGTACCGCTGCCCTGCAACGGCACGCAATGATGGCTGTCGGTGCCATTGACGATGGTTAGCAGTTGCTCGCAGAGGCTGGCGGTCAGTTGGTTGAAGCGCTCATCCCATGAACCCCAGTCGACCATCATCGCCTGGCGGGTGCGGGCGGAAGTGGTCAAGGGGCCAGGGGTCAGCAGGATCGGCGCGGCAGTACTCATTCTCTAGTCCTCGCAAAACGTCGGAATGAAGCTCTCTGAAATGAAGCTACGGGGCATAAATTGCAGCTTGGCTTGCCATCAATCAAATTGTTTGTTGTTATGCTAATCATCAGTGAGACCGATAACTATGAACCTGTTTCAACTCCGTGCATTTGATGCTGTGGCCCGTGAGGGCAGTTTTACCCGGGCCGCCGCGCGCCTGTTCATCAGCCAGCCAGCGGTCACCGGGCATATAAAGGCGCTGGAGGAGCATTACCAGATCCCGCTATTGAGGCGTACTGCCCGACGTGTGGAGCTGACCGAGGAGGGCACCAGGCTGGCGGCGATCACCCGGGCGATCTTCGGCCTGGTGGAAGAAGCGCAGACAATGCTGGAAGCCAATCGACAACTGCTCACCGGGCGCCTGGAAGTGGCGGCGGACGGGCCGCACATGGTCATGCCGATGCTGGCCAGCCTGCGCGCCCGTTACCCGGGAATTACCGTCAATTTGCGCCTGGGCAATGCCCAGGAAACCCTTGCCGCACTGCTCTGCGAACATGCCGACGTCGCGGTGCTGACGGAGGTGGAGCCGCGCAAGGGCCTGCACCTGCAACCCTTGATCGAGTCACGTATCTGCGCGCTGGTACCGGCTGAGCATCCCTGGCTGGTGGATCCCGCCGGGATTGACCTGGAGCAACTGGACCAGGTGATCATGGTGCTGCGTGAGCCCAGCTCCATCACCCGGCGTACCTTTGATCACGCCTGTGCCCTGGCCGGGGTGCAGCCCAAGGTGTTGCTGGAACTGGACAGCCGTGAGGCGGTGACAGAAGCCGTCGCCGCGCAGTTGGGGGTGGGGGTGGTGTCATCGCTGGAAGTCAGCCGCGACCCACGGGTGCATGTGGTTCCCATCCGTGGCGAGGGGCTGGTCAACCGGCACGTGATCGGCTGCATGGAGCGGCGTCGGGAGTTGCGCCTGATCCAGGCGTTTTTCGAATTGGCGTCGGGGGCGGGTGTTAACTGAACATTCAGTCGACTGCTATCGCCAAGGCCGCTGCGGGGCTGGCCGGTTTTTTGGTGGATTAGAGACTTTTTGCCCTATAAACTCTGCCCCCAAAGCGCCGGCCAGTAGACGTCTCGGCGCGATGGATAGAAGAGAGTGAGTCATGGGCGCACAGTGGAAAGTCAAACATAGAGAAGCAGCAGCCAATGCCAAGGGCAAGATTTTCGGCAAGCTGGTGAAAGAGATCACCATTGCTGCCCGTAACGGTGCTGATACCGCCACCAACGCCCACCTGCGTCTGGTGGTGGAACAGGCCAAGAAGGCCTCGATGCCCAAGGAAACCCTGGATCGCGCGATCAAGAAAGGCGCAGGCCTGTTGGGCGAGACCGTGCAGTACCATCGCGTGACCTACGAAGGGTTTGCCCCGCACCAGGTGCCGCTGATCGTTGAGTGCCTTACCGACAACATCAACCGCACGGTGGCGGAAATCCGCGTGGCGTTCCGCAAGGGCCAACTGGGTGCCTCCGGTTCGGTGGCCTGGGACTTCAGTCATGTCGGCATGATCGAAGCCTCGCCGGACAGCCCGGATACCGATCCGGAAATGGCGGCTATTGAAGCCGGAGCCCAGGATTTCGAGGAAGGTGAAGAGGGCGCGACCCTGTTTATTACCGAGACGACCGATCTGGACGCCGTGCAGAAAGCCTTGCCTGAGCAGGGGTTCACGGTACTGTCCGCAAAGCTGGGCTACATTGCGAAGAACCCGGTCACTGGCTTGACCGACGAGCAAATGGCCGAGGTCGAAGCCTTCCTGGAAGGTTTGGACAACCATGATGACGTGCAGGATCTGTTTGTCGGCTTGGCGGGCTGAACTTCTTGTAGCCGCTGGCGCAGCCTGCAATCGGCTGCGCAGCTGCCGCCTGGGCCTTGAAAGTCTACAAGAGCGCCGCTTTCAGATGGGTTCTGCACTGCTTACAGAGCGTGCAACAGCCCTTCGATTTCCCCAAACCTCGGCCGCGCCAACACATCCGGTTGGCAGCAACGTTCGCGTAACGTTTCCAGTTGCTGACGCTTCGCCTCATCCAAACTGCTATCGACTCGCTCCAGCAACTCCCCCAACAACACCCCGAATGCCCGCACCTCAATGCGTTGCAAGGCTCTGGTTTCAAGGCTTTCTGCGATGGCATGGAACGAAGCCGCGCCAAAATCCCCCAGCAGGCAATCACCGGCCTCGTTGCACATAATATTGTGGCCATACAGGTCGCCGTGGGTGATGCCCTGGTGGTGCATGTGGGCCGCCGCCGAGGCTATCCCGCGGGCTATGCGCAGGGCCGCGTCGGCACTCAAGCGAGTGGTGGGTGCATAGACGTCGCGGGTACAGGAGGCCAGGCTGGGCAAGGCTGCCAGGTTACGGTAGCGCGGATCGATCAACTGCATTACCAAGGCTGCCTGGTTGTCGGGATGGTCGGTAACCCGTCCTTCAACCTTGATCAGGTTGCTGTGCTGGCCGGCCGCGATGCAGGCTTGCATTTCGTGCAGTGGTGAGCCGTCGCTGGTGATGCTGCCTTTATACATTTTGACCGCGACCGCCTGTGGTGGGCGGTTTGGCGGCGTCCAGGTCGCCTGGCGGATGATCCCGGAGGCGCCTTCGCCCAGCACCTGCTCCAGAGCAAGCTGTGACCAGGGTATGTTCGGTGTTGCGTCGTTACTGGCAAGCGCCACGGCCATCTCCACCGGATTGCCTGCATAGGCCAGCCAAGTCAGGCGAGGCAAGGCCAGCAGCCAGCCCGGCAGGTGGGTCAGGCGGTTGGAGGCAATGCGGATCAGTTCCAGGTTGTGGCAGTTGGCCAGGCTTTCCGGCAATTGTTCCAGGCGGTTGCCGGCCAGCATCAGTTTTTGCAGCCGCGCACGTTCACCCAGTTCCGTCGGCAACTGGCTGATCTGGTTGTCGGTGAGGATAAGCCAGCGCAATAGCGGCGGCAGGGAGGCCCCCGGGACCTTTTCGATACGGTTGGCCTTGAAAGCGACCATGCTCAACTGCGGGCATTGGCCCAGGCATTCAGGTACTTCGGTGAAGGCGTTGTCCGAGCAGAACAGCACGCGCAAGTGGCGCAGGCGATGCAGGTCATCCGGCAAGCTGCTCAAGGCATTGCCGCTCAGATTGAGGATCTCCAGGGAGTCCGCCAGGTCGAATATTTCCCGGGGAAATTCGCTTAGTCCGCAGGACAGATCCAGGCGTGTGGCGCCGGCCAACTGGCCGGCTTTGAGTTGGGCAAGGGTATCCATGAACAGCGCAGTCACTCGGTAATAGGGACGTGAATGACTGTCATGATAGCGGCTCGAGAGGGCCAAGGCCCCGCTCAAATGTGCTGGGCCTGCCCTCCTCAGGGCGAAGCTGGCCGGTGGCTAAAACTTCAGCGTGTGCTTGAGCATCTGCGTGGTTGGCTCGTCCGAAGGGCTGACCATCGCATAGTTGTAACCACCGCCGGACCAGTACTGGGCCTGCAACCCATCGGCCTGGCTGCTGCCACGGGGCAGCAGTTTGTTCTGCGGACCCGGTGGCCGGATGTAGAAGCTGATGCGCCGGCCCTGCGGGTCTTCATACAACACCATGGCCGCCGCGCCTTGCTCGGTGGTGAGCAGGCGCCCGCTGACCGCCTTGAAACCGGCCTGGGCCAGGTCCGGCAAGCGGTTGGCTTGGGTGAAGTAGCGGTCGAGCCAGGTTTGCATGTCGCCGTTGCCTTGCACGCGGTAGTCAGCGGGCAGGATGCCGTTCTGGGCAAACAGACGGTAGGCCTGCATGGCGTCGGTCATGGGGAGCACTGTGCCCTGGCTCATCTGCCGAGCCTGCCAGCCGCCCAAGCCCCCCAGGCTGACGGTAATCAACAGCACCGCAGCGGTGGCGAGGTGGCGGCGGGACTGGTGCTTGATCCGCTGGCGAATCAGTGCCGGATCCAGGTCCGGGTTAGTCGTTTGTTGCAGCGCTCCGCTCAAGGACGCTCGCAGGTGTTGGGCATCCCGTTGCCACTCTTGGACCTGGGCCGCGACGTCGGGGTGGGTCGCCAGCCAGGTTTCGAGTAGGCGTCGATCAGACTCCAGGAGCTGGTGATCGACGTAGGCGTGCAAGTCGCGTTCGCTGGGAGGCAGGCTGATCATTTGAGTATCCGCAGGGAAGGGCTGGTGATTTCGCCGTCGCTGAGTTGGCGCAAGGCCTGGCGCGCGCGGGACAGGCGAGACATTACGGTGCCGATAGGCACATCGAGGATATTGGCGACCTCTTTATAGCTCAAGCCCTCGACCGAGATCCAGAGCAGCAGGGCGCGTTGTTCGGTGCTTAGTTGATCGAAGGCTTGCAGGGCCGACTGGGCCATGACAGTGCGCTCAACCGAGGGTTGGGCGTCATCACGGTCGGTGAAAAATGCCAACATCCGTGCGTAACGCCGGGAACGGCGGTGGGCGTCGAGGAACTGTCGATAAAGGATCGAGAACAGCCACGCTCGCAGGTCGCCTTCTGGGCGTTTGTCGGCCCAGCGGATGATCGCACGTTCAAGGCTGGCCTGAACCAGGTCATCGGCGCTGCTGGAGTTGCGTGTCAGGGATACCGCAAAACGCCGCAGCCTGGGGATGAGTTCACGTAACTGTTCGTCGAATTCGTGCATGGGGTTCTGGCTAGTCGCTAGGCTTGGACTAGGAAGACGTCCGAGGTTGAAGGTTATTCCAGAGGCTGAAAAATAAACAGCGGCGACGGGAATAAAGTCTCCCGGCGTTCGTCCTATTGCTCCGACCTTCCGGTTTCACCCCTCAAGGCCTCTGGCCCTGGAGTTTTTTCATGGTAGAACACTCATCACCGCCACGTGCGCCGCTAAGCACCGCAAGCCTGATCGCTCGATTGGTCGGCATCGGCGTGGTGGTGGCGGTTGTGGCAGGGGCATTCGCCTACGTCAATGGTACGCTCGACCCGCAGCGCCTACGCCCCAAGACGCTAGTCAATGCCCTGGAAACCAATAGCGGTATACACCTGGGCTACCGTCGCAACCACGCCAAGGGTGTATGCGTGGCGGGTTATTTCCAGAGCAGCGATCAAGCGCGCCCATATTCCAGTGCCCAGGTGTTCAGTGAGGCGCGTACGCCGATTATCGGCCGTTTTGCCTTGCCCAGTGGCAACCCATATGCGCCGGACAGCAGTGTGCCGATCCGCAGCTTGGCCGTGCAGTTCAGCTTGGCCAACGGCCAGCAATGGCGTACCGGGATGAATAGCATGCCGGTGTTTCCGGTGGGTACTCCCGAGGCGTTCTACCAGATGCTCAAGGCCGGCGCCCCGGACCCTGCCACCGGCAAGCCGAACCCGGCCAGCATGCCGGCTTTTTTCGCGTCCCATCCAGAAAGTTCGCCCTTCCTGGCGTGGGTCAAGACTGCCAAGCCTTCGGCCAGTTTTGCCACTGAAGCCTATAACGGTATCAATGCCTTTTACCTGGTAAATGCCAACGGTCAGCGCCAGGCGGTGCGCTGGGTCGTGGTGCCGCTGAGCCAGGACGCGCCGGGTGCAACGGCGCCTGAAGGCAGTGATTTCCTGGAAAGAGACCTGGCTCAACGCCTGGCTGCAGGCCCGCTGCGCTGGCAATTGAGCATCACCCTGGCCAACCCCGGGGATCCGGTCGATGACGCCAGCAAGGCCTGGACCGGCCCACACACAGTGTTGAACGCTGGGACGCTGGTGTTGGAAAGCAGCCAGCCACAAATCGATGGCGATTGCCGCGACATCAACTTTGATCCGTTGATCTTGCCCAGCGGGATTGAAGCCTCGAGCGATCCGCTATTGGCAGCGCGTTCGGCGGCATACTCCAGTTCCTACTTGCGTCGCACCAGTGAAGTTGGACAGTTGCACAGCGCCCCTCAGGAGTCGAAGCCATGAATGTTCAATCTCGGTTTTTCAGTCCTCTGGCGCGGTTGCTGCATTGGCTGATGGCGTTAATGGTCATCGCTATGTTGTTTATCGGGGCAGGGATGGCAGCGTCGGTGTCGGAGCGGCATGAATGGCTGCTCCACCTGCACAAGCCCCTGGGGATCGCCATTCTGGCCTTGGTGATTGTGCGACTGGTGGTACGTTTCTCCACACGCCAGCCACCGTTACCCGTTGATTTGCCGCTATGGCAAGTGCTGGCGGCCAAGGTTTCCCACGTGGTGTTGTATGCCTTGATGCTGGTGTTGCCCCTGCTGGGATGGTCGATGATCTCGGCGGCGGGGGATCCGGTAATGCTTGGCAGTTCCTTGCAGTTGCCAGCATTGGTCCCGGCCAATGCGCAACTGTTTGCGTGGTTGCGCAAGGCCCATGGGTTTCTTGCCTACCTGTTGTTTCTGACGGTGCTGTTGCATCTGGCGGCGGCGTTGTTCCATGGGCTGATCCGCCGCGATGGCGTGCTGCAAAGCATGACCGGCACCAAAGACTGATACCTAGCCTTGCGCCGGCTGTGATTGTGCCGCCGGTGCTGGGCCCAAGGTGATCAGCCAGTAGATCAGCGCCAGCAGATTGATCGCTGCACCCAGGCTGCACACGCTGATCCATCCTCCCCAAGCGTACATCATCGTCGATCCTGCCGACCCTAACGCGCTGCCCACCGAATAAAACAGCATGTAGCCGGCCGCCAGCCGACTCTGGGCTTCGGGGCGCACGCTGTAGATCAGGCTCTGGCTGGTGACGTGGACTGCTTGCAGGCCCAAGTCGAAGGCAATCACCCCGAGCAACAGCGCCCACAGGGACGATTGGGTAAAGCCGATTGCCAGCCAGGACACCAGCATCAGGATCAGGGCACCACCGCTGGTCCACTGGGCGAAGCCGCAATCGGCCAGGCGTCCGGCACGGGCGGCACCGAGGGCGCCTGCTGCTCCGGCGAGTCCGAACAACCCTATTTGTGTGTGAGACAACGACAGTGGCGGGGCACTCAGGGGCAGTACCAGCGGCGTCCACAACACCGTGCCGGCAGCAAAAACCAGTAGGGCCAGGACCGCACGATCGCGCAGTGTTTTTTCTTGTTTGAACAGGCTGAATACCGAGCGGATCAACTGTGCATAAGAGCCGGTGGCACGTGGTTGCTCGAGAGCGGGCAAGATTCGCCAGAGCAACAGCGCCATCAGCAAGGTCAATCCTGCCGACAACAGGTACACCGAACGCCAGCCGGCCAGGTCCGCCATGGCACCCGACACTGTGCGGGCCAAGAGCAGGCCGACAACGATGCCACTCGTGACTAGGCCCACGACATGCCCACGCTGCTCGGGCTGCGCCAGGTTGGCGGCAAAGGCCACCAGTGTTTGTGTGACCACTGCCAGCAGGCCGGTCAAGGCCATGCCGACCAGCAGCCAGAAACTGTTGGAAGAGAGCGCCACTAGTAGAACCGTGAGGGTCGACAGCAGCAGGTGGCTGACGATCAAGCGACGACGGTTGAGCAGGTCTCCCAGAGGCACCAGCAGCACCAGGCCAATGCCATAGCCGATTTGGGTCAGGGTAATGACGATACCGACCGTAGCGTGATCCATGGCGAAGGTATCGGCCATGGCATCCAGCAAGGGCTGGGCGTAGTAGACATTCGCCACCGCCAGGCCACAGGCGATAGCGAACAGCAGCACCACGGCGCTGCTTAACGGGGATTTGGACATGAGGCGCTACCTATTCCGGTTTTGAATTAAAACCAGTTGTACGGTAAGGATTCTAGTTTTATATTGCAACTACATTTCTTCTAAGGCAGGTAAGTTCCCATGGTCAAGCTCACCCGCTTTGAAAGCGCCGAATGTCCGGTGGCCCGCTCCCTGGACGCCATTGGTGACGGTTGGTCGCTGCTGATTATTCGCGATGCCTTTGACGGTATTCGGCGGTTTGGCGAGTTTCAGCGCAGCCTTGGAGTGGCCAAGAACATCTTGTCTACACGCTTGCGCACGCTGGTGGCCCACGGGATTTTCGAGATCGTTCCGGCGTCGGACGGCAGTGCGTATCAGGAGTACGTGTTGACAGAAAAAGGCAGGGCACTATTTACCGTGATCATTGGCTTGCGGCAGTGGGGCGAGGGGTTTTTCTATGGGAAAGGGGAGGTGCATTCGGTGATTGTGGACCGCGAGCAGGGTGAGCCTGTGCGTACGCTGGAGTTGCGCTCGGCGGATGGGCGGCTGCTGGGGCCGCAGGATTGCCGGCGCGTGGCGGTTCAATAAGGGCCCCAACCCTGGGCCCTTTATTGCAGGGCTAACGCAATACGCAAACGATATCCGCCACGGTGCTCAACACATCCTTACCCAACTGCATTGAACGTTTGCCCGACCAACCGGTGTGTGCATTAGGTGCATCGTCATTGTCCTTGAAGGGCATCTCCAGGGTCAGTGACAGGCAGTCGAATTTCTCGCCGACGCTGTTGCAGGCCAGAGTCATATTGGCTTGGCCCGGCAGGTCACGGGTGTAGCCGTGAGCGGTCTGGAAGTCGCGGGTCAGGGCGCTCAGGTGGCTTCGGAAACGTTTTTCCAGCTGTTCGATGCGTGGCGTATAGCCAGGGTTACCTTCGCAGCCGGCGGTGAATACGTAGGGGATTTCTTCGTCGCCGTGAATATCCAGGAACAGATCGACACCGTATTTTTCCATCTGCTGCTGGACGAATAGCACTTCCGGGCTGATTTCCTGGCTCGCATTCTGCCAGGCGCGGTTGAGGTCCTGGCCCATGGCGTTGGTACGCAGGTGGCCGTGGAAGGCGCCATCGGGGTTCATGTTTGGCACCAGGTACAGGTCGGCGGTAGCCAGGAGTTGTTTCAGTTCATCGTCGCCATCTTGTTGCAGGCGTTCGATGATGCCTTCCATAAACCATTCGGCCATGTGTTCGCCGGGATGCTGTTGGGCAATGATCCACACCTTGCGCTGTCCTTCGCGGCCTTTGCCACGGCGCAATAACTGAATATCGCGGCCCTCGACGCTTTTACCGGTGGCCAGCAATTGCGTGCCGGCACGATTCAACGCCTGCTCGATCAACCCATCATGACGATCACGGCTGTAGGGTTCGAAATAGGCAATCCACGCCTGCTTTTCCCGGGACTCCAGCGAGATATGCAACGTCTCGCCATCAAAGCGGGTGGGCACACGAAACCAGTTGATATGGTCGTAGGACGCAACAGCGTTGTAGCCGCTCCAGGCATGTTTGTAGGAGGACTGGCCGGCATTGCTCAGGCGGAAGGTATGGGTGTGGCCCACATACATGCCTTCGGCCTTGAAATGGAACCACTGGAAGTGCTGGCTGCGGGTATCGGGCTTGATGGCCAGCAGCAACTGATGGGCATCGCTGGCGTCGAGGACCTGGATATTTCCGCTGTCGAAGTTGGTACTGATTTTGATGGAGGTCAAGGCCACGGTCATAGTCTGGTTGCCTGAATATGAGTGTTATGGCGGGCATTTTACACAGGAGCGGGGGGAGGTCGGGGAGCAAATACTGAGGTGCAGG
Source organism: Pseudomonas karstica (assembly GCF_009707515.1). GTDB lineage: Bacteria > Pseudomonadota > Gammaproteobacteria > Pseudomonadales > Pseudomonadaceae > Aquipseudomonas > Aquipseudomonas karstica. Next base: position 32,460 of record NZ_WLYI01000028.1, on the reverse strand, counting down.
AGGGGGGGCGTCATCCATGACGCAGCAGCAGCTTAGAATCTATGAGATTGATTCTCAAGCGCTATTTTTGAAAGACTGGGGCTAGAGCGCTCAATCACCTTTTTTCGGCGATATTCTTTTGCTACCATGCGCGCCATTAAGCAACACACAGTCTTCATTAGCCTGAAGCCATGCCAGAAAAACTGGCAAAAAAAAGACCCGGCCAAAGAGCCGGGTCAAAAACCGTGATTAGCCTGATGAGGAGATATTCCAAGAGTCCGACCTAAGGTCCCTTGGTCTATCGACTGATCTCGCGATCAGCTGATGCAATAATAATCATTATCATTTGCAAGTCAAATGTTTTTATCCCGTGGATAGAAATATTTTTCTCTCCCGTCTTTCGGCAACGCCTCCAGCTATCGATTTGCCCTGCCTGGTGCTCGTAGCGATCGCTCTACCATGGCCTTGGCCATATCAATCAAATACACCACCGAAAACGCCAGGTCCCGGCTATTGCCCAGGCTGCTGTTCGCTGACTCATAGGCGGTGGCGGCCGCACTGCGTAACAGGTCGCAAGCGTGGACCAGGGCTTCTTCATCACTGACATCGGTCTTGACTTCAAACAACGCGTCGTCGATGCAGGGTCCTGATACATTCTCTTTCAAGTAATAGTCGATCGCGCGCTGGGCAGCGCCACTGCTGCGAAGGTTCAGCAGTTCATCATCGTTGAGTGTGTTGGGCTGGTAATCCGGGGATGTTGTCATGAGGTCAGTACTCGGGGTGGGGTGTCGAATGCCTGGGTTGAATAATAGTACGATCCGTATTTGTGTCATTTGATTGATTAATACAAAGTGTTTATTGTGGCTGTAAGTACACACCGTATTGTCAGGCCCCATGGATAAATGGATAGCGTTGGTCAAAGCCAACATGAAGGACCGCAAGGTCACGCAGGATCAATTGGCCGAACGCTTGGGGATGTCTCAGGGCGGTGTTGGTCATTGGCTGAACAAGCGGCGCGAGCCAAGCATTTCTGACATGAACCGGGTGATGGAGGCGCTGGGTCTGGGGTACCTTGAAGTCACCCTGGTGATCCGCGCAAAACCCACCCTGCCTATGGGCGACGAGTTGCCACCGGAGGAGCAATACAACCCGTATTTCCGTTACCCGGTCAGCGACTGGAAAGGAGCCTGCGAAGTGCGAGAAGAGCCAGCGCCCTACGGCGCCGCCCGTTTCGAGTTGACCGACTATCATGCCCGGGGTGCGGCATTCTGGCTGCGGGTGATGGGTGATGCCATGACGGCCCCCGCAGGCTTGAGTATCAGCGAGGGCATGATGATCCTGGTGGACCCGGCGATCGAAGCCGAGCCCGGTAAGCTGGTGGTCGCACAATGGGCCTTCAGCCCCCAGGCGACCTTTCGCAAATTGATGGAGGAGAGCGGCCAGCTTTACCTGGTACCGCTCAACCCGACCTACCCTAAAATGCTATTCAGCGATGAATGCCGGATCATCGGCGTGGTGGTGCAGGCGATCGCGAAATTTTAATCTTCCAGTTCTACCAATGCATTGCCTTCGGCGACCATTTCACCTTCCTGGCAATACAATGCCTTGACTACCCCGGCATGGGGCGCGCGGATGCTGTGCTCCATCTTCATGGCCTCCAGCACCACCAGTTGTGTACCCGCCTCGACCGTTTGCCCGACGTCCACCAGTATCCGTACGATGCTGCCGTTCATCGGTGCGCTCAGGCCGCCTTGATGAAGCTGGTTGGCTTCGACTGCGGCAATCGGGTCAAACAGGGTGACGCAGTGCATTTCATCGCCCCAGCGCAGAAATAGTGCGTTCTCACCTGGCACAGCCAGGTATGAGCGGCGTACGCCGTGCTGTTCGATCACCAAGTGTTCACCTTGTAGTTCTGGCGCCTCGTCGCCGCCTTGCAAGATCACCAGTCGATCCTGCCCATTGCAGCTCAAATGCAACGACGTCTCGGCAGGTAAGCCTGAGCGAAAGCCGTTGGTATGGGCCCAAGGCGAGCCCGGATCATCCGTTCGTACCCTGGCGGCGCGACTCTGTATCAAACCGTGGCCAGCGGCCTGCCAGAACTCATCGCTCAACTCGCTGGCCGCTGGCAATAATTGCTCCTGATAACGGGGGATAAAACCGGTATCCAGTTGCGCTGCCGCAAACGCCGGATGGCCAATGATGCGCCGCAGAAAGCCCAGGTTGGTCTTCAGCCCGCCGATGGCAAATTCATCCAGCATGGCCAGTAACCGCAGGCGTGCCTGTTCGCGATCCTCGCCCCAGGCAATCAGCTTGCCCAGCATCGGGTCGTAGAACGGCGAGACGCTGTCCCCTTGCTCGACGCCGCTGTCCACTCGACGCCCCGGCCCCGGCGTAGGCTCACGGTACAGTGCCAGGTGCCCGGTGGCCGGCAGAAAGTCGTTGCCCGGGTCTTCGGCGTACAACCGTACCTCAATGGCATGGCCCCGTAGCGGCACTTGCTCTTGCGTCATTGGCAGCGGCTCGCCCTGGGCGACGCGAATCTGCCAGGCCACCAGGTCCAGGCCGGTGATGGCTTCGGTGACCGGGTGCTCCACCTGCAGCCGGGTGTTCATTTCCATGAAGAAAAACTCACCCCGGGCATCCAGCAGGAACTCCACGGTTCCGGCTCCGACGTAGCCGATGGCTTGTGCCGCACGCACGGCCGCGTCCCCCATGGCCTTGCGTTGCGAAGGGCTGAGGCCAGGCGCGGGTGCTTCCTCGACCACTTTCTGGTGTCGACGCTGGATCGAGCAGTCGCGCTCGTTCAGGTACAGGCAATGACCGTGCTGATCGGCAAATACCTGGATTTCTACATGGCGAGGCTTGATCAGGTACTTTTCCACCAGCATCTGCGAATTGCCAAAAGACGACAGTGCCTCACGTTGCGCCGACGCGAGGGCTTCGGCCAATTGGCTGATATTCTCGACCACCTTCATGCCCTTGCCGCCACCGCCGGCGGTCGCCTTGAGCAGCACCGGGTAGCCAATGCGTTCAGCGGCCTGGCGGAAAGTCTCCAGGTCCTGGGCCTCGCCGTGGTAACCGGGTACCAGGGGTACGCCAGCGGTTTCCATCAGTGCCTTGGCGGCGGACTTGCTGCCCATGGCATCAATGGCCGAGGCGGGAGGGCCGAGAAAAATCAGCCCTGCGGCTTCGATGGCACGGGCAAACCCGGCGTTCTCCGAGAGAAAACCATAGCCAGGATGAATCGCCTGGGCGCCACTGGCCTTGGCTGCGGCAATCAACTTGTCGATTTGCAGGTAGCTGTCGGCGGCCTTGCTGCCGCCCAGGTCGACACGGATATCGGCCTCGCGGCTGTGGCGTGCATCACGGTCCGTGGCGCTGTGCACGGCGACGGTGGTCAACCCCATGGCTTTGGCGGTACGCATGACGCGGCAGGCGATTTCGCCACGATTGGCCACCAATACAGTATTGAGAACGGGTGAACTCATGAACGCGGCTCCTGAGACTGCCAACTGGGCGCTCGTTTCTGCAAAAAGGCCCGCAAGCCTTCCTGGCCTTCGCTACTGACGCGGATGCGGGCAATGGCGTTTTCGCAATAACGACGCAGGGCCGGGGTGAGGGCGCCGTGACCCACTTCTCGCAGCAGATCCTTGCTGGCGCGCATGGCCGCCGGACTATTGAGTAGCAGGTTGGCGATCCATTGTTCGACTTGGCGCTCCAGTTCGCCGGCCGGATAACTCTCTGCCAGCAGTCCGATCTCCCGTGCGCGCTGGCCGCCAAAACGTTCCGCCGTCAGGGCATAGCGCCGGGCCGCACGCTCGCCAATCGCCTGGACCACAAACGGGCTGATCACCGCAGGTGCCAGGCCGATGCGCACTTCCGACAGACAGAACTGCGCATCATCGGCGCCAATGGCCATATCGCAGCAACTGATCAGGCCCAGGGCGCCACCGTAGGCCGCGCCCTGGGCCACTGCCAGGGTCGGAATCTTCAGCTTGGCCAGGTTGTACATCAACTCGGCCAGCTCCCGGGCGTCATCCAGGTTGGTGTGATAGTCCAGTTCGGCCGATTGCTGCATCCAGGCCAGGTCGGCGCCGGCGCTGAAGTGCTTGCCACGCCCGCGCAACACCAGGAAGCGCAGGGTTGGGTCGCCCTGGACCTGATCCAGGGCGATGATCAGTTCGCGGATCATTTCGGCGTTGAAGGCGTTGTTCTTTTCTTCGCGGCTCAGCCACACAGTGGCAAAACCACGGGGGTCGATGACCAGTTCGAGGGTGTTGAAATCGCTCATGTACGAGGCTCCTGCGGTCACATGCGGAACACGCCGAAGCGGCTCGGCTCAATGGGGGCATTCAAAGAGGCGGACAAGGCCAGGCCCAGCACGTCACGGGTCTGCAACGGATCGATGACGCCATCGTCCCACAGGCGGGCGCTGGAATAGTAAGGGTGGCCCTGGGTTTCGTATTGGTCGAGGATCGGCTGCTTGATGGCCGCTTCTTCTTGGGCACTGAATGCCTGGCCGGCACGTTCGGCCTGTTCTCGCTTGACCTGCACCAGCACGCCGGCGGCTTGTTCGGCGCCCATGACGCCAATGCGCGCGTTGGGCCACATCCACAAAAAACGCGGGTCATAGGCGCGACCGCACATCCCGTAGTTACCGGCACCGAAGCTGCCGCCGATGATCACCGTGAACTTCGGCACCTTGGCACAGGCTACCGCGGTCACCAGCTTGGCGCCGTGCTTGGCGATGCCGCCGGCTTCGTATTTCTGGCCGACCATGAACCCGGTGATGTTCTGCAGGAACAGCAGGGGAATCCCGCGCTGACAGGCCAGTTCGATAAAGTGCGCACCTTTTTGCGCGGCCTCGGCGAAGAGGATGCCGTTGTTGGCCAGGATCGCAATCGGGTAGCCATGCAGATGAGCAAAACCGCACACCAGGGTGGTACCAAACAGCGCCTTGAACTCATCGAATACCGAACCGTCCACCAACCGGGCAATGACTTCCCGCACATCGAACGGTTGCTTGGCGTCTGCTGGAATGACCCCATACAACTCGTCGCTGGTATACAGCGGTGCCACCGGAGTGCGCTGCTGCAACTGGCCCTGCTTGCGCCAGTTGAGGTTGGCGATGCTGCGCCGGGCCAATGCCAAGGCATGTTCATCACTGTCGGCATAGTGGTCGGCCACGCCGGAAATCTTGCAGTGCACATCGGCACCGCCGAGGTCTTCGGCGCTCACCACTTCACCGGTAGCCGCCTTTACCAGCGGCGGCCCTGCGAGAAAGATCGTCGCCTGTTGGCGGACCATGATCGCTTCGTCCGCCATGGCTGGTACATAAGCACCACCTGCGGTGCAGGAACCCATCACCACCGCAATCTGCGGGATGCCCTGGGCGCTCATGTTGGCCTGGTTGAAGAAGATTCGTCCGAAGTGCTCGCGGTCGGGGAACACTTCATCCTGGCGTGGCAGGTTGGCACCGCCTGAGTCCACCAGATAAATGCATGGCAGGCGATTCTGTTCGGCGATGGTTTGCGCCCGTAGATGTTTTTTCACCGTCAGTGGGTAGTAGGAGCCGCCTTTCACGGTGGCATCGTTGGCGACAATCATGCACTCGACGCCTTCGACCCGACCGATCCCGGCAATCACGCCAGCGGCTGGCACCTCTTCGCCATACACTTGATAGGCGGCCAGTTGGCTGAGTTCCAGAAACGGCGAACCAGGATCAAGCAGGCGATTGATCCGCTCCCTGGGCAACAATTTGCCTCGGGACGTATGGCGTTCCTGAGCCTTGGCACCACCGCCTTGCTGCACGTGGGCGAGCAGGGTGTGCAGGGCATCGACCTGCTTGAGCATCACCGCGCTGTTGGCGGCGAACTCCGCCGAGCGCTGGTTGAGTTGGGTATGCAAAATCATGGCTTACTCCGTAAGCGCTGCAAGCTGCAAGTATGAGCGTGGTGTTCTTGGCGCTTGTTGCTTGCAACTGCCGAAATTCATTTCGTTTCGTTAAACAGTTCGCGACCAATCAACATGCGCCGAATCTCGCTGGTACCGGCGCCGATTTCATACAGCTTGGCGTCACGCAGCAGGCGACCGGCGGGGAATTCGTTGATATAGCCGTTGCCGCCAAGAATCTGGATCGCATCCAGGGCCATCTGTGTAGCGTGTTCGGCGCTGTAGAGGATCACCCCGGCAGCGTCCTTGCGGGTGGTTTCACCGCGCTCACAGGCTTGGGCGACGGCATAAAGGTAGGCCCGGCTGGCGTTGAGTTGGGTGTACATGTCGGCGACCTTGCCCTGGATCAGTTGGAACTCGCCGATGCTTTGGCCGAACTGCTTGCGGTCGTGGATGTACGGAACGATCAGGTCCATACAGGCCTGCATGATCCCGGTAGGGCCGCCAGACAGCACCACGCGTTCGTAGTCCAGGCCGCTCATCAGCACTTTCACACCGCCATTGAGTGCGCCGAGGATATTTTCTTCGGGCACTTCAACGTCGTCGAAAAACAGCTCGCAGGTGTTGGAGCCGCGCATGCCCAGCTTGTCGAACTTGTTGCTGCGACTGAAGCCTTTCCAGTCCCGCTCGACGATAAAGGCGGTGATACCGTGCGGGCCCTTTTCCAGGTCGGTCTTGGCGTAGATCACGTAGGTGTTGGCGTCGGGACCGTTGGTGATCCAGGTCTTGCTGCCGTTGAGTACGTAGTGGTCACCGCGCTTGTCGGCGCGCAGCTTCATCGAGACCACGTCGGAGCCGGCATTCGGCTCGCTCATGGCCAGGGCGCCGATGTGCTCGCCGCTGATCAACTTGGGCAGGTACTTGAGTTTCTGCTCGTGGTTACCGTTGCGGTTGATCTGGTTGACGCACAGGTTGGAGTGGGCGCCGTAGGACAACGCGACCGACGCCGAGCCACGGCTGATTTCTTCCATGGCTACCACATGGGCCAGGTAACCCAGGCCGGCGCCACCGTACTCTTCCGCGACGGTGATGCCCAGCAGCCCCATGTCACCGAACTTGCGCCACATGTCGGCGGGGAACAGGTTGTCGATGTCGATCTGCGCAGCCCGGGGCGCAAGCTCCTTGGCGACGAAGGACTGTACCTGGTCGCGCAGTATGTCGATGGTTTCACCGAGGGCGAAGTTCAGGGAGGGATAGCTCATGGACGGGCACCTTCTAAGCTTTGTTGTTGTGTGGGCTGATTGCGCGGAGGAGGGCGCTCACCTTTACGTTAACGTAAGCTTGCATTGCATGGCTGTCAATCGTAGTTTACGTTAACGTCAAGCTCGCTCGGTATAGAGCATCGTCCACCTACAAAAAAGACAATAGGGGCCGTTATGGAACAACCGGATCAGAGCTACAGCCGTGGCTCCCAGAGCAAGGCCTTACTGGCTGAAACCATCGGCCAGGCGTTCGATCGCACCGTGGCAGAGTATCCCGATGGCGAAGCGCTGGTGGTTCGACACCAACACCTGCGCTACACCTGGCGGCAACTGGCCGACGCTGTCGACCTGCATGCCCGCGCCCTGTTGGCGCTGGGCTTGCAGACAGGTGATCGGCTCGGCATCTGGGCCCCCAACGGTGCCCAGTGGTGCATCAGCCAGGTGGCCAGCGCCAAGCTGGGAGTGATTCTGGTCAACATCAACCCGGCCTACCGCAGCAGCGAGTTGGAGTACGTGCTCAAGCAGGCCGGTTGCCAATGGCTGATCTGTGCCGGCTCGTTCAAGTCCTCCGATTACCACGCCATGTTGCAAGAGTTACTGCCGGAACTGGCGCAGCAGTCCAGTGGCCAGTTGCAGTGCGAACTGTTGCCTGAACTGCGTGGGGTGATCAGCCTTGATCCGCGACCGCCCTCGGGATTCCTGCCCTGGTCGCAGTTGTCGGTCATCGGCGCAGGCGTCCCGCCAGAGCAGTTGCATGCTCGCCAGGCCAGCCTGCACTTCGATCAGGCCGTTAACATCCAGTACACCTCCGGCACTACCGGCTTTCCCAAGGGAGCGACCCTCAGTCATCACAACATTCTCAATAACGGCTACATGGTCGGCGAAAGCCTGGGTCTCACGGCGCAAGATCGCCTGGTAATCCCGGTGCCGCTTTATCACTGCTTCGGCATGGTCATGGGTAACCTGGGCTGCATCACCCACGGCACCACGATGATTTACCCCAACGATGGGTTTGACCCATTGCTGACCCTGATGGCTGTCGCCGAAGAACAGGCCACCGGCTTGTACGGCGTGCCCACCATGTTTATCGCCATGCTTGATCATCCGCGCCGTACCGAATTCGACCTGTCGTACCTGCGCACCGGGATCATGGCCGGTTCTACCTGCCCCATCGAGGTGATGCGCCGGGTGATCAGCGAGATGCACATGAGCGAAGTGCAGATTGCCTATGGCATGACCGAAACCAGCCCCGTATCGCTACAGACCGGACCGGATGACGGCCTGGAAGTACGCGTCACCACCGTTGGGCGTACCCAGCCACACCTGGAAAGCAAGATTATCGACGAGGCCGGTAACACTGTTCCCCGCGGCCAGACCGGTGAACTGTGTACCCGCGGTTACAGTGTGATGCTCGGTTACTGGAACAACCCCACCGGGACCCGCGAAGCCATCGACGACGCTGGCTGGATGCACACCGGCGACCTGGCGACCATGGACGAGCAGGGCTATGTATGCATCGCCGGGCGCAACAAGGACATGATCATTCGTGGCGGCGAGAACGTGTATCCGCGGGAGCTTGAAGAGTTTTTCTTCACCCATCCGGCGGTGGCGGATGTGCAGATCATCGGCATCCCGGACGCGTGCTACGGAGAAGAAATTGTCGCCTGGATCAAGTTCCACCCCGGCCATGTTGCCAATGAGTTGGAGCTGCAAACCTGGTGCAAGGGGCGGATTGCCCACTTCAAGACGCCCAAGTACTTCAAGTTCGTGGACGAGTTTCCGATGACGGTGACAGGCAAGATCCAGAAATTTCGGATGCGCGAGATGATGATAGAGCAACTGCGTGCGCAGGATTGAGAGCGGCGTAAATCGAATATGGGGTGGGCTTGATCGCTTCGGCATCAGCCCGATGATGGCCTCAGGAATACCTTTATCCAGAAAGCAACAAAGGGGACCCGAAGGTCCCCTTTAATTTGTTGTCACGTGCTCTTTTTTTATTATTGAGGGGCGGTCTATTGTTGTTTTTAGCAACCGTGGCCCTTTACCGCTATTTTTGGCGACCCCCATCCGGGGTCAAGAGCAAACGTATTTTTTTGAACGCTGACCTGCTTCTTCGTATGCGATCCAACCAGTGGGTAGCTACCTTGGGGTAGTTTTATTATTCTCTGCCCGGTTGCGAGTGGCGGCATCTGCCGTACCCTGCGAAGCACATCTTCTCCAAAAAAATCTGTTAGCTGCGTCTCTGCCGTGTTGTTTTTGTTATGCCAGAGTCGTTACGTCTTATTTTTATTAGGTTTGGTGCTTTTTATTCTTGTTATGCCATAGAGATAGCAGAAGCCGTGCCAACTTTTTAAATTTCTTTAAAAACAATTACTTATGGTTTTGTGGGAAATTGACACCGCGTCAAAGCCAATGAATATGTTCCCGTGTTACTCGATGTGTATGCGTGCGGTAACACATCCCCCCGGCAACGCTACTCACCCAGACTGCGGGCCTTGGCCACTCGCGAGCCCGTGGGGCGGCCAAGTACTGAACAAATCTGCTGGCCCGCCAGGATCAGCGACTCCATATCGATCCCGGTGTGGATACCCAGGCCATTGAGCAGGTACAGCACGTCCTCGGTGGCCACGTTACCGCTGGCACCCTTGGCATACGGGCAGCCACCGAGGCCGGCGATAGAACTGTCAAACACCTGGATGCCCTCCAGAAGGCTGGCGTAGATGTTGGCGATGGCCTGCCCATAAGTGTCATGGAAGTGCCCCGCCAGGTTTTCCCGTGGCACATGGGCACCCACCACCTCGAACATCCGTCGTGTGGTGCCTGCCGTACCGGTGCCAATGGTGTCACCCAGGGAGACTTCGTAGCAGCCCATGGCAAACAGCTCGCGGGCCACCGCCGCAACTTGTTGCGGGGCGACCTGGCCTTCGTATGGGCAGCCCAGCACGCACGACACATACCCGCGTACGCTGACGTCATGCTGTTTGGCTGCCGCCATGATCGGCGCAAATCGCTCCAGGCTCTGGCTGATGGAGCAGTTGATATTGCGCTGGGAAAACGCTTCGGAAGCCGCCGCAAACACCGCTACTTCCTTGACCCCCGCCGCCAACGCATCTTCAAAGCCGCGAAGGTTTGGCGCCAGTGCACCATAGGTCACGCCCGGCTTGCGCTGGATTTTCGCAAAAACCTCGGCCGAACCGGCCATCTGTGGCACCCATTTGGGCGACACAAAACTGCCGACCTCGATGTAGCCCAGGCCTGCAGCCGTGAGGGCGTTTACCAGCTTGACCTTGTCAGCCACGCTGATGGGCTGGGCTTCGTTCTGCAATCCATCGCGAGGGCCAACCTCCACCAAGCGTACGTGAGAGGGAACGGACATGGCATTTACCTCTATGAATGGCCAATCTGGCTCTGAATGGTCTGTTCCAACACCTGGGTGCAACGCTCTTCGGCGGTATCGAGCTCCAGCTTCATCTGTTCGATATCCAGCAGCTGTTGTTCCAGCTGTTCGCGGCGCTCGGCGATTTTCATCAGCATGCTGTGCAGCTGTTTCTGATTACCGCTGCTGGGGTCGTAGAGCTCGATCAGTTCACGGCACTCGGCCAGGGAGAAACCGATGCGCTTGCCCCGCAGGATCAACTTGAGACTGACCTTGTCCCGCGGTGAATAGATACGCTCCTGACCCCGGCGTTCCGGGGACAGGAGGCCTTGTTCCTCGTAGAAGCGAATAGCGCGGGTGGTGATGTCGAGCTCGCGGGCGAGGTCGGAGATGCTGTAGGTCGTGCTCATGAGGGCGCCCAAGGAATGTCTTGGGCGTTAAGCTAATGGTTGGTTGACGTTTACGTCAAGCAGGTCTCCCTTCTATAAGAAGCGAGTTTGTCTATAGACGTCCCGCATGAACGCGGTGCCCTTCAGTTCTTCGCGAGCAAGCTCGCTCCTGCATCCAGCTTCTTCTCATGGGCCGTCACTTGCTGGCACAACTCAATCATCTGCTCGCGCATCCATCGGTTGGCCGGGTCCTGGTCGGTGCTTTCGTGCCAGTACAGGTGGGTTTCCACTGACGGAACGTCATTGACCGGCAGGTTGAACCAATGCAACTCATTACGACGGGCAAATCGCTCCGGTACTGTCATTACCATGTCAGTTTGTTGCAACACTTGCGAGGCCATCAGGTAATGCTGGGAACGCAGGACGATCTTGCGCTGGATACCCATCTTGCCCAATGCCAGGTCAACATGGCCCAGGCCGTTGCGTCGGCTGGAAATATGGATATGGGTCAGCGCCAGGTAGTCATCCAGGCTGAGTTTTTCCTTGGCCGCCATCGGATGACCCTTGCGCATGGCGCACACATAGCGGTCCTCCATCAGCTTGACATGACGTACTTGCGGGTCGGTGTTAAGCGGTGCGTCCACCGCAAAATCCAGGCGGCCAGCGGCCAGGTCCTTGGTGGTTTCCCGGCGTTTAGATAGAAAGCTCTCGATAATCACCGTCGGTGCCAGGCGACGCAGGCGCTGGAACAGTGGCGGTAAAATCACCGCTTCGGTCAGGTCGGTCATGCTGATACGGTAGGTTTTGGCCGCCTGCAGTGGGTTGAATATGCGGCTTTCCTGCACCGACACCCGCAGCAGCGACAACGCATTGCGCACCGGGCCGATGATATTCTGGGCCATGGGCGTCGGTACCATGCCTTGGGCGGTACGCACGAACAGTGGGTCGTTGAAGGTTTCCCGCAAGCGTGCCAGCGCATTCGACACCGCCGGCTGGGTAATGCCGATAATCTGCCCGGCGCGGGTCAGGTTGGCTTCGGTGTAGATCGCGTCAAAGACGATGAAAAGGTTGAGGTCGACCTTGCTCAGATTCATTTCGCTGCGCTCTTATTGTTTGGTGTTCATACGCCGATCATATATCGGTGATGAATGTTAATACACGCCGAGAATAGGTTAGGTAAATTATCAGCGCTGTTCTAGCATCGATCACATGACCTAAACAACCTCCAAAGAAGGTAGCCGATCATGGATTTCTCCTATTCGCCCAAGGTTCAGGAACTGCGTGAACGCGTCACCGCGTTCATGGACGCTTACGTCTACCCGGCCGAACCGGTGTTCGAGCGCCAGGTCAGCGAAGGTGATCGCTGGCAGCCAACGGCCATCATGGAAGAGCTTAAGGCCAAGGCCAAGGCCGAGGGCTTATGGAACCTGTTCCTGCCGGAATCGGAGTTGGGGGCCGGCCTGACTAACCTGGAATACGCCCCCCTCGCGGAAATCATGGGCCGCTCATTGCTGGGGCCCGAGCCGTTCAATTGCTCGGCACCGGACACCGGTAATATGGAAGTGCTGGTGCGCTACGCCAGCGAAGAACAGAAACAACGCTGGCTGGCACCGCTGCTGCGGGGTGAAATTCGTTCTGCGTTTGCCATGACCGAGCCGGATGTGGCTTCTTCCGATGCCACCAACATGGCCGCTTGTGCGGTTCGCGATGGCGACGAATGGGTGATCAACGGTAAAAAATGGTGGACCTCCGGCGCCTGCGATCCGCGCTGCAAAATCCTGGTTTTCATGGGCCTGAGCAACCCTGATGCGCCGCGCCACCAGCAGCACTCGATGATCCTGGTGCCGACGGACGCCCCTGGGGTAAAGATCGTCCGTCCGCTGCCAGTGTTCGGTTATGACGACGCGCCCCATGGCCACGCCGAAGTGTTGTTCGAAAACGTCCGTGTACCGTATGAAAACGTTCTGTTGGGTGAGGGTAGGGGCTTTGAAATCGCCCAGGGCCGCCTTGGCCCAGGACGTATTCATCACTGCATGCGTTCCATCGGTATGGCCGAGCGTGCGCTGGAATTGATGTGCAAACGTTCCGTGAGCCGGACCGCGTTCGGCAAACCATTGGCGCGCCTGGGGGGCAATATCGACAAGATTGCCGACTCGCGAATGGAGATCGACATGGCGCGTCTGCTGACCTTGAAAGCCGCCTACATGATGGACACCGTCGGCAACAAAGTGGCGAAAAGCGAAATCGCCCAGATCAAGGTAGTGGCACCGAACGTGGCCTTGAAGGTGATCGATCGGGCGATCCAGATCCATGGTGGCGCAGGGGTTTCCAATGACTTCCCGCTGGCCTATATGTACGCCATGCAACGCACCCTGCGCCTGGCCGACGGCCCGGACGAAGTACATCGGGCGGCCATTGGCAAGTTCGAGATTGGCAAATATGTGCCGCGGGAGATGATGCGTAGCGGGCAGTAGTCGATGATCATTCCCACGTTTTGCGTGGGAATGTCGCCCTGCAGGCTCTGCGTCAATACACCCAGACCTCTACCCGCCGATTCTTGATCCGGCCCTCATCCGCCGTATTCGCCGCCACCGGCATCTCATCGCCAAACCCGCGAATATCGCGTAATACCACGCCGTGCTTGACCAACTCCCGACGTACCGCCATGGCTCGCAACTTCGAGAGCAGGGTGGCGCGTTGCGAATCATCCTTGGCATCGCCAAACCCGGCCAGCGTCACTTGTTTATTGAGCTTGTCATGGTTGCGCAGATAGGCCGCCACCCGCATCACGTCCTGGCGCGCCTTGTTGTCCAGGCTGGCGCTGCCTTCCTCGAAACGAAAATTCACGGTCAGCCGTTGGGCCTCACGGGCAATGGCTTGATAAGCCTCGGGCATCGGTGCGCGCGGTTCCACCCTCATGGCCCGTACCTGTTGCGCGATAAAACCGTTGGCAGCCACGATTGCCTGCCCCTTGGCACTTTGGGCAAAGTCCACCAGGGCCTTGGCCCATGGGTTCTGGCCCACGGGCGGCAGGTAAAAGTACAGGCGTCGTGACAGCGGGTAGTCTTCAGTGGCAATCAAGCTATTGAGGGGCGGCATGGCTTGCGAGTCACCGTCGACAATCGCTACGGCCTTGGCCTGGCGTACATATGGCAAGCCGATAAAACCGATGCCCTGGGGATCGTGGCTGACGCCATCCGATAACTTTTCGCTCGACTCAAAGCGTTTTGCTCTGGGGTCCAGGGATGTGTCCCGGGGGGCGAGTACCAACTCCTTGAAGGTGTCATAGGTACCGGACTGATCATCCCTGGCATATAGATGAATCTTCCCGCCGCTACCGCCCAGCGCTTCCCAGGTGGTGACCTCACCACTGAAAACCTGCGCCAGTTGCTCTGTGCTCAGCGCGTTCAGCGGGTTGTGGGGGTGGAGGATGATCGCCAGGCCATCAATGGCGATAACGTGTTCGGCGTCCGGGCTTTTCAAGTCGCCCAAGGGTTCCAGCGCCATCCGTTCATTGTCCTTGATCGGGCGGGACGAGGCAGCAAGGTCGGCGTTGGCCTTTTGCAGCGCGGTAAAGCCGGTGCTGGAACCGTGGGCGGCGACCTCTATAGTCACGCGCTTGCCTTGACGGGTTTTACCCATGACGTGTTGTTCATTGGCCTGGCCAGATGAGGCGCTGTGCACATCCTGCAAGCCCTGTTGTTCCATCAGGCCCTTGACCAGGGCTGGACCCAGGGTGGCGCCAATGGTGTTGGAACCTTGTATGCGCAAGGCTGGGCCGTGGACAGGAAGGGGCAGTTGAGTCGAAAAAGCAGGGAAGGGAACGCAGCAAATTGCCAGCAGATACAGAACGCGCAGCATCATGCCGGCACCTTCTCAAACCAAGGAAGTGCCGGAAGATTAAGTCAGGCAAGTTGCATAAATATGACGGTGGTCTCTGTGGGGCGAGGCAGATCAGCTCAACTCAAGCCAGATCGGCGCATGATCGGACGGCTTTTCCAGGCCGCGCAAATCATAGTCCACGCCGGCGTCCTTGACTCGAGGCAGCAAACCTTGGGATGCCATGATCAAGTCAATCCGCAGCCCACGCTTGGGCTCATCTTCAAAACCACGGCTGCGATAGTCGAACCAGCTGAAGCGGTCGACCACATCCGGGTTCAAATGGCGGAAGCTGTCCACCAGGCCCCAATTCTTCAAGCGGGCCAACCACTCACGTTCTTCCGGGAGGAAGCTGCACTTGCCGGTCTTCAGCCAACGCTTGGCATTGTCGGCACCGATACCGATGTCGCAGTCTTGCGGGGAAATATTCACGTCGCCCATCACCACCACCGCCTGGTCATTGCTGAACTGGCTCTCCAGCAACTGTTGCAGGTCTTCGTAGAAACGTTGTTTGGCCGGAAATTTGGTGGGGTGGTCGCGGCTTTCGCCTTGTGGGAAATAGCCGTTCATGATGGTGATCGGGTTGCCGTTGGTATCGGCGAAAGTGCCCCAGATAAACCGCCGCTGGGCGTCTTCGTCGTCACTGGCAAAACCTTTGTGCACCGCCAGCGGTTCCTGGCGTGAGAGCAAAGCAACACCGTAGTGGCCTTTTTGCCCGTGGTAATACACGTGATAACCCAGGGCTTGCACCTCGGCCAATGGAAACTGGTCGTCGTGAACCTTGGTTTCCTGCAGGCCAATCACATCCGGTTGATGTTTCTCGATCAGTGCCGCCAGTTGATGAGGGCGCGCGCGCAGTCCGTTGATGTTGAAGGAGACGATTTTCATGGTCGGCGGTCCGGTCCTGGCAAAACAACGATGCTAGCCGACAAGTCGGATGGGAGCCAGCGGCTACAATGAACGAGTTGTACCGCAAAGGCTCGTAATAATAAGAGCGCAGCCTTTTGAGTCGCGTCCAGGGGAGAACAACAGTTATGCCTGACACCTCGACCCAGATCCACATGCTCGACAGCGGCTACTCCCGCGAAGCTCGCTCCCTGTTGTACCAGGCGTATCGTCATGAGCCGACCTTCGCCTACCTCTTCGAAGCCGAGCGCCCTGGTTACGAACAACGGGTGCGCGCCACGGTGCGCGAGTTGGTCAAGCAGCACTTCTTGCAGGACTTGCCGGCCATCGGGCTGCTGGTCAATGACCGGCTGATTGGCATCGCATTGATCGCTCCGCCACAACGACGACTGGGCATTACCGACAGCTGGGCCTGGCAATTGCGCATGTGGCTGAGCACCGGCGTGCGCGGTACCCGGCGCTACCTGGAATACCACCAGGCGGTGCTGGCATGCCTGCCATCGGATGCGGTGCACATGCTCCCGCTGCTAGGGATTCATCCGCAATTCCAGGGCCAGCACTACGGCGAGCAATTGCTGGAAGCGGTCCATAACTGGTGCGCCGAGGACCCTCATTCTTCGGGTGTGGTGCTGGACACTGGCAACTCCCTTTACCTGGAGTTTTACAAGCGTCAGGGGTATGAAGAAATTGGCGAAGTCGCAGTAGGGCCGATCCTTGAACACGTGTTTTTTCATCCAAATCCGCAGGTGTTACATGTTGCAACGGGTTAGCGCAGAATTATTCAGACAAATCCGGGTTCTATGATGTTCCCAAGCTCGTGTAGCATCCGCGCCTATGAAGCTTCCAGGAAGATATACCAGCGGCTTGATTCTGCTGTTCACAAGCTGTGGCGCGCTGGCGCAAAGCGAATTGGACGTACGCATCAAACCATCAAACGACGCGTTGAAAGCCAACATCGAGGGCTATATCGGCGGGGTTGGCGACCGTGATGAAGAAGCACTGCTGCGTTTCAGCCGTGGCGCCGAGGAGCAGGCCCGCAAAGCCGCCCAGGCGCTTGGTTTTTATCAGCCGCAGATTGCCAGTGACGTCAAGGGTGGCAAGAATCCTCGCCTGATCCTCACGATCGACCCCGGCGAGCCGGTGCATTTGCGCAATGTGACCATTCGGGTTGAGGGGCCGGCGGCCGCCCTCAAGTCCTTTCGTGTGCCTGCCAGCGACGACCTCAAGTCCGGCGCTGCGCTTAACCACGGCCACTATGAAGATGCCAAGCGCCTGATCCAGAACCAGGCCTCGCGCTTCGGATTTTTCAGCGGTCGTTTTACCCGCCAGAAACTCTCTGTTGACCCCCAGGCAGGCGTGGCCGATATCGAACTCATTTACGACAGCGGTCCGCGCTATGCCTTGGGCGAGGTCAGCTTTGCCGGCGATACGCCCTTCGATGAAGAGCTGCTGCAACGCATGGTGCCGTTCAAGAGCGGCGCGCCCTACGACTCCGAACTGATCGCCGAACTCAACCAGGCCCTGCAAGGCAGCGGCTTTTTCGAGGGCGTACGAGTGGACGCCGCGCCTGCTGCGGCGGCCAATGATGTGATACCGGTCGCCGTGCAACTGGAAACCCGCAAGCCCCGGACCATGGGGTTCGGCCTGGGTTACTCCACCGACGTCGGACCGCGCGGCAAGGCCAACTGGACCCGGCACTGGGTCAACCCCCAGGGGCACAGTTATGGTTGGGAGGCAGAGCTGTCGGCACCGCGGCAGAACGTCGGGCTGTGGTACGACATTCCCCTCGACCCGCCGTTGACCGACAAACTGCGTTTTGCCGGTGGTTATCAGAATGAAGAAATAGCCAACACCGACACCCTGAGTAAATTGCTGACAATCGGGCCCGAGTGGCACAGCAAGTTGCCCAGTGGCTGGACACGGGTGATCTCGTTGAAATGGCAGCGTGAAGAGTATCGCTTGGGCAATGATTCGGGCCTGAGCAATCTGCTGATGCCTGGCGTCAGCTATTCCTACTTGCGCAGCGACAATCGCATTGACCCGCACAACGGTTATCGCCTGCAATTCGAGACCCGGGCGGCCAAGGAAGGGTTGATGTCCGATACCAACCTGCTCTATGGCACGGCGATGATCAAGGGTTTGACCACTGTATGGGACAAGCACCGCTTCCTCGGTCGGGCCCAGGTCGGCGGCAGTGCCACCAACGGCTACAAATCCATCCCACCGTCCTTGCGCTTCTTTGCCGGTGGCGACCAGAGCGTGCGCGGTTACGAGTACCAGACGCTGTCGCCGGAAAACGACCGGGGTGACCGTATCGGTGGTCGCTACATGGTGGCCCTGAGCGCCGAGTATCAATATTCCATCGCCGAAAAGTGGCGGGTCGCGACCTTTATCGATCAGGGCAACTCCTTCAACAACCTCGACCTGCCTAGCCTGAAAATCGGCGTCGGCGTCGGCGTACGCTGGGTCTCCCCGGTAGGGCCGATCCGTCTCGACCTGGCGCATGCGCTGGAAGACCCGGGCGGCATTCGTTTGCACTTTTCAATGGGGCCTGAGCTGTGACGCGTGGTTTGAAAATAGCGGGGCTGGCGATTCTTGCCGTCCTGGCGTTGCTGGTGTTGACCCTGTGGTCAGTGCTGGGCACCCAGGCGGGCAGCCGCTGGGCATTGAGTCAGGTGCCGGGCTTGACCGTGGACAATTTCCAGGGGCGCCTGGGTGGGCAATGGCGCGCCGATCACTTGCTGTGGGAACAAGACAGCAGCCGGGTCGAGCTCAACGCGCCGAAATTCGACTGGTCACCGGCATGCCTGATGCGCATGACCCTGTGCATCAACCAACTGGATGTGGAGCAGGTCAGCCTGCAGTTTCCACCGAGCACTGAAGACAGCAGCGGCCCCATCGCTTTGCCGCAGCTGAAGCTGCCGGTGGCGATCGAGCTGGGTGAAGTGCATATCGCCCGCTTGCTGTTCAACGGCAGCGAAGCACTCAAGGAGCTGCAATTGGCGGCCCACTGGACCGCCGAAGGGATGAAGATCGATTCGGTGCGCCTGCAACGGGATGGCCTGGCCCTGGACCTGTCCGGTTTACTGCAACCCACCGGCGACTGGCCACTGACGGCCACCGGTAACCTGAGTTTGCCTTACGCCCCCGGTGGGGCGCCGTGGGCCGTGGCCCTCAAGGTTGATGGCGACTTGCTCAAGACCCTCAGGCTCGATGCCACCAGCAGTGGCTACCTGCCGGCCACGCTCAGCGGCGAGCTGCAGCCTTTGGTTGAAAACCTGCCAGCACAGCTGCACATCACCGCTGACGGTTTCAAGGCCAGTGCCGATTTGCCCGATACCCTGCAACTCAATCAGCTTGATCTGACGGCTAAGGGCGACCTGAAAGATGGTTACCAACTGCTGGGCAAGGCAGTCTTGCCCGCCGAAAAAGGTCCGGTGGACCTGCTGCTGCAAGGCAAGGTCAACGCCAAGGGCGCGCAAATCGCCGGGCTCGACCTGAATGCCGGTGACCAGCAAAGCCTCAAGCTCAGCGCTCAATTGGATTGGCAGCAAGGCTTCAGTGCCGAGGCGAAACTCGACTGGCTGGACTTTCCCTGGCATCGCCTCTACCCGTTGATCGATGAACCCCAAGTGGTCTTGCGCACCTTCAATGGTGAGGTTTCCTATAAGGACGGCAACTACCTCGGCAACTTCAAGGCCGACCTCGATGGCCCGGCCGGCCAGTTCAGCCTGAGCAGCCCGTTCAGTGGCGACCTCAGGCAAGTGTTCCTGCCCGAGCTGAAGTTGGCGGCCGGCCAGGGCAAGGCCGAAGGCCACCTGAACCTGCAATTCGCCGACGGTATCGCCTGGGACACTGCGCTGGACCTGTCGGCGATCAACCCGGCGTACTGGGTCGCTCAGTTGCCAGGTACGCTCGCCGGACCATTGCGCAGCAAGGGTGAGATAAAAAACCAACGGCTGATGCTCAACGCCGACCTCGATCTGAAGGGGCGGTTGCGCGGCCAACCTGTGGTATTGCAGGCCCGCGCCGAAGGCGGGGGCGAACAATGGACCCTTGGCGCCCTGGATATCCGCCTCGGTGACAACCGCATCCATGGCAGCGGCAGCCTGCAACAGCGCCTGGCCGGGCAGATCGATATCAAGCTGGCACGCCTGGCCCAGTTGTGGCCGCAACTGCGCGGGCAGGTCAACGGTCGGCTCGACGTGGCTGGCACCTTGCAGGCTCCCCAAGGCAAATTCAACCTGCTGGGCCAGCAACTGGCGTTTGAAGACAAGCGTCTGCGCAACCTGACCCTGGGCGCCAGCCTCGACAGCGCCCAACGGGCCAACATCGACCTGACGGGCACTGGTATTCAAGCCGGCGAAACCCAGGTTGGTACCCTGACCGCCAGCGCCCAGGGCGATATCAAGAAGCAGAAAGTCCAGCTTGATCTCAAGGGGCCACTGGTCAAGCTGGCCCTGGCTCTCGACGGCAACCTGGACAAGGGCAACTGGCGCGGGCGCCTGGCCAGCGGCGATGTGCAGGCCGGTGGCCAGGACTGGAGGCTGCAAGCCCCGGCGAAAATCGAACGCCTGGCCGATGGCAAGCTGACGTTTGCCGCCCACTGCTGGGTGTCTGGCCCCGCCAGTCTGTGCGGTGAAGACCAGCGCCTGATGCCCGAGCCCAAGCTGCGTTATCACCTCAAGCAATTTCCCATCGATAGCCTGGCGCAGTGGCTGCCCAAGGATTTCGCCTGGCAGGGCAAACTCAACGCCGACGTGCAGCTCGACTTGCCGGCCAGTGGCCCCAAAGGCGTGGTGGCAGTAGATGCCAGCGGTGGCACGCTGCGGATCAAGGACAATGACCAATGGCTGGATTTCCCTTATGACACCCTCAAGCTGGAAACCACCCTTAACCCCAAGCGCATCGATACCCAGCTGAATTTCCATGGCGGCAAATTGGGGGAATTGCTGCTGCAGGCCCAGATCAACCCGTTGGCGAAGAACAAACCGTTGACTGGCAACTTCAGCCTGACCGGCCTGGACCTGGCGGTGGCCCGGCCGTTTGTGCCGATGGTGGAGAAACTCCACGGCAAGCTCAATGGCAGTGGTCGGCTGTCTGGTGGCCTGCTGGCGCCCCTGGTCAACGGCAGCGTGAACCTGGTAGGCGGTGAGATTTCCGGGCCTGAATTACCCATCAGCCTTGAAGACCTGAACGTCCAGGCCTTGATCGCCGGCGAAAGCGTACAGCTCAATGGGGGCTGGAAAAGCGGCAAGGCCGGGCAGGGCAGCGTGAAGGGCCAGATCAACTGGGGCCAGGCACTGGCGGTGGATATCAGCCTGCAAGGTAAGCAACTGCCGGTCACCGTTGAACCCTACGCGGAACTGGAAGTGGCCCCCGACCTGAAAATCACCCTGAAGAACGACAAGCTGGCGATTGCCGGCGACGTGCACATTCCTCGCGGTGAGATCACCGTGCGCGAACTGCCACCGTCGACGGTCAAGGTCTCCGATGACACGGTGATCGTCGGCAGCCAGACCGAGGAAGGCAAACCGCCGATGGCCATGGCCATGGATATCAACGTGGTGGTGGGTGAAGACACGTTGAGCTTTGCCGGCTTCGGCCTGACCGCCAAGGTGCAAGGCCGTGTGCATATCGGCGACAACATGGACACCCGTGGCGAACTGTGGCTCAACGACGGCCGCTATCGCGCCTACGGCCAGCGCCTCAACGTGCGCCGCGCACGCCTGCTGTTCGCCGGGCCCCTCGACCAGCCTTACCTGGACATCGAAGCTATTCGTAAGACCGACGATGTGATCGCCGGCATTCGCTTGAGCGGTAGCGCCGAACAACCGACCACACAAATCTTTTCCGAACCCGCCATGAGCCAGGAACAGGCGCTGTCTTACCTGGTGCTGGGGCGTCCGTTGAGCACCACCGGCGAAGACAACAATATGCTGGCCCAGGCGGCATTGGGCTTGGGCTTGATGGGCAGTGCCGGAGTGACCTCAGACATTGCCAAAAACCTCGGTATCCAGGATTTCGAACTCGATACCCAGGGCAGCGGCAACAACACGGCCGTGGTGGCCAGCGGCAAAATCTCGGAAAAACTCAGCTTGCGCTATGGCGTGGGGGTGTTTGAGCCGGCCAATACCATTGCCTTGCGGTATTTACTGAGCAAAAGGGTGTACCTGGAAGTGGCCAGCGGCGTGGCCAGCTCGTTGGATATTTTCTATAAACGGGATTTCTAGCCCCGCCGTCGATCAAAAATGTGTGCCTGCTCAAGAGTGCGGTTAAAACCGCAATCTCGAACAAGCACACAGCGACTGCATCCCTACCGCGATATCACCCATTCTGCGACGACACGCTACCAAGCAACCTAACTATTGGGTTGACATTCACTGCCTAGGCAGTAATATCCTGTCATACATTCGCTGCCTAGGCAGTCAATAGGCAGGACTCGATGAAGCACTTCACCCCTGAAAACTTCCACAACTGCCACCTCGGCCTGTTGCTGGGTCGTGCAGCCTTGCTCAAAGACCGGATTATCGACACCCACATGGAACCCCACGGCATCACTGCCGCGCAGTTCAAGGTATTGATCATCATGGCTCAGTACGGCGTCGATACTCCGGCCGAGTTGTGCCGCAACCTGTCCCTGGACAGCGGTTCGATGACCCGCATGCTCGACCGCCTGGAGCAAAAGGAACTGTTGGCGCGCAAACGTTCCGAGCAGGACCGGCGTCAAGTGCAGTTGGTGCTCACGCCTGAGGGCCAGCGATTGGCGGACATGCTGCCGCACATCGGTGCCCAGGCGCTTAACCAACTGGCCAGTGCCCTGGAGCCGGGCGAGTTGCAGACCCTGGAACACATCCTCAAGAAAATTCTGATAGCTGCGGGTGATGCCATCACCCTTCAACGGGTGGGTAAGTAATGAACACGCGTGCCCTTTGCCTGGTGCTGGCGGCCATGAGCATGGCCGGTTGCGCCAACTACCGAGGCCTGGACACCGAAGGCAAACGCCTTGAGGCCAACAACCTGCAAACCAGCAAGTCCTTGAGCGGTGTGACCCTGTCGCCGGCCGCCTGGCCAAAAGCCGGCTGGTGGAAAAGCCTCGGCGACCCACAACTCGATGGTCTGATCGAGGAAGCCCTGCGCGACAGCCCCGACATGCAAGTGGCCAGCGCCCGTGCCCACCAAGCACAGGCCGCTGCCTACGCCGCCAATGCCGCGCGCATGCCAACCCTGGACGCCAGCGCCGGTGTGAGTCGTTCACGCCTGGCCAAGGATCAGGACCCGCGAGGCGAGGGCGATGCTTACTCTACCGTGCGCAACATCAGCGCCGGCTTTAACTACAACTTCGATCTCTGGGGCGGCCAGCGTGCTGCCTGGGAAGCTGCATTGGGCCAGGCCCGTGCTGGCGAAATCGATCAGCAGGCGGCGCACCTGACCCTGGCCGCCGATGTGGCCAAGGCCTACAGCGACTTGGGCCAAGCCCATATCGTTCGTGACCTGGCCAATGATGATCTGAAGCGCACCCGGCAAATGCTCGACCTGGGCAAGCGTCGTCTGAGTTCCGGCATCGACAGCCAGTACCAGTACCAGCAAACCGAAAGCCTGGAAGCCAGCTCTGAGTCGCAACTGATCGACGCCGAGAAAAAACTGCAGAGCGCCAGGATCGCCTTGGCGGTGTTACTGGGCAAAGGTCCGGATCGCGGCAATGAACTGGCCCGGCCGAACGTGCTCAAGCCCAGTGCGGTTGCCGTGCCGTCGGTGCTGCCCGCCGAGTTGCTGGGCCGTCGCCCTGACCTGATCGCTGCTCGTTGGCGTGTGGAAGCGGCCAGCAAGAACATTGCCGCCAGCAAAGCCAACTTCTACCCCAACCTCAACCTGAGCGCGAGCGCCGGGGCCGAGTCGTTGCTGGGGGATGCGATGTTTGGTTCCGCCAGTCGCTTCTTCAATATCGCGCCGACCATTTCCCTGCCGATTTTCGAGGGTGGACGCCTGCGGGCCGACCTTGATGCGCGGGATGCCGACTACGACCTGGCCGTGGCCCAGTACAACAAAACCCTGGTGCAAGCCTTGGGTGATGTCGGCAACACACTGTCGCAACTGCGCGATACCGCCCGGCAGATTCAGGCTCAGCAGCACGCCACCGAGATTGCCCAGCAGTCCTACGCCACCGCCGTCCAGCGTTACGGCTCAGGTATCGGTAATTACCTGGACGTGCTCAGCATCGAGCAGCAATTGCTGCAGGCCCAGCGCCAGCTGGCCAGCCTGAATGCCGAGCAAATCGATCTTTCGATTCAATTGATGCAGGCCCTGGGGGGCGGTTTCAACGCCGACAACGTGGCGTCGACCACCCCAGCCACGCGCACTGAATAACTCAAGGTACTTGTCATGGCCACTGCCGAAACAAACAACACAAGCCAACAACCCGACGACACCAGCAATCCACGCAAACGCAAAGTCATGCTGCTGGGCCTCACGCTGATCGTCATCCTCGGCGTCGTGGGCGTCTGGGGCTGGTACGAACTTTATGGCCGCTGGAACGAAAGCACCGACGACGCTTATGTGAACGGCAACGTGGTGGAAATCACTCCGCTGGTTACCGGCACCGTGGTGAGTATCGGTGCCGACGATGGCGACTTGGTGCATGAAGGCCAGGTGCTGATCAACTTCGACCCCAACGACGCCGCTGTCGGCCTGCAAAGTGCCCAGGCCAACCTGGCCCGCACTGTGCGCCAGGTGCGTGGTTTGTACAGTAATGTCGACGGCATGAAAGCCCAGGTCAACGCACAGAAAGCTGAAGTGCAAACCGCCCAGGACAATTACAACCGTCGGAAAAACCTGGCCCAGGGTGGGGCGATTTCTCTGGAAGAGCTATCCCACGCTCGCGACAGCCTGACCTCGGCGAAGAACGCCCTGGCGAACCTCGAACAGCAACTCAAGACCACCAATGCCTTGGTGGATGACACGGTGATTTCGTCCCATCCGGACGTGCAGGCCGCCGCCGCGCAGTTGCGTCAGGCGTACTTGGCCAACGCGCGCAGCACCCTGATCGCGCCAGTCACCGGTTATGTGGCCAAGCGCACCGTGCAGTTGGGGCAGCGCGTCCAGCCGGGCACTGCGCTGATGGCCGTGATTCCGTTGAACCAACTGTGGATCGACGCCAACTTCAAGGAAACCCAGCTGCGCCAGATGCGTATTGGCCAGGCGGTGGAGATCGAGTCTGACATTTATGGCAGCGACGTGAAGTTCAACGGTACCATCGACAGCCTCGGTGCCGGGACCGGCAGTGCTTTTGCCTTGCTGCCGGCACAGAACGCCACCGGTAACTGGATCAAGATCGTACAACGGGTGCCGGTGCGCATTCATATCAATGCCGATCAGTTGGCCGAGCATCCGCTGCGGGTGGGCTTGTCCACCCTGGTCAATGTCGATCTGCGCGACCAAAGCGGCCCGGTACTGGCCCAGCAGGCTCCGCAAAAGGCTTCGTTCACCACCAATGTCTACGACCGCCAACTGGTCGAGGCGGACGCCATGATCGACCAACTGATCCATGACAACAGCCTGGCGGCACCCAAGGCTGCGCAACGCTGATGAGCAACCAGGCCTCCTTCACACCGCCTAGCCTGCTGATGGCAACCATCGGTCTGTCTTTGGCGACGTTCATGCAGGTGCTCGACACCACCATCGCCAACGTGGCGTTGCCGACCATCTCCGGCAACCTCGGCGTGAGTTCGGAGCAGGGCACCTGGGTCATTACCTCGTTTGCGGTGAGTAACGCCATTGCCTTGCCACTCACGGGTTGGCTGAGCCGTCGTTTTGGTGAGGTGAAGCTGTTTCTATGGGCCACTGTCCTGTTTGTGCTGGCCTCGTTTCTCTGCGGTATCTCCACCTCGATGCCCGAACTGATCGGCTTTCGAGTGCTGCAAGGCCTGGTGGCCGGCCCGTTGTACCCGATGTCGCAAACATTGCTGATTGCTGTTTATCCGCCGGCGAAACGGGGCATGGCCCTGGCGTTGCTGGCGATGGTCACGGTGGTGGCGCCGATTGCCGGGCCGATTCTCGGCGGCTGGATCACTGACAGCTACAGTTGGCCGTGGATATTCTTCATCAATGTGCCCATCGGCGTCTTTGCGGTGATGGTGGTGCGCTCGCAACTGAAAAAACGGCCAGTGGTTACCAGTCACCAACCTATGGATTACGTCGGCCTGTTGAGCCTGATCGTCGGCGTGGGCGCCTTGCAGATTATCCTCGACAAGGGCAATGACCTGGATTGGTTCGAGTCGAACTTCATCATCATCGGCGCCCTGATTTCGGTGATCGCCCTGGCGGTGTTCGTGATCTGGGAAATGACTGACAAACACCCGGTGGTCAACCTGCGGCTGTTTGCCCATCGCAACTTCCGTATCGGCACCATTGTGTTGGTATTTGGCTATGCCGGTTTTTTCGGGATCAATCTGATCCTGCCGCAATGGCTGCAGACCCAGATGGGCTACACCGCCACCTGGGCAGGGCTTGCGGTGGCCCCTATCGGGATTCTGCCGGTACTGATGTCGCCCTTTGTCGGCAAGTACGCCCACAAGTTCGACCTGCGTTTGTTGGCGGGTCTGGCCTTCCTGGCGATTGGCTTGAGCTGTTTCATGCGCGCCGGTTTTACCAATGAGGTGGACTTTCAGCACATTGCGCTGGTGCAATTGTTCATGGGCATCGGCGTGGCGCTGTTCTTCATGCCGACCCTGAGCATCCTGATGTCTGACCTGCCGCCGCATCAGATCGCCGACGGCGCAGGCCTGGCGACCTTCCTGCGGACCTTGGGCGGCAGCTTTGCGGCTTCGTTGACCACCTGGATCTGGATTCGCCGGGCGGATCAGCATCATGCGTATATGAGTGAGAGCATGAGTACCTATGATTCAGCCACCCGGGATGCGCTGAATGCGTTGGGTGGGGCCGGCCATAAGGCCTACGCGCAACTGGAGCAGATTCTCACCAGCCAGGCGTACATGATGTCCACCGTGGATTACTTCACGTTGCTGGGGTGGATGTTCATGGGGTTGATTCTGCTGGTGTGGCTGGCGAAACCGCCGTTTACCGCTAAGGCGGGGCCGGCTGCGAGCGGGCATTGATACAGTATTGCCCACCACTGTAGGAACTAGGCCTCTCCCTGGCTCCTACAGAGGGTAGTGTCAGGCGCCAGGCAATGCCAATTGCGGATTGACGAAATCAAACGCTGCCAGCTGAAAACCTTGCTCATCCACCTGCAACGCCCAACCTTGCTTGTCCCAATCCCCCAGCACAATTCGCTTGGCCGCTTGCTCGCCAATCTGCAGCTTGTGAATCGCCGGCCGATGGGTATGCCCATGCACCAACGTACGCACGCCAAACTCCTGCATCACCCGCGGCACTTCCTCGGGTGTGACATCAACAATATCGTTGGTCTTCATCCGTGTCTGCGCACGGCTTTCGCTGCGCAGCTTACGCGCCAGCTTGTGCCGCGTGCGCAATGGCAAGTGCCGCAGAATGAACAAGGTGATAGGGTTACGCAGGATGCGCCGCAGCTTCATATAGCCAACGTCGCGAGTGCAAAGGCTGTCGCCGTGCATCAACAGCACCGGCTCGTCATAAAACTGCACGACACTCGGGTCCTTCAGCAAGGTTGCGCCTGCGGCTTTGCAGAACGCCTTGCCAATCAGGAAATCCCGGTTGCCGTGCATGATAAAAATCTGTGTGCCGCTATCACTCAGCTCCCGTAGAGCTTCGCAAATGGAACGCTGGAAGGGCGTCATCCCATCGTCGCCAATCCAGGCTTCAAAGAAGTCCCCCAGAATGTACAACGCCTGGGCCGAACGGGCGCGGCCGTTCAGCAGGCCCAGGAACGCCCGGGTAATGTCCGGGCGCTCCTCTTCCAGATGCAAATCTGAAATCAGCAATATCACCCAACGATCTCGGCTTTCTCGACGATCACGTCGTCTACCGGTACGTCCTGGTGGCCAGCCTTGCTGGTGGTTTGCACACCTTTGATTTTGTCGACAATGTCAGTGCCGGCGGTCACTTTACCGAACACCGCGTAGCCCCAACCCTGAACGTTCTTGCCGCTGTGGTTGAGGAAGGCGTTGTCGGCGACGTTGATGAAGAACTGCGCGGAGGCCGAATGCGGTTCCATGGTACGGGCCATGGCGACGGTGTACTTGTCGTTGGAAAGGCCGTTGTCCGCTTCGTTCTGGATGCTTGGACGCTTGTCTTTCTTTTCTTTCATGCCTGGCTCGAAACCACCGCCCTGGACCATGAAGTTGCCGATCACACGGTGGAAAACGGTGTTTTCGTAGTGGCCAGCGTTCACGTACTCGATGAAGTTGGCGACGGTGATCGGCGCTTTCTCGGCGTTCAGTTCGATGACGATCTCGCCGTGGTTGGTGGTCAGTTTGACTTGAGTCATGTTCACTACTCTTTTCAGGGAATTCGTGGGTTCGGGCGCCTTTGCGCCTTACCTGTTTGGCTAAACTGCGGCCAAGGGGCGCAGTTTAACGTGAGCTGCGGGAATTTCGAGGTGGTTTTTTACCGCCCAGGCAATAAAAGCAGCAGTTTTTGGCTATGGCCTGTCAGGTGCTTGACAGCTTCGGCTATGATGCAGCACTGATTTAATAGCCCCTTTTGTTTTATCGGCCAGCTTCTGGCCAAGCACTTCGTCTGTTCAAGGATCCTATGAGCAAGCCCACTGTCGACCCTACCTCGAATTCCAAGGCCGGACCTGCCGTCCCGGTCAATTTCCTGCGCCCGATCATCCAGGCGGACCTGGATTCGGGCAAGCACACGCAGATCGTCACCCGCTTCCCGCCAGAGCCCAACGGCTACCTGCACATCGGTCACGCCAAGTCGATCTGTGTGAACTTCGGCCTGGCCCAGGAGTTCGGTGGCGTCACGCACCTGCGTTTCGACGACACCAACCCGGCCAAGGAAGACCAGGAATACATCGATGCTATCGAAAGCGACATCAAGTGGCTGGGCTTCGAGTGGTCCGGTGAAGTGCGCTATGCCTCGAAGTACTTCGACCAGTTGTTCGACTGGGCCGTCGAGCTGATCAAGGCCGGCAAGGCCTACGTCGACGACCTGACCCCCGAGCAAGCCAAGGAATACCGTGGCAGCCTGACTGAGCCTGGCAAGAACAGCCCGTTCCGTGATCGCTCCGTGGAAGAGAACCTGGACTGGTTCGCCCGCATGAAAGCCGGCGAATTCAAGGACGGCGAGCGCGTACTGCGGGCCAAGATCGACATGGCTTCGCCGAACATGAACCTGCGCGACCCGATCATGTATCGCATCCGTCATGCCCATCACCACCAGACCGGTGACAAGTGGTGCATCTACCCCAACTACGACTTCACCCACGGTCAGTCGGACGCCATCGAAGGCATCACCCACTCCATCTGCACCCTGGAGTTCGAAAGCCACCGTCCGCTGTATGAATGGTTCCTCGACAGCCTGCCGGTACCCGCGCACCCGCGTCAGTACGAGTTCAGCCGTCTGAACCTGAACTACACCATCACCAGCAAGCGCAAGCTCAAGCAACTGGTGGACGAGAAGCACGTTCACGGCTGGGACGACCCACGCATGTCGACGCTTTCGGGCTTCCGCCGTCGTGGCTACACCCCTAAATCCATCCGTAACTTCTGCGACATGGTTGGCACCAACCGTTCCGACGGCGTGGTGGACTTCGGCATGCTCGAGTTCAGCATCCGTGACGACCTCGACCACAGCGCCCCGCGTGCCATGTGCGTACTGCGTCCGCTGAAAGTCGTGATCACCAACTACCCGGAAGGCCAGGTCGAGAACCTCGAACTGCCCCGTCACCCGAAAGAAGACATGGGTGTTCGCGTATTGCCGTTTGCCCGTGAAATCTATATCGACCGTGAAGACTTCATGGAAGAGCCGCCAAAAGGCTACAAGCGCATGGAGCCAGCCGGCGAAGTGCGCCTGCGCGGCAGCTACGTGATCCGCGCCGACGAAGCGATCAAGGACGCCGATGGCAACATCGTCGAACTGCGTTGCTCATATGACCCTGAAACACTGGGCAAGAACCCTGAAGGCCGCAAGGTCAAGGGCGTGGTGCACTGGGTGCCGGCTGCGGCCAGCGTCGAGTGCGAAGTGCGGTTGTACGATCGTCTGTTCCGCTCGGCCAATCCAGAAAAGGCCGAAGACAGCGCCAGTTTCCTCGACAACATCAACCCAGGCTCCCTGCAAGTACTCACGGGTTGTCGTGCTGAGCCATCCCTTGGCAATGCACAGCCGGAAGACCGTTTCCAGTTCGAGCGCGAAGGCTACTTCTGCGCGGATATCAAGGACTCCAAACCTGGTCATCCGGTATTCAACCGTACCGTGACCTTGCGTGATTCGTGGGGCCAGTGATGCAGCCGTGAGTGGCTTTGCATAGAGAGAAGGAAACGTCGTGCTAACGATCTACAACACGCTCAGCAAGAGCAAAGAAGTCTTCAAGCCTCTGGATGGCAACAAGGTGCGCATGTACGTGTGCGGCATGACCGTGTACGACTACTGCCACATCGGCCACGGCCGCAGCATGGTTGCCTTTGACCTGGTGACCCGCTGGTTGCGTTTCAGCGGCTACGATTTGACGTATGTGCGCAACATCACCGACATCGACGACAAGATCATCAACCGCTCCAACGAAAATGGCGAGTCATTCGACGCGCTGACCGAACGCATGATCGCCGCCATGCACGAGGACGAGGCTCGCCTCAACATCCTCAAGCCGGACATGGAACCGCGTGCCACGGACCATATCCCTGGCATGCACGCGATGATCCAGACCCTGATCGACAAGGGTTACGCCTACGCCCCGGGCAATGGCGACGTGTACTACCGTGTCGCCAAGTTCATGGGCTACGGCAAGCTGTCGCGCAAGAAAATCGAAGACCTGCGCATCGGCGCGCGCATCGAAGTCGACGAAGCCAAGCAAGACCCGCTGGATTTCGTGCTGTGGAAAGCCACCAAGCCCGGTGAGCCGAGCTGGGAATCGCCATGGGGCGCTGGGCGTCCGGGTTGGCACATCGAATGCTCGGTGATGTCTACCTGCTGCCTGGGCGAGACCTTCGACATTCATGGCGGTGGCAGCGACCTTGAGTTCCCCCACCACGAAAACGAAATCGCCCAAAGCGAAGCCGCCACCGGCAAGACCTACGCCAACGCCTGGATGCACTGCGGCATGATCCGCATCAATGGCGAGAAGATGTCCAAGTCCTTGAACAACTTCTTCACCATCCGCGACGTGCTGGAAAAGTACCACCCGGAAGTCGTGCGTTACCTGCTGGTGTCGAGCCACTACCGCAGCGCGATCAACTATTCGGAAGACAACCTCAAGGACGCCAAGGGCGCGCTTGAGCGGTTCTACCATGCGTTGAAAGGCTTGCCTGTTGTAGCTCCCGCTGGCGGCGAAGCGTTTGTTGAGCGCTTTACCCAAGTGATGAACGACGACTTCGGCACCCCGGAAGCATGCGCGGTGCTGTTTGAGATGGTGCGTGAGATCAACCGGTTGCGCGAGAGCGACCTGGACGCGGCGGCTGGTTTGGCTGCTCGTCTCAAGGAGCTGGCGAGCGTCTTGGGCGTGCTGCAAATGGAAGCTGATGACTTCCTGCAAGCCGGCGCCGAAGGGCGCGTTGATGCAACTGAGGTTGATGCACTGATTCAGGCGCGTTTGACTGCTCGCGCCAACAAAAATTGGGCAGAGTCCGATCGAATCCGCGACCAACTCACCGCCATGGGCGTGGTATTGGAAGACGGGAAGGGCGGGACGACGTGGCGGTTGGCTGACTGACGACTGCACGCTGAATGACAAACGCCCCGACTGGTTCGGGGCGTTTTTGTTTTCATATACATCTCATTAATCGTCGCCTTTGCTCAAGTTTGAGGGTGAGGGCCGATCGGCACCTATTGATGTGATCCACTCTTTGTAGAATTTTTGCTGTTCTTGTGGGTCGTTTGTTAAGTTGTGTTCTTCATAGTCGAATATGTGAACCAGATCTTCTTGTGTAGTGCGCTTTCCTAGAGTTAGCTCATAGGCAACCAATCCTGCGCTCATTTGTGAGGCCATGCTTGAAGGTCTGACGTTTATTTTTGCACCTTTGCACAAAAACTGTATATGAGGAAACTCTGTTCTAACTTTTGCTAGGCAAATATAGATGTCTTCTCCGGTATATACCTTTTCAAATTTTTCTGCTTCGGAGAAGCTTAGCCTTAAATGGGCTGAGTCATATTTAAAGGTGACGTATTTTACGGTGTTGTTTATTATTGCTTTCACTTGCCTGGTTTTCATTTGATTTTCCTGTTTGGATTTGGGATTGAGTAGCCTACATAGCTTCCGTCGCGCTTCATTGGCGTCGCCCCCAATATGTCTTCCGTATTGATTTTACTCTGTATTGCAATTTCTGCCTCGGTGTCAAAAGGAGCAAGCTTTCCCAACTCCTTGTTTACATCTCGGCCAGGTATTTTACTCAGCGTATAGAGGAATCCTTTTCTGGTTTCATACTGAGTGGCGAAATTGATCCCGACATGTTTGAGTGGAGATGTACTTATGAAGTTACTAGGAGGATCGTTGCTATCTAGTGCGTGTAAATACAAGTCATTGCTGTCGCCCTTGCTTTTAAATCCGTATTGAAAGACATGGGTTGGGATTTTGTCGTCTCCGCGATAAAGGTACTGACTGCCGCTTTTTGTCGGTTGTTCAGGCTCCTCATTATCTACAGTTGCTGTTTTCGCCGGATCTGCGATTTCAGCTTTTGGT
>NZ_WLYI01000027.1 GCF_009707515.1 Pseudomonas karstica | reverse complement strand
TACGAGGCTGCGATAAGGGCCGCAGGACCTTCAACAATCTCAAGGCCCAAACGACTGCTGCGCAGCCGATCGCAGGCTGCGCCAGCGGCTACAGGGGATCGGTGATCGACGGGCTTCTGTAGCCGCTGTCGAGGTACGAGGCTGCGATAAGGGCCGAAGGACCTTCGGCAATTTCAAAACCCAGGCGACTGCTGCGCAGCCGATCGCAGTCTGCGCCAGCGGCTACAGGTGATCGGTGATCGACGGGCTTCTGTAGCCGCTGTCGAGGTACGAGGCTGCGATAAGGGCCGAAGGACCTTCGGCAATTTCAAAACCCAGGCGACTGCTGCGCAGCCGATCGCAGGCTGCGCCAGCGGCTACAGGTGATCGGTGATCGACGGGCTTCTGTAGCCGCTGTCGAGGTACGAGGCTGCGATAAGGGCCGCAGGACCTTCAGCGGTTTCAAAACCCAGATACCTATCACCGGTAGTGCTGCTGCCCCCAGGCCAGAAACCCTTCCAGCAACTGCTTCAACACTACTTGCGTCGGTTCGGCTAAATCCGTCCGATAACGGAACGGTTCAAACTCTTCCATATAAGTGCACTGCCCCAGCTCCAACTGCACCGCGTGGATATTTTGCGCCGGGTTGCCGTAATGCCGGGTGATATGGCCGCCCTTGAAGCGCCCGTTCAACACATGGGTGTATTGCGGGTGAGCGGCGCAGATGGCTTCCAGCTGGCTGGCCAGTTGCGGGTCGCAGGCGGCACCATTGAAGGTGCCGAGGTTGAAGTCCGGCAATTTTCCGTCGAACAGGTGCGCGATCACCGAGCGGATCGAATGGGCATCAAACAACAATGCGTAGCCGAACTCGGCCTTGAGCCGGGCCAGCTCGTTTTGCAGAGTACGGTGGTAGGGCTCCCAGACCTGCTCAAGGTAAGTTGCCCGCTCTTCCTTGGATGGCTCCAATCCCTCGCGAAACAGCGGTACGCCGTCGAACAGCGTGGACGGGTACAGGCCGGTGGTGGCGCCGACGTACAGCGGCTGGTCGTCGGACGGCCGGTTCAGGTCGATGACAAACCGCGAGTACTCGGCGGCCAGGGTGCTGGCGCCCAGTTCCTCGGCAAAGTCGTACAACGTGGGGATATGCCAGTCAGTGTCCGGCAGGCTCTGCGCCTCGGGAATCAAACCCGCCTCAACGGCAGGCGTCAGGCGCAGGCCGGCGTGGGGCATGCTGATCAGCAGCGGCACACGGCCTCGTTTAAAGTTCAGAACCTTATCCACAGAGCTACTCCTTACACAGTGACGTCGACGCCGTGGCGCACGACGCGTTTATCCAACTCGCCCCCCAGCCAGTAGGCCAGGTCGGCGGGACGATCGATCTGCCAGGCGACAAAGTCCGCGACCTTGCCCACTTCCAGCGACCCATGGGTCTGGCCCATGCCTAGCGCAGTGGCTGCATGTTGCGTGGCGCCAGCCAGGGCTTCTTCCGGGGTCATGCGGAACAGGGTGCAGGCCATGTTCAACATCAACCGCACGGACAACGCTGGCGAGGTGCCAGGGTTGAGGTCGCTGGCGATGGCGATTTTCACCCCGTGCTTGCGCAAGGCTTCCATCGGCGGCAACTGGGTTTCCCGCAGGAAGTAGAACGCTCCCGGCAACAGCACCGCGACGGTGCCCGAGGCAGCCATGGCGATAGCATCGTCTTCGGTCATGAACTCCAGATGGTCCGCCGACAACGCCTGATACCGCGCCGCCAGGCTGGAGCCATGCAGCGACGACAGCTGCTCGGCATGCAGTTTCACCGGCAGGCCGAGTTGCTGTGCGACGATAAACACACGCTCCACCTGCGCAGGCGTAAACGCCAGGTATTCACAGAAAGCGTCCACCGCATCCACCAGCCCTTCAGCCGCCAGGGCCGGAAGCATTTCCTGGCAGATGTGCTCGATGTAGTCATCGGCACGGTCGGCATATTCCGGCGGCAACGCGTGGGCCGCCAGGCATGTACTGCGCACACTGACAGGAAGCTCTGTGCCCAGGCGCCGGATCACCCGCAAAATCTTGCGTTCATTGGCCAGGTCCAGGCCGTAGCCGGACTTGATCTCCACCGTGGTCACGCCATCGCGCAGCAAACTGCCCAGGCGTTTGTGGGCGCTGTCGAACAATTGATCTTCCGTGGCCGCGCGGGTTGCACGCACAGTGCTGGCAATGCCGCCACCGGCCGCTGCGATCTCGACGTAGCTCACGCCTTCAAGACGCTTTTCGAACTCACCGCTGCGATTGCCGCCGAACACCGTATGGGTATGGCAGTCAATCAGCCCCGGTGTGACCCAAGCCCCCTGCAGGTCATGGGCCTGGGCATAGTCGCCGTCCGGCAGCTCGGCGCGGGGGCCGATCCACTCGATCAATGTATCGGCTGTCACTATGGCGGCATCCTCAATGATCGAGTACTTGCCCTGGGCCATGGTTGCGACGTGGCAGTGTTGCCAAAGCGTTTTCATCCAACGTCTCCGTCAGTTATCGGTGGGACACGACCGGGTCGTAATGGACCTTGGCTGCTTGCCCCGCTGCGGGCTTGACCCACAGTAAATAGGCAGCGATCAGCAGCACGATCCATACGGCGCCAGCCACAAGGGCGGCTTGGGTGTCCGGGAAATAACCCAGCACACCGAAGATAAACAGCATGAACAGGATGGCCGCTGCTGGCGCGTAGGGCCAGAACGGCACCGGGAATTTCAGTTCGGCGATCTGCTCTTTGGTCATCGAGCGGCGCATCGCCACCTGGGTGGCCAGGATCATCAGCCATACCCAAACAGTGGCAAAGGTCGCCAGCGAGGCAATCAGCAGGAACACGTCCTTGGGGATCAGGTAGTTGAGTACCACACCGCCCAGCAATGCCGCGCCCATCACCACTACGGTCATCCACGGCACACCCTGTTTCGACAGTCGGGCGAAGCCTTTGGGTGCATGGCCTTGCTGGGCCAGGCCGTACATCATGCGGCCAGCGCCGAAGATGTCGCTGTTGATCGCTGAAACCGCAGCGGAGATCACCACGATGTTGAGGATGGTCGCCGCCGAACCAATGCCCAGGTTGCTGAAAATTTGCACGAACGGGCTGCCCTGGCTGCCGATTTGCGGCCATGGGTAGATCGCCATCAGCACAAACAGCGTCAGCACATAGAACAACAGGATGCGTAACGGCACCGCGTTGATCGCCCGGGGAATCACGCGTTGCGGGTCCTTGGCCTCGCCGGCGGTGATGCCGATGATTTCTATGCCGCCGAAGGCAAACATCACCACCGCAAAGGAGGCAATCAGGCCGCCGATACCATTGGGCATGAACCCGCCATGGGCCCACAGGTTGCTCAGCCCAGTGGCCGGTGCATCTGCCGACGAATGAATGCCGAACAGCATGATGCCCAAACCACCAAGGATCATCGCGACAATGGCCGTAACCTTGAGCAGCGACAGCCAGAACTCCATTTCGCCAAAGACTTTGACGTTGCACAGGTTCAGGCCACCGATCACAAAGACGATGCCCAATACCCAGATCCAGCGGGCGACTTCAGGAAACCAGAAGCCCATATAGATACCGAAGGCGGTGACGTCGGCGAGGCAGACGATGATCATTTCAAAGGCGTAGGTCCAACCGAGGATAAAACCCGACATTGGCCCCAGGTAGGTGCTGGCGTAGTGACCGAACGAGCCGGACACCGGGTTGTGCACGGCCATTTCACCCAGGGCGCGCATGACCATGAACACGGCGGCGCCACCGATCAGGTAAGCCAGCAACACCGCCGGACCGGCCATCTGGATGGCTGAGGCAGAACCGTAGAACAGCCCGGTACCGATCGCCGACCCCAGGGCCATGAAGCGAATATGGCGAGCAGACAGCCCGCGTTTCAAACCCTTTTCTTGCTGGTGCATTTCTCGTCCCTAATTATTCTTGTCTGAGAAAACCCGTACGAAGATCGTTCCCACGCTCGGCGTGGGAATGCCGCCCTGGACGCTCTGCGTCCGCTCTTGAAGTCGCGACGCGGAGCGTCGCAGGATGCGTTCCCACGCCGAGCGAGGGAACGATCAGGGGTTACAGGCTCGGCAACAATTTCGCCGGCACCAGCTCATTCAGGCAGCGACTGGCCAATAGTTCGCTGGCGGCATTGATGTCCGGTGCGAAGAAGCGGTCCTTCTCATAAAATGCCACCTTGCTGCGCAGCATTCCGCGGGCATTTTCCAGCTTCGGCGAGGTTTTCAGGCCATCGCGCAGGTCCAGGCCCTGACAGGCAGCCAGCCACTCCACAGCCAGAATGCCACGCACGTTCTCGGCCATTTCCCACAGGCGTTTGCCGGCGGCTGGCGCCATGGACACGTGGTCTTCCTGGTTGGCCGAGGTCGGCAGGCTGTCGACGCTATGAGGATGGGCCAGCGCCTTGTTCTCACTGGCCAGGGCCGCGGCGGTCACCTGGGCGATCATGAATCCGGAGTTCACACCACCATTGGCCACCAGGAACGGCGGCAATTGCGACATGTGCTTGTCCATCATCAAGGAAATCCGGCGCTCGCTCAGGGAGCCGATCTCGGCGATAGCCAAGGCCATGTTATCGGCCGCCATGGCCACCGGTTCGGCGTGAAAGTTACCGCCGGAAATCACATCACCTTCAGCTGCGAACACCAACGGGTTATCGGAAACCGCGTTGGCTTCGATCACCAGCACTTCAGCCGCCTGGCGGAACTGGGTCAGGCAGGCGCCCATGACTTGCGGCTGGCAACGCAGAGAGTACGGGTCCTGAACCTTGTCGCAGTTCTGGTGGGACTTGGACACCTCGCTGCTCTCGCCCAGCAGGTCGCGGTAGGCCGCAGCGCAATCGATCTGGCCGCGCTGGCCACGGGCCGCATGAATACGTGCATCGAATGGCGAGCGCGAGCCCAGTACCGCTTCCACCGTGAGGCCGCCACAGGCCAGCGCACCGGCGAACAGGTCTTCGCCTTCAAACAGCCCGCGCAAGGCAAACGCGGTGGACACCTGGGTGCCGTTGAGCAGCGCCAGGCCTTCTTTCGCAGCCAGGGTCAGCGGCGTCAGTCCGGCGATTTTCAGTGCATCAGTCGCCTCCAGCCATTGGCCCTTGTAGCGGGCCTTGCCTTCACCCAACAGTACCAGGGACATGTGGGCCAAAGGCGCCAAGTCGCCGGACGCCCCCACCGAACCTTTCAGAGGAATATGCGGATACACCTCGGCGTTGATCAGTGCGATCAGCGCGTCGATCACCTGCCGGCGAATCCCGGAGAAACCACGGCTCAGGCTGTTGACCTTGAGCACCATGACCAACCGTACCAGCGCATCGCTGATCGGCTCACCGACGCCAGCGGCGTGGGACAACACCAGGGAACGCTGGAGGTTTTCCAGGTCTTCACTGGCAATGCGGGTCGAGGCCAACAGGCCGAAACCGGTGTTGATGCCGTAGGCGGTGCGGTTCTCGGCGAGAATTTGCTCTACGCAGGCGACACTGGCTTCGATCTGGGCCGAGGCGCTGTCATCCAGGGTGAGGGTTACCGGCTGCTGGTAGATAGCCCGCAGTTGGCCAAGGCTCAGTTGGCCTGGAATCAGGTTTAGCGCAGTCACATTCATGCTCCTTTTGAGAGTGTTGTTAACTACCAGTCGCTCCGGATGCTTCCGTTATCCGCCGCTGGCCTCTTTTAGAGGAACAGCTGGCTTGGCACGCTGGTTATTGTTGAGAAAACTTCAGTGAAGATTTGCCAGGGTCCGTTGCAACAGGTCGGCGTCCTTGAGCAGCGTTGCCGTCGTCGCGATGTCCGGCGCCAGCCAGCGGTCCTGGTCGTAGGCCGGGACGTGTTTGCGCAGCAGGCGCCAGGCGGAATCGGTGCCCGCGCCGAAGCGTTGCTCCTGGAGAAACTCGAAGGCCTGGGCCGCCAGCAGGTACTCGATGGCGAGGATCTGGGTGACGTTTTCCAGTACCTGGTGCAGCTTGAGGGCGGCGTTGGTGCCCATGCTCAGGTGATCTTCCTGCAGGCCCGAGGTAACGAAGTTGTCGAGCACCGCCGGTTGCGCCAGTTGGCGGTTTTGCCCACACAGGGAGGCGGCGACGTATTGCACGATCATCATCCCCGAGTTGACCCCGGGATTGCTCACCAGGAAGGCCGGCAAACCGCTGACGTGCGGGTTGATCAGGCGGTCCAGGCGGCGCTCGGCGACGGCACCGATTTCGGCCATGGCGATGGCCAGCATATCGGCCGCCAGCGCCACGGACTGCCCGTGAGGGTTGGCCTGCGACACTACACGGTAGTTGTCCGGTGTGCCGAGGACCAGCGGGTTGTCGGTGGCGCTGTTGAGTTCGGTCTCGATCTGGCAGGTAGCGTGTTCAACTTGATCACGAGCCGCACCGTGGATCTGCGGGATCGAACGAATGCTCAGAGCATCCTGGGTGCGAATACCTTTGCTTGTGGCGAGCACCTCACTGCCGTCGAGCAACGCACGCAGGTTGATGCCGACTTGCTGCATGCCCGGGTGCGGCTTGAGCGCGATGATCTCTTCATCGAAGGCGTCGATCTGACCGCGCTGGGCTTCAAAGCTCATAGCGCCGATCACATCGGCCCATTGCAGCAAGCGGTGGGCATCGGCCAGGGCCAGGCAGCTCAAGCCGGTCATGCATGGCGTGCCGTTGACCAGGCACAGGCCATCCTTGGCACCGAGCACAACCGGCTGCAACCCTTCGGCCGCCAACGCTTCATGCGCCGCAACGATACGGCCCTGGTAGCTGACAGTGCCGACGCCGAGCAAAGTGATGCCGACATGGGCCATGTGCGTCAGGTAACCCACCGAGCCCTGGGACGGGACTTGCGGCGTGATGCCGTGATTGAGCAGCGCCAGCAGCGAATGCACTACCTGCGGATGCAGGCCGGATTTGCCCTGGCTGTAGTTGATGATGGCGGCGCAGATGATTGCCCGCGTCTGCTCATCGCTCAGCGCTGCGCCGACGCCACAGGCATGGCTGAGCAATGTGTTGCGTGACAGTTGGCTCAGTTGCTCGCCCATGAGCGAGACGTTGCACAAGGCCCCCAGGCCAGTGTTGACGCCATAGGCACGCTCGCCGCTGATGACGATACGCTGGACGATGGCCTGGGCATTGTCGATCCGCGCCCAGGCCGTGCCCGACAGTTCGAGCACGGCACCGTGACGGGCTACAGCGACCACGTCCTGCCAGCGCAACGGGGCGTCGGCGATGATGATTTTTTCTGCCTGGGACATCTTTAGCCTCTTGATTGATCGTTTGATCGTTCCCACACGGGGCGTGGGAGCAATCACTAAACTACTGCCGCCCGCCGCTGAACAAACCGGTCCACATACTCATCCGCCGGCGAATGCAGGATCTCCCGCGGGGTGCCGACCTGGATCAGCTTGCCGTCCTTGAGGATCGCAATGCGGTTGCCGATACGCACGGCCTCGTCGAGGTCGTGGGTGATGAAGACGATGGTCTTGTGCAGGGTCTTTTGCAGCTCCAGCAACTGGTCCTGCATCTCGGCGCGGATCAACGGGTCAAGGGCGCTGAAGGCTTCATCCATCAGGATGATGTCAGTGTCGGCCGCCAGGGCGCGAGCCAGGCCCACCCGTTGACGCATGCCGCCGGAGAGCTGGTGCGGGTATTTGTTTTCGTAGCCCTTCAGGCCCACGGTCTCGACCCAATGCAGCGCCCGCTCGGCGCACACCTGCTTGCTCTCCCCACGCACTTTCAGGCCATAGGCAACGTTATCCAGCACACTCTTGTGGGGCAGCAGGCCGAAGCTCTGGAACACCATGCTGATCTTGTGCCGACGGAATTGGCGCAGGGCTTCCATATCCAGTTGCAGGATGTCTTCGCCATCCACCAGGATCGCGCCACTGGTAGGATCGATCAGACGGTTGAAGTGGCGCACCAGCGTGGATTTGCCGGAACCCGACAACCCCATGATCACGAAGATCTCGCCGGTGCCGATGCTCAGGGACAGGTCGTTCACGCCCACGACGCAACCGGTCTCGGCCAGTACCTGATCCTTGGTCTTGCCCTGGCCGATAAGGGCCAGGGCTTCCTTGGAGCGTGAGCCGAAAATCTTGAATACGTTTTTGACTTCAATCTTGCTGACAGTAGTCATTTGCTCGCCTCATGCCGTGGACGACCATAGGCCTGGGTAATGCGGTCGATGACCACTGCGAGAATCACAATCGCCAGGCCGGCTTCAAGGCCACGCCCAACGTTGAGGGTCTGGATACCTACCAGTACGTCTTCACCCAAGCCTCGTGCGCCGATCATCGAGGCGATCACCACCATCGACAGTGCCATCATGGTGGTCTGGTTGATCCCGGCCATGATGCTCGGCAGGGCCAGGGGCAACTGCACGCCGAACAATTGCTGCCAGCGATTGGCACCAAAGGCGTTGATGGCTTCCATGACTTCGCCGTTGACCTGGCGGATGCCCAGGTCTGTCAGGCGAATCAGTGGCGGCGCGGCGTAGATCACCGTGGCGAAGATCGCCGGCACCTTGCCCAGGCCGAACAGCATCAGCACCGGAATCAAATACACAAAGCTGGGCATGGTTTGCATGATGTCCAAGAGCGGCATCAGCACCGAACGCAGGCGATTGCTGCGGGCCGAAAGAATCCCCAGGGGAATGCCGATCAACACCGAGATCACCGTAGCGACCATCATCAGCGCCAGGGTCTGCATCAGCTTGTCCCACAGCCCGACGGCGCCCACCAGAAACAGCAAGCCCACGATCACGGAAGTAGTGACTACTTTGCGGGTGGCGTGCCAGGCAACGCCGCCGACGATCGCCAGCATCAACCACCAGGGCGCCATGCGCAGCAGGCTTTCCAGATTGACGATGGCCCATAACAGGGTATCGGAGATGTGCCGGAACACATCGCCGTAGTTGGTCACCAGCGAATCAACCCAACCGTTGACCCAATCGGCGATGGAAAACGTAAAACTCTCAGGAAACATATCGTGCTCTCGATCCAGTGGATTGTGACCGGGCCCCCGGTGGCCTGTGGAGACAACCGGGAACGCTCGACCTACAAGGCCGCGTCGATTTTCTTGGCCGCCTCATCGCTCACCCAGGCGTGCCAGACTTCAGGATGTTCCTTGAGAAAAATTTTCGCCAGTTTTGGCGACTCGATTCGCTCTTTGCTCATGCGCGCCAGGTTCTGGTTGAGCAAATCGATAGGCAGGTTGACCTTTTCCAGCACCGCCACCAGTTCAGGGGCTTGCTCGTGAAAAGTCTTGGACAAGCCGACCTTGATGGTCACGCTTTTATCCACGCCGGGTTTTTCTTCCAGCTTCACCAGGTCCACCTGGCCCATCAGCGGCGTTGGCGACCAGTAGTAGAACAGAATCGGTTCGCCACGCTTGTAGCTGGACAACACGGCGGCATCCAGTGCCGGGCCGGTGCCTGGACGGAAGTTGGTGTAGATGCTTTCCAGGCCATAACTTTTCAACATTTCACTGTTGTCCAGTTCGCAAGTCCAGCCGGCCGGGCAGTTGTAGAAACGCCCCTTGGACGGCTCTTCCTGATCCTTGAACACGGCGGAATACTTAGCCAGGTCGGCAATGGTTTTCAGGTCCGGCGCCTTGGGTTCCAACTTGCGCTTGGCGTCGCCCTCAATCACGTAGCGCGGTACGTACCAGCCTTCAATGGCGCCCACCACGGGCGCGCCAACGCCGACGACCTTGCCGGCCTTCTCGGCCTTGTTCCAG
This sequence comes from Pseudomonas karstica, assembly GCF_009707515.1. Classification (GTDB taxonomy): domain Bacteria; phylum Pseudomonadota; class Gammaproteobacteria; order Pseudomonadales; family Pseudomonadaceae; genus Aquipseudomonas; species Aquipseudomonas karstica. Next base: position 85,007 of record NZ_WLYI01000027.1, on the reverse strand, counting down.
ATTGCGCTGCGGCCTACCCACTCTTCGGCGAAGACCTGGATGTCATTGCTGCCCAGGGCGTTTTCCATGGTGATGGAGTTACCCGGCAGGCTGTCGGTTTTGCAGTCGTACCCCTTCTCCAGCACAACCTGCATGACGTCGGTCAGCAGCATGCCGCTTTCCCAGTTCAGGCCGGCGAATTTCACCGGCTTACCCGACTCGCACCAACCCGCCGCCTGAGAGGCGCCGCTGCTTGCCAGAAAACCTGCGGCGAACAAGGTAGTCAGCAGGGTCTTATTTATCTTCATTGTGTGACGCTCCCAATCATGAAATGGATTACGGCAGTCAAAAGGCATCCTGCCTTGTCCACGTCTCCTCAGGCTTGTACGGCCAGCCCATTTGTCGTTGGTGTAGCGCCCTGCTCTGGTGGCAGGATCAAGCGTTCAGGAATCGGGCTGTGCCACCGTTTAGCGGCCCAGTAATACAGTGCCGCTGGTACCACCAAACCGATAATCCAGGAGATATCAGTGTCGCCAAGGCTGGCGACCAAGGGACCGGTGTAGAAATGGGTGGCGATGAACGGCATCTGGATCAGCACACCGAACACATAAATGCTGATGCCCATGACGTTCCAACGACCGTAGCGTCCGTCGGGATTGGACAGCGCCGGAATGTCGTAGCGTTCCTTGGTGATGCAGTAGAAATCCACCAGGTTGATCGCGCTCCATGGCGTGAAAAACGCCAGCAGGAACAGGATGAACGCCGAGAAATCCTTGAGGAACGAATCCTTGCCCAGCAGCGCCAGCGCGGTGGCGATCGAGACCATCAGGAAGATGTACAGCAACCGCGCGGCACTCGAGATATGCCGGCTGCCACTAAAGCCACTGATGATGGTAGCGATGGACATGAAGCTACCGTAGGCATTGAGGGTGGTCACGGTGACTTTTCCGAAGGCGACGCTGAAATACAACAGCGCCGCGACAATCCCGGTACCACCCAGACTAACGATGAACGACACCTCGTGATGGGCGAATTGCGAGCCCGCCAGGGCCGCCGCAAACACACCGAACACCATCGACGCTTGTGCACCGATCACCGAACCCAGGCCCACGGCCCAGAATGTCCTGGTAGCCGGCGTACTGCGCGGCAAATAGCGCGAGTAATCCGCCACATACGGCCCGAATGCAATCTGCCAAGAGGCCGACAGGGAAATCGCCAGCAGGAAACTGCCGAGGGAAAAATGCTTGTTGCCCAGCAACGCAGCAATATCGTTACCGGCGAGCAATTTATAGAACAGATATGCAAAGGCAATCACCCCCAACACACTGGCCACACGACCAATGCCGTGGATAACCCGGTAGCCGAAGATGGTAAAGACCATGATCAGTCCGGCGAACAACACGATGCCGATCCAGTCCTCAACGTGAAGCAATTGCGCCACCGCTTGCCCCGCCAGCAACGAGCCGCTGGCGGAAAAACCGATGTACATCAGGCACACCAGCACCAGCGGGATCACCGCGCCATACACGCCAAACTGCACGCGGCTGGAGATCATTTGTGGCAAACCCAACTGCGGGCCTTGGGCCGCGTGCAGCGCCATGACGCCACCGCCCAGCAGTTGGCCGATCAGCAAACCGATCAACGACCAGAACACATCACCGCCCAGCACCACGGCCAGGGCCCCGGTGACAATCGCGGTGATTTGCAGGTTGGCACCCAGCCACAGGGTGAACTGGCTTAACAGACGGCCGTGTCTTTCCGCTTGCGGGATGTAGTCGATCGAACGCCTTTCGATCAACGGGGTGGTGCTTGCACGGGCATCAGTGACAGCCATTTGTGTTCAACCTCTGATGGATTGTTTGGGTTTTGCTTTCCTGTAGGAGCAAGCTTGCTCGCGAAGGTATTTCAGGCGCATCGCTGCCTCCGATGTGCCTTTCGCGAGCAAGCTCGGCGCCTACAGCATCGGCAGGTTCAGGCCCTGTTCCTTGGCACAATCAATCGCAATCTGGTAACCGGCATCGGCATGACGCATCACACCCGTGGCCGGGTCGTTGTGCAGTACACGGGCAATACGCTCGGCCGCTTCGTCAGTACCGTCGCAGACAATCACCATCCCCGAATGCTGGGAGAAGCCCATGCCGACGCCGCCACCGTGGTGCAACGAGACCCAGGTCGCGCCGCTGGCGGTATTGAGCAAGGCGTTGAGCAGCGGCCAGTCGGACACGGCATCGGAACCATCCTGCATCGATTCGGTTTCGCGGTTCGGGCTGGCTACCGAACCGGAGTCCAAGTGGTCGCGACCGATCACCACCGGTGCCGACAACTCACCGCTGCGTACCATTTCGTTGAACGCCAGGCCGAGCTTGGCGCGCTGGCCCAGGCCGACCCAGCAAATCCGTGCCGGCAGGCCCTGGAAGCTGATGCGCTCGCGGGCCATGTCCAGCCAGTTGTGCAGGTGGGCATCGTCCGGGATCAGCTCTTTTACTTTGGCGTCAGTCTTGTAGATGTCTTGCGGGTCGCCCGACAGTGCAGCCCAACGGAATGGACCGATGCCGCGGCAGAACAGCGGGCGGATGTAAGCCGGTACGAAACCCGGGAAGTCGAATGCGTTTTCCACACCTTCTTCTTGCGCCATCTGACGGATGTTGTTGCCGTAGTCGAAAGTCGGTACGCCCATTTTCTGGAAGTCCAACATCGCTTTAACGTGCACGGCCATTGATTGCTTGGCGGCCTTGATCACAGCAGCAGGTTCAGTCTTGGCCCGAGCGCGGTATTGGTCCCAGGTCCAGCCGGCGGGCAGGTAACCATTGAGCGGGTCGTGGGCGCTGGTCTGGTCGGTGACCATGTCCGGGCGCACACCGCGCTTGACCAGTTCAGGAAGGATCTCAGCTGCGTTGCCGAGCAGGGCAATGGAGATCGCCTTGCCTTCCTTGGTGTATTTGGCGATGCGGGCCAGAGCGTCGTCGAGGTCGGTGGCCTGCTCATCGACATAGCGGCTGTTCAAGCGAAAATCGATACTGACCTGCTGGCATTCAATGTTCAGCGAGCAAGCGCCGGCCAGGGTGGCCGCCAGAGGCTGGGCGCCGCCCATGCCGCCCAGGCCTGCGGTCAGGACCCAGCGACCTTTCAGGTCATCGTTATAGTGTTGGCGCCCGGCTTCAACGAAGGTTTCGTAGGTGCCCTGGACGATGCCCTGGCTACCGATGTAGATCCAGCTGCCAGCAGTCATCTGGCCGTACATGGCCAGGCCCTTGGCATCCAGTTCGTTGAAGTGCTCCCAACTGGCCCAGTGCGGCACCAGGTTGGAGTTGGCGATCAGCACACGCGGGGCGTTGCTGTGGGTCTTGAACACGCCGACCGGCTTGCCGGATTGCACCAGCAGGGTCTCGTCGTCGTTCAGGTTGGTCAGGCTTTCGACGATCTTGTCGTAGCATTCCCAGTTGCGCGCCGCACGGCCGATGCCGCCGTACACCACCAATTCTTTCGGGTTCTCGGCCACTTGCGGGTCGAGGTTGTTCATCAGCATGCGCAGCGGCGCTTCAGTCAGCCAGCTTTTGGCGGTGAGCTTGTTACCGCGGGCAGCGCGGATTTCGACGTCACGGTACTTTGTAGGCACTGCCTTTGAAAAATTAGCCACGGAAAACTCCTCTGCGCAATGCGCGAACATGATTGGTGCGAAGAGGATGCTCAACGACTCTTACGCACACATCTTTACTTGTACATACAAGCATATGCAATCAAGCGGCCAACTTGGTCGAGAAGGGCTGGAGATTTTTTCGGATTAGAGGTGAAAGCCTTGGAAAATAAGGCTTCGCGGCTTGATGAATTTTCTTGCAGAAGGGTTCTTGAAGCGGGAGAACCTTGTTACCAAGGCAAGGCATTGCGCCATGCTGGGGCATTCGGTAACAAGTTGGTGCGGGGATTGTTTCTGTGGAGCGAGGGGACGCCTACAAAGGTTAGCAGGGAGCCAGTTCGATCACGCAGCATCGGCCGCTGACGGAGATATCGAGCAACCCGGTGTTACCGTCCAACTGCAGGCAATCATGATGGCCCAGTACTTCACCGAACACCTTCGCATCATCGGCCACGCTGAACACCAGCACAGTCTGTGCCGTGCTGAAGAAACGCTGTACTCCATCCATCCATTGCAGCCGCGCCTGATAGCGTTGCGGCGAGTAGATCAGGTTGAAATCACGGATCGGCCCGTCTACCAACCGGCAGGACACCTGGCTTTCGCCCCTGAACGCAAACGGATCCAGCGCTAACAACTCGCGCGTATCCTCGCCATCCACCGTCAGTACCATACCCGCACCTTGCAGCACGGTGATGACCCGCTGATACCCGGCAAAGCTGGAAAAACCACCCGACTCACCAATGTCGGCAATCGACAGGCGCCAGCCAAAACCGTCCAGGCCAGCGCCTGTATCGCGGGTGATCTCTTGGGTGCTGCCGCCGCCATTTTTCCACGGCATGCGCACGTATTCGGCCGCGCGCCAGACTTTTACTGTACTCATTTACTGAAGCGTCCTTCCAGGCTATGACGGGAACCAGGGTGGATCAGCCGCGCCGCGGTCACCGGCTGGCGGCCGGACCAAGTGCGACGACGGATCAGCAGGCACGGCTCACCGGCCTCGATTTGCAGCAGCGTGCATTCCTCGGCGTCAGCGAGGATCGCCTCGACCACATGCTCGCCTTCCGTCAGCGGCGCGACCTGGTTCAAATAGGCATAGGGTGTTTGCAGGGTGAAATCCTGCTGCAAGTACTCCGGCGCCACCAGGGCATTGACGAAACGGTCTTCGATTTGTACGGGGATGTCGTTTTCGTAGTGCACGATCAACGAGTGGAATACCCGCCCGCCTTCGCGCATCTCCAGGGCCACGGCGCGCTCGGAACCGGCGGCTTCTTCATCAAGGGTGATGACCTTGCAGGTATGGCGATGCCCACGGGAGGCGATCTCATCAGCGATGTTGTGCACTTCAAACAGCGCCGACTGGCTCTTGGGCTCGGCGACGAATGTACCCACGCCTTGCATACGCACCAACAGGCCTTCGGCGGTCAACTCACGCAGGGCGCGGTTGATGGTCATGCGGCTGAAGCCCAGTTGGCTGACCAGTTCGCTTTCCGACGGCACGCGATAATGGGGCGGCCAGTTTCCGTTAAGAATCTGCTGGCTGATCATCTGTTTGACGCGGGCATACAAGGGCGCCGGACTTTCGTCCATGTGGGCAGCCAGCGAGGAGTTGGCAGGCGGAGTCGGCACAGGAAATCCTTGCAGGTGAAAAAAGAAGCCTAGCTTGCCGGAGTTTACCGAGCAGGCAAACGTCTGTATATGTATATACAAATAAACACACGACCGGAGTGCCCGAATCATGTCCGCTTTCTTTGCCGATCGCGCGCTATTGCCTGATGGATGGGCCAATGATGTACGTCTTGAAGTCAGCGCCGACGGCCTGCTGACTAAAGTTGAGGCCAATGCCCAGGCGGACGGTGCCGAACGACTCAGGGGCCCGCTGCTGCCAGGCATGCCGAACCTGCATTCCCATGCGTTTCAGCGCGCCATGGCAGGCCTGGCGGAAGTGGCCGGCAATCCCAATGACAGCTTCTGGACCTGGCGCGACCTGATGTATCGCCTGGTGGGCAAGATCAGCCCCGAGCAACTTCACGTCATCGCCCGGCAGTTGTATATCGAGATGCTCAAGGCCGGCTACACCTCGGTCGCCGAGTTTCATTACGTACACCACGACGTCAACGGCCAACCGTATACCGACCCGGCGGAGCTGTCGCGACAGATCAGCCGCGCTGCGGCCAGCAGCGGTATCGGCCTGACCTTGCTGCCGGTGCTGTACAGCCATTCTGGTTTCGGCGGCCAGGCTCCAAATGAAGGCCAGCGGCGCTTTATCAACAGTACCGAGAACTACCTGAACCTGCAGTCATGCCTGCAACCGATTCTGGCAGCGCAACCGGCGCAGCAACTGGGCCTGTGCTTCCATTCGCTGCGCGCCGTCACACCACAACAGATCAGCGAAGTCCTGGCCGCCAGCGACAAGACCTGCCCGATCCATATCCACATCGCGGAGCAGCAAAAGGAGGTCGACGACTGCCTGAACTGGAGCGGCCGTCGCCCGTTGCAATGGCTGTATGAAAACACCGACGTCGATCAACGCTGGTGCCTGGTACACGCCACCCACGCCAACCCGGAAGAAGTCACGCTAATGGCCAAAAGCCGGGCGATTGCCGGCCTGTGCCTGACCACCGAAGCGAACCTGGGCGACGGGATTTTCCCGGCGGTGGACTTCCTGGCCCAGGGCGGACGCATGGGGATTGGTTCCGACAGCCACGTTTCATTGAGCGTGGTGGAAGAATTGCGCTGGCTGGAATACGGTCAGCGCCTGCGAGACCAGCGGCGCAACCGGGTGTATCGCAGCGATCAGCCGATGGTGGGTCGCACGCTGTTTGATGCGGCGCTGGACGGCGGTGCCCAGGCTTTGGGGCAACCGATTGGTCGACTGGAAGTTGGCAAACGTGCGGATTGGCTGGTGCTGGACGGTAACGATCCGTACCTGGCGACGGCCAATGATGACGGGATTCTGAATCGCTGGCTGTTTGCTGGCGGGGATCGACAGGTGCGGGATGTAGTGGTCAATGGCCAGAGGGTGATTCGCGACGGGCACCATGCCGGCGAGGAAGACAGCAGCCGGGCATTTACCCAGGTCTTGCGGGACTTGCTGGGCTAACACTGTCGCTGCCGAGGCACGAGGCTGCGATGGGTTTTGCGGCATTCCGACGTAGCGCCCTAAGGGCGCTCCTGCGGACCGCATCGCAGCCTCGTGCCTCGAAGCGGCAGTTACTGCGACGCCTTCGCCATCTGCTTGTCTGACGTACGCCAGATCAACCGGGTAGTGTCATACCCCTGCTGCCGCGCCCGGCTCAGCAGGTCTTCGCGCGTATCGGTGCTGACTGTCGGCGTGCGGGACAGCAGCCACATGTAACGCCGGCTCGGGCTGCCGACAATCGCTGTCTTGTAGTCATCGCTGACATACAACACCCAGTAATTGCCCTTGGCAACGCCCGGCAGCAGCGCGGTGAACCAGTTATTGAATTCAATCCAGAGCTTGTCGGTCTTGCCGGCAACCTGCGGAGTGGCCGTACCCTTGGCCTCTTCCCACTTCCACTCGCCGGTCAGGCAACGGTTGAACACCGACATATCGCCATCGGGCAGCAAGGAATAGCGGGCTTCGGACTGCTCGCAGTTACGCTGGAAGTACATCGGCAAACGGGCCAACTCATACCAGGTACCCTGATAACGCTTGAGGTTGACGCTGCCAACGGTCTTGGGTTGCAGATCATCACCAGAATGGCTGGCGCAGCCCGCCAAAAACAGGCTGGCACAGAGGTATAGAACAAAACGCATCATTGTTTTTCTCCCGCAGGCTTTCGCCCCGGTTTACTTCAGGCCTTGCCCGGAAAACATCAGAACTTTGTCACCGGCGTATTGCACGCTGATAAAGCTGTTTTTATCGCCCCACGTGCAGCTGGACATGCCCAACGCGCCGGAGCAGTCAGTCGGCTTACCCAGCAGCGATTCCACCTCGGCTTTAGGCATGCCTGCCGAAAGCTTTGCGTAGTTTTCTTGGGTGACCTTGCTGCAAGCGGCCAACAGCACGCAAAACGACAACAGGGCAAGACGGCGTAACGACATGGAATAGCTCCTGGAGAGACGAAGCAACCTGGGGGGTTGCCAGAAGCTTAGAAGGGAAAAGGGGTGTCTGGTTCCCGACGGACGAAAACAAAAAAAACCCCGAAACGCTGAAAGCATTTCGGGGCTTTTGCTTACCGCAAGCCGATCTTGAAAAATCAGGCCTTGTGGTAACCGGTCACACGCTCAACTTCTTCCTTCGAACCCAGGAACACCGCCACACGCTGGTGCAGGCCTTCAGGCTGGATGTCGAGAATACGTTGATGGCCGTCGGTGGACGCACCACCCGCCTGCTCCACCAGGAACGACATCGGGTTGGCTTCGTACATCAGGCGCAACTTGCCCGGCTTGGACGGCTCGCGGCTATCGCGTGGGTACATGAACAGGCCACCACGAGTCAGGATGCGGTGTACGTCGGCGACCATGGCGGCGACCCAGCGCATGTTGAAATTCTTCTTCAGTGGGCCTTCCTCGCCTTCCATCAACTCGTTCACGTAGCGCTTGACCGGGGCCTCCCAGTGGCGCTGGTTGGACATGTTGATGGCGAATTCCTGGGTGGTCGCCGGGATGGAGATGTCTTCGTGGGTCAGCACGAAGCTGCCCATTTCACGGTCCAGGGTAAAGCCTTTAACGCCGTCACCCAGGGTCAACACCAGCATGGTTTGCGGGCCGTAGATGGCATAACCGGCAGCTACCTGCTCGGTGCCCGGCTGCAGGAAGGCCTTCTCGCTCAAGGCTTCGTTCTGGCTCAGGTGCTCGTTCGGGCAACGCAGTACCGAGAAGATGGTACCGACCGGCGCGTTGATATCGATGTTCGAGGAACCGTCCAGTGGGTCGAATACCAGCAGATAGGCGCCTTTCGGATATTTGCCTGGGATCTGGTAGGCATTGTCCATTTCTTCGGACGCCATGCCGGCCAGGTGACCGCCCCACTCGTTGGCTTCGAGGAGGATTTCGTTGGAAATCACATCGAGTTTCTTCTGTACTTCGCCTTGTACGTTTTCAGTGCCCATGCTGCCCAGGACACCGCCCAGCGCGCCTTTGGAGACGGCGTGGCTGATTTCCTTGCAAGCACGCGCCACCACTTCGATAAGGAAGCGCAGATCGGCAGGCGTGTTGTTGCTGCGGGTCTGCTCGATCAAATAGCGACTCAGGGTAACGCGGGACATGGAAGGCTCCGGAGAATGAGGGGACTAAAAACCCGCGCAGTTTAGCGCGAGTCGAGGTGTATTTCCTCCTATCAGAGGATTTAACTCCGATAGAGTTCAGGGGGTACGCCGTTAAGGCTTGAGCGGTGGCTTGCGCAACAAGCTGTAGGCCATTGCCCCCAGCGCCACCACACCCAGCAGCAACACGGCCCACAAACCGAGCTTCTTCCAGTTCGGACCCGCCAGCGTTGATGCGGCGGCTTCGCTGACCAGCACTTGCCCCGCCGTCTTGGCCTGCCCCAAACCGGCCAGGCGCTCGACGCTGTAATCAGGAATCAACGTCGACAACGGCAAGTTCGCGCCTTTCACTGACGGATTACCCAATGCCAGGGTAAACGGCGGCTCGCCCCGCGCCAGGAATACCAATTGCGTGGCACGCACGGCAACGCTCAAGGCGGGCGCCTCGACGCCCAGGCCACCGCCGCGCTCATCCACATCCAACTTGAGTTGCGCCACCGTCTGGCCGGGCAACTGCAGTTCATCCTGCACCACCTCCTGACCGCCCTCGGTCAGCCGGTAGAGCAAGCCGACGCTCAATGGGCGCCAGGCTTGATTGCTTTCCCGACGCCCGGACAGGGTCACCGGGGCCAGGCTGTTGGGCTGGCTCAATTCGATGCGCAGGCGCTCGACGTTCAGTCCGCGGGGTAATTGCCAACTGTACTCCCCCGGTTTGAGCCGGCTTCCCGCCAACGGCTGCGACCATACCAGCGGCAACGGCATGCTGTGCACGCTTTCCAACTGCGCCGACGTCAACACCGGCGCCGCCTGGCCTTTCCACAGCAGGCGCAGGTAACGCGCCGGTCGCCCCGGCAAACCGACTTCATGCTGCTCGACCTGCTCATCGGCAAAGGACAGCCGGGCCACCTGCCCTTCGCCCCAGGAGCGCCACACCTGCAAATCGTCGCTGGCTTCGATGCTAAAGCGCTGGAAGCCATCGCGCTCACTCGCCCAGTCAAGGATCAATTGCTGCAAAGGCGCCTTGACCCCACTGGCGTCCAGCAGCCAGCCACGCAACACTGCTTTGCCCGCGCCCGGCTGACCCGACGGTTGCACCTGCACCAGGGTGCCATCGGCGCTGGATTGCACGCGCACGCTGGGCGCAACCTCGTTGGCGTCGGCGGCGGCATACAGCGGGAACCATTTGACGCTGGTCAAGCTGCGGCTTTGCGACTGTTGCGCCGATTGCTGCGCCAGGGCATAGGCCTGAGGCTCACCGGCGGCATTGAACACCCGCACATCACTCAGGTCTGCCTGGCGCGCGCCCAACTGCACCGCCAACGGCAGCTCCAGGCGATACCACGGGCCCTTGCCGCTCACCGTCAGCGGCACCTGGGTGGTGAAGTCGGCGGGCGTTTCCCCGGCCCAGGCCGATAACGCTGTACACAGGCCCAACACCGCCACACTCAGCTTGCCCATCAAGAGGACGCTCCTTCAGTTTCAACCACCGGGTCAGCGCGCTTGGGTGGCAGCGGCGCGAAATAACCCACCACCAGCAACAACGCACCTACACCGATAAACGACACGATCCGCGCCAGGCCACCACTGTTGCTCAGCTCGACAAAGAACAATTTAGCCACCACCACGCCAATCAGCCCGGCGCCGATCAGCCATACCTCACGGCGATGGCGCAGATGACCACCGATCATCAGGCTCAGGGCAACCAAGGTCCATACAATCGACAACCCGGCCTGGACCAGCATCGACTCCAGCAAGGCATCCAAATGGAACGGCACGCCCCCCCAGTGGTGAGCGGTGCGCATCACCAGCGCGGTGAAGAACACAAACAACGAGATCCCGACAATGCCTTGGGCGACCTGCTGCCCACCAATGCCCCTCTGCGCCGCCGCGCTGCGCGACCACAGGTACACGCCCAACAGCGTGAACATCAAGCCCAAGTCCAACGGGTTGAGCAGCGGTATATAAGACAACGGTTGGGCGGCCCCATCGCTGAATATATTGGCCAGCCAGAACCAGCCGAGCATCAACACCGCCAAGGGTAATGCGGCATACCACCGGTACTCCCGCGAATACGCCGAAACCGGCCATGGCCAGCTTCGCGGCGCGCCAGCCAACACCAGGTACACACTGGGCAGAATCGCCCAACCCAGCCAGCGCCAGGCGTTGTATTGCTGCGACAACAGCAGCAGGCCGTAGCGCAACTCCAGCGCCAGCACGCCGATCAGCAGCCAGCAACCAAGCACATGAGCGATGCTCAGGGCTTTTTCCGGGCCGACCGAGGCCAAGCGGCGCAGGGACACAAAGTGCACCGCAAATACCATCACCCATGCCAGCCAGGCGTAATTCGCCGCGGGGTGGTAATAGGCATGCGCGGACACCAGCAACACCAGCCCCGCCGCCGGCATCAACAAGGTGCACAGCCCACCCAGCGACACCCAGTGCAGGCGCACGGCCAATGCAGTCCAGATCACCACGCTCACTGCCGCCACCACCAACAGCCACGTACCGTGCAGCTCCATCGGTATGAAACGCAGCACTTCACCGATCAGCGCCACTGCCCACCAGGCCGCGCCCCATACCAGCAAAAGGTCAGACAGACGTTGCAGTTTCATTCTGGCAAACACTGGCGAATAAGGTTCACGCTGCAAGCGCCAGGCCCCCACCATCGCGGCCAACCCGAGGGCCAGCGGCGCCCAGAAACCACTGTGGGCCAGGGGCCGCAAACCGTCGCCTGCCGGCCCATGTAATGCCGGCACCGCCAGCAGAAACAGAGCCCCACCCAGCAACTGCACGCTGAACGCGCTGAACAGGAACGCCCGAGAGCCGATACCCAGGCCGACCCACAAGGTCACCAACCCCGCCACTGCCCAACTGATAGTCGTGCCATGGTTCGACAGCAGCAGCGGTGCGAGCAAATAAAGAAAGCCCAGGCCGACACAGGCCAGCACTGGCAAACCTTGACGCTCCCAGCCTGAAGCTTGCTCCGGTTGCGTTTTGCGCAATTGATAGAAGCTGAACAGCAACGCGACACCCAACAGCAGCGCCCCCAGCGGCGCACCGTCCAACAGGCTGTTCTCGCCCACCCGCAGCTCACTGAGGAACACCAGCGCCGACCCCGCCTGCAACAGCAAACCGAAAGCACGAGCCAGCGGCCGCTGCTGGCGCAGGCCCAGCCAGAAGATACCCGCGCCCTCCACCGCCCACGCGGCGGCAGTCCAGCGGGCGTCCAGGCCCAGGGGAATCGCCAGGCTGGTAAAGATCACCCCCAGGGCCAGGCAGCTCTCCACTAGCAACAGGGCGCGGCCGCCTTTCAGCAAGCGAGCCAGGCCCATGTAAATAATGCCAAGGCCCAGCGCGCTGAAAGCAGCGGCAAACTCCAGATGCTGCACCAGCGCGAACTGCAAACCAAATCCCACCAGCGGCGGACCAAACAGCATACTGGCGTCGACATAATCGCCCTTGGCCGTCGACCAGCGCAGCAACGCATCGCGGCTGTCGTCTTCAGGTGCATCGGTCATCTCCTGCAGTTTTCGACGGACGAACAACAGGCCGATGGCCAGGTACATCAGGAAAAACACAATCAGAAATGGCTCGGTGCTCCACAGGTGCTCCGGCGTATAGGAGCCCATGCCCCAGGTGAAACCGATGCCGAAAGTACCGACAAAACCGATCAGGTTGAGCGGACGCCAGGCCTTGAACCAGGCGATAGCCAGGATGCCGGCATTGAGCAAGGTGAAATAGCTGAACAGCGCCACATGGTTACCGGCACCAGTGGACGCCAGGATCGGCGCGGCAAACCCGCCAAGGGCCGCGGCACACGCCAGGCCCAGGGCGTTCTGGGTCACCGCCAGGATCGCCGAGAACACCGTAACGGCCACCAGCAAGCCCATCGCGGCACCGGGATCAAGCAGCGGATGCAAGCGCATCGCAGCGAATACCGTCAGGTACAACACGCCAATGCCCGTGCCTTGCAGCATCAGGCCGTAGTTGCTGTTGCGCAGCCGCAACCACCAGCCCAGGCCCAGCAGGCCCACGGCACAGGCGGCGACACCGGCGTAGCGCAACTCTAACGGCACCACCATGCCTTCGGTGGCATAGCGCAACAGGAAGGCCAGGCCGAGGAACAACAGCACCACGCCCACCCGCAGCACGGTATTACCGCCGAATAACCAACTGCGCACGCCGCTGATGACGCGCTCGATCAGGTTGGGGCCACGAGGGATAACCGGTTCAGGGGCGCGCCGGGCGTTGGCAGGTTTCCAGGCATCCTCCGGCAACGACTGGCTCGGTTCAGTCATCACGGCGGCATATGTCGGTTCCAATTCGACGGGCAGCTCCCAGACCAGCTCGGGTGCCTGGACTGCAGGCGCCGCGTCAGGACTGAAGGGCTCGACAAACACCCTGGGCTCGACCTCGGATTTTTCCAGCAGCGCCAGGCGTTGTTCCAGAGCCCTCAAAGCGCTGTTGGCAGTCTCCAACTGACGGTTTTGCTCATCCGCCCACGAAGCCAGCGTCGACAGGCGAATCGCCTGGCCAATGCCCAAACCCAGCAGCGCGCCAATGCCTGCATCACTGAACGACTCATCGAGTGCCCAACCGAGCACCAGGCCAATCAGCATGAAAATCCATTGCATGTTCGATATCCCTAAGCAGCCCGAGAGGGGCGGAACCGGTGCTTAGTATATCTGTAGGAGCGAGCTTGCTCGCGAAGAACCTGAGGACGACGTGCTTATTCAGAAAGCACGCGTTTTCGTTGACGATCTTCGCGAGCAAGCTCGCTCCTACAGTGGTCCTACTCCAAGGCTTTCCAGATATCTGTCGCGTATTCCCGGATGGTTCGGTCAGAGGAGAACCACCCCATCCGTGCGGTATTGAGCACAGCCGAGCGCCACCATTGCTGGGAATCGTGCCAATGGGCCTCGACCCGCGCCTGAGCCTCCCAGTAAGAATCGAAGTCGGCACATACCAGGAACCGATCGTAGTCAACCAGCGAATCAACCAATCCCACATAACGCCCCGGATCGTCCGGCGAGAACACCCCGCCACGAATCGCTTGCAGCACATCGTTCAAACGATGGGAGGCAGCGATGTCCGGCTCGGCATTGAACTCGCCGGCATGCTTGCGCGCTTCCACCTGCTGGGCACTGAGGCCGAAGATGAACATGTGCTCGGCCCCCACGCGCTCGCACATCTCAACGTTGGCGCCATCCATCGTGCCAATGGTCAGTGCACCATTAAGGCCGAACTTCATGTTACTGGTGCCCGACGCCTCGAAACCGGCGGTGGATATCTGCTCCGACAGGTCGGCGGCCGGAATGATGCTTTCTGCCAGGCTGACGTTGTAGTTGGGCAAGAACACCACCTTGAGCAAACCACGCACCGTGGGATCGTTGTTGACCGTACGGGCGATGTCGTTGGTCAGTTTGATGATCAACTTGGCCTGGTGATAGCTGGCCGCTGCTTTGCCGGCAAAGATTTTCACCCGTGGCACCCACTCGGTCTCAGGCTCGGCCCGGATCGCCTGGTACAGGGCGACGGTGTGCAGCAGGTTCAGCAGTTGGCGCTTGTACTCGTGGATCCGCTTGACCTGCACATCGAACATCGCTGCCGGGTTGACCGAAATCCCCAAGCGTTCGTGGATGATATCGGCCAATGCCCGTTTACTGTACAGGCGCTGTTCGGCAAAGGCCTTGCGAAACGCCTGCTTCTCGGCAAACGGCTCCAGGTCCAACAGGCGCTGCTCGGGATTGTCGAGAAGGTCCTCCCCCAGCGATTTCACCAGCATCTCTGTCAGTTGGGGGTTGGCCTGGTACAGCCAGCGGCGGAAGGTGATGCCGTTGGTCTTGTTGTTGATGCGCTCCGGGTAGAGCTTGTGCAACTCGGAAAATACCGTGCTGCGCATCAGTTGCGTATGCAGGCCGGACACCCCGTTGACGCTGTGGGAGCCGAGAAACGCCAGGTTGCCCATGCGCACGCGACGGCCATTGTCTTCTTCGATCAGCGACACCGCCCGCAGCACATCAAAATCATGAACACCCTTGGCTCGCAAGGCATCGATGTGCTGCGCGTTGATCAGATAGATAATCTGCATGTGCCGCGGCAGCATGCGCTCCATCAAACCCACCGCCCAGGTTTCCAGGGCTTCGGGGAGTAAGGTGTGGTTGGTGTAGGACAGTGTTTCTACGGTGACCTGCCACGCCGCATCCCAGGCGATGTCGTGCAGGTCCACCAATTGGCGCATCAACTCGGCCACGGCGATGGACGGGTGGGTGTCGTTGAGCTGGATCGCTGCGTGTACACCCAGGCTCAGCACCGAGCCGTGCATGTTTTTGTGGCGGCGCAGCAAGTCCTGCAGCGAGGCGGAGACAAAGAAGTACTCCTGGCGCAGGCGCAACTCCTGTCCCGCTTCGGTGCTGTCCGCCGGGTAAAGCACTCGCGAGATGCTTTCGGCACGGGCCACTTCAGCCACGGCCCCCAGGTGGTCACCGGCATTGAAGCGCTCCAGGTGCAGGTCTTCCACCGCCCGCGCCCGCCATAGCCGCAAGGTATTGACGCTAGCACCCCGCCAACCGACTACCGGCGTGTCGTAAGCCACCGCGCGCACGGTTTCACTCGGCGACCAGACCTGAATCGATTTGCCGGACACATCCAGTACGGTCTCCACACTGCCGCCAAAACCGATCGGGTAAATCACTTCGGCCCGCTCGAATTCCCAAGGGTTGCCGAAGTCCAGCCAGCGCTCGGTCTGCTCCTGCTGCCAACCATCGACTATTGCCTGACGGAACAAGCCGTGTTCGTAGCGAATG
Organism: Pseudomonas karstica; assembly: GCF_009707515.1. Lineage (GTDB taxonomy): Bacteria > Pseudomonadota > Gammaproteobacteria > Pseudomonadales > Pseudomonadaceae > Aquipseudomonas > Aquipseudomonas karstica. The sequence goes on along the minus strand of NZ_WLYI01000027.1, from coordinate 69,360 downwards.
CCATAACCGTGGCCGGCGATCCCCAATGTCGACATGCTTTCCATAAAGCACGCCGCCAATCGCCCCAGGCCACCATTGCCCAGGGCCGCATCGGGTTCCAGCAGGCGAATACGCTCCAGGTCCACACCCAGTTCACTCAATGCCTCACGCGCCACCTCCAACAGTCCGAGGTTGCTCAAACTGTCAAAGAGCAGGCGACCGATCAGGAACTCCAGGGAGAGGTAATAGACCCGCTTCTGCCCCTTGCGGTAGATGTTCCGGGTATGGTCCATCCAGTGGTCGACCATGTGGTCCCGGGCTGCCAGGGCGATGGCTTCAAACCAGTCGTGGTCAAACGCGTGATCAGGATCCTTGCCCACCGCGTAGGTGAGCTTGGTCAAGACGGCATCGCGAAATGCGGCTACCTCTGCTTCTCGTACAAGTGGTTCCTGAGACATCGGTGCGACCTCGGGCGAGATAGAAGAAGGGAAATACTGGAGCCTAGACGGTCTGACAAACCGTGACGCCTGCGGTTCGGCAGTTCTTTAAATCATCTGCGATTGCCTGGAAAAGGATGCAGGGGCCGTGCCCGTTTATTCCTCAAAGCAGCCTTTGAGCTGAAATACGGAAAATATTGTTCAAAAAACCACCAATCCCGGTATGATCCCGCGCCCGGATAACGCCCCCTCTTGGAAACCTGATGAAGCCTCAACTGATCGCCGCTGCGGAACTCGACCGTCTTGAAACGTGGCAGAAGTATTCCAGCCACATGTGCGGCGGCTGCGTGTCCAGCTGCTGCACCTTGCCGGTCGAGGTGAAGATCAAGGACCTGATCCGCATCGGCATCGTCGATGAGTTCGAGCGCGGTGACCCACCAAAAAACATCGCCAAGCGGCTGCAGAAGGAAGGCATCGTCGAGCGCTATAACCAGAAATCCGAGATATTCACCCTCCAGCGCATGAGCAATAACGACTGCCTGTACCTGGATCGTAAGAGCCGCTTCTGCACTATTTATGACCAGCGTCCCGATACCTGCCGCAATCACCCGAAGATCGGGCCACGGCCGGGGTATTGCGCATATAAGCCCAAGGAAGTGGTGCGCGAGACCAAGATCCGCACCCTCGACAAGTTCTAAGGCTTGAGCCGTGCGCGCATGGCGGGACGCGGAGCATAAGAACGATCGTTTAGACCCCAGACAAACAAAAACGCCCCCGACCTTGCGGTCGGGGGCGTTTTTTTTGCCAGCTAACTAAATGACTTAGTTACCGGACTTCTTCGCAGCGCGGGTACGCTCGCTTTCGCCCAGGATCTTCTTGCGAAGACGGATGGACTTAGGCGTCACTTCACACAGTTCGTCTTCTTGCACGAACTCCAGAGCTTGCTCCAGGGTGAACTTGACAGGCGGAACCAGTGCGATGGTTTCGTCTTTACCCGAAGCACGCATGTTGTCGAGCTTCTTGCCTTTGGTTGGGTTCACACCCAGGTCGTTGTCGCGGCTGTTCAAACCAACGATTTGACCTTCGTAGATATCCTGGCCGTGTTCAACGAACAGCTTGCCACGAGCCTGCAGGGTTTCCAGCGAGTAGGTCAGTGCCTTACCGGTAGCTACCGATACCAGCACGCCGTTCTGACGACCGGACATGTCGCCGGACTTCATCACGTCGTAACGATCGAAGATCGAGGTCAGGATGCCGCCACCGGAAGTCAGGGTCAGGAACTCGTTACGGAAACCGATCAGGCCACGGGCCGGGATGTTGTACTCAAGGCGCACACGGCCCTTGCCATCCGGAACCATGTTGGTCAGGTCGCCTTTACGGATACCGATCTGTTCCATGATCGAGCCCTGGGACTCTTCTGGCAGGTCGATGGTCACGTTTTCGTACGGTTCGTGCTTGACGCCATCAACCATGCGGATGATCACTTCAGGACGACCAACACCCATTTCGAAGCCTTCGCGACGCATGGTTTCGATCAGTACCGAGAGGTGCAGCTCACCACGGCCGGATACCTTGAACTTATCAGCCGAGTCGCCTTCTTCAACGCGCAGAGCAACGTTGTACAGCAGCTCTTTGTCCAGACGCTCTTTGATGTTACGGCTGGTGACGAACTTGCCTTCACGGCCGCAGAACGGCGAGTCGTTAACCTGGAAGGTCATCGAAACGGTAGGTTCGTCAACGGTCAGCGGCTTCATCGCTTCAACATTCAGTGGGTCGCACAGAGTGTCGGAGATGAACAGTTGGTCGAAGCCGCTGATGCAGACGATGTCGCCGGCAGCTGCTTCTTCGACGTCGATGCGGTGCAGGCCGTGGTGACCCATCAGCTTCAGGATACGACCGTTACGGCGCTTGCCGTCGGCATCGATAGCCACAACCTGGGTGTTCGGCTTGACGCGACCACGAGCGATACGGCCAACGCCGATAACACCCAGGAAGCTGTTGTAGTCCAGTGCGGAGATTTGCATCTGGAACGGACCGTCACGGTCGACTTTCGGCGCAGGTACGTCGTCGATGATCGACTGGTACAGCGGGGTCATGTCTTCAGCCATGTCGGTGTGGTCCAGACCGGCAATACCGTTCAGGGCCGAGGCGTAGACGACTTTGAAGTCCAGCTGTTCTTCGGTGGCACCCAGGTTATCGAACAGGTCGAAGATCTGGTCCAGAACCCAGTCCGGACGCGCGCCTGGACGGTCAACCTTGTTGATCACCACGATTGGACGCAGGCCGGCTTCGAAAGCCTTCTTGGTCACGAAACGGGTTTGCGGCATAGGGCCGTCTTGAGCGTCAACCAGCAGCAGAACGGAGTCAACCATCGACATTACACGTTCAACTTCGCCGCCGAAGTCGGCGTGGCCCGGGGTATCCACGATGTTGATGTGGTAGCCGTTCCAGTTAATGGCAGTGTTTTTCGCCAGGATGGTAATACCGCGCTCTTTTTCCTGGTCGTTGGAGTCCATCACGCGCTCGTCGTTGAGCTCGTTGCGCTCCAGGGTGCCGGATTGACGCAAGAGTTTGTCTACCAGGGTGGTCTTACCATGGTCAACGTGAGCAATGATGGCGATGTTACGTAGATTTTCGATCACTTGTGTATCTCGATCAGAGGATTCGGTGTGCTGACAGGTCGTGGCAGCGATTAACAGTAGAGTCAGGCCTTGCCGTTACAGCTTGACGGCAGAGTCGGGGGGCCGGTGACGCAGGCCACAGGCAAACAGCCCCGGGCTCTTAGCTCGGTCGATAAACGCGCACATTGGCATGCCCCTCACTGAGCAAATGGTGGGCATGCAGGCGACTCATCACGCCTTTGTCGCAATACAACAGGTACTGACGGCTGTCATCCAGTTCCTTGAAACGCGCGTTCAGTGCATAGAACGGCAGCGTTTGTACGTCGATGCCAGGAATGCCCAGCGGCTCGTCTTCAGCGGCATCCGGGTGACGAATGTCGATGACGATCTGACCGGCCAGAGCTTCGCTGACTTCTTCGATCTGCAAATCCTGGCCCAATTCGTCGATTACTCGATCGATTGGTACCAGTTTGGCGTTCTCGAGCGCTCGCTCAAGAATTGCCATGTCGAACTGTTGCTCTTCGTACTCCACGCGGTTGCGCTTGGCGTGGGTCTTGGGGTTCACCGAGATGACCCCGCAATATTCAGGCATATGCTTGGCGAAGTCGGCGGTACCGATTTCGTTGGCCAGGTCGATGATGTCCTGCTTGTGGCTGGCGATCAGCGGGCGCAATACCAGCTTCTCGGACACAGAGTCGATCAACGACAGGTTTGGCAGCGTCTGGCTGGACACCTGGGAAATCGCTTCCCCCGTCACCAGTACCTCGATCTGCAGTCGATCGGCAATTCGGGACGCCGCGCGCAACATCATACGCTTCAATACCACGCCCATATGACTGTTATCGACTTTACCGAGAATTTCTCCCAGGACTTCCTCGAACGGCACGCTGACAAACAGCACGCGCTGGGAGCTGCCGTACTTCTTCCAGATGTAGTGCGCGACTTCCATCACGCCCAATTCATGTGCACGCCCGCCCAGGTTAAAGAAGCAGAAGTGGCTCATCAGCCCGCGACGCATGATCTGGTAGGCCGCCACGGTGGAGTCGAAACCACCAGACATCAGCACCAAAGTCTGTTCCAGGGCCCCCAATGGGTAGCCACCGATGCTGTTGTGCTGGCTGTGGATCACAAACAACCGTTGGTCGCGAATTTCCATGCGCACTTCAATTTGCGGCTCTTTCAGGGAAATTCCGGCGGCGGCGCATTCACGGCGCAGCTTGCTGCCAACGTATTTTTCGACATCCATGGAGCTGAACGGGTGCTTGCCGGCACGCTTGCAGCGCACGGAAAATATCTTGCCTTCAAGCTCAGCGCCGAAATGCTGTTTGCACTTCTCGGTGATGTCGTCGAAATCCCCCAGCGGGTACTCATCGACCTGCAGGAAATGAGCGATGCCCGGCATGCAGCTCAGGCGCTCGGTCATGTCCTTCAAGGCTTTGCGGTCGGTAATGCGGGTTTCCAGCTCGAGATTGTCCCACACGCCGTTCACCACCACAGCCGGGTCCAGATCGCGGAGCACGGCACGGATGTTCTTGGCCAATTGGCGGATGAAACGCATCCGTACCGGTCGGCTCTTGATGGTGATCTCGGGGAAGACTTTGACGATTAATTTCATGGAAACAGCGCGCACAGGGCCAGCCGAAAAAGGGGGGCGCGGATTATAGCGGAAATAGCTCAAGGTTTAACCAGTTAATATGCAAACGGCTTTGAGCGCACTAAAACGGGGCGCATCAAGGTTTTAACGCTACATTAGAGTGCGCAATTTGTTCCGCTTTAGCCGATTGCACCTTTATAGGGGCCATTTTGAAGCAAAAAAGCCATGTTGGCGCACTGGCATGCAATTTGCTCCCTTGTGAGGCAGGTTGCCTTGGTCGAGTATTCGCGCCGGCATCACCCACATTCCAAGGGCTAACTCCACTACCCAGCCCGAAGCCACCCGGAGGACACTATGTCGAAGTCGGTTCAACTCATCAAAGATCATGACGTTAAATGGATTGATCTGCGCTTCACGGACACCAAAGGCACTCAGCACCACGTGACCATGCCGGCTCGCGACGCGCTGGATGAAGCCTTCTTCGAAGAAGGTAAAATGTTCGACGGTTCCTCCATTGCCGGTTGGAAAGGCATCGAAGCTTCCGACATGATCCTGATGCCGGACGACAGCACCGCCGTACTCGACCCGTTCACTGAAGAACCAACCCTGATCCTGGTTTGCGACGTGATCGAGCCCTCGACCATGCAAGGCTACGACCGCGACCCACGTGCGATCGCCAAGCGCGCCGAGGAATACCTGAAATCCACCGGTATCGGCGACACCGTATTCGTAGGCCCGGAGCCTGAGTTCTTCATCTTCGACGAAGTGAAGTTCAAGTCCGACATCTCCGGCTCGATGTTCAAGATCTTCTCCGAACAAGGTTCGTGGATGTCCGACCAGGACGTGGAAGGCGGTAACAAGGGCCACCGTCCAGGTATCAAAGGCGGCTACTTCCCGGTTCCACCGTTTGACCACGACCACGAAATCCGTACCTCCATGTGCAACGCCATGGAAGAGATGGGCCTGGTCATCGAAGTTCACCACCATGAAGTGGCAACTGCCGGCCAGAACGAAATCGGTGTGAAGTTCAACACCCTGGTGAAAAAAGCTGACGAAGTTCAGACCCTGAAGTACTGCGTACACAACGTGGCTGATGCCTACGGCCGTACCGCTACCTTCATGCCCAAGCCGCTGTATGGCGATAACGGTTCAGGTATGCACGTTCACCTGTCCATTGCCAAAGATGGCAAGAACACCTTCGCTGGCGAAGGTTATGCCGGCCTGTCCGACACTGCCCTGTACTTCATCGGCGGTATCATCAAGCACGGCAAGGCCCTGAACGGCTTCACCAACCCGTCGACCAACTCCTACAAGCGCCTGGTCCCAGGTTTCGAAGCACCAGTGATGCTGGCCTACTCGGCTCGCAACCGTTCCGCCTCGATCCGCATTCCTTACGTGTCCAGCCCTCGTGCTCGCCGTATCGAAGCCCGTTTTCCGGATCCAGCAGCCAACCCGTACCTGGGCTTCGCTGCACTGCTGATGGCTGGCCTGGACGGCATCCAGAACAAGATCCACCCAGGCGACGCCGCCGACAAAAACTTGTATGACCTGCCGCCTGAAGAGGCCAAAGAGATCCCACAAGTGTGCGGCAGCCTGAAAGAAGCCCTGGAAGAGCTGGACAAGGGCCGTGCGTTCCTGACCAAAGGCGGCGTGTTCAGTGACGACTTTATCGATGCCTACATCGCCCTGAAAAGCGAAGAAGAAATCAAGGTCCGCACCTTCGTACACCCACTGGAATACGAGCTGTACTACAGCTGCTGATCCGGTAGCGCTGCTTGACGTAGCGTGACGAGAAAGACCTCCTTCGGGAGGTCTTTTTTTTGCGCGGATTTTTTAGCAGCGGGCTTGCTCGCGAAAAACACAAAGACACCGCATTTTTTTCAACATTTACGCGTTATCGTTAATGACCTTCGCGAGCAAGCTCGCTCCTACAGGGGATCTCCTTTGAAATTTCGATTCGTGCTTGCCTTGATGTTCGCCAGCGCCACCGCTACCGCCGCCCCACCGACCTTGGCCCCACTGCTCGACAGCATTGCCGAGCGCCTGGCCATCGCCGACCAGGTGGCCCTGAGCAAATGGGACAGCCACAAACCGGTTGAAGACCGGGCGCGGGAACGGGATGTGATTGCCAGCGCTGTAGCCCAGGCCCCGAGCTACAAACTGGCGCCGGCGTCAGCCGAGCAGTTTTTCTCGGCACAGATCGAGGCGAATAAATTGGTGCAGTACGCCCACCTGTCTGACTGGCACTTGCAAGGCAAGGCACCCAATGAGCCGCGCCCTGATTTGGTGGGGACCATTCGCCCGCAACTGGACCAACTGCAAAAGCGCCTGCTGCGACAGCTCGCGGACTTCGCCCCGGAGCGCACCAACCCACAGTGCCCGCAATGGCTGGCACAGGCTAATCACGAACCTCTGAACGACCCATTGCACCAACTGGCAATGATCCGCGCCACGGCCGAGCTGTGCATCTACCAAGGCTGAACAGGCATCTGCGCATTCCCATGCTCCGCGTGGGAATGCCTCCTGGGACGCTCTGCGTCCCGCCATACGTGCATGACTCAAGCCTTGCGCAAGGTGTGACGCAGAGCGTCACGGGCTGCATGCCCACGCAGAGCGTGGGAACGATCCATATCTCACGGCCCCCTCGTTCCCATGCTCCGCGTGGGAATGCCTCCTGGGACGCTCTGCGTCCCGCCATACGTGCATGACTCAAGCCTTGCGCAAGGCGCGACACAGAGCGCGGGAACGATCATCGAGTAGTTCCTGAACAGACTTTGTAAAACCGCACTATATTGGTGCGACACGCCGCACCCTTCCCACTAACCCAGCCCATTTTGGTTCGAAACTTTCCGTGCAAGCTGGCAAAACGCCACAGTTTCGCGCCTTAACCGCTTATTTCAGGGCCATCACGCTTCTTTTCGGAGCCTTGGTTTGGTTTTTGCATTTTCCTTGTATCAGCGCGTGCCTCAAGCCCGCGCGTTGCTCCAAAAGAGGTCCTAATGACCATCAGCGACGCACTGCACCGTTTGCTACTCGACAACCTGACCACCGCGACGATCCTGCTCAATGACCAACTGCGTCTTGAGTACATGAACCCCGCGGCGGAGATGCTCCTGGCCATCAGCGGTCAGCGCAGCCACGGACAATTCATCAGCGAGCTGTTCACTGAGTCCGCCGAGGCCTTGAGTTCCTTGCGCCAGGCAGTGGAACAGGCGCATCCGTTCACCAAGCGCGAAGCGATGCTCACCGCCCTCACCGGCCAGTCCTTGACCGTCGACTACGCCGTAACACCCATTCTCAGCAACGGCGCGACCTTACTGCTGCTAGAGGTCCACCCTCGTGACCGTTTGTTGCGGATCACCAAGGAGGAGGCGCAGCTATCCAAGCAGGAAACCAGCAAGATGCTGGTACGCGGCCTGGCCCATGAGATCAAGAACCCGCTAGGCGGGATTCGCGGTGCTGCTCAGTTGTTGGCCCGCGAGCTGCCGGACGAGAATCTCAAGGACTACACCAACGTCATCATTGAAGAGGCTGACCGCCTGCGCAACCTGGTGGACCGCATGCTCGGCTCCAATAAACTGCCATCCCTGGCGATGACCAATGTGCATGAAGTGCTGGAGCGCGTCTGCCAACTGGTAGAGGCCGAAAGCCAAGGCTGTATCACCTTGGTGCGCGACTACGACCCGAGCATTCCCGACGTGCTGATCGACCGCGAACAGATGATCCAGGCAGTGCTCAATATTGTGCGCAACGCCATGCAGGCCATCAGCAGCCAGAACGAATTGCGCCTGGGCCGCATCAGCCTGCGCACTCGCGCCTTGCGCCAGTTCACCATCGGCCATGTGCGTCATCGCCTGGTGACCAAAGTCGAGATCATCGACAACGGTCCGGGTATTCCAGCCGAACTGCAGGAAACCATCTTCTTCCCCATGGTCAGTGGCCGCCCGGATGGTACCGGGCTGGGCCTGGCCATTACTCAGAACATCATCAGCCAGCACCAGGGCCTGATCGAGTGTGAGAGCCATCCTGGCCACACCACTTTCTCGATCTTCCTGCCACTGGAACAAGGAGCCCCATCGACATGAGCCGTAGTGAAACTGTCTGGATCGTCGATGACGACCGTTCTATCCGCTGGGTCCTGGAGAAAGCCTTGCAACAAGAGGGCATGACCACCCAGAGCTTCGACAGCGCCGACGGGGTGATGAGCCGCCTGGCACGCCAGCAACCCGACGTGATCATCTCCGACATCCGCATGCCCGGTGCCAGTGGCCTGGACTTGCTGGCACGGATTCGCGAGCAGCACCCACGCTTGCCGGTGATCATCATGACCGCGCACTCGGACCTGGACAGCGCTGTCGCGTCCTATCAGGGCGGTGCCTTTGAATACCTGCCCAAGCCATTCGATGTCGACGAAGCGGTGGCTCTGGTCAAGCGTGCCAACCAGCATGCCCAGGAACAACAAGGCCAGGAGGTGGTACCGACTCTGACCCGCACCCCGGAAATCATCGGCGAAGCACCGGCGATGCAGGAAGTGTTTCGTGCCATTGGGCGCTTGAGCCACTCCAATATCACTGTGCTGATCAATGGCGAGTCCGGTACCGGTAAAGAACTGGTCGCCCACGCCCTGCACCGCCACAGCCCACGGGCGGCCTCGCCGTTCATCGCGCTGAACATGGCGGCGATCCCGAAGGATTTGATGGAGTCCGAGCTGTTCGGCCATGAAAAAGGCGCGTTTACCGGTGCGGCCAACCTGCGCCGCGGCCGCTTTGAACAAGCCGATGGTGGCACGCTGTTTCTCGATGAAATCGGCGACATGCCGGCCGACACCCAGACGCGGTTGCTGCGGGTGCTGGCGGACGGAGAGTTCTATCGCGTGGGCGGGCATACGCCGGTCAAGGTCGACGTGCGAATTATCGCCGCCACCCACCAGAACCTGGAAACCCTGGTACACGCAGGGAAGTTCCGGGAAGACTTGTTCCACCGCCTCAATGTCATCCGTATCCATATTCCACGGATGTCGGATCGCCGCGAAGACATCCCGACCCTGGCCCGTCACTTCCTCAGCCGCGCCGCCCAGGAGCTGGCCGTCGAGCCCAAGCTGCTGAAAAGCGAAACCGAGGAATACCTGAAGAACCTGCCGTGGCCGGGCAACGTACGCCAGCTGGAAAATACCTGCCGCTGGATCACGGTGATGGCGTCCGGGCGTGAAGTGCACATCAGCGACCTGCCGCCTGAACTGCTGAGCCTGCCCCAGGATTCGACTCCGGTGACCAACTGGGAACAAGCCCTGCGCCAATGGGCCGACCAGGCTCTGGCACGCGGTCAATCGAACTTGCTGGACAGCACCGTGCCGGCCTTCGAGCGAATCATGATCGAGATCGCCCTCAAGCACACCGCCGGCCGCCGCCGTGATGCCGCGGTGCTGCTGGGCTGGGGCCGCAACACCTTGACGCGCAAGATCAAGGAGCTGGGGATGAAGGTGGATGGTGCAGATGATGAGGGCGATGAGGGTTGATACACACCCAGTGATTGTTCCCATGCGCCGCGCGGGAACGGTCAATGCACCGCTTCAATGCACCGCGAACCGGCATCGCGCACAAACCCCGGCCGTTCTCAAAGAAATCTTCAGAGTCAAAAATAGCAAAGCCCCGTAATCCGGGGCTTTGTGCTTTCCAACGCTATTTTTTGGCACACCATCACAACTCTGGCACGCGCCCTGCAATAACTCCTGTACTACCCAGTTTTGGGGACCTTGGTACAGGCAGGCCGAGAATCCCCCTCTTTACACCCAGGGAGCTTGATGCACATCGCATAGCACCCTTCACCGTTTTGGGAGCCCTGGTACAGGCAGGCCGGGAACTCCCTCTTTTATTGCTCCTGGAGATGGATCTCCAACCGCCAGCGCCCCTCGACCTTCTCCCCCAGCCATTCCCCCCGCAAGGGCCGAGCCGCCACCAGACTCAGCAGCAAACCACCATCGGTCTTGCGTACATGCCAGTTCACATGCTTTTCATTGACCTGGAGCTGCCCGCTACCAGCCTTGCCCTGGGCGTCGAATAACAGCGCCACCGTACCGTCGACATGCTCGCCGTGCAGCTTGGGCTCGCTGTTGAACCACAGCACCACGCCGTCAGTGGCAGGCTCTACCTGTTGTAACTCGACCGGGTCCTGAGTGGTCAGCCGACCGATCATCAAGCCCACCATCAAACCGACAATCGCCAATGAGCCCAAAACCCTCGGCAATAGCTTCGGCCTGGGGTCTTCTTCAGGGGTAGAATGCAACGCATCTTTGCCTTCGGAGCCGTGCATGTTTCACGTCATCCTTTTTCAACCAGAAATTCCGCCGAATACCGGCAACGTTATCAGGCTGTGCGCCAACAGTGGCTGCCATCTGCACTTGATCGAGCCCCTGGGCTTCGACATGGACGACAAACGCCTGCGCCGAGCGGGCCTGGACTACCACGAGTATGCCACCCTGCAACGTCACGCAGACCTGCCAAGCTGCCTGGAAAGCCTGGGCCATCCTCGTCTGTTTGCCTTCACCACCAAAGGCTCGCGGCCGTTTCATGATGCCAGCTTTGTCGAAGGCGACGCCTTCCTGTTCGGCCCGGAAAGCCGTGGCCTGCCAGCCGATGTACTCGACGCCCTGCCCGATGGACATCGCCTGCGCCTGCCCATGCGCGAAGGCTGCCGCAGCCTGAACCTGTCCAACACCGTGGCCGTCGCTGTCTACGAAGGCTGGCGGCAACTGGGCTTCAAATAACAGCGCAACCCACTGTAGGAGCGAGCTTGCTCGTGAAAAACCTGAGAGCGCCGCGTACATTCAGGATGCCCGCGCCATCGTTAGCGTTTTTCGCGAGCAAGCTCGCTCCTACAATGGGTTGCGTTCACGCCCAATAAAAAAAGCGCCTGTTACGGCGCTTTTTTGTACATCAGCGGTCTTACTGAACCGTTGGTGCACCTTCCTGTTGCATACGCTGCAGCTCTTGCGCATACAGGGCATCGAAGTTCACCGGAGCCAGCATCAGTGCCGGGAACGAGCCACGGGTGACCAGGCTGTCCAGGGTCTCACGGGCATACGGGAACAGGATGTTCGGGCAGAAAGCGCCCAGGGTGTGACTCATGGACGCGTCGTCCAGGCCTTGGATCAGGAAGATACCGGCCTGTTGCACTTCAGCGATGAAGGCCACTTCCTCGCCATTCTTGACGGTCACAGACAAGGTCAGCACGACCTCGTGGAAGTCGCCTTCCAGGGCCTTTTGACGGGTATTGAGGTCCAGGGCAACGCTTGGGGTCCATTCCTGGCGGAAGATCGCCGGGCTTTTCGGTGCTTCGAACGACAGGTCTCGCACATAGATACGCTGCAGGGAAAATTGCGGGCCTTGAGCCTCTTCTGCTGCTGCTTCAGTGTTCTGTTGGTCAGTCATCGCAGATCCTTACTTGATCTTGGGGTCTTTTAGGGTTTAGGCGTGAAGCAGCGTGTCCAACTTACCAGCGCGCTCCAGGGCGAACAGGTCATCGCATCCACCGATGTGCTTGTCGCCGATCCAGATCTGCGGCACGGACGTGCGCCCTGCCTGCCGGGCCATCTCGGCGCGCACCTGGGGTTTGCCATCGACCTTGATCTCTTCGAAGGCAACGCCCTTTTTCTCAAGCAGAGCCTTGGCTTGCATGCAGTAAGGGCACCAATCGCTGGAATAAACGACAACCTGGCTCATATCACTTTACCAACGGCAGGTTATCAGCGCGCCAGCTGGAGATACCACCGGACAGCTTGGCGGCAGTGAACCCGGTTTTCAGCATTTCACGAGCATGAGCACCGGAATGCTGGCCTTGGGCGTCCACCAGGATGATGGTCTTGGCCTTGTGCTTTTCCAGCTCGGCCAGGCGCGAAATAAGCTTGTCCTGCGGGATGTGCAGCGCGCCGACAATGTGACCGACGGCAAAATCCTTGGCCGGGCGGATATCGACGACAACGGCCTGGTCCTTGTTGACCAGGGCGGTCAGCTCGGCGGTACTGAGGCTGCGGCCACCGCGGCTCATCTCATGAACGATCAGCAGCGCCAGCAGTACGACGAAGGCGCCGACGAGCAAATAGTGGGAAGTGGCAAATGCAATCAGGTGATCAACCATCAGGAGGTTCCAGGGCGTTAAAATGGCGGTAAGTATACACAGCCGTCATGGCCGGCCAACCCCCGTAAAGCGGTGACGTCATCGGAACTTCGCTTTAAACTGCCACTCCCTTTTCAATCCCCTTCTTCAATTACCGCCGCGAGAGGATCTATGACTACCACGCCTAAACCTTTGGTCCTGATAATTCTCGATGGCTTTGGACACAGTGAAAGCCAGCACGACAACGCCGTGTACTCGGCCAACAAGCCCGTACTGGACCGCCTGAGCGCTACCGTGCCCAACGGCCTGATCTCGGGTTCTGGCATGGACGTGGGCCTGCCGGACGGCCAGATGGGCAACTCGGAAGTCGGCCATATGAACCTGGGCGCCGGACGAGTGGTATACCAGGACTTCACTCGCGTGACCAAATCCATCCGCGACGGGGAGTTCTTCGAGAATCCGACCATCTGTGCTGCGGTGGATAAAGCCGTGGCCGCCGGCAAGGCCGTGCATTTTATGGGCCTGCTGTCCGATGGCGGCGTGCATAGCCATCAGGACCATCTGGTCGCCATGGCCGAACTGGCCAGCAAGCGCGGCGCTGAAAAGATCTACCTGCACGCCTTTCTCGACGGCCGCGATACCCCACCGAAAAGTGCGCAATCGTCCATCGAACTACTGGATGCCACCTTCGCCGCATTGGGCAAGGGCCGCATCGCCAGCCTGGTGGGCCGCTACTTCGCCATGGATCGTGACAACCGCTGGGATCGCGTTTCCCAGGCCTACAACCTGATCGTCGATGGCAACGCCCAATTCAATGCAGCCACTGCCCAGGAAGGCCTCGACGCCGCGTATGCCCGTGGCGAGAGTGATGAATTCGTCAAAGCCACCACCATTGGCGAGCCGGTGAAAGTGCAAGACGGCGACGCCGTAGTGTTCATGAACTTCCGCGCCGACCGTGCCCGTGAACTGAGCCGCGTGTTTGTCGAAGACGATTTCAAAGAGTTTGAGCGCGCTCGCCAGCCAAAAGTCAGCTACGTGGGCCTGACCCAATACGCCGCCAGCATCCCGGCCCCCGCCGCCTTTGCCCCGGGCAGCCTGGAAAACGTGCTGGGTGATTACCTGGCAAAAAACAGCAAGACACAACTGCGCATCGCCGAAACCGAAAAATACGCCCACGTGACCTTCTTCTTTTCCGGCGGTCGTGAAGAACCCTTCCCGGGCGAAGAGCGGATCCTCATCCCGTCGCCCAAAGTCGCCACCTACGACTTGCAGCCGGAAATGAGCGCACCGCAAGTCACCGACAAGATCGTCGACGCCATCGAGCACCAACGTTACGACGTGATTGTGGTCAACTACGCCAACGGTGACATGGTCGGCCACAGCGGCAACCTGGCAGCTGCGGTCAAAGCCGTGGAATGCCTGGACCTGTGCGTGGGCCGCATCGTCGACGCCCTGGAAAAAGTCGGCGGCGAAGCGCTGATCACCGCCGACCACGGCAACTGCGAGCAAATGTCCGACGAATCCACCGGCCAGGCCCACACCGCCCACACCACCGAGCCAGTGCCGTTCATCTATGTCGGCAAGCGCGACCTGAAAGTACGCGAAGGTGGCGTACTGGCAGACGTGGCCCCGACCATGTTGAAGCTGATGGGGTTGGAGAAGCCTGCCGAGATGACTGGCACTTCGATATTGGTTTAACGGCAAAATCGACCAATTAAATCGCCATAAATGGCTTTTTATGACGAACGCCTCAAAGCAGTTGGCTTTGAGGCGTTTTTTTTGCAGCGCTTGGCGGGCATACTAGGCCGTCCCTTTCCCTGGTGTCGCCCGCCTCTATGCTTCGCGCCTTGATTACCCTCGCTATTGTCTGCCTGCTTCAACCGGCGTTTGCCGATGAGCGCGCACAAACCCAACAACAGTTGGACGCTACGCGTCAGGACATTACCGAGCTGAAGAAACTGCTCGGCAAACTCCAGGAAGAGAAATCCGGAGTACAAAAAGACCTGCGCGGTACAGAAACCGAGATGGGCAAGCTGGAGAAACAGGTCCAGGAGCTACAAAAAGAACTAAAGAAGAGCGAGTCGGAACTGGAGCGACTCGACGCTGAGAAAAAAAAACTCCAGAGCGCACGCGTTGAACAGCAACGCCTGATCGCGATCCAGGCTCGGGCCGCCTACCAGAACGGGCGCCAGGAATACCTCAAGCTGCTGCTCAACCAGCAGAACCCGGAAAGATTCGCCCGTACCCTCACTTATTACGACTACCTGAGCAAAGCCCGCCTGGAGCAGTTGAAAAGCTTCAACGAGACCCTGCGCCAGTTGGCCAACGTCGAGCAGGAAATATCTCAGCAACAGGCGCAGTTGCTGGAACAAAAAAGCAGCCTCGACACTCAGCGCAGTGAACTGGACAAGGTCCGCAAGGAGCGTCAGCAGGCGCTGGCCACGCTCAATAAAGACGTGAAAGCCCGCGACACCAAGCTCAAGGCCCGCCAGCAGGACCAGGCCGACCTGGCCAAGGTGCTGAAAACCATCGAGGAAACCCTGGCCCGCCAAGCCCGCGAGGCCGAACAAGCGCGACAAAAAGCGCTGATCGCCCAACAGGAAGCACAAAAGAAGCGCCAGAGTGAAACCGATGCCCCGCGCACACCAGCGCCTGGCCCACTGGTTTCCAGCGCTGGCGTGTCCTACGGTGGGCCTTTCGCTTCGTCCCGAGGCAAACTTCCATGGCCTGTTGATGGTCGATTGCTTGCACGCTTTGGTCAAACCCGTGGCGACGACACCCGCGCCAAGTGGGATGGCGTGATGATCAGCGCCGCCGCCGGCAGCCAGGTACATGCTGTTCATGGTGGCCGCGTGGTGTTTGCCGATTGGTTGCGAGGCGCCGGTTTGCTGGTGATTCTTGACCACGGCAATGGCTACTTGAGCCTTTACGGCCACAATCAGACGTTGCTCAAAGCGGCAGGTGATGTTGTAAAAGCCGGTGAATCCATCTCCACTGTCGGTAACAGTGGCGGCCAGGGCTCCCCGGCGCTGTACTTCGCTATTCGTCAGCAGGGTCGCCCGAGCGATCCCGCCAAATGGTGTCGCACCCAAGGATAAGGGGCGCATCTAACTAGGAGTTCGTTCGACATGCTGCATTTGTCCCGCCTCACTTCGCTGGCCCTGACGATCGCCCTGGTGATCGGCGCGCCTTTGGCATTTGCCGACCAGACCGCCCCGCCAGCCGTTGCAGCGACCACCAAGGCGCCACTGCCCCTGGACGAGTTGCGTACCTTTGCCGAGGTCATGGACCGGATCAAGGCCGCTTATGTCGAACCTGTGGACGACAAGGCCCTGCTGGAAAATGCCATCAAGGGCATGCTCAGCAACCTCGACCCGCACTCTGCCTACCTCGGGCCTGAAGATTTCGCCGAGCTGCAGGAAAGCACCAGCGGCGAATTTGGTGGCCTGGGCATTGAAGTGGGCAGCGAAGACGGCATGATCAAAGTGGTCTCGCCAATCGACGACACCCCCGCGTCCAAAGCCGGGATCCAGGCCGGCGACCTGATCGTCAAGATCAACGGCCAGCCGACCCGTGGCCAGACCATGACCGAAGCCGTGGACAAGATGCGCGGCAAGGTCGGCCAGAAAATCACCCTGACCCTGGTGCGCGACGGCGGCGCCCCGTTTGACGTGACCCTGACGCGGGCCACCATTACGGTCAAGAGCGTGAAGAGCCAGTTGCTCGAATCAGGTTACGGCTACATCCGTATTACCCAGTTCCAGGTCAAGACCGGTGAAGAAGTGGCCAAGGCCCTGGCCAAGCTGCGCAAGGACAATGGCAAGAAACTCAACGGTATCGTCCTCGACCTGCGTAACAACCCGGGCGGCGTACTGCAGTCGGCAGTAGAGGTCGTGGACCACTTCATCACCAAGGGCCTGATCGTCTACACCAAGGGCCGTATTGCCAACTCTGAGCTGCGCTTCTCCGCCACCGGCAACGACCTTAGCGAAAATGTGCCACTGGCCGTGCTGATCAACGGCGGCAGTGCCTCGGCCTCGGAAATCGTTGCCGGCGCCCTGCAGGACCAAAAACGCGGCGTGCTGATGGGCACCACCAGCTTTGGCAAAGGCTCGGTGCAAACCGTGCTGCCGCTCAACAACGAGCGAGCGCTGAAGATCACCACGGCGCTGTATTACACGCCCAATGGCCGCTCGATCCAGGCCCAAGGCATCGTGCCGGATATTGAAGTGCGCCAGGCCAAGATTACCAACGAAGCGGACAACGAGTACTTCAAGGAA
The DNA here is from genome assembly GCF_009707515.1 of Pseudomonas karstica. Taxonomy (GTDB): domain Bacteria; phylum Pseudomonadota; class Gammaproteobacteria; order Pseudomonadales; family Pseudomonadaceae; genus Aquipseudomonas; species Aquipseudomonas karstica. Next base: position 52,337 of record NZ_WLYI01000027.1, on the reverse strand, counting down.
GCAGACCTGCAAGGCCACCTGGGCAATGGCAATGGCGGCGCCGACCAGCCCACCGGCAGCAGCAAAAAAGCCAAGCCGATGCCTCAGGACGACGATTACCAGTTGGCCCAGGCGCTGAGCCTGCTCAAGGGCCTGAGCATTACGCGTAACCGTTGATATGCATTATGGACTGATCATCACGTTGCTATGCTGTCTGGCCGGGGTTGCCCAAGGCGCCCCGATCAGCGGCGAGTCCACGCCCCACAAGGCCTACCTGAGCTTGATCATCGACGACCTCGGCCAGAACCTGCCCCGTGATCGTCGCGTGCTGGCCTTGCCCGGCCCGGTCACCACGGCGATCATGCCCGACACCCCGCATGCTGCCGAGTTTGCCCGCGAGGCTCATCGCGCCGGCAAAATTGTCATCCTGCACATGCCCATGGACCCTGCCACTGGCCCGTTTGCCTGGCATCCCGAGCTGTCCATCGAAGAACTTGGCAAACGCCTGGACGCAGCCTTCAAGGCCGTGCCCTACGCCAGTGGCACCAACAACCACATGGGCAGTCGCATGACCGCACAGCCTGAAGCCATGGCCTGGCTGATGGGCGAATTGCAACGGCGCCACAAGTTCTTCCTCGACAGCCGCACCAGCGCCAAGACCGTGGCCGCTGCCCAAGCGCAGAAAATCGGCCTGGCCAGCGTTTCGCGGGATGTATTTCTCGATGACGAACGCAACGAGGCGGCCATCACCCAGCAACTGCAGACCGCCATCAAGCTGGCCCACAAACAGGGTTCGGCGGTGATGATCGGCCACCCCTATCCACAGACCCTGGCAGTGCTGGAGCGCGAGTTGCCCAAACTCAAGGCCCAGGGCGTCGAGTGGATCAATATCAAGTTGATGATCAGTGTGCGCAGTAACCAAGCCATGGCGGGGCATGGCAAAGACGGTAAATACCGCTAGCGCTTCGTTGCGTTAATAGCTACACCTGCGCCGACCCTGAACGGTTACCGAGCCCCATGGCAAGCCCAGGCCGTGCCATGGGGCCCAGTGACGTTTAGCGTACGACGATGCCGCGCGCGGCCATGTAGGCCTTGGCCTCGGGAACGGTGTATTCGCCGAAATGGAAAATGCTCGCAGCCAGTACCGCACTGGCATGGCCTTCGATCACACCATCGGCAAGATGCTGCAGGTTGCCGACACCACCGGAAGCGATCACGGGAATGCCCAGGGCATCGCTGATGGCACGGGTCACACCCAGGTCGAAGCCGTTTTTCATGCCGTCCTGGTCCATGCTGGTCAGCAGGATTTCCCCGGCACCCAGGCTTTCCATCTTCATCGCCCACTCCACCGCGTCCAGCCCGGTAGGCTTGCGCCCGCCGTGGGTGAAAATCTCCCAGCGCGGGGTTTCGCCCGGCCCGGAAACCTTCTTGGCATCGATGGCAACGACGATGCATTGTGAACCGAAATGCTGCGCGGCTTCGCCAACGAACTCTGGATTGAACACCGCGGCGGTGTTAATCGAGACCTTGTCGGCCCCTGCATTGAGCAGGTTGCGAATATCTTGCACGGTGCGCACGCCACCGCCGACGGTCAGTGGGATAAACACCTGGCTGGCCATGCGCTCGACGGTATGCAGCGTGGTGTCACGACCATCAACGCTGGCGGTGATGTCTAGAAAGGTAATCTCATCAGCACCTTGCTCGTCGTAACGACGGGCGATTTCCACCGGGTCGCCGGCGTCACGGATGTTCTCGAACTTGACGCCCTTGACCACGCGACCATTGTCGACATCCAGGCAAGGGATGATGCGCTTGGCTAACGCCATGGACTTATCTCCGATAAGAATTGCAAGCTACAAGCTACACGCTGCAAGTAGAAGCAGATCGGCTTCTACTTGCAGCTTACGGCTTAGAACTTGGAGCTGGCCGCGTAGCCATCACAGAAAGCTTGAGCCTCTGCCACATCCAGAGTGCCTTCATAAATCGCACGACCTGTGATAGCACCGATGATCCCCGGGGCCTTGGCGTCCAGCAGCGACTTGATATCGCCCAAGTTGTGGATACCACCGGAAGCGATCACGGGAATTTTTGTTGCAGCAGCCAGCGCAGCGGTGAACGGTACGTTGCAGCCCTGCATCATGCCGTCTTTGGCGATGTCGGTGTAAACGATGGCGGATACGCCGTCAGCTTCGAATTGCCTGGCCAGGTCGATCACTTGCACGGTGCTGATTTCAGCCCAACCGTCAGTGGCGACGAAACCGTCCTTGGCGTCCAGGCCAACGATGACCTTGCCCGGGAACGCACGGCAAGCTTCAGCCACGAACGCCGGATCTTTCACGGCCTTGGTGCCAATGATCACGTAGCTCACGCCCGCTTTCACGTAGTGCTCGATGGTTTCCAGGGAGCGAATCCCACCGCCGATCTGGATCGGCAGGTTCGGATAGCGCTTGGCGATCGCAGTGACCACTTCACCGTTTACTGGCTGACCTTCGAACGCACCGTTCAAGTCCACCAGGTGCAGGCGACGGCAGCCGCCTTCCACCCACTTGGCGGCCATGCTCACCGGGTCATCGGAGAACACCGTGGAGTCTTCCATGCGGCCCTGGCGCAGACGTACGCAAGCGCCGTCCTTGAGATCGATAGCGGGAATAATGAGCATGCTTTTCCTTCGTCAAAGAGCTGCAAGCTGCGAGCGATAAGCTGCAAGCAAGCACGCGTTTCAATTCTTGCAGCTTTAAGCGTGGAGCTTGCAGCTGCTTCAATTCTTTTCAAGCGCCCACAAATCACTTTCGATGCTTTCGAACCTTTCTTTAAGGTGCGCCTGCACATCGAAAATCGCCCGGTTGTAATAGTGCGGAGCAATTTCGGTGGTGAACAGCTCGAGGATCTCAGCCACCTCGAACGAGCCCAGCTTGAGCTCGAAGCGATCCTCCATGAATCGCTTGATCTTGTCGGTCGCCTCACTCTCCTGCTGGGGAGTGAGGGTCAAGATCGGCGGCTTGACCTTCCTGGCCATTACCAGCGCCCGTCCCAGGCGGCGAAGTTCTGCAGCAATTGCAGGCCATGGGTATGGCTCTTCTCCGGATGGAACTGCACGGCAAAGCGCGAACCATCAGCCAGGGCCGCGGCGAAGTCGACGCCGTAATGCCCACCACCCACCACCTGGCCCGGATTACCGGCGGCGATGTAATAGCTGTGGACGAAGTAGAAACGCGCCAGGTCCGGGACCTCGTGCCACAGTGGGTGATCCACGGTCTGACGAACTTCGTTCCAGCCCATGTGCGGGACTTTCAGGTGCTCGCCGTCTTCATGCAGGTCCTTGCCGAAGAATTTCACCTGGCCAGGGAACAGGCCGATGCAGTCGACGCCGCCGTTCTCTTCACTGTTGTCGAGCAAGGCTTGCATGCCCACGCAGATACCGAGAAACGGCCGGTCCTGGCTGACTTCGCGCACCAGGCTGTCGAAGCCCAGGCGGCGAATCTCGGCCATGCAGTCGCGAATCGCGCCTACCCCCGGGAATACCACCCGGTCGGCTTCTCGAATCACATCGGCATCGCTGGTGATCAATACCTTGCCGGCACCTACGTGCTCAAGGGCCTTGGCCACCGAGTGCAGGTTACCCATGCCGTAGTCGATAACCGCGACCGTCTGCATTACAGGACGCCCTTGGTCGACGGCATTTGCCCAGCCATACGCTCGTCCAGCTCCACGGCCATGCGCAGGGCGCGACCGAAGGCCTTGAAGACGGTCTCGATCTGGTGGTGGGTGTTGGTGCCGCGCAGGTTGTCGATGTGCAGGCTGACGTTGGCGTGGTTGACGAAGCCCTGGAAAAATTCCTGGAACAGGTCAACGTCAAAACCGCCCACGGTGGCACGGGTATACGGCACGTGCATCTGCAGGCCAGGACGGCCGGAGAAGTCGATGACCACCCGCGACAGCGCTTCATCCAGCGGCACATAGGCGTGGCCGTAACGACGGATGCCTTTTTTATCGCCGATGGCCTTGGCAAAAGCCTGGCCGAGGGTGATACCGACATCCTCCACGGTGTGGTGGTCGTCGATATGCAGGTCGCCCTTGCTGACGATATCCAGGTCGATCAGCCCATGACGGGCAATTTGGTCCAGCATGTGCTCAAGAAAAGGTACACCGATATCAAATCGGGCCTTTCCGGTGCCATCCAGGTTGATCGAGGCTTTGATCTGGGTTTCCAGGGTATCGCGCTCGACAGACGCCTTACGTTCGGCCATCACCAGCTCCGCAAAATCATTGGGCGAAAAAGGCAGCCATTATAGGGGCGCGGGCGCTAAACAGAAACATCGGAGGGGATAAGACTGATGGAGCGTCGGAAATAGACATGTGCGTACATGTGGAAGCAAGCGGGCTTTTGATTGATGATCGCTCCCACGCAAAGCATGGGAACGATCAGCTATAGCGGTGTTAGTGGAACAGTACCGCCGTCTTCTGCAGGGTCACCCACACACCCCACGCCAACGGAATACCCACCGCCAACCAGGCCGCAATGGCCATCGGCACGGTGCTTGGGTTGGCTTTCCACTCCAGCACGGTGGTCGCATCAGCACCTTTGTCATGACCCAGCGCCTGTTCGGCCGCCAGTTCCTCGTCGGTCATGAAGTACTTGTCGGCAACCGGTCGTACCAGCAGGTTGCAGATAAAGCCCAGCACCAGCAGCCCCGCGAGGATGTACAAGGTGATGTCGTAAGCAGCAGCGCGTTCCACGCCAATGCTCAACTGATACTCACGCAGGTAGTTCACCAACACCGGGCCCAACACACCAGCCGCCGCCCATGCCGTCAGCAGACGACCATGGATCGCACCGACCATTTGCGTGCCGAACAGGTCCGCCAGGTAGGCCGGGACCGTCGAAAAACCACCGCCGTACATCGACAGAATGACGCAGAACGCCGCCACGAACAGCGCCACGCTGCCCAGATGCCCAAGGTTCGGGATCAGCGCATACAGGGCAAAGCCCAGGGCGAAAAACACGAAGTAGGTGTTTTTGCGGCCAAGGTAATCCGAGAACGAAGCCCAGAAGAACCGGCCACCAATGTTGAACAGGCTCAGCAGGCCGGTGAAGCCGGCCGCGATGGCCGCGATGGAAGCCAGTTGGCCAGCATCCAGTTGACCGAACGGCACATCAACGCCCAGCAACTTGCCACCAAACACTTCCTGCAGCAGTGGCGAGGCCATGCCGAGGATGCCAATACCGGCGGATACGTTCAGGCACAGCACCAACCACACCAGGCGGAACTGTGGAGTTTTCCAGGCCACGTTAACGTGCACGTGACGGTGAGTGATCATCGCGCTGCTGGCTTTTTTCACCGGCGCAGACCAGCCTTCAGGCTTCCAGCCGGTCGGCGGAACGCGGTAGGACAAAGCGCCGCCGATCATGAATACGAAGTAGATCGCGGCCATCACCAGGAAGCTCTGCCACACGCCAACACTGGTAGGCGAAGCAAAGTGCCCCATCAGCGCCGCCGCCAGGGGAGCCCCGACCATCGCGCCGCCACCAAAGCCCATGATTGCCATGCCAGTGGCCATGCCGCGCTTGTCCGGGAACCACTTGATCAAGGTTGAGACCGGTGAGATGTAGCCCAGGCCCAGACCGATGCCACCAATGACCCCGGAGCCGATCCACATCAGCCATATCTGGTGGGTATAAATCCCCAACGCAGAGATCAACAGGCCGCCACACCAGCACAATGCCGAAACAACGCCCGCCTTACGTGGCCCGGCATGTTCCAGCCAGCCACCCCAGATCGCTGCCGAGCAGCCCAGGAAGATGAAGAACAGGGTGTAGATCCAGCCCAGCATGGAGATGGGCCAGTCGCATTGGGACGAAAAGACTTGAGCGATAAAGCTCATGTCCGGCGCGCAAGCCACGGGAGTGGTAATGCCCAGGGCCTTGGACAGTGGCAGCCAGAATACCGAGAAGCCATAAGCCATGCCGATGCACAGGTGGATGGCCAGGGCGGCCGGTGGTACCAGCCAACGGTTGAAGCCAGGTTTGGCGATGATGCGCTCCTTGGACAGGAACGCAGGCTGTGCGGCAGTGATACCTGCCGCAGTGCTAGTGGTCATTGGTGTTTCCCCCAGTTATTAGTATGCGTCCGTCAGGCACTCTTCCCCTCGGCCTTTGCACGCAAGGCGTGGCCGTTTTGTTGAGTAAAGCTCCCTGTAAGCGCGACGTTTAGTCGCAGAAGGCGGACGAACGCGCAGAGATTAGCATCTGTGGGTGACAGAAAAACCAAACTGACATCACCTTTTTCAGTGATATCTGTTTTGTTTGACTCCATGTAACGATCCATAAACAGCCGCACGCCTGCGGGCGTTATACTCTTTGGCTAATTTTTGAAATCGACATACAAGGACTCGCCCATGAAAGCGTTCGGCAAAATCCTGGGTCTGGTGCTCCTCGGGCTGTTGCTGATCATTGTGGCTCTAGGCTTTGCCCTGACCCATCTCTTCGATCCCAACGACTATAAAGACGAGATCCGCCAGATAGCCCGCGACAAGGCCCACATCGAGCTGACGCTCAATGGCGACATCGGCTGGAGCCTGTTCCCCTGGCTGGGCCTGGAATTGCACGAAGCCAGCGTCGCGACCCTGGCCAACCCGACCCAACCGTTCGCCGACCTGCAAATGCTCGGCCTGTCGGTGCGCGTGTTGCCCCTGTTGCGCCGCGAAGTGCAGATGAGCGACGTACGTGTCGAAGGCCTGAACCTGCGCCTGAACCGTGACAAGCAAGGCCACGGCAACTGGGAAGACATCGGCAAGGCTACTCCGCTCGCCTCTGCCACTGATGCCCCGGCCACACCCGATGCCGCGCCAGCTGCGCAGAAGCCCTCGCAGCCAATCCGCCTGGACATCGACAGCCTGACGGTCAACAACGCTCGCATCGAATACCACGACGAACAGACCGGCAAGCAGTTCAGCGCCGAAAGCATCCAGTTGAGCACCGGAGCCGTGCATGAAGGCACGAGCATCCCGGTCAAGCTGACAGCCTTTTTCGGCAGCAACCAGCCGGTCATGCGGGTCAAGAGTGAGCTCAGCGGTGAACTGCGCTTTGATCGCGCGCTCAAGCGCTATCAGTTTGAAGACATGAAGTTTTCCGGTGAAGCCACCGGCGAGCCGCTGCAAGACAAGACCTTGAGCTTCGCGACCCAAGGCCAGTTGTTGGTAGACATGTCGGCCAATATTGCCGAATGGACCAGCCTGAAACTCTCGGCCAACCAACTGCGGGCCTTGGGCGAACTGAAGGTCAACGACCTGGACAAGACACCGCAGATCAGCGGCGCCCTGTCGATCGCCCAGTTCGACCTGGCCAAGTTCCTCGATAGCGTCGGCCACACCCTGCCGGCCATGGCCCCAGGCAGCCTGAGCAAGGTCGAACTGGTCAGCCGCCTCAAGGGCACGCCTACCAGCCTGGCCCTGGAAGACCTCAACCTGAAACTCGACGCCAGCACCTTCACCGGTCGCATCGCCGTGGACGATTTCGCCAAGCAATCCTTGCGCCTCCAGCTCAAGGCAGACACCTTCAACGCCGACAACTACCTGCCAGCCAAGTCCGAGGCGGCCAACAGTGCCGCCGCCGCCCGCCAGGCCGAAGTCCAGAGTAGCGAAGCCGGCGCCATGGCCACAGGTGGCAACTCACCGCTGCCCGACGCTCCGACCAAAGGCGCCTGGAGCACCGACAAACTGTTGCCGCTGACTCGCCTGCGCACCCTGGACGTGGATGCTGACCTTGCATTCGGCCAACTGACCCTGAGCCAGCTGCCGATCCAGAACGCAGCACTCAAAGCCTCCGGCCTGGGCGGCCAGCTCAAGCTCGACACCCTGAGCGGTGGCCTCTACAACGGCACCTTCCAAGCCAACGGCAACCTCGACGTACGCCAGGATGTACCGGTGCTTGCCCTGCAAACCCACATCAAGCAAGTGCCGGTGGAGCAGATCCTGCAAGCCCAAGGGAAAAAACCGCCGATCAAGGGCCAAGTCACCCTCGACAGCAACCTGAGCGGCCGTGGCAACAGCCAGAAAGCCTTGATCGACAGCCTCAACGGCACCGCCAGCTTCGTGATCACCAACGGCGTGTTGCTCAATGCCAATATCGAACAGCAGTTGTGCACCGGCATCGCCTTGCTCAACCGCAAAACCCTCAGCAGCGAACCACGGGGCAAGGACACACCTTTCCAGGAGCTCAAGGGCAACCTGACCTTCCGTAACGGCGTGGCCAGCAATCCGGACCTGAAAGTGCGCATTCCCGGCCTGACCGTCAACGGCAACGGTGACGTCGACCTGCGCGTGCTGGGCATGGACTACCGTGTAGGCATCATCGTCGAAGGCGACAAGCGTGATATGCCGGACCCTGCTTGCCAGGTGGGTTCGAACTTCCGGGGCATCGAAGTCCCCCTGCGCTGCCGCGGCCCGCTGGAGTTGGGCGCCAAGGCTTGCCGCCTGGACAAGGACGGCCTGAGCCAGGTCGCCATCAAGGCGGCCGGCAACAAGCTCGGCGAGAAACTTGAAGAGAAGCTCGACAAGGTAAACCCCAAGCTCAAAGACGCCCTGAAAGGCTTGTTCAATCGATGAGAAACGAGCAATTTTCAACGGCGGTGCTGGATTGGTATGACCATCACGGTCGCCACGACCTGCCCTGGCAACAGGGCATCACACCTTACCGGGTATGGGTCTCGGAAATCATGTTGCAGCAGACCCAGGTCAGCACCGTGCTGAATTACTTCGACCGCTTCATGGCATCGCTGCCAACGGTCGAAGCGTTGGCAGCGGCGCCGGAAGACGAAGTACTGCACCTGTGGACCGGGCTGGGTTACTACACCCGGGCACGCAACCTGCAAAAGACCGCAAAAATCGTCGTCGCGCAATACGCTGGCGAGTTTCCTCGCGACGTCGAAAAACTCACTGACTTGCCGGGTATCGGCCTGTCCACCGCCGGTGCCATTGCCAGCCTGAGCATGGGCTTGCGGGCACCGATCCTCGATGGCAACGTCAAGCGGGTGCTGGCGCGCTTTACGGCGCAAGAGGGTTATCCGGGCGAGCCCAAGGTTGCCAAGCAGTTGTGGGCCACCGCAGAGCGCTTCACACCCCAGTCCCGCGTCAATGCCTACACCCAGGCCATGATGGACATGGGCGCCACCCTTTGTACCCGCAGCAAGCCCAGTTGCCTGCTGTGCCCGCTGGAAAAAGACTGCGAAGCCCACATGCTGGGCCTGGAGACCCGCTACCCGATACCCAAGCCACGCAAAACCGTGCCGCAAAAGCGTACGCTGATGCCACTGCTGGCCAACGGAGAGGGCGCGATCCTGCTTTACCGTCGCCCTTCCACGGGCCTGTGGGGCGGCCTCTGGAGCTTGCCGGAACTGGATGACCTGGGCGACCTGGAACACCTGGCGCTCCAGCACTCGCTGGAACTGGGCAAGCATCAGGAGCTGCCGAGCCTGATTCACACCTTCAGCCACTTCCAACTGGCTATCGAACCCTGGCTGGTCCAGGTCCAGGAGTCGGCCCATCACGTGGCCGAGGCCGACTGGCTCTGGTATAACCTCGCCACCCCGCCGCGCCTGGGCCTCGCCGCCCCGGTGAAAAAACTGCTGAAGCGCGCGGCTGACGTATTGAACGCAGGAGTTTCGTCATGACCCGCATCGTAATGTGCCGCAAGTACAAAGAAGAACTGCCAGGCCTGGAGCGCCCTCCTTATCCTGGCGCCAAGGGCCAGGACGTGTATGACAACGTTTCCGCCCAGGCCTGGGGCGATTGGCAGAAACACCAGACCCTGCTGATCAACGAAAAACGCCTGAACATGATGAACGCCGAAGACCGCAAATACCTTCAAGGCGAGATGGACAAGTTTTTTTCCGGCGAGGATTATGCCAAGGCCGACGGCTACGTGCCGCCTGCCGAATAATTGATCAAAATCGGGGGTTGGAACGTAAGCGACGGTAATAGTTAAATATTTTTTGAAAACTTGCTTGACGACCCCCTGAAAAACCCGTTTAATGCGCCCCGTTGCCCAGATAGCTCAGTCGGTAGAGCAGGGGATTGAAAATCCCCGTGTCGGCGGTTCGATTCCGTCTCTGGGCACCACTAATACCGAAAAACCCCAAGCGAAGATAATTCCTTGGGGTTTTTTATTGCCTGGAATTTGACGATGAAAGGCAAAGCAAACGCGCCTCTCCTGAACATTCTTGATCTATCCTGAGAAACGTAGTGGCCGCCACACAGCTTCTTCGGCGCCAGGAACGAGGATCCCCGCATGACGACCTCAACCCCCCCACTGCCCGAGATCGTCTCGGCGCAAGAATGGGATACCGCCCTCAGCCAACTGCTGATCAAAGAAAAAGCCCTGACCCGCGCGCAGGACGCTCTCAACGCCGAGCGTCGCCGGTTGCCGATGGTCGAGATCAAGAATGACTACCGCTTCGACGGCAACACCGGCCAGGTGAGTCTGTTGGATCTGTTCGAAGGTCGTCGTCAACTCATCGTCTACCACTTCATGTTCGCGCCGGATTGGTCCCAAGGTTGCTCTGGATGCTCCTGGGTTGTGGAGGCAATGCCTCACCTCGCTCACTTGCATGCACGCAATACATCGCTGGTGCTGGTGTCCAGGGCACCTTTGAAGCAGCTTGAAGCCTATAAGAAACGCATGGGTTGGGACCTGCCCTGGTATTCATCTTTGGGCAGCGACTTCAATGCCGACTTCGGCGCGACCACCCGCCAAGGCGAAAAGCACGGCGTCAGTGTCCTGCTACGCGACGGCGACAACCTCTACCGCACGTACTTCACCGGCGCCCGTGGCGTTGAACATCTGGGTAGCCACTGGACTTACCTGGACCTGACACCCTGGGGACGCCAGGAAACCTGGGAGGACTCACCGAAAGGCTGGCCGCAGACCGAGCCCTACAGCTGGCTGCGTCGACACGATGAATACGGCGACTGATCACTCTTCACCAGGAGAACCAGCAACGCATTGTCATTGAGCTGCCTACCTGCCTACGGGCCTCACCCATGCAGGGATCAGGCGAATGTAGGCCAACTCCCCTACCAGCTCGACCAACGTCTGGGTAATGACCACCGCAGCGGCCAGCCCGCGAACACCTTCCGGCAGCGCCAGGGCCAAGGGCAGCACCACCAGCGAGTTGCGTGTCGAAGCGCTGAACGTGACCGCCCGAGCTGCCGTGGCTGGCAATTTGAACAGCCGGGAAGCCAGCGCCCCCATCAACGGCGCCAATAACAGGAAGCCGATATACACCGGAATCACCGGCGCCAGCAGCTCGATATCGCGCACCACCGAGATGATTTGCGAGCCGATCACCACCAGCAATACCAGCGCCATGGCCGGGACTGGCAACCAGGCCCAGGCGTCATTCCATCGACTGATGACTGTTGATCGGTGCGACAAGGCTGTTGTCAGCACCGCCAGGATCATCGGCGCGACAATCAGCAACATAAAGGCCTCGACAAAAGGCCCCACCGAAACGACCACCCCCGATTGCGCCCCCAACATGAACCCCAGGTACACCGGTAGCAGCGCCAACTGCAGCAGCAGCAGAACCGGCGTTGCCGCCAGCATCAACCGCGAATCGCCCTTGCCGATGTGGGTAAACACCACTACATAGTCGATACACGGTGTCAGCAACACCAGCAAGGCGCCCACCAGAATGGCCGGGTGATCCACCAGCCCGCGGGTCAGCAACCACACCAGTAGCGGGATCAGAATGAAGTTGGCCAGCAGCAGCGCCGCCATGAAGCGCTTGTTACTCACGCCTTGGCGCAGATCCAGAAACGGGATTTGCAGAAACATGGCGTACATCAGTACGGCAATGGCGGGCGTGACCAGGGCTCCCAGGCCTTGAGCCAGTGAAGGCACCAGCAGGCCAAGGGCGACGGCCAGCAGTACCGTCACGAAGTACACCGGGATCTGGTTTTGCTCGAGTGTGTCGCGGGTCATGACCGGACTCTTGATGGATCGAAAGGCCATAAGCCTATGCATCTGCGAGGCCAAGGTCGAGCAGCGGAAAATTCTCCAAGCCTTTAGTGGGTGAAATTTGTTAGCGTCGACCTCCTATAAAACTGCGCACGGGCCTCTGAGCCCCAACGAAAGCGCAAGAACCGAGCCCCGCCCATGAACCTACCCACCCGGCCTCAACCCGAGGCCTTCAGCGAGCCCGCCGCCGACGGCTACCCGATTGGCGGCTTCACCTGGCGACATATACGCACCGATATCGAGCGCCCGGTGGTGATCATCAATGCCGCCACCTCAGTGCGCTGCCGTCACTATTCACGCTTTGCCGATTACCTGTTTGCCAATGGTTTCGACGTCATCACCTACGACTACCGTGGGATCGGTGAATCGCGTAGCGGCTCGCTGCGCGGGTTCAAGGCCTCGTGGTCGGATTGGGGCGTGCTGGATTTCGAGGCGATACTGCAGCGGGCGCAACGGGAGTTTGCCGGGCAGCCGATTGATGTCGTGGGGCACAGCTTTGGCGGTTGCGCGGCGGGATTGGGGAAATCCGGCGCGGTAATTCGTCGACTGGTCACCGTGGGCGCGCAGTTTGCGTACTGGCGTGACTACGAGGCGAGCGGGCGCTGGCGGATGCTTGGCAAGTGGCATGTGGTTATGCCGTTGGTGACCGCAGTGTGTGGATACTTTCCGGGCAAACGCATGGGTTGGCTGGAAGATACACCGACGGGCGTGGTTCGGGACTGGATGATGCCAACGCCGACTTACGAGACGCGACCCAGCGGGCGGGCCTTGGGTGAATTGCCATTCGCTCGGGTAAAGGCACAGGTCCTGGCAATCAGCATTACCGATGATCCGTTCGGCACGGTGCCGGCCATCGAGCGTTTGCTGAACTATTTCAAGGCCAGTGAAAGAACACACCTACGCATCGCACCCGAAGATATAGGCGAAAAAGAAGTCGGGCATTTTGCGTTTTTTCGCAGGCAGTATCAGGACCGATTGTGGCCGATTGCACTTTATTGGCTCCAAAATGGCGAGCTGGGCGCTGATACGCCAGGTCAACAGATCATGCGGTAAAAGAGCCACCGAAAGGCTCTGCATTTCCTACTGTCGCGCGCGCAAGAGGAACTTCACGCAGTGACGCTGCGCACGATGGAAGCTGATCTATCACACAAACCCTTGGGATTTTCCAAGAGCTGCGCTTCAATAGCCCATCCAGATCCTGAACCAAGGACGAAAGCCCCATGGCCTCGCCGAACAAGCAACAAAAACGTGCCCACCGGGCAAAAGCCAAGGCCAAGCAGAATCGCACCCAGCGGGCAGTTGCGCCAAAAAAGGATGCCTTTGAGGGCGATGACAGCCGTATCGATCTTGAGTCGGTGGATTTAACCGAACTGTTTGTAGAGATGCGCAACGCTGGAGAAACCAGCCAACAGGCGCTGTGCTCAGTGTTCCTGGCACACCCGCTGCTGGCGCTGGTGTTGGAGCAGGAAGGCGAAGAAGAAGCGACGGATTTTATCCTGGCGGCGCTGATTGAGTATCGGCAGTGGTCCACGGATACCGATGATGAAGCAGCGGCATTGGCGTGGATTGAATCGCCGGAATTTCAGGCCGATTACGTGGCGGCGTCCCAGGCGCTGGCCAGCTCACAAGACTGACACCAAACAAAATGTGTGCGGGCTTTCCCGTTGTAGCCGCTGCCGAGGTACGAGGCTGCGATGCGTGTCCGCAGGACCGCCCTTGGGGCTGTTACGCAGCCCATCACAGCCCCACTCCTTGGCAGCGTCTACAACCCCTTCAGCTCATCAATTGAGCACTGCAGCACCGACCTTCTGGCCCTTGCGCCGGCTCGCCACAATCAACCCCGCCACAACCACCAGCAAACTCAGAACCCCAGTGGCGATAATCTCCACCCGATGTGCTTCCTGGAACAGCATGATGGTCAGCGTGCCGACGATAAACACGATCACCGCATAGGTCAGGCCCGGGAATAGCCACATCTTGAAGTCAATCTTCTCCCCGGCCGTCGCACGTTTCTGCCGCATCCGCAGCTGCGATACCGCAATCACCAGGTACACCAGCAGCGCGATAGCACCGGAACTGGCCAGCAGGAACTCAAACACCGCCGCCGGGGCCATGTAGTTGGCAAATACCGCCAGGAATGCCGCGCCGGTGGACAGCAACACGGCCCAGTAAGGCGTGCCGCTCTTGTTGGTGCGCTTGGCCACGGCCGGCGCATCACCACGACGCCCCAGGGAGAACAGCATGCGCGAGGCGGTGTACAGCGCCGAGTTCAGGCAACTGGTCACGGCAACCAGCACCACCAGGTCAACAACCAGCTTGGCATTTGGAATGCCCATGCGGTCCAGCACGGTTTGGTAGGAACCTACAGCCGCCAGGCTCGGATCATTCCAGGGCACCAGCGCGACAACGATGAAGATCGACAGCAGGTAGAACAAGCCAATCCGCCAGATCACCGAGTTGGTCGCCTTGGTGATTTGCTGGCTCGGGTTCTTCGATTCAGCAGCCGCAATGGTGACAATCTCGGTGCCCATGAAGGAAAACATGGTGGTCAGAATCGCCGCCAACACCGCGCCCATGCCGTTGGGCAGGAAGCCTTGGGTGTCGAACAGGTGCGACACGCCGCTGACCTGGCTACCCGGCAGGAAACCGAAAATCGCCAGCAGCCCGAGAATCACAAAACCGATGATCGCCACCACTTTGATCAGGGCAAACCAGAACTCGAACTCGCCGTAGTTCTTCACGCTGCACAGATTGGTGGCGGTCAGCAGCAAAGTGATGATCAGGGTAAACGCCCAGATGGCCACGTCAGGGAACCAGGCATGAAGGATGGTCGCAGCGGCATTGGCCTCCAAGGGAATGACCAATACCCAGAACCACCAGTACAACCAGCCGATGGTGAAACCGGCCCAGTGACCGATTGCCCGGTCGGCATAGGTGGAAAACGAACCGGTATCCGGTGACGCCACGGCCATCTCGGCCAGCATGCGCATCACCAACACCACCAGCGTACCGGCAGCCGCGTAGGCCAGCAGTACCGCCGGGCCTGCCGCGGCAATCGCGTGGCCGGAGCCAACAAACAGGCCGGCGCCGATGACGCCGGCAATCGACAGCATGGTGACGTGACGCGGTTTGAGCCCCTGTTCGAGGTCATTGGAGCTTTGCATACTACTCATTGACACACCTTTGCGAGGATTTACGAATGCGGTCCGCTCGGTCTACACACCTTCTCGTGAAAATAATCCAACAGAGCGTTCTTTATTTTTTACGCAAGAATTACGCCAAAATGTTACAAGCCCGCGGTTAACGCCGTCTCCAGAGGTTCGCCTCACGCTTCGCAAGTCATTGAGATTAATGGCAATTCGCCAGATCGTTACCCGGTGACTCACTTTTCAAAAGAATGAGCGCACCAAAAACACACACACAAAGTACGGGATGCCTCATAAAAGAGCCGATGTGAACCGTTTGCCCGGTTAACCCTTCCAACACCCGGCCAAAGCTGGCACCATCGCGCCCTTTTTTAGCTGAAGCCCACGGAATTTCAGGTTAAAACGGATGTTCGGTTGTTGATGGCGCGACACGCTGCTGTATCGATGCGACAACCTGCCACATGCCACCTGATTACCCCCCGTACCGCTGTTGGCTGTCATCCAGACGCTATGCTAGCTTGGCGCCTCGCCAGGAAGGCGAGCCAACAGCAGGAGCGCAATGAACACAATGAGGACCGCACATGGCTGAGGCCACGCCCGCGCTTGAAATCCGCAACTTGCATAAACGCTACGGTGAGCTGGAGGTACTTAAAGGTATCTCGCTGACCGCCCGCGACGGCGATGTGATCTCGATCCTGGGTTCCTCCGGTTCCGGCAAGTCCACGTTCCTGCGCTGCATCAACCTGCTGGAAAACCCACACCAGGGTCAGATCCTGGTAGCCGGCGAAGAACTCAAGCTCAAAGCCGCGAAAAACGGCGAGTTGATGGCCGCTGATGGTAAGCAGATCAATCGCCTGCGCAGCGAAATCGGTTTTGTGTTTCAAAATTTTAACCTGTGGCCGCACATGAGCATCCTCGACAACATCATCGAGGCACCGCGCCGGGTGCTTGGCCAAAGCAAGGCCGAGGCCATCGAAGTGGCCGAAGCCCTGCTGGCCAAGGTCGGCATCAGCGACAAGCGCCACGCCTACCCGGCGCAATTGTCCGGCGGCCAACAACAACGCGCCGCAATTGCCCGTACCCTGGCGATGCAGCCCAAAGTCATTCTGTTCGATGAGCCCACCTCGGCCCTTGACCCGGAAATGGTTCAGGAAGTACTTAATGTGATCCGCGCACTGGCCGAAGAAGGCCGCACCATGCTGCTGGTCACCCATGAAATGGGCTTTGCCCGTCAGGTGTCCAGTGAAGTGGTGTTCCTCCACCAAGGCCTGGTCGAAGAGCAAGGATCGCCACAGCAGGTGTTTGAAAACCCGCTTTCGGCGCGCTGCAAACAATTCATGTCCAGCAACCGCTAACGGAGCAACATGCATGCAGAACTATAAAAAAATCCTTCTGGCTGCCGCCGTCACCATGGCGTTCAGCGCCACGGCCATGGCCGAGACATTGAAAATGGGGATCGAGGCAGCCTACCCACCCTTCAACAATAAAGACGCCAGCGGCAACGTAGTGGGTTTTGACAAGGACATCGGCGACGCCCTGTGCACCAAGATGAAAGTCGAGAAGTGCGAAGTGTACGTTTCAGACTGGGACGGCATCATTCCGGCCCTGAACGCCAAGAAGTTCGACTTCCTCGTCTCCTCGCTCTCCATCACCGATGAACGCAAGCAGGCCGTCGACTTCACCGACCCGTACTACTCCAACAAGCTGCAGTTCATCGCACCTAAAGCCACGACCGACTTCAAGACCGACAAGGCTTACCTCAAAGGCAAAGTCATCGGCTCCCAGCGAGCGACCCTGGCCGGCACCTGGCTGGATGACCGCAACGTGGAAGACGACTATGGCGTGGATATCAAGCTCTACGACACCCAGGAAAACGCCTACCTCGACCTGACCTCCGGCCGCGTTGACGCCATCCTGGCGGACAAGTACGTGCAATACGAGTGGCTCAAGAGCGATGCCGGCAAAGCCTACGAATTCAAAGGCGAGCCTGTGGTAGAGAGCGACAAGATCGGTATCGCGGTACGTAAAGGCGACCCGCTTCGCGAGCGTCTGAACAAGGCACTGGCTGAAATCAAGGCCGACGGCACCTACAAGAAGATCAACGACAAGTACTTCCCTTTCAGCATCGAATGATCCTGAATTGCCTGTCCGGCGCACTCACTTGAGTGCGCCGGTCTTGAGCCTTGCCTTGCGAAACGACTAAACCATGAATTTCGATCTCTACGGATTCGGCCCCGCACTCGCTGCCGGCGCGCTGATGACCGTCAAACTCGCCCTCGCGGCCCTGTGCCTGGGGCTGGTGTTGGGCCTTGCCGGCGCCTTGGCCAAGACGTCCCCGTACAAGCTGCTGCAATGGCTTGGCGGCACCTATTCGACTCTGGTTCGCGGTATTCCGGAACTGCTGTGGGTACTGTTGATTTACTTCGGCACGGTCAACCTGATGCGTGCCCTCGGGGAGTGGTTCGGCAACCCCGACCTGTCTCTCAGCGCCTTCGCCGCCGGGGTTATCGCCCTGGGCCTGTGCTTTGGCGCCTATGCCACGGAAGTATTTCGCGGCGCGATCCTGGCCATCCCCAAGGGCCATCGTGAAGCGGGTGTTGCACTGGGCTTGTCGAAGTTTCGTATCTTCACCCGGTTGATCATGCCGCAAATGTGGCGCATCGCCCTGCCGGGCCTGGGCAACCTGTTCATGATCCTGATGAAGGACACCGCCCTGGTCTCGGTGATCGGCCTGGAAGAAATCATGCGCCATGCGCAAATCGGCGTGACCGTCACCAAGCAACCCTTCACCTTCTTCATGGTTGCAGCCTTCATGTACCTGGGCCTGACCGTCTTGGCCATGACCGGCATGTACTTCCTGGAAAAACGCGCCGCTCGCGGCTTTGCGAGGAGCACGCAATGAATGGGGACTACAGCTGGCTGTCGCATTTCGACCTCGGCCTGAACTGGGCCGTGATCATCAAGTGGCTGCCGAGACTTGCCCAGGGCGCCACCCTGACCCTGGAACTGGTAGCCATTGCAGTCATCGCCGGCCTGGTGCTGGCGATTCCGCTGGGCATCGCGCGCTCCTCGCGCCTGTGGTACGTACGCACCCTGCCCTACTGCTACATCTTCTTCTTCCGGGGTACACCGCTGCTGGTGCAGCTGTTTCTGGTCTACTACGGCCTGGCGCAGTTCGATGCCGTGCGCGAAAGCGCCCTGTGGCCCTACCTGCGGGACCCGTTCTGGTGCGCCACCGCCACCATGACCCTGCACACTGCCGCTTACATTGCCGAAATCCTGCGGGGCGCGATCCAGGCCATTCCGCCTGGCGAAATCGAAGCGGCACGGGCCCTGGGCATGTCCAAACCCAAGACACTGTTCTACATCATCCTGCCGCGTGCAACGCGGATCGGCCTGCCGGCCTACAGCAACGAAGTGATCCTGATGCTCAAGGCCAGCGCCCTGGCCAGCACCGTGACCTTGCTGGAGCTGACCGGCATGGCCAGAACCATCATTGCCCGAACCTACCTGCCAGTGGAGATCTTCTTCGCCGCCGGGATGTTCTACCTGCTGATGGCTTATGTACTGGTGCGCGGCTTCAAGCTGCTGGAACGCTGGTTACGGGTCGATGCCTGCCAGGGGCGCTGAACACTTGGCGGGTGAGCACCTGCTCGCCCGCTTCCAGGCGCTGGATGCATTCCTGACCGAACACCAGGGGCTGTGGCGACCACGGCCCTTTACGCATCTGCAATTGCCGTGGGAAGCACACCATCCCGACATGGCCCAGTGGTTACGTCAGCGCTCGCTGGCTGATGCAGAAAGCAGTCATAACCAGCCCCACGCGCTATCGGCGCCAGCGCCTTTCCCTCAACTGGCCGAGCAAGCCGTTCGCCTCAGTGCTGTGGATAAGTTACCGACCCAGCCCCTTCATGCCGCCCGCCATCGCTTGAACGTCGACGTGCCGGGCCGTAAATGGCAGCAGATCGAAGCCTTCGGCAGCGCCCTGCAATTTACCGAAACACCCAGCCATTGGCTGGACTGGTGCTCCGGCAAGGGCCACCTCGGCCGCCGCCTGTTGCAACCGGGGCAACAGCTGACCTGCCTGGAATACGACCCGGCCCTCATCGCCTCGGGCCAGGCCCTGAGCGACCACCACCGATTGACGGTCACTCACCGCCAGCAGAATGTAATGGCGGCCGATGCCGCCTTGCAGCTCAGCCGCGACCACTCCCCCGTCGCCCTGCATGCCTGCGGCGACCTGCATGTGCGCCTGATGCAACTGGCCAGTGCAGCCGGCTGCAAGCAATTGGCGGTAGCGCCCTGCTGCTATAACCGCATCAACACCGACCACTACCAGACGCTGTCAGCGGCGGCCGGGGCTTCTGCCTTGTGTTTGTCGGTGGAGGATCTCGGCCTGCCCCTGAGCGAAACAGTCACCGCCGGCACCCGTGTACGCCATCAGCGGGATACATCCATGGCCAGGCGCCTGGGGTTTGATCTGCTGCAACGGCAACTGCGCGGGCGCGATGAATACTTGCCGACGCCATCGCTGCCCAATCGCTGGCTGGGCCAACCCTTCGCTGACTACTGCCAGGAACTGGCAGCGCTCAAAGGGTTATCCCCAGGCGAACAGGATTGGCAGGCACTGGAAACCCAAGGCTGGAAGCGCCTGGCCGAAGTGCGGAACCTGGAACTGCTGCGAGGCCTGTTCCGGCGCCCGCTGGAAATGTGGCTGGTGTTGGACCGAGCACTGTTTCTTGCGGAAAAAGGCTACAAGGTGCAACTGGGCAGCTTCTGCGAAACACAGCTGACCCCGCGCAACTTGATGGTGCTGGCCGAGCGCGATTAGAGGGCAGGCTGTCGTGCCCGCGCCCTGTGGATAACTCTGTTGATGGATTCTTTGGCAAGGCCGTAAAAACAAGCGCTACAGGGTAAAAGGCCCGCTGTACATTTTTTGTTCATAAAATAAAACGCACGAAAAACAGGCAGTTGCAGCGCAATGAGAACGGCTCCACAAAATGGCTATTTCATGACATGCGTGACCAACGGATTGTGCATAAGCATCCGTCGCCAAGAGCATAAGCCGGTCTATTCGGGCCCTCTCGACAAGCCAATCAGCGAAAACAACAGGCGGCCATGGCGGTAGTTTTGAAAGCTTCCGAACCCACCGTGGAAACCACCTGCACTCGGCCCGAAAGCGCTTGGACGCGGCATCTGCAGCCCATGCAGTGGCAGGGGCGATGAGCTTGGGAGATATCGAAATCTGGGGGCTGGCAGGAAAAAAGCCGGGGCTACGAAAAATAGTCAGAATTCAGGGGTTTACAGAAGCTTTCCAATCGCTATAATCGTCGCCCTAACACGCCGGTATAGCTCAGTTGGTAGAGCAACTGACTTGTAATCAGTAGGTCCCGGGTTCGACTCCTGGTGCCGGCACCATACAAAACAAAGCCCTCGCAGAAATGCGGGGGCTTTGTTGTTTCTGGAACGTTCACTTTTCGTCCACACACTGGAGCCCGTGGGAGCGAGCCTGCGCGCGATGAAACCGTCATACCCACCGACAATCTGCCGTTCAAAACCAAGGGCTTCCTTTCCCAAAACACCACGAACGGAGCAGCCTCAACCAAACAGCATCCTTTGCCAATGATCCTCACCCACAATGGCAATCGAAGCGCCCGCCTCCCGCAACTCCACGGCCTTTATGATCTTCGTACCATAAGTACTGTGCCGCCACTGCTCATTACCCACGCTACCTACCACCAGGTAATGCACCTTCTTACTCACGCCGCCCCCAATCAATCCACCCCGTTCTTCGACCAACGCCTGACACTCCTTACGTGGCCCAAAGGCCATGACTCCCGTAAACACAAACATCCGGCCATCCCACATCAAATCAGGGGCTGGTGAGTTGAACGGAAGATCAGTAGGAGCAACAGCGCCGATGACCTTCGGCCTCTCAATGTTCACTCCAGAAAAACCACGCAGCATGTTAAGTAGCTCTAGGGACTCATCCTTGTCTAGAGCATCGTCCTGAAGCATGCATGCCAAACGCGAATACAACAGATTGATCACTGGGTCATTCAGATGCGCGAGATTATTTTCCAACCATTGCTTTAGAAAAACCGCTTCGGTGGCATTCACAACACCGTCCGCCGTAATCCCAGCGGCCAACCCCACCAAGGCATCGGCGGCGCGTCGATCGATACGAGCGCGGTGGAAGAATTTGCTGTTCTCGAACTCGTTGTGTAGGTCCATTACGGGTTTTCCTTGAGATGAGTGTTGGCTCGATACTGAAGCATTACCGGGTTAGCAAATGTTGTATTCAAACCTAGCACCACTACGCGCAGACACCCCATTTTTGATAAGAAAATAAATCCGTCCCCTTTTTCTTACGTCGGTCAGCAAGGGCAGATGTCAGGAAAAATGGGCACGCTAAACATGTTAAGTAAGTGCCATTCAAATCCGTCCCCTTTTTCGCCTCAACTAGCCTGCATATTTCCGACAACGGCCAATTGCTTTAAAGCCACAGACCTATTGAGGCTCTAGCATTATCCATGCGAACGGCGCTGTTCGAATCATCATGTTCGCCAGCAGAAAAAGCCGCCCCTTCAATATGGTAGACCCTCGGTTCCTCCGAAAAATATTCCTCCAAGCCCATCATGAACATTCGATGGTCTTCACTCTCTTCGAAGCCCGGCGTGTGATCTTCGAGTGATTGCCACCTTACTATCAGGTTGAACATCTCTGGGCTTTCGATCCCTTTCGCGAGTAGGTGGCCGCCGTAACCTTTTGCGCGGGTGAGCAAAGGAGCGACCTCGGCAAATGCAAGTCTGAACATTTCAATGCGTTCTTTGTGGACGGGGAGCAGAGCGATTTCATAAATCATGGCGTTCCTCTGATATGACTTAAACGGTTAAAAGTACGCACCTACGAGATGAGCGATGGTTCGACTGCAATCGCGATTTTTCCTTGAATGCCGTTGTTGGAGCTCTCCAACCGGGCATGGGCGAGCGCAAGGTCGGCAAGCGAATAGACAGCGCCAACGTGCGGCCGAAGCTGGCCGCGCGCTACCAATGCGCTCAGTTCATCAAGCTTGCCGCGGTTCTGTCTTGTGAAAACGAAGTGATAACTCGCGTTTTTTCCCCAGGCCTGAACGACGTTTTGTGGCTGTGCAATGTCCACAATCGTGACCACGCGGCCAAGTTGTGCGAGCACGTCGGGGCTACGCGACAGTGTGTTGCCGCCGATGGTGTCGAACACGACATCGACTCCGCGGCCACCCGTTTCTCGGATGATGGCGTCGACGTAATCCTCCTTTTCGTAGTCGATGACCACATCGGCACCTAAACTTCGTGCGAACTCGGAGTTTGCCTCACGCACGGTCGTGTACACCCTTGCACCCATGGCTTTTGCCAGCTGGATCGCCACATGACCGACTCCCCCCGCGCCGCCGTGTATGAGGATGCTTTCCCCCACTCTGAGCGCTGCACGCACGACCAGTGCTTCCCACGCCGTCCCGCCAACCAGGGTCAGACTTGCCGCCTCAAGATGGCTCAGTGATGGCGGTTTCTTCCCGATAATGCTTTCGGCCGCTACGTGGTACTCGGCATAACTTCCTGGCCCGTCAAATATTTGCGGGGTGTACCAGACTTCGTCCCCCGGAGCGAAGGTCGTCACACCCGGCCCAACCTCTTCGACAACGCCCGATACGTCGTGTCCGGTAATGGCCGGCAGTTGCACCAAGTCGGGATAATCGCCACGTCGAACCTGATAATCCAAGGGGTTGATGGAGGTTGCGTGTACCCGCACCAGGACTTGTCCCGCACGCGGCACTGGCTTGGGCACGTCGCAGAGTTCGAACGATTCCGGGCCGCCAAATGATTTAAGCATCATCGCTTTCATTAAAACTCCTCGCATCTATAAAAAGGGATATCGAGATATCTCAATATGATGCAGTAAAAAATTACAAACTTTTCCCTATGATCTCGGCAAGCGCACTGATGGTTGCTTCATTGCGCTTGTAGTAGGTCCACTGGCCGATGCGCCTGACTTCGACCAAGCCCACTCGTTGCAGAGTTGCAAGATAGCCAGACACCGTTGACTGCGACAGCCCGATACCTTCTTGAATACTACTGACGCAGACCCCCACCGTAAGAACGTCACCTTCATCCTGCGGAGGGAAATTCTTTACGGGGTCCTTCAAGCCCTTCAAGATTTCAAGGCGTGTAGGATTTGAGAGGGCTTTGAATATTTCAAGTAATTCCATGAGCAGAGGATATCGAGATTTACAGATATGTCAATGCGAGAGCCAACAGAGGACCAAATACGCATGGTAGTGATTTTCCCCCGGGGGCTTTATGGCGATAGGTTGAAGGCGCCGGCCGCCGATCCGACTGACCGCTTCTGGCCGATTCTGTTGAAAAAGTCGGCCATGGTTTCCACGGTAGAAAAGTATGCGTTTGAGGTTGAAATCTGTACTTTAATCGGCGGATTCGGGGCTCAGATTTCGCGTAGCGACGCGCAATAAAGACGTTTTCAGCGGTCAGTATTGGGGCAGTCTGGACGAACCGACTTTTTCAACAGAATCGGCCGTCTGCTGCCTGTCGCCACGGCAGCTTTTGGCGGATTCCTACCTATTCTCGACGGAGGGGATGATCAACAACGTTAGAATTCGGGAGGTTTACCATTCCGTATGCGGCTCTGAATTACTTGCAGACCGACAACGTGCTGACATCTAAAAAATCCCGAATTCGATTCCACCGAACGCCATAACCAGCTGATTTATTTATAGTTACTAGTTGGGGTACGCCAAATTTTCCACCAAATTCCAGAGCCGCAGAAAACCTAGCCCCGCCAACAGCTACCGTTCGTCTGGTGCCGCACCACATTCAAAGCCCCACAATGCAGGGCTTTATCGTTTCTGGGTTTTATGAAAAGTGGGAAAAAGGACTGGAGCCCTCCTACCCAGCAAGATACTCACTCAACGCATTCCCCAGTGCCCCAAACGTTCGAGCAATACGACCAACGTTGCGCAGGTCGTTGTGCATGGCAATCCACACGTCGACCTCGAAGCTGAAGCTGTCCGGCAGAATGTGGATCAGGCCATGGGCCGCGGCGATGGTCGCGGGGCACAAGCCGAAGCCCAGCCCGGCCTTGAGCGCGGCGAGTTGGGCAAGGTGGTTGTCGGTAGCAATCACGAAGCGCTGGCCTGCTTCACACAGTCCCACTTCGACGAGCCGGCGCAGGTCGGCAGAACGCCGGTCGGGGCCAATCAATGGGCCTCGTCGCAAGGCTTCGAGGCTCGTGGGTTTACCGTAGCGGTCAATACATTCGGCGCTGGCATATATACCGACACGCAAGGCACCGGCGCGTCGCACAACGATGCCGGCTTCGCTCGGGCGCAGCAGGCGCACGGCGATATCCGATTCCTGGCGGGAGATATCCTCCAACGAATCATTGATGCTCAGCTCCAGGTTCAACCCCGGGTGGCTGTGGTGGAACCCACGTAGTAACTCGGGCAATACCTCGACTCCCAGCAAGTCGCTGCTGGCCAGCCTGACCGTGCCCTGGGCCACGTCCGTGTCGGCGCTGGCCATGCGGTTGAATGCCTCGGCAGCGATAGCCATTGACTCGGCATGGTGCGTCAGCCCCCGTGCCGAAGCGGTGGGCGTCAGGCCTGTGGGGGTACGGGTGAACAAGCTTACGCCCAGGCTGGCCTCAAGGTTTTCCAGTCGCCGACGCGCCGTGGCCTGGGCGATACCCAACAGCCGCGCCGCACCGGACAGGCTGCCGCTACGCAGCACTGCGAGAAATACCCGCTGGCTTTCCCATTCCAGGCCGCTCATACATTCTTTACCAACGGTTGCTTCATTTGCTGCCTTCTACCCAGGGCGAGGAACGTGGATTATGCGCCTCACCTATCGTTGCAGTGAGCCATTATCAGGAGTGACACCATGGGCTTTACAGGTCAGTGCCGGTGCGGACTAGTCCGTCTGCAGTTGCAAGTCGATACCCCCGCGCCCCTATACGCATGCCATTGCCTGAACTGCCAGCGCTGGAGCGGCAGTGCGTTCGCCCTGCACATGCTGTGTGTCGCGCAGGCGGTGGAGGTGTCTGGAGGCATGAGCACTTACAGCTATGAGCATGAGGGGCAGACTTCAACCCAGTATGCCTGCGGTAGCTGTTTCACCAGGTTGTTCAACGAAACCACTGCTGCCCCGGGCATGCGGGTGGTGCGCGCGGGCGTGCTTGAGGGCGCCGGGCAATTGGCACCCATGGCGCATATCTGGGTTAAGTGCAAACAGCCGTGGTTTGTCCTGCCAGAAGGGGTTGCCCAGTGGCCGGAAAGCCCAACACCTGAAGCCTTTATGAGTGCCCTGAATGGTTGAAGGCTAGCGAGTGAAGTAGGCCGAACGCCTCGACAAGCGCAGCCCGCCGCGCAAGCCTGGCATCGACCACCATGTCATGAGCAATTCGCCTACAAGGTAGGCACCGCTTACAGCCTTCAAACCGTTGTATGGGGCAGGTGGGTCGATCAAGCCAACGACCCACTTATTTTCTCCAACAACGCCCACGGTTTCTCCCCAAACGTTTCGCGCCACTGGGAGTAGTAGCCCGCATCACGCAGCTTCTGGCGGAAAGCCTCGGGGGCGACGTTACTCAAGATCAGTCCCTTGCTGGTCAGCACCTCGATGACGTCCAACTGCATCGTTCGCAGATCGGCGCGCATGTTCACCCCGGCCTCGTTGATATGCTTCGTCACAAGGGCCTGCACCGGCTCGGGCAGCGCGGCAAACTTCGATTGATTGCCAAGAATCCAGAAGCCATCCCACATGTGGTTGGTCATCGAGCAATATTTCTGCACTTCATACAACTTGGCGGAAGCGAGCAATGTCAGCGGGTTTTCCTGACCTTCAACAATACGGGTCTGCAAAGCGGAATAAACCTCGGAGAAGTTGATGCTCGCCGGTGCGGCCTCGAAGCTGCGGAACATCGACATGATGATCGGGCTTGGCGGGACCCGTAGTTTCATGCCCATCAAGTCAGCGGGTGTCGCAATTGGCCGGCTACTGGTGGTCGTGACTCGAAAGCCGTTGTCCCAGATTTTTTCGAAGGCAAATAACACCTCGCTCTTGGCAATCTCGGTGCGGATATGCGCGCCCAGTTCGCCGTCCATCGCCGCCCATACCTGGTCGTAATCCTTGAACGCGAAACCCACTGCGCTGATCTGTGCGGAAGGTATCAGGGTGCCCAAAATGACCGGTGGGCCTGCATAGAAGTCGATGGCCCCGGAACGCGCCTGGGCGAGCATGTCGGTGTCGCCGCCCAATTGGCTGCTGGGAAAGACTTGCAGCGCGACACTGCCTTGGGACTCCTCGGCAATACGCTTGGCGGCCTCGCGGGCACGGACATTCATGGGGTGGTTCAGGGGCAAGTTGTTGGCGAACTTCAGCCGAAACTCTGCAGCACGACTGTTTTCGCTGTACAGGCCCGATCCGGCGGCCAGCAAGGCGGCTGAGGCAAGGGACAGGGTTTGGACAAATCGACGACGTGAGATGCCGGTCATGATGACTCTCCACTTGATATTTTTATGGATAAAAGAGTGCATTGACAGCATAGCGATAGATTTGTAGTCTGTATACAGAACACGAAAACAGGGAAGCATCATGCAAAAGCTCAATACCCCGGCGCACCTGATCGAACAAGTCTACGACGCCATTCTGGACGCCATTTGCGAGGGGACGCTGCAGCCTAATGAGCGCGTGACGCAGGAAGGCCTGGCTGCACAACTGGGGGTTTCACGCCAGCCGATCCTTCAGGCTTTCCAGATCCTCAAGCGCGAAGGCTTTATTGAAGACCACGGCCGCAAAGGGGTGATCGTCACGCCACTCGACCCGCAAAAGCTGGTGCAGCTGTATCAAGTGCGCGCCGCCCTGGACGCACTCGCGGCACGCAGCGCCGCACGACTTGTCCGGCAAAACACTGCAGAAAAACTCAAGCTCATCGCCGACAAACTGGTCAGTCAGGGCCGGGCAGCTGCCACTGCCAATGACACTAGCGCGCTGGTGCGCCTCGACATGGCATTCCACCAGTTCATCTATGAAATGTCCGGCAACCCGGTGATCGCCCAGACCACCGCCCTGCACTGGCACCACATCCGCCGGACCATGAGTTCGATTCTTCAGAACGACGTACGCACGTTCGAGGGCGTATGGGATGAACACGAAGCCATCCTTGGTGCCATTTTCGATGGCAATGAAGAACTGGCCGGGCGGCTTGCCCAACAGCACGCCGAAACGGCTGCAGAACATCTGGCGCGGATTCTGGAGGGCTCGGAACACGCGACAAAACTAAAGCAGGCCTGACCTGCGGACTTACCCCTGGAGGCATTCATGAAGCTGACACAAGAACAAATCAAGGCTTATGACGAAGAAGGCTACATCCTGCTGCCGAGCCTGTTTTCACAACAGGAAGCAGCACTGATGAAATCCCGTCTTCCAGCGCTGTACCAGATGAACCGTGACGAAGTGGTCAAGGAAAAAAGTGGCGCGGTACGCACCGTGTTCGCCGCTCATACCTTCGACGAAGTCTTCGCCCGGGTGGCCAGCCATCCACGCTTGATCGATCCGGCGCGGCAATTGCTGAACAGCGAGGTGTACATGCACCAGTTCAAGATCAATGCCAAAGCTGCGTTCAATGGCGATATCTGGCAATGGCACCAGGATTTCGGCACCTGGCACCAGGATGATGGCATGCCCGAGGCTCGGGCAATGAACGTGGCGATATTCCTCGACGACGTCAACGAGTTCAACGGGCCGCTGATGTTCATTCCCCGCTCACACAAGGAAGGCCGCCTGGATGCCAGCCACGACTTGACCACGACAAGCTATCCCTTGTGGACCCTGGACAATGCCAAGGTGTCGGATTTGGTTGAGCAGGGAGGGATCGTCGCGCCCAAAGGCGTCGCCGGTACGGTGTTGATTTTCCAGAGCACGCTGGTGCATGCGTCGTCGCCGAACCTGTCGCCATGGGACCGCAACACACTGTACGTCACCACCAACTCGGTAGAGAACGCGATCCGCAAATTCCAGCGCCCGGACTACATCGCTCATCGCGACTTCACACCGATCCAGACCCTCGACGACACCTGTCTCGACGAGTTTCAACGAGCCGTCGCCTGAGCCCCGCTGCCCGCCGAGCCGTGTTCGGCGGGCAGCCATCGCCATAAAAAGGACAACCACGATGAACGATTCCATGCGCGATAAAGTTGTAATCGTCACGGGCGCTGGCGCCATCGCCGAGGGCTGGAGTAATGGTCGGGCGGCGGCGGTGTTGTATGCACGCGAAGGCGCCAGGCTACTGGCGGTGGACCGTGACCTGCAATCGGCCGAAGCCACTTGCGCCATTATTCGCGAAGAAGGCGGCACCTGCGAAGTATTCACCGGCGATGTTTCCAACTCAGCCGACATGCGCCGTATGGTCGAGGCTGCGCAGGATCATTTCGGTCGCCTGGACGTGCTGCACAACAACGTTGGTATCGCCGAAACCGGCGGCCCGGTGGAGGCCAGCGAAGAGAGCTGGAACCGCTTGTTGGCCGTCAACCAGACCAGCCTGTTTCTGACTTGCAAGTACGCCCTGCCGGTGATGGAGGCACAGAAACGCGGCGCCATCGTCAACATCGCCTCGATTGCCGCAACCCATTGGCTGGGCTTCCCCTATGTCGGCTATTCAGCGACCAAGGCGGCGATGATTGCCTTCACCCAGAACATTGCGGTTCAGTACGCGCCACTGGGCATCCGCGCCAACTGCGTGTCGCCCGGGTTCATGAACACACCGATGGTCAGCGCATCGCTGACCAAGGCCTACGGCGGTGAGGTTCAAGCCATGCTCGACACCCGTCACGCGCAATGCCCCATGGGTTTTATGGGCGATGCCTGGGACGTGGCTCACGCCGCGCTATTTTTGGCCTCCGATGCCGCGCGTTACATCACCGGTACCAACCTGGTGGTTGATGGCGGCCTGACCCTGCGCTGCGCCTGAATCCGGACGCGCCAGCTTTTTCTCTTCGCTATCTGCCGTGGCTCACCGCGGCGGTAAGGACACGTGCGGCGATGCTCGCCATCTTCAATGTTGCCTTTCCAGTATTCAGTCTGATTTTTGTCGGCTTCTTCTGCCGCCGACGCGGCATCCTTGGGCCCAATGCGTCCACCGAGCTCAACCGCTTTGTCATTTATCTCGGGTTGCCAGCCCTGCTGTTTGAGTCGATGTCTCGACTGGCCTCGGTGCAGGCACTCAACCTGCGTTTCGTCGCCGCTTTCGCCCTGGGCATGGCTGTAGTGTTCCTGGTGACTTTGTGGCTGCGGCTGCGCAAGAAGGCGCACTTCATCGACGCCACTATCGATGCGTTGGGCGCCGCCTATCCCAACTCCGGGTTCCTGGGCATTCCGCTGTGCCTGCTGACGTTCGGTGAGGCGGGTATCGCGCCAGCCGTGATCGGTACCTTGATGACCGCCTGCCTGCTGTTCGCCCTGGCGATTGTGATGATCGAGATGTTTCGCCAGAGCGAAAAACATTTGGGCCGAACGCTGGCCAAGGTCGGCGGTTCGCTGCTGCGCAACCCGATCATGGTGGCGCCGGTACTGGGTTGCCTGGTGGCGTGGAGCGGTGTGGTGCTGCCCACCGGCGTGCAGCAGTTGTTCCAGTTTCTCGGCGCAGCAGCGGGCCCCTGCGCACTGGTCTCCATTGGTTTATTCCTGGCCGCCACCCACTCACACAAGGTCAACGGCCAGACCCTGGGCATGCTGGTCACAATGAAGTTATTGGTACAGCCAGCGGTGACTGGGGCCTTGGTGTTCTGGGTGTTCGAATTGCCGCCAATGTGGGCCTGGGCGGCTCTGCTGCTAAGCGCATTACCGGTGGGCAACGGGCCCTTTATGCTGGCGGAATTGTTTGGCCGGGAGGCGAACACCATGTCGCGCACAATCCTGATTTCGACATTATGTTCGTTGCTAACGGTGTCAGTGATCCTGGCGTGGATACCGCATCAATAAAGTACCTCGCTACAGGGTTTCGATGATCCTGCAGCGGGCGCGCCCTACCCTCGGTAACCGCTTAATCGCGCATGTACCCACCGTCCACGTCCATGATTTCCCCGGTCACGAAACTCGCCGCATCCGATGCCAGGAAACAAACAGCAGCGGCGATATCTCGTGGTGTCCCAGCACGTCCCAACGGCATGTCCACCAACACCCGAGCCCGCGCCTCGGCACTCAGGGTGCTGGTCATTTCAGTATCGGTCAGCGCCGGCGATACCGCATTGGCGGTGATGTTGAACGGCCCGGCTTCCCGCGCCAGCCCTTTGGTCAAGGCAATCACACCGCCTTTGGCGGCGGCATAACAGCTGTTGCCCAGCAGGCCACCACCGCGTTTCCCAGCGACCGAGGCGATATTGATAATCCGCCCCGAGCGGCGGGCCATCATGCCGGGCAGTACCGCCTTGGCGCAGTAGAAAACACTGTTCAGGTCGATCGCCATGACACGCTTCCATTCGGCCGCGCTCACCTCTAATAGCGGTGCGGTCGACACGATGCCGGCGTTGTTGACCAGAATATCGATGCTCCCCAGCGCACGCCCGACCTGGCTCACCATCGCATCCACCTGTTGCTCATCGGCAACATCCACTCCCAGGCCAATGGCATGGATACCCAACTCGCCCAACTGTGCCGCCGCGCGTTCGGCGGCGTCATGGTCGAGATCACAGATAGCGACCCGTGCACCGCATTGCCCCAGGGCGACGGCGATGGCGTAGCCGATCCCGCGGGCAGCACCGGTGACGAGCGCGTTACGGCCCTCGAGGGAAAAACTGATCGGCGCAAAATTGGCAGAGGCACTCATTATTGTTATCCCTTGATCTGGACGCAGGTCGGCCTTCCCGATAAACGGGAAACGGCCGGTTTTTCAATGAAAATCAGACGTTGGAAACAGTCAGGAAGGGGCGTAGCGGCCCAGCGCCAACTGGTTCTTGAGCGGCGCAATGTCCAGCCGCCGCAGTACGCGATACAGCGATGGCCGACAGATGCCCAGCGCACGGGCAGCGGCGGTCATGTTCCAGCGGCAATCGATGAGCACACCCAGTACGTCCTCGCGCTCATCCACAGGTGCCGTGGCGGGTTTGCCCTGGCGAATCGGCGTGACGTTCTGCACGTTTGTGCGGGCTGGCTGCAAAGGCTGACCACCTGCTTGTGCGAGGAAATCAGCGGGCAGGTCACAGCGCTGGATTCGCGCACCTTCCTTCACCGCACAGGCATAACGGATGACCGCCCGCATCTGCCGCAGATTGCCCGGCCACGAGTGTCCTAGCAGCAAGGGCCAGGCATCGGCAGCGATCACCTGGCGTGGATCGCAACCGGGCAATTCGGTGGCGACCATGCTGCACACCAATTCGGCACGGTCAGTGCGTTCACGCAGCGCCGGCAATTGCACTACGCCGGTGGCAATGCGGTAGAACAGATCTTCGCGAAAGCTGCCGTTTTCCACCAGATGCGTGAGGGATTGGTGGGTCGCACAGATCAGCGCGAAGTTCACCGGCACGCTGCGCTCGGCACCTAGCGGGGTGATCTCACGCTCGGCGATCACGCGTAACAGGCGGGTTTGCTGCTCGAATGGCATGTCGCCGATTTCATCGAGGAACAAGGTGCCGCCATCGGCCTGCGCCACTTTGCCCTTCTTGCCAGTGGGCAGGGCACCGGAAAACGCACCGCGGGAATAGCCGAACAGCTCGCTTTCGATCAGGGTTTCGGGGATGGATGCGCAATTGAGGGCGACCAAGGGTGCACCATGGCGCTGACTGTGCTCGTGCAGCGCACGAGCCAACACCTCTTTGCCCGTGCCCGTCTCACCCTGGATGAGTACGGCGATGCCGCGCTCCATCAAGCGCAACGCGCGGCGAAACGCCTGGCGCACTTGCGGGTCAGTGTCGTGGGCAATATCGCATTCTGGGTAAACGGAGGTTGCGTGGGCTCGAGCAAACGAAGGGTGTTCGTGTACGGAAGGCATCAGCGTCACCTTTTATTATTGTATAGCTCGTGACTATGTCGACTCACCGCACTTGTGATGCAGCCGTCGATATGGCGTTGAATGACAATAAACCAGGCGTACTTATATTTTCCAATCCATAATAAATCATCTATTGATACCTTTGAGAGCATCATGATCGAGCTCCGCCATTTGCAATATTTCCGCACACTGGCAGAAACACTGCACTTCGGTCGTGCCGCTGAGCGCTTGCATATCTCCCAGCCGCCGCTGTCGCGACAGATCGCATTGTTGGAGGAAGAGCTGGGGGTCAAGCTGTTCGATCGTTCACGCCGACGGGTAGAGCTGACCGAGGCCGGGCAGCGCTTTTACCTGGATACCGGCACCGTATTTGCCGCGTTCGAGCAGGCCAAGCGCAACGCCCTGGCTGCAGCGCGGGGGGCGGCGGGCGAACTCTCGGTGGGTTTCATGATGTCGACGGCTTACAGCGTGACCCCGGCGATTACCCGGCGCTACGCTGCGCAGTTTCCGCAGGTGAGCCTCAAGCTGACCGAGACCTTGCCGCTGGACCTGGCCCAGGACATCAGCAGCGGCAGCAAGGACGTGGCAATCATGTACCGCCCACAGGACTGCTCCGGGCTCGAAACCGTGACCCTCTTTCGAGAAGAAATGACCGTGGTGCTGCCACCGGGTCATCGGTTGCTCGCACAATCGGTGATCGACCCACGCGAACTGGCCGGGGAAACCTTCATCATCGTGCCACGGCGGATCGCTCCGGCGCTGCACGACATAATCTTCAACTACTGCCTGCAGCACGGTGTGACCCCGAACATCGGACTGGAAATCAACATGCAGCAAACCATCGTCAACCTGGTGGGCGAAGGCTTGGGGATTGCGATCGTGCCGCGCTCGATGTGCAACATGCGCCTGGCCACCACCACGTTTAAACCGTTACGCGATGCGCCAGTTATCGAAGTGGTGGCGGTGTGGAAGGAAGACAATCACAACCCCTGCATCGCGACGTTCATCGAGAGTGCACAACAGGCCAGCGCGCAAGCCTCTCGCGAGCAACAAACGGCCTGAAGGGGCATTTGATCATGGCGTAACCCCCAGCGCCCGCTACTCGCATCAATCCTGCCAAAGCACCTCGCCAAGAACACTCATCTGAAGCGACAGGTGTCTCCCATAGTGTCTCCCTCTGATTCCCAGGTGACATCTGCCTGGGCATCGTGTGTTTCCCGAAAACGCCCGCGCCATAAGGCCTGCGTCCTCCTCGCCAATCCTTGGCACCGCTCTTGCTATCGCCCTTGTAAACAACATTCACGCAAGGACCCCCTTATGCGATCGCCCGTTATTACTGGCTGGTATCACTCGCCATTCGGCAAATTCGACCAACTCGACCCAGAACTGATGATGGCCGAGGCTGCCCTTGGCGCCTTGACGCATGCCGACATCGCGCCGGAACAGATCGATTCCGTCCACGTTGGCCACTTCAACGCCGGCTTTTTGTATCAGGACTTTCCTTCGGCCCTGCTGGCCAACCATATTCCGCAATTGCGCTTCACACCCTCGGTTCGCGTGGAAAATGCCTGTTCCACCGGCTCCGCCGCGATCCACTCGGCGCTGCAAGCCGTGCTCAGCGGCCAGAGTAAGCACGCGCTGGTGGTGGGCTTCGAGAAGATGAATACCCTGCCCACCGTCGAAGTCGGCAAGATCCTGCTCAAGTGCTGCTACGCCAAGGAAGAAGCCGACATCGAGGGGGGCTTTGCCGGGGTGTTCGGCAATATTGCACAAAGCTATTTCGAGCGTTACGGCGACCAATCCGATGCGCTGGCGATGATTGCCGCAAAGAACCACGCCAACGGAGTCCTGAACCCGTACGCCCATATGCGACGGGATTTCGGTTATGACTTCTGCCGTAATCCATCAGAAAAAAATCCTTTCGTGGCCGGGCCACTGAAGCGTACCGATTGCTCGCTGATCACCGATGGATCGGCCGCCCTGGTGATCAGTCGCGCCGACCTGATGGGCGATCGCCGTCATGCCGTGCGCTTGCGTGCCGCCGTGCAGGTCAACGATTACATGCCGCTGTCCAAGCGCGACCCAACGTACTTCGAAGGCGCCGCCCGCGCCTGGCAACAGGCCCTGCAGACCGCCGAGCTGAGCCTGGCCGATCTGTCGCTGGTCGAGACCCACGACTGCTTCACCATCGCCGAGTTGCTGGAATACGAAGCCATGGGCCTGGCCGAACGTGGCCAGGGCGCACGCGTCATCGCCGACGGCATCAGCCGCAAGGACGGCCGCCTGCCGATCAACCCTTCGGGCGGCCTCAAGTCCAAGGGCCACCCCATCGGTGCCACCGGTGTGTCGATGCACGTGATGGCGGCCATGCAGCTCACCGGCCAGGCCGGCGACATGCAACTGCCCAAGGCTGATCGCGCCGGGGTGTTCAACATGGGCGGCGCAGCAGTAACCAACTACGTGAGCATCCTGGAGGCCGTGCAATGATGGGCATCGACAACGTCATGAACCTGGGGGAGATGCTCAACCAGATTGCACGTCGCTATCCGGATGCACCGGGCTTCATTCGCAGCGGTCGGGAACACTCCTGGAAAGAAATTTCCATGCGGGTCGACAGCGTCGCTGCAGCCTTGCGTGAACGCGGCATCCGTAAAGGTGACAAGCTGTTGGTGCATTCGCGCAACAATTTGCCGCTGTTCGAAAGTGCCTGGGTCGCGTTCCGCCTCGGCGCCGTGTGGGTCCCGACCAACGTGCGTATCACCCCGACGGAGGCGGCCTACCTGGGCAGCTCCAGCGGCGCGGTGGCGATGCTGTATGACGAAGGCCTCGATCATTACGTCGACGCCGTGCGCGAGGCATCGCCGAGCCTGCAAACGGTCATCGCCATCAGTCAGCCCCGCAAAGGTGAACTGAGCTACGACCAATTGCTCGATGAGGGCCGCGCGCTGCACAACGCCTTCCGCCCGGCCGAAGTGACGTATCACGACCCGCTATGGTTTTTCTACACCTCGGGCACCACCGGCCAGCCCAAGGCCGGGGTGCTGACCCACGGCCAGATGGCGTTTGTGATCACCAACCATATAGCCGACCTGATGCCTGGCTTGAGCCAGCATTCGCGATCGCTGGTGCTCGCCCCGCTGTCCCATGGTGCCGGTATCCATGCCTTGGTCAATGTCGCCCGGGGCGCCGCCTGCATCCTGCCGGCCAGCGACAAACTGGACTGCGACGAAGCCTGGCGCCTGGTGCAGGAGTACCGCGTGGACAACCTGTTCACCGTGCCGACCATCGTCAAGATGCTCACCGAAAGCGACGCCGTCGACCGCTACGACCACAGCAGCCTGCGCCACTTGATTTACGCTGGCGCGCCGATGTATCGCGCCGACCAGCGCCATGCCCTGAACAAGCTGGGCAAGGTCCTGGTGCAGTATTACGGCCTGGGCGAAGTGACCGGCAACATCACCGTGCTGCCCGCCGATTGCCACGAAAGCGAGGACTCGCCGAACGCCAAGGTCGGCAGCTGCGGCTACCCTCGGACCGGCATGCAAGTGGCGATTCTCGATGACGCCGGCAACCAACTGGATACCGGTATCGACGGTGAAATCTGCGTGCGCGGGCCGGCGGTATTCAGCGGCTACTACAACAACCCCAAGGCCAACGAAAGCTGTTTCAAGTTCGGCTGGTTCCACACCGGCGACCTCGGCCACCTGGACGAGCACGGTTACCTGTTCATCACCGGCCGGGCTTCGGACATGTACATTTCCGGGGGCTCCAACGTGTATCCACGGGAGATCGAAGAGGTCCTGCTCAGCCATCCGGCGGTGACCGAAGCTGCCGTGCTGGGCATGCCCGACGCAAAATGGGGTGAGTCCGGTTATGCCGTGATCGTCACCACCGCCGAGGTCAGCGACGAACAACTGCTGGCGTACCTGGAGCCGCGTATCGCCCGCTACAAATGGCCCAAGCGTTTTGTGCGCTGGGACGAGATGCCCAAGTCGGGCTACGGCAAGATCGTCAAGAAACAGATCCGCGCGCTGCTCGAAGAACGCCAGGAGGTGGCCTGATGACTCCTCATTTCGCCGAGCGTGCCGGCGTGCGCACGTTTATTCACCAAGGCCCGCCCCTGTCACCGCGACGGTTGGACCTGGAAGTGCCCTATAGCGAAGAACTGCGCATCGTCCTGCCGTTGGCGAGTAACGTCGCGGCAGGCGTGCTCAAGGCGCTGGAAGGTCGACGCTACGGCAGCGCGGTGGGCCGCATTCTGTGTGGCGGCGCCGCACACCTGAGCTATCACCGCATGATCGTCACCGACAAGCTCGAACGCCCTTATGACTACGGCCAGCCCGTAGCTCTGGACGGCTACATCACGTTTATCAGCGGCGCCATCACCGTGGGCCGCGATGCCCAAGGCGCGCCGTTGTTGCACTGCCATGCCGGCTTTCTGGACCGTGATGGCGAGCAGCACGGCGGGCACCTGGTGCTGGACAAACTGATTGTCGGCAGCGAGCCCCTGGTGATTCGCCTGTGCCTGTTCGAGCAGGTTGCCTACCAGGTCCTGCCTGACGCGGAAACCCACTTCAACCTGCTGCATCCCGTTCTCCAGGAGGTGTCATGAACGCCGCCGTAACCGAAGAGTCCCTGGTCCAGGGCGGCCGACTGGGCCGCCTGGTGATCGCCCGTCTCAAGCCCAACGAAGACATCATCGACAGCGCCGAAGCCCTGTGCCGAGACCACGGCATCCATTTGGCCGTGGTTCGCGGTGGATTGGGCAGCCTGGTTGATGGCCAGCTCAGCTATCTGGGTCGCCAGGGCATGATCCAGATCCATGTCGAAGGCCCGGGGGTCGAAATCCTCAGCGTCAGCGGCGAAGTTCTCAACGGTGCCAGTCGCCTGCAGGCCGTGGTTGCCGATGCCGATGGCAAGCTTTACGCCGGCCGCCTGGAGCGCGGCAAAAACCTCACCTTCATCACGGTCGAGTTGACGCTGCAGGAGTGGCTGCCCGACTGACCTCTTCACCCACCACCCCCATAACAAGAAAATCGAAGCCATGTGCAAAGAGCTGTCTCG
Organism: Pseudomonas karstica; assembly: GCF_009707515.1. GTDB lineage: Bacteria > Pseudomonadota > Gammaproteobacteria > Pseudomonadales > Pseudomonadaceae > Aquipseudomonas > Aquipseudomonas karstica. The sequence continues at coordinate 15,098 of NZ_WLYI01000027.1, read as the reverse complement.
CAGCCCCGCGCCCCTGGACTTTCGATCGTATTGCCTCGCCCATCAGGAAAACAACAATGAAAAAAATTCCTTTCGTTCAACTGTCGTTGCTCGCCACCACAGGGGTCGCCCTGTCACCGATGGCGCACGCTGACTTCGTCAAGGACAGCAAGGCCACCCTGGGTTTTCGCAACTACTACTTCAACAACGACTACCGCGACCGTGCCGGTCCCGCCGGGCAAAGCAAGACAGCCGAATGGGCGCAGGGATTCTTCCTCGATTACAAATCCGGCTTTACCGATGGCACCGTCGGCGTTGGTGTGGACGCACTCGGCCTGCTGGGGGTGCGCCTGGACGGCGGCAAAGGCAACCACCGCGCCAGCTCGATGATTCCTGATGACAGCGATGGCAGCGCCGTGGACCAATGGGGCCGCCTGGGGCTGACCGGCAAGATGCGTTTTTCCCAGACCGAGGCCCGCTACGGGACGCTCCAACCCAAGCTACCGATCCTGGTGGCCAACGATGGTCGCGTCCTGCCGCAGACCTTCGAAGGCGGCATGATCACCTCCAAGGACGTGGAGAACCTGACCCTGGTCGGCGGGCGCCTGGAACACGCTACTGGCCGGGGCTCGACCAACCGCTCCGGGCTCGCAGTCGCCGGCGGCACCCAGCAAAGCAATGAATTCCTGTTTGCCGGTGCCGACTACAAACTGAGCAAACAACTCACGCTGCAGTACTACGTGGCCCAGTTGGAAGACTATTACGTGCAGCACTTCGGCGGCCTGGTGCATGTGCTGCCATTGGGTGACGGCCAGTCGCTGACCACCGACCTGCGTTATTTCAAAACCGACGCCGATGGCCGTAACGACTCTGCCTCAGGCCGTGCCGCGGGCTATCAGGTGAGTGGCCTGGGCGATACCCTCGGCAAGATCGACAACGACACCTGGAGCGCGATGTTTACCTATGCGCTTGGAGGCAACTCTTTCCTGCTCGGCTACCAGAGCGTGTCCGATAGCGGCAACTTCGTGCAGCTCAACCAGGGCAACACCAACGAAGGTGCGGCAGGCAGCAGCATTTACCTGTTCACCGACCGCCTGGTCACCAGCTTCACCCGGGCAGGCGAGCGCACGGTATTCGGTCAATACGGCTACAACTTCGCCGCACTAGGTGTGCCAGGGCTGGTGGCATCTGTCACCTACCTCAAGGGCACCAACATCCGCATGGCTACCGGTGGAGACGAGAAAGAATGGGAACGCGACATCGCGCTGGATTACGTGGTGCAAAGCGGCACCTTCAAGGGCGTCGGGTTCAGCTGGCGTAACGGCACATTGCGCAGCGGCTTGCCCAGCGAATATGCCCAGGACCAGAACCGCGTAGCGCTCAGTTATACCCTGGCACTGTTCTGATCGAGAGGGGGTCTGATCAAGAGGGGTTCTGATCAAGGGGCTCAGTTGTCTAGAGTCCCTTGCTCCCATGGTTGATCAACGTTAAACCACAAGCGGCGTGCTCTGGATAGTCACGCCGTTTTTTGGTCTGGGCGGTTCAGGCCTCACCCTGCCAATGCCGACATTTGGAGGTCTTTCCTACGCCGGGATTGAAGCTGTTGCATGGGTCCAACTGCTGATAGAACGCCTTCAATTCGGCCTTCGCCGGGTACAGGTGACCAACGTTATGCTCGGCCGGATACTCGGCCCCTCGATCATCCAGCAGCGCCCACATTTCATGCTCCACCGCCAAGCAATCGCGGCCCTTGCGCACGATGTAGTCCTGGTGAAAGACGTGACAGAAAAAGTGCCCGTAATACAGCTTCAGGATCAGTTGCTGCTCGAGGGCATCCGGCAGTTTTTCGAACCACTCCCGATCATTGCGCGCCAGGGCGATATCCAGTGCGACAATATCCTCGACCGTATCATCATGGATCGCCCGATACCGCACCGCAGCCCCGGCCGCCGCGAACCGATGCAGGAACGCCTTGCTGCCCTCCTCGGCCGTACAACGGAAAAAATCCCCCTCGCGCCCTTCAAACAATTCGCCCAGATACGCCTCGGTCGACGCCACCGACGTGGCCGACACCTTGAGCATCAAGTAATGCTCATAACGCTGGCGGTAGTCGGCCATCCGCTTGGGCAAGTGCTCAGGAAAGCAGCGTGCGACCAGTTGCAACACACGGTCTGAGAGGTGCGAACGCAGCCAGGTAAACCGGCCGAGAACGTTGTCCACCCGGCTTTTCAGGGCGAACATTTTCGGTAAGCGCTGGGTGCCCAGGTGATGGATCATCAGGAAGGTATCTTTGCCGTACTGCGCCGCCACGTCATAGGCGCCACGGTGCATGTACTCGCCGGCAATCGGTAGCTCGGCGAAGTGTTCGAGCATGTGGCGGCGGATGCAAGTCAGGTCGGCGGTGTCATTGCTGCCTATGTAGAACACTGCGGTGTCGCGCTCGGCAACGAACGTGTCCAGGCGCACCGCGAATACCGCCAGCTTGCCGGCGCTGCCACTGGCTTCGTGCAGGCGCTGCGTGTCGGCATTGAACCGGGCTGGCGTGGCCGCATCGACATCACGTACATGTGCTGCGTAATCGTGATCGGAGCCGCGTCCGGCGTCGGCCTGGACGTCGCTTTCGCGGTAACAGCCAGCGTCCAGGTTGCCGAGGATCTGCTCCGGCGTGTCGCCCAGGTGAACCCCCAAATGGTTCACCAAGTGCAGTTCGCCCTGGGCGTCGAGCTGTGCATACAGCGACATTTCGGTGTAGGCCGGCCCGCGTCGGATCAACGAACCACCGGAGTTATTGCAGACACCACCAAACACCGAGGCACCAATGCATGAAGAGCCAATGACCGAATGCGGTTCGCGGCCCAGGGGCTTGAGCACTTTTTCCAGCTGATCCAGGGTCGAGCCGGGAAAGCAGATCACCTGCCGTCCCTGCTCGATCAGTTGCACGGTACGCATGCGCAAGGTGCTGACGATCACCACCTCGCGATCGTAGCCGCCGTCCGGCGTTGAGCCACCGGTCAGGCCGGTATTGGCCGCCTGCATGATGACGATCATGTCGGCGGCCACACACGCTTTGATCACCTGCCATTGCTCGAGCAGCGAGCCAGGGCGCACCACCGCGACGGCACTGCCCTTGCCAAATCGAAAGCCCTGGCGAAAGCGCACGGTGTCGCAGGCTTCGGTCAGCACATGGTGCTCACCGACGATGGTTTTAAGGTTGGCGATGAGTTCGGGTACAAGAGGTTGATGCAGAGGGGCGGCAATGGCGTTCATCGGTATTTCCGCAGGTAGAGGCGCGATCGGGGAAGGGCCGTGGTCACCCGGCGGCGAAGGTCTCGCCCCGGGTGACATACATGACAGGTTGGATGGCTTTGCGCAGGACACTCACACGAGAGGTTCGTTTGAGCGATGACGTTGCGCTCGCTCAGATTTCCAGGATGCCCGACGCCATGAATCCACCATCCACCGGAATCACATGGCCGCTGATATATGACGAATCGTCGGAAGCCAGAAAGGCCACTGCACCTGCCATTTCCGCGGGTGTTCCATAACGCCGCATCGGCACGGCCCTGGCGTAGGAATCCCGGGTCGCGGCCGAGTGCAGCATTTGGGTCAAGGGTGTGTCCACCGGGCCGGGCGCTATGCCGTTTACGGTAATGCCGTATTCGGCAAGCTCGACCGCCATCTGCCGAGTCAACCCGATGATCGCCGCCTTGGATGTGCCATAAGCCGTACGGCCCATGCTCGCACGCATACCGCTGATGGAGGCAACGTTAATGATCCGCCCCCAACCATTGGCGCTCATCAGGCGCGCCGCGTGTTGGCCGCAGAGCAGCGAGCCCGTCAGGTTGATGTTCAGCACGCGCTGCCAGTCGCCGAGGTCGCAGTCCAGAAATGCCTGGGTCTTGGCAATGCCGGCATTGTTGACCAGCACATCACAGCGGCCAAAGCGCTCTTGCAGATAGGCAAATGCTGCCGCGATGGAGCCTGCGTCGCCAACGTCGATTTCCAGCGCCAGTGCTTCAATGCCTTGGGCATTGAGCCCGGCGACCATTTCTTCGGCGGCCGCCAGGTTGATGTCGGCCACCACCACGGTATGCCCATCGTGCCCCAGGCGTTCGGCGATCGCTGCGCCGATGCCCATGGCGGCTCCGGTGACCAGGGCCACACGCCCCAGGCCCGAGGCGACCGGAGCTGGCTTGTTCGCTAATTGGCTCATGACAAATGCTCTCTTAAAGGAAACCGATGGAGATCCATGGGAAACAGGCGACGATAACCAGCGCCACGATCAGTGCGCCGAGGTAGCCCCAGACGCGGCGAATAACGTGGTCGGACGAGACCTTGCTGATCGCGCAGGCAGCATAGAAGCCGACACCCAGTGGCGGTGCAAACAGGCCGATGCCCATCGCCAGGATCACCACCATGGCGTAGTGCACCGGGTGAATGCCGAGCATCTCGGCCAGCGGGAACATCAACGGGCCGAACAGCACGATCGCCGGGATACCTTCCAGCACGCTACCCAGAACCACGAAGGTGACGATGGTCACGACCATGAAGCCAATGGCGCCACCGGGAATTTCACTGATCAAGTCCACCAACGACGCCGAGAAACCCGACTGCGTCAATGCCCATGCCATGGCCGAGGCCATGCCAATGATCAACAGGATGGCACCGGACAACGCCGCCGCCTCGAGCATCATTGGGTACACCCGTTTGAACTCGATGTGGCGCATGAACAGGTGCATCACCAGCCCGACCATCACCACGTAAGCCACACCGATCGTAGAGACCTCGGTGGCCGTGGCGGCGCCTTCAAGCACCGCCACCCGAATCAGCAAGGGCAGCGCCAGGGCCGGCAAGGCGATCATGAACGTGCGCGCGATCACCGACAGCGGCGCACGCTTGACATCCGGCATGGCTTCTTTGCGCGAACGCCACCAGCACACCAGCGCGATGACCACGGTGGCGACCACTGCCGGCATCAAACCGCCAATGAACAACGCCGTAATGGACACACTGCAGACCGCGCCGATGGTAATCAGCACCAGGCTCGGCGGAATGGTCTCGGTCATCGCGCCGGTTGCCGCCAGCAAGGCCGCCAGCTCTTCGGGTTCGGAGCCGCGTTTTTTCATTTCCGGGAACAGCGCCGGAGCCACTGCCGCCATATCGGCGACCTTGGAACCGGAGATCCCCGACACCAGAAACATCGCGCCCAGCAAGACGTACTGCAGGCCTCCGCGCACATGGCCGAGCAAGGAGGCCATGAAGTCGATCAGGGTGCGCGCCATGCCAGACAACTGCAGCACCACGCCGAGCATCACGAACAGCGGTACCGCCAGCAGCACCATGTGCGACATGCCCTCATCCATGCGGCTGACCACAATCGACAACGGCGCATGGGTGGCCAGCGCCAGGTAGGCAATGGTTGCAGTGCCAAAGGCGAACGCGATAGGAATGCCACCAAACACACAGGCACCCAGCAGCACCAGAAAGAACACGATCAGGTTGTAGTTACCCAGGCCCGCCAGCAGGGGCTGGCTTAACCACAATACAGCGGCCACGACCGCCACCACGACGATTCCAGCCATGAACTGGCGCACCGTGGAAAACCGCGCCATGCGCGACACAGCCGCCAGCAGCATCAACACCGCACCGACCGGCAAGGCCGCCGCACGCAAGCCGTCGGGGATACCCAACGCTGGGGTGGTGATCCACATCTGCTCATGGGAATGCTGCATGGCTGGCGCGATGATCATCACCACGAACAGGCACACCACCAGCGCCGACAGGGTTTCGCAGAACCCGCGCCAGGCCTCCGGCAGCTTGTTGACCAGCGCGGACATGCGCATGTGTTCCCCGCGATCGAGTGCCAGCACCGCACCGAACATGGCCATCCAGATGAACAGGGAAGACGCCAGTTCATCGGTCCAGATCAGCGGGTTGTGCATCACATAACGAGAAATAACCCCCGCCAGCAACACGCAGGTTTCGATCACCATCAAGGCAACAGTGATCGCTCCGACTACACGCATCACCCATGTATTCAGACAAACAAGCGCCCGGGCCGGCAGGCGCATGGAAGACGTGGAGGCCAGTGCCGCTGGCGCGCCCATCATGCGAGTTTCCCGGCGTATTTCTCGAGGATTGCCCAAGCCGCGTCACCAAACTTCTCGTGCCAATCGCCATAGTAATTGGCGCTTTGCAGCCGCTGACGGAAGGGTTCTGGGGGCGATTCCACCAGTTCAAGGCCTTTCTCCTTGAGCGTGTCGCGGATGGTGCCCTGCAACGTGGCCAGGTCATCACGCTGAGCAACCACTGCAGCGTTGATGTGTTTGCTGACCACCGCCTGCATGTCTTGGGGCAGGCGATTGAATGACGCGCTGTTACCCAACATCCAGAAGCCATCCCAGACGTGGTTGGTCAGGGAGCAGTATTTCTGTACTTCGTAGAGTTTCGCCGAAGAGACCAGGGTGAGTGGGTTCTCCTGGCCTTCGACGATACGGGTCTGGAGTGCCGAATACACTTCAGAAAAGTTGATGCTGGTCGGCGCGGCTTCAAAGGCGCGGAAGATGGACATAATGATCGGGCTCGGAGGCACTCGCAGCTTCATGCTCTTCAGGTCATCGGGCGTGACGATCGGACGGGTGCTGGTAGTGGTCACACGAAAACCGTTGTCCCAGATTTTGTCGAACGCAAACAGTGTTTCGGTCTTGGCAATCTCGGCGCGCACATGAGCGCCCAAGTCACCGTCCATGGCGCTCCACACCTGCTCATAATCTTTGAAGGCAAACCCGACCGCGCTGATCTGCACCGACGGCACCAGCGTTCCGAGGATCACTGGCGACAGGGCGAACATGTCGACGGCACCAGAGCGAACCTGCGCCAGGGTATCGGTATCGCTGCCGAGTTGGCTGCTAGGGAAAATCTGAATCTGTACCGCACCGTCGGTTTCTTCACGAATAGCCTTGGCCATCTCCCGGGCACGCACGTTCATCGAATGGGTGATGGGCATGTTGTTGGCAAACTTCAACTTGAACTCGGCGGCCTGACTCTTGCCGCTGTATAGACCGAGCCCGGCGGCCGCGACAGCAGCAGAGGCGAGTGAGGCCGTTTTGAGAAAGTTGCGGCGAGTAAAGTCGCTCATTGGGTTCTCCTGAATTTATTGTTTTTATTGATCAATGGCCTTGGGGCCAGCGACTGGATGCAAGTGATAAAGCAATTCAGGTGCCATTCGCTGAAAAAAGCATTGGCCATGCTGAAGAGGTTGATAATTTTTTAACTAACCTTCTGTATTTAATACAAAAATAGTATTTTTTCTAAATGTATCAGCTTCTTGTTTTTTGGATTTAGACTTGCTGATGTAACAGGTGTCTCCCATCAGACTGTCGCCCTCTCTCTCACAAGCGACACTTGTACGTTCCTACAGCTTTGCGCCGCTGGGTCAAGCCGGGCCCTGACCTGTACAACCATCTCGCACATCAACGAAAGCAATGTGGCCCTTAGCCACATTTATGATTGACACCCCCTCCCCGGTCCTTTAAAACCCACGCACTCGCATGTATGCCTGTCGGCTTAGGCGCCAGCTTTCCTGCGCCCACAGAGCCCCGTTTTCCTTGATTGAGACATGGATGTTGAATAAACCCCCTCTTTTCACCCGCCGCCGCTATTACCTCGCGGCGCTGATCGTCTTGTTGGCGATCCTTGATCCTTTCGGCCTGGCCAGTTCCAGCGACAAGGCGTCCGCACAGTGGTTTAACCGCATGCTTTCCGGCGGCTATCCCAACACCGGCCAGCAGCAAGTGGCGGTGGTGCTGGTCGACGATGCCTACCTGATGCGCAATAACACCTCGTGGCCGATGCCTTACGACGAGCAAAGCAAGTTGTTCAAGCGTTTGCTGGCGTACAAGCCCAAGGCGGTGTTTGTGGATTTGTTGTACAGCCACGATCACTCCTTAGGCGATCCGGCACGAGGCAGTCAGTTGTTGGCGAATGTGTTCGAGCGGTATCAGCGTCAGGGTATTGCGCTGTTTGTGGCCAATACCGGTGTGACGCGGGGTGAGGATGGGCAGGCCAATACCTTGGCGCCTTTTACCGGGATCAGCCAACCGGCGCTGGTGCTGTGGGACGGGGTGGATGATCGCTATCCGTTGGCGCTCAAGACGTCTCAGGGCGTGCTGGAGACGCCAGCCATGGCGCTCTATCGCGAGTACTGCAAGACGCAAACCTGCCAGCGGTTGCCCGAGAATGCGCAGGCCACCGTGGCCTCAGCACCGCTGGTGGTGCAGTGGGGGCTCAAGTTGGCGCCGCAACAGGCGCGCATCAAGGACCTTAGCGATTGCGCATCACCGTCTCATTTTCTGCCGGACTGGCTGAGGCAGTTGGCCCAGGCGGTGTTCTGGAGGTTCGACGACTCGGCCCAGGCGCGCTGTGCGTATAGCCTGACCCTGTCGGCCAGTGATCTTGAGGTCAGCGCTCCCGAGGATCAGGCGTTGATTGCGCAGTTGTTGGGTGATCGCCTGGTGATGGTCGGGGCGAAGATTACCTCCACCGGCGACTTAGTGCAGTCCCCAGTCCATGGGCTGATCCCCGGGGTTTATCTGCATGCCATGGCCCTGGATAACCTGATGACCAAAGGCATGGACTACGACCGCGAGCCGGGCAGCCTGCCGCTCTTCAATATCAGTTGGCTGGATGTGCTGGAGCTTGGGCTGCTGGCGTTGATCGCCCTGTTCAAGGCGCTGCATGCCAGGCAGTTGGCCAAGCAGCCTGCATGGACCCGTTGGCCATCCTGGGAGAGGCGCCTTTTTTCGTCACCGTATCCTGCCTGGGGGCTGGTCCTGATGGTGCTGGCGGCGGTGTGCATTGTGCTACGAAACAACCACTACACAGCCGTCAACGTGCTGGGCATTACGTTGCTATCGTTGGTGCTGCTCAGCGATCGGTTCGAAGCCTTCTTCGACCGGGGCCGCTGACAGTGCCGCTCTCTCGTCTCACTCAAGGAACTCAAGGATGAACAGAACCCTTTTCGTGTTGCTCGCCGCGCTCTTCAGCCAGCCCGCCTGGGCGGAAACGCACAGCATCAAGGCGTTCCTCGCCGACCCGGTGGCGGTGCTGGATGAACAAGGCAAGCAGCAACGCGACCTGCCGCGCAAAGACGCACCGACACAGCCGGTACCGGTGCTGCAGTACAACCAGGCACTGGATCTGGTGCAGGTGGAGCTAGCCGGGCAGAAGGTCTGGCTGGACACCATGGACTTGCGCATCGAACCGCCGCTGAATGTGGTCGAGCTGCCGTGCGACAAGCTGCCCAAGAGCCAGGCCAAGGACAGCCACAACAAGTCCACCATCGGTTTTGGTGCGGGCTGCAATCAATAAAAGGAGCGTTGCGGTGAAGGGATATCTTTTGGCGGCCAGCCTCCTGGCCAGTGCACTGCTCAGCGGGTGCGCCACCTTGAAGGGTGCTGACCAGGCGTTTCTGAATCTGGTGGGGCCGTCGACACAGTCGCGGGTCAAGGGCCATTACGTCGACAATACCGACGTGCGCCAGTACTACAAGCTCGATCCGCAACGCCAAAGCCAACAACGCTTGAGCTATGACGGCCGGGCGGTACCGGCCGCCGAAGCGCGCCAGCAAAACCTGGTGGATATCCCGATGTTGCAGGTGTACTTGCAGGGCATTGTCACGCGCCTGTCCAAGGGCTGGCCGGGGACGTTGCCAACCTTACAGGTGAAGCTCACCGACAGTCGCAGCTTCGGGCCCTCGGCAGACCCGTACGGCAACATATTCGTACCGCTGGGCATGCTCGATAACGTTGGCAGCGAAGACGAAATCGCCGCGATGCTCGGCCATGAGATGAGCCATGTGCTGCTGCATCACCATGACCGCATGGCAGCCTTCCAGCAGCAGAAGCAAATGTTCACCACGCTGGCCTCCACGGTGGCGCTGGCAGCGATGGCCGCCAACACCGGTGTGGATCGCAGCTCCGGCACCATGAAACTGTTCAGCAAAGACCCGGCCGGCACCCAGAAAACCATCGGCAACACCGTGCTGTATACCTCGCTGGCCAATACGTTTTCCGATCATGTCTGGAGCACCGCCTGGGGCCGAACCCAGGAAGACCAGGCCGACTTGCTGGGCACCGACCTGATGATCCGCGCCGGTTATGCGCCCCGTGGAGCCACACATAGCCTGGAGCGGCTCAGCGACTTTCAGGGCAAGCAAAAGCCCTTGCTCACAGGCTTTCTCACCGCCCGTAAAAACGCCATGCAGGACTCGTTGCAACAATTCAACCTCAACCGGTTTACCAAAGAGCTGGACGTGTTGCTCAAGGACGGTTTGACCACCGGCATCACCGCCACCACCCAATATTTCACTCGTTCCCACATGTCGACCCTGGACCGTGACAAGGAACTGCGTGAGTACCTGCAACGGGAATACCGCCAGGAACGTCGCGCCCGGGTCGACACTCAGGGCTGGCCGAAAGTACGCAACGCACAGCAAGTGGCCAAGGCCATCCAGGGCTACAGGGACGCCTACTTCGCCACCGATGCCCTGGCGCAGAAAAAACTGCCCGAGGCCGACACGTTTATCCGCCGCGCGTTGAGTTCCCCGGTCAACAGTCAGCCGGGTATTCGCAGCGTCGCCTATGCCGTGCGCCTGGCCCAGGGTAAAGGCCGCGAGGCATTGAAAGAGCTGCAGGCAATCAAGGACTGGTCCCTGGCTGGGCCTGCGACCTACGACTTGATGATCAGCTATCACCTCAAGCGCGGCGATGGCAACGCGGCACTGGCGATGATCGATAAAGCCGAGCGCCACCTGGGGTCGGAAGAGTTGTTCATCACCGAGAAGTTGCTGGCCAACCAGCAGTTGAAGAATACGCAACAGGTGCAAACCGTACTGCGCAAGTGCGAGCAATATCCGACCCGCAAGGAAAACTGCAAGAAGCTGGCCCCGCTGAAGGCCTGAGGCTTAGTACCCCGCGCTTTGACGCGGCTTTTCTATGGCAAAAAAAACGCCCCGGGGCCAAGGCCACGGGGCGTTTTTTTTCAACCTGATATCAGGCCAGTGCGTAACGCTCGATCAATTAGAAAACGTTGATCGGGTAGTCCGCGAACAGACGGATTTCGTTACCGCCAACGTTGTAGTTGCTGGCGTTGTTGGAAACGCGCAACCAGGACGCACGGGCACGCAGGCTCAAGTCTTTGGCCGCGCCGCTCTGTACCACGTACTTGAACTGGTTGAAGATTTCACGCTCGGTGCCATCGCCGCGGCCGCTGCCGTCGTCAATGTTGGTGCCGCGCACGTAAGCGATGTTGTACGTCAGGCCAGGTACGCCGAAGGCGCTGAAGTCCAGGCCGTAGCCTGCCTGCCAGGAGCGCTCGTCCTTGCCGTTGAAGTCGGACCAGTAGGAGTTGGCCAGCAGGACGGTGCTGCCACCGTCGCCAATACCGCCAGCGTTGCGGTAGCCGCCGTACAGGTAGCCGGTGTCACCGGTGCTGCGCTGGTGTGCCAGGGTCAGGCTGTGTGGACCGAAGGCCCAAGTGGCACCCAGGCTCCAGATCTTGTTGTCGCGGGCGTCGGCATCACCTTGGTTTTGCAAGGCGAAACTGCGATCCAGCTTGGTTTTGTAGCCGTTGAAGTCAAAGGTCAGCGATTGTTTCTCTGGCAGGGCCAGTACGTAGTTGACGTTGACGTATTGCTTCTTCAGCACGTCTTCCATATCGGAAGCGTACAGCGCGGCCGACAGGCTTTCGGTGAATTTGTAGCTACCGCCAATGTAGTTGATGCTTTTCAGGCCACCGCTGTCGGTGCCCTCGGCGCTCTTGCGAGATTCCTTGGTAAAGTGACCGGCGTCCAGTTGCAGGCCGGCGATCTCTTTGGAAACGATCGAGGTACCGGTGTAGGTTTCCGACAACAAGCGGGTGTTGTCGTACTGCAGGACCGGCACGGCTGGCATCTGCTCACCGTACTTGAGCACGGTGTTGGAGACGCGGAACTTGACGGCTGCACCGCCCTTGGCCAGGTCATTGGCTGCTGAACCGCTATCGCCTTGCTTGAAGAAGTCGATACCGCCAGCGCCGCTGCGGCCTTTACCGCCATCCAGGCGAATAGCGTATTGGCCAATCACGTCCACACCCACACCGACGGTGCCTTGGGTGAAGCCGGACTCGAACTTGCCGATGAAACCTTGGCCCCATTCGGCTTTGTCTTGCTGGTGGTTCTTGTAGTCGCGGCTGATGTAGGCGTTACGTACACCGATGTTCAGGTGGCTGTCTTCAACAAAACCCTTGGATTCGGCTTGGTCGTTGGCATGGGCTGTCGTCGCGCTCAAAATCCCCAGAGCAATCAGACTCATCCGTTTATTCAACATTTTCTTATTCCTTATTACTGGTTGAGTACGCCCTGCGACACCAGGCCCCTACAATCTTTCTGGTGCTGGCTGCCCCGAAATAAAGAAAAACCCGCGGACGATTGAACATGTCGCGGGCCTTTTTTATTGAACATCATGGCGGTCAGCCACGGGCGTTGGAGCGAATCCTAGCCGTGCCTTCAACAGTGTGTCAATTTCATGAATCGTCTGTATTTAGGCTAAAAAAGTCTAAAAAATATTAAATAGCCATTATTTTCCGCGAAACGTTTGCTTTCATCGGTGTTTTGACACAAAAAAGCCCAAGCCCCTTGCGGGCATGGGCTTGTTGGATGCGCTAAACCAATGCCTCGCTACAGCCGTCTCATCCAGCGTGCAGCGGTTACAACTGCACTCAGTTTTTGTGCGGTGCCGGTTGTTGTTGGGTCAGGCAATGAATATTACCGCCGCCCAGTAACAACTCGCGACCAGGCACCATCACCACCTCATGTTGTGGAAATAGCCCCTGAAGGATTTCCTTGGCGCGGCTGTCCAGCGGGTCGTCGAAACTTGGCGCGATGATGCCGCCATTGACGATCAGGAAGTTGACGTACGAACCCGCCAACCGCACGGTCGGGTTGCGTTCCTGGGTACCGTCCACCGGATCGACACCGGCACATTCGTCTTCGCTGGCATACAGCGGCCCCGGGATCGGCATTTTATGTACTACAAGCGAGCGCCCCTTGGCATCGGTGTTGTTTTGCAACACATCCAGCGCGGCATGGCAGCGTGCGTAGTTGGGGTCTTGCGGGTCGTCGGTCCAGGCCAGCAACACTTCTCCGGGGCGTACGTAGCAGCAGAAGTTATCCACATGACCGTCGGTTTCGTCGTTGAACAGGCCATCCGGCAGCCAGATGATCTTATCCACAGCCAGGTTGGCGCTGAGTACCGCTTCGATTTCCTCACGCCCCAGGTGCGGATTGCGGTTGCGGTTAAGCAGACACTCTTCGGTGGTGATCAGAGTGCCTTCGCCGTCGACGTGAATCGAACCGCCTTCCAGCACAAAACCTTCAGTACGATAACCCGGGCTGCGCTCGATCTCGAGGATCTTGCCAGCCACCTGGGAGTCGCGATTCCACGGCGAATACAGGCCACCGTCAAAACCGCCCCAGGCATTGAAATCCCAGTGCACACCGCGGACTTCACCGCGGTTATTGATCACGAAGGTCGGCCCGGTGTCCCGCACCCACGCATCGTCGCTGGACATCTCCACTACGCGAATATTCGGCACGTCCAGGCGGGCACGAGCATTTTCGTACTGTGCGGCCGAGACCGCCACTGTCACCGGCTCGAAACGCGCGATGGCCTTGGCCACTGCCACGTGAGCGGCCTGTGCCGGCTTGCCACCCAGGCGCCAGTTGTCCGGGCGTTCGGGCCAGACCATCCAGGCCTGGGTTTGTGGGGCCCATTCGGCCGGCATGTAGAAGCCATCGAGGCGAGGCGTGCTGTGCAAGGTGGTCATGATCAAGACTCCAGGGAACCGTCGAGGGTTTTCAGCGCACCGTACAGGTTAGGGCGCCGATCACGGAACGTCCCCCAGGCGCTGCGAATGTGTTCCAGTTCGTCGAGGTCGAAGCTGTGCACCAGAATGCCTTCTTCGGTTTCATTGAGCTCTTCAACTTTCTCGCCGAACGGGTTGGCGATGAACGACGAACCGTAAAAGTCGATATCGTAACCGTCTTGCTCTTCGTTGCCGATACGGTTGCTGGCAACCAGTGGCATCAGGTTGGCGCCGGCATGGCCTTGTTGCACGCGCTGCCAATGGTCACGGGACGAGATGCTCTTGTCGTGAGGCTCGTTGCCGATAGCGGTCGGGTAGAACAGGATTTCTGCGCCTTGCAACGCCATGCTACGGGCGCATTCCGGGAACCACTGATCCCAGCAGATGCCCACGCCGATTTTCGCGTAGCGGGTGTTCCACACTTTGAAACCGGTGTCGCCGGGGTTGAAGTAGTACTTTTCGTGGTAGCCGGGACCGTCCGGGATGTGGCTTTTACGATAAATCCCGAGGTTGGAACCATCGGCATCGATGATCGCGATGCTGTTGAAGCGCGCGCGGCCAGCCAGCTCGAAAAAGCTGATAGGCAGGACCACCTGCAATTCCTTGGCGACTTTCTGAAAGTGCTTGATGGCGACATTGTCTGCAACCGACGAAGCCAGTTGCAGATAATCCGGGTTTGGCTTCTGGCAAAAGTACGGGCTCTCGAACAGTTCCTGGATCAGGATGATCTGCGCACCTTTGGCGGCAGCCTCGCGGACCAGCTTTTCAGCGGTCTCGATATTGGCTTCGAGGTCCCAGGAACAAGCCATCTGGGTAGCGGCGACGGTAACGATACGGCTCATGGATCATCTCCTGGGCGGGCTCGGCGGTCAGGATAGCCGTGACCGATGACAGAAAAGGGAACAGACGCAGGGGTGTGGGAGATCTTATAATGGATAAAAATCGATATTTAAAGGAGTTAAAAATAAAAATATCTAAAAAAAAGCAAATATTATCGATATTAATCGAATAAAAATAACGACGGTTTTCTTGTGAAAACCCGAGAGCACCGTTGTGGGCCAGGTTTATCGCCCCGGTTCACCCCATACGACGGAGTACACTTTTCTCGGAGTCATCGCCAAGTGGGCCCCGTTCCTCCCGTCCGCCATCTGACCGCCGCCTCTTGTACCGTACCCCGCAAGCCAGCAAGCTATGCAGCGTTCGCTCAATGTCCGTCC
>NZ_WLYI01000026.1 GCF_009707515.1 Pseudomonas karstica | reverse complement strand
GCCCTTCTTTTATCGACAGTTCTTTCAGGCGTACCGCTTCTTCCACGGCAATTTCGCAGAAAGGGTTCATCGACATTTTGACGTTGGCGAGATCGACGCCGGAATTGTCCGCCTTGACGCGAACCTTGACGTTGTAATCCACAACGCGTTTTACAGCTACCAGGATTTTCATGGGCTCACTTATCACAGTTTAAAAAGGACAATCTTCAACGATGGGCAAATAGTCACTCAGACACGCTCGATAACCATCGCAATGCCCTGCCCCACACCTACGCACATCGTGCACAAGGCATAACGGCCCCCAGTGCGTTCCAACTGATTGAGCGCAGTGGTGACCAAGCGTGCGCCGCTCATACCCAACGGGTGGCCCAGGGCAATAGCGCCGCCATAGCGGTTGACCCGAACGTCGTCGTCGGCCAATCCCAGTTGTCGAAGAACGGCAAGCCCCTGGCTGGCGAAAGCTTCATTAAGTTCAATGACGTTCATCTCGTCCAATTTGAGTCCCGTCAGTTGCAGCACCTTAAGGGTCGCAGGTACCGGCCCCATGCCCATGACCCGCGGGGCCACGCCTGCGGTAGCGGTGCCGAGGACTTTCGCGCGAGGTTTCAGGCCATGGACTTCGCAGGCGGCCAGGCTGGCCATTAACAAGGCACAGGCCCCGTCGTTTACACCACTGGCATTGCCTGCTGTGACAGTGCCGCCAGTACGTACAACCGCCTTTAACTGGGTCAACGCTTCCAACGAGGTGGTTCGCGGATGCTCGTCGCGCTCGACCACAAGTGTTGCGCCCTTACGCTGGGGCACATGTACCGGCACGATCTCGTCGGCAAACAGGCCTTCAGCCTGGGCGATGGCAGTTTTCTCCTGACTGCGC
Source organism: Pseudomonas karstica (assembly GCF_009707515.1). Taxonomy (GTDB): domain Bacteria; phylum Pseudomonadota; class Gammaproteobacteria; order Pseudomonadales; family Pseudomonadaceae; genus Aquipseudomonas; species Aquipseudomonas karstica. Next base: position 97,541 of record NZ_WLYI01000026.1, on the reverse strand, counting down.
AGCGCGAAACGATCCTGATCCTCACGGGAAATACCGAACTCATCCGCGACGTTCTCAGCGGTTTGCGGCATGGCATCGACACCGTAGAGCTTCTTCATCAGAGGGTTGATGAAACGCCAACCAATAGTGGTGTCCTGCATGGACATGTCGCGCGCGAATGCGGCTTGCGCTTTACCCATCACGAAGGGTGCGCGACTCATCGACTCAACACCGCCAGCAATCATCATTTGGCATTCGCCGGAGCTAATAGCCCGAGCAGCAGTGCCGATGGCATCCAGGCCAGAGCCGCAGAGACGGTTGACAGTGCCACCCGGTACGGTGTCTGGCAGGCCGGCAAGTAAAAGCGCCATGCGCGCGACGTTACGGTTGTCTTCGCCAGCCTGGTTGGCGCAGCCGTAGATGACGTCGTCCACGGCCGACCAGTCGACCCCGGGATTTCTCTCGATCAGCGCACGAATGGGTATCGCCGCGAGATCATCTGCGCGAACCGAAGCCAACGCGCCACCAAAACGGCCGATGGGTGTACGAATTGCGTCACAGATATAGGTATGCATGGACAGTGCTCCAATAGGTGGAAAACACAGGGATGTTATCCAGACGCACGGGCATACAAGGTTTCGAATATGTCATGTGAGGATGATTTTTGGGAAAACAGATACCCCACCGCATTAGTTAGCATCCGTTCATCAATCATCAATCAGCGGATCTGTGCCATGAATTTCCATTTCACTGAAGAACAACAAGCATTCTCCGACGTCATACGTCGTTTCGCTCAGCGCGAGTTGGCCGACGGTGCACTGGAGCGCGCGCACTCTCAGGACTACCCTTGGGAAATCGCCGCCAAACTTGCCCATCAAGGGCTGCTGGGCATCACGATTAAAGAAGAAGATGGCGGCATTGGCGGCACCCTGATGGATGCAGTAATCGCGATTCAGGAACTTGCGCTGGTATGCCCCAAGAGTGCTGACGTGGTGCAAGCTGGCAACTTCGGGGCCATTCGTACTTTTGCCGAATATGCTTCTCCAGAACTGAAGGAGCGCTTCCTGCCCGACCTGATTGCTGGCAAAAGCCTGTTGGCGTTGGGCATGAGCGAACCGGGTGCGGGTTCCGCCGTGACCGAGCTGAAAACCTCGGCGGTCGAAGATGGAGACCATTTCATCATCAACGGCTCCAAGGTGTTTTCCACTCACAGCCCGCATGCGAATACTTTCCTTATTTATGTACGCTTCGGGCCGGGCTTGAACGGGATTGGCTCGGTGATCATCGAGCGTGGAACACCCGGCTTCGACATCGGCCAACCATCGCCCTTCATGAGCGGCGAAGAGTGGTGCCAGCTGTACTTCACCGATTGCCGCATTCCCAAGGCCAACGTCCTGCTCGGCCCGGGCGGCTTTAAAAAGCAGATTTCCGGATTCAATGTTGAGCGTATCGGTAACTCTTCCCGCTCTCTGGCGCTGGGACGCCATGCGTTCAACGTTGCCCGCGAACATTGCCTGACTCGTGAGCAGTTCGGTCGTAAGCTTTGCGAGTTTCAGGGGTTGCAATGGAAGTTCGCCGAGATGGCGGTCAAGCTGGAATCGGCCCAACTGCTGCTTTACCGCGCGGCGGTTAATGCTGACGGCGGCCTGCCCTCCGCCTACGAAACCAGCGTGGCCAAGTTCGCCTGTAACATGGCCGGATGGGAAGTCTCCAACGAAGCGTTGCAGGCCATGGGAGGCTACGGTTACTCCTCCGAGGCGCTGGTCGAATACTGCGTCAAACGTATCCGTGGCTGGATGATTGCTGGCGGTTCCATAGAAGTGCTGAAGAACCGCATTGCCGAAGACGTCTTCGATCGTCGTTTCGACCAGCGTCCGCCGAAAGTTGAAGGGGTTAAGCATGCATAAGATGATCGATCAGGATGTGGCGAGTGCCCTGCTGCGACCCAAGAGCATTGCGCTGGTGGGTATTTCCGATGACCCTGCCAAAACAGCATCCCGCCCGCTGCGCTTTCTAAGGGCTGCCGGCTATGCCGGCACCATCTATAACGTCAACCCCAGCCGTTCTGAAGTTCAGGGCGAGAAGGCCTATCCGTCCCTTTGCGCATTGCCGGAAGTACCGGAGCACGCATTCATTCTGACCAACTCCGATTTGGCCGTTGAGGCGGTCGCCGAGTGCGGACGCTTGGGCATTCGCGTGGCGACCATCCTGGCCGGCGGTTTCTCCGAGTCCGGGCCTGAAGGTTGCGCCCGTGAACTGCGCCTGCGCCAGATCGCCGAACAAACCGGTGTACGCATTCTTGGGCCGTCCAGTCTCGGCGTGGTTAACCTGCATCAACAGTTGGTTCTGACGGCCAACGCGGCCTTCGCCGAACCCGACCTGCCCGTGGGCGGGATCTTTTGCGCCTCGCACAGTGGCAGCATGCTAGGTGCCCTGGCCTCTCGTGGGCGCACCAAGGGTGTGGGCTTTGCCGGCCTGGTCTCGGTGGGTAGCGAAACCGACCTGAGCATCGGGCAGATCTGTGAAAGCACGCTGGATGATCCAAGCATCACCGGCTACATGCTGTTCCTCGAATCACTGCACCACGGCGAAGATATGCGCCGTTTCGCCTTGGGTGCTGCCAAACGCGGCAAGCCAGTGGTGGCTTATAAATTAGGCCGCTCCGACGTCGCTGCCGAACTGGCGGTTTCCCATACGGGAGCACTGGCCGGCGAAGACGCGGTGGCCGAAACATTTTTCCGTGACTGTGGCATAGCCCGAGTGGAAACCCTGGAGGGTTTCCTCGAAGCGTTGCCGTTATTGGCCCAACTGCCGTTGAAAAACCTGCGCAGCACGGCGGGCAGAAAACCAACAGTCGGCGTGGTCACGACCACCGGCGGCGGCGCTGCCATGGCTGTCGATCAACTCGGCATACGCGGAGTCTCGGTGGTACCACCCACCGACGCAACCCTGGCTCGCCTGGCTGAGCGCGGCATCGTGGTGAACCACGGCGGCATTGTCGACCTCACGCTGGCCGGCACCAAGTATGACGTGATGAAAGCGGCCATCGAGGTCTTGCTGACCGCACCGGAGTTCGACATGGTGGTGGCCACTGTCGGCTCCTCGGCGCGCTACAACCCGGATCTGGCGGTTAAACCGGTGGTCGACTCGTTTGGTTTCAGCGACAAGCCCCTGGCCTGTTTCGTGGTCCCGGAAGCAGCTTCCGCCTTGCAGTTACTGACTGAAGCAGGTGTCCCATGCTTCCGTACCCCGGAAGCCTGTGGTGACGTCATCGCCGCCTGTTTCGCCCGCCGCAACCCCAGCGAACCAGCCCCTGCACCTGCGGCACCGCAAGGCGAGCGCATGCTCAACGAGGCGGACGCCTACGCAATGATTGCGCCATTGGGTGTGCCCCATGCGGCGTATGCCGTGCTGGATGTAAACCAACCATTGCCCGACCTGCCCTTCGACTATCCCGTGGTGGTCAAAGTGCTGCATGCGGACATCGCCCACAAGACCGATGTCGGAGGCGTGGTGCTGCCCGTACATGATGCCGCGCAACTGGCAGAAGCCATGCGCCGCATCATCGACAACGTTGCCACCCATTTGCCGCATTTGACCGTGGACAAAGTCCTGGTTCAAGCCATGGGCAAGGGCCTGGGTGAAGTATTGGTAGGCTACCGCCGCGACCCCGATGTCGGTCCGCTGGTGATGCTGGCGGCCGGTGGCATTCTCACTGAAATCTACTGCGACCGCGCCATGCGCCTGGCCCCGGTCAGCGTCGAACAGGCACGTGAGATGGTGGGTGAAGTAAAGGCATTGAAAGCACTTGCCGGCTATCGCGGCCGTCAGGAAGGTGACCTGGAAGCCGTTGCCCAGGCCGTGAGCGCATTTTCCCAACTGGCCTTGCAACAGGATTGCCAGGTGCTGGAGGCCGAGATGAACCCACTGCTGGTGAAAGCCAAAGGCGAGGGTGTGGTCGCGGTCGATGCATTGGTCAGGACTGCCTGAGGAGAAGCCCATGAACACGCTCATCACCCTTGAGCGTGACGGCAACGTCGCGCTGGTTTATATCAACAATCCTCCGGTCAACGCCGGGTCGCTGGGGGTCCGCCAGGGCCTGCTCGAGGCGATCAAGCAGGTCGAGGACAGCTCGGACCTGATCGGCGCGGTCTTGATTGGCGCCGGCAAGATGTTCATTGCAGGCTCCGATCTCAGCGAGTTCGGCAAGCCCCTGGAAAATCCGCAGTTGCCAGAAGTCATCAGCGCCATTGAGCAATGCTCCAAGCCAATCATCGCCGCGATTCACGGGGCGGCGCTGGGCGGCGGTTTCGAACTGGCCTTGGGCTGCGACGCCCGCGTCGCTTGCGAAGGCAGCTTGCTCGGCTTGCCCGAAGTGACCCTGGGCATGATACCGGGCGCGGGCGGCACCCAACGCCTTCCGCGCCTGACCGGCATTCCCAAGGCGATCGAGCTGATCTGCGCGGGCACCCGTGTCTCAACTGCCGATGCCCTCGCGCTTGGGATGATCGATGCCATTGCAGAAGGCGACCTGGCCAGTTTCGCGGCCAACTACGTACGTAACATGAATGGAAAATGCCGGGTTCGCGACCGCCATCCCCAACCCTGCGACGCGAGCCAGATCGAGCTTGTCAGTGCCAAGGCCCTCAAGGCGGGCAAGAACCGCCCGCAGGTCAGGCTGGCTATCGATGCCGTGCTGAACGCTGCCAACCAGCCGATAGACCTGGCCCTGACCTCTGAGCGCGAGGTCTTCCAGCAGCTGCGGATGTCGAATGAAGCGTTGGCATTGCGTCACCTGTTCTTCGCTGAGCGCCAGTCGGCAAAGCGTGTGGAGCTGAAAAATGTCGAGCCCCAGCCCGTCAGCCGAGTAGCCGTCATCGGCGCTGGCACCATGGGCAGTGGTATTTCCCTGGCCATCCTTCAGGCCGGTCTCGACGTGGTGCTGTTGGAACAGGATGAAGCGGCCCTGCGCCGTGGTCAGGAGCGCATTGCCGGCGAGTACATGCGCCGGGTCAAGGCGGGCCGTATTAGCCAGGCCCAGGCAGACACCGAACTGAGCCGCCTGCACGCCAGCACGGACTGGGCGCACATTGCCTCGGTGCATCTGGTTATTGAAGCGGTCTTCGAAGACCTCACCGTCAAGCGCAACCTGCTGCGTCAAATCGAACCGTTGATGGACAAGGACGCCATTTTCGCCACCAACACCTCCTATCTGGACGTGGACCAGATCGCCGAGGTGGCCAAGTACCCTCAGCGGGTCATCGGCTTACACTTCTTCAGCCCGGCCAACGTCATGCGCCTGGTGGAAGTAGTGCGCGGCATGTACACCGCGGCGGAAGCCCTGAGCACCGGCTTTGCGGTGGTACGCCGCCTGGGTAAACTGCCGATCCTTGCCAACAACGCTTTCGGTTTCATCGGTAACCGCATTTACGCAGCCTACCGCCGTGAGTGTGAGTTGATGCTGGAAGAAGGCGCGCTGCCGGCGCAAATCGACGCCGCCATGGAGTCCTTCGGGATGGCGATGGGCCCCTTCGCCGTTGCCGACATGTCCGGTCTCGACATCGCTTGGCGCATGCGTCAGGCACGCTCGCCTCTGCGCGATGGCAACGCACGCTACGTGGACATCCCCGACCTGCTATGCGAGAAAGGCCACTTCGGGCGCAAGACCGGTTCGGGGTATTACCTTTATGACGAGCAAGGGCGCCGCAGCGAAGATCCAAGTGTGAGCGACCTTATCGTCCAGGAGTCCATGCGCAAGGGCATTGAGCGCCGCGCCTTCAGCCGTGACAATATTGTCGACCGCGCATTGCTGACGATGGCCAACGAAGCTGCACTGCTGCTGGCCGAGGGTGTCACCACTCGCTCCAGCGACATTGACCTGGTCATGATCAATGGCTTCGGTTTTCCTAAGTGGGAAGGTGGCCCCTCGTTCTGGGCCGCCCGTCAGTCGCTGAGCAATCTCATGGCCCGCCTGGAAACGATGGCCAGCACCAGCGGACCTGGCTTCGTAAAAGGTGACCTGGCGATGTTCCATCACCTGGATGCCCTGCAACAGGGGGCTTCCACCGCCTGAACACGCTTCATTGAACAGCCAGGCCCCGTGCAGGAGACTGCTCGGGGCCTTGCTGTCTCTGCGAATCGAATGGGCCGCACGTCACCGAGGTAGCCCCATCACTCGCCTGGAGCATTGCGGGGGTTAGCGCTTCAGAAAGACCACCGGAGCGCATCCGGTGGCCCCACCTATCAGCCCAAAGAGACCAAGTTCAGGTCCGACAGCTGTAGCTCTTCCAATTTCCAGACCTGGCTCCCGAGCCAACGCGTGGCGTCGCAGCCAATGACCGGAGTGACCAGTTCAGCGAATTTTTGCTCCAGCTCCAGATCGGTCAATGGCGCTTCCGGATCACCCTTGCGAAAAGGCGAAAAGTGTTCCAGCACGCGGCCATCCTGCAGTACCAGACGCACCCGCGCTGCACGGGCCAACGGGAATTGGCGGGTCAACTCAGGGCAGGCATTCATCACCACCTTTTGCATCATCAAAAGGCTCGCGGGCTCGGCCAGGCGTTCAGCGCAAAAGGCCTCAAGACGCACGCTGCCGTAACGCAGCGCCTGCACCAGCACGTAAGGCATGCTGAACTTGGCCTGGTAGGCGGAAACCGGCGCGTAGTTGCCGGTCACGTCGAGTGCGGTCTTGTAGGTGTCCACTTCAATGCGCACCACTTGGTCGCGCTCGGTTTGCGACAACTGTTCGCGCAAGAGCTGCACAGCGTCGATGGCCGCGAAGGTGTGGCCGCAGCAGCAATGGGTCTTCTGCGTGATGCGAGTAATGTTGTAGCTGCTGCCAAGACCCTCGGTCACCTTGTGCCATTGTGGATTGGTACTCATGGCCGCACCGAAGCCAACCTCGCCTTCAAGGATATCCAGTGCGCCGGTGACACCGCTGGCCGCTGCTCGCGCAGCGGTGATACCCGCCGACGCAGCGTGGCCGCCATGCAGGGCTTTGGTCATCGAGTCAGAACGGAACGCCTGCTGCAGGCCGGCGGCAAACGATCCAGCCGTTGCCAGGGCATGGGCCATGACCTGACGATCCTTGGGTGCCAACAGGAAAGCCGCAGCGGCGGCGCTGGCGAAGCAGCCTATGGTGCCGGTGGTATGGAAAAAATGGTAATGGGACGGCTGGACCGCCGCACCGATGCGGGTGGATATTTCGTAACCCACCACCACGGCACGAAGGAACTCCCCGCCGCTGGCACCGATGTGCTCCCCCATAGCCAACGCCGCCGATATTGTCGGCACGCCGGGGTGATAGATCGCATCCTTGAAAATGTCGTCGAACTCGACAGCATGCGATGAGGTGCCATTGATCCACGCCGCTGTCGTCGGCAGAGCCGTGGCACCGTAACCGGGAAGGCTGCTGCGGCCAGTGCCACGCTCATCGGCGTAGGACTGGGCGAGTCGCTCGGCGACCGGTTCACGCGTGCCTGGGTACAACGCAGCGAACCAGTCGAGTACCGCACGCTTGGCATGGTGCTGTACATCGCCGCGCAACGTCGAGTTCGCCTCATGGACGCTGTAGTCTGCCAATTGCTCTATTAGTGTTGCCATGGGATACCTTTCGTTACGGATTGGGTTGTTGCCCCGGTAAAAGCTTTGAGCCGATTTCTTCCATCAGCCAGTCCCGGAAGCAGGCGATCTTGCTTTCTCGAGGTGAGTTCGGCTGGCTAACGAGGTAGTAGCCCAGACCACGGGTAAAGGTGTGTTCACAGAAATAAATAAGCGTGCCGGAGCGCAACTCCTGCTCCACCATGCGCGTCTGCGCTATGGCGATACCGAGACCATCGTGCGCCGCCTGATAGGCCAGCAGAGAGCTCGGCAGCATGAAAGGGTCTTGCTCCATGCTGTATTCGATACCGGCCGAAGCAAACCAGTCGGACCAGTCCTGCTTGCGATAATAGGAGTGGATCAGGCGATGTTTGAAGACTTGCTCGGGGGTTCGGCTGGTGGGCAGGCCGGAGACCAGCTTCGGCCGGCAGACTGGACGCAATTCGTCCACGAACAGGAAGTCGGAATGCAAACCCTCCCACTCTCCGTCACCGAGCTGGATAGCGGCATCAACGCGCTCGCTGGTGAAATCCACGGGAGCGATCGCCGTGGTAATGCGAATTCGCAAGTGTGGATGAGCTTTATTCAGCCTGGGTAGCCGGTGCATAAGCCAGCGGGCCGCAAACGTCGAGTAAACGCGGATGCGCAAGGGTTCGTCTTCCAAATGTGCGGTCAAGCCGCGAGTAGCGTCGGCAATCCGCTCGAACGCAGGCTGTATGCCCTCGAAGTACTGTTGGCCGAGTTCGGTCAGGCGGATACCCGTGCGATCCCGATGGAAGAACTGCACCTCCAGGTAACCCTCCAGCAAACTGATTTGACGACTCACTGCCGACTGACTGACATGCAGCTCCTCTGCAGCTTTGGAAAAGCTCTTGAGGCGAGCAACAGACTCGAACACACGCAGCGCATTCAGAGGGGGTGTATTGGACATGACAGGTAGCCTTTGCTCGGTTAATTGCAGCAAGCCTACGCCATAACAGCTGCTTGACGCTGCTACCTAAAAGCCGCCGCCCCGAGTCACGGAAAGCCTGTACACAGGCTTTCCGCTGGCGGGACGGAACATCAGGTGAGGTTAGCGACCGGCTGGCCCCGTTTCAGCAGCGAAGTCTGGGTCAGGGCGAAGATCGCCAACACTCCCAGCGCAATCATGTTCGCCCACAGCATAGGCACCAGACAGCACATCGCAGCAGATGCGAGCAGCAATCGCCAGGCGACGTTCACATGGCGTTGATACCATCCAACCAGCGCAATGGACATCATCCACACCGCGAACAGCGCCAGGATGGCGGCCGCGATAATTTGATGCCATTCGCCCATACCCAGCAGCGCATTGTTGTAGACCACCATCACGGGAAGGACAAAACCGGTCAAGCTGATACGGAACGCTTCAAGCCCGGCCTTGAACGGATCGCACCCAGCGATGCCCGCCGTGGTGAACGCCGCCAATGCCACAGGTGGTGTGATCGGTGCGTAGCAGCAATAAATGAATACGAAGAAGTGCGCCACGATCAGCGGAACACCCATCTGTACAAGGAACGGCGCAGCCGTCACGGCCATCACGATATAAGCGGCAGTCGGCGGCAATCCCATGCCCAGAACAATGGAAATAACCATCGCAAACAGCAGTGCCAGCGGCAGATAACCGTGAGACGCCGACATCAAGATGTCCGACAATTTGAGGCCCAGCCCCGTCATACCCAGCATGCCGATGATGATACCCGCCGTGGCACAGGCTACCGAGACCACGAGCACTTTCCTCGGGGTTTCGATCAATGCCTCTACGAGATGCATCATCGGCACTTTAAGTTCGGGTTTGAAGAAGTTGTAGACCAGCGTCGTGACCAGGATCACGGCAGTAGCGAATAACGCTGCGCGCAACGGCGACACCTGCAACACCGCAAGCGAAATGATCAGCACGCTCAGCGGAATCAACAAACGCAGACTCTTCATCAATGCGTCGCGCTTACCTGGTATTTCATCGGCGGGAAGTGATTTCAGGTTGTCTTTACGCGCTTCGTTGCCGACCACAAACATCAAGGCTGCATAGAACAGTAGCGCAGGAATAATCGCGTGCAGGATGATCTGGCTGTAGGGCACGCCAGTCATGTCCGCCATCACGAAAGCACCGGCACCCATCACCGGCGGCATCAGCGACGCGCCGGACGCGCCTACCGCCTCAATCGCCGCCGCTGTACGCGCCTTGTAGCCCACCCGTTTCATCATCGGAATGGTGAAGGCGCCGGTGGTCGCCGCATCCGATACAGGACTGCCGGACACCATGCCAACCGTCATGGTAGCAATGATGCCCACTTTAGCCGGGCCACCCTGGTATTTGCCGGCGAAGGCGTTGGCCAGGTTGATGAAAATGTTGCCCACCCCGCACTTTTCCATGAAGGAGCCGAACAGGATGAACAGAAACACGTAGGTCGCCGCCACGCCCAACGGTACGCCGTAGATACCCTCAGTGGAGTAGAACATCTGAGTGACAATGCGCTCCACATCACGACCGGAATGGCCAAACGGCTCGGGCAGGTAACGACCGAAATAGCTGTAAAGCAGGGCAATCAGAGCCAGCAAGGTCATCACCCAGCCGACGGTGCGGCGGGTTGCCTCAAGCAATACGGCTAATGTCACGCAGCCAATGATTAGATCCATACCTGTCGGATCACCGATGCGATAGACCAGGTCATCGAAGGAAAAATACAGGTAGATGCCGCTGACAAGAGCGGCCAGCACCAAAGGAATATCAATCAGGAAGGTGCTTTTCGAATCCTTGAATGCCGGGAAGAACAAAAACACCAACGCCAGTACGAAAGACAGGTGGACACTGCGCTGGAGCAACGCAGTCATCAAGCCAGTGCTGGCTGTGTAGACCTGGAAAGCGGTGAACAACAGGGAGAGGACGATAATCGTCGCTCCCAGGGTTTTCCTAGACGTCATAATACTTTTCCTCTGCCAGAGCACCGGCAAAAACAATCAACCAGAGGAGGCACGTGCCTCCATTTGTCACTGCAGAACGCCTACCTCGCGGAAGTAGCGAGCCGCACCCGGGTGCAGCGGCACCGCTGTATTGGATGCGTTTTGCAACGTGGTCAACTTGAAGGCGTGATTGATACCTTCCAGCTCTGGCTTGTTTTCGAAGACTGTTTTAACGATCTGGTAGGCCTCTTCCTCGGACAGTTTCGTGCCGGCGACCACCAGCGTCTGTACCGATACCGTCTGCGCGTCGTGAGGGACACCTTTGTAGGTGTTCGCAGGGATGACGACCCGGTCAAGGAACGGATAGTCCTTGCGTATGCTGCTGACCTGATCATCGGTCAGGGACAACAGGTTGATCGGGTTGGTCATCGCCAAACTCATGACCGCCGGGGCAGGGTAGTTAACCCCAAGGAAGACGGCTTCCACGGTGCCATCCTGCAACGCCTCGACGCCTTCACCAAAGGTCAGGTACTCAGGTTTGAAGTCTCGATAGGTGATACCCACTGACTCAAGCATCATCCGCGTCTTCACTTCAGTCCCGGAGCCAGGTGCTCCAACCACCACGCGCCTATCGCGAATATCGTCGAGCCCCTTCACTTCGCTGTTTTTCAAAGTGACGATGTGATGGGGCTGCTGGTACATATTGAACAGGCCATACATCTCGACCTTTTCACGAAAATGCTTGGATTTTTTGTAGTTGGTGTAAGCCTCATACACCACGTCGGCAGATACGGTCGCCAGATCCGCCTGCCCCTTGGCCAGCATCTTGATATTTTCCACCGTCCCGCCGGTGGACTCAGCGACCATGGAAATGTCCGAATTTTTTTTACTTACGATATTGGCCAGCGCGCCACCGTACGCATAGAAGACGCCGGTCGTACCTCCTGTCGCAATCGACAACTGCGAAGCATGAGCGCAGACCGTAGTGAGCAGCAAACCCGCACACCCCATAACCGCCAGTGTCTTCAGTTTCGATTTGTCGTTCTTGTTCTTGTTGTTCTGCATTTCAAACCTCGATACTTGAGTTTGGACGATGCCCCTCATGACCCCCTGACCCCGTCCAGTTTTTAACCTTGGCTGTTCAGGATCACCCAGTGGCCTGCGCTTGAAAGTAATAGCGTGGCAACCCGGCTGGGCTTCTCGTGACCCCATCATAACGAAGCGTCGAAATAGCGGTTTTACCAAAAGTCATACGCGGATGAGTTATTTGAAAGCTGGCGTACGGCCCATCCAATTAGGCTTGGCAGAACGGGCACGGCTTAGGTCCGGGCTGGTTGAACGCCCCCTCACTGCGTTATCGCAACGGGTTTTATCGCGCCAGTTTCTCGCGCGATATTGATGAAAACCGTTTCATCATCGGGTACACCATTGCGCTGCCATAAACGTGGCCTCAGGAGAATCACGTGAAGAGATTTTCCTTCATTGCACTCGCAAAACTACCGATCGGACTGCAGTGGGCAGTGTTAGCCGGGGGTGGCGGGCTTGCAGGTTATGCCCTGCACCAGACGGGATTACCCGCTGCCCTGCTGCTCGGTCCCTTAGCCGTTGCTATCTGCATGGGCGTCGCCGGCACGCGTATTCGAGTGCCGCGGCTGATGTTCCGATCAGGTCAGGGTATTGTCGGGTTGATGGTCGCCAAATCCGTGACACTCGGAGTGCTCCTGGCGTTGAGTGAAGACTGGTACCTGATGCTGCTGGTCACTGCGATCACCCTATTGATAAGCGCCGGTGTCGGCCTCGGCTTGGCCTGTTTCAGCTCCATACCCGCAGACGCTTCAGCATGGGGAACGGCTCCCGGGGCTGCGTCGGCAATGATAGCGATGGCCGAGGAAAATGGCTCGGACGGACGCCTGGTGGCGTGCATGCAATATGTGCGGGTTGTCTGTGTGGTCATGCTGGGCGCCTGGATTTCTCACCTCTTCGTGGGGGCCGGTGATACCCATCTCCCGCCCATCGCTGCCGAGCTCCCTTTCACCTGGATCGGCCTTGGGATGAGCCTTGCCATCGCCTTCCTGGGCGCGTTGAGTGGCAACTTGCTCCCGGCCGGCGCGTTGCTGACTACCGTTATCCTCGGGAGTGCCTTACAGCTCACTGGGTGGCTGGATATCACCCTGAACGGTACGCTTGTCACACTCGCCTATGGCGTCATCGGGAGCTATATCGGGTTGCGCTTTGACCGTGCGACGGTCAAGCACGTCGCCAGGTTGATTCCGGTGATCGTCGCTGCCAACGTGGTGCTCATCCTGCTTTGTAGCGCATTAGCCTGGCCGCTGAGTTACCTGTTTGGAAAGGACTTCCTCTCGGTCTTCCTGGCCACGAGCCCAGGGGGGCTGGACGCCATGGCAATCATTGCCGTGGAAACGGGTTCAGACGCCAGCTTCGTGGTCGCACTGCAAACCTTGAGGCTCATTGGCGTGGTACTGACCGGGTCTTTTTGCGCCCATCTGATCATGAAGTGGAATGCTCGCGTGTCTCGTTAAACACTGCTTATAACGTCGGTCCTCAGCCGATTTTCCGCCGCTGAATCTGCAGGAGGACTTGTGCTGATGCCACAGCATGAGTGTTACTTGTTTTGGTCTAGGTGCTGGTCGCCAAGCGCGTGGTGGAAAACGCCTGAGGCTTTCGGGCCGATTAATCGGTCCTGCTCACCCCAACAATCCCATCTCCTGCGCCCGCGCCACTGCCTGCGTGCGCCGCTCCACCCCAAGCTTGCTATTGATATGGCTGGCGTGGGTCTTGACCGTATGCAGGGAGATAAACAGCTGATTGCTGATCTCCAGGTTCGAACAGCCCTGGGCAATCAGGTGCAGCACTGCAAGCTCGCGGGTGCTCAGGGTTTCATGGGTGGGCGATGCTTCAACAGCGACAATCGCAGGCAAGAGTGCCAGCAAGCCTTGGTTCAACAGGCTGTGGGGATTCCGGGCCAGTTGCTCTCGCGTCCAGCCGGGGTAGCGTTCAAGTAACCGTTGAAAGGGCTGCAGGGCGCCACCGACGGCAGCTTCAAGTGCCCGAGCAAACACTGGGCGAGCCTGGGACTCCCAGCCGCTTTCCAGCAGCAACAACACCTGCTGGGTCAGCGCCATAAGACTGATCATCTGTCGGCCGTCGTCATGGGCTTGTCGCTCCAGCTCTTCAAGCCGTTGCAGCGCAGCAGCAGGCTGTTGGCGAATCGCCTCCAGCGCCGCTTGTTGCAGTTCGATATGCTGCGGCAAGTGAGGATGAAACTCCGGTGCCGCGGCAGCCTGTTCACCGTTATAGGTCTGCCCCAATCGCGTCAACCAGGCGTCAGCCAGGTCAGTACGTCCCTGGGCCAGCCACAGCTCGCACTTGATCAGGGTGATCATCGCAAGGTAGTAGATCGGCGGCACGTCCCAGATGTGCATCAATCGCTCGGCCTCGGCCAACTCGATAAACGCTTGGGGGTAGTCCCCACGACGGCCTTCGAAACTGGCAATCACGCAATGGCCGATCAAGACGCTGATATCCCGGCAGGCACGGGCCTCGTTCAAGCCGGCACGCAGGCGAATGATGCCGGCCTCGGGCTGACAGCGCACCAGCAACAAGTAACCCTCATACAACGCCAGGCGGGCACGCACCGCGTACAACCGTTGAGGGGCCAGCCCATGCAAACGTTGCAAGCCTTGACGGACTTCATCCAGTGACCGCAGGACCTCACCACGGGCCTGCAACACCCGTGCACGGTCGTAATGGGCCAGAGCCTCGAACAACGGATTGCCAACCCGCTGCGCCAACTCCAGTGAGTCGCGATTCAAGCCACGGGCACGCCACAGGTCAGCATCGACAATGGCCAGGTTGGACAGTGTAGACAAGCACATCAGACGCTGGCCGTAGCGTTTCTGCGGCAAGCTTTCCAAGGCCTCGGTGCAATACAGCTGGGTCAATTCACGATTGCCACGACCACGGGCAATGATCCCGCTAAGGGCCAGCCACTGGGCCAGCATCGATTTCTGGGCGGTGGCCGACGGGGCCGGAAGGAAGCGACTGAGGTGGCTGGACAACTCCTCCGCAGCATCCAATTGGCAGGCCAGCCCGAGAGCCCAGCTATAAAGCACGATCAAGCGTGGCGTGCTGATCAACAGGCTGTCAGGCAAGTCCATCTTCCAGCGCAGGAGCATGCCAACATTTTGTTCCGACAGCAGTTGCTCTTCGGAAAGATTCTGTACCAGGCTCGCCGCCACATCCAGATGACCAGCACGCAACGCCTGCTCCACCGCCTCGTCGATCAAGCCCTGGGCATTGAACCAGCGACAAGCTCGCAGATGCAGACTGGCAACCGGCAACACGGCGTTGATGCCACGCCGAGTACGCAGCAAATCGGAAAACAGATGGTGATAACGGAACCAGTGTCCCTGCTCGTCAAGCGGCACCAGAAACACTTGGTGAGATTGCAGGTAACGGAGAATCTCCGCGCTGTCGTGAGCTTCACGCACAGCGTCGCACAGCTCGCTGCAAAAGCGCTCCTGGGGGGCAGTGTCGTAGAGGAACCCTTGTACTTCTGTCGGCAAACAGTCGATCACCTCCTCCAACAGGTAGTCGCGGATCAGCCCTTCTCCACCGTGCAAGCCCTGGGGCAAGGCCGCATCATTGCCAGCTTCAGAGGCAGCCAGTAACCAGAAACGCAGGCCGGCGACCCAGCCCTCGCTACGCCGGATAAGGTTATCCAGGGCCTCGCCACGCAATGAGCTGCTATGGCGGTCGAGCAGAGCCAAGGACTCGTCGTTCGTCAGGCGCAAGTCTTGCTCATGCAGTTCCAGTAAATGCCGGGACAGGCGCAGTCGCGCCAGGTGCCAGTCGGGACGCTGGCGACTAGTCACCAGCACCAGTAAACCGTCAGGCAGATGATTCAGGAAAAACTGCAGGCACCGGTCAAGTACAGGGCCCTGGACCAAATGATAGTCATCCAGCACCAACAACAAGGGCGTGCAGGTGGACAAGTGCACCGCCAGCTCATCGAGCAGCCCGTCGAGCCACTCTTCAAAGGCGAATGGCTGATGCCGCTGGCGCATTTTCAGCAGGCCCAATGACTGGCCGCCCAGTTGCGGGAAATACTGTTGCAAACCTTCGAGCAGGCGCTCGAGAAAACGCCCCGGGTCGTTGTCCCTGGGGTTCAATCCCAGCCACAAACTCTGCCAATGCGCCGGCAGGCTTTGGCAAAACTCCACCGCCAATGAGCTTTTGCCGAACCCCGCCGGTGCGCTGACCAGCAGCAGGCGGCCACCCAACCCTTCGCTCAGGCGCTCGCACAGGCGGGGTCGCAACACGTAGCCATCAGGCAACGGGGGTCGATAGAAGCGACCTTCCAGGGTAGGGATCACCGCACTGGCAGACCCATGGATTCGGGACAAATCAGTCATCGCCGGGCTCTTGTAGAAGGCTGTTGTCGGCATTGTAGATGTCCGCAGACTAGCGGTAAAAACGGCGACTTTGTAGATATTCGCAACATTTATCTGAAAAAGACTAAGACAAAAAATATCACCAGATAAACAAAGCCCCGAACCAGTCGGCAATGTCGTTCAGTTAAGTGAATATCGGCCACTGTAGGAGCGAGCTTGCTCGCGAAAAACGTCAACGATAACGCGTGCATCCTGGATAAACGCGTCGCCTGTGAGTTCTTCGCGAGCAAGCTCGCTCCTACAGAAAGCCTTAACTGAGCAGCATTGCGAACCAGTCGGGGCTTTGTTTCGAGGGTGCGGCCTCGGTTAAGGTACGTTAGCGAACACCGGCCTGACGCAGGGCTGCCGGGGAGAATTCGGATGTGGTAGCGGTGAAGCCGAAGTCATAAGCCTTTTTCTCTTCATTCTTCATGCCCAGGGCCAGGTAGCGACCGGACTGCAGATCGTAGAGGGTTTCCAGTGCATACCACGGCACCTGCTTATCGTAGTAGTCCTCGGAGTGGGCTTCCGCCACACGCCACAGTTGGCCACGGCCATCGTAGTGATCAATCACGGCTGCTTGCCAGGTGTCTTCATCAATGTAGAAATCACGCTTGGCGTAAATGTGGCGCTGGCCTGCTTTCAAGGTCGCGACCACATGCCAGACCCGGCGCAACTCGTAGCGAGCCAGGTCCTGATTGATATGGCCAGCCTTAATGATGTCAGCGTACTTGAGCTTCGGATCGTCGATCTTGTAGCTGTTGGAGGCGATGTACATTTCCTTCTTGCCTTCCAGCTTCCAGTCGTAGCGATCCGGCGCACCGTTGTACATGTCGAGGTTGTCGGAAGTACGCAGGCCATCGGCGGCGGTACCCGGGCCGTCATAAGACACTTGCGGTGCCCGGCGCACACGACGTTGGCCGGCGTTGTAGACCCACGCCGAACGCGGCTCCTTCACTTGGTCGAGGGTTTCATGTACCAACAGTACGCCCCCCGCCAGACGTGCAGGGGCGGTGACTTCCTGCTTGAAGTAAAACAGTACGTTGCCGGGGTTCTTCTGATCGAAATCCTTCATCTTGTCGCGAAATACAAACTGGTCACGGAAGTACACCAGGCTGTACGAGCCGTTGGCCTGGGGCGTGGCCTGGGTTACCAGGCGAGTCACGCTACCACCGCGATAGCGGGTGATGTGGTTCCAGATCACCTCGACACCGCTTTTTGGAATCGGAAACGGCACGGCGGTTTCAAAGTTTTCCAGGCCGTTGCCACCGGACACCAGCGTGGTGCTGGTGGCGTTCTTCTTGATTGAGGCAAACACATCCGCCGGTACCGTGGCTCCACGGTGGGTCGGATAGACCGGCATCTTGAAGGTTTCGGGATAGCGCTTGAACATCGCGTACTGCCCCGGTGCCAGCTTGTCCTTGTACTGCTCTACGTTCTGCGCGGTGATGGTGAACTGCGGTTGCTCACTGGCGTAAGGGTTGGCCAGGAAGCCCCGTGCATCCACGGCGCCGGCATTGGTCGGCAACGGCGACCACTTGGGGATAGTGCCGGCCGCGTTACCGGCCATTTCCGCACCCATTGGGGTCAGGGTCGTACCCAGTTTGGCGGCTTCATCCGCCGATACCGCCGCCATGACACTGGAGGCCATGATCGACAGTCCAAGCACACCCACGTGCAGCAGGCTTTTAGTTATTTTCATGTTCTGGTCTTCCTGAAATGCATGTGCTTAGAAGTTCGCGCCGAAGCTGAGGGCAACAAAGTCCCGATCATCGACCGTGCTGAATTCACCACCGAAGAAGTTGGTGTAGTTCAGGCTGGCGGTGTAGGTGTTCTGGTATTCGGCGTCGATACCCAGGCTGACAGCCTTGCGACCTTCTTCGAAGTTACCGCCAGGGCCTGGCGAGTACCCCTTCACGTCATGGGACCAGGCCACGTTGGGCTTGAGGTTCACACCCGCGAACACGTCCGGGTATTCCCAGATGGCCCGGGCGCGGTAGCCCCAGGAAGTCGCCGTGGTGTAGCCATCGTTGTTGCAGTTGGTGTTCAAACCGTCGGCATTGGGCAAACCCGCGCCGTTGGCCGTCGAGTTGTTGAGGGCATTACAGAAGCCGCCGGGCAGACTGCCAGGACCGAAGACCGGATCACGGCCATAACGAGCCTCGGATTTGCTTTCCAATCCACCGACGTGAGTCACACCAATTTCACCGACCGTGGTCAGGCGACTGGCGCCCATGACTTGGTCGAAGAAGTGCGTAAAGGTGGTCTGGAACTGGGTGATCTCCTTGCGGTTGTAACCATGCAGGTCCTGCCCTGGCGTGCCTTTTAATACCGAAGCATTGCCGTAGCCGGGAATCGGGGTGACGCCTGCGAAGAGGATGTCAGTGGTACTCAGTTGCACCGGAGCATTTGGCCGGTAACTCAACTCACCACTCCAGGCGGTGCCGGTAGGCAGCATCGTGGAGAAGCTCAAGCCGTAGAGACGGATATCTTCCGGATACTCGACGAAGTAGTTGGAACTGCCCGCGACAATCAACGGCCGAAGTGCCGCCAACGGTCCCAGAGGCCGGGTGTAAGCCGAGGACGGCGCACCCTGGGCACTGAAGATTGGCGCACGGCTGTGGTAGTTCATGAAGTAAGCACCGAACTCAGTGTCCAACGGTGCAAAGTTGTAGCGCAAAGCCACGCCGAACTGGCCGCTGTCCCGTGCGTCACGATCGGGGCCACGGCGTACCAGGACGCCTTCGCTGTTGACATCCACGCCAAGGGCGTTGAGCGTCGGCATTGCAGCCCCCGGAATGGTGGCGCTCTTGTTCAATACCCGCAGGTTGTCGCTGCAACCGTCGGCAATGACGTCCGGCTGGGAGAAGAAAGTGCCGCAGTTGTCTACAACGGTCTGGTCCCACTCCAATTGATAGAACGCTTCGGCAGACAAGTTATCGGTCAGGGTTTGTGACACGTAGAACATGTTGACCGGAATCAGGCCTTCCTTGATTTCAGCTCCCGGACGACGGAACGCCGACACATCGATCGGGTTGATGGAGTTGATGCCGCCGCCGATGAAGGTACTTTCACCCCAGCTCACCACCTGCTTGCCTAACCGTACGTTACCCGGCTGATCGGCAATGCTGTAGTTGTGATAGACGAAGGCATCGAGAATTTGCCCGCCGGAGGACTGGGCGCCCTCTTTGCGGTTGTTGTCGCTGATGTCCTTGAACGGACGGCTTTCGTCCTTGAGCTCAAAGTCATACCAGTACTTGCCACGCACAAACACCCCGGTATCGCCGTACTTCAGCTCCAGATCATGAATACCCTTGAAGATCTTCGAGAACGTTTCTCCTCGTTTGAAATTCAAGTGGCCGTCATCGGAAGTCTGGGACAAACCCCGTCCTCCGTTATTGGCACCAATCAGGTCCTTGTTGGGCTTGGCAGTGGACCAGCTTGCACCCACTGACAGGGACGAGTCGAAGCTGCCCTCGACTTCACCGATATTGAAGCTGACGCCGAATGCGGGCCCGGCGAGCGTAGAAGCGAGACTGACGGCCAGGGGCAGTCTTGCCCGGCGCCAGAACTGGTTTACTGAGGTCATCGACGCTACTCCATGTGCACATTATTGTTATGGCAGTGAGCTCTTTCTTGAATGCTTGTATCGGGAGGAATACAACGATTCCAATACCCCGGCGGTCATCAAACCCCAATGACTCGCAACTGCGCACACTTGAAAAACTCTGGGATGAACTATAGCCAGCAGGGGGTACTGCTTGATCCCTCTAAAGTGTGATTTGCATCACCAACCCGTCTGCCACAGTCCTTTCGCCATGTCAGCCAGGGCTGACGAGGCAAGGATGGCTGAAAAACTGGAATTAACAAGACAAAGGCCCGTAATAGAGCATTGCCGTGCTCCGAAGAGCACGACATGAGGCCTCACAGCGTGGAGAGGAAGGTACTGTTATTGGCTTGCCATTCAATGATGTCAATACGGATACGTTTTTTGTCGAGCTTGCCGACACTGGTCTTGGGAACTTCCGTAACAATGGCAATCTGGCTTGGAATTGCCCACTTGCTCAGATGGCCCTGTTCCACAAAAGGCTTGAGGTGCTCCTTGAGCTCCCGGGCCCCTATCACATGGCCATCATGCACCACCAGCAAGGCAAACGGACGCTCGCCCCACTGCGGATCGGCAATCCCCACCACCGCTACTTCGCGTACCGCCGGGTGGCGGCTGATCAGGTCTTCCAGGGCCAGGGAAGAGATCCATTCGCCACCGGTCTTGATCACGTCCTTGATGCGGTCACGAATGTCGATCACACCAAAGGCATCGAGGGTCGCTACGTCACCGGTGTGCATCCAGCCACTGGCCCACAGCTCGGCCCCCTTGTGCGGCTCATTGAAATAGCCTTCGCTGAGCCAAGGTGCGCGCAGCACCAACTCACCTTGGGACTCGCCGTCGGCGGGAAGGAAATTGCCATCGGCGTCGATGATCGCCGCCTCCACCAGCGGCCCCGGCACGCCAGCCTTGATGCGATAGGTGGTGCGTTCATCTTCGCTGCCGGCCATCAACTCTGCGTTGAGGTGGGCACAGGACACCAACGGTCCGGTCTCGGACATACCGTAGGCGGCGGTCAGTTGGATGCCACGCGCCTTGGACGCCTCATACAGCGAACGGTTGAGGGCACTGCCACCAATGACGATCTTCCAGCCACCGAAATCAACGCCCTGGCCCGCCTTGGCGTTGAGCACCATTTGCAGGATGGTGGGCACGCAATGGGAAAAGGTGACCTTCTCCTTGCGCCACAACTCCACCAGGTATTCCGGATCGTAACGGCCGGGGTAGACCTGTTTCAGGCCGAGCATCGTCGCGACATACGGCAGGCCCCAGGCATGCACATGGAACATCGGCGTGATTGGCATGTAGACATCATTGGTGCCCAACAGGCGCACGCTGTCGATGCTGCCCATGATGGTCGCCACGCCGATGGTGTGCAGCACCAGTTGACGATGGGTAAAGTACACGCCCTTCGGGTTGCCAGTGGTACCCGTGGTGTAAAAGGTGGTAGCTACCGAGTTTTCGTCGAAATCCTGGAAGTTGTACTGGGGGCTCGCCGCCGCCAGCAGCGTTTCATACTCACCCACCAAGTTCGGCAGCTCGGCGGTTTTTTCCTCGCCATCGGTCAACAGCAGGGTTTTGTCGACAGTCGTCAGGTGCCCGGCAATGGCTTGATAGAGTCCCACGAACTCACTGTTGACCAGCACAAAGCGGTCCTCGGCGTGATTCATGGTATAGAGAATCTGCTCCGGCGACAGGCGCACATTAATGGTATGGATAACCGCGCCGATCATCGGGATCGCGAACATGCATTCCAGGTAACGGTGACTGTCCCAGTCCATGACCGCGACGGTATCGCCGGCCTTGACTCCGGCGGCCGTCAGCACGTTGGCCAGGCGGGCAACGCGCTCGATCAGGGTCGGATAGGTGTAACGCAGTTTGTCGCGATAGACGATTTCCCGGGTCTTCTCGTAGCGAGTACCGGACATCAACAAGCGTTTGATCAACAGCGGGTATTGGTAGGCGCCTTCGGCGGGCGGGATAACACGAGTCTGCAACATACGAATCCCTTATGTGACTGCACGGTCTTGGCTGACAGATCTGCACTTTAGAGACCTTATGTGTCAGCCAAATCAGCCAAAGGAATGATTTGCAGAACCCAACGAATGCTAGCTTTGCGCTACCACCTACCTTTCGGTGAAAACCAACTTCACACCAATGGCAATCAGCACCGCCCCCATGGTCCGGTCAAACCAGTGGCCCATCCGGGAAAAACCGGCACGCACCCGCTGCTGGCTGAACAACACGGCCACCAGGCAGAACCAGAGGGCCGTCGCCACTGCCAGGTAAACGCCGTAACCGGCCTGGACCGCCAGCGGCGTGTGGGGGTTGATAACCACGGTGAACAGTGACAGGAAAAACAGCGTGGCCTTGGGGTTCAAGCCGTTCGTGACAAAGCCCGAAGTAAATGCCCCTCGCGCAGTGCGCTCGCCCACTTCACGGTGCAAGCCTTCTTCGCCGGCAGGCTTGGCCGGTTGCGCACGCAAAGCCTTGAAGCCGATGTACAGCAGGTAAGCCGCCGCCGCCCATTTCAGCGCGTTGAACAGTACGATGGATTGGGAAACGATCAGGCCGATGCCAAGCAACGAATACCCCACATGCAGAAAAATCGCCGAACCGACGCCCAATGCTGTCCAGGTCCCGGCACGACGGCCATGGGTCACGCTCTCACGCACGACCACGGCGAAATCCGGCCCAGGACTGGCCACCGCCAACAGGTGAATCAAGACCACGGTCAAGAACTCGGTGAGGTACATACACACTCCAGGAAGTAACGAATTATTTCATCTGATAGGCTCAGCAGATTACGCCTTCAAACCCTGTCGCAAAAGGTACAGTTGATGTCGAACAATCGCCGCGCCGTCTTCCTCGATCACCCTTCCCTGGACCAGGGAGACCTCGACCTGAGCAGATTGAGGGACAGCTTCAGCGAGTTGCGGCTGTGGGAGCAAACCACCCCGCAGAACGTGGTCGAACGCCTGCAAGGCGCCCAGGTAGCGATCAGTAACAAGATCTTGCTCAATGCCGAGACCCTGGCCGCCTGCCCCGAGCTGAAACTGATCCTGATCGCCGCCACCGGCACCAATAACGTAGACCTCGCCGCCGCCAGCGCCCAGGGCATTACCGTGAGCAACTGCCAGGGTTATGGCACGCCGTCAGTGGCCCAGCACACCCTCATGCTGCTGCTGAACCTGGCCACTCGCTTGAAAGACTATCAACGGGATGTCGACGCTGGCCTCTGGCAACACGCCAGGCAGTTCTGCCTGCTGGACCATCCCATCGTCGAATTGGAAGGCAAGACCCTCGGCCTGCTGGGCCATGGTGAGTTGGGGAGCGCAGTGGCGCGCCTGGCCGAAGCCTTTGGCATGCGCGTGGTGCTGGGCGCGATACCAGGGCGCCCGCCCCGCGCCGATCGGGTACCGCTGGATCAATTACTGCCACAAATCGATGCACTGACCCTGCACTGCCCGCTCAACGAGCACACCCACCACTTTATCGCAGCCCGGGAGCTCGCGCTGCTCAAGCCCGGCGCGTTTGTAGTCAATACTGCCCGCGGTGGCCTGATCGACGAGCAAGCCCTGGCCGACGCCCTGCGCAGTGGCCATCTAGGTGGTGCGGCCACGGATGTGCTGAGCGTCGAACCACCGACTACCGGCAACCCGCTGTTGGCGAGTGATATCCCGCGCCTGATCGTCACGCCTCACAACGCCTGGGGCAGTCGCGAAGCCCGACAGCGAGTCGTCGGCCAACTGACGGAAAACACACAGGGCTTTTTCAGCGGCACCCCGCTGCGCGTCGTCACTTGATAAACTGCGCCCCTTTTCAAGGAGCAGACCATGGATCCGCGCAGCGAAGTACTGCTTCGTCAGGCCGAACTTTTTCAAGGTGACGTGCTGTTGGTCGGTTTGCCCGCTGACGACCTGCTGGGTCGCCTACCCAACGCCCATGGCTGGTGCTGGCACGCAGGCGATCAGGCCGCGTTGGAGGCACGTTTTACCGAGCGCAGCCATTTTGGCGTGAACGTGCCCGAGCGCTCGTTCGAGACGGTGGTGGTGTTCCTGCCCAAGTCCAAGGACCTCACCGACTACCTGCTCAATGCCGTGGCGGCGCGTTTGCCCGGCAAAGAGGTGTACCTGGTGGGGGAAAAGAAAGGCGGCATCGAAAGCGCGGCCAAGCAACTGAACCCGTTCGGCAAACCGCGCAAGCTCGATAACGCACGGCATTGCCAGTTGTGGCAAGTCACCGTGGCCAACGCCCCGGCGGCGGTAGAACTGGAAAGCCTGGCGCAGGTGTTCGAGGTGCCGCTGGCTGAAGGCCCGCTCAAAGTGGTGAGTTTGCCAGGCGTATTCAGTCATGGTCGTTTGGATCGTGGCACTGCGCTGTTGCTGGAGCATCTGGATAAATTGCCAAGCGGTCATTTGCTGGACTTCGGTTGTGGTGCGGGCGTACTCGGGGCGGCGGTCAAGCGTCGCTACCCGCATAACACGGTCACGATGCTCGACGTGGATGCCTTCGCCGCTGCCAGCAGTCGCCTGACATTAGCGGCCAATGGCCTGGAAGCCGAGGTGTTGACCGGTGATGGCATCGACGCCGCGCCGATGAATCTGAACACGATTCTGAGTAACCCACCGTTCCATGTCGGGGTGCATACCGATTATTTTGCTACCGAGAACTTGCTGCGAAAAGCGGCAAAACATCTGGCAAAAGGTGGCGAACTTCGGCTTGTTGCCAATAGCTTCCTAAAGTACCAACCGCTGATTGAAGAGCATCTGGGCGTGTGCGCAATCAAGGCCGAAGGCCAGGGCTTTCGCATTTACCGTGCCAAGCGCGGCTGAAGTCTTTTTCCAAAAGAAGGCTTGCCGAATGGGTTTTGCCAAGGCAGAATCCGCTCCGTCCTAGGGGAGTAGTCTCCCACGAGCCCACGCTCGTCCGGCATACGTCAACATACTTGGTCAGCAGACCATGGCGTATGCAACCCAGGAGTCCGCACAGACGGACCGGGGTTTGACAAGACCTATGACACGCACACCTTACCCGGGGCGGGAAGGCTGTACGTGTCATAGCCGTGTCGACCCGCCCCTGGAAACTTACCTGATGCTGGATTCTCTGCTCGTCCCCACCGCAATTGTTGCCCTGGCCGAAATTGGCGACAAGACGCAACTGCTCGCCCTCATTCTCGCTGCACGCTTTCGCAAACCCTGGCCGATCATTGCCGGTATCGTTGCCGCGACCCTGGCTAACCATGCCGCCGCAGGTGCAGTGGGTGCCTGGTTTGGCAGCTTCTTCTCGGATGCGGTGCTGCACTGGATCCTGGCCGCAAGCTTTTGCGCCACTGCCCTGTGGACCCTGGTGCCGGACAAGCTCGACGATGATGAAGCCAGCACCACCCGCAAGTTCGGGCCGTTCCTGACCACGCTGATTGCATTCTTCATCGCCGAAATCGGTGACAAAACGCAGATCGCCACGGTGATGCTGGCGGCGCAATACCCTGAATTGTGGCTGGTGATTATCGGTACGACCCTGGGCATGCTGATTGCTAACGTGCCGGTGGTACTGGCGGGAAATTTTGCGGCGGAAAAATTGCCACTGACGTTGATTCGTCGACTGGCGGCGTCGGCGTTTTTCATCCTGGCGTTAGTGGCGGTGTACAAGGCCATGCAAAGCAGTGGGTGGATATAAACCACCCCATGTAGGCGCGAGCTTGCTCGCGAAGATCATTAACGATAACGCAGCGCATCTGGTTTAACGCGGCGCTCTCAGGTTCTTCGCGAGCAAGCTCGCGCCTACAGAAAGCTCAGGACTTCTTGGCCTGCTGATACAGCGGCATCACCTTCGGAATCGCCGACTGCAACGAGGCGATCCGGCTGTCAGAAGCCGGGTGAGTGCTCATGAACTCAGGTGGCGCACCCTCGGAGGCCTTGGCCATTTTATTCCACAGGGTGATTGCCGCGTTCGGGTTGTAACCGGCACGGGCCGCCAACTCCAGGCCGATCAGGTCGGCTTCGTTTTCATTGCCGCGGCTGTTGGGCAAGGTCATGCCATAGTTGGCCACGGTATCGGCCAGCGCCAGACTGTCCTGGCCCAAGCCGAACAACGCACCCGCCCCCTGTTTGGCCATCTGGATACCGTAGGCCTTGGACATGGCTTCACGGCCGTGCTCGCGCAAAGCGTGGGCAATTTCATGACCCATCACGGCAGCGAGTTCATCGTCCGTCAGCTTGAGCTTTTCGATCAACCCGCTGTAGACCAGGATCTTGCCGCCCGGCCCGCAGTTGGCGTTCATCTCATCGCTTTTGATCAGGTTAACTTCCCACTTCCACTGGGATGCATCCGGGCGAAAGGTCGGCGCCTGGGCTATCAGGCGACGAGCAATCGCCTGCACGCGCTTGGCGTTGGCACTGGACTTGTCCACCAAACCTTTGCCGCTGGCCTCCCCCAGTGTCTGCTGGTAGGACTGCGCATACATCTGGTCGACTTCCTGGCTCGACAACATGCTGAACATATACTGCTTGCGCTCAACACCTACGGCACCGCCGCTGGTCGTGTTGACCGACTGACAACCGGCGAGTAGCACCGCTGCCGCCAATGCACACATCGACAATGATTTGTTCATGATCACACTCCCTGAAAACATGGCGCGTATCGTAGGCGGTCAATTGTATCGGCGCCAGATACACCCGTCATTTAACCGACGAATTTCGGATCCCCCCCACAACGTCACGAAAAACTCATGATCGGTCGCTGACCGTCCATTTGCGACCTCAAGGGCCTTACAGGCTTAACCCGGGGTCAAGCACTCCGGCCCATTGAGCTTCGGATCATTCACCATGTTGGCCAGGACCCGCTCGCGCAATACCGCAGGCTCACCGGCCAACAGTGCCTGCAAGGTGTGCAGCGGGGTTTCGGGGTTGAGCCATGCCTCCTGCCCCGCCGCGTCGAGAATCAATGGCCGTCGCTGATTCGATGCGGCCTGGGTCACCACTGCCGTACTCAACCACTCCTGCTCCTGCACTGGGTACACCTCCCAGATTGCCGCAAAGAACAGCGTAGAACCCTCTCCTGGTGTCAGCCAGTACGGCCGCTTGCGCTGGGTACCGCGCCACTCGTAGAAACCATTGGCTGGCAGCAGACAGCGCCGCTGGCGAAAGGCCTCACGAAACATCGGCTGCTCGGCCAGGGTTTCCGCCCGGGCATGGGCCGGCGTGCGGGACAGATCGGTCAGCCAGGGCGGAGTCAGGCCCCAGCGTGCCCGCGCCAGCGTACGCTGGCCGTCGGTGGCGCGCTGGATCAGTACCGAATCATTGGGAGAGATGTTCCACTGGGCTTGCTGGTCCGCCGGGAAGCCCGGCAAGGCAGCAAAAGCAGGGTTCCAGCGAAACAGGGCATAACGTCCACACATGGGGCAACACGACTCTTGGAAAACTGGCCGACAGCCTAACAGACCAGCACGTCAGGGAAGCTGTCGGGTTCATCCCCCGACAGGGGCAGCGCGTTGTTATAAGCGCTGATCAGTTCCCGGGCATAGTCGGCTTGATCGTTCTCCACCGCCAGCGCCAGCAAGCCGTATATCGGTAACTCCCCGGTACCACCGAGCAAATCGCGCCCCACCAGGTGCGCCTTGATGCCTTCGCTTTCGAGCATGCCTTGCAGCAACTCGCCTTCCATCAGGTTTTCCGGTTCATAGATTCGCTGCATGGGCGTACCTTTTATTCGTTCTCGCTACGCACTTCGAGCATCCATTCATCATCGTGAATCTGCAGCACGAAAATGATGGGTCGACAGCACACCGGGCAGTCTTCTATATAAGTCTGATCGCCACCGGACAGATCCAGCACCGCCTCAGCCGGCTCACCGCAATAAGGACAATCATAGAACTCGGTTTCCAGCATCGCGGCCTCCCAAGTGACTTGTGCGTATAATCGCCGGTCTATTTGCAGGGCTATTTTCGTTTGACGCCATTTGTTCAGACCGCGCCCTGTCACTTACCAATCCAAACCTTTACTTACCCTAGCCGTTTCTAACAAGAGAGCATGATGGGCGAATTCGATACCATCCGACCTTACAACGACAGCGAAGTCCCGGCAGTGCTGGCCCGGCTGTTCAGTGACAAGGCCTTTCTGGACATCCTGACCCACTTTCGCTTCCCGCGCTTTGCCGGCGCCTTTGGTTGGCTGCTCAAGCCCCTGATCAGCCATCGCCTGCGCCGCGAGTTCGCCGGCGTAACCACGGTTGCCACCCTGCAAGACAAAGTCGAGTTCTATGTCGACCATACCATTGACCGGGCCACCGACGGCGTGACTTATACCGGCGTCGAGCAATTGAAGTCCGGCACGGCCTACCTGTTTCTGGCCAACCATCGTGACATCGTGATGGACCCGGCCTTCGTCAACTATGCGGTATACCACGCCGGCCTGCCGACGCCGCGTATTGCCATTGGCGACAATCTGCTGCAAAAGCCCTTCGTCAGCGACCTGATGCGCTTGAACAAGAGTTTTATCGTGCACCGCTCCATTACCGGGCGGCGCGAGAAGATGGCGGCGTATCAGTTGCTCTCGGCCTACATCAACCATTCGATTCGCAACGACATCCAGTCGATCTGGATCGCCCAGGCCGAAGGGCGTGCCAAGGATGGGGACGATCGCACCGAATCGGCGATCCTCAAGATGTTCCACATGAGCCGCAAGGATGAGCCGTTTGCCGAGGTTATCCAGTCACTGAACCTGACGCCCGTGTCCATCAGCTACGAATACGACCCATGCGATGCAGCCAAAGCCCGCGAACTGTATATCCGCGCCACCACCGGCACCTACAGCAAGGCGCCGGGTGAGGACGATGTGAGCATTGCCCTGGGCATCACCGGTTACAAGGGGCGGGTCCACGTCAACTTCGCACTGCCGATCACCGAGCGGTTTGAAGACACCAAGTTGTTGGCGACCGAGATGGACCGGCAGATACTCGGCGGTTATCGCCTGTTTCCGGTGCACTACCTCGCGTACGCCCAATGGAGCGACGCCGATCGGCAATTGCAGGTACCGACCGCAGCCGAGGTGTTCCCAGCCGAAGAGCTGGCCAAGGCAAAGGCGGAGTGGGAGCGACGGTTGAATGCCTGCCCGGCAGAACATCGGCCGTACCTGGTGCAGCAATATGCGACGCCGGTGCGCAACCAGTATCGGGTCAAGGCGGGGATTGCGCTGTAATCGCGTTCATATGTGCCTGGGGCTCTTACAATCGGGTACTGACCCAGGACGCCAGCATCGCCAGCCCGAGACACGCAAATCCAAGTCGATAAGAAAGACGGTGGACCCGTTCGGTCCTCCCGTCCAGAAACAGCATCGGCTGGTCAACCGCGCGCGCTTCGCTTTGCGCGGCAAGCCTGGCCATCGCCCGCTGTCGTCGTAGATGGGTGGTAAGCAGCAGCACTGCACCAAGGCAGGCCACCAGCAAAGCAAAAATGTTGACCAGCAGTGCGGTCAGCGACATCAAAAACCTCGGTATAACCGTGCCTGGACCCAGTTCAGCTACAAACCTGAACGATATGCGCTGCCTGCGCTTGCCTGCTCCCTCCCCCATTGACGGTTAATGTATCCAGTAATTTCTGCCGTCACCTGAACGTCACCTTAACAAGCCACTCTGTTGCCCTTCCAAAGCCCGGGGATTTGTCATGCTGCACGCACAAAATCAGGATCGCCTGTATCTGATGACCCAAAGCGATGAGCAAGAGGCGCTTGTCGGCGGCCTGGCATTTAATGTCCAGGACCGACATTGGTTGGTATATTGCGCCCTCGGCGGGCACCAGCACGCCGATCTGCCGGAGGTGGACCTGCTGACAGGGGTAAGCGTGCTGGACTTCTACGTAGAAGCGGCCGCATAAAACCGCGGACATAAAAAAGCCGGACTCATCACTGAGCCCGGCTTTTTTTATAACAATTATTGCGAACCGAGGAGCTGGCCGATGCTTGGGTCCTTGAACAGGCGAGTCAGGGCATCACTCAGGACATCGCTGACCAGCTTGGTGTTGGTTTCCTGGTTCGGCGCCATGCCGAAGCGCTGGTCCAGGGACGCCGCGTAACGGCCGTTGTAGCGACGGGTGCCGGCGGACACATCAGAGCGGAAGGTCGCGCCAATGGTGGCCTCAGTCACATACAGGCCTTCCTTGGGCGACTGATACTTCAGCTCCGCCAGGGTCACGGTCAATTGCGGGGCGCCAGGGGAATTACTGGTCGGTGTGAACCCGAGCAGACGCACAGCCGCTTCGGCCTGGGCTTGCAGCTTGGGCAGCAGGTCGGTACCGGTCACGGTGATGGCACTGGTTTCCGGGTACAAACCACCGCGAGTGCCGAGGGTTGGCGACGGACGGCCATCCACCACGCGTACCGACACCGGCTGGCCATGGCCCACGGCAGCCAACTGCGTGGTGATTTTCGGTTGCGGGCTGAGTTGTTGCGGGCTGTGGGCGCAGCCAACCAGGGTCAAACTGGTCACAGTGATCAAACCGAACAACAGGCGTTGCAACATACTCATTTCTCCAGAACTAGATGCAAACAGAGCGCCAGTATAACGGCGCACGGGCGTCACTCACCAGATATCCTGAACACCGACCGAGCTGAAAACAAAATTACAATCTTGCCGGGACCGTGTCATTCCCCTGTCATCCAGGGCTGCCAAGCTTCGCAGCATGTAACGGATCAGGTACATCGTCATGCGCCTTCTCAAATCATTATTCATGCCCCACACACCTCAGCGTAATTTTGCCTTGCTTGATGCCAAAGGCTGCTGCCTGGCGTTCAAACACTGCAGCTTGCCGCCTGTCGGCGATGGCTGGGTGGAAGTCGAAGAGGTTCGGTTGAGCTGGATGCACCGCCCGCTGCCTGCCAGCGCACGGATCAGCCCACGAATTTTGCATGCGCATGCCCGGCAAGCGTTGGCCTCCTGACCAGATGCTTAATAAAAGTCAGTAAACAGGACCATTTGCGCGCATTTCTTCGCTACAATCTCCCCCCGATTATAAGGACGTCTCCTGATCGGGCCTCGCAGCATCGCTAATGCCTTGGTATTAGCTCCCCGCACCGCCCACAGAGAGCCGCCCACACAGATCGAGTGAAGCTGGCGAGCTTGCTGTTTTATCTGCAAAACCACCGCCTTTACCGAATCTGCCAGAGCTGCCATTGCGCTCGGCCACTTGAGTTGTTTGCCCGTCATGCCGTCTGTCGGCAGTGATATCGGGCCAGGTGCCAGGCTGGGGCAGCCCTTTTTTGAGGTTCACGTCTTCAAAAGAGCGTGAAAAAACGGGTTTTCACAACTTCACAAGAGTGTGGCGAGCAAATGAATAGTTTTGCGTTTGTACAAGCACCATCAGCATCTGGAACAGCCCCACCACACAGGATCGAGTGCTCCTTAGATATTTGCGCTTGAAGCCTGTCCGCTACGGATTCGGTTGCATGATCGGACGCACTTGACCATAAGTCGAATTGCCACAGGTCGCCTTAAATGCGTTCATACGCAGATCAGGCCCGGTTGGCAGCGTGCGCCGAACTTGCAAAGAGTTGCGAAAAATTGCGAAGCGGACATGGCGATCCTGGCCATGGGTAATCTGGGGCATCACGTGAACGCCCCGTCACTCCTGGCAGCCATGCCGTCAATTTGGTGCTGCAGATTTTGGAGACGCGTTAATGGCGCATAACGAAGCAGTCGACGTAGTACTGGTAGGTGCGGGCATCATGAGTGCCACCCTCGCCGTACTGCTCAAAGAGCTCGACCCCGGTCTCAAGCTGGAAGTCGTTGAGCTGATGGATTCGGGTGCCGCGGAAAGTTCCAACCCGTGGAATAACGCCGGTACCGGCCATGCAGGGCTATGTGAGCTGAACTACACGCCCCAGGCTGGCGATGATTCCATCGACATCAAGAAAGCCGTGCACATCAACACTCAGTTTGAAGTGTCGAAGCAGTTCTGGGCCTATCTCACCAAGAAAAGCTCCTTTGGTTCGTCCAAGTCCTTTATCAGCTCAGTACCGCATCTGAGCTTCGTGCAGGGCGAAAAAGGCGTGTCATTTCTCAAGAAGCGTTTTGAAACCCTTAGCCAGCATCACGCCTTCGCGGATATGCACTACACCGAAGACCGTAGCGAGATGGCCGAGTGGATGCCGCTGATGATGCCCGGCCGCCCGCTGGACGAAAAAAATGCCGCCACCCGCGTGATGAACGGTACCGACGTCAACTTTGGCGCCCTGACCAACCAGTTGCTCTCGCACCTGAGCAGTTCGGCAGATGCCCAGGTCAAGTACAGCAAGCGCGTCACTGGCCTCAAGCGCAACGGCGCCGGCTGGACCGTGAGCATCAAGGATGTCAACAGCGGGAATTCCCGTGACGTCGACACCAACTTCGTATTCCTCGGCGCCGGTGGCGCGGCCCTGCCGCTGTTGCAAGCCTCGGGTATCGAAGAAAGCAAAGGTTTTGGCGGTTTCCCGGTCAGCGGCCAGTGGCTGCGCTGCGACAACCCGGAAGTGGTCAAACACCACCAGGCCAAGGTCTACAGCCAGGCCGCCGTGGGTTCGCCACCGATGTCCGTGCCGCACCTGGACACCCGTGTGGTCGACGGCAAGAAGTCCCTGTTGTTCGGGCCTTATGCCGGTTTCACCACCAAGTTCCTCAAGCATGGTTCGTTCCTCGACCTGCCGATGTCGGTTCGCGCCGGCAACATCGGCCCGATGCTGGCCGTGGCTCGGGACAACATGGACCTGACCAAGTATTTGGTCAGCGAAGTCATGCAGTCCATGGAGCAACGCCTGGAATCCCTGCGTCGCTTCTACCCCGAGGCGAAAGCCGAAGACTGGCGCCTGGAAGTGGCCGGCCAACGGGTGCAGATCATCAAGAAAGACCCGAAAAAAGGTGGCGTACTGCAATTCGGTACCGAGCTGGTGGCAGCAAAGGACGGTTCGCTGGCAGCGCTGTTGGGGGCCTCTCCAGGTGCTTCGGTAACCGTGTCGATCATGCTGGAACTGATCGAGCGCTGTTTCCCGGGCAAGACCAACGGCGAGTGGGCCGCCAAGTTGCAGGAAATCTTCCCGGCTCGGGAAAAGATCCTGGAGACCGATGCCGAGCTGTATCGCAAGATCAATACGCAGAACAACATCAGCCTGGGACTGGTTGATGCAGGAGCGAGCTTGCTCGCGAAAACCGTTAGCGATGACGCAGCGCGCTTGGTTTAACGCGGGCTCTCAGGTTCTTCGCGAGTAAGGGCTAGGCGCCCCCCTCGCTCCTACAGTAAAAGCAAAAACGCCCCGCTCTCTTTTGGAGGACGGGGCGTTTTCTTGTCAGTCAGGGCAAATCAGCCGCGGGCTTTTTCGATCAGCTCGATGTACTCGGCGGCGTTGCGCTGGTCCTTGATCGCTTCAACGAACGTCAGGCCGTGCTCATCCTTGCCATCCAAGTCTAGGCCGGCGTCCTTGAAGAACCCCAGGAACCGCTCGAAGTCGTCGATGCGCAGGCCACGATAAGCCTTGATCAGTTTATGCAGGGACGGCGAAGTGGCGTCTACCGGCTCGAAATCCAGGAACAGCTTGATCTGCTCATCACCGATTTCATCACCAATCACCTGTTTCTTATCTTTACGCATTACCGACTCCAGCCTGCAGACATTTACACGGGACTGGAAGTCTACCTGTGAGCCGCAGGTGAGGAAACCTGTAGCTCAATCGAACTGGGCAAGCATCCAGCGATGATATTCGGCCATGCCGGCCTCACCCTCACGGGGAGCCCAGTCTGCCAACTCGCCCTCGCCCACCGGGCGATACGGCCCGGCTTTGCATTCGAACATCACGGTATCGGGCTCCAACACCACGAGACCATGAAATACCCCGGGCGGCAGATCGACACCTGGACAGTCGCCGCCAGCCAGCATCACACGCTTGGCCAGCACTTCGCCGCTTTCGCTGAAGATCAACAAACCCAGGCGCCCCTTGAGCACCAGCAAAGTTTCCGCCTTGTCTGCGCTCAGGTGCCGATGGGGCGGCACGTAGGTGTTGGGCTGCAAACCCACGGCCATCCGATGGCACGGTTCTTCCATCTGGTGGAAGTTGTGGTGATGCCGGCCACGCGGGCTGTCGGCCGCTTTCTCGGCCAATTCGGCAAACAACGATTGATCAAGAAAACGGGCCATTGATTACATTCCTTTAACGGCGTAGATCCCGTTGGCGTTGCGCCAGTAGCCTTTGTAGTCCATGCCGTAGCCGAAGATATAACGGTCAATGCACGGCAGGCCCACGTAATTGGCCTTCAGGTCCGGACGCGCCTTGCGGTCATGGTCCTTGTCGATCAGCACGGCGGTGTGGACTTTGCGGGCGCCGGCATGTTTGCAGAAGTCGATGATCGCGCCCAAGGTGTGACCTTCATCGAGGATGTCGTCGATGATCAGCACATCACGGTCGATGAACGATACTTCCGGCTTGGCCTTCCAGAACAGGTCTCCGCCACTGGTTTCATTGCGATAGCGGGTGGCATGCAGATAGGACGCCTCCAGCGGGAATTGCAGATGGGTAAGCAATTTACCGGCGAAAATCAGACCGCCGTTCATCACACAGAAAACCACCGGGTTGGTATCGGCCATTTCGCGAGATATCTGCGCGCCGACTTTGGCGATCGCGGCTTCGACTTGCGACTCGGTGTACAGGCAGTCAGCCTCTCGCATGATTTGACGGATATGCTCGAGATCAGCAGACATGACGCTCTCCAGGGGGTGCTGTGGCAAGAAAAGCGGGCAAAGGTACGCATGTGAGGCCCATCGTTCAAGCCTTTATGGACTAACGTAGGTGATGTCTATAGGACAACACCCTCGGATAGATTAATCTAGGCCGGTTTTTTTGCCTGCCGCCGGAGCCTTTCCCCATGCCCATCCGTGAGATCCGCCACCCGTTGATCCGACACAAGCTCGGCCTTATGCGCCGCGCCGACATTAGCACGAAGAACTTCCGTGAGCTTGCTCAGGAAGTCGGAGCGTTGCTGACCTATGAAGCGACCAAAGACTTGCCGCTGGAAATCTATGAGATCCAAGGCTGGAGTGGTCCAGTCAAGGTCGAGAAAATCGCCGGCAAGAAAATTACCGTGGTGCCGATCCTGCGCGCCGGTATCGGCATGCTCGAAGGCGTGCTGAGCCTGATCCCGGGCGCCAAGGTCAGCGCCGTGGGCGTGGCCCGCAATGAAGAAACCTTGCAAGCCCATACCTACCTGGAAAAACTGGTGCCGGAAATCGACGAGCGCCTGGCGATGATCATCGACCCGATGCTCGCCACCGGCAGCTCCATGGTTGCCACCATCGACCTGTTGAAAAAAGCCGGCTGCAAAGACATCTGC
This sequence comes from Pseudomonas karstica, assembly GCF_009707515.1. Taxonomy (GTDB): domain Bacteria; phylum Pseudomonadota; class Gammaproteobacteria; order Pseudomonadales; family Pseudomonadaceae; genus Aquipseudomonas; species Aquipseudomonas karstica. The sequence continues at coordinate 62,639 of NZ_WLYI01000026.1, read as the reverse complement.
GCCATGGTGCTGGTGGCCGCGCCCGAAGGCATCGCCACCGTCGAGAAGGCCCACCCGGACGTGCAGATCTACACCGCCTCCATCGATGAGTGCCTCAACGAACACGGCTACATCATCCCCGGACTGGGCGATGCCGGTGACAAGATCTTCGGTACCAAGCAGAAGGACGCGTAAGCATGCAGGATGAATTCAACGACCCGCTTTGGCGCCAGATCCTGTCTGGTGCACAGATGCTCTTCGTAGCATTTGGCGCGTTGGTGTTGATGCCGCTGATCACAGGCCTGGATCCGAACGTCGCACTGTTTACCGCGGGCCTGGGCACGCTGCTGTTCCAGCTTGTCACCGGGCGCCAGGTGCCGGTGTTCCTGGCCTCAAGCTTTGCCTTCATCACCCCGATCATTCTCGCCAAGGGCCAATTCGGCCTCGCGGCGACCATGGGCGGCGTGATGGCGGCCGGTTTCGTTTATACCTTCCTGGGCCTGGCGGTGAAGATCAAGGGCACCGGTTTCATCGACCGGCTGCTGCCGCCAGTGGTGATCGGGCCGGTGATTATCTCCATCGGCCTGGCCATGGCACCGATCGCCGCCAACATGGCCATGGGCAAGTCGGGCGACGGCGCCGAGCTGATTCATTACCAGACAGCAATGATGATTTCGATGCCGGCACTGCTGACCACACTGATCGTGGCGGTGTTTGGCAAAGGCATTTTCCGCCTGGTGCCGATCATCTCGGGCGTGCTGGTGGGGTTTGCCATGGCATTCTACTTTGGCGTGGTGGACACGGCGAAGATTGCGGCTGCGCCGTGGCTCGCCCTGCCCCACTTCACCGCACCGGAGTTCAACTGGCAGGCGATTCTGTTTATCGTCCCAGTGGCCCTGGCGCCGGCCATCGAACACATCGGTGGGGTGATTGCCGTTGGCAGCGTGACCGGTCGCGACTACCTGAAAAAGCCCGGCCTACATCGCACACTGCTGGGTGATGGGATCGCCACCACCGCTGCTGGCATGTTCGGCGGCCCACCCAACACCACCTACGCAGAAGTAACGGGTGCGGTGATGCTGACCAAGAGCTACAACCCGAAAATCATGACCTGGGCGGCCGTGTTTGCTATCGGCCTGGCGTTTATCGGCAAGTTCGGCGCACTGCTGCAAAGTATCCCGGTGCCGGTGATGGGCGGGATCCTATGCCTGCTGTTCGGCTCGATTGCCGCAGTGGGGATGAATACGTTGATTCGCCACAAGATCGATCTGGGAGAAGCGCGCAACCTGGTGATTGTCTCAGTGACCCTGGTATTCGGGATTGGCGGTGTGCTGGTCGGCACCGGCACCGGCCCGGATGACTTCGGCCTCAAGGGCATCGCCCTGTGTGCGGTGGTAGCGATTGCCTTGAACCTGCTGCTGCCGGGCAATGATGGCTGGAAGAACAAGAAGCCGGATGAGCCGCTGCTGTAACCAGATCGTTCCTACGCTCTGCGTGGGAATGCCGCCTGGGACGCTCTGCGTCCCACTGCCGGCGTAGGCCTCAAGTCCTGCGAAGGGCGTGACGCGGAGCGTCACGGGATGCATTCCCACGCGGAGCGTGGGAACGATCAAGCAATTAGAGATCGCCCAGGGCATCAATCAGCGCTTGGTTCTGCTCAGGCGTACCAATGCTGATCCGCAGGAACTGGGCAATCCGCTCCTGCTTGAAGTGCCGCACAATCACCCCTTGCTCACGCAACTTGGCGGCCAGGCCGGCTGCATCGTGTTGCGGGTGACGGGCAAAGATGAAGTTTGCCGCTGACGGCAACACGTCAAAACCCTTGCCTTCCAATTGCGCGACCACCTTGTTGCGGCTGTCGATTACCCGCTGGCACGTCTTCTCGAAGTATTCACGGTCTTCGAATGCCGCCGCCGCGCCAACAATCGCCAGGCGATCCAGCGGGTAGGAGTTGAAGCTGTTCTTGACCCGCTCCAGCGCCTCGATCAGGTCCGGGTGGCCTACCGCCAGCCCTACCCGCAGGCCCGCCAGGGAGCGCGATTTGGACAGGGTCTGGGTCACCAGCAGGTTCGGGTAGCGGTCCACCAGGCTGATGGCGGTTTCGCCGCCGAAGTCGATATAGGCTTCATCGACCACCACCACCGAGTCCGGGTTGGCTTTAAGGATCTGCTCGACTGCGTCCAGCGCCAGCACGCAGCCGGTGGGCGCGTTCGGGTTGGGGAAGATGATCCCGCCATTGGGTTTGGCGTAATCCGCCACGCGGATCTGGAACTGCTCGTCCAGCGGCACCGGATCGGACTTGATGCCATAGAGGCCGCAGTACACCGGGTAGAAGCTGTAGCTGATGTCCGGAAACAACAGCGGCAACTCGTGCTGGAACAAGCCGTGGAAGATGTGCGCGAGGACTTCATCGGAACCGTTGCCGAGGAACACTTTACCCGCGTCAATCCCGTAATACTTGGCCACGGCCTGCTTGAGCAAGTCGCTGTTGGGGTCTGGATACAGGCGCAAGTTATCATTCAACTCGGTCTGCATCGCCGCCAGCGCCTTGGGCGAAGGGCCATAAGGGTTTTCATTGGTGTTGAGCTTGACCAGCTTGGTCAGCTTTGGCTGCTCGCCAGGCACATAAGGTACGAGGTCCTTGACGAAGGGGCTCCAGAATTTGCTCATGTCTCAGTTCCCCTGCGTGTCGTCAAGAATGCGGTATTCAGCACTACGGGCGTGAGCGCTCAGGGATTCACCACGAGCCAGCACAGAGGCGGTCTTGCCCAGTTCCGACGCACCTTGTGGCGAGCAGAAGATGATCGACGAACGCTTCTGGAAGTCATACACCCCCAATGGCGATGAGAACCGCGCGGTACCGGAGGTCGGCAATACGTGGTTGGGACCGGCGCAGTAGTCGCCCAGGGCTTCGCTGGTGTGGCGGCCCATGAAGATCGCGCCGGCATGGCGAATCGACGGCAACCAGGCTTGTGGGTCGGCTACGGACAGCTCCAAGTGCTCCGGCGCGATACGGTTGGCCACTTCGATGGCTTGCTCCATGTCACGCACCAGGATCAGCGCACCACGACCATTGATCGATTTCTCGATAATTTCGGCACGCTCCATGGTCGGCAGCAGCTTGGCGATGCTGGCGGCCACCTTGTCGAGGAACTCGGCATCGGGGCTGACCAGGATCGCCTGGGCATCTTCGTCGTGCTCGGCCTGGGAAAACAGGTCCATGGCGATCCAGTCCGGGTCGGTCTGGCCGTCACATACCACGAGGATTTCCGAAGGCCCGGCGATCATGTCGATACCGACCTGGCCAAATACATGGCGCTTGGCGGTGGCGACGTAAATGTTGCCAGGGCCGACCACCTTGTCGACCTTCGGCACGCTCTCGGTACCGTAGGCCAGTGCCGCCACGGCCTGGGCACCGCCGATGGTGAAGACGCGATCGACGCCGGCAATGCAGGCTGCAGCCAGGACCAATTCGTTGATTTCACCGCGTGGGGTAGGCACGACCATGACCACTTCGATCACCCCGGCGACTTTGGCCGGGATGGCATTCATCAGCACCGAGGAGGGGTAGGACGCCTTGCCACCCGGCACATACAGGCCAGCGCGGTCCAGCGGCGTGACCTTTTGGCCCAGCACCGTGCCGTCAGCTTCGGTGTAGCTCCAGGAGTCCTGTTTCTGCTTTTCGTGATAGCTGCGCACCCGCGCTGCCGCCACTTCCAGTGCTTCACGCTGGGGCGCAGTGATGCGGGTCAGGGCCAACTCCAGGCGTTCACGCGGCAGGATCAGGTCGGCCATGGAAGCGACATCCAGGCCATCGAACTGCCGGGTGAAGTCCACCAACGCCGCATCACCACGCTCACGCACGGCCTTGATGATGTCGAGCACCCGCTGGTTGACCGAGTCGTCGGACACACTTTCCCAACTCAGCAGGTGATCCAGATGATGCGCGAAATCAGGATCGGCAGCGTTGAGTCGGGCAATTGCAGTGGACGTGGTCATAGCGAGGGCCTCAATAGAATGGCAAAAACTCAGGCGCCCTAAACTACCGTTCGCTCCGCTTGGGCACCTGAGAATTCTGGCTATGAGGCGGATAGACGGGCGCGGCCTAAGGCCGCGCGAATGGGTCAACCGCGGTGTCGAGACTCCACTGCCTTGCGCAGGGTATCGATCAACGCCTGGATACGGGCGTGCTGCATTTTCATCGAAGCTTTGTTGACGATCAGCCGGGAGCTGATGTCAGCAATGAAATCCTGGGGTTCCAGGCCATTGGCGCGCAGGGTGTTGCCGGTGTCGACCACGTCGATGATCTTGTCTGCCAGGCCGATCAACGGCGCCAGCTCCATCGAGCCGTAGAGCTTGATGATGTCGACCTGACGGCCTTGTTCGGCGTAGTAGCGCTTGGCAACGTTGACGAACTTGGTGGCAACCCGCAGGCGGCCCTTGGGTTCGACGTCGCCGACACGGCCGGCGGTCATCAACTTGCACAAGGCAATACGCAGGTCCAATGGCTCGTAGAGGCCCTGGCCACCGTATTCCATCAGCACGTCTTTACCGGCGACACCCAGGTCAGCCGCACCATGTTCGACATAGGTCGGCACGTCGGTGGCCCGCACGATCAGCAGGCGTACGTCGTCCTGAGTCGTGGGGATGATCAGCTTGCGGCTCTTGTCCGGATTCTCGGTCGGCACGATGCCCGCTTCAGCCAGAAGCGGCAATGTATCGTCAAGGATGCGGCCCTTGGACAGTGCAATGGTCAACATGGGAAACGTCAGTCCTTCATCAGGCTATTGCTGCCCGGTCGCAATCGGCGCCGGACACAGATCGAGGCCTTCACAGACCTCGACTTGAAACCAAATCGTTGGGCACGTCCCTGTGCCCATGGTGAGCACTAGCCCGGTACGCGGCGAATTTTCGCGCCGAGCATCTGCAGTTTCTCTTCGATGCACTCGTAGCCACGGTCTATGTGGTAGATGCGATCGATCAGGGTGTCACCTTCGGCGCTCAGTGCCGAAATCACCAGGCTGGCAGAGGCTCGCAGGTCGGTGGCCATTACTGGCGCGCCCTTGAGCTGTTCGATACCGGTAACGATGGCAGTGTTGCCTTCGACCTGGATCTTGGCGCCCATGCGGTGCAGTTCATACACATGCATGAAGCGGTTTTCAAAGATGGTCTCGATTACCGCGCCAGTGCCTTCGGCAATCGCGTTCAGGGAAATGAACTGCGCCTGCATATCGGTCGGGAACGCCGGGTACGGAGCGGTACGCACATTGACGGCTTTTGGCCGCTTGCCGTGCATGTTCAACTCGATCCAGTCTTCACCAGTGGTGATTTCAGCACCGGCTTCCTTGAGTTTTTCCAGGACGGCTTCAAGGATGGTCGGATCGGTGTCCTTGACCTTGACGCGACCACCGGTCACGGCAGCGGCAACCAGGTAGGTACCGGTCTCGATACGGTCCGGCATCACTTTGTAGGTGGCCGAATGCAAACGTTTCACACCGTCGATGGTGATGGTGTCGGTGCCGGCACCGGTAATGTTGGCGCCCATGGCAATCAGGAAGTTCGCCAGGTCGACGACTTCAGGTTCGCGTGCGGCGTTTTGCAGGACACTGCGGCCGTTGGCCAGTGCAGCGGCCATCATGATGTTCTCGGTACCGGTCACACTGACGGTATCAAAGAAGAAGTTGGCGCCACGCAGGCCGCCTTCCGGGGCCTTGGCCTTGATGTAGCCACCTTCGACGTCGATGGTCGCGCCCATGGCTTCCAGGCCACGGATGTGCAGGTCCACCGGACGGGAGCCAATGGCGCAACCGCCAGGCAACGCCACTTCGGCTTCACCGAAACGAGCAACCATTGGGCCCAGCACCAGGATCGAGGCACGCATGGTTTTCACCAGTTCGTACGGTGCGATCAAGGTCTTGATGGTGCGCGGGTCGATTTCGACGCTGAGTTTCTCGTCGATCACCGGCTCAATGCCCATGCGACCGAACAGCTCGATCATGGTGGTGATGTCGTGCAGGTGCGGCAGGTTGGCCACAGTGACAGGGCCATCGCACAGCAGGGTCGCCGCCAGGATCGGCAGGGCGGAGTTCTTCGCCCCGGAAATGCGGATCTCGCCATCAAGGCGAGCGCCACCGGTAATAATCAATTTATCCATAAGAATCTCGACGCCTAGGGGGCTCAGGTGCGCTCGGCCCAGGCCGCGCGGCTGAAAAATTTCATAGTGACCGCATGGATGCTGCCATCGGTGATCCATGGGTTCAGATGGGCATAGATCTGCTGCTGACGCTTGACCGGGCTCAATGCCGCCAGTTCATCGCTAATCACGTTCAGCTGGAAGTTGCAGCCTTCGCCCTCAACTTCTACCTGCACTTGTAAAAGATTATCTGACAGCTTTCCTTCAAGGAAGCTCTTCACTTCGTTGGCCTGCATGCTCAACCTCTATCGGCGCCCAGTGCGCGCGGGTCGGACATCATACAAAAAAGCCCCGCGCCTGCGAACCCCGCATGGCAGGACTCTGACGGGGGGCTTTCTGGATAATGTGTATTAAGGATGCGCAAACAGCTCGGTCAAACCGCAAACCTGGGCAATTTCACGCATGTCTTCGGGCAACGCACGGATGCTGACCGGCTTTCTGGCCGCTGCCGCATCGCGCATAAAACACAGCAACAGTGACAAACCAACGCTGCTGGACTTTACCACCGCCGAACAATCGAGCACCAGCGCAGGCGCGGTACTGGCATTGATCAGCGCCTGGCCTTGCTTGCGCAGGTCAGGCCCGGTGCGGTAGTCCAGCACGCCACTGAGCAGCAACTCACCGGCCTGGCCGAGACGGACAACCGACTCACTCATTGGGCTGGCTTCTCTGTGGCTTTATCGGTTTCTTCCTTGGCCTTGGCCACTTCACCGGCCCAACCATTGATGGTTTTGTCCAGGTCGTTGCCATTGCGCTGCATCGCGTCCGCAAATTGGTCACGGAACAGCTTGCCAATGTTGATACCGTTGATGACCACGTTGCGCACTTTCCACTCACCGTTGATCTTCACAAGGGTGTAGGAAACCGGGTAGACCGAGTTACTACTGCCCTTGACGGCCATATTCACACTGGTGCGGTCACCGGATTCATCCTTGGCTGGATCCACGGTGATGCCCTGGTTGTTGTATTCAAGCAAGGCATTGCCATAGAACTGCATCAGGCTGCGCTTGAAGTTTTCCTGGAAACGCTGCATTTGCTCAGGCGTGGCCTTGCGCGAATACTTGACGGTCATGATGCTACGGGAGATGCCATCGGCATCCACCACCGGGCCAACAATGCCGTTGAGGGCGTCGTAGAACTCGCCCGGACTTTGCTTGTACTTTTCCTTGTTCGCGGCAAGATCTGCCAGCAAACGGGTGGTGGTGTCCTGGACGATGTCGTGTGCCGAAGGCGCTGCCACGGCGCTAGCCATCAACGGCAGGGATGCCAGCAGCACCAACAGGCCACGTCGCAAGGTTGAGATCATGAACAAACTCCTCATTTGGCGTCTTTGCTAACCGTATTAAGCAGGAATTTACCGATCAAGTCCTCCAGCACCAGCGACGACTGTGTGTCGTGGATGGTCGAGCCATCCTTGAGCAAGGCTGTTTCCCCGCCCACGCTGACACCAATGTACTTCTCGCCCAGCAGGCCCGCCGTGAGAATAGAGGCCGTGGAGTCGGTCGGCAGATTATCCACCTTCTTGTCCAACTGCATCGTCACTCGGCCGGTGAAGCTGTCGCGATCCAGATCGATTGCCGTGACCTTGCCGATGTTGACACCGGCCATGGTCACTTTAGCTCTGACAGTCAAACCGGCAATATTGTCGAAGTAGGCATAAAGTTTATAAGTATCGGCCGTAGGGCTGGCCGAAAGGCCACTGACCCGCAGGGCGAGCAACAGTAAAGCCAGGATGCCAGCCAGCAAGAAAAGGCCGACACCGATTTCCACAGTGCGGTTTTGCATCAGAAATCTCCAAACATCAAGGCAGTCAAAATGAAGTCAAGGCCCAGTACCGCCAGCGAGGCGTACACAACGGTCTTGGTGGTGGCGCGACTGATCCCTTCCGAGGTGGGTTCACAGTCGTAGCCTTGGAATACGGCGATCCAGGTCACTACAAAGGCAAAGACAATGCTCTTGATGATGCCGTTGAGCACATCACCCGTGAACGTCACACTGTTTTGCATGTTGGCCCAATAAGAGCCTTCGTAGACCCCCAGCCAGTCCACCGCCACCCACGAGCCACCCCAGATCCCGACCACGCTGAAAATCATCGCCAGCAGTGGCAAGGAAATGAAGCCGGCCCACAGACGCGGGGCAACAATATATTTGAGCGGGTCCACACCAATCATTTCCAGGCTGGACAACTGCTCGGTGGACTTCATATTGCCAATTTCCGCCGTCAGCGCAGAACCGGCACGGCCGGCAAACAGCAGCGCCGTAACCACCGGCCCCAGTTCACGCAACAACGTCAGGGCGACCATCTGCCCTACCGCCTGCTCGGAACCGTAGCTGGAGAGAATACTGAAGCCCTGCAATGCCAGCACCATGCCGATAAATACGCCGGAGACCACGATGATCACCAGGGACATCACGCCCACCGAGTGCAGTTGCTTGATCAGCAGGCCGAAACTGCCGCCGATACCGCCACGACCAAGCAAGGCATGAAACAGGAAAATCGTCGAACGGCCGAGCACTTCGACAATGTCGATGCCCGAACGACCAAAAAGCCGAACCTTTTCGATTAAAGATGTCTTGCGCATCAGCGCTTCCCCAGAAGATCTGAGCGGTAGTCCGCCACCGGAAAATGAAAAGGCACCGGGCCATCGGGATCGCCCGTCATGAATTGGCGAATGCGGGGGTTATCCGTGTTCATCAGTTCTTCAGGTGTACCTTGCCCCAGTACCTGGCCATCGCCCACTACATAGAGGTAGTCGGCAATGCTCGCGGTTTCGGCCAGGTCGTGGGAAACCACGATACTGGTGATACCCAGGGCATCGTTGAGCAGACGGATCAAGCGCACCAGCACACCCATGGCAATCGGATCCTGGCCGACGAAAGGTTCGTCGTACATGAGGATCTGTGGGTCCAGGGCAATGGCGCGCGCCAGCGCCACTCGACGCTTCATGCCGCCGGACAATTCGTCGGGCATCAGGTCGATAGCACCGCGCAGCCCCACGGCCTGCAGCTTCAGCAACACAATGTCACGAATCATTTCATCGGACAGCTGGGTGTGCACCCGAAGTGGGAACGCCACATTCTCGAACACGTCCAGGTCAGTGAACAGCGCGCCGCTCTGAAACAGGACGCCCATTTGCTTGCGGGCATCGAACAGATCGCTACGCGACAGTTTTGGCAGGTTCTGACCATTGACCCACACTTCGCCGGCGCTGGGGCGCAATTGCATGCCCATCAGGCGCAGCAATGTAGTCTTGCCACTACCGGAAGGCCCCATGATGCCTGTGACCTTGCCGCGGGGAATGCGAATATCCACATTATTGAAGATGCTGCGCGTACCGCGCTTGAAGGAAAGGCCCTTCAGCTCGACCGCGTAGGCGTTATCGGCACTCATCTAAACTCCTTGGGGGTGCAGCCTCTCGCTCAGACAACGTGTTTCGGATAAATGCTTGCGATAAATCAAAACAAAGGCTGCACGGACCGAACTGGCGGCGAACTATATCACTGTCGATACAGAGCCCCCAAGGCCGGAACAGAGCTTGTTTGGAATGAAGGCAGGTAAAAAATTGTATTTGAGCGTGCTCCTGCAACCCTGCCCCGAACCAAAGGCTGACGAACTTGCGTGAGGGAATTGATCATTACCGCTATAATCGCTGACTTTTCGTCAGGCTATACGATTAAGACATGAGCCAATCCAGCGACCTTATTCAATCTGCACAACGCACCATCCGCCTCGAGCTTGAAGCCGTGGAAGGCTTGCTGGCCCATATCGACGCAGATTTCGTACGTGCGTGCGAGATGATCCTGGCCAGCAAAGGCCGCGTCGTGGTAGTCGGCATGGGCAAATCCGGCCACGTTGGCAACAAGATTGCCGCCACCCTGGCAAGCACCGGGACCACGGCATTTTTCGTACATCCGGCCGAAGCCAGCCACGGCGACATGGGCATGATCACCCGGGATGACATCATCCTGGCGCTGTCCAATTCCGGCAGCACCAATGAAATCGTCACCCTGCTGCCGCTGATCAAGCGCCTGGGCATCAAGCTGATCAGCCTCACCGGCAACCCGGACTCGACGCTGGCCAAGGCAGCCGAAGTGAATTTGAATGTGCATGTGGCCCATGAAGCCTGCCCACTGAACCTGGCCCCGACCTCCTCTACCACCGCCGCCCTGGTGATGGGCGATGCGCTGGCGGTAGCCCTGCTGGAAGCCCGCGGTTTTACCGCCGAAGATTTCGCGTTTTCCCATCCGGGCGGCGCACTGGGCCGCAGGTTGCTGTTGAAAGTGGAAAACGTCATGCACACCGACGACGAATTACCACAGGTCCAGCGCGGTACGCTGCTCAAGGACGCGCTGATGGAAATGACCCGCAAGGGCCTGGGCATGACGGTCATCCTGGAGGCCGACGGCCGCCTGGCCGGGGTTTTCACCGACGGCGACCTGCGCCGCACCCTGGACCGCACCATTGATATCCACACCGCCACCATCGACGATGTAATGACCCCCCATGGCAAGACCGCCCGTGCCGAGATGCTCGCAGCCGAAGCGCTGAAGATCATGGAAGACCACAAGATCGGCGCCCTGGTGGTGGTCGATAGCAATGATCACCCGATTGGCGCCCTGAACATGCACGACTTGCTGCGTGCAGGAGTGATGTAAATGACCACCGACCTGCTGCAACGTGGCAAATCCATCAAATTGGCGATTTTCGACGTCGATGGCGTGCTGACGGATGGCCGCCTGTACTTCCTCGAAGACGGCAGCGAATTCAAGACGTTCAACACCCTCGACGGCCAAGGCATCAAGATGTTGATGGCTTCAGGCGTGCAAACGGCCATCATCAGCGGTCGCAAGACCCCGGTAGTGGAACGTCGCGCACAAAACCTGGGGATTGCTCACCTCTATCAGGGCCGCGAGGATAAACTGGTCGTACTGGACGAGCTTCTTGGCCAACTCAACCTAAGCTATGAACAGGTTGCCTACTTGGGCGACGACTTGCCTGACCTGCCGGTGATTCGACGGGTCGGCCTGGGCATGGCGGTGGCCAATGCCGCAGCCTTTGTCCGAGAGCATGCCCATGGCGTCACGACGGCCCGTGGTGGTGAAGGCGCCGCCCGCGAGTTCTGCGAGCTGATCCTGCGTGCCCAGGGCAGCCTTGAAGCGGCCCACGCCGCCTACCTATAGAGCTTTCTATGCTGAGCAAAAAGATTCGCAATTTCCTGATATTCGCCGTTATCGCCCTGCTGTTCGCAGCGGTCGGCTACTGGAATATCAGCCCGGAGCGCTTTCTCGACCAGCCTGTTGCCAAGGTCAACGAAGGCGCTATCGACTATTACGCCACCAATGCCTACAGCGTCCAGTTCCTGCCGGATGGCAAGGTCCAGTATGAAATGACCGCGGACAAGGTCGAACACCTGAAGGTATCGGAGGTCACTTTGCTGACCAAACCGGACTTGAACCTGTATCGCGGCACCGAGTTCCCCTGGCACGTCACCAGCGAGCGTGGCGAGGTCAATCCCGACGGCACCGAGGTCGAATTGATCGACTCGGTTCGCGTGGCTCGTACCGACGCAAAGAACCGCAACACGCTTATTACCAGCAGTCGCATGACCGTATTCCCACAGAAGCAATATGCGCAGACCGAGCAAGACGTTAGAATCGACGGCGCTGGCGGTGTATCGACTGGCAAGGGAATGAAAGCGTATTTGAAAGAAAGCAGGATACACCTGCTATCGAACGTAAGAGGACAGTATGAGGCTCGTTAAAACCCTCCCTATTTTGCTCGGTCTGGGCGCAGCACTGGGAAGCGTGAGCGCCTGGGCTCTGCCGAACGATAGCCAGCAACCGATCCACATCCAGGCTGACGACGCTCAACTGGATGACAAGCAAGGTGTCGCAACCTACAAGGGTGACGTCATCATCACCCAGGGTTCGATGAAGATCACGGGCAACACCGTGACGCTCACCCGGACTCCAGCGGGCGACATCGACGTGGTGACCTCCGTGGGCAACCTGGCCTACTTCGAGCAACAACAGAAAGCCGCCGATCCAGGCCCTATCAAGGGCTATGGCGTGACGATCCAATATCACGCCCAACAGAATCGCATTGTCCTGATCGACCGCGCCAAAGTACTCAGCAGCGACGGTAACTCTACCGAAGGCGAAAAGATCATCTACAACACCCAGACCCAGGTCGCCCAGGCTGGCCGGGCCAATGGCAACAAGGTCACCACGCCACGCCCACGCATCGACATGGTTATCCAGCCGAAGAAGAAGGCCGAGTAATGGCGACCCTGAAAGCCCAGCATCTGGCCAAGGCCTATAAAAGCCGTCAGGTCGTGCGTGACGTCAGCCTGTCGATCGACAGTGGCCAGATCGTCGGCCTGCTTGGCCCCAACGGTGCCGGCAAGACCACTTGTTTCTACATGATTGTCGGCCTGGTGCAGGCCGACCAGGGTCGCGTACTGATCGACGACCTGGACGTCAGCCACCAGCCCATGCACGGTCGTGCACGGGCCGGGATTGGCTATCTTCCCCAGGAAGCGTCGATCTTCCGCAAACTGTCGGTATCCGACAACATCATGGCCATCCTCGAGACCCGCAAGGAGCTTGACCGTGCCGGGCGCAAGAAGGAGCTGGAAAGCCTGCTACAGGAATTCCACATCAACCACATTCGCGACAACCTCGGCATGAGCCTTTCCGGCGGCGAGCGTCGTCGTGTGGAAATCGCCCGCGCCCTGGCCACTGCTCCGAAGTTCATCCTGCTGGACGAACCCTTCGCCGGTGTCGACCCGATCTCGGTCGGCGACATCAAGCAGATTATCCATCACCTCAAGGCCAAGGGCATCGGTGTATTGATTACCGACCACAACGTCCGCGAGACTCTCGATATCTGCGAAACCGCCTATATCGTCAACGATGGACAGCTGATTGCCGAAGGCGACTCCGCCACCATTCTGGCCAACGAACTGGTCAAGGAAGTTTACCTGGGCCACGAGTTCCGCCTGTAAGTATCGCCCTGCAAGCAGCATGGTGTCTGGCCCTTCGCCAAGGCGCGCGAGTGGCAATAAAAACCTCAGGATTTTTATTGTTACCGCGCTCTAGGCAAAGCCCCCGATATCAGGCATATAATTTGCTTATGTTTGGCGCTCAGGCGCCCTGTCGTGGATGGCGCACTGCGCCGGCGAATAAGGTGTTAAGCCCCTGCCATGAAACCATCGCTAGTACTGAGAATGGGCCAGCAGCTGACGATGACACCGCAGCTGCAACAGGCTATCCGCCTGCTCCAATTGTCGACCCTGGACCTGCAACAGGAAATCCAGGAGGCCCTGGAGTCCAATCCGATGCTCGAACGCCAGGAAGAAGGCGACGACTTCGATAACGCCGACCCGCTGGCCGATAACGTCGAGCAAAAACCCAACCCCGATATCCAGGAACCCTCTTATCAGGAAACCGCCCCGACGGTGGATAACCTGGAAGAAGGAGAATGGAACGAACGTATTCCCAACGAGTTGCCCGTCGACACCGCCTGGGAAGACGTGTACCAGACCAGCGCCAGCAGCCTGCCCAGCAATGACGATGACGAGTGGGACTTCACCACCCGCACGTCCGTCGGCGAGAGCCTGCAGAGTCACTTGCTGTGGCAACTGAACCTGTCACCAATGTCCGATACCGATCGCCTGATCGCTGTCACCTTGATTGACTGCATCAACAATCAGGGCTACCTGGAGGAGACACTCGAAGAGATCCTCGAGGCCTTCGACCCGGAACTGGACATAGAGCTGGACGAAATAGAGGCCGTCCTGCACCGCATCCAACAGTTCGAGCCCGTCGGCATTGGCGCTCGCAGCCTCAGCGAGTGCCTGCAACTGCAACTGCGCCAACTGCCGGCCAAAACCCCATGGCTGGCCGAAGCACAACGCCTGGTCACTGACTTCATTGACCTGCTGGGCAGCCGCGACTACAGCCAACTGATGCGCCGGCTGAAACTCAAGGAAGACGACCTGCGCCAGATCATCGAACTGGTACAGAGCCTCAACCCGCGCCCGGGCTCGCAAATCGAGTCCAGCGAAGCCGAATACGTGGTTCCCGATGTGATCGTGCGCAAGGACAACGAACGCTGGCTGGTGGAGCTGAATCAGGAGTCAGTGCCACGCCTGCGGGTCAACCCGCAATACGCAGGCTTCGTCCGTCGTGCCGATACCAGCGCCGACAACACTTTCATGCGCAACCAGTTGCAGGAAGCTCGCTGGTTCATCAAGAGCCTGCAGAGCCGCAACGAAACCCTGATGAAGGTAGCCACCCAGATTGTCGAGCATCAGCGCGGCTTCCTTGAGTACGGCGATGAAGCAATGAAACCGTTGGTCCTGCACGATATTGCCGAAGCGGTGGGTATGCACGAATCGACAATTTCCCGAGTCACCACGCAAAAATTCATGCATACCCCGCGAGGTATATATGAGCTGAAATACTTTTTCTCCAGCCATGTCAGTACCTCCGAAGGCGGCGAATGCTCGTCAACGGCAATCCGCGCGATCATCAAAAAACTGGTTGCCGCGGAAAATCAGAAAAAGCCGTTGAGTGACAGCAAGATCGCTGGTTTACTGGAGGCACAAGGTATTCAGGTCGCCCGTCGAACCGTCGCCAAGTACCGCGAGTCCCTAGGGATCTCGCCTTCCAGCGAGCGTAAGCGGTTAATGTGACGGACGGGCCACAGCGTTCCAGTGGCAGGCATTTGCCTGTCGCTTTATGCACTGGCAACGAAGGAGAAGCTGTATGCAAGTCAACATCAGTGGACACCAGCTTGAAGTCACCAAACCCCTGCGTGAGTACACCGAGAGCAAGTTGAACAAGCTTGCGGGGCATTTTGACAAGATCACCAACGTGCAGGTCATCATGGAGGTCGATAAGCTCAAGCAGAAAATCGAGGCCACCCTGCACATACCGAACGCCAAGGTCGTCGCCAATGCCGAACATGACGACATGTACGCGGCGATCGACTCGCTGTACGACAAGCTGGACCGCCAACTCATAAAGCATAAGGAAAAGAATCTGCACCTGATGCAAGGTACAGGTCGTTAACTCTCCCCCCATGATCCGACTTGAAAACATCCTGACCCCCGGCCGTTCCCTCGTGAACGTGCCGGGCGGCAGTAAAAAGCGTGCCCTCGAACAAATTGCCAACCTGATCGGCCGCGAAGTGCCAGAACTGGATACGCAAGATGTGTACGAGGCCCTGATCGCCCGTGAAAAACTTGGCTCGACCGGTTTTGGCAACGGCATCGCAATTCCTCATTGCCGCCTCAAAGGCTGCAAAGACCCCGTCAGCGCCCTGCTGCACCTGGACCTCCCTATCGATTTCGATGCCATCGACGGCGCGCCGGTAGACCTGTTGTTTGTTCTACTGGTCCCTGAGGCCGCCACCGATGCGCACCTGGAACTGCTCCGGCAGATCGCCAGCATGCTCGACCGCAAAGAAGTACGCGACAGACTGCGCAGCGCCAGCACCAATGAAGCGTTGTATCAAGTCGTCCTGGATGAGCAGAACGGGCAGTAATCATGCGCTTGATCATCGTCAGTGGCCGCTCCGGCTCAGGTAAAAGCACTGCCCTCAATGTTCTTGAGGACAACGGCTTCTATTGCATCGATAACCTGCCTGCCGGCCTGTTGCCTGAACTGGCGGAGCGCGCCTTGATCCACACGGAGCTGTCGCAACCGCTGGTGGCCGTGTCCATTGACGCCCGCAACCTGCCCAGCCACCTCAGTCGCTTCCCCGAACTGCTTGAGGAAGTGCGCAGCAAGCACATTCATTGCGATGTGCTGTACTTGGACGCCGACGAAGAAACCCTGCTCAAGCGCTTCTCCGAAACCCGTCGACGTCACCCGCTGAGCAGCTCGCACCGTTCACTCGCCGAAGCCATCGAGGACGAGAGCACACTGCTGGGGCCGATCATTGATTTGGCCGATCTGAAGATCAACACCACAAACCTGAACCTGTATCAGCTACGCGATGCCATCAAGCTGCGCCTGCTGAACCAGCCGGAACCTGGCACGGCATTCCTGGTGGAGTCGTTTGGCTTCAAGCGAGGTATGCCGGTGGATGCCGACTTGGTATTTGATGTGCGCTGCCTGCCCAATCCTTACTGGAAGCCGGAATTGCGCGACCAATCCGGCCTGGACCAGCCGGTGGCCGAATACCTGGCCGCACAACCGGATGTCGAGGAGATGTTCCAGGACATCTCCAGCTACCTGCTCAAATGGCTGCCGCGCTTTGCTGCCAGCAACCGAGCTTATGTCACCATCGCCATTGGCTGCACCGGCGGACATCACCGCTCTGTCTATCTGACCGAGCGCCTGGGCCAGGTGTTGCAGCAAACCCTCAAGAACGTCCAGGTACGCCACCGCGACCTTAGCTGAAAGGAACACCTGCGCGATGCCCGCTCTGGAAATTGAAATCATCAACAAGCTGGGTTTACATGCTCGAGCTTCAGCCAAATTTGTCGGCGTTGCGGGGCAGTTTCCCTGCCAGATCCGGGCCGGTCGCACCCCGGAGTCCATGGTCGATGGCAAAAGCATCATGGCCATGATGATGCTGGCTGCGGGCAAAGGCACCAAGATCCACCTGAAAACGGAAGGCGACCAAGAGGATGAAGCGATGGCCGCTCTGGTAAAACTGATCAATGACTACTTTGACGAGGGCGAGTAAGCCCTCTCTTGACCGTGATCGTTCCCTCCGGCGGGAACGATCATTGGAAGCGCCCTACCCCAGCGCCGTATCCATCACCATCATCAAGCAAAACCCGACACACAACCCCAGGCTGGCCAGCTTGTCGTGACCGTTGCGCCGCGATTCGGGTATCACTTCGTGAGTCACCACCAGCAACATGGCACCCGCCGCCAGCGCCAACCCCAACGGCAATAACACCTCGGCCAGGCTTACCAGCCAGGCGCACAAAACGGCGAATACCGGCTCGACCAATCCGGACGCCGCGCCGATCAGGAACGCTTTGACCCGCGACATCCCCGCACCCGCCAACACCAAGGCAATCACCAGGCCTTCCGGCACATCCTGCAGTGCGATGCCCATGGCGAGGCTGTCGGCGTCAGGCATGCCGCCACCCGCCGACACCCCTACAGCCATGCCTTCGGGAATGTTATGGGCAATGATGGCGAACACAAACAACCAGATACGCGGCGGGATAACCGGGCGCTCCAATGTGCCCACCAGCACTTGCGGGCTGGCGCCGGAAACCTTGCGATCCACCAGAAACAACCCGAAAGCCCCCAGCATGATGCCGAAACTGATCAACCCACTAGACGACCACGGCGATAAACCCAGCTTTTCGGCAGCGGCGATACCTGGCACGATCAACGAAAACGCCGTCGCCGCCAACATCACCCCCGCGCCGAAACCCAGTAATGTATCGCTCACCGCCAATGGCATCCGGCGGATCACCAGGACCGGTACTGCGCCCAATGCGGTACCCAGGGCGCAAAGAGCCCCGCCCTGCAATGCACGCAAGATGCGTGGTTCCAGGTCGAGCCAGTCCAGCCCTTGAGCCACCAGCAATGCAATTCCCGCCAGCAGCAACAGCGAGCCAAACGCATAACGAAACATTCGTACGCTGCCAATCGCCAGTGTTTCAGTGCCCATAGTCGGCCTTAGATCTTGTTATGAAAAAAGCATTAAGCAAGCGCGGCCTGATAACGCTCAGCAACTTCCGGCCAGTTGATGACGCTGTAGAACGCGTTGATGTATTCCGGGCGGCGGTTCTGGTACAGCAGGTAATAAGCGTGCTCCCACACGTCCAGTCCAAGAATGGGTGTATTACCATTCATCAGCGGACTGTCCTGGTTGCCACTGCTTTCTACCACCAGGGTCTGTTGCGGGGTAACGCTCAACCACGCCCAGCCACTGCCGAAACGTGTCAGAGCCGCCTTGGTGAAGGCCTCCTTGAAACTGTCAAAGCCACCCAACTGCTCATCTATGGCCTTGCCCAACGTGCCGACCGGCGCGCCACCGCCCTTGGGCGACATGACCGCCCAGAACAACGAGTGGTTGGCATGGCCACCGCCTTGGTTGATCACTGCTGCCCGCAGTTTTTCCGGCAGTTGCTGAACGCTGGACACCAGCCTCTCCACCGGCCACCCAGCCCACTCGGTACCCTGGACTGCAGCGTTCAGGTTATTGATATAGGTCTGGTGGTGCTTGGTGTAGTGAATTTCCATGGTTTGTGCATCAATATGGGGCTCCAAGGCGTCGTAGGCGTAAGGCAAGGCAGGCAAGGTGTAGGACATATCAATGCGCTCCATAAAAATGGCTGCTGCGGGTCGATGCATCTGATCGCGCCACGCTGCTGCCCAATAAGCGATAAGTACGAGGGTATTCGCCGTGCTCACTGATAAAATTCAGCAATTCGACGTAGGTCTTGCTGCTCTGACGCAAGGCCGCCTCCCGCAGTAGCGGACTCAGGCGGGTGTCCTGCATGGTCTGCAACAAGCACTGGTGGATGGCGCAGAGGTATTGCGCACTCTCTTCCGGCTGATTAAGACGCAGGTGCAGGTCTGCGAGGTTGTGATGGGAAATGACGCAAGCCGCCACCGCTTCATCAGCATCGGCCCAGCGCTCGAACAACACTTGGGCCAAGGCCAGGGCCTGCAGGTAATGCTCGCGGGCATCCACCAATTCGCCTTGCATAAAGCAGCGATTGGCCCTTTCGATCGTGCGTTTCCAGTGCTCCATGGTGAGCCTCCAAGCAGAGTCGGTGATTACACGCCACCCGCCGTGAGCTTTTCCGGATCCAGGAGGATTTCCAGTTGGCTGCGGGACAAGTCGGTATGTTCGAGCGCAACCTCAATCACCGGTCGGCCTTGTTGATAGGCCTTCTTGGCGATTTCAGCGGCCTTTTGGTAACCAATGATCGGGTTGAGTGCAGTGACCAGGATCGGGTTTCGCGACAGCGCCTCCTTGAGCTTGCCCTCGTTGACCTTGAAGCTGGCGATCGCTTTGTCCGCCAACAAATGGCTGATGTTGGCCAGCAGTTCAAGGCTGCCGAGCAGATTCTGGGCGATGATCGGCAACATGACGTTCAGTTCGAAATTGCCGGACTGGCCAGCGACGGTGATGACCGTGTCATTGCCGATCACCTGCGCGGCGACCATCGCCGCAGCCTCCGGAATCACTGGGTTGACCTTGCCCGGCATGATCGAAGAACCCGGCTGCAAGCCCTCCAGCTCAATCTCACCGAGACCGGCCAGCGGCCCCGAGTTCATCCAACGCAGGTCGTTGGCGATCTT
Organism: Pseudomonas karstica; assembly: GCF_009707515.1. Taxonomy (GTDB): domain Bacteria; phylum Pseudomonadota; class Gammaproteobacteria; order Pseudomonadales; family Pseudomonadaceae; genus Aquipseudomonas; species Aquipseudomonas karstica. The sequence goes on along the minus strand of NZ_WLYI01000026.1, from coordinate 43,174 downwards.
CATCAACGAAACAGCAGTGGCTTTCAGTTGCCCAGAAACAGCGACTGCGGTGTCCTGAGAGCCGATCAACGCAAACAGGTTCTTGCCTGGTGTGAACTGCACTTCGGTCAAGTGGCTGAGCTGCTGGCTGAAGCGCGCGGCGAATTCTGGATGGGCGTTGATCCCGGTACCTACCGCCGTGCCGCCCTGGGCCAGTGCCTGCAGGCTCGGTAGCAAGTCTTGCAAGTGGCCGATATTGGCCTTGAGCTGCTGCGCCCAACCATTGAGCACCTGGCTCATGCGCACGGGCATGGCGTCCATCAGGTGGGTACGGCCGGTCTTGATGAACGGGTGAACCTCTTCGGCCTTGTGCTCGATCACCTGCACCAGGTGCAGCAACGCCGGCAGCAGTTGTTCATGCAGGACCAGCGCCGCGCTGACGTGGATGGTGGTCGGGATGATGTCGTTGCTGCTTTGCCCGCAATTGACGTGATCATTGGCATTGACCGGCTCGCCCAGCAGACGGCTGGCGAGGGTGGCAATAACTTCGTTGGCGTTCATATTGGAACTGGTGCCGGAGCCAGTCTGGAAGATATCCACCGGAAAGTGCTGCATGAAGTCGCCTTCCAGCAGGCCTTGGGCAGCATCGACGATGGCCTTGCCCTGGGCTTCGCCGATCTGTTTGAGGTCGACATTGACCTTGGCAGCAGCGGTCTTGGCCAGGATCAGTGCGCGAATGAATTGCGCCGGCATACGCTGGTGGCTGATGGGGAAGTTATTCACTGCACGCTGGGTTTGCGCACCATACAGAGCTTCGGCGGGTACTTGCAGTTCGCCCATGCTGTCGCGTTCGATACGGGTGTTACTCATCAGAAGATCCTTGCACCAAGTCAGAGTGAGAAATAGACGGCAGCAATTCGCAGGTTGCCAATTGCCAGGCAAAGGCCTGCCAGCGCTTGAGGCGGCAGGCACAGCGGGATAGGTTTTCCAGGTCGCGCAAGGGGCGCCAGGCCTGGTCCAGGCACATGGAGCGCCAGTGCCAAGGCAAGGCAATGTCGGCGGCGGTATCAAGCAGCAGGCGCAATGAGGTTTCGGCGATGGTCCACGGGTGAGTCGCAGTGCAACACGCCAGGTATCGGCCTTCGTTGAGGTAATGTTCGATCAGGCGAGGTTCATTGGGATCAAGGCCGCAGCGAATCTGACGACTCATCCAGCGCCAACTTTCCAGGTAAGGATCCTCATGCAGGACAGAACTCATGATCCATGCTCACTCGATAATGATACTTATTATTAAATGATATTGAGAATCAACACAAGCGCATCAAATTAATCTCCCGGATATTCCAGGCAAAAAAAAGCGCGCCACCCAAAGGGTGGCGCGCCTATTTGACACCTCGCAGGGTTAGCTGCCGGCGACCGTCATCCGCTCAATCAACACCGAGCCCGTACGGATGTTGCTGCGCAGTTCAAGGTCATTACCCACCGCGACAATTTGCTTGAACATGTCGCGCATATTGCCAGCGATGGTCACTTCCTGGACGGCGAATTGAATTTCGCCGTTTTCTACCCAGAAACCTGCCGCGCCACGGGAGTAGTCGCCCGTGACCATGTTCAGGCCATGGCCCATCAATTCGGTGACCAACAAACCACGTCCCATACGTCGTAACAACGCCGCCTGGTCTTCATCGCCATGAGTCACAAACAGGTTGTGCACGCCACCGGAGTTGGCGGTGCTTGGCAGGCCGAGTTTGCGCCCGGCATAGGTACCCAGCACATAAGACACCAACTCACCTTTCTCGACGAACGGCTTGGCATAGGTCGCCAGGCCATCACCGTCGAACGACGAACTGCCCATGGCGCGCATCAAATGCGGGCGCTCATCAATGGTCAGCCATTCAGGGAACAGCCTCTGGCCAATCGCGCCTTCCAGGAACGATGACTTGCGGTACAGGTTGCCGCCGGAAATCGCCCCCAGGAAACTGCCGAACAAGCCACCGGCCAGTTCCGCCGAAAACAACACCGGCACTTCGCAGGTCGGCACCGGACGTGCGCCCAGGCGGCCCGCCGCCCGTTGTGCGGCGCGCTGGCCGATACTCACCGGGTCAGCCAACAATTCGCCCTGGCGATTGACGTCATACCAATAATCGCGCTGCATCTGGCCATTGGCCTCGGCGATCATCACACAACTCAAGCTGTGGCGAGTGGAGGCATAACCACCGATAAAACCGTGGCTGTTGCCATACACGCGGCAGCCTTGATGCGTACTCAAGGTCGTGCCATCGGCGTTCTTGATGCGGCTGTCGGCATCAAACGCCGCCGCTTCGCAGGTCAGCGCCTGCTCGATGGCTTGCTCCGGGGTGATATCCCAGGCATGAAACAGATCAAAGTCCTTCAGGTCCCTGGCCATCAAGGCCGCATCGGCCAAGCCCGAGCTTTCATCTTCGGATGTGTGCTTGGCGATGGCCAATGCCGCGGCAACAGTCTCGCGGATCGCTTCCGGGCCGCTGGCAGAGGTGCTGGCCGAACCTTTGCGCTGGCCGACGTACAAGGTGATGCCAAACCCCTGGTCGCGGTTGAACTCAACGGTTTCCACTTCCCGCTGACGCACCGACGTCGACAGGCCCTGCTCCAGGGACACCGCCACTTCACAGGCACTGGCCCCTTGGTGCTTGGCCTCGGCAAGGATCTGCTCGACTTGTTCCTGCAGTGCCGGTAACGCTTGCGGACCGACGCTTTGGGCTGCACTCATGGTTCTCTCCACTCAAATTCTGCTTTCGGTTAAGGCCTTCGAGCGACCGGGCCGGACAAGCGGCCCCCGACTGGTTATCATGGCGGCGTTTCTTTGCGGACTGCCACCATGGTTGATTCTTACGACGACTCCCTCGATGGGGAGAAAAGCAAAACCCAGGTCAAACGCGAGCTGCATGCTCTGGTTGACCTTGGCGAGCGCCTTACAACACTCAAGCCTGACTTGCTGGCAAAACTGCCCTTGACCGACGCCATGCGCCGGGCCTTGGCCGATGCGCCCAAGCACACCGCGAATATCGCGCGTAAACGGCACATCATGTTTATCGGCAAGCTGATGCGCGACCAGGACACTGACGCCATTCTGACCTTGCTCGACCAAATGGATGCCTCCACGCGCCAGTACAACGAACGTTTTCACAATCTGGAACGCTGGCGTGACCGCTTGATCGCGGGCGACGACGCCGTCCTGGAGAAGTTCGTCCTGGAATACCCGGATGCCGATCGCCAGCAACTGCGCTCCCTGACCCGTCAGGCCCAGCACGAACTGGCGCAGAACAAGCCACCGGCCACCAGTCGTAAAATCTTCAAGTACATCCGTGAGCTGGACGAGACTCAACGCGGCCTGCGCTGATCCTCTTCCCCGGGTGGTGATCTTCACCACCCGAAGCTCTTGGCTTATGACCCCGTGCCACCCACGGTGATCGCATCAATTTTCAAGGTTGGCTGGCCGACACCCACCGGCACCGACTGCCCGTCTTTGCCACATGTCCCCACGCCACTGTCCAGCGACAGGTCGTTACCGACCATCGACACCTTGCTCATGGCTTCCGGGCCGTTGCCAATCAACGTTGCTCCTTTGACCGGCGCAGTAATCTTGCCGTCTTCGATCAAATACGCCTCGCTGGTGGAGAACACGAACTTGCCGCTGGTGATGTCCACCTGCCCACCACCGAGGTTGGCACAGTAGATACCGCGTTTCACCGAAGCGATGATTTCGGCAGGATCGCTTTCGCCACCAAGCATGTAGGTGTTGGTCATGCGCGGCATCGGCAGATGCGCGTAGGACTCACGACGACCGTTACCGGTACGGGCTACGCCCATCAGGCGGGCGTTGAGTTTGTCTTGCATGTAGCCCTTGAGCACGCCGTTTTCGATCAGGGTAGTGCACTCGGTCGGGGTGCCTTCGTCATCAACGCTCAGCGAGCCCCGACGCCCGGCCAGGGTGCCATCATCGACAATGGTGCAGAGTTTGGACGCAACCATCTCGCCCATGCGTCCGCTGTAGGCCGAACTGCCCTTGCGGTTGAAATCACCTTCCAGGCCATGGCCCACAGCTTCGTGAAGCAACACGCCGGACCAACCCGAGCCCAGCACCACCGGCAGCGTACCGGCCGGCGCCGGAATGGCTTCCAGGTTGACCAGTGCCTGACGCAGTGCTTCACGGGCGTACCCCATGGCACGGTCGTCGGTGAGGAAATAACGGTAGTCCGTGCGCCCGCCGCCGCCATGGCCGCCCCGCTCGCGACGACCGTTCTGCTCAACGATCACACTGACATTGAAACGCACCAACGGCCGCACATCTGCCGCCAGGCTGCCGTCGGTGGACGCCACCAGGATTCGCTCCCAGACGCCGGCCATGCTCACGCTCACTTGCTGGATGCGTGGGTCCAGGGCACGGGTTGCGGCATCAATACGCTTGAGCAGTTCGACTTTTTCGGCACGACTGATCACTTCCAACGGGTTATCCGGGGCATACAACTGGGCCACATCCTGGGTGCTGAACGCCTGCACTGTGCCGTTCTGACCCGCGCGGGAGATCGAACGGGCGGCACGGGCAGCCAGGCCCAACGCTTCGAGGGTGATGGCGTTGCTGTAGGCAAAACCGGTTTTTTCACCGGATTGCGCTCGCACGCCCACACCCTGGTCGAGGTTGAAGCTACCTTCCTTGACGATGCCGTCTTCCAGGGCCCAGGACTCGGAGATCTGTCCCTGGAAATACAAGTCGGCAGCGTCGATACCCGGCCCGGCCAAATCGCCCAGCACGGCTTGCAAGCTTTCGATGGTCACGCCACCGGGCGCCAGGAGATGTTCACTGACTGAGGACAACAACTCGCTCATAGGTTTGGCCTTAAATTCATCGTTCTGAAGCAGGTCGCTGCGCGCCCTGCGAAAAAAAGCGCCGATGGCCTACCACCGGCATGCGCGTCCGTATCGACGCCTGTTCACTGCTATCGCGTTCGGCCAGCAACACCGCTTCGCCTTGATCCTGTTGTGCCAGTACTCGCCCCCAGGGGTCGACAATCGCTGCATGCCCGAAAGTTTCCCGTGGCCCCGGATGTACGCCGCCTTGAGCGGCCGCCAGCAGGTAGCACTGGGTTTCAATGGCCCGCGCCCGAATCAACACATCCCAATGCGCGGCCCCGGTCACTGCCGTAAAGGCCGACGGTGCGGTAATCAACTCGGCTCCCGCCGCACGTAACTCGCTGTACAGCTCCGGGAAGCGCAAGTCATAACAGACTGTCAGCCCCAGGCGACCCACCGGGGTATCCGCTACCACCACCCGATTGCCATAAGCATAGTCATCGGACTCCCGATAACGACCCCGACTGTCAGCGACGTCTACATCAAACAAATGCAGCTTGTCATAACGAGCGACGGTTTCACCGTGCTCATTGATCAGCAACGAGCAAGCATTAGACTTGTCCGTCGGTCTCCCCTCCGGCGGCAGCGGCAATGTGCCTGCCACTATCCATAAGGTGAGGTCGCGGGCAGCCTGTTTCAACCAGGGCAGGATCGGGCCTTCGCCCAAAGCCTCGGCGCGGCCAATATCGACAATGTCGCGACGGCCCATGGCGGCGAAGTTTTCCGGCAGGACTGCCAGCCGTGCACCGCCGGCAGCGGCTTGCTCAAGTAAGTGACGTGCCCGGACCAGATTGGCCGGTACGTCGCTTTGGCTGACCATTTGAATGACGGCGATGGACATGACGGGCTCCTGTGTTCGGGACGTAATAGACCATGACACTGTAAGGGCGATCCTGGGGACCGCATCGTAGCCTTGTGCTGCGGCTGCGGCTGCGGCTGCGGGCGCTTATCGTGTTTTTTCAAATGGCTTGTCGAACGTGATCTTGGGGTCCTTCCAGGGGCCTTGCACCGTGTATTGCACGCTGGCGAAACGAGCAACCCGATCACCAATCAGCTTATCGATCAAAAACAACGCACCGCCAATAGCCGGCGCACCGACGATCAACGCCGCAATCGGCAGGTTGTTGGTGAGCGGCAAGGTTACCAACAACTTGGCATCGACCCGGTCCGCCACCAGATCCAGGGTGCCATTGATCTCCAGGTTGCTCGAGGGTCCGGTCAGGGTAATGGGCTCACGGGTGACAAACACCCCATTACTGGCCGCCAGCAAACCCTTGACCCGATCATAGCTCAGCCCCTTGCCGAGCAAGTCAGAGAAATCCAGGCGCAAGCGCCGGCCAATGGAGTTGAAGTTCAACAGGCCAAACACTCGCAAAGCCTGGGCACCACCTTCCACCTCCACAAACTGGCCTTTGCGGAAACTGGCGTCCAGGCTGCCGGAGAAACGCTTGGGGCCAACCCAGGCCGGCGAACCCGGCCAGCGTCCATCCACATCCAGATGGAAATCCTCGCTGGTCACGGTCGGGGCAAAACCCCAGCCCTTGAGCACATCGGCAATATTCTTGCCGTCCAGGCGCCCTTTGTACCAACTGCTGCTGGCGCCTGGTACGCCTTCCCAGCCGCCTGCGCCCTTCAATTGCATACCCTTGAGGCCAAGGTCGAGGTTGCTGAACGCCATGCCTTTGGCCGTCGGACGTACTTTCAGCGACCAGGCCCCAATCAGATCCGGCCCCTGGAACAATTGATCAATGGCGATATCCAGCGCCGGGACCTGCTTGGGATCCACATCCGCCAACGGATCCGGTGCATTTTCATCGGCCTGCACCGATGGGTCGACCGCCGGCAGCTTCACGTACTGCAAATTGATCGTAATCGGTGCGCCCTTGGCATCCGGCACCCCCACAATGCCTTTGGCCTGCTGACTGTCGAGCTGCAAACCCCAGGCAGCCGGTTTTCGATCCAACAGCAAAGTGACCTGATCGAGCTGAGTACCAAAGCCGGTCAGCTTGCCAACTTTGAAGTTGGCTGCGCTCAATAGCTGCTTGGCACTACCGCCTGGGTCATTGCCGGCATAGCGGCCCACCAGGTTTCTCCAAGGCTCGATATCCAGCTCCGACAACACGCCGCGAATGCGCAGGCCTTTGGCGCTTGGCAACAACGCATCGCCATCACCCAGGAACAACTCACCACGACCGCCGGCGAAATTATCCACCGGCGCGGCAAAGGTAAAGTTCGCCAACTCGCCATAATCGAACCAGTAGCGGCGCTCCTTGCCCTGCAACGTCATGCGGAACACGCTATCGCGCCCTTGGCTGGTCGGCATGCCGAACGGCGCCGGCAGATCCACCGCCACGCCCTTGAGGTTAGAGCTGACCATCAATTGGCTATCGGCGCCGTCCAGAGTCAATTGCAGTTGGTAAGGAATGTCACCGGTAACAGGCAAGGGCTGATCGACTTTGAGCCAATCGGTCAGTTTCTTGACCGTCACCTGGCCTTTGGCAGTGACCCGGGTACTGATATTGCCCGGCTTGCCATCAGCAAAGATTTGCGCGGTGATCGGCCGATCAAACGCCTGGGCGCTGATCTTCTGTCCGCTGAGGCCCTTGGCACTGTCAAAGCGGAAATCGCCCTTGAGCTGGCTCAGGTCCAAGGCAGGCTCGGCCAGTTGCAGCCGCGCCTTGTTGGTATTGAAGTCCACGACAATCTTGGGCTCGGCCCCCTTGGCCAGTGGAATGTCCAGATCAAGCTTGCCCTGTAAGTCACCCTCGCCTTTCCAGCCGGCAAAGGTCGACGCCGTACCAATCGGCGCTTCCTGGAGAATTTTCAGACCATCGCCCAAACCTCCCGCAAAGCCGCCGGTCAACAACAGGTGACTGTGCTGGCCAGTGGGGGCGTGAGGAATATTGACGTAGATATCCTTGACCTGGGTGTCGAGCAACTGCCCCTTGCTGGCCAGGATCCGCACGCCGCTCTCTTCGACAAATACTTCACCGGCAACCTTGCTGACATGGGGCCAGCCCGGCTGGAACGCCAGTTCGGCGTCATGCACCTTGAAAAACAGGCTGATATTACGCGCCGCCATGGGGGCATTGTGGTTCAGCGAGCCCTGGTACTGGAAGAACCCTTGATCTACCGCGCCCTTGAGGATCGCCGTGCGCAGCCATTCATCCAGCGCCGGGCTGAGGACGGCCGGCAGGTATTTGGAGGTAAAACGCCCATCGCCATCGACCATCCCAACCCGCAGGTCCATGTAGTCTTCCTGGCTGTGGTCGAAGTGCAGGCGAATCAGGAAGTCGGCAGCGATCTTGCCCTCCTCACCCAACACCTTGATATACGGCGCAGCCAGGGTGAAGCCTGCTTTATCCAACTTCCAGGTCAGCCGGGCATTGGCCTGGATGTACTGCCAGGGCTTGGCAAAAATCGGCGACAGGTGCAGGGAAAAGTCCTTGCTGTCCATGCGCAGTTCGCCATGGCCTAAATTACCGCTGATACTGCCGGTGACATTGCGGGCCGCCGGGGCGCCGAAATAGGCATCAAAACCGATCCGGTCAAGGTTGGCGGCAAAACTGACACGCTGGTCGCTGGTGTCCTGAGGACGGTAAGCGGCCAGAACATTCCGTAGCATCCCAGTGGCTTTCAGGTGCTCCACCGCAGTGGCAACGCCTTCCGGCAAGGGCGCCAGGGCATTGAGCAAAGGCGTGATGGGGGTCAGGTCCAGACGATCAGCCTGCAGGTTCCAGACCTCCTGGGCCGTGCCCGTGGCCAGGGTCTGCTGCAACTGAAGACGCGACTCCCAACGAGTATCCCCCAGGCTCATCGCCAAGGAGTCGAAGAGTACCTTGAGGCCGCTGTCGCTACGTTGTACATACGCAGTCAGCGCCAGGTTTTCGATATGGGCCGGCTTGCGGTCAGCATAGCTGCCACGCAGTTGCGGGGCATTGAGGCGGGCAACAGCGCTTTGCACCCTACCTTGGCTCCAGGTCAGCCAGAATTCGCCACCGGCCTTCAACTCACTGAGCTTCCATTGCTGGGTCAAACTCGCCGGAATCCAGCGGGCCCAGTCACTTTGGGGCAGGCTCAGGTAGGCCTGGACCTGTGCATCCTTCCACTGGCTGGGCCGTATCCGGGTGCGCAGGTTCAGTGCCAGAGGCTGACCATCAGGCAAGGTCAAGCGGGCGTCCAGCCGTTGATGGGTGCTGCCGGTTTCAAGGCTCGCGCCGACATAGGTCAGGGTCAATGGCGCCTGACCGAACGGCTGCAAAGTCACCTGGCTATCGAGCAGCGATAGCTGCGATACCCTTTGCATGCGCGTGAGCAACTGCTGCGGATCCAGTGGTTGATCGTCCTGCACCGGCAAACCTTGCAGCACCCAATGACCGTCCTTGTCCTCCTTGACGCTGACCTGCAAGCCACTGACTTGTAGATGTGCAAGGCGTACTTCCCGCGCCAGCAGGCTGGCCCAGACATCCGGCACCACTTGCACCTGATCCAGACGCAAAGCGTTGCTCCCCTCGCCGACCATCACGTCGTGAGCCAGCAACACCGGCGCAAAGCCGCTCCAGCGTCCTTCCAGGCTGCCAATGCTCAAAGGCATACCCACCGCAGCCTGCGCCTTGGCTTCGATTTCACCCCGGTATTCCGCCACCAGCGGCGTCAACTCACGGCCCAGGCTGACGTAGATCGCTGCCAGAACCAGCAGCAGGGCACACAAGCCCAGGCCCCAGCGGGTCAATGCGGCAAAAAAGCGTATCAGACGCTCCATGTCAGGCGACCCTCTGTGCAGTAGGCGGACAGCAGATCAACGCCTGCCGGTTTCGTTGAAAAAAATGGATGAAAATCAGAGCAGCACCACGTCGTATTGTTCCTGTGAATACATGGTTTCAACCTGGAAACGAATCGTACGCCCGATAAAACCTTCAAGCTCCGCCACGTTACCTGACTCTTCATCCAACAGCCGGTCGACCACTTTCTGGTTGGCAAGCACCCGATAGCCCTCGGCCTGATAGGCGCGAGCCTCACGCAGGATTTCCCGGAAAATTTCGTAGCAAACCGTTTCCGGGGTTTTCAACTTGCCGCGACCCTGGCAACTGCTGCACGGTTCGCACAGCACTTGCTCAAGGCTTTCGCGAGTACGCTTGCGGGTCATCTGCACCAGCCCCAACTCGGTGATGCCGATAATGTTGGTCTTGGCGTGGTCGCGCTCCAGCTGCTTTTCGAGGGTACGCAGCACCTGGCGCTGGTGATCTTCATCTTCCATGTCGATGAAGTCGATGATGATGATCCCGCCCAGATTGCGCAGGCGCAGTTGACGGGCAATGGCCGTGGCCGCTTCAAGGTTGGTCTTGAAGATGGTTTCTTCAAGGTTGCGATGGCCGACAAAGGCGCCCGTGTTGACGTCGATAGTGCTCATGGCTTCCGCCGGGTCGATCACCAGGTAGCCGCCAGACTTGAGCGGCACCTTGCGCTCCAACGCTTTCTGGATTTCATCCTCGACGCCATACAGATCGAAGATCGGCCGCTCGCCTGGGTAATGCTCCAGACGATCGGCAATTTCCGGCATCAGTTCAGCGACAAATTGCGTAGTGCGTTGGAATGTTTCCCGAGAGTCTATGCGAATTTTCTCGATTTTCGGGCTGACCAGGTCCCGCAAGGTGCGCAGGGCCAGGCCCAGGTCTTCATAGATGACACTCGGTGCGCCAATGGTCTTGATCTGCGCGTCGATCTGATCCCACAGGCGCCGCAGGTAGCGGATATCCATAAGGATTTCATCGGCACCGGCACCTTCAGCGGCGGTACGCAAAATAAAGCCACCCGCTTCCTTGATTCCTTCCTGGGCCACACAATCGCTGACCACTTTTTTCAGACGCTCACGCTCAGCTTCGTCTTCAATCTTCAGGGAAATGCCAACGTGGGCGGTGCGCGGCATGTACACCAGGTAGCGGGAGGGAATCGACAGCTGGGTCGTCAGCCGCGCGCCTTTGGAAGCAATCGGGTCCTTGGTGACCTGCACAACCAGGCTTTGCCCTTCGTGCACCAGGGCGCTGATGCTTTCAACCGCCTGGCCTTCGCGCAGGGAAATTTCCGAGGCATGGATAAAAGCAGCACGGTCCAGGCCGATGTCGATAAAGGCCGCCTGCATACCCGGCAACACCCGCACCACTTTACCTTTATAGATATTGCCGACGATCCCGCGCTTCTGGGTGCGCTCGACATGCACTTCCTGCAAAACGCCGTTTTCTACCACCGCCACGCGTGATTCCATCGGCGTGATATTGATCAGAATCTCTTCACTCATGGCTGGGTCTCGTTCAGGCGTTTTCACAATAATGACCGATCGCTTAGGCTTGGCGCGCAAGTACTGCGTTTAGCGCACGATAAGATTTTGCCAACAGGGTATGCCGAATTGTCCCAGCAGCTCGAAGGTTTCACACACGGGCAGGCCGACAACCGCGGAATAACTGCCATTGAGCCCGGCCACAAACACCGCCGCCAGCCCTTGAATAGCATAGCCGCCTGCCTTGTCCTGGGGTTCGCCGCTGTGCCAGTAAGTGGTGGCTTCGTCCGCTGAAATCCTGCGAAAGCGCACGCGACTGCTCACCAGCCGCGTTTCACAACGCTGGTCGTCAAGCAGGGCGATGGCGGTAAGGACTTCGTGTTCACGATCAGAAAGGGCCAGCAACATGGCCAAGGCGTCGGCCTGATCCCGCGGCTTACCGAGGATCCGGCCGTCGAGGATCACGGCAGTATCGGCGCCCAGCACGCAGGCGCCCGCGGTATCCGCCAGCGCGGTACGACCGGCCAGCGCCTTGCCACGGGCAAGGCGTTCCACATAGGACGCCGCCGGTTCATCACTCAGGAGAGTTTCATCAATGGCCGCGCTGATCACGGTAAAAGGCACACCGATTTGCGTCAGCAGCTCACGCCGCCGGGGGGAACCAGAGGCCAGATAAAGCGAATTCATTCCAGACTCTCCCTGTAGGGTTCGATAACCAGGCAGAGCCTCGCGATCCATTCAATTGATTTTATAGCGAGTACGCAATCCACGCAGGCCAAAACTGACCCAGGGCCACAGCAGTGCACTGACCAACGCGGGCAGCACCAGTGCCAGTGTTGGTTGGCGATTGCCGGTCAAGGCGCTGAGCCATAGCTGTACCAACTGGGCGAGGCCAAAGATCACCAGAATCACCAGGCACTGTTGCCACATCGGGAACATCCGCAGGCGCTGTTGCAACGACAGTACCAGAAAGGTAATCAGGGTCAGGATCAACGCGTTCTGGCCAAGCAAAGTGCCGTAGAGCACATCCTCTGCCAACCCCAGGCACATGGCCGTGACCATGCCGACCTTATGGGGCAGCGCCAGGGACCAGAACGCCAGCAACAGCGCCAGCCACAACGGGCGCAGGATTTCCATGAATTGCGGCAGCGGCGAGACACTGAGCAACAAGCCGATGGCGAAAGTCAGCCAGACGATCCAGCCATTGCGCGAATGAGTACCGGCCATTATTCCTCCCTCTGACGAGTAGCTGCCGGAGCCACCGCCGGTTGGACGATGGCGGGCGCTGCAGCAGGTGGTTTGGCAGCGGCCGGTGCGGTCGCGGGATTGGCGGGACGTGCACTGACTGGCGTAGCCACCGGCGTCGCAGGCGGAACCGGAACGACTGCCGGTGCCGCGGGCGGCACGGGTGGCGGCACCGTCACCGGTATATTGGGGGTGATGCCGTTTTGCCTGTCTTCCTCTTCTTGAGCCAGGGCTGCATCGTTGGCGCGCTCTTGCGGAGTGCGATTGTCGCTGAATACCAGCAGCAGGTAGCGGCTGCGATTCAGCGCGGCAGTTGGAACGGCACGCACAATAGCAAACGGCTGGCCAGAATCGTGAATCACTTCCTTGACCGTCGCCACCGGATAACCCGCAGGGAAACGCTGTCCCAGGCCAGAGCTGACCAAGAGGTCGCCCACCTTGATGTCGGCAGTATCGGCAACATGCCGCAATTCCAGGCTCTCGGGGTTGCCAGTACCGCTGGCAATCGCTCGCAGGCCGTTGCGGTTGACCTGCACCGGGATGCTGTGGGTCGTGTCAGTGAGTAACAGGACGCGAGAGGTATACGGCATCAACTCCACCACCTGGCCCATCAGTCCGCGGGCATCCAGCACTGGCTGGCCGAGGACCACGCCGTCGCGCTCACCCTTATTGATGATGATACGGTGAGTGAAGGGATTAGGGTCCATGCCGATCAACTCGGCCACTTCGACCTTCTCGTTGACCAACGCGGAAGAATTGAGCAACTCGCGCAGCCGGACGTTCTGCTCGGTCAGGGCCGCGAGCTTTTGCATGCGCCCCTGCAGCAGCAGGTTTTCGGTCTTGAGTTTTTCGTTTTCGGCCGCCAGTTCGGTACGGCTGCCAAACTGGCTGGACACGCCCTGCCATAGCCGCTGCGGCAGGTCAGTGATCCAGTAGGACTGCATCAATACCAGCGACATCTGGCTACGCACTGGCTTGAGCAGTGTGAAGCGGGCATCGACCACCATCAGCGCGACCGATAGCACGACCAGCACCAACAGGCGCACGCCCAGCGAAGGACCCTTGGTGAAAAGCGGTTTAATAGGCCGCTCCTCCCAGGCAAATGTTCAGGTTATTCATACGGCATCAAACCGGCCCGGATGCAGATTGAAGAAGATAAACGCCAACAGGCAGCACTGCAAAGTGCTGCCTGTGAGCGAAACATGGATGACCCAGGGAATCTTATTCGCTGGAGAGCAGATCCATGGTGTGTTTATCCATCATTTCCAGTGCACGACCACCGCCACGGGCAACACAGGTCAGCGGGTCTTCGGCGACGATCACCGGCAGACCGGTTTCCTGGGCCAGCAACTTGTCGAGGTCACGCAGCAAGGCGCCACCTCCGGTCAGTACCAGGCCGCGCTCGGCGATGTCGGAAGCCAGTTCCGGAGGCGATTGCTCCAGAGCGCTTTTCACTGCCTGAACGATGGTAGCCAGAGACTCTTGCAGAGCTTCCAGTACTTCATTGGAGTTCAGGGTGAAGGCACGTGGCACGCCCTCGGCCAGGTTGCGACCGCGAACATCGACTTCACGAATTTCGCCGCCCGGGTAAGCAGTACCGATTTCCTGCTTGATGCGCTCGGCGGTGGACTCGCCGATCAGGCTGCCATAGTTGCGACGCACATAGGTGATGATCGCTTCATCGAAACGGTCGCCGCCAACCCGTACGGATTCGGCGTAAACCACACCATTCAGGGAAATCAGGGCGATTTCAGTGGTGCCACCACCGATATCCACCACCATCGAACCGCGCGCTTCTTCAACCGGCAGGCCGGCACCGATCGCAGCAGCCATTGGCTCCTCGATCAGGAACACTTCACGCGCGCCGGCACCAAGGGCCGATTCACGGATGGCACGACGCTCCACCTGGGTGGACTTGCACGGAACGCAGATCAGCACACGAGGGCTGGGCTGCAGAAAACTGTTTTCGTGAACCTTGTTGATAAAATACTGCAGCATCTTCTCGCAGACGCTGAAGTCGGCAATCACACCATCCTTCATCGGACGAATGGCAGCAATGTTGCCAGGTGTACGGCCGAGCATGCGCTTGGCCTCGGTGCCTACGGCAACGACACTTTTCTGATTACCATGGGTCCGAATAGCCACAACCGATGGCTCATTCAGGACGATACCGCGCTCGCGCACGTAAATAAGGGTGTTGGCAGTGCCCAGGTCAATGGAAAGATCGCTGGAAAACATGCCACGCAGTTTCTTGAACATGGGGAAAGGACCCTAGGCAACGCGTGGGTAAAAAAAGTGCGGCAAACTCTAACAACGACAGGGATTTTGGGCAAGGCGCCAATGTGCTAAATTGGCCGACTTTCTGTGCACCAACCCCCACAATCGCGGCCTTATGACCGTAGAAATGCGGTAGTGTTCCGACAATCTAACACACGTTCTGTTTTCCACTGGAGAATCCCATGGCACTTGAACGCTCCGACGTGGAAAAAATCGCTCATTTGGCCTGCCTGGGCCTCAATGAAGCCGATCTTCCACAGACCACAGCAGCCCTGAACAGCATTCTCGGGCTGGTCGACCAAATGCAGGCTGTGAATACAGACGGCATCGAGCCCCTGGCTCACCCACTGGAAGCCAGTCAGCGCCTGCGCGCAGACGTCGTGACCGAACGCAATAATCGCGAGGCCTATCAGTCCATCGCACCAGCGGTCGAAAACGGCCTGTACCTGGTTCCGAAAGTCATCGACTAAAGGGAAAGAGCCTGCAATGCATCAATTGACTCTGGCCGAGATCGCTCGCGGTCTCGCCGATAAAAAGTTTTCTTGCGAAGAGCTGACCAAGACCTTGCTGGCGCGGATCGCCGAGCTGGATCCTGCGCTCAACAGTTTCATCAGCCTTACCGAAGAGCTGGCCCTGAGCCAGGCCAAGGCCGCCGACGCCCGCCGCGCCAACGGCGAGAACGGCGCGCTGCTGGGTGCGCCGATTGCCCACAAGGACCTGTTCTGCACCCAGGGCATTCGCACCAGTTGCGGCTCGAAGATGCTCGACAACTTCAAGGCGCCCTATGATGCCACTGTGGTTGCCAAGCTGGCTGCCGCCGGGGCCGTGACCCTGGGCAAGACCAACATGGACGAATTCGCCATGGGCTCGGCCAACGAGTCGAGCTACTACGGCGCGGTAAAGAACCCGTGGAACCTGGAACACGTGCCAGGTGGCTCATCCGGCGGTTCGGCAGCGGCTGTTGCCGCTCGTCTGTTACCTGCGGCCACGGCCACGGATACCGGCGGTTCGATCCGCCAGCCAGCGGCGTTCACCAACCTCACCGGTTTGAAGCCGACCTACGGTCGCGTTTCCCGCTGGGGCATGATTGCCTACGCTTCCAGCCTCGATCAGGGCGGTCCTCTGGCGCGCACGGCTGAAGACTGCGCAATATTGTTACAAGGCATGGCAGGCTTCGATCCGCAGGACTCCACCAGCATCGATGAGCCGGTGCCGGACTATAGCGCCAGCCTCAATACCTCGCTCAAAGGCCTGCGTATCGGCGTACCAAAAGAGTATTTCAGCGCCGGCCTCGACCCGCGTATTGCCGAACTGGTACATAACAGCGTGAAAGAGCTGGAAAAGCTCGGCGCGGTGATCAAGGAAATCAGCCTGCCGAACAACCAGCACGCCATTCCTGCGTACTACGTGATCGCCCCGGCTGAAGCCTCCTCCAACCTCTCGCGGTTCGACGGCGTGCGCTTTGGCTATCGCTGTGAAGACCCGAAAGACCTCACCGACCTGTACAAGCGCTCCCGTGGCGAAGGTTTCGGTGCCGAAGTACAGCGCCGGATCATGGTGGGCGCCTACGCCCTGTCGGCCGGTTACTACGACGCGTACTACCTCAAGGCGCAAAAGATCCGTCGCCTGGTGAAGAACGACTTCATGACAGCCTTTAATGAAGTCGATGTGATTCTCGGCCCAACCACGCCTAACCCGGCCTGGAAGATCGGCGCCAAGAACGACGACCCGATCGCTGCGTATCTGGAAGACTTCTACACCATCACCGCCAACCTCGCGGGTCTGCCGGGCTTGTCCATGCCTGCAGGTTTCGTCGATGGCCTGCCGGTGGGCGTGCAACTGCTCGCACCGTATTTCCAGGAAGGCCGCCTGCTCAATGTGGCGCACCAGTACCAGTTGAACACTGACTGGCACACTCGCACCCCAACCGGCTTCTGAGGAGAAAACATTATGCAATGGGAAGTCGTGATCGGGCTGGAGATTCATACCCAGCTCGCCACCCAATCGAAGATTTTCTCCGGTAGCGCCACCACCTTCGGTTCCGAGCCGAACACCCAGGCTAGCCTGGTCGACCTGGGCATGCCCGGCGTACTGCCGGTGCTGAACCAGGAAGCGGTGCGCATGGCGGTGATGTTTGGCTTGGCGATTGACGCCGAGATCGGCCAGCACAACGTGTTCGCCCGCAAGAACTACTTCTACCCGGACCTGCCCAAGGGCTACCAGATCAGCCAGATGGAATTGCCGATCGTCGGCAAGGGCTATCTGGACATTCCGCTGGAAGACGGCACCATCAAGCGTGTCGGCGTTACCCGCGCCCACCTGGAAGAAGACGCCGGCAAAAGCTTGCACGAAGAATTCCCAGGTGCCACCGGTATCGACTTGAACCGGGCCGGCACGCCGTTGCTGGAGATCGTTTCCGAGCCGGACATGCGCAGCGCCAAGGAAGCCGTGGCCTACGTCAAGACGATCCACGCGCTGGTGCGCTACCTGGGCATCTGCGACGGCAACATGGCCGAAGGCTCGCTGCGTTGCGACTGCAACGTGTCGATCCGGCCAAAAGGCCAGGTCGAGTACGGCACCCGCTGCGAGATCAAGAACGTCAACTCGTTCCGTTTCATCGAGAAGGCGATCAACACCGAAGTGCGACGCCAGATCGAGCTGATCGAAGACGGCGGCAAGGTGATCCAGCAAACCCGCCTGTACGATCCGAACAAAGACGAAACCCGCGCCATGCGCAGCAAGGAGGAAGCCAACGACTACCGTTACTTCCCCGATCCAGACCTGTTGCCGGTAGTCATCGAGGATTCGTTCCTCAATGACATCCGCGCCACCCTGCCGGAATTGCCGCCGCAGAAACGCGTGCGCTTCCAGGAACAGTTCGGCCTGTCGGTCTACGATGCCAGCGTGCTGGCTTCGAGCCGCGAGCAAGCGGACTACTTCGAAAAAGTAGTAAGCATCGCCGGCGATGCCAAACTGGCAGCCAACTGGGTCATGGTCGAGTTGGGCAGCCTGTTGAACAAACAGGGCCTGGAAATCGACGAAGCCCCGGTCTCGGCCGAACAGTTGGGTGGCATGTTGCTGCGGATCAAAGACAACACCATCTCGGGCAAGATCGCCAAGACCGTGTTTGAAGCCATGGCCAGTGGTGCAGGCAGCGCCGACGAGATCATCGAGAAGCAGGGCCTCAAGCAAGTCACCGACAGTGGCGCGATCTCGGCGGTACTCGACGAGATGCTGGCGGCCAATGCCGAACAGGTCGAGCAATACCGCGCAGCGGATGAAGCCAAGCGCGGCAAGATGTTCGGCTTCTTCGTCGGCCAGGCAATGAAAGCCTCCAGGGGCAAGGCCAACCCGCAACAAGTCAACGAACTGCTGAAAAGCAAGCTCGAAGGCTGATCAAATGATCGTTCCCAGGCTCTGCGTGGGAACGTTTCACAGGGCGCTACGCATCCGCTTTTGTAACGCGCAGCGCCACCGTCTGCACTCTCACACGGAGCGTGGGAACGATCATCGGGACACTTGAATGAAGCGTCTATTCGGCCTCCTGGCCCTGTTCTCCCTGCTTACCGGCTGCGCCAGCGGCCTCATCGACCCCAACGGCTACGATGAAACCGGCACCGCGTCCTACTACGGCGCCAGGCACCACGGCAAAAAAACCGCCAGTGGTGAATCTTTCAACCAGAATGGCCTGACCGCCGCCCACCGTCGCCTGCCCTTCGGCACGCGGGTGCGGGTTACCAATCTGGGCAACAACAAAAGCGTCGTGGTCCGAATCAATGATCGCGGCCCGTACACCCGCGGCCGCCTGATCGATCTTTCACGCAAGGCCGCCGAGCAGGTGGGTATGCTGCGCAGCGGAACCGCGCGCGTTCGCGTACAAGCCCTGAGCAATTGATTGACGGAGCCCTGACCATTTTCGGACTAACCGCCCTTTCGCCCTTAAGCCTTATCGAGCTCATCAGTGGCCTGGTGCTGTTGATTCTCGGTGCCGAAGTGTTGGTGCGCGCCGCCGTTCGCCTGGCCGCCAGTCTCAAAGTACGGCCGCTGATCATTGGCCTGAGCATCGTCGCATTTGGCAGCAGCGCGCCACAGATGGCCATCAGCCTGCAAGCAACCCTGGGGGACAATACCGACATTGCCGTGGGCAGCGTGATCGGCAGCAGTATCTTCAATATCCTCGTCACCCTGGGGCTGTCGGCGCTGATCATTCCCTTGCGCGTCTCCCGGCAACTGGTGCGCCTGGACATCCCGGTGATGATCCTCGCCAGCCTGTTGGTGTTCGCGTGTGCTGCCAACGAAACGCTGACGCCGCTGGACGGCCTGTTCCTGCTGACAGCCCTGGTGGCTTACCTTGGCTTGCTGCTCTACCAGACTCGCCACTCCCGTCGCCCTCGCACCCGCGATATGGTGGCGCAAGCACCATGGTTGAGCTGCTTGCTCTGGATGATCGCCGGCCTGCTGTTGCTGGTATTGGCCGGGCACCTGTTGCTGGGCGCGGCAGTGGAAGTGGCCAGTGACCTGGGTTTGTCCGAGCGGGTCATCGGCTTGACCATCGTCGGCGTCAGCACCTCGCTGCCGTGCCTGGCAACCTCGCTGATTGCCGCCCTGCGGGGAGAGCGCGAGATTGCCGTGGGCAACGTGATCGGCAGTAACCTTTTCAACTTGCTGGGGGTGCTGGGCTTTACTGCCCTGGTGGCGCCTTCGCCGCTGTCGGTATCGCCCAATGCCCTGGCCTTCGACTTGCCGGTGATGCTGGGTGTCGCGGTCTTGTGCCTGCCAGTGTTCTATTCCGGTTATCGAATCACTCGCGCCGAAGGTTTGCTGCTACTGGGGCTGTACCTGGCCTATGGGCTGCACGTGATCTCGTTCACCACAGGTATGCTCCTGGCCAACAAGCTGGAACAACTGATGCTGTTTTACGTCCTGCCCGCACTGGTAGCGTTCTTGTTATTTACCTCGCTGCGAGCTTGGCGCCGCCAACACAAGAAAGAATCGCAATGATTGATCAGAACTAAATAGCAGATAGCCGTCACGGGTAAGAACACAAAAGATGTTAGATCCAGCCACCGGCCTGCAACACGAAGATCCCGATATTGGTGGTCAGCGCTGCCATCAAGGTGGTGATCACGATAATCGCGGCCGCCAGCTCATGATTACCCTCGGCTGCCCGCGTCATGACGAAACTGGCAGCCGCGGTCGGGCTGGCGAAGTACAAGAAGAGAATTCCCAACTCCGGCCCACGGAAACCACACAGCCAGGCCCCCAGGGTCGCCAGTACCGGCAGGCCGATCATCTTCACCAGGCTGGCGCTCAATGCCATATCGCCGCTCTTGCGCAATGCCGCCAATGACAACGTTCCGCCGATGCAGATCAAGGCCAATGGCAAGGTCATGTCCGCCAGGTACTGCCCGGAGGTTTGCAACCAGCCGGGCAGACCCAGCTGGAAATAGGCAAAGGGTGCCGCCCCAACCACACTGATAATCAGCGGATTGGCCACCACGCTCTTGCAGATGCTCCACGGGTCAGACTTGATCACCGGGCTGTACACCGCCAACACAATGGTCGACAAGGTGTTGTAGAACAGGATCACCAACGCCGCGAGAATTGCCCCCAGGGAAATCCCATAATCGCCATACATGCTCGCCGCCAACGCCAGGCCGATCACCCCGTTGTTACCGCGAAACGCACCCTGGGCGTAAACGCCTCGATCTTCCCGTGGGCAACGCCAGATGGCCCAGCCCCAGGCCAGGGCGAAACTCAACAGCGTGGCAACAGCGAAGTAAATCAACAGCCCTGGCTTGAGCGCCGAGTGCAGGTCCGCATGCAGGATCCCGAGAAACAGCAACGCCGGCATGGTGACGTTGAACACCAGGGCCGATGCAGTGTGGATGAAGTTATCGTTGATCCAGTTGATGCGCTTGAGCAGCACACCAAGAAACAGCATGGCAAACACCGGCGCGGTGATATTCAGGGTTTGGAGGAAGATTGCCAGCATGCGGGTTAAACCTTGGGGCCTGTGATCAGGGCTCCCATGATAAGCCAGCGTAGGCCTTTGTAGGTGCGAGCATGCTGGTTTAACGCGTTGTCGCTGCGTGTTTCGCCAGCAAGCTCGCTCCTACAAGGGGTTAGGTGATGGGTGCAGGGTTGAACAAGGTAATGTCGTTGTGCAGCTTGTGCTGTTCAGCCCAGGTCTGCTTCTTGCCGCTGGCCACATCCAGGTAGAAGTGGAACAACTCCCAGCCCAGCTCCTCGATCGTCGCGCGCCCGGTAGCAATCCGTCCGGCATCGATATCGATCAAGTCCGGCCAACGCTCGGCCAACTCGGTCCGGGTCGAAACCTTCACCACCGGCGCCATTGCCAGCCCATAAGGCGTGCCGCGTCCCGTGGTAAACACATGCAGGTTCATCCCCGCTGCCAACTGCAAGGTGCCGCAGACAAAATCACTGGCCGGCGTCGCACAAAAAATCAGGCCCTTTTGCTTGAAGCGCTCGCCAGGACCAAGCACCCCATTGATGGCGCTGCTACCAGACTTGACGATAGAGCCCAATGACTTCTCGACGATGTTCGACAAACCACCCTTCTTGTTACCCGGCGTGGTGTTGGCGCTGCGATCGGCTTCGCCCTTGGCCAGGTAACGATCGTACCAGTCCATTTCCCGTACCAGTTCCCGGGCAACTTCCTCGGTCTCGGCGCGAGAGGTCAACAGGTAAATGGCATCGCGCACTTCAGTGACTTCGGAAAACATCACCGTCGCACCCGCCCGCAGCAACAGGTCCGATGCGTAACCCAGCGCCGGGTTGGCGGTGATACCGGAAAACGCATCGCTACCCCCGCATTGCATGCCGAGGATCAGCTCAGAGGCCGGCACGGTTTCCCGTCGGCGCAGATCGAGTTTCTTCAAGCGGGTTTCAGCCAACGCCATGATCTGCTCGATCATTTCGGTAAAACCGTGGCTGGAGTCCTGTAGCCGGTATAGCCACGGCTCGCTAAGGTCCACGGAGCTGTCGTGCTCATGCATCACCTGCCCGGCCTGCAACTTCTCGCACCCCAGGCTGATCACCAACGCTTCGCCGCCCAGGTTTGGGTTGCGTGCCAGGTTACGCACGGTTCGGATCGGAATGTAGGCATCGGTAGCGGTAATCGCCACACCGCAGCCGTAGCTGTGGGTCAAGGCCACTACGTCGTCGACGTTCGGATACTTGGGCAGCAACTCATCCTTGATGCGCTTGACCGCATGGTCCAGAACCCCGGTCACACATTGCACGGTGGTGGTGATACCGAGAATATTGCGCGTACCGACTGTACCGTCGGCATTGCGATACCCCTCGAAAGTAAACCCCTCCAAGGGGGGCTGGGCCTCAGGCACTTCGGTGGCCAGCGGGAGGTTGTCCAGGGATGGCGCCATGGGCATGCGCAGTTGGTCCTCCTTGACCCAACTGCCCCTGGGGATCGGCTGCAAGGCATAGCCGATGGTCTGACCATAACGAATGATATGCCCACCTTCGGGGATATCTTCCAACGTCACCTTGTGGCTCTGGGGAATGAAGTCCACGGTCACCAGGCCGTAGGGAAACTCTGTTCCCGCCGGTACACCCTGGTCATTGACCACAACCACTACGTTATCCCGCTCGTGCAAAAGGATAGAGCGTGGTGAATCGGCATGTTCAATCAACTGCATCACGTGGTCTCTCAATAATGCGCTTGGGAAAGGTTGGTCAGCCCATCAGGACCTTTGCTTGGTGGCTCCTTGAGCACCACGCGCTTGATTGGCCCGACAATCACCAGGTAACTGAACACCGCCACCAGCGCGTTGGCACCGACAAACACCAAGGCCCATTTGAACGACCCGGTGGTGCTGATGATGTAGCCGATCACTATCGGTGTGGTGATAGAAGCGAGGTTGCCGAAAGTATTGAACAGGCCACCGCTCAAGCCGGCAATCTGTTTCGGCGAAGTGTCGGACACCACCGCCCAGCCCAGTGCGCCAACGCCTTTGCCGAAGAAAGCCAGGGCCATGAAGCCCACCACCATCCACTCAACGTCCACGTAGTTACAGGCAATAATGCTACTGGAGACCAGCAGGCCGGCAATGATCGGCGCCTTGCGGGCGAAAGTCAGGGAGTGGCCCTTGCGTAGCAAGTAGTCAGAAATCACCCCGCCCAGCACACCACCGATAAAGCCACAGATCGCCGGCAGCGAGGCGATGAAGCCCGCCTTGAGGATGGTCATGCCACGGTCCTGCACCAGGTAAACCGGGAACCAGGTCAGGAAGAAATAAGTGATGCCATTAATGCAGTATTGACCCAGGTATACACCAAGCATCATGCGGTTGGTCAGCAGTTGGCGAATGTAATCCCACTTCGGACCGTCGGTTTTCTTGTCCTTGGACTTGTCCTGGTCCATGTCGACCAGGGCCCCGTTTTCGGCAATGTACTTGAACTCAGCCTCATTGATCATCGGATGTTGACGTGGGCTGTGGATAACTTTCAGCCAGATCAGCGAGAACACAATGCCGATCACACCCATCACGATAAACACATGCTGCCAACCGAAGCTGTAGACGATCCAGCCCATCAGCGGTGCAAACAATACGGTGGCGAAATACTGCGCCGAATTGAAGATTGCCGAGGCCGTACCACGTTCCGCAGTGGGGAACCAAGCGGCCACAATACGTGCATTACCCGGAAAGGATGGCGCTTCAGCCAGGCCCACCAGAAAACGCAGCATGAACAACGCCACCACGGCGGTAGAGACACCGAACTCACCGACATAGCCTTGCAGCACGGTGAACAATGACCAGGTGAAGATGCTCAGGGCATAGACTTTCTTCGAGCCAAAACGGTCCAGTAACCAGCCGCCGGGGATTTGCCCGGCCACATAGGCCCAACCGAATGCAGAGAAGACATAACCGAGGGTGACCGCGTCGATGCCGAGGTCTTTTTGCAGGCTGGAGCCTGCAATCGCGATAGTTGCGCGGTCGGCGTAGTTGATCGTGGTCACCAGGAACAGCATGAGCAGGATCAAATAGCGGACGTGCGTGGGCTTGGTCGCTTGCATGTAGAGGTGTACTCCCACTAATTGTTTTTTTTGCGGGTAATTGTTGTGTGTTGCAGTGGTTCGAACTTGCAAGGCCTGCCTTGTGTAGGAGCGAGCACGCTGGCTCCTACACAAGGCAGGCCCCATACAAGCCTGGCCTGGTGTTGCGTTTACGAACCGATGTAGCTGGTTTTCACCACTGTGTAGAACTCTTGCGCATAGCGACCCTGCTCACGCGAGCCATAGGATGAGCCCTTCCGGCCACCGAACGGAACGTGGTAATCCACACCAGCCGTCGGCAGGTTGACCATCACCATCCCGGCCTGGGAATGGCGCTTGAAATGGTTGGCGTATTTCAGCGAAGTGGTGGCAATACCTGCCGACAGACCGAACTCGGTGTCGTTGGCCATCGCCAGCGCCGCCTCGTAATCCGCCACACGCACTACGTTCGCCACCGGGCCGAAGATTTCTTCACGGCTGATGCGCATGCTGGCTTCGCTGTCGGCAAACAGCGTCGGCGCCAGAAAGTAGCCTTCGGTGTCGCAAGTCACCAGGCCACCACCGCTCACCAGCCGTGCACCTTCGCTTTGGCCGATATCGATGTACTTCAAGTCCTGATCCAACTGCGCCTGGGAAACCACTGGCCCAATGTCGGTGCCAGCTTTCAGGGCATGGCCGACCTTGATCGATTTCATTCGCTCAGCCAGGGCCGCGACGAACTGGTCGTGAATCCCGGCCGTGACGATAAAGCGGCTGGAAGCGGTACAACGCTGGCCAGTGGAGTAGAAAGCACTCTGGGCGGACAACTCGACGGCCTGTTTGAGGTCGGCATCGTCGAGAATGACCTGCGGGTTTTTGCCGCCCATTTCCAATTGCACCTTGGCCTGGCGCGACACGCAACTGACCGCAATCTGCCGACCAACGCCTACGGAACCGGTGAAGCTGATGCCGTCGACTTTCGGGCTGTTGACCATGACGTCACCGACCACCCGGCCGCTGCCCATCACCAGGTTGAACACACCGGCGGGGAAGCCTGCGCGGGAGATAATTTCCGCCAGGGCCCACGCGCAACCCGGCACCAATTCCGCCGGTTTGAGCACCACGCAGTTGCCATAGGCCAGGGCCGGAGCGATTTTCCAGGCGGGGATGGCAATCGGGAAGTTCCACGGAGTGATCAGGCCGACCACGCCCAGGGCTTCGCGAGTCACTTCAACATTGACCCCCGGGCGCACCGATGGCAGGTAGTCGCCAGACAAACGCAGGCATTCGCCAGCGAAGAACTTGAAGATGTTACCGGCGCGGGTGACTTCGCCGATGGCTTCGGGCAGGGTCTTGCCCTCTTCACGGGCCAGCAGAGTGCCCAACTCTTCACGACGGGCGAGGATTTCGCTGCCGACTTTATCGAGGGCATCGTGACGGGCCTGGATACCGGAGGTCGACCAGGCCGGGAATGCAGCGCGGGCGGCATCAATAGCCGTCTGGACCTGAGCGACGTCGGCCTTGGCGTAATCGCCAATCACATCGGACAACTCCGATGGGTTGATATTGACCGAGTAATCGGTTCCGGCGACCCACTGGCCGTCGATGTAATTGTCAAAACGCTTGGCTTGGGACACAAATCTTCTCCTGACGCAAAAGGCCGCTGATCTCTCAGCGGCCTTGATAATGGGTTATTGCGCGCCTTGCTTATCGATCAGCGCGGCCAGGGCTTCGTATTCTTCCGGCAACAGATCAGTCAACGGCGTACGCACAGGGCCGGCATCGTATCCGACAATTTTCGCCCCGGCCTTGACGATACTCACCGCGTAACCGGCCTTGCGGTTACGGATATCCAGGTACGGCAAGAAGAAGTCGTCGATGATCTTGCCAACGGTGGCGTGATCTTCACGGGCAATGGCGTGGTAAAAATCCATCGAGGTTTTCGGGATGAAGTTGAACACCGCCGAGGAGTACACCGGAACGCCCAAAGCCTTGTAGGCAGCGGCATAAACCTCTGCCGTCGGCAAACCGCCCAGATAGCTGAAACGATCCCCCAGACGACGGCGGATCGACACCATCAACTCAATGTCACCCAAGCCGTCCTTGTAGCCGATCAGGTTCGGGCAGCGTTCGGCCAGGCGTTCCAGCAGTGGAGCGGTCAAGCGGCAAACGTTGCGGTTATAGACCACCACGCCGATTTTTACCGATTTGCAGACAGCTTCAACATGGGCGGCAACGCCGTCCTGGCTGGCTTCGGTCAAGTAATGCGGCAGCAACAGTAGGCCTTTGGCGCCCAGACGCTCGGCTTCCTGAGCGTACTCGATGGCCTGGCGGGTCGAACCGCCAACACCGGCAAGGATGGGCACGCTGTTGGCGCAGGTGTCGACTGCCGTTTTCACCACTTGGGAGTATTCACTGGCTGCCAGGGAGAAAAACTCACCGGTACCGCCTGCGGCGAACAAGGCAGTGGCACCGTATGGGGCCAGCCACTCCAGACGCTTGATGTAACCTGCCTGGTTGAAATCGCCTTGAGCATTAAAATCGGTCACGGGGAAAGACAGCAGACCGGAGGAGAGGATGGACTTCAGTTCTTGTGGATTCATTATTCGAACACCCTGGGGCAAAGACTATCGGTGAAAGGTTGAGATGATCATTGTCGTACGTCATCGTACAACTATAAAAATATTCGTCAACATCAATTCACCTACCTGTCGGGCAGATTGGGTTTTGGCAGTGCCTATAACGGCCTCTTGACGTAGGAATTTATTCCTCTATGATCAAAAAACTGTATATACATACAGCTAAAAAGGAAAATTCCACGACATAGCAAGGAGCTTACATGTCAGAACTTAAATCGGTAACACGCTCGAAAACCCCCTCTTTACGTTTCGAAGGTGGCGAACACACCGCTATCGGCGACGACATCCTATTGCGCTTCATCAACGATGCGCCGGCGATCTCCGCTCGACAGGTAAAGCTGCATTTACCCAACGGCCTGGCCCTGACCTACGGTCAGATTATCTCCCTGGGTGGTGACTTCTATGGCATCCCCGGCCAACCCATCAGCGATGCTGCCTCGGCAACCGATCGCGTGCAGCGATTCATCGCGGCGTTCAATTCGTTGGCGGTACTGCCAGCTTCACGAGAGGAAGCCGGCAAGATACTTGCGGTCATGCAAAAGGAGGTCAATGCAGTCAACCAGGCAATCAAGGACGGCAAACAACCCCATGAAGCCTACGACACCCTAGGTGATACATTGTCTGAGGAATGGAACCGCATCACCGGCGGCGGCAGTGCCGTGTCGGGGCTGGTCCCGCTGGGGCGATACCTGAAATTGGCCGCCGACAACGCTGACCATTTCGGTGAGTGGGCATTGTCGGCTTATCTGGCAGGGCATACCGCAGCGCTGCAACACGCCCTCGTGGCGCGCCAAAGCGGCAGCGAACAACAACTGGAATTGGCCTACGCCATGAACAGCTTCGCTGATCACTTTTTGACTGACTTGTTTTCAGCCGGCCACCTGCGTGTGCCGCGCAAACAGTTGGCGGCCGTGGTGACACCGGGAGAGCTAGGCTCGCTGATCAGCCGCTTCATGCACGACGAAGACAGCAAGTTCGGGCTCAACGTGCGCAACGCCTTGGGCGATCAATGGCATGCCTACGGTGATAAACGCTATTTCGATACCAACGACAGCGCTAACCGGGTCCAGGTCAAGCGTGCGGTACAGGCTTCAGCAGACGAGATCTTCGAGACGTTCATCAGCGGTATCGCGCCCTCCCCGGCCAACTTCAGGGCCCCGCTCTACGTACCGGACCTGAATGCCGCGCAAAACCCGGGCAATAACTTTTCACCGTTATTCAAGGCCGAGGGTGACAAGGTGCTACGCCGCCAAGACGTCAGTAACCTCAACGACAAGCAGTGGACCAACGACTGGTGGGGCTGGAGTACGTATTGGTTGCTCAAGGACTACAAGCCGAATACGCCAGCCAGTTAAGCGAGCGCGACACTTAAACAAAGATCAAATGTGGGAGCTCTCGAGCTCCCACACAGGGCCTGCCGCGCTTACACATTTAACCCCGCTGCGCCTGCGCCTCTTCATGCGCCTGACGCAGCCGTTCACGGCTATTGGTCAGGTGCAGCCTCATCGCCGCGCGCGCTGCATCCGAATCCTGACGGGCAATGGCGTCGTAGATTTCCTCATGCTCACGGCCCAGGCGGTTCATGTAGTGCTGTTGGTCATCATGGGCCAGGCTCGCTGAGTTCAATCGGGTACGCGGGATAATGCTGGTACCCAGATGGGTCATGATGTCGGTGAAATAGCGGTTGCCGGTGGAAAGGGCAATCTGCAGGTGAAACTGGAAGTCCGATGCCACCGCATCACCGGCGTGGGCCGCACTTTCGTTCAGGGCATCGAGGGCAGAGCGCATACCTGCCAACTGCTCGTCACTGCGACGCTGGGCTGCCAGGCCGGCGGACTCCACCTCCAGGCTGATACGCAACTCCAGGATGGCCAGCACATCACGCAAAGTCACGACTGTGGCCGGATCGATGCGAAAACCGCTGGGGCTTGGCGTATCCAGCACGAAGGTGCCGATGCCATGGCGGGTTTCCACCTGCCCTGCCGCCTGCAATCGTGAGATGGCTTCGCGTACGACGGTACGGCTGACACCGTGGGCATCCATGATTGCCGACTCGGTAGGCAACTTGTCGCCACGCTTGAGTTGGCCGTCACGGATTTGCTCCGACAACACCGTGACCAATTCCTGGGCAAGGCTGCGACGCTTGCGGGGCTGACGGAGGGCGTTGCTGGCGTTTTCCATGTCGATCATCTGTCTCGCGTTGAACTAAGGAAGCATCATAGCCCAAGGTGGTTGTACGATCACTGTTTGCTGCAATTTTCGTCCACGGCCTACAGGTTTTCCCCGCGCAAAAAAATGCCTCGGCAAAGCCAAGGCATTTTTCACAACCACCCGAAGACAGTTATCTGTTACTTCACCACTTTCAGACTAGGCCGACCGCTAGGACGCGGCGGCTCGGAATCTGGTGGCGGCACATCATCGCCTTCGAGCTCAATCCCGTCGCCATCCTCAAGAGACGACTCCAGATCAAACACCATACCCTGGCCGTTCTCCCGGGCATAGATCCCCAGGATGGCGCCGATGGGCACGTGCAGCGTATGCGGCACACCGCCGAAACGCCCTTCGAAACTGACCGCTTCATTATCCATATGCAGGTGTCTCACAGCACTGGGTGAAACGTTCAGAACGATCTGACCGTCACTGGCAAAACCTTGTGGTACCTGCACCGCAGGAAACTCGGAATTGACCAGCATGTGCGGGGTGCAATCGTTGTCCACAATCCACTCATAGAGCGCGCGGACCAAGTAAGGTCGACTGGAGTTCATTAGCGGCTCCTTTTAGCGCATATCACGTTCGACGCCAGACAAACTCGCCTGGAAAGCCTCACGCGCAAACTGGCGCTCCATATAATCAAGCAGCGGCTTGGCAGGCCGCGGCAGTTCAATGCCCAGAATCGGCAAGCGCCAGAGTATGGGTAGTAGGCAGCAATCCACCAGACTTTGTTCCTCGCTGAGGAAAAAAGGTTTGTCGGCGAATAACGGCGAAACACCGGTCAGGCTTTCGCGCAGTTCCTTTCGAGCCTGAACGCGGGCAGCTTCTTTGCTACGCGAATCCAGAATCACGTCAACCAGGCCACACCAGTCACGCTGAATCCGGTGGATCAGCAGACGGCTGTTGGCACGCGCCACCGGATACACCGGTAGCAAAGGCGGATGTGGGTAACGCTCATCCAGATATTCCATCACCACGGTTGACTCCCACAACGCCAGGTCACGATCGACCAGGGTGGGCAAGCTGCCGTAAGGGTTCACTTCGATCAGTTTCGGCGGCTGACGGCCCGCCTCCACACTGATGATCTCGGCGCTGACACCCTTCTCTGCGAGTACGATGCGTACTCGGTGGGAATAGTGGTCGGCGGGGTCGGAGTAACAGGCCAACCGGTTGGTCACGCCCATGGCGGTCCTCCTCGCTTGTTGAAATTATCGAAACGCTCAAAAACGAGCGCGCCCAGTGAGCATCTCCGTAACGCCTGGATCAACCAGACCGTTACCTGTTCAGAGATGCCGCTGGGCGCGCAAGATTAACAGCAATTGCTTACGGTTGGATCAATGCACATCCTTCCAGTATTCGCGCTTGAGCAAGTAAGCGAACACGAAGAAGAAAGCCAGGTACAGCAATACATAGGTACCAATGCGCTGATGCTGCAGTTTCACCGGGTTGGCCGAATAGGCCAGGAAGGTCACCAGGTTCTTGACCTTCTCGTCGAACTGCTCTTCGTTCAGCGTACCGGTTTTCGGCACTATGGTCAGTTGATCGCACGCTTCATGAGTCAGCGGCGTACCGGTCAACGGGTCATATTGCTTCTTGCCGTTCTCAACAACCTGAACCTGCTTGCATCCTACCACTTGGCGACCCTGCAAGCCGACCAGAACATTAGGCATGCCGACATTCGGAAATACCTTGTTGTTCACGCCCCAAGGACGCGCCGGGTCTTCGTAGAAGGATTTCAGGTAACCGTAGAGCCAATCGGTGCCGCGCACGCGGGCCACCAGGGTCAAGTCGGGCGGCGCTGCCCCGAACCAGGCCTTGGCATCCACGGGCTGCATGCCAATGTTCATGTGGTCGCCGATCTTCGCGTCGGTGAACACCAGGTTGCTGAGCATCACCTCATGGGGAATGCCCAAGTCATCGGCAACCCGCTCATAACGCTGGAACTTGGCGCTATGGCAGCCCATGCAGTAGTTGGCGAAGGTACGTGCGCCGTCTTGCATGGCGGCCTTGTCAGAAACGTCGATATCGACTTTTTCCAGTTCCAGCCCATGTTCGGCCGCAAAGGACAGTACCGGCAGAGCCGCAAGAATCAATGCAACGAATAATTTTTTCATCAGCCAGTCACCCTTTCCGGAACCGGTTTGGTCTTCTCGAGCCTGGTATAGAACGGCATCAGAATGAAGTAGGCGAAGTACAGGAAGGTGCAGACCTGCGACAGCAGCGTGCGCCCAGGGGTCGGCGCCAATACGCCCAGTACGCCCAGAATCACGAACGAAATACAAAACACCCACAGCCAGATCTTGCTCATCCAGCCCTTGTAACGCATGGACTTGACCGGACTACGGTCGAGCCACGGCAGGACGAACAGCACAGCAATGGCTGCACCCATGGCGATAACGCCCATGAGTTTGTCGGGGATTGCCCGCAAAATGGCGTAGAACGGAGTGAAGTACCAGACCGGGGCAATGTGTTCCGGCGTCTTGAAGGCGTTCGCCTGCTCAAAGTTCGGCTTCTCAAGGAAATAACCGCCCATCTCCGGGAAAAAGAACACGATCGAGCAGAAGATGAAGAGGAACACCACCACGCCGACGATATCTTTCACGGTGTAGTACGGGTGGAAGGCAATGCCGTCCAACGGTACGCCGTTCTCGTCCTTGTGTTTTTTGATGTCTACACCGTCCGGGTTGTTTGACCCGACTTCATGCAGCGCCAGGACGTGCAATACCACCAGGCCGAGAATAACGATCGGCAAGGCCACCACATGCAAGGCGAAGAAGCGGTTCAGGGTGATACCGGAAATCAGGTAGTCACCACGGATCCACTGGGTCAGGTCGTTGCCGATGACCGGGATGGCACCAAACAGCGAGATAATCACCTGGGCCCCCCAGTAAGACATCTGCCCCCACGGCAGCAGGTAGCCCATGAAGGCCTCTGCCATCAGCGCCAGGTAGATCAGCATGCCGAACACCCACACCAGCTCACGGGGCTTCTGGTACGAACCGTAGAGCAAGCCACGGAACATGTGCAGATAGACCACGATGAAGAACATCGAAGCGCCAACGGCATGAAGCAGACGCAAGATAGCGCCATGATTGACATCGCGCATGATGCCTTCGACAGACGCAAAAGCCTCTTCCGCCGACGGGGTGTAGCTCATGGTCAGCCAGACACCGGTAACGATCTGGTTGACCAGTACCAGCAGGGCCAGGGAGCCAAAGAAGTAGAAGAAGTTGAAGTTCTTTGGCGCGTAATACTTGCTGAGATGGTCTTCCCACATTTTAGTGGCAGGGAAGCGTGCATCAACCCAATCCATGATCTTGCTCATCACGCGCTCTCCTTATCGACACCAATGACAATAACGTCGTCAGATTCGTAGTTATGCGGTGGGACCGGCAGGTTCAATGGCGCAGGCTGAGACTTGTAGACGCGACCCGCCAGATCGTAGTGGGAACCATGGCAGGGGCAGAAATAACCACCGACCCAGTCCTTGCCCAGATCAACAGGTGCCACCTCCGGACGAAAGGTAGGCGAGCAACCCAGGTGGGTACAGAGACCGACCAGCAGAAGAATCTCTGGCTTGATCGAGCGCACTTCGTTTTGGGCGTAGGCGGGCTGGTCGGAATTCTCAGATTTGGGGTCAGACAACTGGCCTTCAATCTTCTTCAGATTCCCCAGGATTTCCTCGGTACGACGAACGATGAATACTGGCTGGCCGCGCCACTCAGCAATCATCTGCTGACCTGGCTCGATCTTGCTGACATTCACCTTCACCGGTGCACCTGCGGCTTTCGCCTTGGCACTGGGAAACCATGACCCCACGAACGGGACCGCAGCCCCCACCGCTCCTGCAGCACCCACCACGGATGTGGCTGCTACCAAGAAGCGACGCCGGCCTGCATTCACGCCGTCATTGCTCATTCAGTCCTCTCCCATCAGCTTTGTGGCCTGTTAAATCAGGCGTCTACTAAGTGTTAAATCTGAACTTATAAAAATTTTGCCGAATGGTAATGAAAAGCCCCACCTCTGACAAGGTAATTACCCCCAGCCCAAGCTCTAAGCCTTGCAGTATAGGGGGTCTACAGATGTGGCAAGTTGTCTCAGCAAAAAATTACCTATAAACAGCAGGCAATAAAAAACGCCCAGCTCCGTGAGGAGGCTGGGCGTTTTCTGAAACGTAAAAGCGAATTAACGCTTCGAGTACTGCGGACGCTTACGCGCTTTACGCAGACCAACTTTCTTACGTTCAACTTCACGAGCATCGCGAGTAACGAAGCCAGCTTTGCGCAGAGCGCCACGCAGGGTTTCGTCGTACTGCATCAGAGCGCGAGTGATGCCGTGGCGGATTGCGCCAGCTTGACCACTTACACCGCCACCGATAACGGTGACGTAGATGTCGAACTTTTCAACAGTCTCGGTCAATTCCAGCGGCTGACGAACTACCATACGGGCAGTTTCGCGACCGAAGAAATTTTCCAGAGTGCGGTTGTTGATCGAGATGTTACCAGTGCCCGGACGCAGGAAAACGCGTGCGGTTGCGGTTTTGCGACGGCCAGTGCCGTAATTTTGAGTCGCCGACATAATGAACTATTCCGTTAAAACTTCAGTTCTTGGGGCTGCTGAGCAGCATGAGGGTGAGCAGCGCCCGCATAGACTTTCAGCTTGCGATACATGTCGCGACCCAGTGGGCCCTTCGGCAGCATACCTTTAACCGCGATTTCGATCGGGGCTTCAGGCTTCTTGGCAATCAGGCCTTCAAAGTTGGAAGACTTGATACCGCCTGGGAAACCGGAGTGACGGTAGTACATTTTGTCTTGGGCTTTGTTGCCGGTTACACGAACCTGCTCAGCGTTGATGATGACAATGTAGTCACCGGTATCAACGTGAGGAGTGTACTCAGGCTTGTGCTTGCCGCGCAGACGGCTGGCGACTTCAGTGGCCAGACGACCCAGGGTCTGACCAGCGGCGTCGACGACAAACCAGTCGCGCTGAACTGTTTCCGGTTTTGCAGTAAAAGTTGTCATTCTTTAATAGCCTCAGGGGCCGCCCTGTAAATTAGACGGCGGATCTTACTGAATAGTGCGTACTTTGACAAGTCAAAGGCAGCCGGATACAGACGCTATCGGGGGCTCGGGTCAGCGCGTCCGTTCAACGGCAAGATTCTTCGGCAGGCGGCGCATCACTTCCACTGCAGAAAGAGGTGGGCAATTATGCAGATTGCGAAAAAAAATTCAACCTGCTTTTATGATTGTTTTCCCCGAAGGAGCACCCGATGGATTATCGACAACTGGGCCGGACCGATCTGAATGTGAGTTCGATCTGTCTCGGGACCATGACCTGGGGCGAGCAGAACAGCGAGGCAGAGGCCTTCGCACAGATTGAACGGGCCAAGGCTGCGGGGATCAACTTCCTCGATACGGCAGAAATGTACCCAGTGCCACCCAAGGCAGATACCTACGCCACCACCGAGCGCTATATCGGCAATTACTTCAAAAGCCGCGGCGACCGTGCCGACTGGATCCTCGCCAGCAAGATCGCCGGCCCCGGCAACACCATCGACTACATCCGCGACGGCCAGCTCAAACACAACCGCAAGCACATCGTCGACGCCCTGGACGCCAGCCTCAAGCGCCTGCAGACCGACTGGATCGACCTCTACCAGTTGCACTGGCCGGAGCGCAGCACCAACTTCTTCGGGCAGCTTGGCTACAAGCACAAGGCCGAAGAAGACCTGACGCCACTGGAGGAAACCCTCGAAGCCCTGGACGAGCAAGTCAGGGCAGGCAAGATCCGCCACATTGGCCTGTCCAATGAAACCCCATGGGCCACCATGAAGTTCCTGGCCCTGGCCCAAGCGCGTGGCTGGACTCGCGCCGTGTCGATCCAGAACCCCTATAACCTGCTCAACCGCAGTTTTGAAGTGGGCCTGGCGGAAATCGCAATCCGTGAACAATGCGGCCTGCTGGCTTACTCACCGTTGGCATTCGGCATGCTGAGCGGCAAATACGAAGGGGGTGCCCGCCCGCCAAAAGGTCGGCTGAGCCTCTATAGCCGCTTCAGTCGCTATTTCAATGCACAGTCGGAAGCGGCGTGCAGCCGTTACGTCGGCCTCGCCCGTGAACACGGCCTGGATCCCGCGCAGATGGCACTGGCGTTTGTGACGCAACAGCCGTTTGTGACCAGCAACATCATTGGGGCCACGACGCTGGAGCAACTGGACAGCAACATCGCCAGCGCCGACCTGAAACTGTCGGATGAAGTGCTGGCAGGGATTGAGGCCATTCAGAAGGATCATCCGAATCCTGCGCCTTGATTGACCAGCAACGAGGGTTCCCATGCTCTGCATGGGAACCCTCGTTGCTGCCCTACAGCGCCCGCGCAATAATCTCCTTCATGATTTCATTGGTCCCCGCATAAATTCGCTGCACCCGCGCATCGGCCCAGGCCCGGGCAATCGGGTATTCCCACATGTAGCCGTAGCCACCATGCAGCTGCACGCACTCATCAAGTACCTTGCATTGCAAGTCAGTGGCCCAATACTTGGCCATGGCCGCCGTGGGCACGTCCAGCTTGCCTTCCAGGTGTTGCTCCAGGCATTTGTCGACAAACACCCGGCCAATCTGCACTTCAGTGGCCATTTCCGCCAGCTTGAACCGAGTGTTCTGGAAGTCGGCAATTGCCTTGCCAAACGCCTTGCGCTCGCGGGTGTACTCCAGGGTCCATTGCAAAGCCGCTTCCGCTGAGGACAAGGCACCGATCGCCACCGTCAATCGCTCCTGGGGCAACTCCTGCATCAGGTAGGCAAAGCCCATCCCCGCCTGCCCCAACACGTTCTCCTTGGGCACCCGCACATCCTGAAAGAACAGCTCTGAGGTGTCCTGGGCCTTCATGCCCACCTTCTCCAGACGCTTGCCCTTATCGAAGCCCGGCGTGTTCGCCTCCACCAGAAACAGGCTGGTGCCCTTGGCGCCAGCCTTGGGATCGGTCTTGGCCACAACGATGACCAGGTCTGCCAGGAAACCATTAGTAATAAATGTCTTGGAGCCATTGATCACATACTCATCGCCGTCCAGCACGGCGGTGGTCTTGACCCCTTGCAGGTCGGAACCGGCGCCGGGCTCGGTCATGGCGATAGCGGTCACCATCTCCCCGCTGATCAATTTTGGCAGGTACTTGTGCTTCAGCGCTTCACTGCCGTAGTGCAGGATGTACGGCGCCACAATGTCCGAATGCAGGGAAAACCCAATCCCGGTCAAACCCAGCCGGCTGATTTCCTCGATCACCACGGCGCTATAGAGAAAGTCCACGCCCAAGCCGCCATACGCTTGCGGCAAATGAGAACAGAGCATCCCCACCTCCCCCGCCTTGTTCCACAGGTTGCGATCAATATGCCCCTGTTTTTCCCACTGTGCATGGAACGGCGCTGCGTCTTTTTCGAGAAAGGTACGCACGCTCTGCCGAAAGAGTTCGTGCTCAGAGCTGAACAAGGTTCTGGGAATCATGGGTCACCTGTGAGGACTGTCAGACAAGAACAAGATCACAGAGCCTAAGCTGCGCGCACGTCACAGGACACTGGACACATGCGACAAAAAATAAGACGATCCAGCCGTCTGGTGACCACTTTCCCCTATAAGAATAATTGAAATTATGTCCAACCAAATCTCCACGCCCTTGCGGCGCGTCAGCATTTTGGCCATTGATCGGGTGTTTGCTTCAACCCTCATGCAAGCCAAGGATTTTTTCCACCTCGCTAGCCTGCGCTACGGCAAACAACAAGGACTGGGCCTTACACCGGCCTTTGAAACACGCCTGGTCAGCCCCGACGGGCAGCCCGTCTGCAGCTTCAGCGATGTGATCATGCCGGTGGATGGCGGGCTGGAAAACGCCGACATCATCGTCCTGCCGGCTTTCTGGGACGACTTCGAGGCCCTGTGCATCCGCTATCCACAAGTCCTGCCTTGGCTACGGGAGCAGCATGCCCGTGGCGCCGTACTCTGCGGCGAAGCCACCGGGGTGTTCTGGCTCGCTGAAGCGGGCCTGCTCGATGGCAAGGAGGCGACCACCTACTGGCGCTTTTTCAACGCCTTCAGCGAACGCTTCCCCAAGGTGCAACTCAATCAGGACAAGCATCTGACCGACGCCGACAACCTGTACTGCGCCGGCGGCACTACCTCGGCGTGCGATCTCTACATTTATTTGATCGAACGCTTCTGCGGCGCCAACATCGCCCAGGCCGTGGCCCGTGACATTCTTTATGAGGTGCAGCGCAACTACGCGCCCGGGCGCATCGGCTTCGGCGGCCAAAAACTGCATCAGGACGTGATCATCCTGCAAATCCAGCACTGGCTCGAAGAGCACTTCGCCGACAAATTCCGCTTCGAAGACGTCGCCCGGGAACACGGCATGAGCATCCGCAACTTCATGCGCCGCTTCCAGACCGCCACCGGCGACAAGCCACTGCATTACCTGCAACGCCTGCGCATCGAGACGGCCAAGGGCCTGCTTTCCGGCAGCCGCAAGAGCATCAAGACCATCAGTTACGAGGTGGGTTACGACGATGCGAGTTTCTTTGCGCGCCTGTTCAGGCAGCACACGGAATTGTCGCCGAACCAGTATCGCCAGCAATTCCAGCAGGCGGCATAAATAGGGCCTGATCGTTCCCACGCAGGGCGTGGGAACGATCGTACGACTAGGGTTTGTGCGCCCGCGACAGGAACTCGTGGGATTGCATTTCCAGCAGACGACTCAAGGTCCGCTGGAACTCGAAGTTCAAGCGACCACCGGTGTAGAGGTCCTTGAGTTCGACTTCGGCCGAGATGATCAACTTGACATTACGGTCGTAAAACTCATCGACCATATTGATAAAGCGCCGGGCGATGTCGTCAGTAGTGACGCTCATTTGCTCGACACCGCTCAAGATCACAGCGTGGAAGATCTTGCCCAATTCGATGTAGTCGTTCTGGCTACGAGGGCCGTCGCACAGTTCGCGGAAGTCGAACCAAGCCACATCGTCACAAGTACGCAAGGCACGGATTTCGCGGTTTTCGATGATCAGCACATCGTTTTCCACAGCCTGGGTGCATTCCGGCGTCAGGGCGCGGAAGCTTTTACGCAGACTGTCCTGAGCGGCCTCGTCGAGCGGAAAGTGGAACAGTTCTGCTTGCTCGAGGTGGCGCAGGCGGTAGTCGACGCCGCTGTCGACGTTGACGATGTCGGTGTTCTGCTTGATCAGCGCAATGGCCGGCAGGAAACGCGCCCGTTGCAGACCATCCTTGTATAGCCCGTCCGGCACGATGTTCGAGGTAGCGACCAGGGTCACGCCGTTCTTGAACAATTCTTCCATCAGCGTGCCGAGGATCATGGCGTCGGTGATGTCGGAAACGAAAAACTCATCGAAACAGATCACCCGCGCCTCTTCGGAGAAGCGCTTGGCGATGATGGTCAGCGGGTTTTTCTCGCCCGGCAAAGTCTTCATCTCTTCGTGCACACGCTTCATGAAGCGGTGGAAGTGAGTGCGGACCTTTTCCTTGAACGGCAACGCTTCGAAGAAGGTGTCCACCAGGTAAGTCTTGCCTCGGCCCACGCCACCCCAAAAATACAGGCCCTTGACCGGCGCATGGTCTTTCTTGCCAAACAGCTTGCTGAACATCCCAGGCTTGTTCTGCGAAGCCTGGACCAGGTCGTCATACAGGCGCTGCAAATGACGCACCGCCGTTTCCTGGGAAGCATCATGGAAGAATTCTGGGCGTTTCAGATCAGCTTGATATCGTTCTAGGGGCGTCATAATTCGTTAGCAAGGCAACAAAAACGGGCCGTCACTGTAACGACGGCCCCGGAGAATGGCAATCAACCCTTGGTCGGGTTAATCCTCGAGTGGGGTCAACGCGACGCGCAAGGCTTCGATGGCGGTATCCCGTGCGGCGCTGTCAGCGAATGCCGGGCTGTCGGCCACGACCGCACCTTGCAGCCAGACACTGAAGCCCAGCGCTTCGCTGCGCACATCCAGCGCTTCGCCCGACTGCAGTTGCTTGGTCACGGCCCCCGCTGCTTTGCCATCGGCAAAATTGCGTGACAGCAACAGTTGCTCGCCGTCGGCCGCCAGCAGGCGGAAACGGAAGCTGCCATCGTCTTCGCGGAAGCTGACAAAGCGTGCGGCTTTCGCCGCCTTTTTCTTGGTGCTGGCAGCGACGGCAGCCTGATTGACGAACGAACGCAGGCCTACCGCCTCGCGCAACTCGGCGAGGAATGGGGCAGCCACCGCGCGAGCTTTCCTGGCACCGATCTGCAGCAGGTCTTCCATGTCCGAAGGGCGGGACATCAACTGGTGGTAACGCTCGCGGGCTTCGCCCAGTTGATCGTCCAGCAATTGGAACAGACGGCTCTTCGCCTCGCCCCAACCCAGGCCTTGCAACAGTTCGCCGCGCAATTGTTCTTCCTGGGTCTTGGTGGCAAACGCCTGGTACAGGGTAAACAGGTGCGAGTTATCCGGGTCCTTGGCTTCGCCCGGAGCGCGGGAGTCGGTGACGATCCGCGAGATGGCGTCTTTCATGTCCTTGGCGCTGGTGAACAACGGGATGGTGTTGTCGTAGCTCTTGGACATCTTGCGGCCATCAAGGCCCGGCAAGGTGGCAACGCTTTCTTCAATCAGCGCTTGCGGCATGGTGAAGAACTCCTTGCCATTGCCGAACAAGTGGTTGAAGCGCTGGCCGATGTCACGAGCCATTTCCACGTGCTGGATCTGGTCACGGCCCACCGGCACCTTGTGGGCGTTGAACATCAGGATGTCCGCTGCCATCAGCACCGGGTAGCTGTACAGGCCCATGGTGATCCCGGCATCCGGGTCTTCGCCGTTTTCCAGGTTCTTGTCCACCGAAGCCTTGTAGGCGTGGGCACGGTTGAGCAGGCCCTTGGCCGCGACGCAGGTCAGCAGCCAGGTCAACTCGGGGATTTCAGGGATATCCGACTGACGGTAAAAGGTCACCCGATTCACATCCAGTCCACCGGCCAGCCAGGTCGCGGCGATTTCCATACGCGAGCGCTGGATGCGCAGCGGGTCATCGCATTTGATCAGGGCGTGGTAGTCGGCCAGGAAATAGAAGGAGTCGGCGTTGGTGTCCTGGCTGGCAAGGATCGCCGGGCGGATGGCGCCTGCGTAGTTGCCCAGGTGAGGCGTGCCGGTGGTGGTGATGCCGGTAAGGATGCGGGTACGAGTCGTCATGGGTAATCGCTTATCAGACTGCTATCAATTCGAAAGGCGCGGCAGCACAAGATCCTTGAGATCGGTGAGCTTGCCATGAAAAAAGTGGCCGCATTCTGCCACTTTCAGAAGCGTATGGGGGCGATTCAAAGCCGCCGACCAGTCGTAGACAATCTGTGGGTCGACCACTTCGTCGGTTTCCGGCTGGATCAGCGTCAGTGGGCAGTTCTGCGGCAGCACGTCCTGATCCCGCAGGCGCATGACCGCAGCAGCAACCATGAACAGGTGCGCCAGTTTTTCACCCTTGGCTTCCAGGCGCCCGCCGAGACTTGCTGCAACAAATCCACCGAAGGAAAACCCCAGCAAGGTGATGGGCAGCTTGGGGTGCTTTTCACGCAGCCAGGTGACAGCTGCTTCGGCGTCATCCACTTCGCCGCTGCTCATATCGTGAACTCCGGCGCTGGCACCCACACCGCGATAATTGAAACGCAAGGTGACCAGACCAGCGTCGCGGGCGGTGCGCTGCAGAGTCGAGACCACTTTATTGAGCATGGTTCCGCCCTGCACCGGATTAGGGTGACAGATCAGCGCCAGGCCACGTGGCTCGGGGTGATCCAGGTACAGGGCTTCCAGTTGGCCTACCGGGCCATCGATCAAAACGGGGGTTTCACGCATCAGCAAGGAAGGAACTCCGTGACCTCTCATGGGGTCGACTCGTCTAGCTACAAAGTCTGTGCATTGCATCATTGCGAGCTTAATCGCGGTATACAGCGCAGGTCCGAGCCGTTAACGTAAAGCAAAGCCGTTTATAGAGGAAGGACTCGTGGAACACTCGCTCTTAGTTTGGTTACTGCCGACTCTTGCCCTGGTTGCCGGTGTCGCCATTGGATTCCTGGTTGCTCGCCTGCTGCCGAATGCCGCGCCTAACCGCACGCAACGTCAGCTGGATGACATTCAGGAACGTTTTGACAGTTATCAGAACGAGGTTGTTACCCACTTCAACAGCACCGCGACCCTGGTGAAAAAGCTCACTCAGAGCTATCAGGAAGTACAGGATCATCTCGCCGAGGGTGCCAACCGCCTGGCCCTGGACGACATCACCCGCCAGCGTCTCCTGGCCGCGCTGCATTCCGATGCGGTACAAGCGCCACGGGAACGCCTGACCCCGCCACGCGAGGATCAGGAACCGCCTCGGGACTACGCGCCAAAAACGCCGAACGCCCCCGGCATGCTGGATAAGCATTACGGATTGAAGAAGTAATATCACTTCAAGCGAGATTAAAAAGCCCGACTGATCAATGATCAGTCGGGCTTTTTGTTGGGTGCCTGATCGGTCATTCACCGCTCAGGCTTATGGGAGCCGGCAGCCCGGCTTGCCCGCTTCCAATTTCAGGATACCGGTTGTTCTTGCAACTGACCGTTCTCGATTCGCACATGCCGCTCATGGAAGCGCTTGAGGCTACTACGATGGCCGACGCTGACGATGCTCAGGCCAGGCAATTCATCGATCAGCGCTTGATACAGCATCGCTTCATCCTCTTCATCCATGGCCGAGGTGGCTTCATCCATGTACAGCCATTGCGGTGCGAACAACAATGCACGAGCAAAGGCCAGGCGTTGCTGTTCTCCCGGCGAAAGCATGCGTTGCCAATGGTTGGCTTCATCCAGTCGGCTGACCAACTGCGGCAAGCGGCAGGTCTCCAGCACCTGCGCGTAACGTTGCGCCGGATAAACGCTATCGTCCTGTGGATAACTCAACACAGTTTTCAGCGTACCAATCGGCAAATAAGGCTTCTGCGGCAGGAACAGGTAACGCGCCGCCGGCAGGCGGATACTGCCGTGCCCCGCCGGCCACAGATGGCCCATCGCACGCAGCAAGGTACTTTTGCCACTGCCGGAACGGCCGCTGAGCATCAAGCGTTGTCCCGGATCCACGATCATGTTGCCATCGATCAGCAAGTGGCGGCCATCGGCCAGGCTCATGCCCAAACCCTGCACCACCAGGCGCTCGCCCTGCGCGCGCACATCGATGGCCGCTGGGCGCTGTTCATTTTCGCTCATGGCCTGATGGAAGCTCAGCAGACGATCACTGGTAGCACGCCAGCCGGCCAGGTCCGAATACGCGTTAATAAACCAGCTGAAGTTCTCTTGCACGTTGCCGAACGCAGAGTTGATCTGCATCAACTCACCCAGCTCGATCTTGCCAGTGAAGTAACGCGGCGCGGCGACAATAAACGGGAAGATAATCGCGATCTGGCTGTAACCGGCGGTGAAGAACGTCAGGCGCTTGGACACCTTCATGATGTCCCAGAAGTTATGCCAGACCTTGCCGAACCGCGCGCTCAAACGCTGATTTTCGTTCGGCTCGCCGTTGTACAGGGCAATGCTTTCAGCGTTCTCGCGTACCCGCACCATGGAGAAACGCAAGTCGGCTTCAAAGCGTTGCTGTTGATTGCTCAAGCCGATCAAGCGACGGCCAATCAAATGAGTCAGCCAACTGCCCACGCCCGCGTAGACCAGTGCACACCAGAACATGTAGCCGGGGATGGTAATACCGAACACTTCGATGCTGCCCGACACGCCCCACAGGATGATCGAGAACGATACCAGGCTGACCACGTTGCGCAGCAACCCAAGCCCTAGGCCCAAGGTACTGGAGGTGAAGTTGTTGAGGTCTTCGGAAATCCGCTGGTCCGGGTTATCGGTGTAGCCGCCCTGCTCCAACTGGTAGTAGTTTTTGTCGGCGAGCCAGCGCGCGAAGTGCTTTTCGGTGAGCCAGGCCCGCCAACGGATGGTCAGCATCTGGGTCAGGTATAGACGGTATACCGCACCGAGAATGGCCACGGCGGCGATCCCGCCGAAATAGCCGATCAGTTGCCAGAAGGCAGCAGTGTCCTTCCTCTCCAGGGCGTTGTAGAAGTCCTTGTACCAGTGGTTGATCCACACGGAAATGGCCACGCTGAACAGCGACAGGCCGATCACCGCCGCCAACAACAACCAAGCCTTGCCCTTCTCTTCGCTGCGCCAATAGGGCGTGATCATCGCCCAGGTTCGGCGAAAAAATTGCCCACGCACCGCGTCGTTGACCGCAGAGTACTCAGCGTTCTGATTCATCGTTCAGGCTCGTAGGAAAAAATGACAGGCGTTTGAATCGATCATAAACGATCGGTTCAAGGCTCCGTGCGCCCTGACGCAAATTGTTCAGGCACCGTTCAGCCCCTGACCAGACGTGTTGCAGGTACAGCCATCCTACATAACAACTGGAACTCTTCCCACGCATGCGACCACACAAACGGACGATCCAAAACTCCGTCCATACGCTATGCGTCCTGAGGTCCTGCCATGCAAATCAGCCCCTCCTCTTCTGTTCCTCAGTATGACCCGACAGGGTTAAATCCCCCACCGGCCCCAGGCCTGCGCCATAAACGCGCCATCGATTCCAGCCCACC